>NZ_RQGG01000032.1 GCF_004769665.1 Leptospira kemamanensis
ACCAAAGTAATTTCAAAACCTAAGCGGTCAACTCAGTTTTATAAAAAAGTTCGCAGTTCATGGGAATTATTTTTGTGGATGAGTGGGGGATGTGGAGGTGATATGAGACATAATGTTAATACAATGTGACATAATTCGATTATGTGGAACACTGGAAAAAAGTGGGTAATGTTAGGCGTTATGCGACATATTTAAAAGCGAATGACGCCGCTTAGCGCGTGATAGCTGGAATCAACAATAAAGACTTGCGTTTAACAGTCGGTCGCTCTTCGGCCAAAGGAAAGTTTTCTTATTTCGTTATGGGAGTATACATCCGACGAAACTATTTTCTTCTATTGGGTAGAATCGGAGAGGTTGTTTGGCAGTTTCGGCGTTTGTTTCGCGTCTCGATTGCATTGATGTAGTCTGACGACGAAAAGGTGAACTATTTTGGATTATTTTTTGTGAAGCTATGATTGTGGTGGAATGTTTGGTCGTTATGTGATAGATGGAACGTATTGGGTGGCGGGTGGATTACCCCACCCAGTTCGATTAGGGTGGGGAATTATACCGTAATTTCATCCTCAATCGAACCAGTGGCTTTTTTCATCACGGTAACTCTACGAGATCCATACTCCACAACTTCCATTTCTGACCATCCAAGCTGCCGGTACAAACTTACCGCCGTATCCGTAAACAAATGGATTTCCCTAATGCCACGGTCCTTCGCCAATGCTTCTAAATAATTACAAAGTTTTCCACCTAAACCTTGTTTTCTCATGGTTGGCAAAGTATAAACTAAAGCTAACCAATGTTTGTGAATATTAAACCTTGGCTGTAATTCCAATAAACCTACTTGATGATAAACTCCACCAGTTGCCACAGGATTTGAATTTTGTAAGATCACTACTTGAAATTGTGAGTGATCATTTGCGATAGCTTTCAGTTTTAAAATCGATTTTTCATACGGAATACTCCACTCATCGTAGTACCATTCCGCAATGGTTTCCATTAACGTTTGATCTTCAGGAATCAGAATTTTAAAATCTATAACACTCATGAAACAAAATCAACTCCCACTTTTACAAACCAACCATTGGCACAATAACACCTAATCCCGACTAGGCGAACAGATCATGAAACTATAAAAAAGGCAGAACTTTTAATACCGAACATTAAACTGCATATAACCGTAACCCTCTCGTGAGGTCTGGCCATAACTGACACTTGCTGGATTCACAGGTAAATATCCAAATTCCAATGTCTCTTTGTCCAAACCTAAGAAATAGAAAGTTGCAGCCGATACGAGCATAAGACCCATCAAAATCACCATAGGGCCCGCCACTAATTGCCGATCTCTTCTATTTTCTATAGGCAAAGTGCCCGCAATCCGTTTTAGGTTTTTTGCTTCGGATTCGGCATCGTTGATAATGCGATTTTGGGAATAATACCAAAACAAAAATTCATTAGGATTATTTTGAGAGAAAGTGGTAATCGCTAGGGCATTGGTTAAACTCACTTGAGACCTTGCCCCTGAGTAAAATTGTCGCGAAGCATAATTCAAATAAGCATAACTTGCATAAAACAAGAGGGATCCATAAATTGAGTAAGTCGTAAAATCTTTATATGTATGATCTAAAAACACATTTTGTTTGTTTTTATAATACACTTCCGTTTGCCCTTCTCTCATAGGAACATCGATTACCGTTTCTTCCTCATCCTTGGCATCGATGGATCGGAACGAATCTATGTATCCTTCCTTTGATACTCGCAAACGATTCAAACCAGAGGGAATTGGCATTCGTGTGATAGGTGTTTTGCCCAAAAATTGAATCCCTAAATAAACATCCGATTCTACGTTGGATGTCACAGAAATAAAGGATCGATTTAATTTTAAAGTGAGGGACACATCTAATTGAAATTTTTTGCCCTTCTCTAATAGGATATCAGATTTATAAGGATAAAATCCTTCCTTAAAGATAAATAAGGACCTTTTTCCAATAGGGAATTTTTTTTCACTAAGTGGAGTTTTTCCTAAATAAATCCCATCCAAATAAACGAGCGCACCCTCTTCTCCATTTGCTGAAATTCCAAGTGTTGTTGCCTCTTTACCTTGCAACTTCTCCTTAATGGATTCACCCAAAGGAGACATCTCTTGATAAGCTCGAATCACTGAAGTTTGGTGTTCGAATGAACTTGATTTCCCTTCATAATCATCAAATAAAAATGCTTTCGTTTTTAAGTTATTTTCATTCACTTCAAACGATCCAGATAAAATATAATCACAATTAAACTTGGTTGCCGCTCCAAATGCCTCATCCATAGACAAAGGTTTTTTTTCCCACATCTGCTTGATTGTGATTTTGATATAACGGGGGTCTTTTTCAGGAGAAACCTGTTTCTTTCCTATACGTAATTCCTCTAAGTCTTTCTCATCATTAATTTCTCTTTTTTTTCGTTTTACGTTGGTTGATTCAGCATCAATCTTTTCTTGCAATGTCGATTGAGGATTTTCACCGAAGGAATGATAGATGATATTTTTTCTTGGGTTCTCCACATAGGTATATTCTAAATTACGCAAGTCTGATAACAATACAGAAGGAATCCCTTTCATCAAATATTCTTTTGTGTTATCTTCGTTTTGAGCTGCAAATGGAAAAATACAAAGAGTTCTACTCGACTCAAAAGACACACTCCCTTTGTAAGATTGTTTAGGGAAATTATAATAATCATCTATGGAGAATAATGGGAGGGTATGACTAAGCAATCCAATGATGAGAAAAAATGCAGAGATCTTATGTTTCATGTTTATGATTTCGAGACCCCAAAGAATACACCAAGATTAAAATAGCAAGGATCGGAAGCAAAACGGAAAATGGGGATTTGTCAAAATAATCTTTCGAAAAAGAGATTTGCTCACCGAGACCAGGACCAGTATCTCCAACGGATGTTTGAATTCCCAAGTAAGAAAAAAGTGCCATCGTCATCACAACCGTAGGTAACCCCGAAAAAAATAAATATCGAAACATTGATTTCAATGCTGGTAAATAGTGTAAGATAACGAGGTGCATGGGTTTTGCACCAAAACTAATAGAGGCCGTAATATAAGGACTAGATTGGATTTCTCGAATTTTTGCCGTCAATGATTCATACGCAATGGCCCAATCAGAAACTACAATCGCAATCAAAATAGAAATGGGGTTATTTGGCAATATTGTAATCACAACAAGTGCAGACAATAATGATGGAAGCGAAAGGGAAACAGAAACAAATCCAGATAATAAAAAATCTACTTTAGATTTAAAAAAAAGGGATATTGAAGTAACAAAAAAAGAAAATAGAATTGTAACCATACGAGCTGGGATAACGAGTAATATCGTAGAAAAAGAACCAAAACAAAACAAAGATAAATTATCTCTTCCTAGTCGATCTGTTCCCAAAATAAAACCTTTTGAAAAAACAGGTAAGTTGTTATGTGTTAAATCCACATATGTGGGTGCCGGTAAAAAAATAACTCCTAACAAAATGCTTCCAAAAAATAAAACACGAACTAAGTTATGAAACATTTTGTACCTCCCCAGAAAAATACTTTTGCAAGTAAAACCCAAGACGATTCAAAATATAAAAGATCAATCCTGAATACATTAGTAATGTTGATAAAAGATAGGTATCCATTGATTTAATAGAATAATACAATGATTTACCAATTCCCGGAAAAAAGAAAATCTCCTCTACAACCATCGCTCCAGATAACAACGAACCGAAATCCAAAACCAATAAAATCAAAGTCACAGGAAGAACCTTTAAAAATATTTCAACTCGAACAATATGACTCCAAGGGTAGGAACGCGTCAGTAAGAGTTGCACATACTTTGAATTTGATTCCTTTTTTACTTCGGGCAAAAGATACAATGCCAATCTAGCAAAAATTCTAGATCCTAAAGCTGTACCAGGCAAAATCACATAATACAAGTTACCTGGCTCATAACCACCTGGAGGGAACCATTCCAATTTATAAAAGAAAACGATGAGGAGTAGAATCGCAAAAATGAAAATGGGAGTAGAAAGGATGAAATTGGAAACAACGTATACCAATTTGTACAATGAATCCGACTTCCAATATACAACTAATAATGAAAATCCAAATGCAAAAAAAGCACCGAATATGATACTAAACAAAGCCAAATGGAAAGTTGCGAAAAAACGACTTCCAATATGTCCATAAATTGATTCTCCGTTTTGGGTAAGACCTCCTGATTCAAAGATGATTCTGTTCCAAAACTCTGAATAGGAAGTGAGAAAACTTTTCTCTGATGATTCTACTCCAGTAATCCCAGCATCTGCATACAGAAAGTTCTTATCTTGTGTATGAAATTCAGAAACAAACGTGCTAACCGCTGACAATAAAAGTAAATAATAAAGAAAACGGAAAACTTCCGACTTCACAGCGTTAACTTTTGGAGAGGAATGCCTTTTGGATTTCTTCGAAATTTTTGGCTTTGATGAGTTTTTCCCTTTCTTCAGGAATGTTTAAAGTTTTTGCAATCAATGCTAATGTTTTGATATGATCCTGAAATTTATTTTTAGGAACAATTAACATGATAAAAATTTGAACAAGCCCGTGGTCCAATGCATCAAAGTCAATTCCATTGGGTGAAATTGCCATGGCACACTTTAACTCGTTTACATAATGAACGGAACAATGAGGAATTGCGACACCACTGCCAATGCCTGTCGACATTGATTTTTCACGGTTCATCAAAGAAGAAACAGTTTCCTCTTCATGCACTACGTCTAACGTTTGTGTGGCGACCATATGAGAAATCATTTTGCGAATCGCATCTTCTTTCGTTGATGCTTTAAAGTCGAAAATGATATTCTTCGGATCAAGAATCTCCAGAAGTTGATTCATTTGGTTTTACTTACTCCCACATTTCCAAACTTCAATTATTTTCCAAGAAAAACCCTAACAAAGAGAGCTTCTACCAGAAAAAAAACGACTACTACCCAAATCGCGCTTATCCCCATTTTCCCTACAAGGAAGGCAATGGGAAGTAAAATAACAAAACTAAATAATGTCACATAATAAGAACCATAAAAATTTCTACCTGGTACTAATTGCAAAAAGAACGCCAAACTGGCAAACGATAACAGCCAGTGGTATCCTGAAAAACCAGAACCGATTCCCCAAACAAAAAATAACAATGCCCAAAGCAGAAAAAAACTAAGTAATATCGTCCTACGAAACGAAACCCAGGCAACTCCAACCAAAACGTAAATGCCTAAACTTTCTGCAATCGAAACAAAACGAATCGTTTCGGCTGGATCAAACGAAATCCAAGGCAAAGAAAGTGGTAATACAGATGTTTCCAATACAATGCCCAAGCAAGATTGCAAATCGTATACTTGGCGCATTTGGTAACCAATGAGAGAAAATGCTGTGTCTAACAAAAACACAAACAGAAATACCAAACTAACAATTGATAATCGAATGGAGTAATTCTGGATTAAAAAATAATGAGCTGCGTAAGTAAAAATAAAAGCGATTGGAAGTAGAATCGGATCAAACCATGCCGTAGGTAATAGAATGATGGCTAAGAGTAACTGCGAAATCAGTCCCAACCAATATGGAGATTGGTTCACTCGAATACATATCCCGAGATAAATCAAAGTAACAAGTGAAACTAATAAAATAGGTACGATTGGAACAGGAGAAATAAACGCAAGGGCATAACCCAAAAATCCCACGAGTGTGAGAAAATAGAAAAAATCAGCAAAGATTTCGGAAGATTTGATTCCCCAGCTATTTTCAGAAAGTATGTAAAGGTTTTTTAACATATAAATAGATACCTAAACCAAAACCTCTTCGATACGTTTCCTAATGTCGATTCCAGCGGGACAATACACAGAACAAATCCCACAACTTACACATTTATCTTTATCGAACTCTTCTTTTTTTCCTTTAATCAATTGGATAGGATTTGCCTGAGTTGGGCAATATTGATTACACTCCATACAATCAATACAACTGAATTCTTTTCGAGAAATCGGAAGTCTCTCATACAATGTAATCGAATAATGTTCATAAATATTAAAATAACCTAACGTTTGCACATCCATCGGCTGTATTGCTTCAAATACGGTATCAAAAGAAGCAATTTTATATCTTTTGTCCATATTGGCAGGAATAAAAGCTAAGGATTGGCCGTTGGTCAAAAAATATTGACGTGGCTCTAAGTCCATTCTACCTTTTCGATCTACTAAAAATACAGCTAAGTGTCGTTTGGTGAAAGGCTCACCATAATACAACTTTCGCAATATATGATAAATGGTTTCTGCACCTAAATATAAAACTTCATTCGACTGTAGTGATTTTTTTGCCTTCACTACATCCCACTGAAATTGTTTATGTAAAAAATATTCAGGAATTCCATTTGGGTGCTCATAATGTAAGTCTGGAATTTCAAAATAATTTTTAACGTCAGCTTTAGGGAAAATAGAGTTTAATAGTTCTACAAAACTGTGAAACGCCTCTTTCATTGAGGTCAAAGTCATCTCTTCAAAATCAAGATGTTGGTATCGAGAAAAAGGAGATAAAATCAGCGTAAAAGATGAATTCGTTTTGAATTTTAAAAAATAATCTTTTAACGGAGTATTCATTAAATCAAGAGAAGCCAATGCTCCGTCATCAAATGCCTGCAACATGGTGTGAACATCGTATGACTGGTGTTTGTAGACAGAATTTGTGGACCAAGAACCATCTTGTTTGATTTGAAAAAACTTTTGGTCTGGTGTTAATGTGGCAACGCCATTGACAGGGGCAAGCACCTTGGTCCCGTTATGTGATAACATAAGTTGACCATGGGAAACTCGAGTTGGATAGGAATCTGAAAGTACGCTGCCCGAAGGAACGGGGATCAGGAATTGACCCTGAATCGTCCGTTCTCTTTTATTTTCCGTTTTATGAAATTTTCGAGCGAAGGCGCGAGGTAACCTGGGAAACAACACGCCAGTAATGATTTAGACGGCTTTCACCATGTAGATTTCGTCTTTGATAGGGAGTTCTTTTTTCAAGTTTTTGATGTAAGGTAGAATCTCTCCCATTTCCTCGTAATACTCACAATTAGTTTGCATACGACGAGCGACGGTAAAATATTTATAAAGTTTTTCTTCACCGGAACGTTTAGACCATTTCTTCTTGTTACATTTCACGCGAAGAATGTATTTATCTTGCTCCGACTCGTATTGGCGAACCACAACACAATGCAAACAGTTCGCGCAGTAGACTTTTTCACTCATGGATGACCCCTGAACCTAGGTTGAATTTACAGCTTTTTGGAAGGAAAGGTTTCGTCAAGTAAGTACCATCGCCTTTCCTTAAGCGACGGCACGAAGTTCCTTTTCTGCTTTGGTCGCTGGTTTGAATTTCCAGAACGACTCCGCCACAGAAAGATAAGCGACATAGAAAAATCCAATGGAATAGAGAACCATGAAACCGATCATATATGGTTTCCCGACCATGAAGGATAAATAAATGCAAAATAGGCAATAGGCACCCATAAAAAACTCGAGGAATGCGCGGTAATCCACAGGCACCACATATTTGATTTTGTCCTGTAAACTATCCCCTTCTTTCTCGATGCGAAGTTTCGGAGTGCGTTTGAATCCTGACTGGATGCCAAAAACAGCCTCCATCCAAGCATACGTATTCATAACGGCAATACCCGTTCCAATCATCACGAGAACGGGAAGGTAAATGAGTTTCGATTTCCAGTTTTTATGGATTTCTCTTTGGGAATACGCGTAAAAAATCACCGGACCCATGGATCCAATGGATAGAAATGCTGCCGATCCAAAAAGGATTTCCATAGGAAGGTCTTCCATCTTAAATCCAGCCCAATATTCCATGAGAAGGAGCGGAGCTGTAAGGAGGATGTTGATGATCATTAGTGGATGGACAGAATAATTGATTAGGTGGGTAATCGCTTCCCCTTTGATTTTCCAAGATTCATTGGACTTCCAAATCCGAGGGAGGAGTTTGACAGCTGTTTGGATGGAACCTTTGCACCAACGAAATTGTTGCGCTTTGTATGCGTTCATTGTTGCAGGAATTTCTGCCTTACAAACGACATCTTTGATGTAACGGAATTTCCAACCTTTGAGTTCTGCACGGTAAGATAAGTCAAAGTCTTCTGTGAGTGTATCGTGTTCCCAACCACCCGCGTCTTCAATACAAGAACGTCTCCAAATTCCGGCAGTTCCATTGAAGTTCATCCAAAGGTTAGAACCATTTCGTGCCACTTGTTCAATCATAAAGTGACCATCGATTCCAAAACTTTGTGCTTTGGTTAAGATGTTATATGTTTCGTTGATATGACCCCAACGTGTTTGAACCATTCCAATCGATTCATCATCGAAATATCCCATGGTACGGAGTAAGAAGTCTGGTTCCGGGGTAAAATCCGCATCAAAAATAGCAATGTAATCCCCTTTTGCCTTTGCCATTCCTTCATCCAACGCACCGGCTTTGTGACCTTTGCGATTGGCTCTATGAACGTGTTCAATCCAAATCCCTTTTTTCTTGTATTGAGCCACAAGACCCGCTACCTTTTCGATGGTTTCGTCTGTCGAATCATCCAAAACTTGGATTTGGAGTTTTTTAGCAGGGTATTGTAAGTGACAAGCAGACTCAATTAAACGATCCACAACGTAAAATTCGTTAAAAATTGGGAGTTGGACCGTAACAACGGGTAGGTTTTTGTCCTTCAAAGAAAGGATTTTGGATTCATCCTCTGCACAGTTTTCTTTGTATCGGCTATACAAAAATACCATGAGGTATGTGTGTAAGCCGAAGTAAAACAACATCACAATGTCAAAACCATAAAGAACCAAAAAGGATATAGATAAGAACGTTAGCATAGTTATAGTCAAAATCGGCACAAGGGCCGTTTTGGTCAAACATTTTGTGCACCGCCAAATAAAATTAGAATTTCTTTCCTTTGCGAAGAAGACCTATATCACAAGATTGGTAGCAATTCTATGGACTCTCAATGGAAACGATTTTGGGAAACTGGCCTCTTCCCTTCACTTGAATTTAGCCTTAGCCTTTCAATCGGTTATGTTTTATCTTTGTTCTTTTATGTTGCTGGCTCTGAATTGGCTTTCATCGACAGAACAGATACGGCATACCCCATATTACAAGCGCTAATTGCCATTTCTTTTGCAGCAGGTTTTATCTACCGGAAATATAAACAAAATTTATCTTTTACAATTAGTTTAGGATTATTAACCCTAACGTTCACACAAGTGATTTGGTTGTTATCTGGAAATACTTCGGAGTTTTTAATCGATTACATTTTTTCTTTTGAATTAGTTTTAATCGGAAGTATGTTTTCTGCATTTCTGATCGGAATTTATGGAGGCTCACTTCGCGATTTCCGATTTTTAAGTTTTACGTTGGGAGTAACAGCTTTCACTTTCTATTCTCTTTTTGAACCTAATCAAAATTATTCGATCAAAGTATTACTCGCATCCCTTTATATTTTATTATCCTTTTATTTTTTTAGTACGTTATTCCAACAAACACCGATTTCGAGTAAATTCTATAAAATCAGATCAAAAATTGGCAAACATCCATTGTTTTCTCCATTTTACCGATCAAGTTTATCTTTACTGATCGCATACTGCGTATTACATTTGTATTTCCAACCAGGCCCAAAAATTCCATTAATTTTATCTATCTCCTTTTCTGTTACCATCGGGAGAGCTTTATCTTTAGTCAGTGGATTAAAAAAAGAAACCAAATCAGTTTTCTTAATTGGTAGAGTGGCTTTATTATTTGCATTTTTCTTTTTCATTTATCAAACATATTGGAGTTCTTTCTTTATTGCACTTTGTATCATCACGGGAACCATCGTTGGTTTTTTTAAACCGAACAAAACTCCATACAAAGAATATTTGATGATTGGAATCGAAACATGTATTTATCTCGGACTTTCATTTCTTTTGTATTTTTGGAATTTGCCAATGGGAATTCGGACTTTAACGGCAATTTTATTTGTTCCCGTATTGATGTATCCTTATCTCTTACAAAAACACATCGTCCGTTTGCCAAGAATTGCAATGTTCGTTGCCGCAACAGTGATTGTAGTTTTATTTTTTTCACCTCCTACGATTCGAACAAGTTCTCCTTTTTCCAAAAAGGAAATTTTTGACCCCATTCCGTTTGCAATTACAAATCTTAATTTTAATGAAGAAGAATATATCTTTTACAAATCTGTTTTGCCATTTCCTTCTAATCCATTTTTGCCCAAACGATCGGAAATCAAAGGGAAAACTGTTGTATTGGGACTGAACTCAAACCAATCTCAAATCATATCTTATATTGAAAGATTGAGTGAAGAAAACCATCCTTTCCTAATCATCACAACTCGAAACAAAACAAATCAATTTCATCATATCAATGCATTGTCACTGTTGAGCAGAAAGTCATTTTGGAATTTTGATATTTATTACCCAAATTATTTGGCAAACAAAATCAATTATTCCAATTCGCTTCCAAGTGATTGGAAACTAAAATATTATTCGGAAAAATTAGATAACTTAACTTTTTCTGAAGCAGTGAATGTGTTAGATTCTGTTCTAAAATACTCATCAGGAGATTTAAGAAAAGATGCCGTTGAAATTAAACATCTCTATTATGAATCGTTTGCGTCGTATGCAAAATTTTATCATAATATCGGTCAAAATAAATTGAGTTTAGATGCAATTGCATTGGCAAGAAAATTTGAGTCACCGAAACCAGATCTACTCAGAATTGCATATAATAGTTTAAAATTCACTACACCAGAAGCAGATTATATTCCTATCTTAGAAGATTTGAGTAAGGATTCGGAATTTCAAGAATTTGCATGGAACTCACTCATTCCTATGTTTGAATCTCTTGGTGAATGGAATCATGCATTGAATACCATGAGTTTACTGGAAAAATACTACCGCGTAAACAATCAAATGGAACAAGCAAACGAACTAGAATTAGCGAGAGTTAGACTCTACATCAACCAAGAAAACTGGAAAGAAGTAGAACCGGTCATCTCATCTCGATTACGAGAAAACCCAAATTCTGTCATTTGGGAACGACTTAAAAATGAAGTGATTGAAAAAAAAGATTCACTCAGGCGAATCAGTGTTCGTCCTGATGTAAGAGAGGCAAGAATCCAATGATCCATTCCACATTACTTGGAATCCTAACATCGATTTTATCAGTATTTGTTGCAATTTTAATTGAAGGTGCATCATTACGATCCTTCTTCCATGTCCCAGCGATGTTTTTAATTGTTGGAGGTACGTTAGGTGCAACATTTGCATCTTTTTCGCTCTCTCAAATATCTAGAGCAGTGCGAGACACTCGGTTCGCCTTAAGAAAAAGGAAAGAAACAGATTTGAAATTAGTATTTTTTCGTTTTTGGGAAAAAGCAAGAAAAGACGGCTTACTTTCGTTAGAGGATGAATCCAAAAAATTGGACAATTCCTTTTTGCAAAAGGGAATTCAGTTGATTGTAGATGGATCCGATCCAAGAACCATTGAAGAAATTTTATGGGAAGCTCACGAAGAAAAAGAAAAAGAAGACTTAAAATCTGCAAAAGTTTTTGAAACGGCGGCTGGATTTTCTCCTACCATTGGAATCATTGGTACGGTGCTAGGACTTGTTACTGTGCTTGAAAATTTAGATGGTGGAACCAAAGTTTTGGGTCAAGGAATCGCCACTGCCTTTATTGCAACCTTTTACGGAATTTCCTTTGCAAACTTAATTTTATTACCCATATCCAACCAACTGAAAGTTGTGGCGAAACGAGAAAGTAACGAACGTCAGGCGATCATGAGAGGGATTCTGTCATTACAATCTGGTGAAAACAGAAGGATACTTGCAGAACGAATTGATCCATTTGTAAACCAATAATTCTCAAATTAAATTTGATTCTTAAGATTTTTGATGAACTCATTGGATAGGATTCGATAATTCATCATCAATTGGTTCCAAGTAGTTTCATTATGGATTTTATTTTGCGTAACTAACTCATTTATCTTTTCAGAGAACTCATCATCTAAAACCATTTTCTTCGTAAAACATAAGTCCATATCAAAACTCAACTCTCTGTGCAATCGATCCTAATCAATTTGTCTTTTCTTCATTTGGTATAATACAAAAAAGTTGATGGATCTTATCGTCTCGGAAGTCGAACGGAATTGATTCTTTGGTTTTGTTGATACATTTGTATCCTCTTTCCTTCCATTCTTCCTCTTCTACTTCCATTTTGAATTTCCGAAAATTTGTGGAAAACCAAATCTCTCCATGATCGTTTAGGAATTTAGTAAGAAGTAATAGAAGTAAGTTCCTGTGTTTCGTTTGAACATCCCATTCTTCATACATTTTTTTACTATTGGAGAATGTTGGTGGATCTAAAAAAATCAAATCGTATCTTTCTCGATTTGGATTTTTGGTCTCTTCCTCTATCCATTGTAAAATATCTGTATTGATGATTAAATGATTTTGACCAACAAAACCATTTTTTTCTAAATTTTGTTTTGCCCAATCACAATAGGTTTTAGATAAATCAATGCTTTTGGTTTTTTTTGCTCCACCTGACGCGGCATAAACGGAAAATGCACCTGTATAAGAAAACAAGTTGAGTACTGACTTGTTTTTTGAACTCTCTTTGATCCAACCACGAGTGACTCGATGGTCTAAGAACAAACCAGTGTCCAGGTAATCGGATAAATTAATTTTGAACTCTAAATTCGCTTCTTTTACCCAGAAAAAATTTCCTTCTAATGCAAATTTTTCATATTGGTCTTTGCCTTTTTGTTTTTGTCGATGTTTCAAAATCAATTGATCTTCACTCAATTGAAATACATCACGAATGATCGCCTGAATTGTTGTTAACCTTTCTTCGTGGCCACTCTCTGCTCTGAAATGCAATGAACTTTTATCGTATAACACAAAGCCATTAGGATATCGGTCCAATATACATGGAACTTGGGGTATATCTTCAGAATAAATACGATAACATTCAATGGAATTTTTTTTGGCCCACTTTTCGCGTTCTTTTTTTAATTTGCGAAGGCGATTTTCAAACATGATGAGGGCGCCTAATCCTCGTTCCGTCATTTGGTAGTCCTTTTGGGGGTACTATTTAGGTAGACTTCCCCGCCCTATTCGAGACTGGGTGGGGAGATCCACCCGCCACCCAATACGCTCCGTTTATCATACCTCCCCAAAAAAGTCCTCCTTAATTCAGAATCATTGGTTTTTTTTTCAGATTGGTTCATGTTTTTGATTGGTGAGAGGTAACAGTATCAAAAGAATGTCGAGTATATGTCCACAAAAGACACGACTTATATTTATTGTGATGGAAGTTCTAGAGGCAATCCAGGTCCAGCGGCGATTGGTGTTTCCTTTCAGAACAACGATGGAATCGAATTTTTTTTCCTCTCTGAAAAAATTGGAACTGCAACCAATAATATAGCTGAATGGCATGCATTATTTCGAGGTATGGAAGAAGCGATCAAACAGAGTATCAAAAAGTTAAAGTTTAGATTAGATTCAGAACTTGTCGTCAAACAGATGAAAGGTGAATACAAAGTTAAAAACAAAGATTTGATGGTATTTAAATCTAAGTGTGAACAACTTAAAACCTCTTTTGAAAATTTTGAAATCCAATACATTCCTCGTGAACAAAATGCACGGGCCGACCAACTCGCAAACATGGCTCAAGATTCTAAAGAATGAACCATCGCTCTGTTTTTCAATTTCTTTTATTTATCGTTTCGGTCGAATTGATCAACTCATGTAGACCTTCTCTTACCAAACAACTGGATCGACTTTTAGAAGATGGTACGATCATGGAGACCGCCATATTTTGTGCGAAACACCAACCGGAATTAAAAGATCGAAAAGAAGATTGTGATCGTGTCACAAAAGAAGCAAAATCCGAAATCGATTCGATTTTAAATCGAAAACTAGATTTAGGAATTGCCCCTGTCATTGTTTCTAAATCCAAAGGCGAAGAAATTGAAGAGTTACTAAAAGTACACACACAACTGGGGATACGGTATTGGGAAATCTGGAAATCCAATGTGATTTTAGAATAGACAATCTCTCCTATCCTTAGATAACCATTGTATATGGCTGGCGATCCTTCTCAAATCCTCAAAAAAATTGGTCTCAAGGTTACAAAAAATAGAGAACAAGTTTTATCCATCTTACAAGGATCAACAAGACCTCTAAACCACCAAGAAATTATGGAACAACTTCCCAAAGAAGAATCTTGGGATCGAGTGACCATTTACCGCGCACTCTCGGACTTAGAAGAAAAAAATTTACTGAACTCACTCCACTCGACTGATCGAGTGACTTACTTTGAATTGAAGTCTGATGGAAACCATGTTGTCTCCGCAGCACACGGACATTTGATTTGTAATGTCTGTGGTAAAATTGAATGTATAGATGATCCTTGGAATGGAATGCCATCTTCAAAACAACTCAAAGGGTTTACTACAGAATCAGTCGAAATCGTTTTTAGAGGCAAGTGTAGAAATTGCCAATAGAGCTCCATTCTTTAGTTCCGGAATTTTATAAACGCCATTTAGAAACCATAAATTCTACTCTGAAACAAGCAGGGTTTGAATGTTATTTAGTTGGTGGTTCTGTCAGGGACCTTGTGATGAAAAAAGTTCCCAAAGAATACGATTTTACTACCAACGCAGAACCGAAACAAGTGAAGAAACTATTTCGAACTGTGATCGATACAGGGATCAATCATGGCACAGTGACCATTGTTTTAGACAAAGTCAATTATGAAGTCACAACCTATCGGATCGATAAAGACTATATAGATGGAAGAAGACCTGAACATGTTGAATTTGGAACCACATTACACGAAGATCTAAAACGCCGAGATTTTACAATGAATGCATTGGCCTATGATTTACAATCTGGTCAACTGGTAGATGAACATTCAGGTATAGAAGACATTCAGAAGAAATTGATTCGAACAATTGGAAATCCTATCCAACGATTCAGCGAAGACGGACTAAGACCCATTCGAGCTTTACGATTTGCAAGTACTCTCAACTTCAGTATCGAAGATGAAACAAAACTCGCAATTCAAAAAACAAAACATATCACACAGAAAATTTCATTAGAACGCTTTCAAGACGAAATTCTGAAATCATTTTTAGGTGATAATCCAAAGAAAATGATACATCTGTTAGTGGATGAGGACATATTCACTTTGTTTTTACCAAATTTTGAGAAACCTTTTGCCATTAATGAAAATCAATTAAATAAACTCAATCATGTAACGAAAGATTTGGTTGGGATGCAACTAACATTTGCATTTGATTCCATCGTTCCTCATTTAACTGAAAAAGACTTAGAATTGATTCTTAGAACATTAAAGTTCTCAGGTCAAAATATAAAGGATTCGTTATTATTTTTAGATTTAATGTTCAAATGGAAAGAACTAGGAGAATCAAAACACCTATCTCCTTATCAAATCAAAAAAGCATTTTTAGCGCCCGTTAAACGGCATTTTCAAAATAGATTCGTATTGAATTCTATTTTTTGGATCAAATTGTACCCTATTTTTGGAGACTTAACCAACACGTTTATAACCATTTGGGAAGAAAATCATCCTTTGTTACTTTCTGATTTAGTGTTGAATGGGAATGATTTGACCAAAAACTTTCCTGAATTTCCCAAAACCAAGTATGGGGAACTATTAAATTCTCTATTAGATCTGGTTTTGAAATCGCCTAAAGAAAATGAATTTCAGAAATTAATCACCCATTCTGCTGAATTTATAAACAATCTGTCTAAATAAAAAATTTCCAGTAACGATCTGTACTTCAGGATTGTTCTCTTATTAATCAAATTCCCTTTTTTTTTCTGATAATTCCCCAACATTTTCGATTTCTTTGATTTTTTCCCCAATCCATCCTGATTTCCATGCCAGCCTGGTACACAACTTGCAAATCAAGTTCACATAGGAGAAATGGCAAATGAGAAATAAATATACTCTTCTCGCAACTTCGGTTGCCCTTCTCGTTTCAAGTTCAGTTTTTGCACAAGGCGAAGCAAAAGAAAAATCTTGGTACGATAAGATCAACGTTTCCGGTTACGTAGATGTATTCTATATGTATACTGCAAACAACGTGGAGGGAGCTAAACGCGATTCCTCTGGAACTTTCAACACGCAAAACAAACAATTCGGAGTATCTGCTGCAGTGCTCGATTTGCAAAAACTTGCGGACAAAGATAGTCCTTGGGGATTCAGAACAGTTTTCCAAAACGGTCAAAACAACGTATACCAAGAAGCACCTTACAACCAAACAAACAGTACTGTAAACATGAACATGCTCCAACAAGCATATGTTTCCTTTTACTTTCCTGTGTTAAAAGGTCTTACTGTGGATATGGGTAAAATGGCGACTCACATTGGTTATGAACTTTTGGATACTAAAGATAACCCAACATATACCATTGGTTATATCTTCTTTAACACAATCCCGTTCATCAATACTGGTGCGAGAGCAAACTTAGCTGTCACCGATAAGTTAAACCTTGGTTTCTACTTATACAACAGTGTGGGCGGAACAGGTTCTGATATCACTGCGTATAATAATGCAAACGTGTCTACCTACCGTGACGGTGTTAACAAAAATAAAGCAGTGGGAACACAAGTTTCTTATGACCTTATTTCTGATAAGTTAAAAATCACTTGGAACACTTTATACGGAGTAGATGTAACTTATGCAAGACCTTCCAATGCCGACTATTGGATGAACGAAGTATATGGAACACCAATCAATGCAAGACGTGCTAGTTACCAAAATGATTATTGGATGATCAACAACGTAATTTTGAACTTCACACCAAACGACAAAACTCTTGTGTCTCTTGACTATACTCAAGGTGACAAAAGTGGTGCTGCTGCTACTCTCAATGATCCATCGACTCAAGTTGACCTTGATGGAACAGGAACTACAAAAGTATCTCTCACTCGTGATGACAGTAACGCAAAACGCGTTTACAAAACTTACGGAATTTGGGCGAGATATAAGTTCTCTGACAAATGGGCTCTTGCTGGTCGTTACGAAAGAATCGACGATTCAAGAAACGGCGCACCACTCGGAGTTAGCAATAACACTGCTGGAAGAACTGACCTTCAATACATGAATAGTTTAGGATACAACAGTACCAAATACTATTTAGGAAGTGCTCAAACTTTCACAATCACTCCTACTTACTACTACGGAGACAACATTATCATTAAAGTTGACTTCAGAAGAGACCAAGCGAAAGGCCAAGTGTTCACTGATGAAAGAGGACAACCTCAATCTCATCAAAACGGTGTCACTTTGGGTATTGTTGCAACATTCTAAGGAAAAGGAGAATAGAAAAATATGAAATCCATCAAAGTAAAACCCGGATTTGTCTCCCTGACAGTAATCGTGGCTTTGTCTACTATGTCGTTCGTAAATTGTGCACAGTCCTCAGCTAAGAAAAATGAGAATACGACATTACTTACATACCTAGTGTCAAATCCGAGCGCACCAGTGGGAGCGCAAGCGGACTGCGTTGTATCAGCAGGTCTGATCAATGCATGTGTCTCTTCAAAAATTCAAATTGATGCAGGAGCAAATTGTTCACTCGCAAAGATTGCTGAAAACCAAGCGATTGGAGCTGATTACTCCACTATCAAGACAAACGTCATTAAGAAATACAATGAATTGAAATGTAACATTGCAGAAAACAAATACACAAGTGCTTCTGCTGCTGTGGATGCGTTTAAAGATCCATTGACTTTCACTTCTACAAGTGACGCAAGTTCGGTAGTCGTTTTCTCTGCTCCAACTTATTACTAAATCAGTTAGCAGAGTAAACATTGAAATGAAAATAGAGTGGTTTCCCCACTCTATTTTTTTATTTTTCCTCTAAAACATCTGAACCTTTTCTCTCATTTTGATTCTTCTTGGATCCTTTTAACCAATTACCCCAACTAAAACCTTGTGAACGTACACTCTTTGGTTTCACAACGTTGACTGTGCGCACAAAATCACGTTTAAAAAAGATATAAATTTCCTCGTCTGGTTCTGCACCGGGCTCATAAACAGAAATTGGTCTTGTATATACCCAAACATCTCCATCGGCGTTGCGGATCATATGATCTGGATCTCCCAAATAACCTCTCACAAAAATTCGGGTTTGTTTGTATATTTTCTCGAGCATCACATCTCGAATTTTTAAGTCATTATAACCTTCTTCCGTTAATTCTTCCCTTTGTGCCCGACGTTTTTCTTCTTCTGTCCTCAAATCATTCTCTGATTTTGAAAGAAGTTGATTACATTTGGTTTCATCTTGAAAAGTCTCCATGCAGTTATCGAACAGTGCTTGTTTGTTTTGGATGATCCTCTCTTCCGATGAGGTACATTGGGATAAAGAGACAATAAAAATAGAGGATAGGAAGATAAATTGCTTCATTTTTCTAGTGTATAACTAAATCCAAAATCTTCCAAGCAATATGTTTGACTAATTTCAAAATATCGGAAGGGAAATTGTCCTTACCTAACATCAACTTTACGGAAATCTCCTGATGATTCCTTACTGAATTTAAAAAATTTCTCACAATTCCAATTTTTAACTCACAGTGAAAAATTTATTGAGTGAAAATATGGAAATCAAAAATTCCTTCGTCTATATTCAGGTATCAAATTCAATATGTCAAAATTACTTTCAAAATTTTCCATTCAACTCAGACTCATACTACTTCCAATTCCTATCATTGTTACTTTAATCATCATTTTGCTCATTTTAGTACGTTCCCTGAATGAAACCATAGAGTTTTCTGAGAAAGAAAAACAAGGCATACAAACCTTAAGACCAATTTACATTGCTTACCGGGAAGGTCTAAAGCGCCTTAAGATCGGGCAAGAGAAAACAGATGAGTTACTCCCTCTTGTCAATCATGCACAAAAAATAGTTACTGATTCCCAATTACTACCGACTTCGTCAAAAGAATTAACCAAATTAGACTATTTCTTAGGCAAAAAGTCTTTTGAGCAAAAAGACTCGATCGAATTTTTATCAGATTTACAAACCTTGGCTTTAAAAATCGGAGATAATTCCAATCTAATTTTAGATCCTGAAGTGAATTCTTATTACCAAATGGACATTATCTTCTTTAAGATACCAGAAATATTAAAAAACATAGCCATTCTCAAAGAAATCATTCGAGAAGAATACCAAGGTGAGAATAAAAAAAACAAACTAATATCAAATGCAAGTTATACGAAAGCTTTACTTTCCATAAACGTAATTGAATTAAACTGCAATGAGATCAAAAAGTCATATACCAAATCAATTGAAGACCCATCTCCTTATAAACAAGAATTAGAAAAGTCAAAACTTGCTGCTGAAAAAACATGTACGAATTATTTAAATAATCTCAAAAATATTTTTATCGTTTCCAAATTAAAACCTCCAGAATCAGAAAATTTATTTACGACCATACATAATGGTACGGCTATCGCTGGTGATATTCAAGACCAATCAATTTTGATTTTAGAAAAATTGGTAAACGACCGAATTCAACTTCTCACTCTCAAAAGAAATGTGAACATTTTATTAACATTAATTTCATTACTGATATCTACAATCATTACAATCTTCATATTCAAAAGTATCAACAATCCACTCGTCACTGTCCTCACCAAAATTGACGAACTCTCCAGTGGAGAAGCCGATCTGACCAAAAACCTTCCGGATTTTGGGAACAATGAAATCGGAAAAATCACTTTATCCATCAATCATTTTTTAAACAACTTAAATCAAATTATGAATCAATTAAAGGCATCTGTCAGTGAATCAGAAAAAGTAGCAGCAAAGTTACGACAAGATGCTATTTCAGTTTCCGACAATGCAACCTCCCTTGCTTCGGTTTCCGAGGAATCTGCTGCCTCCCTTGAAGAACTGACAACTAGTTTCGAAATTATGTTTGAATTCATTTCCAATGAAACGAAAAACATTATGACAATCACAGAAGAAATGGAAACAATCAAATCTTCCATTTTCAATATAGAAAAAGCAATACAAGAGCTCACAAATCTGTCGGAACAATCAACGAATTTGGCTCATTCCGGAAATGTATCCATTCAAAATACAGATATCACTATGATGGAAATCAGAACTGTTACGAAAGAAATCACTGGTATTGTTGATTTGATTACAGAGATATCAGAGAGAACCAATTTACTCGCGTTAAATGCAAGTATAGAAGCAGCTCGAGCAGGTGATGCAGGAATGGGTTTTGCTGTTGTAGCAGAAGAAATTTCAAAACTTGCTGACAAAACACAATCATCTGTCAAAAGTATCAAAAAATTAATCGAAAAAAGTCATTTAGTCGTGAATTCAGGATCCAATCATGTGATGGAAGCAGTGAATTCATTAAGCGAAATTGTTACACAATCTATTCGCATGAATGATGCCGTGAATCATTTAAAAGAAGAAATGAATACACAATCGAATAGTCTAATGAAAGTTACAAACGAAATCACTGATTTAGAAGATATGGCTAAAACCATCGAATTTTCGAGTAAAGAACAAAAGAAAGCATCAGAGGATATGGTAAATACAATCAATACCTTATCAGGAAATGCACAAGAGTTAGCAAATAACTCTGAAGATTTGAACCAAGTGAGTCAAAAAATTGGGGAAATTGCAACTAACATTGCCTTGATCACGAATACGTTTCGAACACATTAAGCAGCAAAAAATGCAATTCTCCACCTAACGCATTTTTTTCGCTCATTCTACAAAGAAAAACAATTGCCCAAACAATGGTTCTTCCCCTGTTTGGTCGTCATGTCCTTTTCTTTTCAAAACCACTCTTATATCCGAAGTTATTTTATAACCACAGCTTTATTTCTTTCCCAATATTTTGCTCTCATCTCTTGCCAATACGTCTCATTCACAAACGAAAAAAAGAATCACCAAAGTCTTTTCATCTCATCGTTTGTTTTTTTAGAAATGTCCTATGCATTAGAAACACATACTAAGGCAAAAGAACAAATTGGTTCGTTGCCTGAAATAACACCTGGTTCAGAGAATGATACGGTTCCCTTAATTCAATTAGGGAATAAAATTTTTCGAGATATCAATTTATCTGCAAATCGAATCCAGGCTTGTGTCACATGTCATCCATTAGATGGAAGATCCGCAGGTATGGACAGACAAAGCACATCTAGAGGCACATTTGGACAATTAGGAAAAAGAAATACACCAACTATATTTAATATCGGATTTTCTTCTGTGTTATTTTGGGACGGAAGAAGAAACACTCTTTATGAACAAGCCATTGATCCATTCGTAAACCCATTGGAAATGTCTTTGTCATCTGAATCGGAATTAATCACTAGATTACAAAATGATTCCTCTTATCAAAACTTTTTTTCAGAAGCATTTCCGAACGATTCCAATATAGATATCCACAAAGTTCGTCTTGCCATATCAGCGTTCGAAAGAAGTTTGATCTCCATATCAAGATTTGATGAGTTTGTCAATGGAGATTTGTATCGTTTTAACCAACAAGAACTTTATGGATTAAATCTTTTTTTAGAATTAGGATGTAATCATTGTCATTCGGGAAGAACACTTGGAGGGAATTCTTTTTCAAAACTCGAATCACCTGAATTTTACAACCCAAACGACTTAGGCAGATTTGAAGTCACTGGGAATCCAAACGATCGTTATGTATTCAAAGTCCCAAGTTTAAGAAACGTATTTTTAACAAGCCCATACTTTCATGATGGGAGTGTAACTTCACTTAAAGAATCAATCCTTCGAATGAATTCGTACAAATTGAACAGATCAGTCAAAGATTCTGAAATCGAACTCCTCATAGCGTTTCTAAAAACTCTATCGGATCGAACTAAAACGAATTAAAATTCTTGACGATGAAATATAGGGAGACAAATGTGACATTACCTTCAGGGAGGAAACAGGTGAAAATCCTGTGCTGACCCGCAACTGTGATACACCAATCGAACGTTATGTTCATTTGATGGTAAGCCAGATCTTCCCCGCAATGTTTTCTCGTGGATTGGAAACTTTGCACACTTACATTCTTTTATACAACAAAGAATGTAAAGGGGCCCCGAAGGCAAACTCGGGGCACCCGTATGGAAAATACACGTATTAGATTCTTATCTCTAACGTATTTGTGCATTTACGTATCTTATGTAGATCACAGATTTTCTTTTTCGTGTTCCCCTAAATTCAAAAAAGATTTAGGAGAATCTCAATGAAAACTTCACTCAAACTAACATGCACTATGTTATTAATCCTCTTGATCACTGCTTGTGCGGATAACAACACAGTGGAGAAATCAGTCGCTGACAATAATTTAGTTTTAGGCTTGTTAAAAACGGCTGAAGCATCCGCAAAAGAAGCAGGACAAATTGAAATCAGAGGAACTTACCTACAAGCAAGTTGTTCAGCAGGTACATGTAATACACCAGGATCAAACACTGTCACAATTCAATCCAATTTTGGAACAACAACTGGATACTTATATGTAGATTATGTAAATGGCGCTGGAACTTCAACTTATCGCGTAAATGCAGAAATTGTAGAATTCAGTAATACAGATCGAGTACTTTATTATAAACCCAAAAACAGTGCGAACATATCAGCATTCATTTGGACCATTACAGATGCCAATGAAATTCTAATTTGCGATGTATTCAACGGCAAACCTACATTGGCTGAAACAAAAACAGATTTAAGTTCAAGAAAGGCTTCTGGAACTGTTTATACGACAAATCCAAAAGCTGCGGGATGTAATGGTTCATTTGCATTCAATTTCTTAACGAGAACATTTTAAAACTTAAATTTTTTGCCTTTATTTTTGTAAGTAAAGGCATATAGGAGATACAACTTGGGACAATACCAATTCAAATCAATCCTGTGCATCTGTATTTTTTCTTTTACTTTTTTACAATGTATAGAAGAGGATAATAAAAATGACTTTTTATTATCGCTGTTAACACTTCCGCGCGTAAACAATTCTTCCGTAAGTCCATGCCCACCGACTTCACTACCAACAGAGATTCCTATTGCTAATACAGTTGTATCTGCCAATTCTAATGTCAGTGGATTTAGTAATTCGACGAAGGCAATTAATGGAATTTGTGGAGGCGGAGAATTCTCAGGTTCCTTAGATGTGTATGCACTGAATCTAACAGGAGCAGGTGCTACTCTTATATTATCTTGGGGTGGTAAAACTGTAAAAAACGTGACTGGAATTGATTTTATCGTTTATGAAAATCCGTTTCGAGTTTCTGAAGCAAGTGATCGATATGCTTTTGATCCGATGGTAGTGCATGTTTCTTTTAATGGAACAGAATACTGTGGCTTTGATCTGAGTGGATTTAACCCAAGTGTATCTGACAGTAATAAAATATCTTCCTGGCCTGGATTTGCGGGTCTTCGACCAGTAATTTACAATATGGCCACGAAACCATTTACCTTAGATGAATTATTCACATCTACCGGAAGCGGTTTTTTGTTAGGTGGTGGAGATGGATTTGATTTAAATAATTTGATCGTCGGAGGACCAGGTACCAATTGTGATGCAGCGGCAAGAACAAATATCCAAACCAATGGATTTAAATTCATTCGTCTTACTACTGCATTAGCAGTAAACAATCCAACTACAGGAACGGGTTATGTGTATCCACATTCTTATGACAATGGATCTGATATAGATGGAGTGGTTGCAAAAGAAGTAGAATAAGGGTATTCAAATTGATTCCTCAAGTAACCTAATTCAAATCCAGTTTTAGGTTACTTGAGATTTTTTTTATCTGATGAATAAGGAATTGGTGTTAAAACAATTAACACCTTACACCAACTATTTCAACTAACGTTTGTTACGTCGACTTGACCTTCGCTCAGAACCACCACCGGAACTGGTTGTGGAAGAAACTTGTGGTTTTGTTTTATTAGATTTCACTTCATTTCCAAACATATCCACTTCGGCTCTTTGTTCTTGCCCAATTTTTTTGTATTCTTTTGGAGAAGAGTCATCCTGTTTTTTATCAGAATCGGTAACTTCAATCTTAAGTAAAAACGAAACCACTTCGTTTTTCAGATTTTCCACCAACTGATCGAACATCTTAAAACCTTGTAATTTGTATTCGATGAGTGGATTTTTTTCACCATAACCAACAGTCCAAATCCCTTCTTTTAGGTGGTCCATTGCATAGAGGTGTTCTTTCCATCTATGGTCTAAAATATCTAAAAATACATTTCGTTCAATGGATCTCCAAATATCTTCTTCAATCGATGAAACTTTGAATTCATAAAGTTCTTTAACTAACTTAGAAACAACTTCAAAAACTTTTAGTTGTGGATTCGATTCTTTTTTGAAATCTTTAACTTCAATTGTATGATTGATTCCTAAACTTTGTAACCATTCATTGAGAGAATCAATTTCCCAAGCATCCACATTATTGCCTTCACAATACAAAATCACTTGGTTTTCGACAACTTCATCAAAGAAATCAACGATGGTTTTAGACATGTTTCCTTTGTCTAAAAGTTCGTTTCGAATGCCGTAGATATAAATTCTTTGGCGATTCATCACGTCGTCATACTCTAACAAATGTTTTCTGATGTCAAAGTTATGGCCTTCCACTCTTTTTTGTGCCCTGGCAATTGCATTGGAAACCATGCTGTGCTCCAACTCTTGTCCTTCAGGCATTTTCAAAGTGTCCATGATACGAGCAATGCGATCGGAACCAAAAATTCGCATCAAATCATCTTGCAGTGATAAATAGAATCTAGATGATCCTGGGTCACCTTGACGACCAGACCTTCCTCGTAACTGATTATCAATACGACGAGATTCATGACGTTCGGAACCAATGATATGGAGTCCACCCGCAGCAATTACAAAGTCATGGTCGACTTTCCATTTCTTTGCATCGCTTAATATTTTTTCGCACTCTTTTCTAATTGTTTCATTACGTACAAGTGTGATTTTCCCTTCGGCCTCATCAAACTTCTGTTTAATGAGACATTCTCGGAAACTATAAATAACTTCTAATTCTTCTTTGTTTTTGATGCCTAAAGAATCACATTTGTCATCCAATTTCTCTAAATCATCCTTGTACTTTGGCGCACCACCAAGCACAATATCTGTTCCCCTTCCCGCCATATTGGTTGCAATCGTGATGGCACCAGGTTTACCAGCATTGGCAACAATTTCAGATTCACGTTCGTGTTGTTTGGCGTTCAAAACATTGTGTTGAATTCCATGAGAAAATAAAAGTTTTGAAAGGACTTCTGACTTTTCAATAGAGATTGTTCCCACTAACACAGGTTGTTTGCGAGATACCTTTTCTTGAATGTCTTTGACAACAGCATCAAACTTCTCACGTTCTGTTTTATAAACACGGTCTGGCATGTCTTGGCGTTGGATCTTTAAATTGGAAGGAATCACAATCACATCTAAATTGTAGATTTTTTTGAATTCTTCCGCTTCCGTATCTGCTGTTCCCGTCATACCAGCGAGTTTTTTATAAATACGGAAATAGTTTTGGAAGGTAATGGAAGCCAAGGTTTGTGATTCACGAGCAATCGGAACCCCTTCTTTTGCTTCTAAGGATTGGTGTAATCCGTCAGAGTAACGTCTCCCTTTCATGAGACGTCCTGTAAACTCATCCACAATGATGACTTCCCCATCTTGCACTACATAATCTTTGTCTTTATAAAAGATTTTATGTGCTTTAAGCGCTTGTTGCACGTGGTGAACGAGTTCAATGTTCTCTGCATGGTATAAGTTTTCGACTTCTAATAATTTTTCGACGTGATGAACACCTGCTTCCGATAAAATCACATTTTTTGCTTTTTCATCAATTTCGAAATCTTCTCCTTCGATTAACTTAGGAATGATTTTATTTACCTTCAGGTATTTGTCTGTGGATTCTTCTGCAGGCCCAGAAATGATGAGTGGAGTTCTTGCTTCATCAATTAAAATGGAGTCCACCTCATCCACTATCGCAAAGTTATGTTGTCTTTGCACACGGTGTTCTTTGTAACTCACCATATTATCACGTAAATAATCAAAACCAAATTCGTTATTCGTTCCATAAGTGATGTCTGAGTTATAAGCTACTTTACGTTCTTCATGATCCATATCGTGTTGGATGACACCAACAGATACTTTCAAAAATTCAAAAACAGGCCGCATCCAATTCGCATCCCGTTTCGCCAAATAATCGTTAACAGTTACAACATGAACACCTTCGCCAGAAAGAGAATTGAGGTAAATAGGAAGAGTGGAAGTTAATGTTTTTCCTTCTCCTGTTTTCATCTCAGAAATATTCCCCCAATGTAAGGAAATCCCACCCATCATCTGCACATCAAAATGACGCATCCCTAACGTTCGATACGCGACTTCTCTTACAGTTGCAAATGCTTCTGGTAAAACATCATCGAGTGTTTCCCCTTTCGCCAATCTTTCTTTAAACCTCAGTGTTTGTGAGGAAAGAGTTTCATCATCCATGGCTTTGATTGTAACTTCAAATGAATTGATTGCTTCTACGATTGGATTAAGTCGTTTTAAGTCTCTTTCGTACTTACTACCGAATAATATGGTTAATATTTTTTGAAACATGTTTTGTCCGTTATAAATTTATAATATTGCGAAATATGATTTTTGCACTTTTTTCCATGGTTTGTTGTTTGGTTTCCAAATCAGAAAAATCGCCATTTCCTTTTGCGATAAATTCTTTGTGGACATTTTGCCAAACTTGTAACATCCCCAGAGTGGGCTCTAAATGTGTTTGGAAAGCGAAAACTTTATTTTTGTAAGAAAACATTTGGTTTGCATAAAACTCACTTGCAAGTAAGTGATCGGCACCAACAGGAATATCAAAAATGTCTTCATGTAAATGAAACGCCAATATAGATTCACCTTGAATTCCAGAAAAAACTGGATGTGCAGGTTTTAATATCTGAAGCTCTGAAAATCCAGTTTCAGGACCTTTGGTTCCTGGCCGAACATTAGCACCTAACGCACGTGCAATGATTTGGGAACCCAAACAAACTCCTATCAATTTTTTATTGGGAAGGGCGATTACATTTTCTACAATATCATAATAAGGTTTAAAAAATTCTTGTTTGTCGGGATCGGCTACTGATTGCGGACCACCTAACATAACAATTAAATCAAAATTCAAATGAATTTCTGGCATCAATTGCACACGGGAATCATATGCATTATGATAACTGATGCGATATCCTTTCTCTCTTAATAGAGGTTCTAAAATCCCTGGACCTTCACAATCAATGAATCTTATAAATACGGCTCTCATATTGATTCCATTCCAAATTGATAACGAAAGAAATTAAACTTCGGATCTTTTTCAATCGCCTCTTTTGTAGTGAGTTCCGAAATCGATCCTAAAAAATTATAATACAAACGAAGTGGTTTTGTTTCGAAGAGTAATGTTTCCGGAGTTCCCGTCACAAGCCCACCTTCTTTGACACGAAATGGCTTTTTCATAAACACAATCGGTACTTGGATGTTTCGATTTTTGATCTCAACATTCATTCTTTCTTTTGCTAATTGGTAAACCTGACCAAATGGAAGTTCGTCGGTAACATCGGGCACAATTTGGTAAGGATCCACGACCATATAAATCACTTTCTCTGGAAACTTTTTTTGGATTTCCGAATGAAGTAAGTTTAACGCGGGGATTTCTTTCCAACAAGGAACACAATCCGGCGAATACACATTTAAGGCAATGTGCTCCTTTGCAAGCGTAGCGAAGGAAATTTCTTCCCCTGAAATCGTAACACCAACAAAAGAGGTCTCTCCAAAATAGGAGGTTTTCGCTGGGGCGCAACTAATGAGACATAAACTAACAAATAAAATGAGGGAGGCTTTCATAAATCCCATAAATTGGACGATCCATCCCATGGTTTGGACTAGGAGAACGTCTGTAAAGCCCGTTTTCGAACTTTCCCTTGACATCTGACCCCCGTACCCCAATCTGGTCTAACATTCCACTCACTTCCCCAGGAATTTATAAAAAATGAGCCAATCACAGAAAGAAGACTTTGATATCGTATCCTTAATAGAACTTTGCCGGGAAAAAAAATACGAAACATGTGTGGCCGGTTTCAGTGCGATCGATAAAATCGATAAAATCACTCTTCCTAAAAAATTAAAAAACCGTAAACTCACGGTGCAAGCGCTTTATGCACTTACAAACGACCTAGTACAATGGAAATACCTCTCTTCTGAAGAAAAAGCACTTCTCCAAGCTGAAAAAGACAAACTTGCAGGAGTCACATCCACTGCAGGAGTTTCTTTTGCTCCTCATGCAGAAGAAGATATCGAAGAAGATTTCATCCCAGAAGAAGAAGCTAAGAAACCAGAATTTGAAGATGGTTACGAAGATGAGTTTGGTGATGATACAGAGGAAGAAGAGGAAGAGGACGACGACGATGATTTCGATGACGACTCTGACGATGAAGATTCTGATGAGGAAGAAGAGGATTAGAGGTTAGTCCCATTCCTCTATCTCCCCTTTTTCAAAACAACCTTCTCTATAACTTTCAAACTTCCGAAACATTTTATTTACACTCAAAAGTCTCCCCTGAAAAGGAGGCTTCTCGGTTTTTAAGCCAAATCAAAACTGATTCGATCCCGCTTATCTTGGGAGTTGGTGCTTTACATTCAGCTCGTGCCATTCTCGAAACCAAGGGAACTCATTCCATCATTTTGTTTTGGGAACCTTTGGCAGAAATTTATGAGTTACCAAGTTTCCAAGCGGAGATACGTGAGCTTATTACAAAAGGAAACGAGATCGGTTTGACCTTGATTTTTTTCACAGGTACCAATCCAGATTTTTCAAAACTAGGAAACGATCTTTTAGCGGCATCAAACGCAGAGAAACAAACAAACGTAAAGTGGACCTTGTATGAAACACCCAATTACGAACGATTGTTTCCTGAACTCGTAAAAACATGTAGGAATCATTTTGTTTCTCAGTTTCGTTCCCAAACCATTAACGAAACAACCATCGGACATTTTCGAAAAGTTTGGACCCATAATTACTTAAAAAACAAAACAAAACTCGAATCTAGAAAGGAAAAAGTACATTGGTTTCAATCTTTTTCCGCAAACCTTGCCAATGTTTTGTTTTTGGGAGCCAGTCCCAGTTTGGAATCCGATCTCGAGACCATTCAAACGAATCGCGAAGAATGGACCATCTTTGCCAGTGATAGCTCACTTGGATTTCTCCTAGCAAAAGGTTTGATACCCGACTATATTGTTTCCTTTGATTCTGGGCGTGGAACTTCTTATCATTTTTTAATGGATCTACCAAAAGACATTCCCATCATCACTTGGTTAGGTGGTGCAAGTGATCTTTTTGAACTTCCAAATCCTAAAATTCTGGTGAATACAGGCCATCCATTGGACCAAATTGTGGAACATATTTTCCAAACAGAAACAAACCAAAATTGGCCTCATTATCAAAACTCAAGTTTGAATTTACTCGGAATGGTTTTATCGATCACCGAGAACATCAAAAACCGTAATTTTTGGCTGAGTGGTGTTAGTTTTATTGCAGAACAAGGGAAATCACATTGTAAAGGGACGGGTTACGAAAGATATTATCTACCACAAATCCATCGCAAACAAAGTTTAGAATCTCTCACCAAACGACTGTATTCTGGTGTAAGGAAAGGAAAAAATCAAATTGTTTGGGAAGCTCTGAACTCCGAAAAAGAAAAACACAAAATACAATTCATTTCAGAATTAACACCATTCAATAAAATCATAAAGACAAAGGGCAACGGAACACTAAATTCGTTTCAGGGATTTCCCCCAAACATTTCGGATCTGGCAAAGTGGGCCAACCAAGACCAATCCGGTATCATTCATTCCAAAACTCTCAACACTTGGTTGCGGTTTTCACCAGGTTAAGCTCCGAACAAAACTGGGATTTCTTGTAAATTCCATTCAGCTCTTTCGCGGTTTGCTGGAATTGGGTTCACCATTTTTATTTTTTTGGTTTTTCCCTTAGGACGTTTTTCTAAATCCTCTAAAATTCTTTCTAAACGATCTTCCATCAACATGTGCAAATTGATTTGGTCTAACATATCCATCGTGTTTTCCTCCACTGATACAAACACGATACCATTTACCATGGACAAAATAGAATGATGCTTGGAAAAAAATATCTATTGCCTCCAAAAGAATTTAATTTAAAAGAGTGATACGGGAAAAGGCGTTTGTGAATTTTAAAGATATTATTTCTCAATTAGAAACATCCAAAGAATCTAGAATTAATTTTTATTTTGTCACAGAAGAACAAAATCAGGAGATATACGCATTACTTGTCCATGTAATGGGGTATATGGACAAGTTATATCTAGTAGAAGTCATCTTCACTGTCCTAAAAGAACTTCTCATGAACGCCAACAAGGCCAATGCCAAACGTGACTATTTCAATCGTGAAAACTTGGACATCCAAAACGAAAAAGATTATGCAAAGGGTATGTCTCGTTTCCAAGAAAATATCATCATGAAATGGAACGAACAATTAGACCGGTTAGACGGTGGAAATTACTACATCAGTTTACTGATGAAAGTAGATGGAAAGTCCATTCATTTTGCCGTGGAAAATAACGCTCCGATCACCAAAGAAGAACTAGCACGTGTCAACCGTCGGATCGAAGTGGCAAAAAATTACAACGATCTCTCCGATGCATTCACGGACGTTTCTGACAGCACAGAGTCCGCAGGTTTAGGACTTGTACTCATTCAACTCCTCCTAAAAAATTCAGGAATTGGATCTGATAAATTTAAAATCTTTACAAATGATAAGATAACACGCGCTACACTGACTGTTCCGGAAGTCACCACACCAGTTGAAATCCAAACAGGTCTCAAAACGAAATTACTCAATGAAATTGATGGATTACCACCTCTTCCTCATTCATTAACCAAAATCATTCAACTTTGTAATAATCCAGATTCCGACCTTCATATGATTTCACAGGAAATCGAACGTAATCCTGCGCTTTCTGCGGACTTACTCAAACTTTCCAATTCTGCATTTTTTGCAAACCGAAGCCAAGTGAGTTCTATCCTCCAAGCTGTCAAAGTAGTTGGACTCAAAAACTTACGAAACCTTCTCTATGTATCGGGTGTTCGTAAAATTATGGATGGCCAATACGGCAAAATGATGGATGTTTGGGAACATTCTAGTCGTTGCAGTTACTACGCTCGTTACCTCGCTACAGAAAACAATCATACTAATAAAATCGCAGACATCATTGCCGTCTGTGCTTTGTTACACGATATAGGAAAATTTTTACTATTATCTGTGGATAGAGGATTTTTCAAAAAAATTGAAACCTACCAACGAGGAGCAGATTCTGGGAACTCCACTCTTCTCGAAGAGATGGCCATTGGTCTCAGCCATCCACAACTTGGTGCCTTACTCGCAGAAAAATGGGAATTTCCATTAGACCTTCGTGTTGCTATCGAATACCACCACAAACCATTTTTAGCACCACCAGAACTTCGCGATTTGGTAGAAGTGATTTATATGGCCAATATGATGGCAGACTTCCATGAACAGAAAAAAGGGTTTTATGCGATCGACAAAAACCTTTTAGCAAAATTTAATTTAGACAATATCGATGTATTCTCTGCGGCTGTGAATAAGGTAGAGGTATTGTACAAAAAAACAAATGAGTGAAGTGCTTCGGTTTGATTCTGTTTCCTTTATTCGAAATGAAAAAACCATTTTAGAAGACATCAACTTTTCTCTAAACCAAGGAGAATCCTTGGCCATCGTGGGACGTAACGGTGCAGGGAAAACTACTCTCATCAATCTATTGTTTGGTTATCTTTGGCCAACGAGCGGTTTCGTTTCTGCATTTGGGGAAACCTTTGGAGAAACACCGATGGCTCCTTTACAAAACCAAATGGGAATCGTTCAACCTGGGCACCAAGAAACACTTTTACAAAGACTCAACTGTTTTGAAATGGTGATCACAGGAGTGATTGGTACACTGGGACTATACAAAGAACCAACACCCAATCAAACTAAATTGGCTAATCAATTATTAGAATCCATCGGACTCTTACACAAAAAAGACCAACTCTACCAAACTCTTTCTTCTGGTGAAAAGATGAAGGTTTTGTTATTACGTGCGTTTGGTGAGGGAAAACAATTATTAATTTTAGATGAACCAACGGCAGCACTGGATCTAACGGCCAGGGTTGATTTTGGAAATTCCCTTCATTCTTTAAAAAAGAAAAATCCAGACCTCACTCGAATTCTCATCACACACCGCATTGAAGAAATTCCAGAAGATTTTCAGAAAGTTCTTTTATTAAAGGAAGGAAAGGTTTTAGCATTTGGAGAGAAACAATTTGTTTTTTCCGATTCCAATCTTTCCGAACTCTATGATTTGAACCTAGCGGTAAGCGAAAAAAAAGGACAGTATCATATCACTGTCCTTTCTTAATCGAGAGGTGTTTCCACCTTTCTTCTGTTGATTCTTAAAGAAACCCATTGAAGTCATCCGTTTCTGTAGATTTCTACTATGAGTTTGAGGTTTCACAAATTCCTCTCTTCACAAGAGGAATTTGAGATCGAAGTTTCTAATTTACTGATACATGGATCGTTCGATAAAGTTGCTCGCTTTACAACTTCCTACACCCACGTCCGTGATGGATTTGTCTTGTGCGATACAGAATAGTTTCCACCAACGATTGGAATGGTTTGGTGCAATGGAGTAGTTTCTCACTTCCCCCACATTTCCTTTGAACACACGAACGGTGGCTCCAGACACACCCATATTCGCTTCCCCAGACCAGTTATAGACACTGTAATAACGATTAGGTTGGTTCCAAATGGATCCTTGGACAGTGATGGTTTCTGGACCATATCCAGTTGTGATGTCATAATCCAAACTTCCATTTCCGACACCTAGCGGAGCTCGTCTGTTCCAAACGATGCGATCATTTGCTCCAGTTCCGTATTGTATATGGGAATCTAAGTCACGAGGTTTGGCACCCCAAGTGAGAACCACACGCATTTCGTTTTCTCCGAGAATTGGAGTGACTAGGATGTTTTGGTTGGCTGGCGTTTCGGAACCAGCGGAAACCACAGTTCTGTAAGTTGTCGAATAGTCCTCTTGCACGGAAGTACAGTTTCCACGTTTTCCTGCACCAGTTACTTCTAATGTATAGTTTCCTGGTGGAACCGATGGGATGGCATAAGATCCATCTGTAGATGTTTTGACAGAAGGAATGGTCACACCATTTCCATCAATCGCATAAGGACCAGACTTCACATTCACACCTGGTCGAATGCGAGCCGTTAGGTTACAAACTCCCGTGTTGTATAAAGCAGAAAGTGCTCTACCAGAAATGGTACCACTTGTTTGGCTACCTGGAACAAAGGTGATGATGTCAAAGTTTGTGGTTACGTCCGCTTGGATGTCCACAATTCCTTCTACGGTTTGGTAACCTGCGGATACAAATCGAATTTTCCAACGTCCTGCGTTGATATTGAAGATTGTGTATTGGCTTGCATTGGAGAAAGCAGTCGATCCAGTCGCAATGGATGCTGGTTGGACACCTGCTGTTGGACGCGCTGTTCCACCATTTGGATCTACGATCTCAAGGGAATAGGTTCCAAGGAAAGCAAATCCCCCAGGAGTTCGAACAGAACCAGAAAGATGGCCACGACCGTCGTTTGTGATCACAGGAGTGTTCACCACAACAGTTCCACCACCCGTTCCCACTTCCACAGGGAAGTAAGTAGTGATACCATTTTTTTCCACACGGAGGTGGTAAGAACCAGGAGAAAGGAAAGGAAAACTATAACTTCCGTTTGCTTGTGATGTCACAGAACCAACCACTTGGTCACTGCCAGTCGTTCTTGTGGATGGAACCGAACAAGTTGGTGCATCAAAGCCACCAGAACAGTCACGCCTAACATCAGGAGTGAAGTTTCCACCCACTAACCGACCAAGTGTGATGGTTGCCCCACTCACAACAGAAGTGGAAACTGCATCTGTGACAACCCCAGTCACAGTTGCTCTTGCGCTATGTAACACAAGTCCATTCAATTGGAAAAGAGCAGGTGTCGATGCATACAGATTTGTGGCAACAGTAGATGTGTCGACTCGAAGGCTATTCGTTGCCAAGTAACTCGATTGGTAAGAAGGTGCAACGCGGTCCACAACGATGATTTGGTAAGAACTTTGACGGAAATTGTATTCTGTTCCGTTTGTGATATCTACCGAAGCTGTGTTGTCATTTGCACGTGCTACACTTGGTGTATTGGCAAGAGTGGTCGCAAGACCTGTTCCCATTTGGCTAAGGGCATACTTCACTCTTCCCTCATCATCATTGGTAAATTGTGGCGGTAATACTTGTGGGAGAGTGACCACATAGGAGTTCCCACCGAAACTGAATTGGCCAGAACTGGTTGTCGTGATATGAACGAGGGAAGCTCCCGATTCGTTTGTATTCCCCAACATCACCACAACTAATCCAGATTGAGTCGTATGAATTGAATTTGCAGAAGGCGCTGTGTCACGAACAGAAATGGAACCCGCAATTTGGGAACGGGTTGCAATTGATGTCATCGCAATCGTTCCTGCGTTATATGTTGTTCCATTCAAACTCACTTGTAATGGATTTGAAGAGCAAGGAGCGGCATTGTTTCCACAATAGTTTTCAAAACCAGGTGCGGAAATGTAGTAAGCCCAAAGTCCACTAGCACCAAGGAAGGAAACTTCTTTGGTCGTTGGATTTACTTCATATAATTTGTTTGCGTAGGTTTGGTAAGCCCATGGACCACTTCCTTGGACAGACACCAAACAAGAAGCAGTTGGGTTTACCGCACAAGAACAGATTTGCCCTGTTGGATTTAAGGCACAATTGGTTCCTGCCACCGCACTTAAGGATTCTAAAATCCAAAGTTTGATCGCATTTCCTAAAATCGGATCTTCTTTCAGATACACAATGTTCGAAGGAGCTTGGTTGGCAGAAGGACGAACGTTAATCACTGCACCGGCAATGTGTTCGTTGTTTGCATCTTTTACATACCCAAGAACCATGGAAGGTTTTGCCACAATGAGGATCGGATCAATGAGAGAAACAGACTTCACACCACCGTTCGGAGCTGCGGTAAATAAAAAGGATTGAGTGACAGTGTAAAAAGAAGGATTAGAAACTTCTAAGTAATACACACCGTTTGTAAGTTCAAATCCTTCTAAGGAAAAATTCCCATTCCCAGTGATTTGTATGGTTTGTAAGACGGCACCTTGTTCGTTCTTCAATTTGATTGTAAAAACAGAAGTTTGATCGTTTGCGAGAGCTCCATTACGGATCACACCAGAAAGGAGAAGGTCACTTTCCGTTGCTGCCATCCATGGAAGCGATGTTTCGCCTAAGTCCACAACCGCAACTGTATTTGGGTTTGTGCCAGGGAAAGTGATGTGTACCGATTCTTGGTTTGTGGCAAACGGTTGGCCAGATACATTCACTGAATCTCCAACATATACAACCGTATAATTCCCGTTAGGAAGAGGATTGATCGAAATCTCATATTGACCATTGGAGTCGGTGACACCGGTTCCTACAGTGTTTCCATTGGAATCCACAATGTTGACGATAATTCCAGCAACAGGGCCTTGCGGAACATTGACTCCATCACCCACGAAACCCGGGCTTGTCACAACTCCTGTGAATTGTGTTGGTCCTTGTGAATAATACATTCTTTCCGCAAGCAAATTGCCAACGTTTACTAGAGTGTAAGGCGATTGTGTAGGGTCGTACACATAAGAAAAGTCTTGGTAGGTGTAATTTAATCCAAAACCAGTGTTAATGAGAACACGGTAATTGTTATTTGGTAAATCAGATAAATCAAATTGGAAACTTCCATTGGCTTCTGCGAATTTAGAAGCAACAAGTGTGTAAACATCACCATTGGCAACTTCGATTCGAACAGAAATTAAAGTGAGGTCAACACAAGTAGGTGCTGAAGGAGCACCTGGATTTCCACAAATCACATTGGCAGGAACACCAGAGACAACGGGAACGATAGAACCAATGACCCGAGCTGGCCCGTGGTTTGGTACTTCTTGTTCGGATTGGTTTCCAGGAATTTCGTCTGGATCGGTAACACCGATGGAACCTCCGGGAGGAGGAAGGGGAACACCGTTGGAATCGGGTGGATTTTGGTTTTGGTCACGGTTGTCAGAAACGGCACCGCCAGTCCCTAATAAAAACCAGAATGGCATGGATTTCTTCTTGCGGGAACAACCCACAAATACCACGGAAATGAGTACGAGAATGGTGAACATCCCTCGAACGCGCATAGACTTACCCTCTAATCAAATTCGCTTTGTGGCTTTACGCCACTTCCTTTCAAATCACTTCGGGAAATACCTAACGACTTCCGAAGTGTACCAGTTGTAGTTTGTTTTCGTACACAATGCAAATCTTTTTTAGGGGTATCGGCAAAAAATTTCCTTTTTTATACCATTTGAGGGAAAAATAGACACGAAAACGAATTTGGATTGCCCATTCCCTTCCCCCACAAAGCCTACTCTTAGCGAAATATGTGGGATTTTTGGCTTTCGGTTGGCGGGTGGAAATTGCTCATGATTCCCTTTACCTATGGGTTTGTGGGTTGGGTGACCAATTGGTTGGCCCTCAAAATGACGTTTTATCCCATCCACTTTATCGGAATCCCTCCCTACTTGGGTTGGCAGGGCATCATCCCGAGAAAAGCGCATAAAATGGCCAGTAAGTCTGTGGATGTGATCACAGAGCGCCTTCTCAATATCAAAGAAGTGTTTTTAAAAGTAGATCCCAAAAAAGCAGAAACAGTTTTTTTACCCGCCCTTGACTCTAGCATCCGTTATACGATAAAAGAATTTTCGGATAGTTTAGATCCAAAACTTTGGGAAATCATCCCTGATCTGGTAAAAGAAGAAATTTATCATAAAGTAAAAAGAGAAAGTGGAATCACCATTCGGAAAGTCATCAGAAAACTCCAAGCGGATATTGATTCTTTGTTTGATGTAAAGGCACTTGTCTTAAAAAAACTTTCTGGCAGTAACGTAAGTTTGGTGGTTGAATTATTCCAAGAAGTAGGTGCTCCTGAATTTCGTTTTATTGAAAGGTCTGGATTTTATTTTGGATTTTTACTCGGTCTTGTCCAAATGGTGTTTATGGTTTTTTATCCAATGGTTTGGACTCTTCCCATCCAAGGGGTGATTGTAGGATATCTTACCAATTATTTAGCCTTAGAGATGATCTTTCGCCCCTTAGTACCTAAAAAAATTTTAGGACTTTGGACGTACCAAGGATTATTTCTAAAACGCCAAAATGAAGTTTCCAGATTGTATGCAAAACTTGTGAGTGAAAAAATCCTAACTCCCAAAAACATTTTATCGGAACTGATCTTTGGGAAAGCTTCTAAAGAAATCATTGAAATCATTCGCAAAGAAGTGAGTAGCCACGTGGACACAGTGACCTTTCTTGCAAAACCCGCTTTATATGCGACGGGGAAAATAAATGAATTTGATGCTGCAAAAGAAAGGATTGCCATCGCCATGGCTGACAATGCGATTGAAAATGCATTTCATCTGGAAACGTATTTAGGGGAATCTTTGCAAATTGAAACCATGATGGGAGATCGGATGTCGGCTCTTCCTCCCAAAGAATTTGAATCGATTTTACGATCCGCATTTCAAGAGGACGAAATGTTACTCATCCTTGTGGGAGCGGCTCTTGGAGCATTGGTAGGTTGGTTTCAAATGGTATTTATCGTATGACAAAAACAATTCTTATCACTGGCGGGAGTGGAGTTTTAGGAAAGGAATTGATTTTCCATTTGATTCCTGATTTTAAAATCATTGCCATAGGATCCAACCATTCTCATTTTCCTGAGACTATTCGCCATCATAAACATTTTACGTTTTATGAAAGAGATTTAGCCAAAATCAAAACAACCGAAGACTTTGGGATCTCCGAACCAATCCATTTAGTTCTACACTTAGCAGCTGTTGTGTCTGGTGCCAAAGTAAACGAAGAAACATACTACCAAATCAATGTGAATTCGACAAAACTTTTGGTCGAATTTGCGATAGAAAAGAAAATCCCACACCTAGGTTTTGTGAGTAGTATCTCTGTGTATGGTTCAAAAGAAATGAATTTAACATTGCAAAGTGAACGAAATGGCAAAACCATTTATGCCAAAACCAAATCTTTAGCAGAAGATTTTGTGTTCCAAGCAAATGCTTCCTATTCTGTGATCCGACTGGCAAGTATCTATGGGAAAGGAACCAAAAGTTTTATCTCCAAACTAAAGTCACTCCTCATACGAGGGGTCTATCCCAAAATCCCACCTACTCGTAAAAAATCCATCTTACATATCCAAGATGCAACAGAAGCTTTGGTTTCTTGGACCAAACAATGTTTAGATGGAAAAAAACCAGAACCATTGTATGTCTTTTCCCACCCGGAAGCTGTGACCATCCAAGAGGTAATTGATACGTTTCGCAGTTTACAAATTACAAAAACATACCAGATTCCCATCCCAGTATCTGGAATTTGGTCCAAAATTCTCGAAACGATGTTTCGTTTTTTGAGTTGGGTACGAAAAAAACCATTCCATGGTTCCCCCCTGCAACCACTTCTCGAATCCGTTGCCATTTATGACCAAGGTTCTTGGGAAAAGATTGGGTATTTTCCAAAATCAGATTTACGAAAAGGATTACTCGACTATCAATAATGGCACACCTATTGGCCGATATATTCAATATGAAAAAGCGACTTAGCCTCTTACTTTTATTATGTCTTACTGTAACAGGAATGGAAGCTGCTACATGGATTGAAGACTCTTTAGGGTTTGCTTTTGAATACCCGAGAGGTTGGGCAAAGTCAGTGTTACGACATGCAGACACAGCCAGAATCCAAATTGCCAAAACCAATCGTGAGGCGATTTTACAAATTGATGTGGCTCGCCGAACAAAAGAATACGATTTAGATCGTTTTATTGAAGAAACCATTGATACTTTTTTAATCAAATATCCTGACCTAAAACTTGTTCGAGAAAAAGTATTAGAGAATGAAATCGCGGGTTTTGATGAATCGGTTTTTGTTGTTCTCCATTACACAGAAAACAAACAAACCATTTCTAATCGATTTTTATTCCACAAAAAAGGTGGAATGTATTATGTGATCCAAGCAAAAACCACACGTACATTGTATGCCAAGTATGCAAAAGAATTGGATACAGTCATGAAGAGTTTTCGAAGAGAAGTCCGTACAAAGAACCGTTGGCGTAACGATAGTTTGGCGTATCTTGACCCAAAAAAAGACGAACGACTCATTCAATATGTTTCCATCACCATCCGGCCCATTGACACCTTTCCACAGGAACAAGGTGTTTCGCAAAAACAAGAAGATGGTTGGCTTTTTTCAGTGGAAGGAAATCACAAACCTGGAACTTCTGACTTCGACACTCGCCCAAAACCAAATGACCATGGTTACACACCTGCGGATGTCAAACCAGACACCCCTACTTCGGATGAACCTGTTGTGATTCCGGACGGTTCTGGAATTTAATGATTCAATCCACAATCCGCCTTTAAAAAGGCGGAGCTGTTTTTTTTCAAATACGTAAGATTCCCCCATTTCTTTTTGGTTCCCTTGTACAGCCTTGGAAACCAAATCCTGGTCTCCGAATGCTGCTCTCCCCTCCCTCGTACTTCCTTGACAGAAATTGGAAGGAATTTTAATCGTATATTTACGATATACTATGGCAGTGAACAAAAAATCTGAATTCCCCGAGTCCATCCAAAGTTTTGCCTCCTTTGCCAAACTTTTATCCCACCCAGCAAGGATTGCAATTTTGGAAGTTTTGGCAGAACGCCAAACTTGCGTTTGTGGAGAGATTGTGGATATTTTACCACTCGCACAATCGACTGTTTCCCAACATCTAAAAGAACTCAAAGAAGGTGGAATTGTAAAAGGGGAAGTGGAAGGAACTAGCTCTTGTTACTGTATCAATTGGAAAAAGTTTGAAGAGATGTCGGATGGATTTATCCAACATATCTTATATGTAAAACAATTCAAAAAGGAAAATGGGAGCTGTTGTTAAAATGAAAAAAAATATATTAATCCTTTGCACGGGGAATAGCTGTCGAAGCCAAATTGCAGAAGGTTGGATGCGTTTTTATGCCAAAGAAAAGGCAAACGTATACAGTGCTGGAATTGAAACCCATGGAGTGAATCCAAAGGCGATTGCTACCATGAAGGAGGTGGGAATCGATATCGGAAATCACACATCGAATCATATCAATGAGTACAAAGACATTCGTTTCGATTATCTCATCACTGTATGTGATCATGCAAAAGAAAACTGTCCTTATGTTCCAAGTGAAGCAAAACGATTTCATCACAACTTCAGTGATCCTTCCAAGAAGGTGGGCAGTGAGGAAGAAATCAAGGAAGCCTTTGCCAAAACGAGAGAAGAAATCCGCATGTACTGCGAAAACTTTGTAAAAAACGAACTGACATAAAAGGAGAATAAAATGAAATCACTTACCTGGAATGACTTTAAAACTAAATTAGAATTATACCCTGAACTACAACTCAACTTTGTGTATGAACAAAATGAGAAAATTTATCCCAACTATCATATCACTGAGTTCAAATTGGCAACAATTGAATCGGTTGATTGTGGTGGAAAAATAGATTCCTGGAAGGAAATCATTCTACAAGTATTAGAGCCAAAAGAAAAAGTAGATCAAGAATCCATGTCTCTCGGGAAAATCCAATCCATATTCCAAAAAGTGTCAAAGTCCCTTTCCATACCAGAAGATGCTGTGTTACGGATTGAATTTGGAAATGCCAATCATGTCATGAGGCAATACTTTGTATCCAAACTCCAAATCGAAGGATCTACGCTTTTAATGCACTTGGTGGATGGACAGACTGAATGCAAAGCAAGTGCTTCTTGTGGTTTACCTAAAGAAGAAATTCCATTGAATTTAACTGCTGAATTAGTTAAGAATCCAAAACTGACAACTTCTTCCTGTTGCCAACCTTCCTCCTCTCAAACAGAAAAAACTTCGGTAGTGTGTTGTTAGATGAAACGATTGTCATTTCTTGATCGGTATCTCACAATCTGGATCTTTGGGGCTATGGCTGTAGGGGTATTCCTTGGTAAATTTGTACCAGACTTTGTCAGTTTTTTTTCTTCTATGACATTTGGAACAACCAATATACCCATTGCGATTGGTTTGATTTTGATGATGGTCCCTCCACTCGCGAAAGTGAAATACAAAGAGATGGCTAATGTCTTCCAAGATGGAAAACTATTAACCATATCTCTTTTACTCAATTGGGTTTTGGGCCCCATCTTAATGTTTTTTTTAGCCATTGTGTTTTTACACAATGATCCAGAATACAGAACTGGCTTAATCTTAATTGGTCTTGCGCGTTGTATTGCCATGGTAATTGTTTGGAATGATCTAGCGGAAGGTGACAGAGAATACGGAGCAGCACTTGTTGCCTTAAATAGTGTTTTTCAGGTATTTTTTTATAGTTTTTACGCTTATCTTTTTATCACAGTTCTTCCACCTTACTTCGGTATGACGGCGACAACTGTTTCCATAGAAATATCAGAAATCGCCAAAACCGTAGGGATTTATTTGGGAATTCCATTTCTGATTGGATTTTTTTTGCGATACGGGTTTGAAAAATTAGAAGCAAAGGAATACTATGAAACAAAATTCCTACCGAAAATTTCACCGATTACCTTAATTGCATTATTGTTTACAATTATAGTCATGTTTAGTTTGAAAGGTGAGATGATTTTAGAACTCACGGATGATGTGATTCGAGTGGCAATGCCTCTTTTACTCTATTTTATCATTATGTTTTTTCTAAGTTTGTGGATTGGTTTCCAATTGGGAGTGGACTATTCCAAGAATGCAGCAGTAAGTTTTACCGCTACGGGTAATAACTTTGAGTTAGTCATTGCCGTGGCCATAGGTGTCTTTGGAATTAGTAGTGGTGCCGCCTTTGTCGGGGTAATTGGACCTCTCATCGAAGTCCCTGCTCTTATTTTACTTGTAAAAGTGGCACTGAAGTTTCGAGATTCATATTATAAAAAAAAATGATTTGAATTTTGGGACCCCAAGGTAGGTGGAATGGAATCCTACCTTTCCATTCATGATCTCATTCCAGTATGTTTCCTAAAAGTGAATTTATCTATGACTCGATTTCTCCATCCATTTTCGATATCGTTTTGTTAACCGAGCCAAACGCAATTGATCGGCTAACAAACGAAAGATAGGAAAAATTTTAACCGTTGGGGCTTTCCTTTTTGCAAGTCGATTCAATTGGTAACGAACCATTGCCATCGTAGCAAGACCAACAAGTGTTTTGGATTTCCAATGGGGAATGGGTAGTTTTACAATGGTTTCACGATTTTCTTTCCAATCATTGGGGAGATTTGGTTGGAGTGCAAGTGCGGTGGCGATTCCAACAAGAGATTTCAACAAAATCAACACCTAACTTTTGTATACTTTTAATAACAGTAATGGCATCTTCAAATTGAAATCCTCCCTTTTGGAAGTCACTTGAATTGATTTTAACTGAAACGATAAATTCAGAATGCAATACTTTCCGAACAGATTTTATCACTTCGATTAAAAACTGGGATCGATTCTCTAAACTCCCTCCCCAACGATCTTTCCTTTGGTTCACAAGTGGAGAAAGAAATTGGCTAATCAAATACCCATGAGCCGCGTGGATTTGAACTCCATCAAATCCTGATTCTTCTGCTAGTTTTGCCGTGTTTGCAAACCTTTGGATCGTTTCTAAAATTTCAGATTCCTCCATTGCTTTTGGTTTTCCTAAAAGTTTTGAAAGATTTCCAAGATCCACAGGAACTGCAGATGGCGCCCAAACATTCCCACCTAACTTAGCTAAGATCAGCCTTCCTGGATGATTGATTTGCATGAGGATTTTGCCCCCATTTGATTTTGCGATTGATGACCATTTCTGAAATGCATCTAATTTTGTTCCGTGTTCTAATACGACACCACCAGGCCCTGTCATGGAACGATGATCCACCATAACATTCCCTGTGATCATAGTGCCCACTCCTCCCTTCGCCCAAGACTCATACAAATTCCAAAGCGCAGAATCTGGTAACAATTCATCGTTTGCTAAGTTTTCTTCCATCGCTGCTTTGACTAAGCGATTCGGAAGGGTCACGCCATTAGGCAAACCAAAAGAGGAAAATAAAACTGGGTTTTCGTTCATCGTTTGTTATTAGATGGAAAGGAGAAGAGTAAATCTTAGAGGAAGATTGGTGAGAAAGGAAGGAGTTTTGAATTCGTAGGAGATTACCATCGAATCAAATCCGATAGCAACCCGCTTTTCTGAACTTAGTTATTCTTGGTTCTTTTTTCTTTCCCTTTTGTTTGCATACATTCGTTCGTCGGCTTTGGCAACAAGTGAATCCAAATCATTTCCATCTTCCGGATAATGGGCGATCCCATAACTAGCTTTGATAATTAATGGTTGGGATTCGAATTGAACTTCACCTTCTACTAGTTTTGCGATGCTTGTCAAAAAGGAAGTTACCGATTCCTTTGGTTCTGGATTCATCAAAATGAGACCAAATTCATCACCACCTAATCTTGCTAATACGTCATGATCTTGGATTAAATTAGAAAGCCGTTTGGCAAACTGGGAAATATAAAAATCGCCTGCGGCATGCCCATAAGAATCGTTCACAAGTTTTAATCCATCCAGATCAAACATAACAACAGTGAGAGAAATGGAATTTGATTCTAATCTAGCGATCCCTCTCCTGAGATAATCATAAAACGCAGATCGATTGTAAATTCCCGTTAAGGAATCATGACTTGCCAAATAGGACATCGATTGTAGTCGTTTTTCTCTTTCTGCCCATCGATATGCATTGTGTAAAATAGCGGCCATGGTTCCAGACAACATATGCATCGCGGAGATATCACTGTCTGTAAATCCTGCTGGTTTTAAACTTAAAACCTTCAAAACACCTAACACTTCTTTGTCGAAATACAATGGAACGACAATCATAGAACGAAGGCCAACTGTACGGCATGCTTCACGATTCACTCGATTGTCTTCTTCTGAATCAACACAATATAAGATTTCTTTTGATTGTAAACTCAGTCCAGAAAAACTACCGCTTACTTTCAGACGTAAGCCGATTTGGTTCGCAGCACTACCATTTGCTGCTCGATATACCAAATCCTCTCCTTCCACCAATTCAAAAACAGCTCCATCCCCTCCGACTAATTCTTTCGATCGAATGGTGATGAGGTCTAATAATAAGGGAACCTCTGGACTAGCAGAAGTTAATTCAGTTTGTATTTTAAGTATTTTTTTTAAGGTAGACTCTGAAGGAGATGTTGCCATATCGTTTCAGAGTTATGATATCGAATCCCTGATTAAAGTTCTAGCTTAATTTTCGAATTCCTTGTCCAAGGCAATAATTTGCAATCGCAAGTAAGACATGAAAGATATCAACGTTCAGAAATGGACCACTCGATCCTTTTGTACCGATGACAAGTCCTGCTAGGATGAAAAGAACTGCACCGACAATTCCCATGATCGCAGCATTCCCTCGTTTTGGGAAACGGATGATGGAGCTGATGAGTACAATGAACATAGCAATTCCACCGACCACAGTCGAATAAATTGGGAGTGGATGCAAATACCCAAAAACCAAATAGAGGACAAACAAAATTGCAATCAAAAGGTAAAACGTTTTTTCCGAGACCAAACGAAAGGAAAAATGAAAGAACGCAAGTCCGAGTAAGGGAACTCCCACACATCCAGAAAGACCGACAAAAAATTTGTAAATTGGATCCAGTGTATTGATCCCTAAAAAGTGAATCGCACCAAGCCCTGCAGAAATCCCAATGATGGCAAACCCATAGAAAGCGGAACGAGACGGAATGGCAGATTTACCAACAAACTGAAATGCCACAAAGAGGGACACTAAGGAAAGAAATAAGTCGGAAAGGAAAGTAGATAGAACCATGGTTCCAGAATTAGAACCGAAACAAAAATTGTGGCAAGTGAAAATCCTTTTGATTTGGATTAAATTTAGGAAGGGATGACCTCTTGGGACTTTTTCACAATGTCCGCAATCACATCATCCAACTCATTGGCCGATTCCAATAGAAACCCTAAACTTTTTTCTTCTTCTTCCTTGGTCAAACTTCGAGTGCGGATGAGTTCAATGATCCCCATAATTCGCGCTAAGGGACTCCTAACCACATGTGACTGGGTCCAAGCAATGTTTCTTAATTTTTGGTTTTGGATTTGGATGGCTTCCATTTGTGTTTCGCGGTCTGTCACATCGTGAAAATTGTCTACAATCCCACCGATGGTTTCATCGGATAACATATTGGTCAAAGTAGACTCAACAATTCGCCATGATCCATCTTTGTGTTTGGCACGAAAGGTTTGGCTTTGTAAGGATGCACCTAGAGGGAGTGCCAATACTTCATATAATCTTTTTTTTAGTTTTGGTGTATCTTCGGGATGGATCACATCAAATAAATTCAAAGCCAAGGCTTCTGTTTCTGTATAACCCATCACCTTTGTGATGGAAGGAGAAACATATTTCCCTTGGCCTCTTGGACTTAAAATCATGATGACATCAGTTCCATTTTCTACAAGTGCTCGAAATCGTTTTTCGTTTAAGACAAGTTCCTTACTTTTTTTCATGAGACTAGAAATATCTTTTGAAAAACAAGCAAGCCCCGTCACTTTTTCATCTACATTGCGAATTGGATTAAAATAAACCTCTCGATGTTCTTCCTCATGTGTGATTGGACTAATAAAATTTTCATAACTTGTGAAAGATTCACCAGAAAGTCCTCTTTCATAATAGTCTTTCCACTTAAAATAAAACTCTTCTCCTGCTGTTTTGACGAGGACATTGTCACCTTCTTTTGCAGGGACTTGTTGCAAAAAAGTGAGAACATCTAAAAAAGATTGATTTGCTGCCACCAAACAAAAATTAGTATCAATTGACCAAATCAAATCCGAAGTTCCATTAATCAATGCTTCTTGGTTTCTTTTGATGCGAATCAATTTTTCTTCGTTGATTACTTTTTCAGAAATATCTCGGGTTAAACTTAATACGGATACAATCTTTCCTGTTTGGTCAGTAAGAGGAACCGATGTACTTTCCATCCAACGATGAGTGCCTTTCAAACCAATGATTCGGAATCTGGCACTTGACTTAATTCCTTTCAGCGCATTTTCATGAATAGTTTGATAAAATTTGAGATCCGAAGGTTCAATGAGAGATTCTACTTTTTTACCGATGGCCTCTTCCGCAGAATCCGCTTCGATCATACTGAGTCCTGCAGGATTCATCTCGATGAGAATTCCGTCAGGAGAGACAACCTTTACACATTCTGGCTCTGATTGTAAAATGGAGCTCAATCTAATTTCTTGTTGTTTGAGATGATTGATGGATTGTGTTTTTTCAGTAATGTCTTGAAAAATTCCCACCAATTGAATGGGATCTCCAGAATCATCCCGGATCACATCCGCTTGGCTATGGATGTATTTGATTTCTCCTTTGGAAGTAACGAGACGGCATTCCAAATCATAAGGAATTCCTTTTGCCAAAACCTCTTCCATATGTTGTTTGGCTTTCTCTCTGTCGAGAGGGTGAACCGAATGATAACCTAACTCAAGTGATACGGGCATATCACTCGGTTCCATTTCTAAAATGGCAAATACACCTTCTGACCAATGGATCGTATGAGTTGCAAGATTTACTTCCCAATGACCTAATTTTCCCAGTGATTCCATTTCACGAAGGATGCGTAGGTAGTTTGCCTCTTTATGTAAAATGACAGGATTTGGTTCTTTCGAGGAAGGATTCAATGTCTGTACCTAATCAGATTGGGACTTAGACTCTCTCAGATAGGGACTTCCCAGTCAGCCTTTTTTTTCACTAATTCGAAAAACGAAACAGGATTTAGGAAAAAATGTTCATAGGTAACCATTCACACTGCCAGGGATCTGTAGGGCCTGGTCCCGAGAGAGGAAACCGAACGAGGGACGGGAGCGAACGCGCACCCCGGAAGAGCCCGCCCGGGCAGCCGTATCGAATGCTCAAGAGCCAGAGATTGTTTTTTCAAAACAGATGGCCGTTGGATCAGAGACCCATTTGCCAAACGTTGGAATTTCTCGAAATCCAAAGTTTTGGTAAAGTTTTAGTGCTTCGGGTTGGGGTGCCCCTGCCCTTAGGATCATGGATTTGTAACCAACTAACATTGCATTTTTTTCTAGTTCAACTAACAGAGAGGTTGCGATTTTTGATTTTCTAAACTGAGGGAACACATACACGGCATCGAGTTCACATTTCGTTTCGTCAAACTTGGAATAGGCGGCAGATCCCATTGCTTCTTTTGTCTCTTTTGATTCTGCTAGAAAAAACTTACCCTTAGGAGGTAAAAAATCTTGGAAGTCCATCGAGTTCGGGGCTTGGAAACCATAACGGTTTTGGATTTCCAACCAAAGTTGGTCCAAACAAATTTGGGAAGGAGAATCGAGAGTGGTGACCCATCGGATTTGGAAATTTTGATTCATGAATGCCAAAAGATGAACTCTTTTCAAAAGAATTTTGCAAATTCTATTTTTAGGTGGCAGAAAATTCTTTCAGGGTGTAAAGGGAAGTCATTGGGTGGCGGGTGGTCACACCCCACCCAATTCAGGGTGGGGATACCAACATCCATCGTGTACCACCCCAAAAAAAAAGCCCCCATTCCTGGAGGCTTTCCTTTCGACAGACTTTCTTTTGGAAACTCTTAGTCTTTTTTCGAAGCTGCTTCTTTGATTACGTAAGCGGCAATTTCGTTCTTTTGGATTTGTGTCGTTCCTTCGAAAATCGTGAGGATTTTTGAATCTCTCATTAACTTCTCAACAGGATACTCTTTCGTGTATCCGTATCCACCAAAAATTTGAACTGCATCAGTAGCACACTGAACAGCACACTCAGAAGCGTATGCTTTTGCAATCGCAGAGTATTTTGGAAGGTTAGGATCGTTTGCATCAGAAAGACGAGCTGCTTTGTAAGTGATTTCTCTTGCAGTTTCTACTTTGATAGACATGTCAGCTAACATGTGTTGCACTGCTTGGAAAGTTCCGATTTTAACACCGAACTGTTCTCTCTCACGAGCGTAACGAGCTGCGTGGTCAAGTGCTGCTTGCGCTACACCCACACCCATTACTGCTACGAATGGACGAGAAGCATTCAAAGTTTGGAGAGCGTAAACGAAACCTAGGTTTTCTTTTCCTACGAGTGCGTCTTCACCTACTTCACAATCTTCGAAAATCACTTGGTGAGTGGAAGATGCTCTAATTCCGAGTTTATCTTCTTTTTTACCTACAGTAAGACCTTTTGCACTACGTGGCACGTAGAAACAAGAAACTCCACGAGTTCCTCGGTTTTTATCAGTATAAGCAAATACGGTAAAGGCTTGGGCATCAGATGCACCAGTGATCCATTGTTTTGCACCGTTGATGATCCATTTGTCGCCTTTTTTCTCAGCGCGAGTGGTCATACCAGGAACGTCAGAACCAGCACCTGGCTCAGACAAACAGAAAGAAACTCCGAATTTACCGTCCGCAATTTCAGGGAGCCATTTCAATTTTTGTTCGTGCGTGGCACCTTTTAGGATAGGAAGGATTCCAAGACCAGTGTAAGCAAATCCTAGAGCGATTCCAAGGCATCCACGAGACAATTCCTCGATGGCTAAACACTGCTCAATTGCTCCAAGTCCCCATCCACCGTATTCTTCTGGAATCACTAGTCCGTTGATTCCAAGTTCGGAACGCATTTTGTTGATGAGTTCAGTTGGGTGTTGGTTTTTTTCATCCCAGTGCAAGGCTACTTCATGCGGGATTTCTTTTTTGACGAAGTTACGAACTAAATCTCTGATTTCAAGTTGTTGCTCTGTGAATTGGCTATACATTCCGGGATGTTCCTTCTAAGAATGGGGTATTTACTACCTTTTTTCGTACGACCCTTCCTGTGCCAAGGGTTTTTCTCTCTTTACAAGAAAGCAAAAACACTGTAAAATTTTCCATTTGTATGGCTAAATCGTGTTCTTTATTCCACAACCTGAAACAGATCAGTTCTGTTTTCCTTTTCACCGTAACCTTTGTCCTTGTTTCCTGTGCAGGAAGACCTAACTACCAACCGAAAGCAAACCTCAGTTATGCGAACTTTGAAGTGTACTTCCAAGAGAAGTTACAAGAAAGCAAACGTAAAAACCACAGACCTGGTAACGAAGAACGTTATATCAGTTTTGGGAAAAAAACGCCTCTCGCATTTTTATACATCCATGGTTTTGGTGCGTCTCGTGCAGAAGGGGAAGAAGTGATGGAAAAATTGGCAAAAAAATACAAAGCCAATACCTACTTACTCAGGCTTCCAGGTCATGGAACCAACAAAGAAGACCAAAGAGACCAAAGTTTTAACAACTATCTCGATGCATCCCGTGAAGCATTGTATATGATGCAATCCCAAGGAGACAAAGTGATTGTGTTTGGTAGTTCTATGGGAGGACTCCTTGCTACATGGCTTGCCTCCGAATACCCAGAGGAAGTGGATGGACTGGTACTTGCCAATCCCTTTTACGCACCGGTTGATGGAAGTTTGAATATTCTCAATTACCCAGGTGGACTGAGTTTCATCCATTTACTCAAAGGAAAAGTAAGAGCTTCTTCACATAACAACCCGAAAGTGCTTCCGGAACGAAACAACTATTGGTATCCCGAACAATACTTTGCTGCACTTGTGGGAGTAAACGATCTCAAAAACTATGCTGCGGTTCCTGATGTTTATCGCAAAGTGACCTCACCTGCTTTACTTTTGTACTATTACAAAAATGAAAAGGAACAAGATCCAACTGCAAGTGTTCCGAAAATGTTAGAAGGTTATGCCAATTTTGGATTAGAAAAAACACCAAATCCACTCAACAAAAAAGTCGCAGTGGAAAATGGAATGCATGTTCTGATGTCCAAATGGGTGATTACCGATAAAGTATTTATCGAAGCCCAAATTGATGTTTGGTTAAAAGAACTTTCCAAAGCAAAATAGTTTTAGTGTACTTCTAAATCACAAAACAAAAATCGAAACTAGTTTCGAAGGAGTTTCCCATGAACCAAAAGAAAGAAAAAATCGCACTTGTGACAGGTGCTAACAGAGGGATTGGGAAACAAGTTTCCATTGACTTAGCAAAACAAGGAATTTATGTTTTGATCGCATCCAGGAATGTTGCCGACGCGGAAGATACCTTAAAACAAATAAATTCCCTCGGCAAAGGAGAAATCATTTCTCTTGATGTTTCCAAAGAACAAAGTATCAACGAAGCTTCCGATATCATCACAGGGAGTTTTGGTCGTCTGGATATCTTGGTCAACAATGCGGGAATTTTCACAGACCCAGGTTCTTTTTTTGAAACAAGTTCGGATGATTTACACCGCACTTTACTGGTGAACCTATTTGGACCATTTCGGTTGATCCAAGTTTTTTTACCAATGATGATCCAAAATGAATATGGTCGTATTGTCAATGTTAGCTCTGGGATGGGGCAACTTTCTGATATGGGTGGTGGCTATCCAGCGTATCGGATTTCCAAAACTGCTATCAATGCACTCACCAATCTAGCGAGTAGCGAAGCAGTCGGAAAAAACATCAAAATCAATTCCGTATGTCCTGGTTGGGTGAAAACAGATATGGGTGGTGCCAATGCCACAAGACCTGTGGAAAAAGGAGCCGAAACCATTGTTTGGGCAGCAACCCTACCTGATGGTGGCCCCACAGGGAAATTCTTTCGGGACAAAAAAGAAATACCATGGTAGGTTGAAAAGGGACACCTTAAGACGAAACACTAAAAAGAATCAAACTTCGATTGAATTTTAGAGTTTCTCTTTCCGAATTTTCCTCTTTATGATTTGATCCCAAAGATAGTTTCAAATGAAATTTGAATGAATGTATATTTGATTCTGAAACCAGTTTTTAGCGATCTTTACAATTCATTCAAGTTACAGGACTTCAAATTTATGAAATCAAAAATTTTATTGATTATACTCGTATACATAGCAACTTTCCCTATTTCAGGAAAATCAATCGATCCATCCAAATTGCAAGAAGGTGATATTATCTTTCATGAATCCAAATCAGAGCAAGCCACTGCCATCAAATTGGCAACGAAATCAAGGTACACTCACGTAGGAATCATTTTCAAAGATGGAAATACTTTTAAAGTATTAGAAGCCATTGAACCTGTCAAAATCACTGACCTGCAAAAATTCATTCAAAGAGGGACAAACCAACATTATGTGATCAAACGTATCCTTAATGCAAACTCAATACTGACACAAGAGACCATTCAAAAAATGAAAGAATATGGTAAATCCTTTGTTGGTAGACATTATGATCTATATTTTGAGTGGTCAGATGATCGGATTTATTGTACGGAGCTAGTATGGAAACTATATGAGAAGTATACTGGTATCAAACTGGGAGAGTTAAAAACGTTAAAAGATTTTGAATTAAGTTCTAAACAGGTTCAATCTCTCATGAAAAAAAGATATGGAAACAATATCCCGTATGGAGAACCAGTTATCTCCCCTGTTGATATGTTCCAATCGAAAGAATTGGTGACAGTGCTAGAGTGATCGATATTACCCTATCTATCAAAAAACTTTTAGGAACCACCACCTCCGCCTGAGTATACAGATAGAATTAAATCATCCACTAGGATTACAGTTGCAAAATACCACCATTCATATCCTTCTATTTCCATCCAAATTTCTGGAAATCCGTCACCGTTAATGTCAGTAATAGCGATCGTTTTAAATGTATTACTTTTATTTCCTGTTACACTATAAAAATTCAAATTTTTCAAATGTTGATCTTCTACTAAATCTATTCTGTAAATATGTAAATCAGAGTCTGATAATCGGACAGATGAAGAATTGAACTCGGAAATTAAATATTTTTTTCTTCCTGCTTGAGCTTTAAATTCATAGTGTTTCCATTTCTTATCATCTTCTAATTTAAAATTGCGATTTAATTGTGTCTCTGTATTTTTTATGATCTCTTTCTTGAAATTGGATTTGATTTTCGTATTTAGAATCACAGGGCTAAATACAAGATTTGTTGATTCACTGAATCCTAATACAAAATCAGTTTTTTTATCTGATAACAATTTTCCAGTAAGGCAAATGATGATATAATCGCATTCATTTTCGTCTTTGTAGAATTGTAACCTCGACAATTCATTCCTCTTTTCACCATTGAATCTCAGAAAACTAATTTTTGTTTGTTGAATATTCGCAAGCTTTAGAGCATTTTCATTAAAATACCATGATGAATTTTGAATTAAATTGTTTTGCGAAATACCGATTAGTTCAAATACATTCTTTTCTTTTGGTCTTACGATGAAACCAGGAGATACTTTTGAATTAAAATCAAATCCTATATCACGATTAAAGACGTAACCATACAGATTATCTGTAGTTCTCACATATACCAACTCGCCTTCAATTTCATTTTGATTGATTTGTACCGATTGTTTTCTAAAGCTGGGAGGGTATACAATTTCGATTATTGTTCCTTTTCCCAGATTTGTAACGATTGTAGAGGTAATCTCCGATTTTTCTCTCAATGGGACGTTGTCGCCGCTAATCCGAAAGAGAGAATTTGTATTGATTGTATTTTTGTCTGTCAATATCGAAACGTTAAAAACTAGTATAGAAAGTAAAATTACCTTATACATTTTTAGTGATTCCATAATGCATAACAAATCGATTTTCCAAAACAACAGTCACTGAGGCTTTCTCTAAAATCCAAACAGAGGAATCAAATCACCTTGTTTATTTTTTTCAGATCAATTTGCAAGTTAACCCATTTCACCAAGCAATCGGTCAAGTTCCAAATAACATTCGGCCATTCCATCGGCTGCCCCAGATTCCACCATCATCTTACAAATATCAGGTGATGCATATCGACAAAGATGGGTCATTAAAGTTCGTTTCCCTTCTGTTTGAAACGTGCGGGATTCAAACGTGGCATTTGGATCTTCCGGTGCATTTGCATCGAATGAGGCCATATCCAGAATGTAATTTTCTGTATTGGAGAGTTTCTCTGGAACGATCACTTCACGAAAGGTTCCATACACACCTGATTTGTTTCCCTTCTCATCTGCATACAGATAGAGGTATTTCCCACCAACTCGTAAGTCTTGTTCACAAGTATCGAGAACCATTCCTTCTGGGCCGATCAGCCAACGACGCATTAACTCTGGTTTGGTGTGGCAATCAAACACTAATTCTCTAGGTGCATCAAAATATCTGGTAAACACAACTTCCGTGTCACTTCTTCGAACCAACTTCACTTCATTTTGATTTGGATTCATTTTTTCCTCACTCGTTTGGGTTGCATTTTTTGTAATTCTTCCAGTAAACCATCCAAAGTCTGGTAACGTTTCTCCCACATTTGGCGGTATTTTTCCATCCAATCAACTGCCTCTTTCAAAGGTGCGGTTTGCAACCGACGAGGACGTTCCTGCGCCCGTTTGGTCGCGATAATGAGACCCGCTTCCTCCAATATCTTCAAGTGTTTGGAAATCGCAGGTTGGCTCATCCGAAATGGTTTTGTCAGCTCCATCACCGTTAGGTCTTTTTTTGCCAGGTGCATTAAAATGGCCCTTCTTGTGGGGTCGGCGAGTGCGGAAAATGTAGCATCCAGAGTTTGCATATCTATTTGGTTATATAAACAATTAGTTATCGATTGAATAAAGTCAACCTAAATTCAATCGATAGAAACATTTTGATGATTAATTAGCAGTACTTAAATTTTCATTCTTCTGTAATAGAAAGTCGATGTTCGCCTGACGCTCGGAAGGGGAATGAAAAACCCGTCTGGGTAAAACCAAAGCTTGTGTGTTCGAGAGATAGATATAAAGGGCTTCATTTCCCTTTGAAATTCGAGTCAATTTTTCATAGGGAATTTTTGACTCTACATTTTCAGTCACTGTCAAAATGTATGTATCTTCAAATCGAATCGTAAGTTCCGATTCCTTAAATTCCCTTCCTTCCGTATAAAATTTCTTAAAATGATTAATCAGTTTCCTTTTGCGTGTCAATCGGAGATAAACATAATATAAGATGTTAAGAAACAAATATACGATTGCCAAATAGTTAATTTCTTCAGGATACGAATTAAAAAACATCACAGCGGATATGGTTGATGTGATGGATAAAAAAATCTCAGGGTAATATTTCTGATACATACTACCAAATCGATTGTGATGGTGTAATGAAAATGAAGTTAAGTCTTCTAATGTTTGTATGTATCTGATTTCCTTCATCCTAAGTCTTTTCCAATCATTTCTGTATGCCTAATCCACTCCCTCATGCCACTTCCCTACCCCTTGCCACTTCTAGGATAGAAAACCAATCAACTCTTGTGAGAGGAAAAGAAAAACAGTTTGCTGCCGACTCAATTCGCTTGGAATCATTGGTTCCCAAAATGGGAACAAGTCCAGCAGGGTGATTCAGAAACCAAGAATAAAGAATTTGATCCACACTCGCTCCATACTTTTTAGCAATTTCTTGTAATTTTGTTAGAGTTTTGGACTCTAGATCTGTTTTGGGTGTAAACAGTTTTCCTCCAGCAGTTGGTGACCAGATCATAGGATGAATTCCTACTTCCATCATTTGGTCAAAGGTTCCATCAAACATAGGTTCCGTGCAAAACAAATGAAACTCTACTTGATTTGTGAAAAGTGGACGATTGTACTTAGATTGAACCATTTGGAACTGGGAAGTTGTAAAATTGGAAACGCCAAAATGTTTCACCTTTCCCTCTTGGATCAAGGATTCAAATACCTCTGCCATCTCAGATGGATCCATCAGTGGATCCGGTCTATGGATGAGCACTACATCCAAACATTCAACTTGCAGTTTCCGCAAAGAACGTTCCACTGAATATCGTATATGTTCTTTCGAAGTATTATAATGTTTTGTTGGAAATTTTGCACCTGGAACCTGAATACCACATTTTGTAATGATTTTGATTTTCTGTTTTAGATCTGGATATTTTTTTAATACGTTTCCAAATCGTTCTTCGTTTTCAAAGTCACCGTAAATGTCAGCATGATCAAAAGTATCGATCCCAAGTCCTAAACAAAAATTGATCTTTTCATAGATACGATCTTCACCAAACCCTAGTTTGTCTTCATGCAATCGCCATATTCCATAAACCAATCGAGAAATGGATAAATTGTGTTTGGGAAAATTAATTTGTGGAACCATTATTTTCTTTCTCCTGTGGTGAGAGGTGTAACGGGAATTCCTTTTGGTTTTCTTCCTTGTGCCTCTGCAAAATTTACCGTTTTTAATTGGGGTAAAACTTTATTTGCAAATAGTTTGGATTCTTCGATCAGAGGATAACCTGAAAAAATAAAAGCTCGAATCCCCATCTGGATGTATCTTTGGATTTTTTCGTATACTTGTTCTGGTGTGCCAACAATCGCAGATCCACAACCAGACCTTGCAAGTCCAATCCCTGACCAGATCATAGGTTCAATGAATAAATCAGCATCAGCTGATTTGCGCAGCTCATCTTGACGTAAAACGCCAGCAGAGTTGGAATCAAGTGCTCTATGTTTGAGGTCATTGGCTTTTTCCATGTTGAGTTTTGATAACAAACGTTTTGCGGCGTCTTTTGCCTCCGATTCAGTATCCCTAACAATCAAATGGATTCGTAAACCAAAATCAATTTTTCTTCCAAAACTTTTCGCTCGTAAACTTAAGTCTTTCATCGTGTCAGCGAGTCTTTCTTCTGTTTCAGGCCACATCAAAAACACATCACAAAACTCTGCACACAAAGCCCTTGCATCAGGTGAGATCCCTCCGAAGTATAATAATGGACCACCATTGGTTTGGTAGGATTTTACAGGATCTGCCGTTAAATCAAATTGATAGTGTTTCCCTTCAAACTTGATATGATCTCTTGTCCATCCTTGTTGTAAGATTTGGATCACTTCTTTAGAAATTTCGTATCTTGTTTTGGAATCCTTCACGGTTCCTGGTAAATCAGATGAAATGATATTGATATTGAGCCTACCCTTTAACATATGATCCAAGGTAGATAACGTTCTTGCAAGCATGGGAGGATGGATTTCTCCACACCGAATCGCTGTTAGAAGAGAGATTTGTTTTGTAAACTGGGAAGCAGCTGCTGCGAATGTTAAAGTATCCTGTCCTGTTTGGTAGGAAGAAGGCAAAAGAATATTTTGGTATCCCAACTCATCTGCCGTGCGAATGATATCAGCACAATGTTCAAAACTAGAACGTAAGTTTCCATCAGGAACACCTAAAAATTCATAATCTCCATTACATAGGTCACAAAACCAGGCAACTTCTACAGAGCGGTCTTCGGATCGAATGGCGGGTGCAGGGGGGATCGGATTCATTGTTGCCAATGGAAACGGAGATACCAAGAAACGACAAGAGGGATTTCAAAAAATCTATCGCTTGCTTTATTTTTAGAAAAAATCTAGTCTGACGATTCCATTCCCTCTATTCATGATCACTACGATTGATATCCTATTCTTTGGGTTCACTTTCCTACTCGTCCTCGGAATCGGTATGTATGCCGGTAGAAAAGAATCTTCTTCTAAGGACTATTTTTTAGGGGGACGTAGCCTTCCCTGGTGGGGTATAGCAGGATCGCTCTTTGGCACAAATATTTCTGCCAACCATTTAGTAGGGATGCTCGGTATAGGATTTTCCGTTGGATTTGCTCAAAGCCATTATGAATTTGGATCCATCCCTGCGATCGTACTTTTGGCCTTTGTATTTTTACCTCTCTTTCGAAGAAAAAAGTTTTTTACTCTCTCTCAATTTTTACAGGAAAAATTTGGAAAAGAAACAGGAAGGATTTATTCTGCAATCTCTCTCATCCTCATCACCATCCAACTGACAGGAGCTTTGTACATTGGAGCTCGCAGTTTTTTACCTTTTATAAAAAACCTTGGATTCAATATCACTTATACGGAACTAGTGATTTGGATTGCCTTTACTTCTACCATCTACACATGGTTTGGTGGATTAAAATCCGTTGTATATACCGATGTGATCCAAACGTTTTTGATTTTAGCATCTGGGATTGTCCTAGCATACTTATCCATTACTAGACCAGAAGTGGGTGGTCTTTTGGAACTCCTATCAAAAGAAGAAACAAGAATCGAAGGACTGAGCAAAATGAATTTATATTTACCACCAAACCATCCAACTCTTCCCTGGACGGGTGCTCTTAGTGGATTATTTTTACTTCATACCTTTTATTGGAACACAAACCAATATGTAGTACAACGAACATTAGGTGGAAAATCATTAAGAGAAGCAAGATTTGGAATTTTGGTGGGAGGACTTTTGAAACTCACAGTTCCTTTTTTCTCCATCTTAACGGGAGTCGCTGCCTATCAAATTTGGTCTTCCCTCGGAGAAACAGCAAATATTGCACCCGATGAAGCCTTTTCCAAATTAGTTGTGTTAGTTGTGCCAGTAGGATATGGACTCATAGGTGTCATCCTTGCGGGTCTACTCGGTGCCATTTTCTCAAGTATTGATTCCATGTTACACTCTGCTGCGACCTTATTTACAATTGATTTTTATAAACCGTTTATTGAGAAGAAAGGTAAAACTCTTTCTGATCAAAATGAAATGAAATCGGGGAGAATCTTTCTTTTGTTTTTTTCCATTTTGGTCACTGGTTTTGCCATTCTACTCATCGACCCCAATTCCAAAAAAAACTTCTTTATCGAGTTATCAAATCAAAGTTCCCATTTTACACCCGCACTTCTAGTTGTCTTTCTGTTAGGCATTTTCAACAGAAAAGTGAGTACAAGGATGATTTGTGGAACCATTCTTCTAACACCCATCGTTTCTCTTGTTAGTCCCTATTTATATTCAGAGTTTGCCCCCAATTTCATCAAACTGACATTTGGCGAAGAATTGAATTTTTTACACCGTGTATTTCTCATCTTCCATTTTGCACTTTTTATATTACTTGGAACAACATTCTTAGAAAATCGAAAGAAAACAAATGGGGACAAAGATGTCATCCCCACACAAACAAAATCCCCGTTTTTTAGTTCCCAAAATCAAATTTGGATCCGGAACAGAAACGGGTTTACCATTTTTACTCTTCTCTTTTTTCTTTTGATTTTTTTTCGAGTTCAATTTCCAAATGGGAAACTGATACTCGCAATCCTTGGATTCTTTCTGTTTTTCCTATTTTCTTGTTTATTGACCTATCAAAAGAAATCACCGAATCAATCTTTTGTTTCCTTATTTCGCAAACGTGATGAATGGTTGTATGGAATTTTACTCGGACTTACCTTTTTCTTTTATTTATGGTTTTAACAAAATTCAGTTTTGACCTAACAAAGGTAATAGGAAAGAGATTGTCATTTTTTTTAGTAGATGTAACTTTAGTGTAAGAGTTCTTTTTCCCCAATGTTTGTATTTGAAAAAGCCAATCATAAATATCGATTCCCAATCATCTCATTATGTTTGATTTTTCTCACTCTTTGCACATTATCCATTGATCAAATAGATTCTTATGCTTTCACACCAAAAAAGGAATTTGGAATCAGTTTCATTGCTTCCTTCTTGTTTAATACATCTTTTGTCGAGTGGACAACCAATGCGATTTATCTGTATATGTTTGCCGACAATGTGGAAGATGTTGTAGGCCACTTCAATTTTTTCTTTTTGTTTTTCTTCTTTGGAGTACTTGCAAACTTAACTTATTTTCTCTTTCATATCAATTCGATCACACCTGTTGTTGGTACATCTGGAGTTGTTTCTGGATTCTTAGGAATGTATTTTGTTTTTTTCCCGAATGTAAAAAGTACCATGGTCTTTGAAAAAGTTGCCTTTCGAGACGTACCCATATTTATTAGTTTGAGTATTTGGATTTTGGTCCAAACCTATCTGTATCTAGTGGAACTACATTCCAATGTCCAAAGCACCTATGCTGGACAAGTGGTTACATTTCTAACAGGTGTGGTGATCGCCCAAATTTTAATAAAAAACCATTTTTTGGACAGGTTAGAACATAACCTACGGTTGACTACCTTCCAAAACAAAGTCGTCCTTTGTCCTTCTTGCAACCAACCTATTCCCGCAGAAAAATATGGAAGGTTCCATTGCACCAAGTGCCAAACCAATTTTTTCTTTGACCGAAAAGGAAAAAAATTTCTACCGTAAACTCAAATCACAAATCCTGTTCTCCATTGAAAATCACATTGTCTTTATTTTTTCAATCGACAATTGAATTTCCCTTCGATAGACTTCTCCCTACCCAAACTTCGGAGAAATACAAATGAAACCATTTTTGCTGTTACTGTTTTTTTCATTTTATCCCTTATTACCAATTTTCTCGGAAGTGAAACCAGTTCCGCCTGGTTCACCTAAGGAAGGTTACTTTATCATAACTTATAAAAACTATTCCGTAAATTTGGAAATTGATGTCAATGGATACTCAGTTCGCAATGGATTTTCAAACGAAGACTCTTCTGGGCAAGCCGATGTCAATTATTGGATCATTCCAGGAACCAACGAAATCAATATTCGATTGTCAGAACGAAAATCCTCCAAAAAAAACAAATCCAGTTTTCCCAAAGAAGCAGAAGTAAAATTGATTTTAGGACAGAAAGGTCAATTCCCAGATGAAGGAGTTTTATTACATCATTTCCAATGGGACGAAACCAACTCGGCGAAGTTAGGTGAGTGGCAAAAAATTTCCTTTGAGCCAGCATTCATCCCACCAAGCCAATTGTGGCAAGAGGCAGAAACTCTCACACTGAATTCTGAATTAGAAACCTCGGTATTACCGTTTCTGAAAGATTTTACAAAACTTCTCAACACAAAAGATGCCAATCAAATTCTGAAAGCAACTGAGTATCGCGCGAAAGACACATCGGAAGTGCGATACTATCCCTATAACGAAGCGGACGAATTAAAATCCATACAAGGAATGACAAAGGCAATTGGGTCTACATGGAAATTGAATCCGAAACAGTGGAAACTCAAGTTACTTTGTAAAAATCAAATCTTGGAGGTCGCAGACCAAAAAGGAGAACCAGTGATCACTTCGAAAAAAGGAGCTGCCATTCCGATATATCTCAGCCGGATCGGGGGCAAATGGGTGATTGTTCGTTAAAAAAATCAGAGACAAACTAATCTGATGATGGAGACACAAATCCATCTAATCAATGCTAAACTAGGTATGCGAATGATGGAAGATTCAGAGTTTCTTTAGGTTCTATTTGTTTTGATATTTAATGAAATCGACTTTGCGTTTTCTTTTCCGAAATCGCAAATATTTTTTTGGGAGCACTGATTCCTTTGAGTTTGTGTTCCCCTAATTCTTCCCAACGAACAGGAATTTGTTTGGCTAAACTTTCGGAAGCAAGCACAGCCTTACCTAGTTCACCACACATACCAGCAATCCGACTCGAGAGATTCACTGCTTCTCCAATCACTGTAAAATCCAAACGGTCCAAAGACCCAATATTACCATATAAAATTTCACCAGAATGAAGACCTACACCGTGATGAATCGAAATTTTACCTTCGGATTCTCTCTTTTGATTTAATGTATGAAGTTCTTCACCTAATTTACGTATAGCGAGAAGCACCTTTTTTCCGATCACTCGTTTGTTTTTTTCATGATATGGAAACACGGCAAGAATTCCATCTCCCAAAAGTTTCAAAACTTCTCCACCATAGGCTTCAATTTGAGGGATAGCGACTCCAAAATAGTCATTTAACAATTGTATTACTTCTGTTGGTGATAGTTTTTCACTGATCCCTGAATAATTCCTGATGTCGGAAAACCAAATCACTGATTGGATATTGTCCAACTCACCTAAATAAATTTTACCCGAATAAACTGTGGAACCTGTCCGTTTTCCTAAATAGATACTTAACAAGGATTCGGTGAGTTCGGATTGAATAAAAGTCCACCACTTCAGTGCGATTAAGTTTAAAGATTTTGTTAAAAAATCTAATTCTGTTTTATCAAATCCAAATGGTTTATTGGTTAATAAACTTAAAAAAGCATAACTATTTCCTTTCTGGATCACTGGCACCGCCAAGTAACCAGTTGCCCCAGATGGAGCTAACTCTTCTAAAATGGGATAAGGGAATGGTCCCGTATCACCTTCCACGAATTGGTAATAATACGTTTTTTTGGCAGTTAATACATATTGGATGGGACTTGCTGTAAATTGAGCCGACTGAATGGAACCTAACCGAAATTTGGTGACCCTTACAAAAGAATCTGGAAACTCATAAAACTTACTGGAATGGAATAAGGAATTCACTTGGACATCAAAAACTTCTTTTTGGTGATTGGGCGCCCAAAGGTAAGCCAATGTTTCCACTTGTGGGTGTAATGTCCTTGTTCCCATATTCCCACGCATGATCTGAAGGCCTAATGTTTGTAAGTATTGAATATAAGTATGAAATAAAACAGCGGGAGAGTCTATTTTTGGCATCTCCACAAGATACCAATCCATAAACGTATCGAGTAAAGATTTGGGAATAGGTTCCATGGAATGTTTATTGGATAGAGAAAAGAAAAGAAGGCAAGAAAATAAAGAAAGGAAAATCACCCTGCCAAAAGACAGGGTGAAAAGAAGATGTTATTTGAGTTTGGCATCCAAACGTTTTTGTACTGCGTCCATAAATTGGAACGTATCCAATTCTGTTTTTTTAGCAGCAGTGGAAAGAGAAAGTAGATCTTTTGTCATATCTCCTCCTTCAATCGTTTCGATGATCGCTTCTTCTAATTTTTGAGCAAAATTCACTACATCAGGAGTCCCGTCGAGTTCCCCACGTTTTGCAAGAGCACCTGTCCAAGCAAAAATCGATGCTACTGAGTTTGTAGAAGTTGTTTCCCCTTTTTGGTACTTACGGTAGTGACGAGTCACAGTTCCGTGAGCAGCTTCGTATTCATACTTTCCATCTGGAGAAACAAGAACAGAAGTCATAAGACCAAGAGATCCAAAACCAGAAGCAACCATATCACTCATCACGTCACCATCGTAGTTCATGAGAGCCCAAAGTTGTCCACCTTCGTTTTTCATGATTTGCGCAACCGCATCATCAATGAGGTAGTAACTGTAAGTGATACCAGCTGCTTTCATAGCGGCTTCTTGTTCTTTTGCCATGTTATCAAAGATATCACGGAAACGAGCATGGTATTTTTTAGAAATGGTATCTTTCGTTGCAAACCAGATACTGATTTTTTCAGATAATGCATAAGTGAAACATGCCTTTGCAAAAGACTTGATCGACTCATCTAAGTTATGCATAGCAAGTGCAACACCAGCACCTTTAAATTCATTTACGAGAAGTCTTTGTTTTTCTTTTCCTGAAGCATCTGTATAAACGAGTTCTACTTTTCCTGGACCATCTACAAGAATCTCTACGTCACGATAGATGTCACCATATGCATGGCGACCAATTGCAATTGGTTTTTTCCAAGAATTGACTGCCGCAGGAATGTTTTTGATGATGATAGGTTTACGGAAAACAGTTCCATCAAGAATAGCACGGATGGTTCCGTTAGGTGATTTCCATTCTTGTTTTAAATTGTATTCTTTGACTCGGTCAGCGTTGGGAGTGATGGTTGCACATTTTACACCCACACCGTGTTTTTTGATCGCATTAGCAGAATCAACAGTCACTTGGTCATCCGTTTTATCACGATATTCAACACCGAGATCATAATACTCTAATGTAATATCTAAGTAAGGGTGGATGAAACGATCCTTAATTTCTTTCCAGATGATTCTTGTCATTTCATCGCCGTCTAACTCAACTAACGGTGTTTTTACTTTAATTTTTCCCATTGATTTCTCCTAAACTCATACAATTTTAATTCAAATATATAAGACTTAATTTGGACTTTCCATATAACGATTCCAAATGTAATGACAGAACTCTGTCGAATTATTGATCGCTCCTGAAATGGTATGAATTCCAGTGAGGGATGTATATCTTTTTCTATAAGCGTCTGTTTCCGAAATTTGAGAAAGTTTCTCCTCCAGTTGGAGTAAAACCTCTTTCCAAGATTCACAGTATTCGCTTACGAGAGGATCGGTTGCTTTGATTTTTAATTCTTTTGCTTCTGAGATATGGATTTCCCAAAAATGCGCGGGGAACGCCGGAGGTGTATAACGGTCCCGAATCGATTCCAAATCTTTTTCAATTTCTTGGTCCTTGAAACTATGGAAAAAGAAAAAACTACTGAGTTTGAGTGAGATGGGTAAATAAAAACGAAATGTTTTATCATAGGAAACCATTTGTTGCAAAACCCATTGGGGGGATTTTCCGGTTTTCCCTTTTCCTGGGAAGGTTTTGGCATCTAAACTGGCCAATTCATCAAAACAGTATTGAGCAAAACGAAGTTTCTCTTTCCAAAATATTTCTAAGATCTCCGTGACCATGTCTGTTTCGTTCATCCTGGATAGGGGAAAGTATTTTTCAAGTGAGAATCCTTTTTTGAGAACCAAGTGCTCGCTGGAACGACCTCCCCTAATATGAACGATGTAGAGCTTGAATGGCGTGAACTAGTGACCAAAAAGGAAGAATTTTTACATATCCTCCGCATTTTGAACCATTATTACGAAATGCGTGGGGAAACCAAATCCAAACAATTTGGATTTAGGCGCCTCTTTGCCGACTCGGACCCAAATACGGTGCAGATCTTTTTTGCAAAGATTGGAAGTTTCGAATACCAAGTGGCTTGCCGTCTATTACCCAGTGAAGACACGGAAACCTGGATCCACATTGACGGCATTGCAGAAGAGAGGGAGAAACTGCGAGGTATTGGCAATACGGAACACCCAGTGTTTTCACTTGTTTGTCTTGGGGATTTGTTTGAGATTTCGGTTCCCACTCTTTTGTCTATTTAGAGGAAATCCCCAAGAAAAATCTTGCTTCTTTTTCTAGGTTCGCTTAGGATTTGGCGGTGCAAGGGAGAACCTGTTTCACCAAATCCATACTATTCGGTTGTCTCTGTGTCGTATTTAGTTTTGGACTCAGCGCACAAGATTTCAAAACCCAACACTTCCCGGAAGAAGGTTATCTCCAAGCTTGGAATTTTTCCTTCCGTAATGAAAAATACAATTTATTTGCCACCTTCCTAGTTAGTAATTTTGGACCAGGATCACATAACAACGGTATATCTCTTTTATTAAAAACAAAAGACCAACCTGTTTTTTACTCCACTCGTGAATTTGATTCGGAAGATTATGAATTCAAAAAAGGACAGTTTTACCAACGAAGTGGTGAAAACTGGATGGAATATAAAAACGGAGTGTATTCGTTTTACATGAATTATGGAGACCGGGAAATCAAATTAGAATACAAACCTCGCCGAGGAAGTGTTCCCATTTCCAAAGGCAAATTCCCTTTGATGGAAAAAGGTAAGTTTGTCCAAGCCGATATTCCATTTTCCTATTCTACAGTGACTGGCACCATTCGTGATAAAGATGTGGTGGAAGAAGTAAAAGGTGTTGGTGGACTCGAACATATCTTAACCAACGAGGCCGTATATCAGTATTCTAAAAAATGGGAAATTGTTCGTTCCCAAACCAAAGATGGGTATCGAATCTTCACTGGTGGTTTTCTCGGGAATTCCAATTTTCCAGGAGAGTTCTTTCGTCGAGTTGCAGTTTTAAATCCTTCTGGTCATTTATTATTAGAAGGAACAGTAGAAAAAGTAGAAGTATTGGAATGGGAAAAAGAACCTACATCTGGTTATACGATTCCCAAAACAGAAATCCTATATTTTAAGGAAGGAACTTGTCAGTTGGTGGTAAAACGGACTCGCCCCATCGCTACCATGAGTGCTTTAGAAAACATCTCTTCTTTTTTACGATTTTTTATCCAATTGTTTTTTGCCAAACCATACCAAATCCATTGGTTTGCCGAACTCAAAGTAGATTGTCCCGAATATTCGGGAGAAGGAAAAGGATACCACTCCAATTATTTAATCAACGAATGAGGATTGATTGAATGGATCATCCAATCATTCTATAAAATGAATTTTTGTCCTTCATGGGCAATGTGTACTTGCATCCCACCAGGTTTTAATAATCGTGCTTCATCCAAAATGATCCTTACCACTTCATGATCAGAATGATCTGGTTCATGATGCGTTAAAACGACGGAACGAATTTCCATCATTTCGGCAAACTCCACAGCTTTACTCACAGCAGTATGACCCCAACCAATTTTTTTCTCGGCTTCTGAGGTGCTATACTGAGCATCAATGATGATGAGATCTGCCCCTGCAATCTGAGGTTTCATTTTTAATAAATGTTCTCTGTCTTCTTCTCTGTATTCCACATCGGTGCAAAACAAAAATATTTTATTTCCCTCTCGTATGCGGTAACCCGTACAAGATCCAGGGTGACGTAAACCAAAAGGAATGATTTTAAGTCCGCCTAACATGTATGATTCGAATTCTTTCCATAAATGAAAATGTTTTTTAGATGCCATTTGTTGGAAGGTAACAGGAAAGTTTTCTGGGTGTTGTTGTCTTTCCAATCGTTCTTGTAAATTGGGAATACAGGAATAGAAATGAATGTTCACGGAAGGTGAATAACCAGGTTTGAAAAATGGCCAACCTTGGATATGATCCCAATGGGTATGAGAAACAAGAATATGAAGGTCCATCTCTTTGCCACTGAAGGCTTCCGAAGCCATTTGGTTCCCAAGGACTCTCAGACCCGTTCCCATATCTAAAATCACTCGTTCCCCACCTTCTCCCTCGATGAGAACACAAGTGGTATTGCCACCTAAGTCTTGGGAAAGGGGGATGGGAAGTTGGTTGATAAACTCTTCTTCCGAAAACCCATTTGGGTCTTTTTTCCATTCTTCCTTGGCCAAATGCAGAATTTTTAAAGTTTTTTCTCGTTGTTCCTGTTTTGTTGTTGGTGTGGGAAGGGAACCTCGAACACCAAAAAGAGTTATTTTCATCTAGTTCCTTTTCAAAATCCTGACATTAAATCATCGGAAGAAATTCAATTGTTAGTTAATCCAGAAATCCAAGAAAAACTATGGAAGTTTACGATCCGAACTCCCTATCAGTCAGACTATCTCCTGCAACCTAACGAACGTGGGAAAAAAATCGACCTAAAAAATTCTTTCCCAACTCATACCAAACAGTTTGTTTTAGAGTTAGGCTCCGGTTGGGGTGAAGTTGCTATCGAATTAGCAAAAAATAACCACCAAACAGGTTACCTACTCATGGAAAAAAAGGTAAACCGCATCATCCATACCGAAAAACAAAGAAAAACGTTCGGTCTTGAAAACATTCGTTATATGACCGTTAACTTCCAATGGTTTTTTGATGAACTTCTCGAGAAAGAAATTTTTGATCAAATCATCATCAACTTTCCCGATCCATGGCCCAAGAAAAAACATCGAAAAAACAGACTGATGTTACCTCATATGGTACAACAAATCTGCGACCTCTTAAAACCAGGGGGAGAACTTTTATTTGCAACTGACTATGGTCCTTATGCTCGAAAAACCATTTCCCTCTTACGTCAGTTTCCCAATTTGATCTGGAAAGATGCAGAGTATGAATTTGAAAGGCCGGGTTTTCCCATTTCTTTTTTTGAAGCTGAGAAACGAAACGAAGGAAAAAGAATTTATTACCTAAAACGTACCAAAGCCAATTGATCCGCGAGAAAACCAATTTCATTCAAAAAAGACCAAACCGTTTTCCCCGGTGATCATTTTGATACCGGGTGTTATCCTTCTTCTTTTCTAACTAATCGACTGTAATTGTACTGATGCGGAGTCCATCGCGGTCTCCTTTCCAAGGAACCGATGTTTTTTCTTTTCCTTTGATGAGGAGAAGTTCTTTTGATTTCCCTTCCACGACAAGCCCATCCATTGGATAATAAAAATCACCTTCGGTTTTAAAACTGTCTTTCCACTTAGATCCACCTTTCCAAAGATAGGTGGTCTCTTCAGTGTTCACAAGAAGGGAATCAGGGTTTTTTACCACAGAACGAATGGAGTCTGTTTTACCCAAGGCATACAGTTTTGCTTTTTCGGTTCCTTCATAAATTTGGCCCCCGAGAGATACTAAACAAGACTCATCTAAACATCCAAGGAAGTTAGCCGACTCTTTGGGATCTTTTTTAGGAACAGGAAGAGAAAGTTTTCCTTCTTTTTCGTTTGCACCATTGGGACTTAATACTTGGATGAAAAAATCTTTTTTGGTATCTTTGATCACAAACAGTTTTCCCTCACTCGTGAGTGAAAAACCAACAAATTCATTTCCCACCCATTCTTCTTGGATCTCTAAATTCGGATTGGTGCGTACAATTTTCCTGTTATTCGATTTGTCTTTTTCTAACAAAAGATAAAATCCATTGGAATCCGCTGAACCTTGTTTGACTTTCCAACCAGCTAATACTTGTTTTTTGAAGGACATTCTACCGGATTCAGGGTAAATTTTAGTCGCTGTATCATTAGAAATTCCAACGAGTTCTTTCCCTGCTACCAGTAATTGGAAAGGAGTGGATGTATATTGTTTCCAAACAAGTTCTTTGGTGATTCTATCATAACCCACAAGAGCCGTTCCATAATTTACGATGATTCGGTTGGGATACACAATAGGAGTCGATACAGGTGTTCCTGATAAATTAAGATCCGTTACGTGGAGGGGTTCATCATCCAAAGCATCGGAAGGAAGAAGCCTTGCGTATTTCGTTTCCCCGTATTCACGTAAAATTTTTTCTTTGACCGCGTTACGTTTCGATTTTGTTTTTTCAGATGGAGATTGTTTTTGTTTGGCATCTAAGATTCGAAATTGAGCAAACGATGCTTCCGCAGATGGTTCTTCTTTTAAAACACGATCAATGGTTTTTTCAGCTTCATCTAATTTGTTTTCTTTGAAATAGATATATGCCAATTGAATTTCACCATCCATAAAATCTGGATCTGATTTACGAATGGATTCAAGGATTGATTTTGCTTCGTTTGTAAGGTCTTCGTTGAAATAAGCAATCGCTAGGTTATAAGAAGAAAGTCCAAATTCGGAATCTTTGGCTCTTGCTTTCTCAAATTCCTTTTTGGCCGCATCCATTTGATTTAATTTATAAAAAGCGAGACCTTTTGCAACGTTACTCGGTGCAAAATTTGGATTCACAAGGATTGCTTTGTCAAATTCACCAATCGCCAGGTCGTAACTTTTTCGTTTCATCGAAACTAAACCTAACATATAGTAGGCGTAATACGAATCAGGTTTTTCACGAAGAATTTCCACGAAACCATCTTCTGCTCGTTTCAATTCCCCTTTTTTAAAATAAAAACTATAAATCCCTTCTTTAAAGGAAATAGCGTTTTCCTTGTTAGACTTAACCGCATTTTCTAAAATAGAAAGACCTTTTTCCTCTTCCCCTTTTTCGATATAACACTCAGCAATTTTGACTAGAAGGGATGCCTTGGGGACCTTATCATATGCTTTTTGGTAAGGAGTGACCGCTTCTATGTATTTTTTGCGATTAAAGAGAGTATTTCCTTCTTTGACCAATGGTAAAATTTCCGCAAAACGAGAGTTCTCCGATACTGTTTTTTCAGTCTCGATTAACTCAGGAATGTCTTTTGTGTATTTTTTGGATTTTTGAATAAACTCATTGGCTTTCGTATAATTTTCTTTAGAGTTTTCTTCAACGGCACGTTTGTAATACAAACTTCCCAATCGATAATCCACTGCTTCATTTCCAGGAAATCTTTTCTTAAGACCCATGTAAATAGACTCAGCTTCATCCCATTTACTTGCATCTTCCGCGATTCTACCAAGAGTGATGGCGCTAAATGGATCTGTTGCTGAAAGAGTTTCTAATTTTTTGATAAATTCTTTTTCTTTTTTGGACTCACCCGTTTTGGCATACACACGAGCTAAACCTTGTAAGGCGCCTGGGTTGGAATTGTCCATTCGGTAAGCTTCTAAGTAAGAACCTTCTGCTTTTTTGTATTCATTGAAAGCGAAGTAACCACGACCAAACGCATTTTGTACGGCCGGATTTTCTGGATTCACACCCATCGCTCTGCCGTAATCATCAAACGCTTGTTTGCGTTTCCCTTGGCGCAAAAACGTATCTCCACTTGCGATGAATTTTTGGGATTCTGCCAGGACTTTTGCTTTTCGGATGTCCTCTTTTTTTGCTTTGGGATGTGTTTCTGCTTTTTTTAATACATCTAAGGCTTCATCAAATCGACCTGAATCAATTAGGACATACGCCAAGTTCATCTTGGGTTCTATAAAATTAGGATCCCAGGAAGAAGCATCTTGGAAACTTAAAGTAGCTTTTTTGACTTCTCCCCATTTCCATTCGCATATCCCTTGTTTGTTGCGGATTTCTGCATTTTTAGGAATCTTTTGCAGTGCTTGTTTTGAGGTTTTTAAACACTCTGAATAGTTATGTGTTTGGATGAGAACATTACATAAACCTACATAAGCATTGGCATTTGTATCAGACAGAGAAATGGATTTTTTAAAACTCTCTTCACTCTCTTTGAGTTTGCCATTCAATAGTTGCGCATTTCCTAAAAATGACCAAACGGAACCATTTTGCGGTTGGAGTTCGGATGCTTTTTTAAATTCGTTTGTTGCTTCTGTATAATTTTTTTTGTTTAAAAAGTCATTTCCTCTTTGGATGAGAGAGGCAATCTTTGTAGAAAGTTTTGCATCTTTAGCAGACTTGAGTTCTGGATTTAGTTTTTCAGCTCTGGCAAAATAACTTTCTGCTTCGTCATACTTTTTTAATTCCAAACATACATCACCCAGTTGGTTGAGAAGCTCCACTTGGTAAGGAAAATCTTTTTTTTCATCCAAGGATTTTAAAGTGACCAAACTTTCTTGGTAACGTCCTAAATTTTTCAATAGAAGTCCCGTTTTATATGTATAAATTGATTCTTCTGGTTTTAATTTGTTTAACGTTTGGTAGGTGGAAAGAGCATCTTCATTTTCACCGAGTGTGGATTGAACTGTTCCGAGACCAATGAGGATTTTTTCATTTTGTGGGTCTAAGTTTTTACCATTTTCGTAGGCTTTTTTAGAATTTTCGTAATCACCCAATTGGTATTGAGAAGCACCGAGTAAAGCATACCCTTCCACAAGTTCAAAAGTTTGGATGGATGTTTTTGCTTTTTCTAAAGAGACATCCATATTTCCTTTTTGAAATTCATTACTGCCCTCCGCGATGAGAGCTCTTGCTTCTTCAATTTTTTGACGATCGGAAACTGCCGATTTTTCGACAACACTGTCTTTGACAGCAACTGCTTGGAAATCACGAGAACGACAGCCGATAAACGTTACGAGTAAAACAGATACAACAATCAATTGTTTCATTTTTGGAACCTTTGTTCGAACTTAACCATGTCTGGGTATTGGATTTTTAATCCACGAAGAGGAACGCCCACCAACGGTGCGTTATGTGGAGTGAGGACTCCCAAATTCCAAAATGTTTCAAAACTCCATGGTAATTCTTCTACCATTTTGTTTCCCAAATACAATCGGATCATTTTTTTCTCGAGATCAGTGGAGAATTTAATGGTGCGACCTATTAATTCATCTTCTTTGTTCCAACGATAGGAAGAACGAACAGGAGCATCCGTTTCATTCCCAGAGAACTTGACGATATGAAAATCAGTTTGGTCAACATACACTAAAATTGTATTTTGGTTGTTGTCATGAATGGAAAGACCAACAGCACCATTGTATTCTTTTTTTAGATCTAATGTGAGTTCCGCTTCTAAATAATCAGGGATTAAATCCTCTGAATACACGCCATACCAACCGTTAGGAAGGTCTTTGTTTTTCGCAAAGGTCAATTTGCCAGGGAAAGTAGCAGAAAAATTCGGGGATGAGGAAGTGAGATTCCAAAACTCTTCCGATTCCCAACCAACTCCATCTTCTAAGGAAATTGGTAGTGCAATCGAAGTGATTTGTTTGGGTCGAATCTTGATTCCTGCTTTGGCATATTCAAAATGAGAATCTTGTGTTGTGCGGATGAATTGAATCGGATAACTTCCGTAAGGTACTCCAGACTCAGCGTATTGGGTTTTCCCTTTTTTTTGGCCATCGATGACCACATCAAGTCCAGCAGGAAAACTAGAAACAACAACGGTTCCTTGGGAAATATCATCATTCCATTCTTGGAAAACACGAGTGGTTTTCCCTGCTCGCACTAAGATATTTCGTTTTACTTGGTCTTTACCAGGTTTTGCAAAGGCAAGTGTGTGTTTGCCATTTTGGAGAGTATAACCAATGAGAGGTGCTTTTCCAATTTCCACTCCATCGAGGTAAACCGATGTACCTGGCGTTGTGGAAAATACAGATACCTTTCCTTGTAAAGAAGAGGTGAATACATTGCGAAGCTCATCATTTGTAGGAGATGAAACTTCTGAATAATAAGAAGGTACAAATTCAGTGAGTGGGAGTAAGTGTTTTTTCCCATGGAAAACATCGAAAGATTTCGCATTTTTATTTTTTGGTTCTTTTTCTTCTTGGTAAACAAAAACCGCCTTTCCAAAGTTTTGTGAAAGCACTGGGTCTTTGTATAAAACTTCTACAGTCAATCGTTCCGCAAGTTTCACCAAACTTAGTTCCAATACTAAATCAATGTCACTGGATTCTAAAAACTTGGGATCGGATTTGGTTGGTGATTTTTGGTAAACACCTAACTTCGAATGTGGGAAAAGGACTTTTTCTTCTAAAAGAGATAGGTCAGAAAGAGAAAACCCCTCTGGAATTTGTTTCCAGAGGAGAGTGAAACTTGGGGTTGATTTATTTACCAGTCGTTCTCTGTAATCTCTACCCGAAGGAAGGGGTTCAGACTCTCCAAGATCTGGAGTGACAAACTTAGGTTTTGTAAAACTTCGATTGAGTGTTTCGATCTTTGAGACCGAAGAACAATAACCGACTAAAAAACAAAGGACCGGTAAATAAACATATCTCATTTCGTCTTATCAAAACTCTCTTTTGGAGCTAATTTTAGTGAATCTTTTTGAACATCTTTTTTAATGTATTTGGAATCTTCAATCGACTTAGCAGTAGTAATCACTTCGTCTGACTTTGATTTGGTGATTTCTCTTGTTCTTGCCGCTTTTTCTAATTCCTCAACAGAAGAACCAAGGTTCATCTTTTGAAGTTCTTCGTTGTTTGATTTGAGTTCATTTGCTAAAGACTCAAATTGTAACATTTTTGTGTTTTCGAACACTAACATTTCTTTCATTTCACCTAAGGATTGTTTATCCATTGGTTTAATCATTTTGTCAGAAAGTTTAGTGTCAGAAGAAACTTCAGCTGACTTTTGTTTGTCAACAACGATTTCGTTCTCAGAGTTAGATTTGCGAATCGCAACAGCACCATCAAGAACTGTATATTTCACAACACAGTTAGAGGACCCACATGCTACGTTCCCACCTTTTGCAGAAGGGTTTTCCACGTTGGTAAGGAAGATCGTTCCACGAACACCCGCAATGGAAGTTGGAGTCACAACACTGAAAGACTCAGTTTTTCTTTCCTTACGAAGTACTGTTACCAGTTTTCCGTATTGCATGTTGACTTCTGTTTCACGTGTTCCATCGTTTGCAGCAAATGCTTGGCTTACGCTAAGGGAAGTATTTTTGTTTAATTTAAGAACACCGTCTTCTCCAACCAATAATTCAACAGATCCATTTTGGCCTGTTACAATTGTGTCTTCGGATGATAATGTATCACCTAAACTTGGTTTGATTTGACCACTTTCTCTTAAAATCACGACATCCCCTTTTACAAAAGCGATGATGACATTACTAGATGGTTGGTTCTTTTCTGTAACAGTTGTTACAGACTCTTTTGAGTCTTTTTGGCAAGCCGTGGCAAACATGGCAAAAACCGCCACAAATCCCAAAACCGACAATTTTTGTATGATTGTACGTTTCATATTCCTTCCTCCGGAAATAACTTTCTTAAAATAGATAACAACTGAACCCTTGGCAACTCTTTTCCCTAATACCTTTTTGTGACAGCTTTTGTCCAATGGTCTCTACGGGTCACTCTGTGGGGGTTTTCCAAACTTTCGATCATGGATTCGAGGCTCTTTTTTCGGGTTTCGTCCATAGTCTCTTCCATGTATTTTCGCATTGGGCATTCAGAACCGAGTTCACAGCAATAAATTTCCTGACATCCTTCTTTCGCTTTTCGTAATTCGGGAAAACTTTCCCAAAGTTCAGTGGGAGTTAAATGAAGGATGCCCCATTCTTTGACCCCCGGAGAGTCGATGAGGACCGTATTTCCTTCCAAAAATAGTGCAAAAGAATTGGTTGTGGTGTGTTTTCCTTTTTTTGTGGAACCACTTACCAAATTGGTACGTTGTACTGTTTTTTGGTGGAGGTGGTTCATGAGAGTGGATTTGCCAACACCTGAATTTCCGCAGAGGAAGGTGCGTTTGCCTCTGATTTTTTCCCATAAAGGTAGGATCGATTCTTCGGACAAAAGGGAAACACTGATGACATCATAACCTAACTCTCTATAGTAGATCTCTCGGTCTTCAATCTCCTCATCCGAAACTAAATCTTTTTTAGTAAAAATGATGAGAGGTGGAATTTCTGTATGATAGGAAGCAGCAAGGAGTCGATCAATAAATCCAGGTTTGGTTTCTGGATCTTTGCAAGAAGCGAGGATGGCAACCTGGTCTAAGTTGGCGCATAACACATGACTGTCGCCTTTATCACTTTTCCGAGTGAGATAGTTTATTCGTTCCATCCGCTCTGAGATGACCCACTCTTCTCCAGAAGATTTTTCCGCAAGGACCAAATCCCCTACAACAAAGGGATGGCGTTCGTTTGAATTTTTAAGGCGAAGTTTGCCTTTGAGTACAGCTAGGGCATAGGAAGTGGCTTCTGAATAAATTTCATAATAAGCACCAAAGATACGAGCGATTGTAAATAGTTCTTTACCCAAGCGGAATTCACACCAAAATAATCAAGTTCGTACATTGTATACAATCGACATGCAAATACAAGTTTTCTTTCGTTCCTGCATCATTCTCTTATCCGCTTTTGGTTGGTTTGTCTGTGCTTACGGATTAGGCATATTACAAGCGGCCACCTTTTTGGTATTTGGATGTTTTGGGTTGGGGTTACTCACTTTATCCCTCTTCCTCTTACCCTTTGCTCAAAACGAAAAACCGGAGGAACAAAAACCAAAAAAACGTGATGAGTTGGTGCAAAATCTCTTTGCCCTCGAGAAATTCAAAGAAGAACTCATTTCCTTTAATGACCCAGACCAAATCAGTGAAACCATTAGCCAATTTTTAGCCTCAAAAATTCCGGCAGAGTTTGTGCAAGTATACACTTGGGATGAAAAGGAAGGACAGTTTCGACCTAGACCCTTTTTAGAATCAAAAAACAAAAAACTTTCTGACCTACCTTCTATTCCTGTATTCAATCCATTTTTGCTTTGGTTATCAGAACGAGAAGGGATTCATATCAAAGAAAATTTTATCCAATATGTTTCCCCGAGTCATGAAAAAATTGCGAAGCAAGCCTTACATTTTTTTAAAGACACGCATTCCGAGTTGGTAGCAACACTATCGATTAAATCAAGTTTGGTGGGATTTATATTACTTGGAAAACACAAAGAAGGAAAAATTTACGATTTAGAAGAAATTGAAATCATATTGGAGATTTTGTCGGTTTCACTCATGTCTCTTTCTAATTCCATGATTTACCAACAATTGTTAAATCTAACAGAAACCTTGGAAGCAAAAGTTAGAGAAAGAACAAAAGAGTTAGAAGAAACCCAAGCTCATCTTGTCCAATCGGAAAAAATGGCCTCTCTTGGGGTTATGGTCGCAGGGATCGCTCATGAAATTAACACACCAGCAGCTGTTATCAATGGTGCCGCAGACAATTTGGATGCGAACTTAGTTTTCGTCTTATCCCACTTAGGTGACATTACCCATCTCATCCAAAATCCAGACTTTCGTTCATTGTATTTGGATATTTTATTTAGTTTTGTGAAAGAAGATCCTAGTTCCAGAATTGATCCCAAAGATAAATTCAAACTAAAACGAGAAACCAAACTCAAATTCATCCAAGATGGAATGCCAGAAAATGATGCTACCGATCTTGCTACTTTTCTCATTGATCACCACCTCATGCATATGCAAGAAGAGTTACTTCGGATTTGGAAATCAGGTGGGAAAGAAACCTTTGAGATGTTAAAGAACACTTTAAGTTTGCAACGGAATATCAAAAATATCAAATATGCGATTCGCAATATTGTGCGGATTGTGAAGGCATTAAAATACTATTCCCATCTAGGCCAAAATTCATACGAAGTATCCGACCTCAATGAGGGCCTTGAGAACACACTTGTCATCATGCAAAACCAAATCAAACATGGTGTGGAGATCGAACGGAATTACGGAACCATTCCTCCTGTTCGGTGTAATTTGGATGAGCTCAACCAAGTTTGGACAAACCTTGTTACCAATGCCATCCATGCGATGAAAAAAACCGAACACCCCAAACTCATCATTTCTTCTAGGAGGATTGGTGAAGAATATGTGATGATTAGTTTTGAAGACAATGGATCAGGGATTCCCAGTGAAATTAAGGATAAAATTTGGGATCCATTTTTTACGACCAAAGACCAGGGCGAAGGAACAGGTCTTGGGCTTGGTATTGTGAAAGGAATCATCGAAAAACACAAAGGAAGGATCGAAGTGGAATCAACTCCCGGTCGCACTTTGTTTATGGTCTATTTACCGTTAGTGGGTCCAGGGGATGTTCCAAATCTCCCTAAAGAAATCTTTAGGGAGGTGAGAGGTTAAATTGTTACGAAAAAAGAGGACGACTTAAAAGTTTTTCCCAATTTTCTTTTGTGGTTTCAAAGTTCTTTTTGGAAAGTCCTGCTTCGGTTTCATTCGCAGTTTGTTTTGCTTTGGACCATTTTTGGTATTCGGTGATGGCAGTTTCTCTGAGATGAGCCAATTGCTCTGACCAAGTCTTTAGTTTTTCTTCCCCGAGATTCGCATACTGGTGTAAGGTTTCCTTTTCTTTGATAAACATTGTTTTTTGTAAGATCTTTTCTTCAGAAACTTTTTTCAAATTGTAAGTGAGCCCAAAAAAAGAAAGGAATTTGATCATCCATTTAGATGGATCATAATCATACCAACGGATTCCATTGCGGTAGTCCATTTGGAATTCGTGGTGGAAGTTGTGGTATCCTTCACCAAACGTAAAAAAGGCGATGATCCAATTGTCACGGGCTGTTTGTTCTTTGGAAAATGTACGTTCTCCCCAAACATGGCAAGCACTGTTGATAAAGAAGGTAAACTGGTGAACCACAAACAATCGTAAAAACCCAGCAACAAAAAATCCTTCTAAAAAGGATCCCCATAACATGGTGATAAGACCCGGTAGGATAAAACACATAAAGATCGAAATCGAATAAAAATGTTTGTGTTGCCAAACCACAAGTGGGTCGTTCAGTAAATCTTGAACCCCTTGCCCGACATACTTTCGTTTGCGAAACAACCATCCAATATGGGCATACCAAAATCCTTTTTTGATGGAATAAGGGTCTTTGTCAGTATCCACAAACTTGTGGTGGATGCGGTGGTCTTCACTCCACTCAAGAGCTGTGGATTGGAATGCCGCTGCACCAAATAATAATAACAAAAGTTTTATGGGAGATTTGGCTTCGTAGGCTTTGTGAGAAAAAAGTCTGTGGTAACCGACTGTAATTCCCATACCAGTTGCAAAAAAATAAAACAAAAAGAGTGCCCAAGTTCCTAAATGAATGGATTCATAAAGATACACATATAGGGTTCCGAAAATACCAACGAGTGGAGAAGTGAGTAAAAAAATCGTCGTCACCCAATCGATTGGGTTTTTGACTTTGATTTCAGCTTGTGTCGTCATAAAAAATTCCTGTTCCATGAAGTGGGAGCCCTGAATCCGATTCCGGTTGCAAAAAAAATGAGTACAGAACGTTACAAACCAGGAATTTTAGAACAATGGGGACGCCGAGTTCTCATTTCCTTACGCACAACCGCAAAAAAAGAGGAAACGAAGGGGGAAACCCGTTTTTCCGATGTTTCGAAAAGGCTCCTCTTTTGGGGGAGTTTTTGGTCCTTTTGGATTGGATTTTTTCCTTCCGTTCTTTTTGTGTATCTTTCCGTTTTCCTCCCTTCCTTTTCCTGGGAAACATTTCCAAAGATTTCTTACGAAGGACTGTTTTGGTTTTTAACCTTACTCACCATCGTGACTGTGATTGAGTTTTACCTCTTGTTTCGATTGGGATTTTATCTTTCCTACCAAATGGCAAAAGCGGCGGATATGGAACTGGCAGACGAACCCGAACTCATCACACCGATTCCTGGGATGATGGCACGACTTGTTTTGGAAATCCCAGATCCAAGGATCCGTTTGTATGGGATCGATCCCTATAAACACTTAAACGAAAGGGCTTTATTTTTTCGCACAGTGCTCTATAAAAGTAAGGTATTTCTTTCCAATGTCTTCGCAAAACTGATGTTAAAAGTGATTTTGGGTAGGACAAGTTTGCGGTTTCTCATTGAATACATCTCTGGTCCCATCACCGGGATTTGGGATGCTGTCACCACCTACATCATTCTTTTTGAACTCCGAAAACGAATCATCACACGAAAATTGGCAGATTCCATTTTACTCCAAATCAAATCGAAAACCCGGAATCCAAAACTCATTGAATCGGTGTTACGTTCTGTGGCCCTTTCCATCGTGTATACCAAAACCTTCCATCCGAATTTTGAATACCTACTCTTTGGTTTACTTGGGCTATTGCCAAACCGAGAAAATTTAGGAAACCTAGATGATTGGGAACATTTTGTTTTGTCGTTACAAGGGCTTTCGAAGGAAGAAAAAAAATGGCCGGTATCTGTATTTGCCATTTGTGCTTCGTTTGATGGGAAATTAAATGCAGAAGAATTAAATGCCTTTGTGGGTCTCAGTGAACACTCACCTAATTGGATTTTCGAACAAGTGCGTTTTTTAAGTGCGACCATCCAAAAAGGGAAACTTTCAGAATCTTTCCTTTCGATGGAAAAAATCCTTCCAAAAGAAGGAAAGACCTAAGAGACTCTTGTTTTAGTCTAAAAGAAACATAGGAGAAAATATGGCTCAAGTAACACTCAAAGGAAATCCCGTACCTCTCGAAGGATCCATCCCAAAACCAGGAGACAAAGCTCCCGATTTTAAAGTCGCCAAACAAGATTTAAGTGATATTTCTTTAAAAGATTTAGCAGGAAAGGTAAAAATCCTCGTGGCAGTACCGAGTCTTGACACTCCAGTTTGTGCCATCGAAACTAAAAAATTCAATGAAAAAGTCGCAAAAGAAAATGGAATCACAACTCTCATTATTTCTGGTGACCTTCCTTTTGCCATGAAACGTTTTTGTTCCACAGAAGGCATTGATTCAGACAACTTGATTACAGGTTCCCAGTTTAAGGATTTTTCTTTTTCCAAAAACTACGGAACCCATATCTCGGGTGGTCCACTTGCTGGTCTTTCTGCAAGGGCCGTTTTCGTTGTGGATAAGGACGATGTCGTTCGGTATACGGAACTTGTTCCTGAAATCGGTAGTGAACCAAATTACGACACCGTTCTTGCGGAAGCTAAGAAACTGGTTTAGTTAACGAATGGATTTGGCAGGGGAGTTTCCACTTTTCTGCCAATCCTTTGATTGTCGTAACCAAATCCTCATCAAAACTAAAAAACACCACCTTCCATTCCTCACCAGCATTCAAAATACATTGTAAGGTATATTCCAAAGCGGCATTCCGCCGAATATTGTCCATATGACGAAATGGTTCGTCTAACAATAAATAGGGGAGATTGTATTGAGTTCCAATCCGGAATGCATATTCCAAACGTAATACATAGGAAATTTGTTCGCGAGTTCCCGTGGACAATTGGCCAAAACCCATCTTAGCTTCGTTTGCCTCCGTTACCACTTGGATCTCATCTGAAAATCCATCCCATTTGATTTGCCTTGTGGGAAGAGATCCTTTGATGGCATCCATTCTATGTTGTAAGGAACGAACAAGAGAAGACATTTTATCAGTACTCTCCGCTTCCATTTCCGAAAAGATTTCAATGAGCACTTCAAAGGCTTGGTAATTTTTTTCAAGTTCTGCTTTTTTCTTTTCCTTGGTCTCAAGATTTTTTTTAGAACTTTCCCATTCTTTCTGTGCGGGAAGCATTTGGGATTCCAAAACTGCTTTCCCAGTTTCTAATTTTTTTTCTAAGTCAACGATCCTTTGTTCTAAATTACGAATGGTTTCGGATCGTTCTTGGATGAGATTCTCTAACTTTTGTTTGTTTGTACGATCTTCGAGTTCAAACCCTTTCCCAATTCCTTTTTTCTCCCAATCTGCGATTTTATCTTTGAGTTTGAGTTTGAGGGCTTCGATGTCAGTGGTTCCCCATTTTTTTCCTTCTAAACGAAGGTTGTCTTCTAGGGTTTTGATTTTGTCCTGTTTGAGTCGTCCTTCCACCAAACGTTCGCTCAGTTCCGACAAAGACTTCACTCCCAAGGATTGGTAGAGTTTGGAAAGAGAAGTTTCCAATTCCTCTAATTCCAGTTTTTCTTTTTTGGATTGGATTTGTAAGGTTTCCAATTCAGATTCGAGTTTTGTGATTTGTTCCTGAAGGGTTTGAAGTTCTAACTTTTGTTTTGTGTATTCCCTTTCAAACCTTTGGAAGGTCATTTGAAGAGAATCTAAATGCAAAGAATCTGGTTTCCAAACACCCAGAGTTTTTGTTTCCATCTCACTGGCAATTCGCCTCACCATTTCATTCCATTTGGCTTCGTCTTTTTCCAACCGGGTATCTTTCATTTTTGTTCCAAAGAACAAGGTAAGTCCTATAAAAAGGATGAGTGGTAAATACATCCAAACACCAAAGTCTGTAAATAAAACAGCAATCAGAGAAATGAGGACTCCCACAAAGGAACCAAACGCCAAATTTCTGTTTGTTGGATTCCAAATGACAACGGAGATCACGGGAAAATCTTCTTGGAATTTACGAACCGTTTCCTTCCAAGTTTCAAACGATGAAAAAAAGGAATCGAGAGTTTGGAATTTAGTTTCAGATTCTGATTTTAAGTTTTTTGAGGATCCTTTTTTGAAATCCAAAGATTCCATTTGTTCTTTTTGTGTGGATATTTTTTGTTTTTTGGAGCGAATGGATTCTTCTAATTCTTTTGCTTTTTTTTCTGCATCGGCTTGTATTTCCGCCACCTCTCCTTTGTTTGTGGAAGAAAACATTTCCCATTGTAGAATTTGTTGGTACACACGGTCTGCTTCTGCGTGGAGTTCTTTTTCTTTTAACTCTTCGAATTGTTTTTGCAGATTCTTACGTTCGATTGTCAGTGTTTCTACTTCGTCTTTTTTGGATTGGCGTTCCAATTCCCAGGTAGGTAGTTCGGCAAATTGATTTGCGATTTGGTTTAGACTTCGCTCACTCAGATCAAACTTTTGTTTGGCGGAATCCAATTCAGACAGAGCGGTATTCCAATCTTTTACGACTTTACGATTCCCTGTTTTCGAAACTTGGATTTCGGCTTGTTCTTTTAAGTGAGTTGGGTTATAACCACTATCAAAAATGGATTGTTCGATGACTTGGATGAGTTCCTTTTCCGAACCCACATCCATATTCCCTTCTCGGATCACAAGGGAGTTTAAGTATAAATTTTGAGAGAGTGATTGTTTGGATACACCCAAATCGGATTTACGATTGGCTTGGTATCTGGCATTGAGGATGGTTCCATACTTTGTACTTCCCACTACTTTGACAAGGGCTGATACAAACGCATCTAAGATGGTTGTTTTTCCAGATTCGTTGGGGCCAGTGAACACTGTGATCCGATCGATGGGAAATTCTTTTGAGGAAAAGATTCCAAAGTTTTCTAATTTCAGATTCATTTTACTTTTCCTCCATCTAAAATAAAACGAATGCCTGTAACACGAGTGTGTCTCCACAAACTCGGATCCATTTGGTTTTTTCGTTCGTTCATTTTATCTAAAAATTGTTTGATGAATTCGTTTTCCGAGATGTGTTGGATGACAACAATTTGTGATTCATCGGGATCAAATTCACAAATTCGGAATTTTGGTTTCCATTCCCTTTCGATGGTGTCTTGGAATTTTTGTTTTCCGTCCATCGAATCCACGTATCCAACAAACCGAAAACAGATCCAATCATTGGGATTTGTATTTTGTAAGTATTCTTCTGGACTAAACTCTGGATTTCCATCTGTATCTAAACTAACAATGATTTCACGGTATTCTCCAGCAGATAACCAAGGGATAAATTCTGTTCGAAGTTTTCCATTTTCCACTTCTAAAAGAATCCCACCTCGTGGGCCCACTTCTCCTTTTCTCCAAACACGGGATGATCCCGCATATCCGACGTTACATTTCCCAACACTGCCAAAACGATGCCGATGTAAGTGACCAATCGCCAAATAATCCAAATCTAGGGATTGTAGTAAATTGGGGTCTAAGTAGGATCCACCTTCTTCCTCTTCTTCTTGTAAGCCTGTGAAACTCATCCCAGACACTGTTCCATGGGCAAGGCCTATCCGTATTTTTGTTTGTTTTGAGGGTGGAGGGTTTAATAAAATTTCAGAATAGTTTTCTTGGTGGGGGATCGCTACAAATTCAATTCCATTTTCTTCGAATAATGTGTAAGGAAGTTCGTCGAGTAGAATTACTTTTTTCGACCAATCATAGGCGCGGTAGGTGTTTTGATTTCCCTTTTTTTCTAAGACCTCGTGGTTTCCTGGTAAAAAATACACAAGTCCAGAATAGGAAGAAACAAGTTTTAAAAAGGACGAACGTAAAGCTTCTAAATCAGGGAAGGTATTGAAAACATCCCCACAAAATAGAATCCGTTCGCAAGATTTGGATTCTGCAGTTTCTACTATTTCTCTGAGAACGGAAAGAGAATAGGATTCTTCTTCTTTGGAGGATGCGGAAAGATGGAGGTCTGATACTTGTAAGAACTTCATATATGTTGGTTTCAGGGAGAGTATACCTCCCCCCTAGGACAAAGTAGCGAAGTTCGATAAAAAAAGCAAGACTCGGTTAAATGACTCTGTCTTTTTTAAATCCCGAAATGCTGTCTTTGGAAAAGCCCAATTGGGTGAGAATTTCCTCGGTGTGTTCCCCATGTTCTGGTGGATCATTCCTGTACACAAAAGGAGTTTCCGAAAAATGAAACGGAGAACCATATTGTAAGATGGGTCCATACTTTGGATGATTCCGTTCAATGACCATCCCTCTTTCTCTCATATGTGGGTCTTCTGAAACTTCTTTCATATTCAAAATCGGAGAAAGACAAGCATCCGTATGGTCAAAAATGGGTTGTAAGTCTGCATATGTTTTCGATTTGAAATATTCAGCTAACTTTTGCTTGATGATAGGAATATTTTCTTCTGTCATTGGATGGTCTTTGGTTAACGTTTCCATTCCTGCGACCCGTAAAAAAGATTGGAAAAACATATCTTCCAAAGCACCAAGTGCCACATAACGACCTTCTTTTGTTTCATACACATTATAATTTGGTAATTTACCAGAAAGGATATCGTTTCCAGCTTCTGGAGAAACACCAGAGGCAGATAAAATCCCACCATACAAAGAGAGGAATTGTACAGAAGCATCGGTCATGGAGATATCTATCTTTTGGCCTTTGCCCGTTTTTTCGCGGTAGTAGAGAGCGGCAAGAATCGCAGAAAGTGCGGTGAGTGTTCCCCCACCCACATCGGCCATTTGAAAACCTGCTGGCCTTGGAGGATTTCCTGTTTGGTCAAGGACACCGGAGATCGCTAAGTAATTAAGATCATGCCCCGCAAAGTCTACGTACTTCCCACTTGTGCCGTAACCAGAAATACCACAGTAGATCAGGCGTGGGAATTTTTCTTTTAAGACATCATAACCAATTCCCATTTTATCCATACCATCTGGTCGAAAACCCTCTAGTAGAATATCAGCATCTTCTAATAGTTTAAATAAGATCTCTTTTGCTTGATCTCGTTTTAGATTGAGAGTGATCGCTTTTTTGTTCCGATTGAGCATCATAAAAAGTGCGGGGTATCCCGTTTTCCCTTTGAACATGGCACGTGATCCATCATAGGCCCGTGGGTTTTCAATTTTGATCACTTCTGCACCCATATCGGCAAGGTGTTGGGAACAAAGGGGACCTGGAAGGAGTAAGGACAAATCGACTACTTTCACACCTGAGAGTGGTCCTTTCGCATTGGGGTTTGTATTTTGGTTCATCTCGTTTTATTGCATTTCCTGGAATTTTTTTTCTGATTTTGGGCTTTTTTCTCGTAAAATAGAAAGGGAGAACCCTAAATGGGATTCATTAGAGGACAATTCAAAATCAAATTTCTACCTAGATTCTCTTTTGTCCTTTTTTTCCTCACCACTTTTCTTTTCTCCTGCCAATCGGTAACTCCTGTTAATCTAACGCGTTTGTTCGGCTCGTTTTTTGTTTCCGCGGCCAGCCAAGGTTCTGTGATTTACGAAGCTCCCAATTTTTTATTCACGAGTGAAAATGGAAGACAAGCAGAATTCATACTTCGTTTGAACATTGAACCAAACAGTTCAGTGAGAATAGGCCCCATCACGATCTCAGATCCAACAGAAGGGGTCTTATTGTCGGATACCTTTCTCGATTTTACAGCAGATGATTGGAACTTGCCGCATACAGTTCGTTTGGCGGGAGTAGATGACCTTCTTTTTGATGGAAACCAAAACTACCGAGTACAATTAGGAACCATTTTAACCTCAGACATTCGTTTTTCTGCTCAAGCCTTACCCGTTTTGGCCGTGGTCAATACGGACAATGAATCTTCTGGTGTCGCCGCAAGTCCTGTGTTTGGACTTCTCACATCCGAAACAGGGGAAACCGGTCAAATTTTCTATGTTTTACAAACAAGACCTATGCAAGATGTGTACATTCGCAATTTCATTTCGAACGACACAACTGAAGCAACTGTAGAATCGGTTGAACTTGTCTTTACACCTAACAACTGGGATGTGCCTCAATCCGTAACTGTGACGGGTGTTGACGACTTTAGTGTGGATGATAGTACCTTTCAAATCTCAGCCGACCCTACGATTTCCTTTGACCCAGCATACATGGGTAAATCTATCCCCATCATTACGGGAACGAATGTGGATGATGATGTTGCTGGATTTACTGTTGTGAATTTATCAGGACTGACTACGACAGAAGCAGGTGGTGCTGTTTCCTTTGGTGTTGTCTTAAATACACTTCCCACTCATGACGTGACAATTCCATCCATCGTTGCCACACCCGGAACAGAAGCTACGGCAAGTCCGAGTTCCATCACCTTCGCTCCATCCGAATGGTTCACTCCCAAAATCATCACAGTCACGGGGGTAGATGAGTACATCGTGGATGGGTCAAGGACAGTCTCCATTGTTTCCAGTGCGGCCACTTCCACCGACACAGATTACAATGGTTTGGCGGGACCCGTATTTCCTTCGGTAACAAACACCGACGATGATGTTCCAGGATTTGTTCTCACGTCCCCAGGTAGTTTGACCATTTCTGAAAACGGAGGGATCTTAAATTTTACCATCCGACTTACTTCCCAACCACCTCCTGGTTTCACTGTCACACTAACAGGAATTAACGAAAACAATACCATCACCAATGTGAATCCAAATAATTTGGTATTTACAAATGCCAATTGGAACATCGACCAAACCGTCCAAATCACAACCAATAATAATGACATCGACGAAGACACAAGGACTGTGGCTTTACAATTTGGATCTGTGGATACAGGTGGAACAGCAGATCCTGTATACAACGCCATCGCTCCTCCATCGCAAGTGAGTATTTCTGTCACCGATGATGATACTGCGGGAATCACAGTGACTCCCGTTGGTGGACTTGTGGTACATGAAAATGGCACACCTGCTACGGAAACCTTTACCGTGGTTTTGAATTCACAACCGACACAAACAGTCAATATTTCTTCCATCACATCCAGTAATCCTTCCGAAATCACTGTCTCACCATCATCCCTATCCTTTACCACTGCCAATTGGAATACACCACAAACTGTCACCATTACTTCTGTGTTAGATGGTGTGGATGATGGAGACCAAAATGTGAATATCAACTTGAGTAACTCAAGTTCAGCCGATCCCAAATACAATTCGATTGCCATCCCTGCCGTGACAGCCATCAATACAGATAGTAATGAACCCCTTGTCCGAATCCAAAACCTTTCGGCATCTTCGATTGTGGAAAATGGAACATCCACCATCACATTTGAAATTCGTTTGTCTCTAAAACCAAATTCGAATGTGACCATTGGACCCATAACCTCATCTGATGGAACAGAAGCAGTTTTGCTGAATAGCACATCGGGTATTGCGGCATCACGAACACTCACTTTTACACCCACCAATGCACAAGGTGCCACCTATTCAGGTACAACGAGTGAAAGCGGATGGGATGTGCCTCAAACCATTACCATTCGTTCTGTTGCCGATTCTTTTGATGATGGGGATCTACCTGTTACCATCCATATCCCACAAGCCAACGGTTCTTATTTTACAGGACTTTATCCTACAGGTGGGGTCCCAGGTTATACAGATACAAACGGAAATTTGGTGGTCACCATCACTGACAATGATACAAAAGGATTTACCATTTCCACAACCACACTCAATCTCACCGAAGGGGATGCAGACGGAACATTTACGGTTCGACTCAATGCAGCTCCTTGTGATACACCAAGTAATTTGGCAAACTGTGCCAGTGGTTCTGTGACCATTCCGATTACAGCCGAAACCTTTTCCTTACCTGATTCCACCCAGTATACAGTTTCACCTGCAAGTTTTACCTTTACCCATACCAATTATGCTTCACCCCAAACCGTCACAGTTTCCATTGTGAATGATGCCATCAATGAATCCAACACTAGGGCCCATACACTGACGTTAGGTGCAATTTCCGGATCAGGAACTGATTATGAAGGGATGAATCCCAGTGATGTTACCATCAATATCACAGACAATGATAACCCTTCCCCAAAAATTCTTTTTACCTTAGATACAGGCCAACCATACTTCACAACGGAATCGGGATTTTCTACCTTTTATAGTTTGCGACTTGGTAGCAGGCCTATTCCAGGAAATTCTGTCTCAGTCACCTTAACTACTTCTGATAACACAGAAGGAATGATTAACGACGGAGGAACACCCGTTAGCTCCAAACAATATGTATTCACTGATGCCAATTGGAGTACTTCCGTTCCTGTTGAAATCATTGGCATCTCGGATGCCGTCAGTGATGGAAATGTAAATTATTCGATCACTGTTTCAGGAACCGAAACAGGATCCTTTCCTTCCTGGTATGATAGTTTTTTGGCTAGCACGGGAACTTCGGCAAACCTTGTGAATTATAGTGTTTCGGAAAATCCAGTGACTGTCATCACACCGCAAACAATGGTGCGTGCGGAAAATGCAGGCTCCTTTTCCATCTATATCTTACTCAGCCAAACACCAACAGATGATGTGACCATTCCCATATCAGTTTCTTCTAGTTTTCCTTGTACGTTATTTACGGGACCAACGGTTTCTCAATTTTCCCTCTCCACAAATACAGTGACCATCACAAGTGCCAATTGGAATGCCATTGGTGTCCATAATACAATCACGGTGACACCGTTTGATGATTCTGTGGATGATGGAAATGTCTCTTGTCCTATCATTATCGGTGTTCTTTCCTCAAGTGATGGATTTTATAATAACGTGAATCCTTATCCAGCGGCAAACTACCCCGAACTTACGTTAAACGACAATGACTCAGCAGGAATCACCACTTCTGGATTTACACCAACATCAGTCATCACATCCCAATCAGGGGCAAGTTCTGAATTTTATATCCATCTGAACTCACAACCCACAGCGGATGTCACCATCAATTTTGCAACAACCCCAGGTGGACTTGTCCAATTTCCGACGGCACCACTTACCTTCACTCCTTCCAATTTTGGAACAGGACAACTTGTCACAATCCTTGGGCAGGACACGGCAGATGTTTTGGATGTAAATTATAACATCACTCCCCAAATCACATCCAGTGAATCAGGAACAGGATTTTCGCCTTCGATGATTTATAGTGCCCTTACCCCTTCTTCGATTCCTGGTGTGCATCTCTATCATATTTACGACATCATCCCTTGCACAGATCCTAATCCTATGGCGGCTTGCGGAACATCTCCGAATGCCCAAGGAGGACTTGTCACTTCACCTAACTTAATCACGACGGAATCTGGTGGGCAATCCCGGTTCCAAGTGCGCATGCGAGCAAGACCCTCTTCCAATGCCACCATTGGTGTATCGAGTTCGAATGTTGCCGAAGGAACAACCTCTCTTTCGAGTTTGACTTTTACTTCAAGTGATTGGAATACCTTTCAAAACTTTGTGATCACCGGTGCTAATGATGGTTTGGTGGATGGGAATGTAATCTATTCGATTTTATTTGGATCGTTCACAGGAGGTGGATCCGGATTCAATGGAGAAACTTTGCCAAGTCTATCTGTCACAAACCAGGACAATGATTAAAAGATTTTACTAACTGTTGTTACCGACATCGACCACAAAGATTGATAAAGTAGGGTAACGTTAACCCGATATCTAGTGAATCATCAAGATCCATTCTTTTGTGGTCATTGGATCAATTATTGCACATACCCTTGTTTTTTTAGAATGTCCAATGCATCAGTCCCTAATTCTTGTTTTGTTTCGTAAGATTTTTTCTGCCCACCTTCCTTCCAAAAATGGACCTTGGTTTCGGGATGAATGATTGGACGAATGGATTGCGATTCATATAACAAATCACAGTCTTTTGTACAAGCGGCCATACTTACACCAAAGTATCCAATATGAATTTCCGATTTCGGAACTTGTTTTTTTCCAAACCATACTTGAAACTCAGGAAAACTCACATCGGGATACACTTCAAAACTGATTTGGAAGGGTTGTGTATCCTTAGTTTGAATGTTTACGACCCTTCCCTTTTCTTCCACCGTAACCGAACTTGGAAATTTTGCCAATCGAAGGATCCCACTTTGCACTTTGATTTGTATTTCTGTATTTCCTTCAGAATGACTTGGCCGAATCCAAAGGTGGTACAATGGAAGTTTTGGTTCCATCGCACGAATTTGTTTCCAAAACCTTTGGATTCTTTTTTCCAATCTTTCCTCTAACTTGAGTTCGGCGATATTTGCCATTTGGTTGATACGAATGGGATTAATTTGATTGGGGTCATTTGTTGTATCAAAGTAGAGATAAAACTCATTTCCCACAGATCCTTGCCAAAACTTTCCCAATTCATGAAAACGGTAAGACCTTTGTAATAAAAATTCTTTTCCTTCCCCATACCCTTGGGTAAACCGAGTTTCGCCATAGTACGTTCGTTTGGTGGTTTCTGTCCCTTCGATGATCGGACGAAGTGACAAACCATGGATGGATTTGGGAATGGGAAGTCCCACATAATCAAGGACGGTTGGGTATAAATCAATAGACCTTGTCATCGAATTCACCGTTTTTTGTTTTTGGGATAAGGGAAGTTTGACAAGAAGTGGCACATGGATATTTTCCAAAAATAAATCTTGTCCATGCCCATAGTAAGTATTGGTTCCTGTAAAAGGCGAGATCGCATGAGAGGCATGCATCACTTCTCCATGATCAGCTGTGATGAGGATGAGTGAGTTGTCCCATAGGTTTTTGGTTTTGAGTTCGGCAAACACCTTCCCCAACTCTTCATCCACAAAAGCCACTTCCCCCAAATAGTTAAATTTCCGTTCGTCTAAAATCTCATTTGTTTTAATACGACTCGTGAACCCAGGTGGAGGTGTATACGGTTTATGTGGGTCATTATAATTTAAAAACAAAAAGAAAGGACTTTTTTTGGAAGAAATCTCTTCTAAAACTTCCAATGTTTTTTTTGTAATTTTTTTGGTATCTTCACTGTAATTGGAAAAATCATACAAGGAATCAAACCCAACATCCACACCTAACCCATATTTATCGGTCAAAAATGGATTATTCCCCACCATCACCGTTTGGTACAAAGATTCTTTCAAAACCTTGGGCAATGGTTTTTTTTCAGAACGATAAAAGGCATCCACTTCCGATTTTGTCGTAGGATAATCCCAAAAATTCACAGGGTTGGCAGATGCATATTTTCCTGTAAAAAATACGAGAGTGGATGGCCGAGTCCATGCTGCATTCACAAGATGAGATTCAAATTGAATCCCTTCTTTTGCAAACAAATCTAAGTTAGGTGTCACATTATATTGCCCAATGATATCACCCCGAAGGCTATCAATCACAATCCAAATGACATTTGGTTTTCTTTGTGAGGGGATTTGGTTTCCATCTCTTCCGAGAGACTCCCCCAACTCCGAAACGGCAGTTTCTTTTTTACAATCTGAAAAAAAAGAAACCAGGAATAAAAAACTGAAGATTTGTAAAAATAAGAATAGTTTAGAGAAAGAAAAAAATCCAAGAAATCGTGAACAAGGAAAAAAAATAGATCTCAAGAGTTAACGTCAAACATCTGTAAAGCGGTGAGCCAAACACCCACTAAAATAAAAGAAATCCCGAGCCACTGAGTAAAATTCAAACGTTCCTTAAAAAAAATAGCAGATGCAATGAGAACAATGATAAATCCACTGGAAGTAAAAACGGGATACGCTAAAGATAACTTCAATCCCTTACCAAGCACATATCGATAACCTAACAACGCCAATCCGAAACTAGCAAGGCCTGCAATGAAATAAGGATTGAATACGGTGAACACAAGATTCCAAAACCCTTCCCCTGGTGTGACCTGTTTGTCCTGCATAGAAGAAGTTTTGATTAAAATATTCGCCAATGCATTGAAGAATACAGCTATACAGAAGAAGAGGATGACTTGGAATTGCATGGGATAGAGACAAATTCCGATGCAAATCGAGAAGGGTCAAATAGAAAATGAAACCAAAATCCTTTCGCTATAAAAATTGGGAATGTGCTTACTTAGATTCAGAAACACCAGGCCCCACCCTAATCTTTTGTCATGCCAATGGCTATAGTTCCGGTTGTTACCAGTATTATTTTGAACGTTTAAAAAAACACTACCGAGTGATTGCACCCGACTTCATTGGGCATGGTCGTTCCGAATTCACTTTGCAATTCAAAAATTGGAATGTGTTCCGGGACCAAATCCTTTCGCTCCTCGACCACGAATCACTTTCCAATGTCACCATCATTGGCCACTCTCTTGGCGGAGCCTCATCTCTGCTTGCTGCCAAAAAAGCACCCGAACGATTTACAAAAGTATTAGCGATGGATCCCGTCATCCTTGGTTGGAAACTCATCCTACTTTCCAAATTTTTAGAAAACCCACTTGCCAAAGGTGCCAAAAAAAGAAGGACTCATTTTAAATCCATAGAGCTTGTTAGGCGGTCATTTCGAAAGTTCCCTGCTTTTGCTAAATTTGAACCCTCCATCTTCGAGGATTACCTTAATTCTTGTTTCCTACGAACAGGCAACGAAGACGAAGTCAAACTCTGTTGTGACCCAAGAGTCGAAGCCAAAATTTTTGGCCATGCCCATTTCCATGTCTTCAAAAACTTCTATGGCATCAAAACGGAAAACCACATCGCCATTCCCGAAACATTCGAAGTTTGTTCCCCCAAACACGCAAAACTTCTCACAAAAGTGCACCCCAAGTCGGACGTTACCATCTTCCCAGGCTTCACACATTTTTTCCCTTTTGAACGCCCAGAAGAAACATGGAATTGGATGAAACGATGTTTGGATATGAAAGAAGATTAAGATACATATCTTGAAGATGGAAGAGCAGGGCGCCTCACAATCCTTTGGTGGAGATTCATTTGATGGAAAATGTGACCGCGCTATCCGCTCCAATCTTTTTGCTTACGCAAAAAGGATTTCCGCTTCTATCGCTGGCGCGGGGGGTTCCTTCCCGTTTGGTGACCGCTGTATTTTCATCTATTGGTTTGCCTGATCGTCCAATCACCACCCAATTTTTTCTTGCTAACCACCAAACAGTGATCCAATTTGGGATTTATGAAAAACGGCAAACAAAATGTATCTAACGGTATTCCTTGGTATTCCTTGTTTTTGCTAGTGCTTTCCTAAGCGCTTGCAATACTTCGAAAGACAATAACGACGAAACAACCTTACTCGCCGTCATCCTCCTCGCACAATCGACCTCCGCTCCTTGTACCACAAGGTGTCATATTTTTTTATCCGCAAATACTCCTCGTGGATTTATTGGAGCAGGAGGGATTGTTGGTGCTGATGCAGTTTGCAATGGTGACCTCAATAAGGTTAGTGGTAAAACATACAAAGCGATGGTTTCTGTTCCAGGTGTAAGAGAAGTTTTAGGCAATCCTACTGGAACATTGACTTATACAGATTGGGTGTTAAAAGCGAATACCTTTTATTCCAATAGCACTGACACTTCGAATACAACTGGTTCCACAACAACTTCCAACAGAATCTTTCGTGATTCCAACACTACGATGCAAATGAATTTTGCACTCGGTGATAACGGGACTCGTTTTTGGACGGGTATGACCATCACTGGCGGAAACTTAGTAAATAGTAGTGATAACTGCACAAACTGGACGATCTCAAATGCTGGAATCAATGGAGTCACTGGTGTAGTCGGTGCGAGTACAACATCGCTTGTAGAAGTAACAACTGACACATGTAATATTGCGAAGAAAATTGTTTGTGTAGAGCAGTAGATTCCCAATACAAACACAGGGGCCAGGTGAATGCCACTTGGCTCCTGTTGGTTTAGAAAGTAGTAAGAATTTTAGTAAAAATAACTTTTCACATTTTGGAAAAGTATCTCTTCAAGGTAAGTTTGGATGGTTTGTATCGTCGCCATCCAATATCGATTGATGAAGAGGCAATTCGGTCAGTCGCCTATGATTGGCTTAAATACTGTTTTAAGTCAAATACTTGTTCGCAGTGTTTCGCTATGTAATATGATTGCATGTATATAGATTCACCTAACTTTTTTGATATGAAATCAGGTAGGTGTATCCAATAGAATGTGGTTCTATTTGTTTTTTCATCCATCGCTCCGCAAATGGCACCTACTCCACCCCCTGGTATCGCCAATACTTTTGTGCCAGGTAGTTTTGCAACTCGAGTGACGGAAGCTGTTCGAGAAGTATTATAATCTTTGCTTCGATAATAACCAGAAATTTTATAATACCCTTGCGATAATTTTGCTTCATCTCCATATTCGCCACCTGGCCATTGTTGTCCTGAAGAAGTATTTTGAATCGGATTCCCATTTGCATCTGTTTTTTCGTAGGAAACACTTTCAACTTTATTAAACTTCACAGTTACTGGTAAATTTTGATCTGCATCTCTTTTTTGAACGTAATTGCGATTACTCTCACTATTAAGATTCACTTTAAAATTCGATTTTTGATCAAGATTCACTTCAACCCATCGATTGTAGTGTAAATAAGATCCAGAAAAGTAATCTACTGCAAACCCAATGGGAGCTCCAACAAGGAAAATCAAATTCCATCCAAACAACATATGTATTTCTTTGGTAACTTCAATCTCCTTCGGTTCAAATCCATCCTTTTCGATTCTTAACTTATATTGTTTGTTTGGATCTTTTTTGGGTGAATCGATCAAACTTGCACCAAATGTTTCCCCGATTTTCTCCCCATCTAAATAAATATGACTATCGGCTGGCGCTTTGACAAAAATTACCTGCAACCCATCTTCCCTAGCACTCATTGTAGCACAGTTGTTAAGGGAAAAAAGGAAAGCAATCAAACTTAAATGAACTGATACTTTTTGAAACATTTTGGAAGACCTCTTATCTACTAAAACTATTGAAAAAATCATAATTTAGAAATGAGTCAAATGTTTTTCATACAGATAGTTGTTAACGAATCGCGATGGGTTAAAATTAAAATTCTGTTATGCGACTTGATTCAAAATTTGATTTAAGATGCCAAAATAAAATTGATATGAAGTCAAGAAAACCGTATACTCATAGTTTGAAATAAATTATTTAATCGATACAGATTGTATACTTTGGTGTATTTCTGATCCAGAGAAATTGACCAATAATGTATTTAAATTCATAAAAAATTCTAGTAAATTGACTGACTCAAGACGTATAACAGCTCGATACTGCATGACGTAAGTGGTTCCGATCATCGTTCCCCCCTTCTCAATACCGTCTCTCCTCAACCGTAATAAAATCTATCTTGTTCAATACCGGCCCACAATAGAACAAACTGATTGTGGATAATAGAATATTCGGTTCCAAAAGATGCCGAAACGATATTGATTTCCCTCTGGTCTCACCTTCTGACAGTTTGATTTCTTGAATACTTTTATTCGTCATCTGAATGGAAGGGCAAACCACTTTGTCTTCCCTTAAAAATTCACATGTGTTCGAAGTGTAAGGAACCGTTGGATTTTTTGGATCATAGGGTTCTCTAAATTGAAAGCCATGATAAATTGTTAGTTCACTTCTCTTGCAGCGGAAGAAGGAAACATCACCATACCGAAGTTTTGTGATCGCATAATACTCTCCTAGTTTTAGAGGGATCGCAAAGGAAGGATCGGACGGCCGGAGATTCGCAAACTTGTTGAAATGGTCTTGCGTTGAACAATTGTATTCCCCATGGCATTCCTTTGGATCTTGGAATACCTTTGTCTCTACCACTACGTAACCATCTCGGATGGAATTGGTCCAGCGAAAGTATCCGTAATTGGAGTCTGTCATCACATCTGCTTCCAACGTTTTGGGATCGGAAGTCGAACATTGGAACAGAAGAAGGGTTAGGAGAGAAAAGGAAATGAAGAGTTTCAAATTCATGTGGTATTGTTTACTTGGACATTCTATTTTTTTTCATACTTTTCTACATCAGCAAACAGGTGCTTCATCACTTTCTAGTGCTGGTTTGAGCTGCACAGGTTCGTATTCCTTACTTTGTATTGAACAATAGAATTTCTATTTTGATTGCACCTTAGGGAAAAATCATTGAGCCAAAATTTGAATTTTGGAACTGGACGTAGCTTACGAATCCTCTTCCCATTACCCCTACAACCAAGCAAGCACCTGCACTCCCGGTGAATAATGGCATACGTTTGGATTTCCAAAATTGCCTAACCCATCGTAGGCCGCATAACGAAGATTTAATTTCATAAATTCTACTTGGAACAATTCCCAAGGTTTGTGGTGTACATCCATTGCTGTTTCGTCTGGGTTTTTCCCTCTGTACAAAGAATACCGTTCCGTAAGCCAAAGTTCTTTGGGAGTGGGAGAGTCTATTTTGTCTTTAGTTAAAAAATCGATTCCGATCTCACAACGTTTCCCGTGAACGCTGTAAGTTTTGTTTGTCCGAGAGATCGGAGAATGCTTATAAGGCAGCCCCGAAGCCAACCTCGCAAAGAGTGTTGGTAAGATTTTTTCTGCTTCGATACTAAGGAAATACACACCAGGTTTGCCATCACGTGTCACATAGGTACGTAGATTCACTTCATGGAACGTGGAAAGGAATTCGATGGGGAAAGTAAACCTTGGATGTACTTTGTCCATGGTAAAGGCAACCACTGATACCCAATGCTCTCCATCAAACTGATCCAATTCCAAATGCCGAGGAACAAGTTCTCGTAACCGTTTCCCATCCACTTGGTAATGCAAAAAAATTGCATCGTTCCATTCTTGGTACCAAAACCAGGAATGATTTGGAATGGACCATGGTCTGTGGTCAACCGTATGTAAGATCGTCTTGATCGGTTCTTTCATAGGAAAAAGGGATCTAACAATTGCTAGGATGTATTTGAAATTCAAAACTTTTAACGAAGTAACGAGGGATGCAATGGAAATCACAAGCGGGTCGATTCCCATTTTCGTTACATGTCTCGTTTCCTAAATATTAATCGCCTCACCAAGCACAGCCGCAGCACTTTCCATAATCCCTTCCGCTAACGTCGGGTGAGCATGAATGGTATTGGCAAGTTCTCTCACGGTAATTTCCATATTGGCACCTAATGTTAGCTCTGCGATGAGTTCAGTTGCCCCAGGCCCAATGATATGTGCTCCTAAAATTTCACCATGTTTGGCATCGGACACAATTTTTACCATTCCCGTTGTATCCCCTTGTGCTTGGGCACGTCCACTCGCAGTAAACGGAAATTTACCTACCTTAATGTCGTGTCCCATTGCTTTTGCTTTGTCTTCACTAAGACCCACACTCGCCACTTCTGGATGGCAGTACGTACAACCAGGGATATAGGCATAATTCAATCGTTGGATTTGGATGTGGTGCGGATTTCCCATACGAATGGAGATGTCTTCTGCTGCACGAATCCCTTCGGCACTTGCTACATGGGCAAGCGATGGAGTGGGAATACAATCACCGATCGCATAAATATGATCCACGGTGGATTTGTAGTTTCCAACATATTCCACAAACCCATTTTTTAATTTCACGCCAATCGCATCGAGGCCAATGGCAGTTGTATTTGGAGTGATCCCCACTCCTACAATCACCTTATCAAAGTTTAATTTTTCTTTTTTAGCTGAATTTCTGTCAAGTAACGTGAGTTCAACGCCTTTCTCAGAAACAGTTGCTGTCTCCACACCATAACTCAAATACTGTTCGATCCCACGTTTTTTAAAACTACGTTCGAGTACCCCTGAAATTTCTTTGTCTTCATTGGGAAGCAGGTGGTCTTGGTATTCAATGATAGTGACTTTTGATCCCATACTCGCATAAAAATCGGCAAACTCCACACCAATGGCACCAGCTCCGATAATTGCTAAATTCGGTATGGCCTTTGGTTCCACCATGGCTTCTCTAGCAGATAACACACGTTTACCGTCAAAAGGCAAAAAAGGTAGGGATTTGTTTTTAGCACCCACTGCCAATATAAAATAATCTGCCGTAAGGGTGGAAGTTTCACCAGTATTTGATTTTACTTCAATGGTTTTGGCATTTGTAAAACTTGCTTCACCGTTTACCACAGTGACCTTGTTTTTTTTCATAAGAAACTCAACACCCTTTGCCATTTGGTCTGCAACGGACCTTGAACGTTTGATGATGGCTTCAAAATCGGCTTTGACATTGTCTGCCGAGATTCCAAATTTTGAGGCTTCTTTGAGATGTTCTAATACATGTGCACTTTCTAACAATGCTTTGGTGGGAATACAACCCCAATTCAAACAAACTCCACCGAGTTTGTCTCGTTCAACGACACATGTTTGTAAACCGAGTTGGGCTGCACGAATAGCGGCGACATAACCACCTGGCCCTCCTCCAATTACGATCACTTGGAAATGGTTTGAATTGGACATACGTTCTCCCGATAGAATGAGATACCGTACTAAAAAAAGAAAGTCAAGACCTCTTTTTGGCGACGATGAGCATCCTTGCGCCTGTTTTGATGTACTTTTCTCCGTCGTAATTGCTATACACGTTTAAGATATCAAATTTGTTTTCGTCTAAGAAATTCCTGACTTGTGGGAAATGAAACACACGCATAGTATGTTTGTCTTTTAAATCCTTTTGGTTTAAATTATAAACATAATTCACTTCTACGATGGCAATGTCATCTGCTCTTGTTAACCGAAATCCGCGGTTCCTTCTTATGGATGTTGTCCCTTGTCTTACATTGCTTACAGTGGTGATGGGTTTGCGTTTGATACGGTGAATTGGATCAGCATTCCAAATTTCCAAAACAAGTAACCCAGCTTGTTTTAAGTTTTTATAACAATTTCGTAGGAAATTTTGTACCAAATCATCATTCACTAGGTAATTAAAAGTTCCATACAAACAAATGACCGCATCAACAGGTTGTTTGGCGACGTAAGTCTCCATTTTCCCAGTCTCAAACGAACAATGTGGGAATCTAGCTTTGGCAATCTCTAACATCCGTGGAGAACCATCCACACCGTGGGGTTTGAATCCCATCCCTTGTAGTTCTTTGATATGTTCCCCAGTTCCGCAACCAATGTCGAGGACGGTGTAAATTTTATGTCGCTTAAATGTTTCTCTGAGGAAGAGGATCTCTTCCGAAAATTTACGGCTGGGTTCTTCAATGGTAAAATAGTATTCTGCTAATTCGGAATAGAGTTTCATTTGCCCCTAGCGGAAAAGGAAAATCAGTTTAGCGAATCCCCATTTTACCCGTTATATTGAGTAACGGCTAAGGTACCATGAAACGATATACAATTCCTATTATTTTTTTTGCCATTGGTGTGACCCTACAAACCCTCTTTTATTTTTCTTGGGTGAGTTTCACCCTTCTTGTCGTTTCATGCCTTCTTCTCACACTATTTCTTTTTAGTTTGGATTTACAGTCCCTTCCCTATATTACAGAAAAACCATCTTCCCAAAAGGACCAAGAAATCCCAACCGATGGAGTTGCTCCTAAGGAACAAAAGGAAAATCCAACTGCAGAAGTTGTTTTTGATACGAATCTTCCGATTCCAACGGATGTTTCCAATTTAGAACTAGAAGAACCTAAACCAAAAGAGATCCTTTGGAAAATGGATCCTGTTTTTTTTGCACGAGAATCAGTTCGTTTGTTAGAGAGAAGTCTCTTTTGTGATACCGTGAAAGAGTTTCCGTTTTCTTTCACAAGCCCCAAACTCTCTTCCATCCAATACGTGTACTTTGATGGAAAAGACTTCAAAGAATGTTATTGGCAAAAATCAGAGATGTTGGTGGAAACAGACGACAATCCAGTCGAATGGAATGAATGGGAAGAAAACCAAATTCGAGACTCTCTCCCTGTGATTTCCAAAAACAAACGTAAGTTATATGTTCCTCTCACGATCAATGCAAATCTGTTTGGATTTTTATGTTTTACCTCAAAGGAGGGTTGGGAACAAGAAGACATTCAAAATTTTTGGGAAGAAACAACTAATTTATCGGAAAAGATTTTGGCAAAAAGAGAATATGCCAAAGTCACAAGACATCCTTTTACCAAACTATATACGGTATCTCATTTTTACCAAATGGCAAAAGCTAGTTTTGAAGCTTCCGAAAAGAAAACTTTGGTACTTTTTAAATTCATCGATACCAATTACCAATCAGAACTTGCCATTGGACTCAATCATATGGGAATCAAACAAACCGTCCTTGGCATCGGTCTTTTCCAATTGGAAGAAGACTTATACGCAGCTCTTATTCCCAATGAAAGACTTGAGTCCTTCTCTTCCTTTTTTCAACAGTTCATTGAGGAACTAGACCAGTTGGGATATCCTTCCGAAGTGGCTCTCGGTTATTCCAATCCACTCATTCCAGATTTAAAATTTGATGGTTGGATCAAAAAAGCATATAGTTCATTGGAAGAGAGTATCCTCTACCACGCAGCTTAAATGGATCCACTCATTGATGAAAAATTCATTTTAACGGTTTCACAAGTATTACCGGATCATTTTTATAAAACCTTACTTGTGTTTGCTGAGAGGGAAGCCTATGGTCCCTCTAAAAATGAAGGACTCTGTTTTGAAAACTGTACTCTTGTAGAATTTGTGGGTGATATCAATGGGAAACTGTATTTAGCCCTCGACGGTTATACAAAACTCAAACTTTTACCTAAAATTGCAAAAGCCTTTCAAATTGATCCAACTTCAAGAGCCCATTCGGCATCGATCATGATGGAATTTGCCAACCAAATTGCAGGAAATTTAATTACAGAAATGCTACTCGGTCGTTACGAAATTGATATTTTGCCACCAGAGAATTTAAACCACAAACTAGTTCCCATTTCCCTTGAACACTTTCGCCAATACATTCTGATCTTTAACTTAAAAGACCGCCGTGGAGACGAATACATGGGGCGATTGTATCTGATTTTATTGTTGGAAAAATTCCCTACTCCTCAAAACTAAAGACGAATGAAACCTTATGTTTTGGCACTCCCTCTGATCTTGAGTTATGCCGGAATCAAACAAAAAAAATCTCTCATACGTAAAGAATTCATTTTATCTGAAACAGGCCGTCGCAGTTTGTTATTTTATCCACAAGATAGAGATCCAAAATCCTTACCAGGAGTTTACATCCAACATGGAATGAGTGCCATGGGAATTGATGACCAAAGGATAGTTCACTTAGCGGAGAACATTGCAAACACTGGTCATAGTGTCATTTTACCGGAACTTCCCGAAGTGAAAGGTTTAAAAATAGAAGAACAAACCATCACTAATATTCAAAATTTGATGTTGGAAATTTTTGAAAACAAACAGCTGTTCAATGGAGAAGACTTAGGTTATTTATCCGCTAGTTTTTCAGCAGGAATGGGAATCATTGCGGCCTCCAGGTCCAATACCAGAAACAAAATCAAATCGAGTATGCTCATCGGCGGGTATTGTAATTTTTTTGAAGCAGTTCCTTTTGTGTTCACAAACTATGAGGTCGATCCGTACGCTGTGTACGTGATTTTATACAACATGTTACACAGGTTTGAACCAAACATTGCCGAGGAACTTGAAATTGTGTATTACGAAGCCGCCCTCGACAATGGACTCAAACGAACGGGCCAAAATGCCAAAGCCGATTTTTACCTAAACAAATCTTCAAAACTTGCGAAAGAATTTTTTGACCAAGTCCACAACGATCGCAGCTTTCGAATCAGTTTGGCAAAACAAGTTCTAAACACTGTTCCGGAGAAGATGCCGGAAAACCTGTCCCCTTATTACCAACTTGAATCCTTACGTGGACCTGTCTCACTCCTCCATGGAAAATCTGACCCGGTCATTTCTTCTGAAGAATCAGAGAAATTGGCCCGACTTTTCCAGAAAAAAGGCATCCTCCATGTCCACAGGACGTCCACTGCCCTCACCCATGGAGATAGCCTCCCCCTCCATTCCCAGATTTTTGGGGTACCCGCCCTCCTCCAGACTTTTGGAAATTTTCTGCATTGGCTCGACCAATAACACTACAGAAATTGTCGTTTCTCCTAAGAATTCTGCCGATATTATTGTCAGAATGGACGTAAAAAATGCACCGGACTTCAATCCGGAACGGGGACTCAAGATCCAAATTTCCGAGGATCGACTCACTGCGACTTTGGTGGTCAAACCGATTTGGCTGTTAGGTGGTTCCATGAGCAATATTCTTATTTTTGAGGCACTCGATAACGCTACCATTCATAGAGACCGCATTTTGATGAAAGATGTGGACCAAGCGGCCGCAGAAATCGCAAAAATTCTAAAAGATCCAGAGAAAGTAAAAGAAGAATTTACCTTTGTTGTGGGAAAGGGGATTCCCGCCAAACAAGGCGAAAGTGGTTGGATCAAATTCTATTTTCCAAGAGCACAAAGAGTTGTCCTAAAAGAAGACGGTTCTGCAGATTTTCGGAATATCAATAAATACGTTCACGTCAAAGAAGGTGAAAAATTGGCAACCTTGTTTGAAGGAATTGCTGGTGAACAAGGCACTGACGTTTTAGGCAATCCTATTTATCCCAACCCAATTGACAGGCCAAGACTTACCTTAGGAAAAAATGTTTTACCGAAAACCATTGATGATCCTGAAAAACCAGGTAGACAATTAAAAGAATACTTTGCTTCCCTCAGTGGAGTTGTTTTTTCAACCGACACATCTCTCACTGTTTCTCCTGAGTTAAACATCGAAAGTAACATAGGTCTTGGAACTGGAAATATCAATTTTGAAGGTACCATCCGTGTGAAAGGTACGATAGAAGAAGGTGCCGTTGTCAATTGCCAAGGTTCCCTTTATTTAGATGGAAATGTGGAATCCTCTGATGTCATCGTCGGGGAAGACTTAGAAGTCAAAGGTGGAGTGAAGGCAAAAGGCAAAGGTGTCATCCGAATCAAAGGAGACCTTCGTGCCAAGTTCATTGAAAATGCAAACCTGGAAATTGATGGTGATTGTATCATCGAAAACTTTATCTTAGGAAGTAAAATCCTTTGTTTAGGCAACATCATCCTAACGGGAGAATCCTCTTCCATCATTGGAAGTGATCTTATTTCCTACCAAGGGATTACTGTATCGTCTTTAGGATCTTCCGCACAAATGGATACTGTGGTCGAAGTAGGATTTCATTATAAAAACGACCGACTGCTCACAGAAGGTAGTTCTCGTCTTTCTGATATGGAAAAAGAACTGGAAGCTTTAGTTCCAGAAATCCAAAAAATCAAAGAAGTCGTCCAACGTTCTCGTGGCAAACTTGATGAAGCACGTAAAGAAAAGTTCAAAGAGATCTTTGATGCCTACCAGAAAAAAAACAAAACGGTTGAACTTCTCAAATCAAAAATCGAAGAACTCAAAGGCGCTCGTTACAACCAAGACAATGTAAAAGTTGTGGTTCGGAATACAGCTCATCCTGGCGCTGTGATTAAGTATCGACGACAAGTGGAAAAAATTACAAAAGCCCAATCGGCCTTTGTGATGAACTTTTTTCCAAACCAAGACAAAGCAATGCTCACCGCCTTCAAAGGCAAATGAATCTTCGACTAATACTCATTAGCCGCCAATCAATAATTCCAAACAACACTCCCAATTGGAGAGCGGTTTCGAATAGAAATAAGGTTTATTCTATTCTATTCTATTCTATTCTATTCTATTCTATTCTATTCTATTCTATTCAGTTCAGTTCAGTTTTGTTTTGTTTTGTTTTGTTTTGTTTTGTTTTGCTCTGCTCTGATTTGATTTGATTGGTTAATTCAACTTCAGACCCAACTTTTTCAATTTGGGAAAAATCACATAATGGCAGTACGGATTTTGTGGGTTTAAGGTAAAATAATTTTGGTGGTAGTCTTCTGCGGGGTAAAACGTTGGTGCAGGAGAAATTTCCGTCACAATCGGATCGGGGAACATAAATGCATGTTTTCGTTTGGATTCAACAGCCAGTTCCTTTTGTTTTTCATTCAAATAAAAGATGACGGAACGATATTGTGTACCCACGTCATTGCCTTGGCGGTTCAGAGTGGTGGGATCATGAGATGCCCAAAAGATTTCCAGGATTTTGGAATAGGAAATTGTCTCGGGATTGAATTCGATTTCAATCACTTCGGCATGTCCCGTAGTGCCAGTGCAAATCTCCTTATAACTAGGATTAGGTGATTGTCCACCAGCATATCCCGAAACAACAGAAATGACTCCAGGAATCCGAAGGTATACTGCTTCCGTACACCAAAAACACCCACCACCTAAAATCGCTTTTTCCGTCATACTTTCTTTAGACGACTAGAAATCTCTCCTGGTACAAAACAGCCAAATTCTGTAATAAAGTTTTTGATAAATTTGGCTTTTGTGATGTCAAAGGATGGATTTAGAGCCCTTGCACCAATTGGTGCCGTTTTCCCTTCAGGCAATAAATACTTTCCTTCACTTGTTTTGAGAAAATCAAATTGTGTCACTTCTGATTCTTTACGCATTTCAATCGGAATTTCGTCTCCCGTTTTGAGATTTAAGTCAAAACTGTCTTTCGTTCCACAAACATAAAAAGGAACATTATGTTCCTGTGCGACAATTGCCAAATTATAAGTTCCAATTTTATTGGCAGTGTCGCCATTGGCAGCAACCCGATCGCAACCCACAAGGACAGCATCAATTTTTTTATGGTTCATAAGCCAACCAGACATCCCGTCTGAGATGATATAACACTCAATCCCATCTTCCATCAACTCAAATGCAGTAAGCCTTGATCCTTGTAGGAAGGGCCTTGTTTCGTCAGCATACACAACTACTTTTTTTCCATGGTCTCGAAGGCTACGGATCACACCAAGTGCTGTGCCATGACCAGCAGTAGCAAGAGCACCAGTATTACAATGTGTGATGATATGAAATTCAGATTGGTCTTTCGGGAAAAGAGAAACTCCATTTTCACCTAACGTTTGATTGGCTTTTAAATCTTCCACCATCATTTCTAATGCAAAGGATTCCCAAATTTTTTGGATGGATTCCCAATCAGTTTTCCCTTCGATTCTTTTTTTTGCTTCTTTTAATGCAAAACTCAAATTCACAGCGGTTGGCCTTGACTCAAACACTTGTTTGATGAGAGTATCTACTTCTTCTGAATTGGTTTTCCCAGATTTTGATTTGGCCCCAAGAGTAAGACCAAACACTCCCGTTATGGCAATGGCAGGGGCTCCCCTAATAGCCATTTCACGAATTGCCACAATCGTATCTTCAACTGTGTGAATTTCTAAAAATTCTTTTTTTCCGGGAAGGGCTCTTTGGTCGAGAAGGGAGAGATGAGTGGATTTCCACTGGATGGGTAAAAATTCCGGATGGGACATCTTTCCATTTTTTTTGTGCGATGCAGGAAAAAAATGAAAAAACGGGTTGACGGATCCGTGTGCAGCGCACAAAAAGGAGTTGTGCATTGCACAATCTAGAAACCGAAAAAGGGGAAATGAAAATGGAACAACAAGTAAAAGACGGATTAAACTTTATCTTAGGCGCAGTGAATACTGCAAAAGTAGAAGCTGAAAAAGCATTCTCTACAATCAATACAGAATTCCAAAACTTAGCAGCGAAAGGTGCTCAAGACCAAAGCGAAGTGTCTGTAAACCTTAGAAAATACGTTCAAGAAGGTCTTTCTCAAGTAGAAACCATCATTGGAAAAGCAAACACTGTTGTAGCTGAAGCAAAAGCGAAAGTAGCAACTGTTACATCAAAAGCATAATCCAAATCACTTATCAAAAACCCGAATACTTCACCTCTATTCGGGTTTTTCTTTTCTCACTCTTTCGAACTCTTTTTTCCACTCTTCAAATTCGAATCCAAGTTCTGATGTAAGATACAATTCCACTGACTCTAACGTCAAAAACGCATCGTAATTGATTTCAAAGGATGTAAAATTTTTTTGATGTGATGTATCCAATCGCATTCGAAATAAGGATACCAATTCCAATCGATAGGAATGAAACATATCTTCCACATTCAATAGGGAATGAGAAAAAAACTTTTCTACAGCATATGTAAAGATATGATCCGCTGATAAAAAAGAATATTCAACCGAATCTTTTGCAATTTCTACAAACAAAGACTCCCATAAATCAGCAAGGGCACTTTCTTTTGTTTTGCAATCATACGCTTGGCAAATGGATGTACCATAAAAGGAAAAATTTTGGCTTTTGGGATCCCCTGTAAAAATAGGATGTATCATACAACCTATCCTTTGTTTGGTGTCATCCACATATCCCAAAAAAGGACAATTGTAAGTCATATCATCTTTTTTAGGGATGTGTGTCTCTTTTGTTTCCCTTTCTTTTCGATAGATGGGAAAACTATGCCTAACTTCAAAATTAACTGTTTTTTTAAATTCAGTAGTTCTATCTAATAATAAGGATTTATATTCCGAGGTCGTAAGTTTTAAATTGAATAAACCACAACAGGCACCACAAGAAACATTCCCTTGCTCTGGATGGCATAAACTCAATTCTGTTTGGCTCCGAGCACAAAAGGGATGAGACCATTGAATACAAGTTCCAAATCACCAGTTTCTTTTTTTTCTTTGAAGTAAGTTTGGAAAGGAATTACCATCTTCCGACTTTCGTGAATCAAAACCAAATTACCTTTATGATATGACAATTGTTCTAACAATTTTTCGCGTGATCCATGAGACGTTGGAAATAGATAGGAAGGTTTGATCCCTTTAAAATAAAAATGTGGATTGTGATTTTCTGATACCAGTAAAATACTAATTCGTTCTAATTCAGAAAATTCCAATAACATATTTTCTAGAAAAAATTGAAGGATGATTTGATAGGATTCTAATTCTTCTGTTTGAATTCCACCTAACTCCCATGATTCCATCCAACCTAAAATTTTAAATATAGTTTCCTTTTGTTCGTGTAACACAGGAAGTGCTGACTCAAAAATACTGGTGATTTTTAGTTTTTGGAAATCCCAAACACAACTGTAAACAATTTCCCACCACTTTCGTAAACTCACGGCATCATCTAAATTATTAGGAATGGATTTGTTCATCGCATGTGCAGCATGATCACTAAATACAATCATTCCCACAACTTGGCTAATCGACTCAAACAATCGAATCAAATTGATTAAATTGGTTTTATCAATGGTTTTAGTTTTGTTGAGATTGGCACATTTGGAATAAGCAACTGCAATAGGCGTTGGATAAAATTCCAAAACAGCCGTAGGGTTTAAGATTTTTGCAGAATGAAAATTCCTACTTTCTTTGACAAACATGGAGAAGTCTGGATTTCCATACAAAGAATAATTGGCCCATGTTAAATCATTGGCATGGTAATTCCTTCTTGCGAATTCTTTGGAAAGAAATAAACTCTCACCAACAGATTTATCCGAAAACAAATACGTATAAAATCGGACAGTAAAATCAATTGTCCTTTCATTGTCTAAAATTTCCCAATTGGTTCCAACAAAGGTTTTGATCCCTGCAGTTAAAAAAGCACCTGCGTACTGGTTTAAGATATTGGTATTCAGCTTTTTGCCTGCTGACTTGGCAGACATACAAGAGTTGGAAAATACTAAATCAGTATCGATCCCAGTGGATTTAATTTCTCTTGCTTTTAAAACTTTTCCATCGGATAACAACCAACCGTTTTCGAGAGAATCATCTGAAAAATGGAGATGACCTGAGTAATGGATGATGTGTTTGTCTTTGATAAGAGAAAGTAACTTGAGTTTGGTGACTTGTTTCCCACCGATGAATTCTAATTCCAAAAGATGGTTTGGCACTTTTTGACTGAGGACAGAAAACAAAACCTCCCCTTCTTTTTGTGCATGAGGCAAATCTTCTGTTGGATCCGCAATGATGAGCATTTTAATTTTACGATTTTCTTGGTGTGTGGAACGATGTAATCCACCACGAATTGTTTTTCCAATGCGGAACTTATCAGAAAGAAAACTATTTCCATCATGTAATAATTCCCAAGGGACAAGGGCAAGAGTGGGATCAATGTTAAAGTGAATGCTCTGTTTGTTTGTGTTCTTTAATTTTTCAATGATGGATGTAGGGAAAAACTGTTGGTAAAAGGTTTCCCCAAGAACCTTCAGGTCCTGTAAAATATCCACATTTAAAACCTGGTTGGGTTTGGATAAAACGGATTGGGAAACATGAACCAGTCGTTCTACTTCTCCCAAATATTCTAAAATTAAATCATCGTCTAACGTGGATTGTATGTGAGATTCTTCGACAGGGAGATTATCTTCTAAAACATTGAAGATATTAACATTGCCTACGCGATCGATGATAAGGGAGAGCATTCTCCCTTGAAGCTACCCAAGGAGAATGGACAAGTCAAACGATTTTGAAAGGTTCGGGCCTACAAACTCTATGGTGTAACTACCTGGGATTAAACCTGAAAAACTAGCACTGCCGTCCAAATTGATTTTATTGGACAAAATGAAACGACCGTCTCTACGCAAATTCACTTGTTGGAATCCAGGAGCTCCTTCTGCTTTCACAGAGAGATAAACTTCCCCTTCATTTTCTTTTACAATTTGGTAGTAGAACTTTTGGTTTTCTTTGGTGGTCTCTTCAAAAATCACAGAGTTTGCATCATTCGATCGAACATCTGTGGATGCAGATCGCATCGCAGGCGCAAAGTCCAAACTTTCGCGAATCTCTAAGGAAGAAATCAAGCTGTCGATCACGCGGATCCCAGACTTGGATAATCGAATGATGAGACTGTCTTTCTTTTCGGGAGCTGTCAGGTTCTTACGAGTGTATTCCTTTAGGAATTCTGGAAACGGTACTTGTGCTCGGTGAACGGTGTTTTCCGCTTTTTGGAGGGCAAGGGATTCGGCGAAGGAATGGTCTTGCATCACATCTTCGCGGAGTGTTGCAAAAAACGTTTCTTCACAAAACAGGTATGCGTCCCAAAGGTCTGGGTGATCTTGCAACTCAGCCTCACTAGGAATGGCTCCTTTTAGAAATAATTCCCGAGCAATTTCCAATGAATCTGCGTTAAAGTCCTGATGTTCCATGTGGCCCCTCCACGATGTATTGTATGACGAAGGAAATCACGACTCTCCCGCTACTGAATGCATTTTTTTTTGGATTTTTTCGAGGACTCGCAGCAGGGTCACACTGACTCCACCTTCGGAAATCCCTAAGATTCGGGCAATTTCCCGATAAGGGGTGCGTACGAGGAAGTGACCTTTCTGTTTTTTCTCGATGAGTTTTTTACGTTGTTCGTACTTCTTCGCAAGGGCATGGTCCAATCGTTCTTTATAATATTGCGCTTCGACACTATCCCCTTGGGCTTTTTGTTTTTTTTGTTCCTTCAAATCGAGAATATTCAAATACAAGGAAGTGATTTTGTCCTCCATCTTGAGGTTTTCCTCTTCGCGATTGGACAAATCCTCTCTCAATTTCAAAATTTCGACGCGGAGCTCTTCCTCGGAACGATTTGTTTTCTCCGCGATGGATCTCAGTTCGTCTGGATCGAGGTGCAGGTAATAAATGAAAGACAATTTAAATACAATCCGATTTTCCATTTTGATGGAAGAAAGAACGGATTGGAATTGGTCAGAAACATCAAGTGCAGTCGCCAAAGCATCGGCACGTTTGTCAGGTTCATCTTCAATAGTGCTGTATTCTTTTCCCTCTTGGTTGACCTTAGAAACCGTTTGGGTTTTCACTTCCCGTTTGGTGCGTTGCCAATCAATGAGCAGGTTTCGGAGGACAGAAAAAAACCAAGTTTTGAAACTAGATTTTCCGACAAAACTTTTGAATCTTTTTCCAGACTTCAAACGTTCAAACGCATAAATATAATAATCAGAAGCATCGTCTTCCGTTAGATGAAAGACTCGGATGGGAAAATTATAAATATCTTGGGAATAATGATCAAAGAACTTTTGCAGGGCGATCTCATTTCCTGTCCCACATTCTCTGACAAGTTCCAAAATTTCTTCGGTGGAATAAGTAGTTTGATTCATAAACTACTTTCCTAAAAAGGAACCCACGCCAAGACTTCTAATAACATGAAACGTATTGTTGTGATTTTGACTCTTCTGGCAAGTTTTATTTTCACTTGGGGACAGAAGTCCGAAGGGAAACCTGAGTTTGTTTGGCCGATCCAAGGATTGGAACTTTCCTCACTCATAACAAGTACATTTGGTGAATCGAGAAAAGACCACTTTCACAATGGACTAGACATCTCCTCTGTTTTACAACCGGTTCGTTCGATGGGAGATGGTTTCATCTTATACTCGCGTTATGCGGAAGATAACCCATTTGAGGAAGAAAGAGGTTCCGGCAATATTGTTTGGGTAGCACATAAAAATGGTTATGTGAGCGGTTACTACCACTTAGGTGGAACCAGAAATGAACTCGTAAAAAATCATTCACAAGTTAAAGCGGGAGACACACTCGGAATATCAGGAAACACAGGCCACTCCACTGGAGGACACTTACACTTTGTCTTAGGAAAGGATTACGGTAAAACCTTACTGGATCCTCTTTCCTATTTACCAGCGGTAGAAGATACCATGCCTCCTCAAATTGCCAATTTATTCATCCATGTGGGAGAAAATTACACCAACTTAAATGATGGGGACAATATCAATGTTTCAAAAGCATTCCCTCTCACGGTAAGTATCATCGATGGTGGAATTAAAAATAGCCAACGCAGAGGAATCAAAGAAGTAAAATACCTCTTTAATGGTGAAGTTTATAAAAAAGCAAATTTCGAATCTTTGCAGTTTGATGGTAACAAATGGAAAACGAAAGATGGTCATAGTTTTGATGATCTCTTTTTCAAAGATCGATATTTGGTTGGGGTTCTCAATCTCAAAGCGGGAGAAAATACGATCAAAGTGCAAACCAAGGATTTTTCAGGTCAGGACTCAGAAAGAAACTTTAGTATCAACATTACAAGAATTAGTGGGGGAAATTAATCCCACCACGTTTCAAAAAAGTTTTAAATTCACAAATTTTTGATTAGGATTTGTTTTTTAAAAAACAATTCAAATTTTTATCCTCCTAACTGCAATTCGTCGAATTCTTGTACTTCCCTTCCTATTTTGATTCATAAAGGGCTTGGATCTCTTTTTTGTATTTTTCTGTGATCACATGCCGTTTCAGTGACAACTTCGCTGTCAGTTCCTCACCAACTTCAAATGGTTTTGGGATTACAATGACACCGACAACTCTTTCAAATGATTTAAATCCAGTTTGGGCATTGATTTTGGATTTTATTTCTGATTCCATTTTTTGGATCACTTCTTTTTCTTTCCAAAATTCTTTTCCAGGCATCGTATCGAATCGATTGAGGTTGGGATATACGAGAGCACTTAAGAATTTTTGGTCTTGCCCCACAACCATACATTGGTCGATCCATTCAGATTCTAAAATTTTAGATTCAATTGGGACTGGCTCTATGTTTTCACCACCTAACAATACGATTGTTTCCTTGGAACGGCCGACAATCCTTAGATGATGATTAGAAGTAAAAATTCCCAAATCACCTGTGTTTAGCCAATCTTCCACCAGTACCTTATTTGTTGCCTCTGGATTCTTATAATACCCTGCCATTACTTGTTTTCCTTTGACATGGATTTCCCCTTTTCGTCCATATACAAATTTTCCAATTTCGGTATCGAGAAAAACCTCTCCTGTATGTAAATCCACAAGACGAAGATTTGTTTTTGGAAATATTTTCCCAACAGATCCAGGGATAATTTCTTCAAAGGTTCGCATGGCAAGTACAGGTGCCGTTTCGGTCATTCCATACCCTTCTAACACAGGTATACCGATCATATTAAAAAATTCATCTACATGAAACGGTAGAGCCCCTCCACCAGAAACAGAACCTCGAAGTTCTCCACCTGTTGCGTTTCGGATTTTTGATAACACTAAAAAATCAAATACGAAAAAGGGAATGGCGATCACAAAAAATCGAATGAAATGATAAACGAAACGAATCATTTGTTTCCAAATAACAACTGGATGGATATCGAGAACATTACCTGTAATGATTTGTCTTGAATGGAAAAAACGTTTGGCAAAAATCATTGCGATTTGAAACATTTTTTGTTTCAAAAACGATGACTTGTTTAATGTTCCGATGATGCCTGAATAAATGCTTTCCCAAAGTCGCGGTGCAGAAGCCATAAAGTTTGGTTTCACAAATTTCAAATCTTCTTTCAGTGTACGAACACTGCTGTAATACGTACAAGCGCCGTAAGACAAACTAAAAATTTCAAATATCCGTTCGAAAATATGCCATATCGGTAAAATGGAAAGTGTTTTGTCTCCTTTTTTCAAACTAAGTGGCAAATGAGTAAGCTGAAACATGATATTTCCGTGAGTTAACATAACCCCTTTAGGAGTTCCCGTCGTCCCAGATGTATAAATCATTGTGAACAAATCAGAATCTTTGATGGTATGATTTAAAAACAAAGTATCGGAAGGATCTTTTTTTCTTAATTGAATTCCTTTTGAAACTAATTCTTGCAAGGTGCTTATTTTGAATTTTCTGGATTTGAGTTCCTTGTTTTGTTTCGGTGGATAAAACAAAATGATCTCGTTTAGAAAATCTAAGTCCTTTTCTAAACGAATCACTTTTTCAAAAACAGTTTCATTTTCTACAAATAATACTTTGGATTCGGAATGATTTAGGATGTAGAGTATGTCTTGGTCTGTGACGTCAGAGGCTCTTGGCACATCAATGGCACCAAGAAGAGTGGTGGCAATACTGGTTTGGATCCACTCATAGGAGTTGTCAGCAAAAATCGCAACTTTATCTCTTTCATACAAAGTCTCTGTGAGCCCATACGCCAAATGTTTTGCATCTGTCAGTAGTTCGTCATAGGTTTTGTATTGGTATACACCAGATCCTATTCGTGTTGCAAATGCATTTTTTTTCCCAAATCGTTTGGGTAAGTCCAAATAAAAATCTATCATGGTTCGCATCGATAATCCTCTTTCTGACAAAAAGGGTAACCGATAGTAAAACCTTTGTCGTCCTCTAGAATTCTTTGAGACTTATGATTCTATTCAATTGGATCAATTTGATGAATTTGTTTGTTTTACTTGTTTACGAAAATCGGTTGGAGTCACACCTACCTTTTCTAAAAAAACTCGATTGAAAGTAGACTTTGAATTAAATCCAACCGCGTCTGCGATTGACAGAATCGTTCGTTCCGTTGGTTCCAATAAATAACGTTTTGCTTCTTCAATTCTATATTGATTGATGTATTGGTAAAAACCAAACCCATATCGTTTGTGAAAGTACTCGGACAATTGACCAGACTTAACACCTACAAGATCTGCGAGTGTTGTCAAATTTAAGTCCTCATCACAAAACACTTTTTCTAACATCAATTCATACAACTTCTGATCAATGATTTCCAGAGGTACGGAAGTCAATTTTGATTTTTCATATTTACTTTTTTGGATGTTGTCCCTGACATCCGAGACAAAGGGTTCCCAAAGTTCTCTTGTGAAATAATAAAAATACATTAGGATTGGGAGAAGATAAGCACTTAATTTTCGAAACAAAGGAATTTGGAATCCAAAACCGATACTTCCTACCAGTAAATCCACCCAAATCAAAAGAATAAAAACCAATGAATAAATGGCACGTTTCGTAAAAAAGACAGACAAACGAACGTTTGGTATCCAATCCCGAATCAAAAATATTCCCACCGAAATGAGAATCGAAAGTTTAATTCCAAAATTGAGACCAGTGAGGATTGCCCCATACTCCGAATGCGTTAGATTTTCTAAGATGTTTAATTTTTCTTCATGGGAACTTACGTAATAAGGAACGAGAAAGATCATTGAAACTAAGGAAGGAAAAATGGAAACCCAATGGATCTTGATTTCTTTTTCTAAAAATAAGGATTCCAAATAATGATACAAAAATGAGGCAGATAAAAATACGAAAGGAATGTGGATAAACACAATGACTGGGAAATAAAGATAAAACCCAGTAAACATAAAGGCACCAGTTAACAACCATAAGCCTGTGGAAAATAAAATAAAGGACCAGAGAAAATCCGATTTTTTACGATGTTTGACTAAATTGGATAAAGACCAGATGATACAAAAGATGGCACCCGAACCCATCCACAAAAACTCTAATAGTAAAGTCAGTGAAATGGATTCTGTTCCCACAGAATTTACCCGTAAACTCTCACTTCTTCCCCAACAGTATACCGCACAGCACCTTTGCCGAGAATATCAGTTAACATCTTCATCAGGTCTGTTGTGATTTCGATGGAAAAATGGTCATGAGCCCGAATGACTTTTTTTTCGTTTTCATTTCCCACAAGATGAAAAAACACAGATGAAGCACCACGATGAACCGAAAGGATGTCTTGGAGTTTTAAAATCACATCTCGATTTTTTTCTTCCTTCATATTGATTGTCAAATGGAGTGTTTTTTCCATTTTTTTCTCAATGGTGACAGAATTTAATTCTTCTAGTTTATTGACGATGATCTGACCCTTTAACTCTGATTCGTCGGCATCAATTCGTTCTAAAATTCCTTTGATAAATACAGTATTGTCTTCTGTAAAAAGATGTTTGAACTCAGCATATGTTTTTGGAAAAGCCACACATTCGATTTCGCCTGTTTGGTCTTCCAACATAAAGTTTACAAACTCTTCTTTTTTCTTAGTCAGTTTGACTACCTTTTTGGAAAGAACCCCAGCAATCTCCACCTTGGATTTTGGACGAACTTCTTCTAAGTTCTCGATGGAGGTTGGATTTAAAGTTTTGAGTTGTTCGGTGAACTTATCAAGTGGATGGCCTGATAAATACAAACCTGTTGTTTCTTTTTCTCGGCGGAGAAGTTCATCTCCACTCCATTCCAAACCATCTTTAGGAAGATTTAAGTTTTCTTCCCCACCACCATTGGCACCACCAAACAAAGAAAATTGGCCTTCTTTTTCTTCTGCCTGTTTTTTGTTTGCGTAATTGATAATGATATCAGTGGATTCAAAAATAGTTTTCCGCGTGTAACCAAAGGAATCAAAAGCACCACCTTGCGCGAGTGACTCCAAAACTTTTTTATTGGCTAAGCGCGTGTCCAATTTTTTTGTAAACTCACTGAGTTGTTTGTAACCACCCAGTTCATTTCGATTTTTGATGATATTCTCTGCGGCAAGTTCCCCTACCCCTTTGATGGAAGACAAACCAAATCGAACCGTTTTATCATCAGTGATTTCAAAAGAAATTCCCGATTCTCTAAGATCTGGCCCAAGGATTCGTATCCCCATATCTTTTGCATTATTGATGTATTTCACAACATCAGTAATCTTTGAATGGTCTCCTGATAATAAAGCAGTCAGGTATTCAATGGAATAATTGGCTTTGAGGTAAGCAGTTTGGTAAGTCACAAAGGCATAGGCAACCGAGTGAGATTTGTTAAAACCATACTCACCAAATTTTTCTAATTGTTCAAAAAGTTCTGAGGCTAACTTTTCGCTGATTTTCTTTTCGATCGCACCTTTGATGAATTTTTCTTTTAAGGCAGGTAGTTTGGATTTATCTTTTTTGGCCATCGCCTTACGAAGAACATCCGAATCTCCCACTGAGAATCCACCCATGATTCTCGAGATACCCATTACCTGCTCTTGGTAAACCACAACTCCATAGGTTTCTCCCAACACTTCTGCTAAACTTTCATGTGGGAAAATAACTTTTTTCTTTCCGTTTTTACGATCTAAATAATCATCCAACATCCCCGATCCCATCGGGCCAGGTCTATATAACGCAAGTAAGGCGGCAATCTCTTCAAATTTTTGCACCTGCGCTTTGGCAAATAGATCGCGGATCCCTGAGGAGGAATCCAACTGGAAGATCCCAAGAACATTTGCTTTTCGTAATAAACTAAACGTTGCCGGGTCATCCAGAGGAATCGTATCTAAGTCGAGTTTGATTCCATGTCGTTTTTCGATCAGTTTGGATGCGTGATGAATGGTAGTTAAGTTTTTTAAACCTAAAATATCCATTTTGATCAGTCCCACTTGTTCCGACATATTTTTGTCGTATTGTGTGACAATCGAACGTCCATCGCGACCTGGTTCACTTACTGTGGAAAGAGGAACGATTTCTTCTAATGCAGTGGGTGCAATGACAACCCCAGCGGCGTGTCTACCCACCTGACGGTAGTTACCTTCCAGTTTTTGGGCAATAGAAAATACTTTTTTATTGAGTTCAGATTTTTCTGCGACGTCACGTAGGTCTTTTGAAGTTTCAACTGCTTCTTGGATGGTGATTCCCAATTTTTTAGGGAATAATTTACTCATCTCATTGACTTCAGAGAACGGAACATTAAACACACGAGCTACGTCTTTGATCGCAGCCTTTGCAGCAAGTGATCCAAAGGTGATGATTTGGCCAACTCGGTTTTCACCATACTTTTGTTTGATGTAATTGATCACTTCTTCTCGTCGTTCCACACAGAAGTCCGTATCAATATCTGGCATGTCCTTACGATCTGGGTTTAAAAATCGTTCGAAGAGTAAATTATAACGAATCGGATCTACGTTTGTGATGCCAAGAGCATAGGCAATGATGGAACCTGCCGCCGAACCACGACCAGGTCCTACAGGGATTCCCGTTCGTCTTGCAAAGTTGATATAATCTTGGACAATGAGAAAGTATCCGGCAAAATGCATGTTCCGAATGGTTTGCATTTCAAATTCGGTACGTTCTTTGACAACGGGTGTGATCTCTTTGTATTTTTCTAAAATTCCTTCCCAAACCAATTTTTCCAAGTAACTGTCTGTATCGTAACCTGGAGGTACATCAAACGGAGGAAGCAGTGGATTTCCAAATTGGAAATTGAGAGAACATTTATCACGAATCGCAAGTGTATTGTAATAAGCATCTAAATGATTGGGAAAAAGTGCTTTCATCTCCGCCGGAGATTTGACATAAAAGTTTTGGTTAAAACCAAATCGCATTTCATCATCAATGTTCTTTCGCATTCCAATGCGTAATAGAATGTCTTGTGCTTCCCGATCATCTTTGGTTAAAAAGTGTGAATCATTAGTAAGAACCAGTGGAATGCCAGTTCGTTTGGAAAAACCAATGACGGCATCAGCAACTATTTTTTGTTCTGGAATTCCATGGTCTTGGATTTCCATATAAAAATCTTCTTTACGAAAGATCTCATGCAAACGACCAGCTAACGCATACGCTTTGTCTTCTTTGCCTTCCAGAATTTTACGATTTACTTCTCCCGCAAGGCATGCTGTCAAACATACAAGCCCTTCGCTATGTCGTTCTAATAAATCATAATCAATACGGGGTTTGCGATAAAAACCTTCCGTAAAGGAACGACTGGCCAACTTGATGATATTTTGATAACCAACTTCACTTTTGCATAAAAGAATAATGTGGTAAGCACCACCATCTGCAATTTCGTCTAACTCGGTTTCTGCACTTCTGGAAGGTGTTACATAAAATTCGCAACCGATGATGGGTTTGACTTCGTGTTTGACTGCTTCTTTATAAAATTCAATGGCACCATACATGTTCCCGTGGTCAGTGATGGCGACAGAACTCATCCCAAGTTCTTTCACTCGTTTCATCAAATCACTGATTCGAATGGCCCCATCCAACATGGAATAAGTAGTGTGTAGGTGCAGGTGGGCAAAATCTTCCATGGCTTGGTGACATAGTAAAGCCAATGCCCCCGTACGTAAAGCGCCCCAAGGGAAGGATTTTCGATTTTTTTCGGCCCAAAATGCCAATTCCCAAACCCGCCAAATCCATCCAAGCCCAAAAACGATGGAAGGTGTCAGGGCATTACACAAACTGGTTTTGTCTATGTCCCTATTTTCCCTACCAAAAATCAGCCCCATAACCCATGTTCTGCGAGATAAAATCCAAGAAAAAATTGATACGAAAACAAAACCTTTGGGAGCACTCGGTGTCTTGGAATCAGTTGCGTTACAAATTTGCAAAATTCAAAACACAACTTCTCCGTCCTTAAAACATCCGAAATTGATTTTGTTCGCAGGAGATCATGGGATCACAGATGAACCCGTTTCGCTTTATCCAAAAGATGTAACCTGGCAAATGGTGTTTAATTTTTTAAATGGTGGTGCTTGTGCGAATGTTTTTGCCAAACACAGTGGGATTGATGTAGAGGTAGTGGATACAGGTGTTGACCACGATTGGGAGAAAGATACAAAACACCTCATCCAAAAAAAAATAAGAAAAGGCACTTCCAATTTTTTAAACACGAGTGCCATGACCAAAGATGAGGTTATACGTTCTTTACAAACAGGAATAAATCTCGTTTCAGAAACAAAATACAAAGACACCAATGTCTTTTTGTTTGGTGAGATGGGAATTGGAAATACTTCTTCTGCATCCATGATTTTATCACAACTAACAGGGATACCACTTTCCAAATTAGTGGGAAAAGGAACTGGCCTAAATCCAGAAGGGAAAGAAACCAAACTACAAATTTTAGAACGTGCTTACCAAAGGACAGGAAAACTAAATGATCCAATAGACATCCTTTCTGAATTTGGTGGATTTGAAATTGGGATGATGGCGGGTGCGATGCTTGGCGCAGCGGCCAATCAAAATCTGATCCTAGTGGATGGTTTTATCACAACAGCAGCTTATTTATTAGCGTATCACCTGGATCCAACTGTAAAAGACTATGTTATTTTTTCTCATGTCTCCGATGAAGAAGGGCATATCATCGTTTTAGAACACTACCAAATCAAACCTCTATTAAAACTCAATTTACGTTTGGGAGAAGGAAGTGGAGCCCTTGCGGCATACCCCCTTGTCGAACTGAGCGTTAAGTTTATGAATGAAATGGCCTCCTTTGCCGATGCTGGTGTCAGTCATTCGGAATCAAATTCATAAGTATGATTCAATACATCCTTTTAGAGATACGTTTATTTTTTGTTTGTATGTCCTTTCTCACTCGGATTCCTTCTCCGCGTTGGATTGGTTTTAAAGAAGAATGGTTACACCATTCCATTAAATATTCACCGTGTGTAGGATGTTTACTTGGTAGTTTACAGTTTGGCGTATTCCTATTGTTTCAACTTTTGTTTGGACCAACTATTGCTTTTATCATCTCTCTTGGTTTTTTACTCATCCTGACTGGTGCTTTTCACGAAGATGGATTTTCTGATTTTTGTGATGGGATCGGTGGTGGGTGGAAACGAGAGGATATTTTACGCATCATGAAAGACAGCCGCGTTGGTAGTTTTGGTGCTGTTGGAATTTCCCTTCTTGTTTTATTAAAAGTTTTGGGTGCAAACGAAACCTTTTCTTATTTTCAAAGAAAAAACCTTCCAATAGTTTCTAATCTAACTAACGACATTCATTTAATCAGCGTTTGGTTGTATTTTGTAAGCGCTCACACACTTAGTCGATTTTTATCCGTATTTATGATGAAACTTTTGCCTTACGCGAAGGAAGAAGGATATGCGAAACCAATGGCAAAAGAAATCACTTGGCCACAAATTCTTTTTGCAAGTCTTTTGGGAATTTTGCCTTATTTGTTTCTTTCTTACTTACATCCAAACTTTTTCTTAAGCCTTCTCTGCATCATCCCTAGTTATATCTACATGTATCGATTGATGAAACGATGGATCCAAGGGTTTACGGGGGATTGTTTGGGTGCTGTCCAACAAGTTGTGGAAACTTGTCTTTGGATTTCAGGAGTCTTTTTATGGAACTTTATTTAATCCGCCACCCAGAAACCATCGCTCCAAAGGGCACATGTTACGGAAGGACCGACTTTCCACTAAAATACCCAGTGGAAGATACTGCCGACTCTACCTTCTCTTACCTACCACCTAACTTTGATCATTTTCTTTCTAGCCCTGCTCCGCGTGCCCAAAAATTAGCAAATGCCTTACTTTCCAAATACCATCCAAATCAAAATCCATCAGAGCTCGCCATTAATACCGATGAACGATTGTTAGAGATGGATTTTGGTGATTGGGATGGAAAACTTTGGGAAGAAATTCCGAGAAAAGAAACCGTACCCTGGATGAAAGACTTTGTAAACGCGCGAACCCCAAACGGGGAAGCCTTCACTGATCTTATCCGCAGAGTGGATTTGTTTTTAGAAGATTGGAAACCAAACGGTTTTTTAAAAGAGAAATGGGAATTAGAACAACAAAGAACTTTAAAGACTATGATTGTCGTTTGTCATTCGGGACCCATCAGAGCAATCCTCTGTCGTATCAAAGGAATTCCACATGAGGAAGCATTTAAGTCCCCAGTGGAATTTGGATCGGTTCACAAGATAGAAATTTAAGAAGGTTTTACACCTTCTTTTTTTCACCTAACGGGCCTAATTTGGAAAGAATCAGATCGTTTACGAGCTTCGGATCAGCTTTCCCTTTGGTTTCTTTCATCACACCACCGACAATCGCACCTAACACGCGGTCCTTTCCGTTTTTCCAACCTTCCACTGATTCTGGTTGAGATGCAAGCACTCGAATCACAATTTCTTCTAGAGCTTTGTCATCACGAACGACTTTGAGTCCTTTTTTCTCGACGATGGTTTCTGGTTGGTCTTTCGAAGTTAACATATCTTCGAAAATGGTTTTGGCAATTTTTCCTGTGATCTCTCCTGAGTTGATGAGTTTCACAAGTTTTCCAATGCGAACTGGATCAATGGCAAATTCTTGGATGGAAATATTTTCTTTATTCACAATTCCTAAAATTTCATCTTTGACCCAGTTGGATGTTTTTTTAGCATCTCCAGAAATCACAAGAGCTTCTTCAAAGTACTCAGCAATTTCTCTTTCACTGGTTAATACTTCTGCATCATACTCAGGAAGACCAAGTTCTGTTTTGTAACGTTCCTTTTTTTGTCTTGGAAGTTCCGGTAATGTTTTTCGAATGTCTTCAATAAACGAGTCCGTAATTTGGATCGTTGGTAAATCAGGTTCCGGAAAATAACGATAGTCATGGCTCATTTCTTTGGAACGCATGGGAAGTGTTTTGAGAAGAGTTGCATCCCAAAGTTTTGTCATTTGTTTGAATGACTCACCTCTAGAATAAACATCCTTTTGCCATTCCACTTCATAGTCGATCGCTTGTTTTACGGCCTTAAACGAGTTTAGGTTTTTGATTTCTACTCGAGTACGAAATCCTTTTTCCCCTTTGGGACGAATGGATACGTTAGCATCACAACGAAGCGAACCTTCTTCCATGTTACAATCCGAAACTTGGATATAACGTAAGATGGTTTTTAATTCATTTAAATAAGCATAGGCTTCATCCGATGAACGAAGGTCTGGTTCCGAAACAATTTCAATCAGCGGAGTTCCTGCGCGGTTATAATCCACATAAGAACGATTGATCGATGGATCATGGGAGTGAATGAGTTTACCTGCATCTTCTTCCATATGAATACGTGTGAGAGGTAGGAACTTTTCTTCCGTCTCCCCTTTCAATTGGATATGAATCCCACCTTTCGTTGCATATGGTTTGTCAAATTGTGAAATTTGATACCCCTTTGGAAGGTCCGGATAAAAATAATTTTTACGATCAAATTTTGTGAATTGTGTGATCTCACATCCAAGAGCGACACCAGCTCTCACTGCTTTTTCTAACACAACTTCATTTAACACAGGCAAGGTGCCTGGAAGGGCAACACATAAGGGCGAAATATGAGTATTGGGACTACCACCAAATTCGTTAGTGGCAGTGGAAAATATTTTTGAATTGGTATTCAGCTGGACGTGCACTTCCAGACCGATGATGACTTCGTATTCCATGGTTTGATAACAGGATTTTCACAGAAAATGAACCTGGCAATTCAAATTCCACCAGATTTTAATCCAATGGGTCTGGGACCGATTGCAGGACCAATTTATATAGATTTTTTTGTTCTCGCGAAATACCAATTTCCCCACTTTGGTGGAGTTTTTTCGTGAACTCGGAAAGTTCTCTTACCCGAGATTCAAACGCCAGACCAATTTTTTTATCTTCCAAAGCAATGTGAGAGAGTAACCAATTTCGTAGATCCTGCACCAAATGTAAACCTACCCGAGGATTCCCTAGTTTGTATTCGTCGTTTCTCATTTTGATAAATTCAATAAACCGTTTGTGTTGGTTCATGTGTTGCACAACATCCGTATACCGAAAGTAACGCATAATTTTATCTTCCACGCCAAAATGGTCCTTTGTGTATTCAATCGCCTCCGCGATGACTTTGTGAAACGTCTCACTGGCTCCATCACCTAACTTAAGTGAATGATCTAACTCCACAATCATCTTTAATAACCAAATGTGTTGTAAATCGATGATGGGTATTCCCGTCGACAAATTGTAAGTTTTCCAAATGTTACGTATTTCTTGGATTGTATCTATGGACTGTTCGTGAAGGGAAATCGAAGTGGTATCAATTTGGACAATATTTTGGTAAATCAAAAGTTGTTCTTTTGAAATTGGATACTTACCTGATTTTAAAATTTGATTACAATACGACTTAAGATCAAGGTTTGATGCTTTAAAAAATTCTGCATAATCGGTATCATCGTGTAATATATGTTGGAATAACCATTTTTTCAGGATTTGTAAAATCCCAAGGGCAGCCATTTGATTGTTTTTGGCTTCATAGTATTTTTCTGTTAGGCGTTCCACAAATCTACGGTGGCCCTGCACATGTTCTTTGAAATTCGGATAGTTAAAATGTTCTAGGATGTCCTCTTCCAAAGCAAAATGTTCCGCTACATAATCGAGTGCTTTTCGGAAGGAAACATGGACGTTGACATCTGAATCATTTTTTTCAGCTTCCACGATTTCTTCTTCCAACTCCAAGATGATATGCACAAGCCACACATGTTGTAAGTCAATGATGGGAATGCCAAGAAAAAACGGTTCACTTAACCAAGTGATACGTAGAGAATCGAGATGCGCGGAAGAATCCTTTTGCATGATTCCACAAAATGGAAGCACTCAATGCTGTCACGGAAATTGAGGAAAAACCTAAATTGATATTTATCAAAGGATTAGAATCAAACCAAATTTAGAAAATGGAAGGATTGAATTCGTTTCTTTGTGGTAGGTGGGATTGATTGTGGAAGGGAAGACGTCACCCCCGAGAGAAACTCGGGAGTGTTGTTTTTGTTTCTAGTTTATACAAAAAACTTTGTAGTGAGTTTCACCATAAGTCGCACAAAACCAGAATAAGGTGGATACATTAACTTTGCAATGGAAGCCTTCGGTGTTTGTAATACCGATCTTTCATGTGAGAAAGTTTTGAATCCAAAAATTCCATGGTAACTTCCATGACCAGAATGATTCACTCCACCAAATGGTAAATTTGGATTTACCAAATGTAAAATCACGTCATTGATCACTGCTCCACCAGAACTTGTTCTACGAAGAACATATTTGGATGTACTTCTTTTTTTAGTAAAGATGTACAATGCCAAAGGTTTTGGTCTTTCATTGATGATGTGGATCGCGTCATCGAGTGTTTTATAGGTTACGATAGGAAGAAGTGGTCCAAAAATTTCATCTTCCATAATCTTTGCATCTAAAGAAACATTCGTAAGGATAGTAGGTGCGATAAAGTTATCAGAGCTTCTCACCTCTCCACCATACGCCACTTTTGCACCTTTTTTCACCGCTTCATCAATGTAAGAAGAAACTCGTGTAAAGTTTTTTGCGTTCACAATTCGACAAAAGTCAGTGCTTGCTGTGAAGTTTTCTGGTTTCGATTTAAAAAAACTTTCTGTAGTTTCCTTTGCATGTTTTACAAATTCATCAACTTTTGCTTCAGGAATGAGTAAATAATCAGGTGCCACACAAGTTTGGCCTGCATTGAGAAACTTACCCCACATAATTCGTTCTGCAGCGACTTTCATATCAGCATCTTCAGCGATGATTGATGGTGATTTTCCACCTAACTCTAACGTTACGGTAGTTAAGTTTTTTGCAGCTGCTGCCATCACAATTTTTCCAACTGGAGTAGATCCAGTGAAAAATATATGATCAAAAGGAATTTCAAGTAGAGCCGTGGCAACACTCACATCCCCTTCGAAAACAGCAACTTCGTCTTCTGAAAAAATCTCACTTAACATAAGATTGATGACGTTCGCCGTATTTGGGGTAAACTCAGATGGTTTTAACATCACAGTGTTTCCAGCAGCGATTGCAGCAGCAAGAGGAGCAATGGCCAAATGAAAAGGATAATTCCAAGGAGCAATGATGAGACAAACTCCTTTGGGTTCATAAACTATACGACTTGTCGCACCAAGAAGAGTTGGAGGAGTCATTACATTTTTCGGACGCATCCAATGTTTAATGTGGCGAATGGCATCATTGATTTCAGCAATCGTTGGTAAAATTTCTGTGATATCAACTTCGCCTGCTGACTTACGAAAGTCAGAATGAAGTGCTTTTTGGATTTCTGTTTGGTATTTCAAAACAGCATCCTTTAATTTTTTCAGTTTGAGAATTCGTGTTTTGTAATTCGTCAAACGAAGTTCTAGAGACTTTTTCTTTTGGGCATTAAAAATTCGATCAATGTCTTTGGGAGTAAAACTTTTGGTTTGGATGACGGCCGTATTGCTTACGTTGGCCGTAGAAAGGGTAGCTTGGGTCATGGGAATCTCCGTATTACTGACTCTCGTTCAGTTAGAGAGGAAGTTCAAGAACTTTTTCGAAAACCTAGGCGATTCTATGTCTTTTTTATGCCAAAAATCCCTTTCCGAATCCTGGAGGGGGCCCATTTTGGATGTATTGTTTAGCTCGCTCCAAATATAGATTGGCAGCTTTGTCCGATGGGTCCCGATTCAAAACCGACAAAAATCCTAGTTCTGCCCCTTTAAAATCTCCATCCCAAAACAAATTCACACTCTCTTCAAATTCCTCTTTGGTTTGGATCTTTAAGTGAAAAGATTCTTCCACTCCGTCCACGAGCACCTGCGCAATCCCAATTAACTTTTGTTTGGCTGGTATTTTAATAAAATCCAACAGTCGATGAGGATAAGAATCGGGTTCTTTTAGTTCCAAAAGAGCATCCAAACTCAAAATGATTTTGGCACCATATTTTTTGGTCATGGATTCCAAAGAATTGGCAACTCCCATAGAATCAGACAAAACTGCAGATTCAATTCTTTGTTCTTCACCCACGATCCCAAGCATCAATTCTCCAAAATGGATTCCAACACCAATTTGGATTTCTCCAACTCGATGGTTGTGACTTTCCGAATTCCACTTAGCAATTGTTTTGTGCATTTGAATTGCGGCAGACAAGGCATCCTCAGGTTCTTTTTCAAAAAGAGCAAAGATGGCATCTCCCACATATTTTTCGATAAAACCATTATGGGAACGAATGATTGGACCCACTTGCCTAAGATAATCATTTAAAAATAGAAATGTTTCTTCTGGGCTTAGCGTTTCTGATATAGCTGTAAAATCTCGAATGTCGGAAGATAACACTGACATTTGTTTTACAATAAAGTCACCACGTTTCACTTTTGAATCGTCTTTTTTAGAGAATAATTGAATGAGTCTTAAGGGAACAAACTTAGCATACACTTTGTTAGATGACTCGAGTCGATTGTTCACTTCAATGAGTTCCGTAGTCAAAGTATCCATCGAAGAATAAAACCGTGCATTTCGACGAGCAAGGAGGATACTTTGAAATAAAAAGAAAACAAATAGAGAAAATGGCATGAGTGGTTGCGCTTGGAACCAATAATTTCCAGCCATCAAATCATGAGTGGATCCAAACATCAGAATGATTGATCCGTAAAAAACTAAACTACTATCTCGTTTTCTTTGGCGATAAATCCGAAGGATCACATAAAAGGAACAGATACTAAAAAATAAAATAAACACTTGGGAAACAATATTGGTTGTAGTGAATAATTTTGGATCTGTGAGTAGAACAAATAAAACATAAACCAAACTCAAACTCCAACAAGATTTTAACATCCAATTGGGAACTTCCGATTTTCCAGGGAATAAACTTCGTAAGTAACTTAAGAAAAAACAAACAAGCAGTGGTGCCGATATATAATCTAAGACCTGCATCCAATTCCAAGAAAAATCAGGAAAAGCATACACAATATAATAATTATCTAAAACAACTAAACGTAAGCCCGTGAACAAACAAAACAAAGCAATGAAAAGTGAACTTTTTTCTTCTCTACGAAAGAAAAACACTGTGAGTTGGTACAAAGCCATAGTGAGCATTGCTCCAAAAACAAACACTTCACCCGCAGAATACATTAAAGATTCGTTTTGAATGACTTCTTTGGTTCCAATCTCAATTGGTTTTCGGAATCCACCTCGAGCATGGTGAAAATTACTAACTACATAAATGATTTCTTGTTCATAAGATTCTGGTTGAAAGGATACATATTGAATTTGGTATTTTGGTTTAGCAGAAATTTCATCTGGTCCTACTATTCCTGAACTTGCGATTTTTTGACGATTGATATACAACTCATATGCACTTGTTGCAGGTTGGACTCGCAAATAATAACGAATGTTAGGATCAGGTATCTTTACCACTAAACGAAAACTCGCAAATCCATCACCACCTTCTCCCTCAGGACGCGCTGAATTCCAAGAAGATGGGACTTTTATATAACCATGTTGTTTTGTTTCAATTTTATGAAATAAAGACTCACCATAGAGTTCGTTCCAATAGAATTCCCATTCCCCACCCAGAGAAACTTTTTTGTGATGATCAACGAAAACTTCAGGAATTTCTAAATATCCTTTTTCTGCTTTCTTCGCCTGATTCAAGTTACACGAAAAAAAGAATCCAAATAAAATAAGATAAATAGGAAATTTGAATAAGGTTCGTAATAGTTTTATTTTTCCCATGTAGAAACCCCATCCCAATCCTCACCGACACCAGCCGTTTGGTAATATTCACATCTTTCGATATAAATTTGTGCGGCAATGTCTTCAGGATTATTATTTAAAACTTCTCGAAATCCCCTAAGAGCAGAAACGAAATCAGCTCGTTCATAATCAAAGACAGCAGCCTCAAATTGTTCTCGATAAATAATTTTTTGATCAGATATTGAATCAATTCCAGGTATCAAAACTTCTGCAAGCATCACACTTTCTTGTTTCCCCTGAACACGCACGAAATCTAAAATGCGGTAGGGAATTGTATCTAAATCTTCGTGCAACATAAGGGATGTTAGGCTAACAACAATCCTTGCATTGTATTTTTTTGTTAACCCTTGGATTCTACTAGCTAAATTGACAGTATCGGAAATGACCGTAGATTCAATTCGCTCCTCTTCTCCCAAGATTCCAAGCATGGTATCTCCTGAATGAATGCCAATACCTGCATGTAATGGAAGATATCCGAACCCCCTACGCCTTTCGTTATAAGATTCGATTTCCCATTGGATGTCGATAGCTGCTTTGATCGAATTTCGAATTCCACCGTCAAACAGTGCCATCACTGCACTTCCAATGTATTTATCCACAAATCCATCGTTTCGGCGAACACAAGGACCAATTCTTCCCAAATACGAGTTCGTAAATAATATTCGATTTTCAAGAGGTATGGAATATATAATATCCCAAAATTCCCAGATATCAGCGAATAAAACTGTTATTTCTCGTTCGGTACTATCTCCTAACTTTACTTCTTCGATACTTTCCTTACCTAGATGAGTTAAAAAATCACGTGGAATAAACTTGGCATAAAAACGATTTGTTAAAATGAATTGTTCGTTGATGGTTTCAAACTCTTCTTTCAGAAGTATTTTTTTGTGGAAGTTTCTTGCCGTACGAAGTGTCACAATGGTAGATTGAACACCGAAAAACAGAAACACAGCAATTTGTGATAAGAAAGATTCCCCTTCTCCTGTATAAGCCAGGGAAACATCATACATAAACCCAAAAAATAAAATCAAATATCCTAAAAAGAAAATATGAGAATCCGGTAATCCTTTTACCACCATTTGTAACAAACGTATCCCCAAAAATACAGCAAAAACTACACCTAACACTTGAAACACAACTTCAAACTCCGTGTAAAACTCTGGTTTGATGATGAGTCCATATACCAAAATAAATTGTACAAAAGCACTAAAATAACGAATGAGTCTCGTTTCGATAAAACGTGGGAAAAGCCCATCCACAAACCACAAAAACAAAATCCCTAACACAAATACGGAAGCGTATTCAACATAAATGACAAGTTCCCAAGGGATATTTGGGAACATCGCATAAATGGTTTTGCTTCCTACAAACGGCAATCGTAAGGCAAACACCAAACAAAAGAATCCAAAATAAAATGCCTCTCTTTGTTTGTTCCGATAAAAAAATAAAATAAAATGATACAAACCGAACATAAACAAAGCACCTGTTAGTGCAATGTCCATCGTACTCTCCCCCAAAATATAGTTTTGAATGGTTTCCGCAGTGCCAAAAATCGGTGCATTTGGTAATCCACCTTCTTTATGATGGAAATTACTCACTTCAATTTTGATTTGGATTTGGTCTTTTGAAACAAAGGTAAAACTTTGACCTTGAGCACTCGGCAATGTAGTCTGTTTGTTAGGGCCTGGATACCCAGAAAGTACAACTCGATTAGCAGCCGTTATCCGAAAACTTGTTCGCACCTCTGGCAAATACAAAGAATAAATTTGTGATTCGTTTGGTAATAAAATATCTAAAATATAAGTTCCATACCCTTTTCCATCGATCATATTCGAACGAAGTGGCACTTCATTCCAAAGAGCAGGGACGGGAAGAAGAGAATAACTAGCATCAGGCGAAATATCACCTAAAGTATGTGGATAAAATTTCCATTCTCCCTGGAGTTTGATTGCCTTGCCTGTTTTCCATGGGAAGGAACGAAGGTCTAGGTTTCCAGACGTAACTTCCTTAGAAGGAGTCACAAGTTGGCATGCCATTGTGAGAAAAACGAGACAAAGAATGATGCGATTGAAGAGGGTCATCCCTATCCTTCAGAGACATTTCTGAGGCTTATTTGGAAAGGAAGTTTTCAAAATGAAAAAAATAATATTTTTTGGTTTGTACGAAGCAATGACTAAGCTATTATGTCTCCTAAATGGCACCTTCTTCCGGACCCAATAAAGCCGCATTGGCATACCAAATTTTAGGCCAGTACTTACCGGATGAAGTGTTCGCCCATATGACTGATGCTGAGATCGAGTCCCTTCTTTTAAAAGTAGAAACGAACCCATCTCCTACCAAAGGCCAAGAAAAGGATATCTTACTCTCCTTCACTCATTTCCTGCAAAAAAAAGGGTTGGGAACCAAGTTGTACCAAAAGGAAAGCAGGGCCCAAACGGGAAACACGAACCTGGGCCCGAATGCGAAATCCTGGCAAGTCCCGACTCCCCAGTTTGGTGAGAACAAAGAATCGGATGCCTTCCCTACGCAAGTTCCGTATCGTCTTTCGGGAGAAAACCAACACAAAGCAAATCCAGAGACCAACGAATTGTATTCCCTTTTGGAAGAAATCCTCAAAGAAGAAGAATCCAAACGATCTGGCCCCATTTGGTCGGAATTGCCGAAGTTTTCGACGGAAATGCTCCGAAATCTAACCCGTGACGAGACTCCCGAAGTCGTTGCTAGGGTCTTAAGTTTTTCTGACCCAGAATCGGCTTCTGAGGTGCTTTCTGAGTATCCAGAAACACATAGAGAAGAGATCATTTTGGCACTTTCTCTGATTGATTACCACTCGGACAGAGAACGCGACCTACTCGAACGTTTCCTGCGCTTCAAAATGGAGCTGATTGAGAAAAAAATGCCGGTTTCGAAAATCAGAAGCCGCAAAGCCAAAACCGCGGGGGAAATTCTCACCAGGCTTCCTTTTTTGCCATCTCAAAATTTAATTGAACGAATTCAGAAAAAAAGCCCAGAATATGCCGAAACTATAGTAGAACACTACTTTCGTTTGGAAGACCTCCTTCATTTAGGAAGGACAAGTCTCACTCGGTTTTTTTCTGAGATCCATCCTCTTGTCATTGCTTGTGCTTTGAAGGGTGTGGAGACTGAATTTCGTGACCAAGTTTATTCCAATTTGGAATCTTGGCTTGTGAAAGACATAAAGATCGAATGGGATTCATTAGGTCCTGTTTCTCTCGCTGAGATCGAAGAAGCTCAAAAAGGAGTTTTGGATCGTTTGCGGGAAGCAATGGATGAAGGCAAAGTGAAACTTTGGAGATTGAAGTAAGGATATGGCAAAACTAGTTTTTAAACCCATTCAAATTGCCGACTTACAAGAAGAAGTTGAGATCCAACTTCCTGATAAGTACAAAAAATTTCATAAGACCGACGAACAAGAAGACTTCGAGATAGACCAAGAAGGGAATATCATCGAACAATACCAAGGTCCATCGATTGAAGAAATCGAAGCGGAACTCCAAAGGTATCGCCAAGAAACAGAAGAACAAGTCCGCCAATTATTAGAAGACGCTAAAAAGCAAGCAAAGGCCATTGAAGAAGAAGGAAGAACCAAAGCCTTCCAAATGGTTCAGGACTCTAAAGAAAAAATCAAATTAGAAGAAGATTCAGGCCGAGCCAAAGCGGAACAAATCTTAGATCGTGCGAAGATGGAAGTCGAACGTATGATCAAAGAAGCCGAAATGAAACAGGCTGAGATTGAACACGAAGCATATCAAAAAGGATATGATGCTGGTCGTGAAGTAGGTTTCAAAAAAGGCCAAGGGGAAGTAAGACGACTCATTGACCGATTGGGAACGATCATCGGTAAGGCAATCGACATCCGTGAAGAGATGATTGCAGCATCCGAAAAACAAATGGTCGAAATGATTCTTGTCATTGCAAGAAAAGTCATCAAAGACGAAATCATTGAACGTAAAGAAATTGTACTCAATAACATTCGTGAGGCGATGAAACGAATCAAAGATCGCGACCGTATCGACATTCGTGTGAACTTCGCTGACTTAGAACTCACAACAGCACATAAAGACGAACTCATTAAACTCATGGAATCACTCCGCAAAGTCAACATCTACGAAGACTCACGTGTTGACCGTGGTGGAGTCATCATCGAAACAGACGTGGGAGCAATCGACGCTAGGATCTCTACTCAGCTCAAAGAAATCGAAGAGGCAATTCGAAACGTAGAACCAATATGATTTCGAAGCCCCGTTTTTCCCATTTTTTCCTCGGGTTCCTACTGTTTTTGTCGTCAACTTTCGTCAGTTTGGTGGCAGAACCTTGTGGAACGATGATATCATCCTTTGAAAAACCAGTGGTTTTAAAAACAGATTGGTTATTTCGAAAGGGAGACAATTTAGATTGGCGTGATGAGTCAGTTGAAGAAAGTTTTTGGGTCAAACGATCAGTTCCTGATTATGGAATTTCAAAAACAGAAAACCTAACAGGATATCATTGGTATCGCTGTTCCTTTTTTTTACCAGACAATTACACTACTCCCGTAGAACCCATTGCCATCCAATTGGGTCGCATTCGAGACATTGATGAATTTTATCTCAACGGCACATTGATTGATAAAACAGGAACTGTTTTGCCAAGGATGGAAGTTGATTTCCAAAAAATCAGAATTTATTCTTTACCAACTCATCTTTTAAAACCTGGCTTAAATGTGATGGCGATTCGCATTTATGCGGCCACCAATTTAAATGGATTAAAAGAAGCTCCAAAAATCGCCAAAGAACGTTTCTTACGTGAATCAGTTTTTTCAAAAGAACTTTTTGCGATGGTTTGCGGATATGTTTTTATCTTTATGGGAATTTACTTTTTAGTAGGTTCTATCGTTCGCGGAAGAGCAGGTGAAAATTTTTTCTTTGCTTTATTTTCGATTTTTATGGGAATTTACGTTCTCATTCGCACACAACATAGGGATATTTTATTTGAAAGTTTCACTTGGTCTTATGTGGCGGAACTTTTAGTCCTCATTTGTTTACCCGTGTTTTTCATTAACTTTATGCACCAATACTTAAAGTTAAAACGAAACATGGTTTTACTGGTTTACGAAATCTTTTTATCACTACTTTTTCTCATCACGTTATTCTTTCGCACTCCAAAAACTTGGATCTTAGTCATTGCTCTTTTTAATTATGCATTGCCGATCGCAATGGGACTCGTGATTTATCTATTTGTCAAAAACGGAAAAGCCAATATCAAAAAAGTAAAATTCATTTTGATTGGAATTGCCTGTTTACTTCCTACTATCTTAATCGATAGTTTGTCTGCTTTAGAAATCATCATCTCTATGCCAGGTACATTGTACTTAGGATTTTTAATTTTTCTTGTGATGATTTCCATCCAACTTTCGAACGATATCGTTTTGGGCCTTCAAAACTTTATCGATCAAGAGAAAGAACTCATCCAAATGGAACGAGTGAAAACTGGATTTCTCATCAATTTATCCTCCGAATTTAAATCGGGGATGGAAAAAATCAAATCAGCGATTGAGAATATCACAACCAATCAGACAAAGACAACCGTAAAGGAAACACTAAAACCAACTGCAAAAAAAGCTGCGAAGAAAAAAACCAAAACAACTACCGCAAAACACAGTGGGGATCCAGTAAAACAAGCAGAAGATCATATTTCTTACATGAGTTATATGGTAGAAGAAGCCATCCTTCTCAAAAGACTCGAAGAAAAAAGTTACGTTCCATTTTATGAAACTTTTTCAGTGATGGAAATTATCAAAAACTGTGTTGCAAGTGTTGAAAATCATTTAGAGCAACATAGAAAAAATACATTTATTGATGTCAAACCGAACGATTTAGAAATTTATTTCCCGAAAGAATTGTTTTTCTGTATTTTAAGAAATCTTGTTGAAAATGCATATCAATACACAGATCCCAAAACTGACATACATATTGAGTTCATGAATCGAGATGGTCATCACCAATTGGTAGTGATGGACGAAGGTATGGGTCTAAGCCAGCTAGAGATGGAGACCATTTTTCAAAAATTTGTCAGAGGGTACCGGGACAAAAAAAATGAAATCCCAGGTGCAGGGATTGGTTTAACCTTAGTGGAAGCATCCACTAACTTTTTATCCGGAACCGTTAGTTTAAAATCAAGTGAAGGAATGGGAGCAAAATTCACAATTCGTATCCCAGAAAAACCTAAAAAATGAAGTCCTCACCTATTCGCCGCCTTATTCTATTTTGTTTTTTATTCCTAACCTTTCAATGTTCTCGTACGACGGACGAAAATACCGTTGTACTCAGATTAGACGGTGAAGACTGGGGAATTTACTTTAATGACAATGCAGATTTATTAAATCCAGAATTCAATCCAAACAATTTGGATATCATTACCGTTCCGAACAATTTTAGAAATCTAAATAAATCTTACAAAGGTTCTATTTGGGTTCGCAAAAGTTTTGATATCACAACCGAACAACACCAAAAATCATTAGCTCTTCAATTGGGAAAGGTGTACCAATCCGATGAAGTATTTATCAATGGTGTCCTCATAGGAAAAAACAATTCTGCGTTTGGAAAAGATCCTGAAGAATATGCATTCGGTAGACCACGAATTTATCCAATTCCTCATGACTTATTACTGGAAGGCGAAAATGTTTTAATTATTAAAATAGATTCTTCCCTCTCCACTTCTGCAGGTATCATAACAGGTCCAATTCGCATAGTAACATACGAAGAAGCGATCAATGGAAATTTGTACGATTCACTAGTGGAATTGATTTTTGTTGGGTTTTATTTATTCATTGCCTTATTTTTCTTTATCAACTTCTTCAATTTACGTGAAAACAAAGAATATCTCAGTTTTAGTATCTTAGCTTTGATTTTTTCTGGATATGAACTATCAAAAAACGAAGTTCGATTTTTATTATTCAATCACTTTGCTATATTAAAGTTTATCGAATATTCCTTTTTGTTAATATTGCCGTATGGATTTATCAAATTCATTCAAGACTTCTTTGAGTTAAAACCATTTCCATATCAAAGAATTTATCTTCTTTCTCAATTTTTCTTCATCGCGGTTTTTCTCATCATTCAAAATCCAGTGTTTTGGTATAACTTCATCGGGTATTGGGATATCCATTTACTTGCAGTGATTGGTTATGCGATTTACGTCACACTCATTAAGTTTCGTGAACAAAAAAGAGGAAGCACAATCCATTTATTGGCACTTGTGTATTTACTTTATTCGATTCTAAAAGAAATTCTCATCGAACGTGGCTATTTAAACTCAAACTCTTCCTTAGAAACTAGTTTTTTGGTGTATTTGATTTTGATGACTCTTGCTCTTCGTTTTCAGTTTTTGATGATGAAACGAAAATTGCAAAATCGCTACGAAAGACTAAGAGAAGCAGATTCACTTAGGGAAAAGATTTTCTTTTATATGGATGCGATGATTTCGGGTCCATTAAAAACAATGAAGGAAAAACTCGCTTCTTACCGAGAATCAACTCAAAAAACAAAAGATAAAAACTTAGTTAAAGAAGTAATCGATGTCCAATCATCCATTGATAATGTTATGGATGACATCATTGAACTCTCACGTTTAGAGGTTCTCAAAGAAGTCCCCTTTAAAGACCAGGTAAACTTTATCAGTTTTATCAATGATGTAATCCCTGAGGATGATATTACCTACTCGATCAAAGTTCATCCAGAAACAGAAATTCACAATAGTTTAGATCTTATCAATTCTGTTGTTGTGAGGCTTGTAGATTTTCCACCGTTTAAAGAGTTCAATCATAACGATTTGATCATCACTCAAGACTTAAAAGGGAATGTACATTTTCGATTTTTATTATTTCATAACAATTCCAAAGTTGCACAAAAACTATTTAACGAATTAACAGAAAACTACAACCAGCTAACTCCAATCAAAGTAAAGTGGGCAATTATTTTAGAGATTGTACGTTTATTAGGTGCAAAAATTGATTTCAAAATTATCAAAAAGAAATATTTGAAAATTGATTTAGGAATCGCTGCCATTGTTCCTGTTTCCGAATTACAACCAATCAAAGATTCAAATGGAACTGGGACAACAAACCAAAATTCTCCGAAAAAAGAAAAAGAAGATTGGCGAGTCACTTTAAAACGAATTTGGAAATTTCTGAAAGAAACTGAAATTAAAGTTCCAAATTTCAAAAAGAAAAAATAATTTTTATAACCGACTTCATGATCATTAAATATATTACCAAATCTAGTCCCGAATCATTGATGAAAGCTTTTGCTGGATGCAAAGAGTTAACGTATGATAAAGATGAATTTTTATTTCATGCGGGAGATGAAGTGACTCACATGGACCTTCTCGTAAATGGAGACCTTCAGGTTTTCAAATACGATGGAAACTTGAATGAAGTTACCTTAACTTTTTTTCGACCTGTTTGTATTGTTGCGGAATGGGCAGTCATCCAAGGAATTCCTTACCCCGCATCAGCAAGGTTTACCAAAAAAAGTACGATCCTAAGAATGCCTCTTACAGAAGTCCAAAATCGATTAAATTCTAATATTGAACTCAATCATATTCTAATGCACTCACTCATGAATAAAATTGAAACTTTGAATTTGGCAATTAATCGTGGACTCACGATGGATGCCATGCAACGTGTGGCACATTTTTTATTTTATGGAACCCCTGATTCTCTTGCCTTAAAACAAACTCAAATGGCATCTTTATTGTATTTGAGACCAGAAACGTTTTCTCGAATTTTAAAACAACTGAAAGACCAAGGTTTAGTAGACACTCAGAAAGGGGAAATCACCATCTTAGACAAAGAGGGACTCCTGAAAATTTTGGCTTAGTACTTGATTTGTATCAAGGAAATGATATTAAATTATGTTAGTATCAAAGTATGAAGACTTCCTTTTTTGAACTTAGTTTTTGGAACACTGCCTTTCGCCCCTTTTTCTGGTTTGGTTCTCTCTTCGGATTCCTCATCATCGGAATTTGGTTATTCGTACTTGCGAATATGATAAACAATCCAATTCAGGTAAACGCCATCCATTGGCATTCCTACGAAATGGTATTTGGATTTACCAAAGCAATTGTTTTAGGATTTTTATTCACTGCCGTTCAAAACTGGACTAACTCTACCATTCTCAAAGGAAAGAATTTATTTTACCTTTTGACTTTTTGGCTTTTAGGAAGATTTTCCTTTTATTCTTTTGGTTTCTTGAGTTACTTATCCTTCGGCTTTGATATCTGTTCTGATCTAATGGTGATTTACCTTCTCGTTCCTAAATTGATTGTCCCCACTCAAAAACACAATCGCCCACTCTTATATCATTACGGACTTTTTACCATCTTCCATATCTTAAGTGCCTTCTCTGCTTATTCCATTTTAGATTCGGAACAAACTCTATTATATGTTCATTTGAGTATCTTCGTAGTTTTATTTCTAATATTGATCATTGGTGGTCGTGTTGTTCCATTTTTTTCTGGAGTTGTCATTCAGGGATATTCCTTTAAACGAATGCCAAAACTAGAAACTATCCTTATCTATTTGCCATTTGTTTTTTATATCGCCAAACTACTGCAAGGTTACTTGAGCAATTCGAAATTAGGAACGATTACTCCATTTCACGAATTAGGATTTAGTTTATTTGCACTCCTTTCCTTTTTTGTTGGATTTGTTTTGTTTGTTTCCAATACCATTCGTTATATTTCCTGGAAACCTTGGAAATCTTACCAAAGACCCATCCTTTGGATTTTATACTTGGGATACTTCTGGGTTTGTCTCGGATTTTTATTATATAGTTTGGCAGAAATCAATGTGATTCCCATTTCCTCTGCCATCCATAGCTTAACAGTGGGTGGACTTGGAGTCTTTATCTACGGAATGATTACTCGAGTGAGTTTGGGTCATACGGGTAGAGCCATCGTTGCTTCCAAGTTGACTGTTTTCGCGTATCTCGTATTAAATCTTTCTGTTTTTGTGCGAGTGGTTTTCCCTCTCTTCCATGAATACAAACTAGCTTATTATGGATCGGGAATCGGTTGGATTCTTTGTTTTGTTATCTTTTTTGTCCAATATACAACAATACTTCTGACTCCAAGACCAGATGGAAAACCAACATAAGAAGAGTGACTCATTGATTGTTAGATTGATTCTTACTTAGAAACTTTTTTCATTCAGTGTTAGATGCGAATGGCTCTTCGAAAAAATTCCTGTAAGGAATCGAGGAGTCTTTCGGGGTGGAATAACATCTGGTAACTGGCATTTCGCATCATCGCAGGAATTGTCGGTTTTTCTTCCGTTCCAATCGCCAGAGTATATACTTGCACTCCATTTAACAAACATTCGCCAACTGCTTTATTTACGTCTTCAATCCCATACTTACCTTCATACTTATCATAATCATTGGGTCTTGCATCGGTGATGAGGATGATCCATTTTTGTTTGTAACCAGAATCTTTTAAGAGTGAATTTGTATGACGTAATGATGGACCAACTCTTGTATATCCAATGGGTGATAATGGCCCCAATCGATCTCGTACGACATTCCAAGATTCTTTCATTTGTTTCAAATGGATGAATTGATTATGGTTTCTCGTTCGTGAATAAAAACCTGCAATTCCAAATGGAATTTTGAGTTCTTCCAGACATTCAGAAAATAATAATAAACTTTCTCTTTCCACATCTAAAATTCGTTTTTCATGGATCCAAGAATCTGTGGACAAACTCAAATCCATTAAAAAATACAAAGCAATGTCCGAAACATCACGTATCGGATTCATATAAATGGCTTCTGATGGAGTTTTTTTTGCTTTTAAGTCAGCATACCGATCCACCAGTGCATCCAAATCAATATCAGCCCCAGAGACCAAACGTTTTTTAATGCGTGTTTGGTTGAGAAGAGCAGTCATTTTTTTCTTTAATAATAATAATGTGCGTCGTTGTTTTTCCAAAACATTGTTTGTGTAAGTTGGGTCTAAGGTTTTCGGATATTCTTCGATCACGGAACAATAATTAGGTTTGTATTGTTTTTGTTTGTAATCCCACTCCGGATATAAGAATGGTTTTTCATTGCTCGTGTCTTCTAAGATCTCGAGTAGTGTTCCGGCTCCAGATTCACTGGTTCTTGTGGTATGAACTGGGTCTTCGGTGCGAATGATGTGTTTGAGATTGAGTTCCTGAAGAGCTTCTTCTTCCTCCATATCCTCTTCCCCATCAATGTCTCTCCATTGCCCATCAAACTCTTCTACCGTTTCAATTTTTTCAAAATTATGACCCAATGTATACTCTTCGATTTTTTTCTCATCTACCTCTAAGAGTTCTGCATCACTTGGATCTAATTTTTGTTTTGATTCTTTGGATTCAATTTTCTGTTTTTGTTTGTCTGAAACAAAATCTTTTCCTGCTGGGAAATTCATTTTCGACTGTGAAAGAGATGCATTTGCCACATAAAAACAAGATACAATGGTTTCATATTGTTTGGGGTCTTGTTTTCGAATCTGTAATCGTTCGTGGCGAATTTCTTTCCAATCGGTTTTGACACCGGGGAATTGTTTCAAAAACAACCGAAACCATTGGTAAAAAGATTTGGGAAACTGAATGTCTTTACCTGGAACTAACTTTTTTTTGAATTCATTCTCTGAATGGATTTGGTTTTCATAAAGAAAAGAAAGATAGGCAAGTAAGATACGAACTTGTTTTTTAGTTGTCGTTTCCGAAAGATACCAACGAACTTCTTCTGGAAATTTAAGAAAATTTTGGCCAAGGGTTATCTCACCATTGCTATAAACAAGGGATGTTGTTTCTTTGCGAAGTGTTTGTAAATACTTGATGAGTTTTACCTCCTCTGTCTCCATACGATAGGCACCGTATGGACTTGGAGGAGTTAACTTCGTTTTTAATTTTTTCCAAATTTTATGACCTTGGTAAAAGACAAATTGATCCCATTCCAAAGTAATATCCTAGAAGATTAAATCAAAACTATCTTGTAATGCTGTCACTGTATCCTCATCATCTGTGAGTGGCAAAATAATCGCAGTTCGTCCTGCCATTCGAGAAGGAAGACCTTTTGCGATGAGTTTTGCACAAGAGACAAGTAATCTTGTGGATACGGTCTCAACCAAACCTAACTCAGGTTTGTGGCGAACCAAATTTGCATATTGTACAAGTTTTTTAGAAATGGCTTCGGAAATTCCCGTTTCCCCAATAATAATTTTTTCTTCCACAGAAGATTTTGGATAAGGGAAATCCATCCCCAAAAATCGTTGTTTGGTGGAAGGTTTTAGTTCTTTAAATCCCTTTTGGTATCCAGGGTTATAGGAAGCAACGAGTAAAAAATCAGGATGTGCGATGATTTCTTCGTTTTTTCGTTCTATGAATAAAGTTCGTCTATGATCGGTTAAGGAATGGATCGTGACAAGTGTATCAGGTCTTGCTTCTGCAATTTCATCCAAGTATACAATGGCACCTTCTTTCACACCAGTGGTGAGTGGTCCATCCATCCACACTGTATCAGCCCCTTTCACAAGGAAACGACCTACTAAGTCCACAGCAGAAGTTTCATCATTACATAAAATGGTGATGAGTTTACGACCCATTTGGTGTGCCATAAATTCTAAAAATCTAGATTTCCCTGAGCCAGTAGGACCTTTTAACAAAAGCGGCAGAGAGTTCTCCGCCGCCATTTGAAAAATTTCTATTTCCTTACCAGTAGGTTCGTAATAGGGAATTTTTGTTGTTAACATATTTAATCTAAGTCACCAGCATTTTTTCCAAGTGCTTCATTGCTTGGAAGACCGTGACGGATGAAATCTACAATGAAGTATGTGATTCCCACTGTAAACAGAGTCGCCGCAAGTAACATCCCAATAAAGTGGAAAACGATTTCTTTTTGTACGACAAGAAAGTCCATTCCCAATTTACGTTCTAAATACACTTGTGTGATTCCTGCTACTGCGAGTGCACCAGTCATTCCTAACATTCCAATATTGGATGCCCAAAATGCTAAATATCCAGACATACCTGTAAAAAGTTTACGCCCAGTCATATTTGGCATCGCATAGGAAATCACAGCTAACACTAACATGGCGTAGGCTCCCCAGAATGCAAGGTGTCCATGCATCGCAGTGATGAGAGTTCCATGTGTCCATTGGTTTACGGCAGGCCAAGTGTGAGCAAAACCAAGAAATCCAGCACCTATAAACGACATCATGGCACTACCAAGTGTCCAATAGAGTGCAATTTTATTAGGATGGTCTTTTCCTTTTTTACGATACATGTTGAGTGCCCAAATCGCCATTCCAAGAAAAGCAAGTGGTTCTAACGCAGAGAAAACTCCACCGACCATAAGCCAATACTTAGGAGTTCCGATCCAGTAGTAGTGGTGACCTGTTCCTAATATCCCCGAAAGGAAAGTAAGACCAACAACCACGTACAACCATTTTTCAATGACCTCTCTATCCACACCCGTAAGTTTGATGAGTAAAAATGCGAGGATACCACCCATGATGAGTTCCCAAACTCCTTCTACCCAAAGGTGAACGACCCACCATCGGAAATAAGAGTCCAAGGTTTGATTATCAAAATACAACATACCTGGTAAATAAAGTAATGCAGCACATAACAATCCAAAGAAGAGAACAAGTTGTGTTGTACTTCTCTTTTTAGCTTGCCAGATCGTCATTGCAATATTGAAAAGAAAGGTAAGTACATTCACAACAACTAGATAATCGAGAGGTCTTGGTATTTCTAAAAACTTTCGACCTTCCCACCAGTTAAAATGAAAACCTGCAATGGCAACAACACCTACAACCACCCAGGAAATGAGTTGGATATAAGCTAGTTTTACACTGTACAATTCTCTGTCAGATTCTTCAGGGATGATGTAATAAGCAGCACCCATAAATCCAGTTAATAACCATACGACAAGTAAATTGGTATGTGTCGCACGTGCAGTGTTAAATGGAATGAAATCATGTAATCCATCGAAACCGATACGAGCAAAACCCATGATAAAACCATAAACGATTTGTAACGATAAGAGTAACATACAAGTTGCAAAGAACCAATATGCGACCTTTTGTGATTGGAATCTCATTGTTTCTCCTTATTTCAATGCAGAAAGGTATGTGACAATGTCCTTTCTTTCTGTATCACTTAACGGCAACTTCGGCATATTTGTTCCCGGTTTGATCACTTGTGGGTCAATTAGCCATCGGTTGAGGTAATCAGCATCAAATTTGGATCCAACATGATCCAGAGCTGGTCCCACGTTTCCACCTTTACCACCTACAGCGTGACAGGCGACACAAAGTTGAGAAAACTTTTCAGGTTGAGCCACTTTTACTACGTTAGCTGATGTTTGCGGAGCAACTGCCGTTGCAATGGAATCAACAGGAATATTCGGTTTTGGAGGCCAACCATTCGCATCAATTTTACCTACCCAATCGAGGAAAGCGATGACTTGTCCTTTTTCTTCTTTGGTAAAGTTGTATTTCACCATCTTACGTTCCCCAGGAAACATAGCTTGTGGATCATCTAAAAACACATCGATCCAACTCACACCTCGTCTTTCGACTACTTTAGTCAAATCAGGTGCGTAATACGCTCCTTCACCGAGCAACGTATGGCAACCCATACAATTGTTTTTTTCCCAAATTTCTTTCCCTTTTAGCACATCTTCCGTTAAGTTTTGCGCATTGGTACGGGCATCGTTTTGTCGCAAGGTATCAATTGTGAGGAACACAAAGATAGCACTGAACAAAAACGTTCCACCCAGAAAGAATGCCCTTGCTTGCGATTTTGAAAGCATCCTTACCTCCTTTTTTCCATTTTACAAATGTAAGTGCAAATTTTACAATTTGCATTGATTCTAATCAAGTCCTTATTGTATTTTCTATGTTAGAATGCATTGATAGGAAGAGTTAAGAATCTTATTGAAAATTAGAATCATTAAAAAAAGAATTAAGAACAACGATCTCAAGAGAAATTCCACTCTTTTACTATGATTTCCCTAATGATTCTTTTCAAAACGGACTCGATTTCACGAAAGTATGTGAATTGAATTGAATATTCGATTATTTGAATTTTATTTTTTAAAAAAGGAGTGAGTATGAACGAAAGTGCAGAAGAAAAAAAGGATTCCATTTGGTATCCGCCAGGTGGAATCCTCATTTGGATGATTGTTTTTGTAGAAGTGATCACCTTTTGTATGGGGATTGGATCTTTAGTATATGACAAAACACAAAACCCAGAAGGGTTTTTGTCGATGCAAAGTCATCTGAATCGCGGATTTGCTTTCTGGAACACGATTTTCCTTTTAACCAGTGGTTTTTTATTGGCGATGAGTGTCTATGCAAAGGAAAACAATAAAGATTCACAGTTTTTTTTCGGAATGATTGGTACCATTCTATTTGGATTTGGATTTTTAGTTTTAAAATTCATCGAATTTTACGATAAATGGATGTTAGGTTTTAATTTAGAATCCAATACGTTTTTTAGTTATTATTGGCTGTTAACAGGATTTCATTATCTACATGTTGTCGTAGGAATCATCATTTTATTCATAGTTTTTCTCAATCGAAAAACCATCTCCCTAGTAAACTTAGAAGCAGGTGGAATCTTTTGGCATATGTGTGATTTGATTTGGCTAATTTTATACCCAACGTTGTACTTGATCCAATAAGGAGGATGTATGTTACGAATTAGTTTGACTTATTTAATTTTACTTGTGATCGTTTATCTTTCGTTTTACGGGGTAGGATCGTTTGTTCCTGGAAATTGGAATTTGATTTTGATGAGTGCACTCAAATTCCTTTTCATTTCCTTTGTGTTTATGAATTTGTTACGAGCACATTTCTTTTGGAAATTGATTTTTTCCACAGTGATTGTCGTGTATTCGTTTGGGATTTGGTTTCTCGCCTAAAATTGATCCCAAATCGGGAAAGGGTGTGGTTTTTGTTTTAGATTGCCTGGGCGATTCAAAATCACCACATCCATTCCCACTGCATTTGCTGCCTCCGCTTCTTCCACTATGTCAGTAAAAAAACGAATTTCATTTGGAGATGATTTCAAATTGTTAGCGATCGTTTGGTAACTTTCTTTCTCTCGTTTTCCACCGACTGCAGTATCAAAATAGGAAGTAAAATACTTCCTTAGATCACCTAACGCTGAATACTGATAGATCAAAATTTGTGCTTCTACAGAACCAGATGAATACACATGGTTTTGGATACCGGATTGAATCGAATTTTCTAAAAACTTAGGAACATCCTCATACACTGTGCTTTTGATTTCGCCAGATTCATACCCTTCTTTCCAAATTTTCCCTTGGACTTCTTTCAGTGGACCAAACTTACGATCCTTTTCCATGAGGTACTCAAAATAAAGAGAAACCAATTCTTTTGAAAGTTCTTTTGGGATATCATTTGGATTATCAAAAGAATCTCTTCCTTTGATTGTTAGTTTTTCTTTTAACAATGGATCGAGTGAGGAAACATCGTTTTGGTATTCGGATTGGATTTCCTTCCATCTCTCTTCTGAAAAGGAAAAGTCCTTTAGAAACTGGTGAATGTGTTTTTTCGCATAAGGAAAAAGGATTTCATGGACAAAGGCAATTGGTGCCGTTGTCCCTTCAATATCTAGTAAGTTATGTTTGATCTGCATTTTGATTTGTACGATTGTTCTTTCCCTAGTTTTAGAAATTTTGCTTATGTTGTTTTTTGTTTCAAAAGCAAATGCATATTCTTTTCATCTTTTTCATAATTAAAAAGAACTAATAACCATGCCAATGCACAAGGGATCCAAAATAAAATCGAAATAGAAAGAGCAAGACCGCGATCCGGAGTGAGTCCAAGAATTACCGCAGACATCACTGGCCCGAGTCCTTTTCCTAGATCATCTGTTAGGTTGTAAATGGAGAAAATCGCACTTCTGGATTTTGGCTCATTTACATTGAGTAAAACTGCTCTCACATTGGGACCAGTCACAGAAATCATAATTCCTGTAAATATATTCAAAGCGATAAATAGACCCATATGGGGAACAATATCAAAAGCATATAACAAAAGGATGGCGGGAAATACACCAAAGAATGTGGTTCCCATACATAGCAGTGGTTGGTATGTTTTTTTGATGTTGTATAAAATCTGACCAAGGACTCCGCCGAAAAATGTGCCAATAAAAATTCCAATGGCCGCAAAGGTAATCATCCCTGCGGAAACTTCCTTTGTTAGGTGGTATGTGTGTTCATAATAATCAGCCAAATACACAAAAAACACTCCCCAAGGTATACAACCTGGCAGTCCTTGCAAAAAGGCACCCAAGTTGGTTTTGTTTTCGAATAATAATTTAAAATCTTTGAGTGAGATTTTGTGAGACAGTTCATCGACTCCCACTTCTTCGGCACCACCTCGTTTTGGTTCTTTGCAAAACAATAAATACACAGCTACAAAGAAAAAGGATGGAGCAGACATATAAATAAAAGAAGCTCTCCATCCATTGATCGGATCAGCTTCACCTAAAATTCCACCCAATAACTGACCAACGCCAACACCAAGTCCCATTGCAAGAGAAACATAACCTGTGGCAATGGCTCTCGATTGGCTAGAAAAGTAGTCACCAATCAAACTAAAAAGTAAAGGGAAAATTCCACCAAGTCCAAATCCGCATAAGGTTCTTAAAACGAGAAACTGATCGTAGTTTTGTGCATAGGCGGTCAAAAAACAAGGAATTTCACCGAGCAGTACGGTTGCGATTAACAAATGTTTTCTAGAAAAGGCCTGTGAAAGATATCCCATAGAAAGGGAAACAAGACCACCCAAAATAAAAAACAGTACAGGAATGATCCCACCAAATTTCCAATCTACTTCATAAGGATCCGTGATTCCGAGAGATGCACCAATATTTTTCATGTTAGGTGCAATTAAGTTTTGGTCACCAAACAAAAAGAATGCCATACCCAAAATCATCCAAAACGCCAAAATCCCTCTGGGACCGTGATTTACAAGTTCGGCAAGTCCAAAAAACCGAAGATAGGTGGTTTCTTGTTTTGATTTTTTTTGGTTCATAAATTGTTTTTCCTTTCTGTTTGTTTGCGATAGACAAAAATAAAAGAGAGTGTGAAGAGAAATCCTAAAAATCCAATCACAGCAAATAGAGATAGATCCCAACTGGTTAAAATCGATCCATTCCAAATTTCTGGATTGGGAGAATTTGCCATGGAAGGAAGTGCTTTCCCTCCTTTAAATTGGAACTCAACCATAGTTCCAAATGAGAGTGCATTTAATACATAGGCACTCAGTCCTTTTGGTACATCTTTATCTAATTTCACCACAGGAGTTTTTTCATTTGTGACCACTTCCATATCTTGAGGTTTCACAAATATGGGATATTTACCATTCTCCGACTCAATTAACATTCGTTCGCTGAAACGATCAACAGAACTGGGGATTAAATAAGAAACTTGTAGTTCGGAACTTCCAGGTAAAACTGCCCGATCCAAAATCCTTCCTCCATTTGGTCCTTCAGGGACTCCAAGTGGAATTGCCATTTTACTTTCGGGTTGTTGGAGTTGTGCCAAAACTTCCGTTGCTTCTTTGGCCACTGAATATTCTAAAGCTCCAACTTTCGGATCATAGGATTTGGGAGGATTACTCACATTATCAATGAGAAACAATTTAAAAACACGAAGGCCTTTTTTTTCTCGCATAACTTGCATTAAACTTTTAATCGCAATTTGTTTTCGATTGGCTCCTGTGTCATACACAGTCACTTCTTGCGGAGAAGTACGAAACTGTGTGGTTGGCGGGATCATTTTATTATAATTTACGCCTTGGTATTGGATTTGTAGTAGGATTGGTGCACCTTCAGGTAAATCCATTTCTGGAAATCGAAACTTCCCATTTTGAGGGCCAATCTCCGCAAGGGGAACCATAGCGCCTTGTAAAGCCAACATCCGAATGGAGTCTGCCTTACCGAATCCTTTTGTGGTACCATTTTGAATGGTTCCAAAGATGGAAATTTTTTCCGCATAACTTGCGCTTGAGAGAAGGAAGAGGGCCAAAATGAGAAAACGATATCTTAAAAACATTTTGATACTTTTTCTCCTTCTCTCGGTTCCAATCCAAGTGAAAAAACGAAAGTTTTTAAAAATTTAGAGGCGACAAGAGAGGGTACTGGACATAATGCTTTAAGATAGGAAAGGAAAACCTGGCTACATGAAGCAATTGAGCGAAATCGTTCACAATTCCTCAAAAGACGAGAGAGATATACTATTAGAATACCAAAATATCGACGTTTCCAAATTGGAGACCCTTGATGTTTTAGGAATTCCAATTGATAACGTCACAACCGATGAAGCGATTGCCAAACTCTTTCGAGTGCTTGAGAAAAAAGAAGGCATGCACCATGTTTTATTTTTAGATCCCATCAAACTGATGAGGATGCGCCCGAAAAAAGCTCTCCACCGTATCGCAGAAAAAGCAGGTACCATTTTAGTGGAAGGAGCAGGCATTGGATGGATGACAAAAGGTCGTTTGAAAGAACGAGTCACTCCCATCGCTGTGATGATGGATCTCATCCGCCTTGCCGAACTCAAAGAATTCACAGCTTTTATATTTGGTGCCAAAGACGAAATCGTAGAACGTATTTATTTTAATCTCACTAGACATTTTCCAAAAGTTCGTATTGTCGGTAGGCACGCAGGCCACTTAGATCGCCAACGAGAAATGCGAGTGAAAGAAGCCATTCGTAAAACAGGACCTGATATCATTTTTCTTGCCATGGATTTTCCTGAACAAGAGATTTGGATCGAAAACAATACAGGTTATTTTGGCAAAGCGGTAGTGATTGGTGTGGGTGGCGCCTTAGACATGTTATCTGGTGCGGACAAAAAAGCTCCTGAATGGTTTAAGGAACGTGGCCTAATCTGGTTATGGAGAATCATCGCAAGACCATACCGGATTAGACGTATGTGGGAAACCTTTTATTTTCTCTTACTTGGGATCCGCGAAAGATTTCGCAAAACATAAAGTTTTATTTTTTGATCTGAGCCAAACGATCGAGTGTTGGAGCAAGCCAGTCTTCCAAGAGTGGTTCTCTGTCTAGTTTGGCACGTGCGAACACCAAATCCTTGTTAGAGTTTGCAATTTCACTCACAGAACCAATTTTACGTGCAGTTTCCATTGCTTTCCAATAGTATTTCAAGGCATTGATGGTATCTTGTTTTTTCTCATATACTGCCCCAATATTATTATAAAGAGCTGTCAGAGTTTCATACACTTCTCTATGGTCGGAATTTTCCGTGTCAATGCGACCTAGGCTTTGTTCTTTGAGTTCAAAATCATCCTTCAATTTCAGATAATTGCCAAGTGCTGCATTGTATTGTCTTGTGTAATAAAATGCGTTTCCTTTCCCAAATAACAATGTTGGATTATTATAAATATCTTCTTCTGGAAGTTCTGCCCAGAAATCCAAACTTTGTGCAAAGTCTCCATGATTGTAATCAATCCAACCTAAGTAATAATAACACTCTCTTACAATTTTTGGATCTTTGGAGATATCACGATCAAGAGCAGCAAGGAAAGATTCACGTGCCATAAAAAGACCATTTCGTCTTTCTTTTTCTTCATAAGAAAGAGTCCCAATGCTACGTTCTGGATAGATTTTTTTGCCTGGGAATTCACGGATATTATCTGTTTTGTTAATCCCAGCTGCTTCTAAAAATTGAATTTTACCTAAGTTAAACGAAATCCTTCCTGGACTACCTTCAAGTAAGGTTTCATCCTCATCTCGTTCTCCTAATCGATCACGATAGTTTTGGTAACGATCATCTGACTCACGAAGGAGTTTCACTGCTTCATCATAATTTTCTGTATGGATATAATACTCAGCCATGAGCAACACTGCTAGATAATGTCTGACATCATACGTGGATGCGAGCTCTAATTGTTTTAAAGCTCGTGCAGCTTCTTCTTTTTTGAAATAAAAACGTGCTCTTTGGTAATATCCTTCCGCAAATTTAGAACCACCATCTTTGCCATAAGCGATATTGAGTAAGTATTCTACGTTATCATCAATCTCCATTCCTGTGACTTGGTCTTCCGGATTGATATTGTATTTGATGCGGACTTCTTCAGAATCCAAATCAATATAAAAGGAAGCAAGTTTTGCTAAGACAAATAGAGATAGTTCGTCTTCAATGTTTAATGCATTTCGCACTTGTCTATGGTGATTTAAAACGTATTGAGGGTTTTTGTCACGTTTCCACATTTCAATATAAGTAGATAAAATCCCACCGTGACCAATTGGATTTTTAGGATACTTTTCAATAATATCGTTATAGTATTTAACAGCTGTTCCAAACTCTTGTTTGTTGTAGAAAATTTTTGCAATACCAGCAATGGCATCAACATTGTCAGGGTCTCCCCCATCAGTAAACACTCGTTTGTAATATTCAATTGCAAGATGATCGTTTTTGTATTTTTTGCGATTACTTCCAGGTGGAACATCAATGAAGTCTTTTCTATGAAAAGAGTGGAAGTTTCCTAACGCAATGTATGTATCAATATCATGTACATTGTATTTAAGACGAGATGCAATATATGCACCTGCTTTTAATACCTTTCTTGGTACTTTATCTTGAGAGGTTAAGTAAAATGATAGTTCAGCAAGTGGTCGACGACCAGCTGTTTCTACGCCGGCGTCATTCCATTCTGTTTTTTTCGCAAAACTGATGTTTGGTACTTCTTTTCGATTTTCCCAAGCACGTTTGTGTTCTTTGTCTTCTGATTCATAACCAAAATCCGGTTCTACTTTCCCAAAACATTTTTCAAATGCTCTTTCATACAAACCTGCTTTGGTGTAAGCCGTACAATATTTGTTCAAAAATTCTAAGTTATGAGGGAAAATCTCTTCCCCTTTGATAAAATAATTCTCTGCATCAGCGAGTAATTTTTTCTTTTCTAATGCATCTGTTTCATAACTATATTCTTCGATTTTTTCCAGTCCAAGTGCGTATTGAGCCTTGGCACGGTAAGGAACGATTACATATTTCCATAAGGTAACAATACCAAATACTAAAAAGATAGCAGCAGCAGAAGATAATATGGTTCGCCTAACTAACTCACGTTTACGTGCTGCACCTTCTTTTGTGTATGCATCTTTACTGGCAATGATGGGAACTCCATCTGCCGCAAATCTTCCACTCGAATCGCTAAGTTCTACTCGTTCCCCAAGAAGACCACTTAAGAAACTTGCAATGTCTTCTGGTTTTTGTTGGGCTTTGATGAGCTCAATGATTTCTTTTTGATTCCGTACAGGAATGCGTTGGTTGACGATTGCATCAATGATGGTTCGTCGTAATTTTGGTGGATAACGAAGTAGTTCTGATTGGATGACAGCAAGTTCTTCATCCGTTAAACTGGATTCAAGAGACTCTTCTGGTTCTTCCTCTTTGCCAAGTGACATGAGGTCTTCTTCAAATCCACCAGGACCTTCATCATTGCCACCAAAGTCGTCCATGGAAGAGACAGGCATGTCATCAATGGAAGGTGCCAAGTCATCAAAAGAAGGAGCGGCTAAATCATCGTCAAGACTTGGTGGTTCCATTCCCACACCCAAGTCACCAAACGGATCATCAAATCCACCACCAATATCGGCAGGTTCTGTTTCCCTTGAGGAAGGAGTGGGAGTGTCCATACTTCCAAACGGATCATCACCAAAAGCATCGCCAGTATCGGATGCAGCAGGTGTAGATCCCATGTCCGCAAAAGGATCGTCACCAAACGAAGATTCGCTGGAAGATGCGGGAGTGGATAAATCACCAAATGGATCATCACCACCACCAACATCAGAAGTGGGAGTATCTAAACTTGCAAAAGGGTCATCCCCAAATCCAGCACTGGCATCGGTATCTGCTGGAGTAGATCCCAACTCCGCAAATGGATCGTCACCCGCGGGAGTTTCTGTTCCCGACCCAAAGTCAAAATCATCAGAAGTTGTTTGGGTTTCGTCTCCACCAGAATCAAAACCAGCAAACAGGTCTTCGTCGGTAGTTTTCGGAGTGGAATCGTCGTCGCCACCTAAGTTGGCAAATGGATCGTCACCAATTTCTGGTGCCTTCGTTTCTTCAATAGGAGCTTCGTCGATGGCATCTAAATTGCCAAATGGGTCATCATCTGCTCCACCACTGTCCCCCGGGGAATCTAGGTTTGCGAAAGGATCTGCTTCGCCTGTGTCTGTGCTATCTGTCGGAGCGAAAGGGTCGTCTTCCCCTGCTACATCAGGTGTAGGAGAATCCATCCCAAAATCATCAAAATCATTGGATGTTTCTTGGGGCTCTTCTTTTGGTTTGGGAGTATCTTCCCCTAAAAGTTCATCTAAATCAATTCCATCGTCTTCTTCCGGTTGGTTACTCGAAAGTTTGGGTGGTCCAAAATCGTCGTCCTCATCTAAGCCTGCAAATGGATCTGCAGTTTCGCCTGTGGCATCATCACCTGCTCCAAAATCGTCAGGAAGGTCGTCATTTGGCTCTTCGTCTGTAGGTTCTGACTCTTCATTGCCAGCGAAAGGATTGGTATAACCGAGTTTCTCGCGGAGTACCTTTGCCATCGGGTTGAGTTCTTCCGAGGACATAGGATTTTTATTGAGAGCCGAAAACATCGTCTCGATTTGTGTGATTTCTTCCGGACTCAATTTATCTTTCGGCTCAGCCATGTGAGGGTCTATTCCTAATGAATTATCGGCCCCTTCTGAAAATGACAGAATATTTTTTTTATTATGTCAGATCGTTCCCCGAGAAAAAAACCTTTCACTCTCTTTTTTCAATCCTGCCGAAAATAAAAACAAAGGACTTACGAGACGATCATATCATGTTGCAATCCAAATTCACCCGAATCGCCCTCATTTTACTCTTTTTGACAGGTATTGGAATTTTTGCCGACGAAGGGATGGATTGGATCGGGAGTTTTTCCTCAGGTGAACTCGAAATGTCCGACGAAACCGAAGACCAGGACACTGTGTATTACCTCTGGCAATTGGAAAGTTTGAAAAAAAACATCGCTCCACGTTACATTCGTTATCTAGATGTGGAATCCTATGTTTCCAGTGGAAATCTCTTACACCGGGGAATTTTATTTACTTACAATGGCCTACGAGATGAATCTGTAGAAATTTGTGGTAGTTTCAACAATTGGGAATGTTCCGAAATGAAACGAAACCAATACGGAATTTATTATACCGTCATCGAACCAAACCAAATCAAAGACAATTACGAAGAAGATCCAGTGTACGAATATAAATTTCGAGTCAATGGACTACTCACTTATGATCCAGAAAACTTTGATAAGGTGGAAGATGGATCTGGCTCCTACTATTCCCGATTTATATTGGATTCCAAAGACACAGACCGCCAAACCAAAACAATGGTTTTAGAGGATTCTGCAAACGAAGAACGAGATCTACGAACCGTCAAATTCCAAATTTATTTACCAAATGCAGAAGTAGTTCGTGTGGTTGGGAATTTCAATGACTGGAACCCAGAACATGATTTTCTGAAAAAAGATCGTAAGGGTGTTTTTACCTTAGAGAAGAAATTACTCCCAGGGGAATACCATTACCAATTCATCGTGGATGGTGAGACGATGTTAGATACCTACAATCCAACAACGAACATCAAAGTGGATACCAATGAATCCGTTTCGTCACTACTCGTTCCAGAAAGAAATTATGCGTTAGAAAGGAAGATGTGAGGATTTAACTTTAAGTTCAAATTCCAAACAGCATCTAATTTGCGTTCAATGACATAAATGTCAAAAAATTATAGTAGGATGTCGTATTACTGCTCTAAAGTAGCCGTCATCGATCCTTTGGAAGAACTCATCCGAGGGTCAGGTCCATAACCTAAGATTCGTTCGTGGATAAACTCTGCGTGTTCTAATTCCCCAGAAAAAACAATGGTTTTTTTGCGAGTGTCCACTTCGACGGCGTGTTGGAAGGCTTTTTCCCAAGTCATTTGGCAGACATCCATGAGCATCTCGATCACATACTCATAGGTGTGGTGATCATCATCCCACAAAACGACCTTCCATGGACCGTTATTTTTGCGGGGTTTGATTTCTGTTTCTTCTAAGATAGAAGGTTGGGATGCTCCGGAACCGGTCATTGCCGAAGCCGTTCCCTTATTTTTTCTTTTTGGAAATTGCCAGTTCCGCGTGGGAAACAACATCTTTGGCACGAAGTCCAAAATAATCGAGTAGTCCACTCCAAGTACCTGATTTTCCAAAACTATCCTTCATTCCCACTTTGATGACAGGAACTGGATATTCTTCCGACAAAAGTTCAGAGACAGCAGAACCTAGACCACCAATGACATTGTGTTCTTCACAAGTCACAACCGCACCACATTCTTTTGCTTTTGCAATGATGGTCTCTTTGTCTAAAGGTTTGATCGTTGCCATATTAAGAAGAGTGGCACTGATTCCTTTTTCCTTGAGCAGTCCTACTGCAGACATGGCTTCGTTCACCATCACTCCATTGGCAATGATACAAACGTCTTTTCCTTCTGACATCACTTCTGCTTTTCCAATTTGGAATTTGTAGTTTTCACGTTCGATGACTGGAATGGCAGGTCTTCCCACTCTTACATACACAGGGCCATTGTAATCGGCGATGGCATGAATCACTTGTTTGGTTTCATTGAAGTCAGATGGGCAAATCACAGTCATTTCTGGAATGACACGCATAATCGCAAAGTCTTCAATACATTGGTGAGAAGCACCATCTTCTCCAACAGTGATACCACCGTGAGAAGCTACAAGTTTTACGTTTAACTTTGGATAAACGACACTATTTCGTACGACTTCCCAGGCACGACCAGATAAAAACATAGCAAAACTAGAAGCAAAAGGCACAAACCCAGAAAGGGCAAGGCCTGCCGCATGACCAACTAAGTTTTGTTCAGCGACACCTACGTTAAAAAATCGTTCAGGATACTTCTTTTTGAAGTCAGCAGTTTTAGTGGAACCAGAAAGGTCCGCATCTAAAACCACCACATCTTGTCTAGACGCACCTAACTCAACTAAGGCTTCGCCGTATGCATCTCTTGTTGCTTTTTTGTCCGCTGTTGATTGGCTAGGTGCTCCCATGATTATCCTTTTTTTAAAGCGTCTGCTTTATCAGTTTTTTCCCAAGTGAAAGTGCTACCAGTTCTACCGAAGTGACCGTAAGCAGCTGTTTCTTGGTATTTTCTTCCTTTTCCAAGGAGATCCAAACCTTCTACAATTCCTTTTGGAGTGAGTTTGAAGTTGGCAAGAACACGTTTTGCAATTTCTTCATCGGAAATGGTTCCTGTTCCAAATGTATCGACAAGAACGGATACAGGTTGTGCGACACCAATTGCATATGCCAATTGCACTTCACATTTGTGAGCAAGACCAGCTGCCACAACGTTTTTCGCGATGTAACGGCCCATATAAGCCGCAGAACGGTCCACTTTGGATGGATCCTTTCCAGAGAATGCTCCACCACCATGGCGACCCATTCCACCGTAAGTATCTACGATGATTTTACGTCCTGTGAGACCAGTATCACCGTGTGGACCACCGATTTCAAATTTTCCAGTTGGGTTAATGAAATAACGAGTATTGACAAGAAGTTCTTTTGGTATCATTTTTTTGATACACTCTTCGATCACAGCTTCTTCGATTTGTTTATGAGTCACACCAGGTTTGTGTTGTGTGGAAATCACAACTGTATCAACACGTTTTGGTTTTCCATCTTCGTATTGGATGGTGACTTGCGATTTTGCATCAGGACGAAGCCATTCAATTTTGTTTGTGTGGCGAAGTTCGGATAGATGTTCGAGAAGTTTGTGAGAATAATACAAAGGAGCAGGCATAAGTTCTGGAGTTTCTGCAATCGCAAATCCAAACATCAAACCTTGGTCACCAGCACCTTGTTCTGTATGAAGACCTTCTCCTTCGTTTACCCCTTGGGCAATGTCGGGAGACTGGGCATGCACGTGAGAAGCAACCACTGCAAAGTCAGCATCAAAGTACATATTGATGTCGTTGTATCCAATTTTTCGAATCACATCGCGAGCGATTTCTTGGGTGTCAACTTTTCCTTTACTAGTGATTTCTCCCGCAATGACAACGAGGTTTGTGGTCACAAGAGTTTCACAAGCAACACGAGATTTTGGATCTTGGGCTAAATACGCATCGAGAATGGCATCAGAAATTTGGTCACAGACTTTGTCTGGGTGTCCTTCGGATACGGACTCGGAAGTGAAGATATAGTTTTTAAGAGAGGACATATTTTTTACCTTACTTGGTTAAACTTTCGTTTTTAGGTGGTACGTCAATAGAATTGTCAGGAAAGAGTCCACGCACATAGGTTTCTAGAGAGGCCGCATTGGCTTGCATTTCCTGTTCTAGTTTTTTTGCATATTCGTCGATTTGGCTTTCGGTGAGGCCTTTCGGAACAGAAAAAGGTTTCCCATATTGGATGAAAAGTCGGGCTCCGAATTTAGGAAAAAAATGACGGTCCCAACTTTTGAATACATAGGCTCTATCATAACAAGAATGAAGGTATAAAATGGGAAATCCTGTGAGGGAGGCAGTGACAATCACCCCTGGTTTCACTTCTCTTCTTGGGCCTTTTGGCCCATCTACAGTGAAAATGGGAACTGCACCCTGTTTCATTTCTTTTAAGATATTTCGAAACGCACCTGTTCCCCCTCTTGTGGAAGAACCACGCACAGAACGAAGTCCTGAGCGAGCAAAAGTTTGGTGGATGATCTCGCCATCTTTGGATTGCGAAACAAGAGCCACCATATCGGCTTTTTTCTTTCGTTTGAGATACTGTGTGGCATGCCTATACAAAGATAGTGTGGTTTCATGGAACACGGCAATGATGTAATCCCTACCTTGTTCGATCACTTTTGCCGATTCTTCAGGAATGATAAACTTTTGGTTGCGTACAAAAAGATACCAAACTCTTACGATGAAGTGCACAACAAAACTTAAGATGATGTATTTGGTTTTGGAATAGGGTTTTTGTTTGTTATCTGGAATCAAAAAGAATGGTCCTTACCGATTTCCCATAGGATATCGTTTTCATAAATTTTTACAACTGGATTTGGTTCCGATTTCGGTTTGTCGTTTAACAAAGAATAGATCATCGACTTGGCTACATACTCAGCCGGGATAGGTTTGTATTTTTTTAAACCCAAAAACCCAAACGGGATGATGGATCCCACGATCTCACCAATTTTTTCACCCATACGAACTTCTTGTCTGTCACCAATGAGAAGGGATGGCCTAAAAATTCCTAAAAATGGGAAATGTAGGTTTTGTAATTCCTTCTCCAATTCCCCTTTCACTCGGTTATAAAAAATGGAAGAACTGGCATCGGAACCCATTGCTGTGATGATATAAAATCCTGGGATCTTTTTTTCTTTTGCTTGTCTTGCAGCAAGTAAAGGATAATCAAAATCAATTTCTCTAAATTTTTCCTGACTTCCCGCTTTTCCAATCGTTGTTCCCAAACAACAAAACACTGCATCAATATCATTTGGAACAGAGACCTTACCCGATTGAAAATCCTCCCAAGTGGCTTTTACCACTTCAATAGGAAGATTGGATTTGGATGTGGTTTCAAAATGCCTCGCCCAAACGATCACCTTTTTGATCTGCGGGTAAAACAGAAGTGAGAGTAATACTTGTTTGCCGACAAGACCCGTCCCACCAAGTAATAATATTTTCATTTGATCTCCAAACTTCTTGCGAGCATTGAATCAGTTAAATTGATTTTTTCTAAAAATTGAATTCCAGCAATATGGTAAATTACGTTTTTGATTTTTGAAGTTTGGGTCCACATGATGGTGCCTTCAAAGAACAATCGTTTTGTGCCTTTAGACCAAACGATACTTCCTAACACTTGGGACTCGATTTCATCACTGAGTAAGTCATCCTCACCCAAAAAACAAAGGCCTTCTTCTGAAATGTTTCCTAATTTTCCAAATAAAGTAATTCCTTCCAGGTCCAAATGGACTTCGAACTCGGAAAAATCACCGGGGGAAATTCTGGGAAGCCTTCGCTCACTTTCCATAGCAACAAGTTACATGGAATCCTAGAATTGGAAACGAAAAAAGCAAATCAGAATTGAAAGTAGATAAAAGGAACTGAATTTTCTGGTGTAGCTAAATTTAAGACAAGAAAGAGGATCGGATACATGGCAAATTCCAAACTGGCAGGAATTTGTTTCCCTTTTCCTTTTTCGAAGAGGAAATACCCTACAATATGTCCGAGAGTGAGAAATCCGATGATCCAAAGAAAATCTTTCCACATGTATGGGCGTAAATTTCCCCCTTGGAAAAGGAAAATTCCCTTCAAATGGATCCAGGCATTTTCCCAAGTGAGGGAACGAAAAAAAACAGCACCTAAAAAGAAAATCGAGTTATTGAGAATATTTTGAAATAACCAAATAGGAACCCGAAAGAAACGAAATAGAGAGAAATCTGATGATTCCTTTTTGTCCGGAAACCATTCTTTCCATACTTCTTCTAATACATAAAAAAATCCGTTTAAGGAACCCCAAAAAACAAAGGTCCACTGCGCTCCATGCCAAACCCCACTCACAAACATGGTGAACCAAAGATTGAATTTTCGCCTGACCGATGTTACGCGACTTCCACCCATAGGAATATAAATATAATCTCTTAACCAAGAATTTAAGGTCATGTGCCAACGACGCCAAAAACCCGAAACCGATGTGGCTATAAAAGGCAAATTAAAATTCGTAGGAAGTTTATAACCAAGTAACATGGCACTTCCAATCGCCATGTCGGAATAACCACTAAAATCCAAATACACTTGGATTCCCCCAAGAGCTGCTGCAATTAACAAAGCATAGGCATGATGGTCTCCGGGATTTGCGTAAATGGTATCGATAGTTGGTGCGACCATATCCGACAACACAGCTTTTTTAAAATAACCTAACATAAAAAAGCGAATTGCCACTCGAAACTCGATATCTTCCAATTTTTTGGGATTATAGAGTTGAGGCATAAACGTACGAGCTGTTACAATAGGACCTGCTACAAGTTGTGGGAAAAAACTGACAAACAAAGCAAATCGAATAAAATCTTTTTCCGCAGGGATTTCTTTTCTATACACATCAATGGTGTAAGACAAAGACTGAAAGGTAAAAAAGGAAATTCCGGCTGGCAATATGATTTTTAAAACAGGCAGCATTTCACCGCCAAACAATACATTGGTGACCGAGTTCATCGAAGTCACAACAAAATTATAGTATTTAAAAAATCCTAGTATGAATACGAGGTTTGTGATCAAACTAAACAACAATAAATAATAACGAACCTTCTCTCTCGTTTCGTTGGAAAGTTTGATCCCCACGTAAAAGTCAATGGCTGTGGAAAGTAAAATCAATGCCCCGAAACGATAGTCCCAAGACATGTAGAAAAAATAACTACTGACGAGGAGGAAGATATGTAAAATCCGAGTTTCTTTGGTTTCGTTTGAGAAGATGGCAGGAAAAAGATACCAAACGGTAAAAAAAACAAAGAGAAAGAAGACAAAATATTCAAAATCAGAAAAGATCAATGGTTTCGCCTTCTACGTATAAACCAGAATCATCGAAAAATTAGCATTGTCAATCATTTCGACTTGCAGAACCTCTTCCTCTCACGTAGGATTGGTCACTAGTTTTCAGCTAAAAAAGTAAAGAGGTAGAAAATGAAAAAATTTTTAAATACAGCTCTCGTCGGTTTATTGTCCTTTGGTCTTCTTTCCAATTGTTTTGGAAAATTTGGTGCGATCAAAGCAGTGTATTCCTTTAACGGAAGCATCCAAATTGGATCAGGGAAAATGGCAAGTTTCTTTCGATCTTTGCTGATGATTTTCCCATTGTACATTGCTTATGGTTTTGGTAGTTTTTTGGACATCTTCATCTTCAACCTAATCGAATTTTGGACTGACCGAAATCCAATCGCCATGGCTGAATATGACTTTGATGGAAAACTAGTCAAAGAATACAAAGAGAATGGTCATACCATCACACTTACTTACTCCGAGTGGGGAAAAGTATTAAGAATGGATGCTCCAACTGCAAAGGGAGTTGAGTCTGTTTATTTCTTAAAAGAAAAACCAGAAAAAGCATACCGTTTGATCAACGGAAAGTATGTGGAAATCCAACAAGTGAGTGGTCCCATCCTTCCTCCTATGAGTGCAAAACAGATCTAATCCCGCCATTGCCCCTAATTTTAGGGGCAATCCTTTGCCGATACTATCAGTATGAAGCGAACTCTTTTTGGTTTAGTCCTTGTCTTTTTTGTTGGGAGGTGCCAGACACCAAAACAAGTGATGGTTCCCAATTTTCCCACCCAATCGGAACAAATCAATTTGAATCGCATCAAAATGATTACCAAACAAGAAGCCAATCCTTCCCTCGATGCAAAAGAATCCAAAAAACCCTTAACCCAAGAACCTGGGGTGAGTGTGGAATTTTCCGAAAACAAAATACCATTCATCCAACTAGATTTGTTTTTTGAAGATGCAGGGATTAGCATCATCGAAGAGATCATTGCCGGCACCATCATCGAACACCACATTGTTGCCTTGAACCAAAAAGGGGAAATCATCGCCAAACAACCTGTAAACTTCCAAGCCTATGAAATTTTGGAAACGAAAACAGAAGTGATGCGAAACAAAGTGATTGTAGGGGAATCTAAAAAACCGGTAAAAGTGAATAGCACAACTCCGGAGACTCGAGTCACAAGAGAAGCGATCGAAAGACAATACACTGACCGTGATACGGTTCCACAAGTGTTGGAAATCTTTGATGGAAAAGTCCCTTCCCCTGGTGAATACATTAGCATTTATTTAGAACTTACCTATGTAAATCCATATCTCGAACCAAATTGTGAATCCTATGGTGGCAATTGTTTTGGCGCCAAACAAAAGTTTTTCGAAGATGTAACAAATCGAAATCGCAGAGAATTGGATATCTTAAGGAATCGTTACGTAAATGGAGAGATTGCTCAATTTCCAAACCTCAGCAAAGAAGAACAAATAGACTTCAAATCTAATATCAAATCAAAAATTGATTCTACCAACGGAAGTTTTGGTCCAAGACATTCGTATACAAAATTCTTTTTTAGAGAATGGAATTTGGTTTCGTCCCCTAGATACTTTCGGATTCTCTCTGTTGGAAAACAAAATCGCCAAACTTCGTTAGAAGAAACGAAAGAGGAAAAACGAACAGACGAATCCAAAGAAAATGCGAACGCTGAAAAAGAAGACGGCCATTCGATCTTTGATTCACCCACACATACCAAACACAAAAAGAGAGTGATTCCCACTCCTTAACTCAAATCCATTGGGGGAAGGAAACTCTCCTTCACCCCAAACCGGAAGAGTTTATGCGGCCTTCTCTTCTTTTTTCCCTCGCATTCCATCGAAGCGAACTGTCGTTGCCGTCACAATGACTTTGGACCGGCTTTCCCCATCAGGTGTTTTCCAACGATTCTGTTTTAAATTCCCCATCACCGTGACCTTACTTCCCTTTTTTAAGTATTCAACGCAGTTTTCCCCTAGTTTTTCCCAGGCATCCACTTCGAAAAAAGAAACATCGTCTTTGTCCTTTGCATCTTGTGAGTATTGTGAATGGTTCACCGCAACAGTGAAATGAGCGAGCGACTTTCCACCAGAAATTGATTTTTCTTCTGGGTCAGCGGTTAAATTTCCATCCAGAATGATGTACGATAGATTTTTCATTTGAAGTTCCTTATTACAGTTTTATGGCCACAGAATGATAGGTTCAAAACTTTAGGATTGGTTAAAAAAATTTGGAATCCTCCCAGTTCAGAAAAAGAAAAAAAATCTGATATTTAGGATAGACATTCAATTTATTTAGATTCAGAATTTATGGGTGGGCCTTGCTGATTCTGAAATATTAGAACTCTTAACGACAATTAGCCGAGAATTGGTATGTTTACATGAAACCGATGGAACCTATCTCTATGTCAGTCCCAATGCAAACTCAATCATCGGTTATGATCCCACTGAACTTCTCGGTAAAAATCCGTATGATTTTTTCCATCCAGATGATAGACGATTGATCTTTGAAAGGTCCCACCAACCACTTTTGCGTGGTGCAAACAATATCAATCCCACCTTTCGATTTTTACACAAAAATGGATCCTACATTTGGCTTCAAAGTGACAACCGCCTCATCACTCATCCAAGTTCGGGCAAACAGTACTTACATACCTCATCCAGAGATATCTCTGAAAAAATTGAATCCGATGCAAATTTAGCTTTGTCCGAACGAAAGTTCAAAACCCTTTTTAAAGATTCACCGATTGGACTCGTATTGACTAGCACACAAGGTTACATCGATGATGTGAATGAATCCTTTGCGAAATTTTTAGGGTATGAAACCTTTGAACTCTTAGGAAAACATTTTTCCGAAATTAGTTCACCTGGTGAACTCGAAGAAAATTTTCGCTACCGTGATTCTGTTTTAAAGGGAATGATTGATCATTATTCCATCGAAAAACAATATTTGCACAAACAAGGACATTTGGTTTGGGCCTACATTACCGTCACGGTGCTTCGAAATGATGATGGGAATCCGATGTATTACTTAGCCCAAATCATTGATATCGATGAACGAAAAAAAACCGAGACCTTACTTTTAGAAAACAACGAACACTTAAAAGCGACCAAAAATTCTCTACTCATCCAAAACAAACAACTCCAATCTTATAACCAAATTATCTCTCATCACTTGCGTGCCCCCGTAAGTAATTTAAGAAGTTTGGTGGACCTTTTAAAACTCACAAATTCCACAGAAGAAAAAGTAGAGTTACAAAAGCATTTGGAAGAAGTGACAGAGAGTTTAGAAACGGTTCTTTCGGAACTCATCACCACTTTAAAAATTCAAAATTTAGAAAACTACCAACCAGAATGGATTTCGATTCAGGAAGTGTTTTCCAAAGTTTTAAAACTCATGGAAGGTGAGTTAAACAAAAGAAAGGTTCAAATTGAACCCAATCTTTCTGGAAACGAGCGTGTTTTTGCCTCAAAAGAGTATTTAGAAACCCTTCTCATCCAACTTTTCAGCAATTCCCTCCAATTTGCAGACCCAAATCGTGACCTCCGCATTGTCGTAGAGTCTTTTCGCGTTGGTTCGGAAACCTCTATATCCTTTTCCGATAACGGAACGGGGATCGATTTATCTCGTTATGGGGACCAAATTTTTCAGATGAAGAAGACTTTTCATCGTCATATGAGTGGGAAGGGACTCGGTTTGTTTTTGATGAAATACATGATGGAATCATTGGGTGGTCGGGTGGATGTGAATTCGAAACCAAACGAAGGAGCAACCTTCTTACTCCACTTTCCGAATGGGGGAAACAGAACATGAGCCCCAAAATTTGTATCATTGATGATGATAAAATTTATCAATTCACAACGAAAAAAATCATCTCAAACGCTGGGATCAAAGGAGAAGTCCTGATTTTTTCCGATGCAGAGAATGCATTAGAATTCTTTCAAAAAGAAACACATTCCAAAGAATCACTCCCCGACATTGTATTTTTAGACATCAACATGCCCTTTATGGACGGTTGGCAATTTTTGGAAGCGATCGAACCTCTTCTCTCTCAGTTTCCCAAACAGATCCAAATTTATTTAGTAAGTTCTTCTGTGGATGACGCGGATACAGAACGCGCTTCCAAAATAACTTATGTCGCTGGTTATATTTTCAAACCCTTTACCAAAGAAAAACTTTTGGATTCTTTGGCCCATTTACAATCTTAGCTTGTCAATAACTTACTTCGAAGATAGAAATGGTCGCACAAATGATGAATGAAATACTGAATTGGATCGAAATAAATCCCATGTCCGCCACTTGGATTGGACTCTTTCTTTTTTTTGTGTCTGTTTTCATACGAGACATCTCACAAAAAAAGCACACCATTCAAAGGAACTTTCCGATTGTAGGAAGGCTTCGGTATTTTTTAGAAATGATTGGCCCCGAACTTCGGCAGTATTGGGTTGCCAATGACAAAGAAGAACGTCCCTTTGATCGAACGGAAAGAAGTTGGATTTATGCCACTGCCAAAGGACAAAATAATAATTTTGGTTTTGGAACGACGGAGATCCAATACGAACCAGGTTATCCCATTATCAAACATAAGGCCTTCCCTTATCCAGAATCCAAATCCTATGTCCACAACAGTGACCCAAGTTGTATCCCTTGCCTCAAGGTTATTGGTCCACACCGCAAATTTCCTTACCGACCCTATTCTATCGTCAACATCTCCGCGATGTCTTTTGGATCCCTTGGTAAAAATGCAGTCCTTGCCTTAAACCGTGGCGCCAGAGACTCAGGAGCTTACCATAACACTGGTGAGGGGGGACTCAGCCATTACCATATGGAAGGTGCTGACATTGTTTGGCAAATTGGAACGGGTTATTTTGGAGCTCGCGACCATTCTGGAAAATTTAACTTAGATGTACTAAAAGAAAAAGTGGGAAAAAATGCCTGTGTTAAAATGATTGAGATCAAATTATCACAAGGCGCCAAACCGGGTAAAGGTGGAATTCTTCCTGCTAAAAAAGTAAATGCAGAAATCGCTGCCATTCGTCACGTCGAAGAAGGAAAGGATTGTATCTCGCCAAACTCACATAGTGAGTTCACCAATGTCAAAGAACTGGTTCAATTTATCGAAACCATTGCAAATGGAACAGGACTGCCTGTTGGCATCAAAAGTGCTGTGGGTGAAATTGAGTTTTGGCAAGAACTCGCAGAAGAAATGAAACGAACTTCCCAAGGCCCCGATTTCATCACCATTGATGGTGGCGAAGGAGGAACGGGAGCAGCACCTTTAACGTATGCAGATCACGTTTCTTTGCCGTTTAAAATTGGATTCCAACGCGTGTACACTTTGTTCCAAAAAGAAGGATTGTCTGAAAAAATAGTTTGGATTGGTTCGGGCAAATTAGGATTTCCAGATCGGGCCGTTGTTGCCATCGCGATGGGATGTGATCTCATCAATATCGCAAGGGAAGCCATGTTATCGATTGGTTGTATCCAAGCACAAAAATGCCATACCGACCATTGTCCCGCAGGTGTTGCCACACAAAACTGGTGGTTACAAAGAGGTGTGGATCCAGGACTAAAAGGCAAACGCGCCGCGAAGTACATCCAAGGATTTCGGAAGGAACTTTTGAGTTTAGCACATTCCTGTGGATACGAACACCCAGGCCAGTTTACAGGACAAGACATCGAAATCAGTATGGGAATGAACCGTTACCAAACCCTCGAAGGATTACTGGGATACAAACGTGACGAAGTGAAGTTTACCAAACTCCAGGACTATACCGTTTTTCCCAAACGACAAGCCTAAATGAAAAAACTCGTTTTCCTTTCCTTATTCTTTCTCTTTAGTTGTTTGTCCGAAGAAAGGAATATCAATAAGGAAGGACAAAACGGGTTTCTCGATTTAAAAAATCATTCCTTCCAAGAAGAACCTTATGTGGCTCTCTTTGGGGAATGGAAATTTTATTGGAACACTTCTCCCACAAATATCATCGAACGGGAAAACGATCCAGTTTTCAAATTACCCAACCATTGGAATGGATTTTCCATGGAATATGGAAAACTCCCTGGATTTGGCCATGCAAGCTTTCGAATGAAGGTCCAGTTACCCAACGATTTACAAGAAACGATGGCTCTTACTGTCCACGAACAAGACACTTCCTATGCGATTTATATCGATGGAAAGTACTACGGTGGATCAGGAATCCCAGCAAGTAATACCGTACAATTTGTACCCATGGTGAGATCCACCATCATTGTCCTACCACAAAAACCCAATCTCACCATTGATTTGTATGTTGCCAATTATGTGCATAGAAAGGGTGGGATTTGGAACGATATAGTTTTATCCTCTTACACCAAGGCAGAATCAAGGCTCACCAAACATAAAATCAATGAAACTATCCTTTCTTCGATTTTTGCTTTTGTTGGAATTTTCTTTTTGGTGATGTATTTTTATAACCGAGATGGCAAACAAACCCTTGGTATATTTTTGTTTTCGTTAGCCGTTTTGTTACGAACCATTTCCACTGGGGAAAGGATTCTTCTTGAATTTGTAGATATTCCTTACTCGACACTGCTTCGTTTAGAGTATCTTTCTTGGTATTGGTCTGCCCCATTATTGTATCATTATTTTTATACTATCTTCCCTGCTGATTTTTCGAAAACAGTTGGAAATCTCTTTTATGGTTTATCTGCGCTTTTGACACTTGGTTTACTGCTTCCGCCAGTTTATTTTACAGAAACTGCTTCTTTTTATCCGATTGCCTTTGTGCTCAATGGATTGTTTGTTTTGTTTTATTTGTTTCGTTCATACAAAAAACAAAGAATGGAATCCAAACCTTTGTTATTCGGAATTGCACTAATTTTAGTTGGTGCCACAAACGATGTGTTACACGCGGAAGCCTTGATCCACACAGCCTATATCGCTCCTTCCACAGTTGTCATTTTTGTTTTTTTACAAGTATTCACCTTTGGAAGGATTGTCCGCCAAAACATCATTAAAACATTAGCATTTGCAGAAGAACAAAAACAATTTAGCTCTTCTTTTAGCCGTTTTGTTCCCACTGAATTTTTGTTCCACTTAGGAAAAGATGACATTCGACAAGTGGACTTAGGGGACCAAGTCCAAAAACGAATGACCGTTTTATTTGCGGACATTCGATCCTTTACGGAATTTTCGGAAACACTCACACCCAAAGAAAATTTTGATTTTTTGAATAGTTACTTACAACGTGTAGGACCCATCATCCGCCATAATAATGGTTTTATCGATAAATTCATTGGTGATGCGGTGATGGCACTTTTTCCATATGATATCAATGATGCCGTGAAAGCGGCCGTGGAAATGCAAGAAGCCATTCGCATCTACAATAGCCATCGAGCAAACTGTGGTTATATTCCAATTGAAGTGGGTATTGGAATTCATACAGGTAATTTAACTCTGGGAATTCTTGGAGAGCACAAACGGATGGAAGGAACTGTGATCTCTGACGCAGTGAACTTAGCCTCTCGGATTGAAGGGATCACCAAGTTATTTTCTGCTCGTATTGTGATTAGTGCTGAAACTTTTATCGAAGCCTCTGATGCCTTGGGCTTTCATTACCGTTTACTTGACCGAGTGAATATCAAAGGGAAAACCGAATCGGTTTTCGTAGTAGAAGTATTAGATGGATATGACCCAGATAAAGCAAAACGGTTAATCGAAACCAAAGATGATTATACCTTAGCACTTGATGCTTATCGCAGAGAAGATTTTGAAGAGGCTATGGATGGATTTACATCTCTCCTAGATAAAAATCCCGATGATTCCGTATCTCGTTTGTTTTGGGAACGATGTAAAGAATCATTGGAACGATCTAAATTAGAATCTGGTCACAGTTAAAGTTTCACCTCGTTTGTTTTGCCCATTGGTAACCCAATCCAAAGACTATCCCAACAACAATCACCCCCAATGTTAAGAGTGGTTCTGCATAGGAAACCGATCCGAATGCAATCAGTCCAAAGAGAATCGCAAGAATTGGTAAATAAGGATAAAAAGGGGCACGATAAGGTCGAGACATATTCGGTTCTTTTTCCTTAAGAACCAGATACGAAATCAAACTCATCACATACATCCCACAGGCACCTAACGCTGATATGGAGATCAGTTCGGAAGTATCTAAAAATATCATACAAAAAATCCCTAAAACCCCACCTGAGATGACTGCATTTTGCGGAACCATAGTACGAGTATTTAATTTTGAGAGATAACGAGGCAAATATCCACTTTGACTCACCGCATACAACAATCGAGAATTCCCAAGAATGATCCCAAACAAAGAAGCAACAAGCCCAAATAAACCAATAAAGGTAAACAAAATTGGCCAAATTGAATTTTCGCCGTATAACTTGTGCAAAACGAAAGACAATGGGTATTCTAATTTTGCAACCTCTTGTGTTTGGATCACTGATGCTGTAAAAACATAAATCAATCCTGCTAAAATTAATAAGGTAATAATTCCTGCAATGTATCCTTTGGGAATGTCTTTTTCAGGATGTTTCACCTCTTCGGCTGCTAACGCCACACCCTCCACTGCTAAAAAAAACCAAATCGCAAAGGGGATCGAAAGTAAAATGGAAGAAAACGATATCGAAGACATCGAGGGAAGTTTTGGAATTTGGTTTTGAGAAAGAAATGGGAAAAGTAAAACCAAATACAGCAATAATCCGAAAACAGCAACGATCGTGACAAGTAATTCAAATCTGGCTGTTTGTTTGATCCCTGTCAAATTGATGAGAAGTAACAAAATAAACATTCCCATACTGGCACCAAAAGCAGGAATGATGGGGAATAAAAAATGAATGTAACCACCGAGTGCAGAAGCTATCGCGGGAGGTGCCAACAGAAACTCAACTAACACCAAATAACCTGTAAAAAATCCAAAGTTATCTCCCAAAGCTTTTTTAGCATAAGCAGATGGTCCACCAGCTTGAGGAATACTTGCGGCAAGTTCTGTAAAACAAAGAGCAAACATAAGATAAAAAATCGCAATCCAAAGGATGGCGATTCCAAATTCCCAAAAACTTGCTTCCATCCAACCGAAGTTCCATCCAAAATAATCACCGGAAATCACAAGACCCACTGCCATTCCCCAAAGATGGACCGAGTGAAGTGCCTTATGTAATTTGTGTCCTTCTTCTATCATATTATCTCTCCTCTCTTCGGAAATTATTCTATGTCCCTTTTTCTTCTGATCGTATGCATCACTTACTTCAGATACATCACATCCTCACAATAAACATGATCCATTGAATGATTCACATCACACAGTGTGTTCTACCTTCCGCAATCAGTCCAAAACCAATGGAACAATCGTTCTGTGGCAAAATTATGTAGCAAATTTGACATGATATTTCGTATTTCATCTGAATTTCTTAATTGCAATTGAGAAACATTCTAAACAATATAGGACAAATCCTAGATTTTTGGTATCCATCTCATGCGAAACTACAAACTAACATTCCTTATTCTCACTCTCTTCCTTATCTTTCCTTTGCAAGCTGTACAAACGATTTTGTTAAAACAAGGAAAATCGATTAAAGGCATTGTCACCAATCAAAACGTCGATTCTGTCGAAGTTGATACACAAAATGGCAAACATATGGTCATTTCTAAAAAATCGGTTTTGAAAATCATCTACAAAGATATTGCCGAAGCAGAAGAAGAAAAAATTAGAAAAGAAGAAGAAGAGAAACGAAAACAAGAAAAAGAAAAAGCAATCGCAGCGAAACAAGAAGAGATTCGCAAACGTAGAGAATCAATTGCCGCACAAGAAACCGAAAATCGTATGAAAATCCATGAAGGCAATGTAGCGACACATAGTATTCGAGATTCCTTTGTTTTAACCTCTGTTGCTGATGGAAACATGATCACTTTGGCTCCTGAGTCAGCAAAATGCCAAACCTTTAAAGAATACCCAGAATACTTTTGGTTGTTTGGTGCCCTTCGCTTCCAAGAACCAAATTGGGACGACTTACTTCCAAAAGACAACCGTCCTGTTCGTATCAAACAAACATCCACTTGGACAGACATGGCCATCACTTTGTTAGGTGGATTTGCCGTGACCATCACTCGTAAAACCATTGTCGTTGATGTTTGCGAAGGCAGTGGATTTCGAATGGTTTCTGATTCTGAAATCAAACGCATCAAAGAAGAAGCGGTAGAACAAATCAAAACCGAACAAGAGTTGAAAGAAGCAGAAGAAAAATACGAGTTGGAACAGTTAGAAAAAGACTTAGAAACGTTGAAAAAGAAAAAATAGGATTCAAGAAGAATACTGAATATGAATACCAAATTTTCACTGATGCAAACAAAACCAGTTTCTGCGATCATAAAGGTTTTTTTCGTTTTGCTTTTTCCTTTGTTTCTCTTGCAGAACTGTTATTACAATCCGGTTGTGTATGATCTCTTGAATCCGATCATCGAGGGAGATGAAAAAGCGGGCCTTTTTCCAGGAGGTCTTTTACTCGCTCTCGGAAGACAACCGAGTTCTTTTGCGATCTCAGGCATTATCCGAAATAGTGCAGGTGAAGTGCTAACGGACAAAGAGTTTACGGTTACGGCTTCGGATAGTACCGAGGCTGGCTTAGACAATTCAGGGATCATAGATAGCGTGGGCCGCTTTTATATGAATATCGGACTTGGCTACACTACTATACATGTTACAGATTTAGGGGAGAACATTTTCACCTTCACATTGAATGTAAATGGCCAAGGTTTCATCACTGTCACCGCAAACGATTCTTCCGAATATGTGGTAGAAAACCTCGTACCATACGATCCCAACAACAAACCCTTGTTTTTTGATCTCACTTCATCAACACCTGCAAACAATGGTACTGCATACACCCCAGGTCCAAACATCATTCTGAATTTCTCAGATACTTTACCAAATTGGGAGTTATCTGAATTGCAGTCTATCATCAACAACAATGTCATTGTGACTCCCTCATCCATAACGTTTGGTTCTACTGCTGTCTCAGGCAACCAACTTACAATCATGGCTATGGTGAGTGTCTTTGATATCCAATATACAATGGAAATTGGGCCTGGAATTTATTCGGCAAAAGGAACGCCAGTAACACCGACAACAATTCGTTTTTTCACCCAGGAAAATCCTCCATAAGAATTCATTTAATTATTTTCGAAAAAATTAGAATGAAATAAATTATAGATAAAATCTTAGACTGCAGGATTAAAAATAATTTTAGAATTCCCGAGGAAACAGAATATGAAATTACATGTATTAAAAATCATTTTTTATTTTTCCTTTTTCCTATTTTCCCATTGTTATTACAACCCCGTGATGAATTCCCTCCTAAACCCTGCTGAAACCGAGGAAAACAATGCATTTCTGGGACTTTTAGGTTTGTCTGGCCAACCCTTATTGATAACAGGTCAGATACGTTACGCAAATGGGGTTGCAGAAGTTGGTCTTGTTTTGGTGCCAGGAAAAGAATTTGCTCCGCAGTCCAAATCCACATCTTCCGGATTTGTAACTGATGCAGGTGGAAGGTTTTATATCCCGTACCAAACTGGCGACTTACCTTTTATTGTTTATAAGAATGGATCCAATTTGTTTGAAATTACATTTAAGGTAGCAAGTCCAACAGACATCACCTATTCCGCATATGGTGGTGGCCCTTCACTTGAAATCACAGGGCTCGGAACTGTCAATCCAAGTGGTGTCGGGAATTTTTTTGAGCTGGTAAGAGCATATTTTAATCCTGGATCAGAGATATCCTTACACCAAACAAACTTTGGATCAACACCCATAACAATTTACTTAGAGTTTAACGAACCACCTGCTTCCATAGAGGTTGATGCTACTACCTGGAATCAAACACATGTAATTTTCTCACCTGCTCCATCATCAAATTATTATGATATTGCAGTATCAGGAAATCAAATTATCATGGAAGGTGCTGAAGGATTTACGCCAAACACCCAACATACAATTGATTTTACATCAAATATTAAATCAGCTTCTGGAAAATCTTTAACGCCAGCCAGGTATTCTTTTTATTTTTCACTCTAACTTAACTGTTACCTTACTTTTATAGATTGTATTGAAAACAAAATCATCGAACTATAAAGTAGACTCTGTTTTGTTTTCAAAACTATGTACGCATCTCTATTAATATTTGCATTGTGTAAAATTGGTGATCTTTTCCAAGTATTGTTCCATCCCACCCCCATACTTTCCCCGATCCAATTAGTCAATAAATTTCTTGCCAAATAGAAATTTCTCCCTTAAAATGATCATACCAAGACTTTTTTGTCGGAGTCAATTTTCCCTTCGCAAATCTTTCCTCAACTTCTGGAGAAACACGATGAAACAAAAGATTCAAATCAATCTCATGGCAGTCTTTTTGAGTATTTTGTTTGCTATGACGAATTGTTACTACAACCCCATTGTGAATGGAATTCTCAATCCAGTGGAGGAAACGAATCAAAATTCATTTTTAGGACTTTTGGGTCTCGGTTTCGGGTCATCAGACTTACTCATCACAAGTCAAATTCGTGACGGAAATGGAGTGGCAATGGTAGGTCTTGGACTCACTCCAAACACCGCCTCCTTCCTATCCAAGTCAAGCTCACCTTACACGACGGATGCGGGCGGAAGATTTTATGTTCCCTATCAATTCGGTAGAAGTAGTTACCAAGTATTCCAAAATGGCTCTTTATACTTCACTCTGATCTTAAATGTTTCGAGTAGTACATCTATCTCAGCTGAGACAAGTGGTGCACCAACTGGACTCGAAATTTCAAACTTAATTACCTACAGCGCCAGTTCACCACCTAACTTTTTTGAATTGGTTCGTGTCTTTACGATCCAAGGGGATGATCCACCTGTAGAAGTGAATTTACATAACCAAAATGCTTTTAATGTAAATTACTTATATTTAGTATTTAGCGAAGAGCCAGAGTCTATTCCCGTGGAAGAAGGGGCTGTGGAAAGTTGGGTGGCATCGAATATCACAGTGACACCACTCATTAACTTGGAAGCCATCAACTCAGAACTGACGAGCGGCAACATAAGGCAACTCGGGTATGCTTTCCCATTTGGAAGCGATACCTTATATTCCGTCACGTTTGGATCTGGTATCAAGTCTGCTTCTGGTAAAAATCTGACACCAAGAACGATTGTCTTTTGTATGGAGCCAAATGTGAATTGTGGATTCTAAAATCCCAATCATAAGAAATTAGCGGAGTCAAAGAGGACCAAAAGATAACTAAAATTTTTTCTAAGTAGATTTTAGAGTAAAGAATGTGCATATATTCGAAATTTCTACTAATCAGAATACCAAACTTACCAAAAACACGATACTTCTCTTTAGAAATACGATTCTTTTTTCCTTGACTTGATTTTTTCACACTGTGACAATTTAATTCTCATCATTTTGGCACGATCGATGATGAACAAGTGAAATGAAACGAGCCCCTATTTTTTTCCTCTTGGTCTGTTTGGTCTTCTTTTCCAACAATTGTTATTACAATCCTATTTTACAAAAATATGTTTTCGCAGAACCCACCGAAGAAAACTCTCTCTTCCCAGGTCTATCCCTATTAGGTCTCACGCAACAAGCTCCCTTTGCCTTATCTCTTACTGGACAAATTCGAAATCAAGATGGATCAACAGTTCCTTCTGCTGAACTAACAGTGATAAGCCGTTCGAACGAGCTAGATGGACTAGATACAACAGTCACAACCGATGATGCTGGCCGATTTTTTATCCGACTTGCTTCCGGAACCACAACCTTTGCTGTAAAAAACGATGGTTCTCTTTATTTTACGTTTACCCTATCCGTCACCTCCCCTGTGGACATCCGGGTGACCGAGATCAAAGACGATTACGAAGCCGTCGAAGTTTCGAGTTTTTTTGTTTATGAAGAAGGAAACCAACCTAGTTTTTTTGAACTCACTTATTCTGAGCCTTTTCATAATCGAAGTGAACCAACTTCTCCCAACAATTTTTATTTTGAATTCTCGGAAGAACCTCAATTTCCAGAAAATGGGCAAGAAGCGACATGGCTCAGTCAGAATATTTCCATATCACCTTCCTTAACAATGAGCGATTATTCTTCAGAAGGTAGCTCGTTTAGTTTTAATGTTTCCGGTTATACCTCTCAAACTACGACCTATACAATCAACTTAGGACCAGGCATCCTTGGCTCTGTCACGGGACTACCTCTCACACCGAGAACCATTATTTTCACCTGTATTTCCCCTTGTTCCATCCAATGACTAACTCATACTTGACAAGTTCCAAGAACTCTAGTAAGTTCTTGGGATCGTGACTTGTTTGACACCTGCTCGTTTCAGAGATCCTCTCACTCCATTTTACCCATCGCATTTTAGCGCCCTATTTCGTTCCATGGTTCTCCTTTGCTTTGCCTTCTTACTTCTCTTCACTGTGCAATGTTCGGAATCGAATGAAGAGTCGCTCGACTCCCTTGTGGAAAAAGTTCCCAATCCAAAAACATTTCGCAATAGTTGGGTGGAAGACAGCGCAGGAGTCCTAACCGACACATCCGTCATCGATCAAATGATCAACACAGAAGAAGCTGCTTCCGGGATGGAGATTGCCGTGGTGACTCTTCCCACCATTGGAAGTTATGTGCCAAAAGACTTTGCCGTTGCTCTGTTTAATCATTGGAAAATCGGAAAAAAGGAAAAGGATAATGGGATTCTGATTCTACATATCATCGACCAAAGAAGAGTGGAAATCGAAATTGGATACGGTTTGGAGGGTGATCTACCTGATGCGACTGTGAAAAGAATCATCGATACCTATACGATCCCTTCTTTCAAAGCAGACAATTTTCAAAAAGGTCATGCCGATACCGTGGCGGCTCTCATCAACAAGTACAATCACCCCGAAATTGCTGTAGAGGACTTAGTCACAGATGTCTCCGAATCAAACTATATTTCTGATGCCACTTCTCTTCCTTATGATGCAACAGTATCCAATGAAGTGAAACGAACAAATGTGTATGATTACCAGGGCAAAGCGTATACCGATCTTAGTTTGGAAGAAAAACAAATCCTAGACCAAACCATTGAAACATACAACACCACACCTAATTTCTTTTTAAATGATGAAGAATCGAGACTCCTCAATGAAAAAATTGCCGAAGGGGAACGTCTCGAAAGAGAAGAATCCTTTCACTTCAAATCCACATTTATTTTAGGTTACATAGGAATCTTTTTACTTCTGAACGTCTTACAACGATTACTCGTTTGGATCACACCCTCTCCCACAGCGAAGTACCATATCGTTCACAAAACAGATTTTTTTCTCTACTATGGACTTGTGATCAGTCCCTTAATCATTCTGATCACTGCCCTATCCCTATACTTAGGAGAGGCATTATTTCCCGTTTCGATTTTTCTCATCATCGGAAGCATTGTGGTGTATTTTCTCTTTTTCGGTGACCACCGCATGCAAAAACTCAAAGCAAGGTTACAAGCAATTCGCAATATCCCAAGAACTTGCAAACATTGTGGGAACACGATGACCAAACTTTCAGAAGAAGCAGATAACAAACATTTATCGCAAGGACAAATTTCAGAAGAAATTGTAAACTCAGTCGATTATGATGTTTGGGTTTGTGGAAGTTGCAGAAACCATGCAATCTTCAAATTCCGAAACATTAGTCCCGAATACATTTACAAAGGAACATCCTTTCCCAAAATCAAAGTTTGCCCCGAGTGTAAATTTGAAACCTTCGTCTGTAAATCCAGCCGTGTGCTTTCAGAAGCAACTTACAGCAGTTCGGGGAAAGTGGAAGTGAGGCGCAATTGTGCGCACTGCAAACACCATGTCACTGAATACGAAACCATTCCCAAAAAACAAAAAAGTAGTTCTGGTTCCGGAGGTGGCGGCGGAGGTGGTGGTGGTGGAAGTTTTGGCGGAGGTTCTTCTGGTGGTGGTGGGAGTGGGGGAAGTTACTGAAAAGGAGTTTCTCATGACAAAAGCCAAAACAAATTTTCTCAATTTTCTCGTAGCACCTGCCCAGAGGGCGCTAATCGGTGAACTGGGTATCACCAAACTCCAAGACTTATCGCGTTTTACCAAAAAAGACTTACTCAGTTTGCATGGATTTCGAAGGCAAAACCGCTAAAAACGGTGCAAACGCGTTTTCAGAACGTTTTTAACGGAAAAATTTGAATTTTTTTCCTTCCATGTAAATTTCCATTGAGGGTAATGAGACCTTTTGCTTGATTAGAATTTCCGAATATAGATTTGGAAATTTGAATTTGAAAACGGACTCTGTTATGCGAAACAAATTATACCTTTTATCCATTGTCTCTCTTTTTACATTCCAATGCGTTGCCTTCCTCCCTGACGGCTCCACGAAACAAGGGTTCAATCCCTTTGCTTTTTTACTTGGCCTGATTGGCGGGAGTCCCAGTTCTTCTCAAGATTTATCGCCAGGGACAACACTCGACCTTTCGGGGGATGGGAAAACGGACGCCACTCTTGTAGACTCCGATGGGGATGGAGTTTCGGATGGGATCAACCTAACAGGTGGCACTACTCCCAATCTCATCCTGATCGATACCAACGGAGATGGGATTCCTGATGCCGTCGATAGCAATGGTGACGGCAATGCCGACTACTACATCAGTCCAAACCCTCCTGGATTTTTAACAACAGCTCCTGGCGGAACTGGAAATCCTGTGGTCATCATTGTCGATGCGAATGGGAATCCACTTGGGTTTGATACTGACGGGGATGGGACACCGAATGACACAGCCATTGTGACAATCCTTAGTGATACCACACCTCCTACCATCACAAGTTCTTTGTTAGCTGGCACTTATTCAACAGCGCAAACGGCAACTCTCACTTGTTCGGATAACAGAGCTCCTGGTTCGATTGTCTACACAATGGATGCGAGTTCTCCTAGTTTTACTCCCAAATCCGGTACGGTCATCAATCGAACATCGCAATCCATTTCTCTTTCTTCAGAAGGAAATCATACTTTGCAAGCCCTATGCCGTGACCTAGCAGGAAACTTATCCGCCCCACTAAACATCACATATACGATTGATTCTCAGGTCCCTGCTCTCACCCTTGTCGGTCAAACGGCAACTGCGATCAGTTCCCAAGCCGGTGCCATTGCAAGTTCCATTGCAACATGGCAAACCAATCGTTCTGGTTCGTATGTGATCCGTGAAGGGAGTGATTGTGCTTCCGGAACCCAAGTAGCATCGGGGAATGTGACTGCCAATACCGATCAAACCTTCCAACGTTCCCATACCAATTTTACCGGCGAAGGAACTAAAACCTATCGCATTTGTGTCACAGGATCCAATGGGCTTACAGGTTTTGTTTCCTTTGACCTCAGGCGAGATGACACACCACCTACAGTCACGACTAGTCCAGGTGCTGGGAGTTATGCAACAGCTACCTCTGTCTCGGCCTCGTGTTCGGATGTGGGAGGTTCTGGGTGTGACAAAATCGCTTATTCCGTATTAGTTGGTTCTTCTCCTACGAATCCTAGCATCCAAGGAAGTACTGGAACCATCACCAGTGGAAATTTATACAATGCAGCTCTTGCCATGACCGATGGTTCCACCACCTATACAAAGTTTATTGCCCGTGACCAAGCAGGAAATCTATCCAATGTAGTTTCCAAAAATTATATCGTAGATACAGAAGTAGCGACCATTACCGTCAATTCCCATACGCAAGCAATCAACGGAAGTTCCCATGTTTCCTTAAGTTGGCAATCATCCAAAGCTGGTCCTTACCAAATTCGGTTAGGGGGAGAGGACTGTTCTAATGGAACGGCTCTCTCCAATACAGGTAACAATGCCAATGTCACCGGGAATGCAACCGCATCCACAGAAGTGGTGTCAACCATTGACAATTCCCATATTACAGAAGGGGAAAATACCTTTCGGTTTTGTGTGGCAAATCTAGTCGGAAGTTTTGGATCCACCACCCGAACGACAAGAAAAGACACTACAGCACCAGTCGTGACAATGGCCTCTCCTTCTGGTGCTGGCCCTTTTGCGACAGGAACCCAACTCCAACTCAGCTGTTCCGACACGAATGGTACTGGATGTGATAAAATCATTTATACCTTAAATGGCACAGAACCAACGTTTGATGGAAGTGGTGCCGTTACTAATGGAACGGTTTATTCGTCACCTGTTGCTCTTTCCAATGGAAGTAACCAAGTCAAATACTTGGCTCGTGACTTGGCAGGAAACTTAAGCAACGCTGGGAACCAAAGCTTCCAGGTAGGTCCACCCAATGCTCCTGCATTTGTGGAGGCACAAGCAGGAGAAACGAGTGCCCTTGTGCAATGGTGGCCGGTAACAGGCGCTACATCGTACACAGTGTACTACAGCACAAGTCCTGGGGTCACAACGGCATCGACTAGTTTTGGACCAGTAACAGATCCTTATGCAACGATTACAGGACTTAACAGTGGGACATTGTATTACTTTCGAGTGGTAGTGAACAATGCGTTGGGTAGCAGTGCTGTCTCGATGTTTGAAGCGATGGCTCTAACAACAACTACACCTCCGGGGACGAATGCGACTGGAATACATGTTGATATGTCTGCTGGTCAAGGATTAAGTGCCGCAGGAAATAGTTCTATTTCGGGCTCAGTGCATTCAGTAAATATTGATTCGATCAATCGTAAAATTTTGACAGTCGCTACGAATGATGCAAACGATGGTAAGCCCGGATTATTTCGATGTGATTTTGATGGTTCGAATTGTACTCACACTGATATATCTGCTGGACAGGGAAGTAGTTCCGGGCGATATCCAAATGCTGTCATTGATTACTCAAATCAAAAATTATTGGTAGTGACTAGAAATGTTTCTAATAATAGTAAACCAAGTTTATTTCGCTGCAACTTGGATGGGACAAACTGTAATCATGTGGATATCTCAGCAGGACAAGGGACCTACTCAGCTGGAGAGGCGATTCAACATTCAACAGGACCAAAAATTGTAATCGATAATTCTAATCAAAAATTGTTAGTAGTAAGTGCAAATGATGCTAACAGCGGAAAGCTAAGTTTGTTTAGGTGTGATTTTGATGGATCAAATTGTACTCACACTGATATATCTGCAGGTCAAGGTGCAAATTCGGGTCAGTTTCTTAATATATTAATTGATCAGGTCAATAAAAAACTTTTGAGTTTTACTACTAATGTTGCAAACGGCGGTAAAACAAGTCTTTATCGTTGTAATCTCGATGGAAGTAATTGTAGTCATATAGACATTTCTTCTGGTTTTTTAGGTTATTTTCCAAGTCCAAACATTGATTATACTAATATGAAATTGATAGTTGCTGCGCAACGTGGTGTTACAAGCGGTGGTGTTCCTTCTTTGATTCGCTGCAATTTAGATGGAACAAATTGCACAAATACGGATATCGCTGCAACTGCAAATTTAAACCAAAGTTATCGATATATAGGTTCCACTTTAGATATAAATAACAATAAAGTCTTAGTTGCGATAAACGATTTACAAAACTCCTATAAGCCAAAATTGATTCGATGTGATTTAGCAGGAACAAATTGTTCTTACAAAGATATTTCAGTAGGACAAGGAATGTATTCTGGAACTTTTCCTGTCGTTTTAATCAACCAATATAGTGGCAAATTGTTTGTGGTTACACAAAATGGAGCAAATTCTCGTAAGCCCTCCCTTTTTATCTGGTAATGTCTCTTGCGCCAGGGATACGAAGGGCTTGGTCTCACCTAGGATAGGTGAGACGGGAGCGAAAGCGCACCTCGGAGTGAGTCCGGTCGGTTTAGAATCATAGTAAGATCACCTAACTAGTTCGAGGCGCCCAAAAATCCTTAAATCTAAGGAAGTAAAGAAAATAAAAATTTCCAGAAAAATGGAATCTCCGCTGTCATAGAGACCGCGATCCAATTCGAACAAAATTAAATATAGTATTTATCCCTACTGAAAAATATCTTCTTTTTCAGAACCAAACAAACATTCGTCTATTCTATTTTAGTATCTATCTAGAATATGGTGCTATGTCCAATCTGTATGATTCCAGGAATAAACACCTGTTTATTTCTATCAAACATTGCCTTTTTGTTTTTGTTGTTTGCCTATTTTTTAATTCTTCCATTTCAGCCAACGAAAATGAACCTACCGAAACCATTCTTGATAAGAAGGGTAGATGGAATTTCCAATGGGGTTACAATCGAAGTTATTATACGCAAAGCGATATTAATTTCCGCGGCCCGGGTTACGAGTATACTCTCAAAGACGTGAACGCAAAAGATAAACCGGAATCGTTTAAGGCAGAGGTTTATTTAAACCCTTCCAAATTTGAAATCCCTCAATACAATTTAAAGATTAGTTATTTCTTCACCGACAGGTTCTTTTTGGCTTTTGGTCAGGACCATATGAAGTATGTGGTCACACCAGGCCAACCGGTGAAGTATTCTGGTTACATTGACCCAGGTGTGATTGCCAAAAACCAACTAGCCTTGTCCCCAGAGGCAGCATCTTTTTCCTGGACATGTGCAGGAAATGGCGGGTTATCATGGTGGAGAGCAAACCATAACCTTAACACCTGACATTCTCAAATACGAACATACCGATGGATTGAATTATTTATTTTTGGACTTCGGTTGGATCACACCCCTTTATACTTCATCTGATGGAATGAGCGGTATTAGTTTGGTATCTACAATTGGAGCGGGGCCTGTGGTTTGTCGTAGCGACGTACGCGTGTTAGGGAAAGGTCAAAACAACAACTTCCATCTTTCTGGTTACGGTGTTTCTGGATACGTTGCCACTCGGTATGAGTTTTCTCGAACTTACTTTCTGGAACTCGGTGGTAAGGGTGGTTATATAGATCTAACAGATGTTCTCACAAGTGGTGGTTCCAACCGTGCTTCTCAAAATTTTGGATTTTTAGAACTTGTTTTGTCTGGTGGAATTGCTATATAAGTTTCTCCGCAAAGTTGGCCTTTTTGTTATGAATATAAGGCCAACCCCGAGCTTTCTATGTTTCTCAACCGAGAACAAATTTTTATAAACTTACATCCAAATTTTTAGATTTATTCGATTGCGTAACCTATTACAATTATTTGGAATAGAACAATGAATGAATCCATTGTCTACGAAATCTCTATCAATTCTTTTAAAAAAGGACTTGAGAACTTAATTTCAATTTTAGAAAAAGCAGAAAGTTTTGCCGAAACTAAAAAATTTCCTTTTGAGAACTTACTGGGTTCACGACTCTTCCCTGACCAATTCCAATTAACAAAACAAATCCAAATTGCTTGTGACACTGCGAAACTTTGTGTTTCTCGGATATCGGGAAAAGAAGCACCGATTCACGATGATTCAGAAACAAACCTAAAGGAACTAAAACAAAGAATCAGTTCGGTGATCCAATACTTAGATACATATAAAGCAGAAGATTTCAAATCTGCCTTTGAAACAAAAATATCTCTACCAAGATGGGAAGGAAAATATCTGACTGGTTTTGAATATCTAACAAACCATGCGATCCCAAATTTCTATTTCCACATAACAACTGCCTATGCGATTCTACGGCATAACGGAGTCGAGATCGGGAAAAAAGATTATTTAGGTGAGATGCCATTTAAAAAATAAGCGGAAATCTTTTTTAATGATTTCTAGGGGCTCCGACCTAGAGAGCCCTTTAGAATCTAGTTAGAATTTCAAACTGTAGAATAAAAATTGAACCAAAAACCTAACAACCACTATACCTCTCGTATTCTCGCGAAATTTTTTGACATTAAAGCCGCAGAAATTTTATCGATCCATTTGACAGATTTTATTTTAGTTCATATTGAAGGAGAAATATTAAACCAAATTCTCCCATATATACTGGCTTTTATTGTATTCCTTGTATATGATACTTCCTTCCAATTTTTTGCCAATGGCAGTTTAGGAAAAAAGATTTTTAATATCCACTTAGTATCAAAGGAAAATGAAAACCAACAGATTCCCATTACAACAATTTTCAACCGTTCATTTTATGTTTGTTGCTTCGGATTGGGTTTTATGATTCCAAAAATTTCAACTTTATTTGTTCTATTTAACATATTTTACTTATTCAAAAATGGAACTACACATTGGGATAAAGTATTAAAACTCAAACCAGTTTTCAAACCCATATCAATAGGTCGAATGATATTGATTGCCTTTTGTTTTTTCATATTATTGAATTCATACTATCAATTGATCAAAGATTATTTTTAATTGGAAGTTTCGTTCATTTTGTTGAAACGATAGAATTATTTTAATAAACATTAGGCTAATTTTGGATGACCAAAATGCTGATTGGATTCCAAAAAAAAAGCATGATTTTGGAGTTTCAAATACACACTAAAGAAGTTTTTTCTCAAAAACGGATCGTTATTACGAGAGATACTTCAAAAGGCAAAAATTTTTGAATTCACGGTCTCATTTCTATGTCCGCGTCAAGGATCCGAAGGGCGAGGTCTCACCCGATTCGGGTCAGACGGGAGCGTTAGCGCACCCCGAAGGAGCCCGGTCGGTTTTAGAAAAAAATTCTTTTCAACTAACCAATTCGAGACGCAAATAGTCTAACAAAAGAAATTTTTTAAACGAAATGAAACTAAAAACATTAATCAGTATATTCTTAATCTCCACTTCGATTCTTTATGCAGAAGAATCGAAAAACAAACAGGCAACTTTTGAATATGGACTCAAAGCACAAAATTTTACTTATTTTCCGTATGAAACAACTAAATCTTTTGGATACAACAAATCCGAATTAATAAACAACAAAGAACTGGTTTATTTACCTTTTTTTAAATATCGGAATACTAGTAAAAAATTTGGTTTTGATTTTGATATGGTGGATATCAAAACTTATGATCTTTATTACAAAGCGTATTACTTTTATAACGGTTTTTTTCCGACTACCTATGGATTTGGCAATGTACAAAGACAAGAATACAGGTTTAATTTTTTCTATCTGCCGTTTGAGAATCAGATTTTCTACTTTGGGCTCGGTATATTAAAAATCGATCGATTTTATAAAGTTGAAAATTATGAATATGCATCTAATATCAACTCTGACAAAATAAATTCCTATGGAATTTCAGTGCCGATTCGAAGTAAAATCGAAATCGTTGATGGCTTGGAATTAAATTTAGGTTTTGATCCTTATGTAACTTATGGAAGGAGAAATTATACCAACCAAAGAGTTAGTAACTCGGTATATCATGAAAACACATATGGCCCATACTTTTACCTGGTTAAATCCAATCCAAATAACATAACAGAAATTTTAGGATTTCAGGCAGAGATTTCATTATCTTATAAGTTCTATGATAATTTAAGATTCTACGTTGGATTCAGTAGAAACCAATCAATAGTTCGATCCATCAACATGGACCAAACGACTTATACTTATTATGGTGCAACAAATCAACTTTATGTTTATGGTGAAAACAAATACACTCGAATGGTTGATACTCACAATTCCATCTATTTTGGTGTTTCGAATACACATTAACGATATAATCATGGAGTTTCGTCCTTTACAAAAGCAGAAACTATGTTTGATTGGGATCAATTCTCATGATCCCAACTGTCATTGAACACAAACCACAATCACAGCTCAGTCCATATATTGAGAGTTATCTGTTCATTCAATGTGATGAGGATTTTAGTAATTCAATTTTGCCACACCACTCATTTGTACTGACAATTAAACTCAAAGGGAATCATCACTATCGGATCCAATCAGAACTGAATCATTTGCCTCCTATCTCTTTATCCGGGCTTAGAAAAACGGTAAAACACAATACACTCTCCAAAGGAACCGAGATCATAATTGTTAAGTTCCAACCATGGGGAGCTTTTTCTTTGTTCAATATGTCTATGTATGAATTGAATGAAATTGGAATTTCTGGATTTGATTTATTTGGTAAAACTGATTTAAATGACCTCCACTCAAAACTTCAGGAAACAAAGGACAATCATTCAAAAATCAATCATCTCGAGAATTTTCTATTAAAAACAATCAAAAACAAAACCATGGATCGAAGGATTTTAGAATCGATATCTCAAATGAATCATTCGCAAGGAACAATTAAAATCAAAGACATTGCCTCCATTGTGAATTTAAGTATCGATACCTTTGAAAAGAAATTTCGAGAAGTGATCGGCAGTACTCCCAAACAATTTTCTTCCATCATAAGAATGAATTCGGTGATTCGAGAAATTCCCAAATATAATTCTTTCACAAGACTTGCTTATGATTTTGGATATTTTGACCAATCACATTTCATAAAAGAATTCAAATCGTTCACAGGCAAAACACCCACAGAATTATTAGCGTAAAAAAAATCTTACCGTCCTGATTTTTTACAATCCTTCCTTACAAAAATTCGTTATAAACATTCAATACTTATCTACCAAAGGAAGATCGTTTATGTTACAAATTTTATTCAATTTGAATTGGATTGCTATCGGATTGGCATTCCTTGTATATTTTTTTCTAGGTTACATTTGGTTTACTGTTCTTTTTGCAAAACCGTATAAAATTTCTCTTGGAAAAGAAAACGAAACACAGGGACCACTCGCACCAATATTTATCATTGGCCCTGGAATTTGTACTCTATTCAATTTAGTCACCACAGCGGTTTTGTTCTCCGCCTTGCAAATCAACCAAATGGCCGATGCACTCCGATGGGGATCTTTGATTGGAATTGGATATTTAGCTGCCAATACCTTTACTATCGCCATCAATCCAAACATTCCGAGGCCCATTCTATATGGCATCATTTCCAGCACCTATCACCTCGTAGGAATCAATATTGCTGCTATGATTTTGGTTCCAAATTTTTAAAAATTTTCTATATGATTGGGTGAGACGGGAGAGTGAAGCGAAGGGTGCGATCGGTTTTAGAATGGAACAAAAATCCCCATACCAATCCTAAGCGTGTAAACACCAAGCCGTGGGAAACTAACACCAAACTTTTTTCATACAAGAACTTAAAAATAAAAGAAAAAACTTTCTATTTTTGAAAACCTTCGAATCCTCTCTCTACTGCCCAATTCACTTGGGCATGTGGAGTAAAAAATGAACAAAATTCTTTTGGTCTTGTTGACGATCCTCTCGGTCAACTGTCTCAGTTTTCGAAGTGGAGAATACAAAAATACAGAACCTGTAAGGCAATACGAAGCACCTCAAAATCCGGTTGTGAAAGTAAACCTAAAGTATCACTACCTTGTGGATGATGCACACCAACCAGTAACAAATCAGGCTCTATTGGATTCTTAGTTAAAAATTGCGGAAGATACTTTAAATGAAAGTTCTGAGATTTCAACGACCAGAGAAGATGTTCTTGCTACATATTATTGGGACTTAACTGTCAAAGAAGAAACTACTGTTTTATCTACGACAATTTCTCCTGCTATCTCCGGTGCTACTTTAGGAATCATTCCTGCTTACACACGGTCTAACATTAAAGTAAAGTCGATTCTAAAAGACAAAAAAGAAAATGTACTCGGTGAATTTTCAAAAGGAGAGTCCCTTTCCTTTGTCGGACAAATTTTTTTGGTATTCGCAAATGTATTTATCAAACCTGTTGATACAATCATGGCACAAAGACAAGATTTGTTAAGAGCAACTTGTGTTGAAATCAAAAAGAATAATATCTTTAAGAACAAAAAGAAATAAACCCTACCAATCTACTCTCTTCTTCAGATTTTTATAAAAACTTGAAGAAGAAAACTCATTCTCTTTACCAATAAAAATCCAAAACTTCTAAGGCATAGAAAAAGCCGCTTCCCTTTCGGAGGAGCGGCTTTGATCCAAACCAATCTACCAACTTAGCAAAGTAAGTCGGCGTAGTTTGTATTTTTTGGCTTAAACCTTACGCTACTGGACCGTATTGGCTGTAGTCAAATTCCTTTGATCCAGTGAGATACTTTTTGTAGTTTTCTACAAATTGTTTCGCAAGGTCAGCGGCAGTTTTGTCGTATTCTTCTTTGTTTTCCCAAGCGTTACGTGGGTTTAGGATATGAGAATCCACACCGTTCACGGATTTAGGGAAAGACACTTGGAATACTGGGTGTTTTTCAAACTCAGATTTTTCAATGTTACCGTTTAAGATTTCATTGATGATTTGGCGAGTGGCAGGAAGGTTCATACGTTTTCCTACACCATACTTTCCACCAACAAGACCTGTGTTGATTAGGTATGCATTTACTTTGTGTTTTTTCATTTTTTCACCAAGTAACTTTGCATAGTAGGTTGGGTGGAGAGTCATAAACGCCTGACCAAAACAAGCGGAGAAAGTTGCTTGTGGTTCTTTCACACCGCGTTCTGTTCCTGCAACCTTTGCTGTGTAACCAGAAAGGAAGTGGTACATCGCTTGTTCGATAGAAAGTTTAGAAACCGCAGGAAGAACACCGTAAGCATCATAAGTAAGGAAAATCACAGTGTTTGGGTGACCTGCTTTGGATCCTGGTTGGATGTTGTCGATGTGGAAGATTGGATAAGAAACACGAGTGTTTTCTGTTTTCGCAGCAGAAGAGTAATCTACCTTTTTCGTTGTCGCATCATACACAACGTTTTCGAGAAGTGCATCACGACGGATGGCTGCATAGATTTCTGGTTCTGTTTTTGGATCTAAGTTGATGGTTTTTGCGTAACAACCACCTTCAATGTTGAAGATTCCATTGTCGTCCCAACCATGTTCGTCATCACCGATGAGTTTGCGATTTGGGTCTGTGGAAAGAGTTGTTTTTCCTGTTCCAGATAAACCAAAGAAAAGTGCGCTATCTCCATCCTTACCCACGTTAGCAGAGCAGTGCATTGTGAGAACATTTTTGAGTGGTAGGTAGTAGTTCATGACAGAGAAAATCCCTTTTTTCATTTCCCCACCGTATTCCGTTCCACCGATGATACAGATTTTTTTTGCTAAGTGGAAGATCACAAACACTTCGGAGTTTAGGCCGTGTTCTTTGTATTTTGCGTTTTTGTAACCAGAAGCATTGATGATGGTAAACTCTGGGTTTAGTTTTGCGAGTTCTTCTTTCGTTGGGCGAAGGAACATGTTCGTGCAAAAGTGGTGTTGCCAAGCTCTTTCAGTCACTACACGGAGAGAGATACGTGTGTCGTCGTTGGTTCCTGCATGGCCATCAAATACGTATAATTTTTTGTTATCGAGGAATTTAGTTACTTCTGCGTAGAGTTCGTTAAAAATCGCTTCGGAAACCTTTGTGTTTACCGGTCCCCACCAAATGTTACCTGTTGAAGAAGGTTCATCAACAAAGTATTTGTCTTTCGGGGAACGACCCGTAAAAATCCCGGTATCCACCATCATCGTTCCATTATCAGAAGTAACACCTTCTTTGTTATTCAATTCGTGCTGGTAAATTTCTTCGTATGATAAGTTATGGAAGACTTCGGACGGTTTTAGGCCGAGTTCAGCAAGGCCTTTTAGATTAGTAGATACTGACATGGATCTCTCCTCGATTTCACTTTGTGTTTTTCTAGCTTCTTACTTTGCGAGTCGGTGTCAATAACAGAAAATGAAGATTCTCCACGCTTCCGCAGAATATTTTCCCTACATCAAGATGGGTGGTCTTGCGGACATGCTTGCCTCCCTCACCAAAGAACAAGCCAAGACAGAAGAAGTTTATGTCGCATTGCCTCTGATTGGGAAGATGGGGAAAGAACCGAAATGGACTGGGAAAGAAGTCAAAGCCCTCCTCCCAGAAGATGCCAAAGAAGAAACCATCGCCGTTTCCTTACTGGCCAAAGCAAGGTTCCTCGAAGCAGAAGAATCTGGTTTGAAATTGTACTTTTTTGAATCCGAACTCTTTCAAGGTTTAGATTCCATTTATGGAACCACAGACGAACACTACCGGTTTGCTATTTTTTCATACGCTTGTTATGCGCTAAGCCAAATCTTAAACGTGGACGTCTATCATGCCCATGATTGGCATACGGCCCTTTCTCTGGGCTTACATAAAAATTCGAGCCATTCCATTCCTTCCATTTTTACGATCCACAACCTCGCATACCAAGGAGACCATCCGTTTTGGATGACTGGATTTTTAAAAGAGGATCCCTTTCGTCTGGTCACAAGTCCCTTCGATCATAATGACAAATGTAATTATATGAAGGCAGGGATTCTCTCTGCAGGCCAAATTACAACCGTTAGCCCAGGTTACAGGGAAGAAACGCTGAGGGAACCCAATGGATTTGGTCTCAGTTATGTTTTGAACAAACGGAGCGAAGACTATACAGGAATTTTAAACGGAATCGATGCCGAAGAATGGAATCCTCAATTTGACAAACGCATTTTCCAAACCTACTCAGCGGCAAACTGGAAAGAAGGAAAATTAAAAAACAAAACACTTCTTTATGAAGAAATTGGAAGACCCCATTTGTCACTGGATGCACCACTCATTGGTCTGATTGGCAGGCTAACCTATCAAAAAGGATTTCCAACCTTCTTACAGGCATTTTTAGAAAGACGCCACCTATCTCATCGTTATGTGGTACTAGGATCAGGGGACACAGAAACAGAAAAAGCGTTTTTTCATTTATCTGATACATTTCCTGATGTGTTTTATTTTTACCGAGGATACAACGAATCACTTGCCCATAAAATTGAAGCAGCGAGTGATTTTTTTCTCATGCCATCCCTCTTTGAACCCTGTGGCCTGAACCAAATGTACAGCCATGCGTATGGAACGATTCCGATTGTTTCTCGTGTGGGTGGACTTCGCGATACAGTTGAAGAATCCGCTGATCCCAAATTCAAAACAGGAATTGTGTTTGAACCGAATGACGTGGGTTCGCTGGGGTATGCCTTGGAACGCGCAAAAGATCTTTATGATTCTTCGGAAAGAGATCATGTTGTGAAGAACATCATGAATTTAGATTGGACTTGGACCAAACGGAAAATGGAATATGATTTCATTTACCAAAGAGCAATCGAACTTTTGCAGTGAAAATTCTGATTCATCAACAAATTCGAAATCAAAAACTCCATTGAAAAAGAACGCTGATCCAATTTTCTTTTACCTTTGATTGGGCGCATCGCAGTTGTTTTGTGAATATCGATCCAATCTGTATGCGACCGCGCTTTACGCTCCAATCTTTTGCTTCGCAAAAGGATTTCCGCTGCAATCGCTTGCGCAATTCCTATCGACAAGTAGGGTATCTTACCACGGAATTCGATTGATCATAAGAAGTTTTTTCTAAATTTTTTCGACAAAAGACTTGTGAATCAATTCCAAATCTGTTCTCTATTAGTAGAGAGACTCATTCAATAAATTGCTGATTTGATATTGGAAATACTCGATTGGAATCATATGAAAATGCGAACGAAACGGAATTCTATCCTATTAATATTTACCCAAAGCCTTCTTTTGATGATTTCCGTTGGCAATTGTAAATTGAATTTGAACAATCCTGCAGATCCTTTTTCCAGATCGTTTTTGGAAACGTTGTTACTGAATGCATATTTCGATTCCCTCTGTGATCCCAATGTAAGAGGGAATATACGTTTGGGAAGTGGAACAAAAATGATCATACCCATGTCCACCAAAACCCTTCGCAGTGGAAAAACAGTGGTGACTGCCATCACAGAAGAGCCATTGGTTTGGAATGGAACTTCTGATGGAATTCACGCAAACCACCAAAACTCCACATTCAATGCGGTCACATTTGTGATTGACCGACACTTTTCAAAAGTCCTCTGGCTTGATTATTTAGGTGAAATGAGTTATGGAATTGAGGACTGGCCTCATGACCCCATTGTCTCCGTTGAAGAATTCTCCAATGGAGATTTAGGATATTTTGTTTTGGTAAATGGAACGGGAAGAGCAAGTACCATCAACGGAAAACAAAATAACGTTTCTTATTACTTAGGTCGTTACAACCAAGACACTGGTGCGATTGTTTGGCAAGGGTATGCAAATAAAGATAATACTAGAATCGCTTTATCTAGTTATGGATTGAAAATCAATGATAGAGACGAGATGGTGCTTCGTTTCACGTCTAATGCTGGTGCAACCCCAAGCTCCGATACGGTGGGACTCAGTTTTCCCAGTTTACCAACTCCCCAAACAGCATCAAATGGTTCGGTTACAAATCAAACCGAAGTAGGTATTGCCATTATCAGTGGAGACGGAGAAGGAAAAATCCAATCTTTTTTCCCAAATCCAGGAAATCCAACAGAAACTGTGGATCACTTTGTGATTGGCGATAAAATTTATATTTTTGGAAATACAAACACCAATTTTGTATCAACATCGGGTCACCCATTTGTCAATGAGTTAAGGTCCTTTATCGGGATTGCCAACATAAACCTAACTTGGGATTCAGTGGGTTATTTCGGTACCAGTGCTTCTACTTCACAAACTTTTATACAATATGTGACTTATGGGAATGGAAGATTCTTTATCCTTGGTAAATCTACCAACCCATTTTCCAATGCAGGCACCCTCTACCCTTTTGAAGGATTAGGTCTGAATCGAAATTATTTTTTAGCATCCTCTGCAATCAACTCAACAACGCCAAACTGGTTTCAGTTTTTGGGGTCCACAACCGTACAAGTTCCTCAGATATATCCCAATGCATTTACCTATCGGAGTACAACCGATGAATTTTTGGGGGAATTGTTAGCAAATGATGACGGAAGCCAATTTACAGGAATTCCATCCAACCTTGTGACCGGTTCCATTCAAAATCCACTCGGACAGGTTCGTGCGAAACTCGATACACAAACGGGACAATTCAAAACTCTCGAATACTTCAATGGAAGTGAAGCCGGTGGAAACAATGTCACTACACTTACCAACCAAACAGAAATTTGCCGAGGAAGGTTGGTGAAAACGAAATTTTTATCTCCAAACTCATCCTCTGTCACGAGCATCCGTTCCCTGGAAGTCTCCACAAGGCCAGCAAGCGAAGAACCGTAACCACTTCCAGAACGAACGTTTTTTCCAAATTTTTTTTCCCGATCTTGTCACAAACGGAAAAAACCGTTGTCACAAGTAGGAAAAGGATCTTTAGGAGGATTCAATGAAACTCGCATCACTTATACTCACAGGCTTTGTTGCCGTAGAACATGTTTTCATTTTGGTATTAGAAATGTTTTTATGGAAAACGGAATTCGGAATGAAGGTGTTCCAACTCACACCGGAAACAGCAGAGATCACTGCGAAGCTTGCGAAAAACCAAGGTTTGTACAATGGATTTTTGGCAGCGGGACTTTTTTGGGCTTTGTTTTTCATCAAAGACCAAAATCAAAAATTTCAAACCATTTTGTTTTTTCTCATTTGTGTTGTCGTGGCAGGGATTTATGGATCGGCCACCGCAAAATTTTCGATTTTGTTTTCACAAGGATTACCAGCATTTTTAGCATTAGTGGTACACTGGTTGGCATATAAAAAGTAATGAACTTGGATCCGCACCTTTCTTTATTAGAAGATTGTTTGTTAGGAAAAACAAAAGCGTTGGAAGAGTTGATTCAATTCTTCCAACCAAAAGTATTTTCTTTGGCACTCAAATTTTTATGGAATCCTGAAGATGCGGAAGATGCCACTCAAGAAATTTTAGTAAAAGTCATCACAAACCTTGGAGGGTTTCGCAGAGAAAGTAAACTCTCCACATGGATTTACAAAATTGCAAGTAACCATCTCATCAATACTAAAAAATCAAAATTAGAATCAAAAGGCATTCACTTACGCACTATCCGCGAAGAACTACATAAATCACAAAATCCTTCTGTTTCCGCTTTACCATCTGATTTTTCTTCACATACGCAAGAAGAAGAGGCAAAAGAAAAAATTTCCCATCTTGTTTTACATGTGCAGGTCGCATGCACCTATGCAATGTTACAAGCAATGACAAGAAAGTATAGAATGGCATATCTTTTAGGAGAGGTATTTTCAATCTCCAGCGAAGAAGCAGGATATGTGATGGGAATACGAGCCGATGCCTATCGCCAAATCTTAAAAAGAGCCAGAAACCAAATGGAAGAATTTTTAGGAAAAGAATGTAGTTTAACAAAAGCCACAAACCCTTGCCAATGCCAAAATCGAATTCGTTATGCAAAGAGGGTGGGAAGGATCCAATCGTATCTCAATCTTTCCGAACAAATGAAACAAGATGGTCGTTGGGAAAAGATGAAACCACTCCTTCCCGAAACTAAAAAACTAAGAAAAGCAGCCGAAGTATTTCGAAACCAACCCAATTTTTTACCTAAAAAGAATCAATTGGATTCAATTCGTGTTTTATTAAACAACTCCTTTCCACTCTCGACTCGGTGAGTTACCATAAATACGTTTGTAAGCTTTGGAAAAAGAAAAGGAAGACGCATAACCAACATTTTGTGCAATTTCCTCTAAACCCATATTACCTTTTTGGAATAATTGCCTAGCTTTATCCATTCTGAGTTTCGCTAAATATTCCATTGGAGGAATTCCGAGTACATCACGAAACTTATTTGCCAAGTTGGCTCGAGAAATTCCTGTTTCTTTTGCCAAAGATTCAATTGTCCAATCTTTTGCATAAGCGTTATGTAACTTTTCCAATGCATACAAAACGGATTTGTCATGAAACGCTTTGATCCATCCAACAGGTGAATTTTCTTGTTGGTTTAACCAAATGCGAATCATATAATACAACATAATATCCGTTAGTCTCTGAACAATTAAGTCAGTTCCCAAATTGAGTTCCAATTCTTTGGATAAAATTTGAATGATGTCTTCTAGGGAATGGTGTTTTTGAATACTAGAATACGGGATGTAGATGAATTCTGGAAGTTCCATCAGAAGGGGATGCATGGGGCCACTTGGCACTTCATAACGAACGGATACAAATGTGGTTACAGGAGTTTCCGTTTTTGTTTGTTGTTTTTTTTCTCCTAAAAATCGTTCTATGGTCACTACTTTTGCTTTGGGATCGGATAAAAGTTCATGATGAATGCCTTTTGTTATGAATAACAAATCTCCTTTTTGAAGTAGGAAGATTTTATTTCCCATTCTCGCATAACAACTGCCTTGTGTGACGACATGGAAACCTCCACTTTTTTCACAGGGAAAATGAAATCCAAAACTTTCATAAATTTGCCCTTTGGAGAGTAAGTCGTTTTTCCAAGCTGCCGAAACCAAAATGTCTGAAAGTACATCCATATGTATATATTAGCTGAATTTCCACAAAAGTCTACTAATTTATACGATTGGACATTTATTTAATATTTTTCGACATAGACAGTCTAGATTTTTCGAATATGATAGAGATATTGAATCGGATTCTCTAGAAATTGGATCTGAGATCATAAATCGAGGGAAAAAACTATGAAAGTATTTGTATACGGTGGATCGGGACTTGTTGGTGGGCAATTAGTCAAAGAATTATTAAAAACGGGACATGAGGTTTGGGTTGGTTCCAGAAAACCAGACACCCAACCAAAAGAAAAAAATCTCCATTGGGTTTTTGCAGATTCAAAAGAACCACAAAAGGGAATTCAGATTTTAGAATCGGTGGATTCTGCTTTTTTTCTTAGCCCTCCAGGGGAAACCAATCAATATGAAATATTAGCACCTTGGATTGAAAAGGCAAAACAAGTAGGACTGAAAAAACTAGTCCTCATGACGGCAATGGGTGTGGAACATGCACCTCCTGAAGCTCCTTTCCGTAAAACAGAAATCCTACTCGAGAATTCAGGGATTCCATGGAACATCATTCGTCCCAATTGGTTTATGCAAAACTTCCATACGTTTTGGATCGCAGGAATCAAACAAGATCAGAAAATTTATTTTCCCGGTGGCAATGCCAATGTCAGTTTTATAGATGCACGAGATATTGCATCTGTTGCAGCGAAGTTACTCACAACTGACTCTCATAAAAACCAAGCATTTACATTGACTGGAAAAGAATCAATCAATCACGAGCAAGTTGCCAAACACCTAACATCAGTCAGCGGAAAAAATATTGAATATGTCGATGTGGATCCACAAGTATTTGAATCTTCGTTGGTTTCCGCAGGACTTACGAAAGATTACGCAGCATTTCTTGTGATGATCGCTGGTGCTCTTAAAGAAGGTTTTGCAGCACCAATCCTTGGTACAGTGAATGAGATTACGGGAAAAGAGCCAATATCCTTTCAAAAATATGCAGAAGACCATGCAAATTCTTGGAAATAGAATTCGATAGTCATTGCATTTGCCGTTGATCCACTGAAATCAAAAGATTTATTTTTTCAGTGGATCATTTGGCTTAAAGTGTATCGCTTTAGTCAGCGATTAAAATCCGATTGGCAGCACCACCTTTTGGATCTTCTAAGATATTTCTCAGCAATAATTTTTGATTTGGTAAAAAAGCGGATCCACTTACGTTGATATGATTCTTAAAAAACTTCTTTGTAGGGATCACTTTTTTTTGTTTTAAGGTTTTTGGATCATAGATATGCAGTCCAGAATTGCGAACCCAAACCAGTTCCCCTTCTTTCCAAAATCCTAATTTGTGACCATGGGTTCCCCATTTCGATTTTTTCACATCTGCTAAATTATTTGTATTGTACATTCTGACTTCCCCTGTATCGGCAGACGCCATATATAAAAACTTTCCATCATTTGAAAAACTGATACCATACGGTGTAGAGGGAATGGAGAATGATTGGAAATTGTTTGTATCCAGTTGGAAAAAATATCCAGTTGGATTTAAATTTTGAAATGCTTCCGCATAACAAGCGATTACAATTTGATTTGTCTCAGGATGGAATTCGGGAGTGTAAGGATAAGATTTTGTTTTGTACTCTTTGAGTAGAGTCACTGATTGGTTTTGGACTTTATAAACATAAGCATTTACATCTTCCGATACATCATCCTTTAAGTCCGCATCTACCGCGAAGGTAAAATAAGCGACCTTGTCTTTTTCAGAGTATCCAATGAAAGAACTTTGGGCAAAAGACTTTTTATCTTCTTCCGGAATTTCATAAATGGGCTCTACCACATCAATGGAGTTTGTACTCAGATCCCAACCAACATAAAAGTATTTCTTTCCTTTTGATGACTTGGCTTTGTTTTCCATCACAAAACCTGCACGCATCGCTACTTCATCATAAAATAAAAATTCATAAATGGTTAAAGGGAGTCGTTTGCCTTTTGTTTCCAATTGACCGAGGAAGTCTGTTGTGTGTGTGAGATAATAAGTTTCGAGAGGAATCGGTTTATAAATTTTTTCTTTCGATTTGGTATCATAAAAATAAAGACCTGGTTCGTCAAAATCGGCGGTTTGTCCAATAAAAAGCCACTTTCCCCCATTGACAAAATAAGGATTATTCCCTTCCACAAAGGTGGGACGAACATTGAAGTCTGTCGCAAACATAAACTCTGATTCGATTGTTTGCGAAAAGAGATTACTAGAAACGAATACACAAAGTACACATAAGAATGATTTTAGACGCATTACATACTCCCACCAATTGGTTTGGTGGATTACACTACATTAGTTCAATTTTTTTACAACTATTGTTTACAATATTTTATGACGGAAGTGTAGAAAAGTATCGGATATCAATTTAGATTCGGTTGATGTTGGCAATTATTTAGTGTCTGCAGTAGATGATTTAGACCAAATCCATTTGTTTTTGGTAAATGAAGGATCCAATGGCCACACTCCATTTGCTGAATTGCCAACTCCACAAAATACTTCTAATGGTGGTGAATCAGATACAGACATATTATATGGAATGTTAACGGGCGATGGACAAGGAAAATTACAAAAATATATAACGAGTAACTACAATGATTTTCCATTCAATTTAACATTTAAAAATGGATTTATGTATTTGGCAGGTATTTCTGCTGGAAGTATGAATGGGTACACCCATCCAACCATTGGACAAAGTTTACCTTATATCTTAAAAGGCAATTCCGATGGGAATATTGAATTTATAGTTTATAATGGAAACCCAAGTTCTTCCTACGGAGACAGTCGCCAACTCGTTGTGAACGATACGTCGATTTTACAACTTCTTAAAACAAATATTTCTTGGAGTTCTGTTGTGAAGGAACCAATGCAAAATGATACAGAACATTATGCTTTTGCGCAATATGATTTAAACGGAAGTTTACAATGGGTCTCTTTTCTTGGATATTCGTCTGCTGATGTACCAATGTTTGAAGAACCACTCACTCTTTTCGAATCTAGCACTAGTCTTTGGCGGAATCGCTCTCGTCTCCCAAATACGTTCGATCGTTATACATCAGGACAATCTGTGGCAGAGGGATCGGGTAATGGAGTTTACCAAATTGCCGATGTATGGATCTCACCATTGACTGGTTTATTTCAAAAGATTCAATATTCTTCTAATTTAGGAGGAACAGAATCCAAAAGAACGGACCAAATGAAAGAATTATGTACAGGAAAGTTTGGTTATCTGGATCGAATCTTCACAACAGAAAGTACTACACCAACCCAATTGGGAATTCAAACTTCTATGGAATGATTGCAAAACTGCAAATTCAATTTGAAGAACGCATAGTTCCTGATTTATTGCGAATGGCAAAGTTCTATTTTTTTTAGTTCTTGGTATAACCAAGTAGAAGCAGGAGTATCTTTTCCTTTGGAGTCCCGAATTTGATAGGGAGTGCCAGATAAAAAGGATTTGGTCGCGATTTTTTCAATAAAGAGTTTTGCGGTCCAATCTTTTGGGTCTGGTGCAAAAAAAGAATTTTTGGCTTCTTTCAGTTTATATCGTAAATGATTTTCTGCTTCCTTTGGTTTGTGAAGATCTCCATTTCGAATAAAACTTCCGTCAAAATTTCCGATTCTTTTCAGTAAGATTTCAATTTTACGATCTTCTGAAATGGTTTCACATGATTTGTTTTGGGATGGAGTTGACGTTACAAAGAAAGCAAAAAACAAAAAGGAAATTAGGAATTTTAAATACAATCGGGCAAGATTCATAGTCTTCTATATGATTCCAATAGGAAAGCTATATCGATCAACCATTTAAAATAACATTGGCTCTGAAGTTTCAGGTTCTACTTTTAAAAACTCATTGGGATAGGTCTCTATCATTTCCAATATTTTTGTTTCCTGATTTTCTTTTGGATTCAACCATCTATCCCAACTATCTTCCGTTATGTGAACAGGTTGTCTCCCTTGGTTTCCTCCAGAATTGTGAATCTCCTTCATTAAAGAATTCCCTTCTTGTGTTAAGATGCTAAACCAGTAAGTTTTAGATTCAGAATTCGGAATCATTCCATAGATCCCTGCAAAACAAAAACTTTCCCCTGAAGCGGGAGAAATTTTATATTTAATCTTAGTTCCTTTCTCTGATTTCCATTCATTAAAAAAAGAAGCCGGAACAATACAACGATGAGTTTTAGCAGCACCAGACCAAAAGGGAGTCGAAAACAATCGTTCCACTCTCGTATTAAAAATAGGTTTAGGTGACCACTCAGGTTGGATGCCCCATTGCATGGAATGAAGGACATTTTCATGATCATAAACATCATTGTGAATGACTGGCGCAAAAGAACTGGGATAAAATTCGAAATTCGGGGAACGCCGAAAGGAGTCTTCTACCTTTTGGATGTCAAAAACTCTTGTTCCTTGGATGAGACGAATCCATTTCTCCGTTCCATCTTTTAATTTGATGATGGTATAACCAAATCGCCCACACACAATGATTCAATGGAAATTAATTTAAAAAATTTGCAAACAAAGAATTCATTTGCAATGTAGGAAGGAAATTTCTGACTTTAAGTCACTCTAAATTGACCTAAGGTCAATTTCTGTTTTTTTCTAGCATAAATATTGGAAGATTCGTAACTTGGAAGTATGAGTCGTGCACAAGTCCTAGAACGTTCGCCGAAAAAGAGAGCAGTTTTAGAAAAAGATAAATTATCAAAACGTACATCGATCATACAAGCGGCAGCTTCCCTCTTACAAAAAAAAGACTGGGCTGAGTTATCCATGGATGAAGTTGCCAAACGTGCCAAAATTGCAAAAGGTACGTTATATCTTTATTTTCCCACCAAAGAAGATCTATGCTTACGAATTCATAGTGCTGATTATGAAACTTGGTTTTTGGATTTATACGAATTTTTAAACTCGAGCAAAGAACTCGATGCAAAAATGTTTTCCAATTGGTTTGTACAATCCATGGATCGCCATACAAGATTTTTAAAACTTTTACCAATTGTTCCCACAATTTTGGAAAAAAATGCGAGTATCCAAACGATTCGCGAATTCAAAACCAATATCAAATTACAAATCACGAATGTTTTACCACAATTGATTCGTTTTTTTCCTTTTTTTAATGAACAAACTGGATTTCTTTTTTTAATGCAATGCCATGCCTTAGCAGTGGGTTCTTGGTCACATGGATTTCCTTCCAACCAAGTGAGAGAAGCTGTAAAGGATACAGATTTGGAATTGTTTGTATTGGATTATAAAAACTTTTTAGAAACCTCCATTTTACACTTGTTAAAAGGTCATTCCTCTACTTAGAGAAAATTGATTCGTACATTTTTCCAATGATGGATTCTTTTTTTTTGCCATTCGAAATTGGAATTCGATGGGAGTCGTCCAAATCCATCTCATATAAGATACCAGTGTCACTGTGAAAGATATATTTTTTCCCTTCTGTAATAAAACCCCTTTGGATATCCGAATTCCAAGTTTTACATATTAAATCAAGTTTGTATTCTTTTGAAAAAAATTGATTTGTATTTTGATTTTTGGAAGATTTGGTTTTGCCTTTTGATAACAAATCCAAAATTGTATCTTTGAAATGAATGGAAGATCCTAAATGTGGAACGTATAATTCCTTCGATTGGATGAAATAAAATAAAAAAGGCACATCTAATTCTTGATTATACAAAGAATAATTATGAATCTGTGCACCTTCTTCTCCAAAACTCTCCCCATGATCCGCTGTGATGATAAGAAGTGTTTCTGTTTTAGATTTTGATTGGAAATAAACAATCAAATCATCAATGAGCTTAATATTTTCAGAAAGCGCTTGTTTATGCCGAATCAGTTTGGATGAAGTTTGTACTTGATCTGACACAGAAAAGTAAGGGCTATGCGTTTGACTGAGTCCAATCAAAATAAAATAGGGAGACTTTCGCATAGGACTTTGTTTTAAGTGGGTTAAAATCACCCGATCATCCATTCCCCAACTAAATGTAACAAATTGGTCTTTGTATTCTGATTCCAACTTAGTTTTGTCCCAAAGAGTGGAAAATATGTTAGGAAAATACAAATTCATTCCTTCAAAGTAAATAGATTGTGTATACAACATCAGAGTGTCGTATTGGTGTTCTTTCGTAAGGGAGTTTGGAAGATTGATATCAAAATCATTTGTTGGGACTTCAATTCTTGTCGAATTTAGTTGCGAATCACCAGTCATCCAAGTGTATATACTTTTTGATGTATGAGGCATCGGAATAAAAAAATGAGAGCCACTTAACTTTGAATAGTCGATATACTTAGATTTTTGTTCTAAGATATGGTTTCTTGATACTCCCTCCAAAACCACCATAACGATATTAGTATTCTCTGGGATCTGATCCAAATACCGATTCACCTTTTGGTTTCGATTCTGCAGTTGAGAGCCAACATCCTTTTGGTCGAAATCCAATTTTGAAGCAAAGACAATCACTAAATAAACGAATATGACCAATCCTAATCGAAGTTTGTTTTGTAAAAATTTCGTTTTGTGGAAAATCCAAAAAACAACCAACGGAAAGTAATGAATGGTAGTCCATAATTCAAAAAAGGAATCAAATTCATAAATTAAATCTTTTGCATGTAGGAAGGCATAGCTTACCAAAGAAAAACGAACCTCCGTTTGGAAGACCCACTGATAATTCAGAGCCAAAACCAATAGGAAAAATACAATTGTTCGTAAGGAAGAAACAATAAATGAAGATCGATTTTCATTTTTTAGATTCCAAATCTCGAAAGATAAATAGAGAACAAAGAGTAGAAAGAGAAAACCTGAATGGTAGTGTACCCATGATTTCCAAGTCCATTCTCCGGGGAAATGGAAGAGAAAAAAAACAATTCCAAAATACAAAAAAATCAATTGGGGAGAAAGTAAGTTTGTTTTGAATTCACTTAACTTCAAATTGAACACTTGCTTTTTTTTGATTTCCATCAAATAGTTCTAAATTCTGTTTTCCTCTTTGGATGGAAACATTTGCCTCACCATTCATAGAAATTTGAATCTCCTTTGTTTGGTTCCAAACTAATTTTGGATTTTTTAAAGTTTGAATTTCACGAATGCGAATCGGAATATTTTGTTTTTCCTTGGCATGACCTGGATGGTATAAATACACTTGTCCGTTCGCTGGATAGACAAAACCAGCTCCTAAGACTGAAGATTTTTCACCTTGCTGGTGTTTGTTGCAAACTTCAGGTACCGACATTTCTTTGCGTACATGAAGGACAATGGAAGGACATTTTTCGGTAGCAGACTTACCTGTTAGTTTACAAAAGTTTCGAACTTCCGTAAATTTTGATGTGTAAAGCATTTTGGATTTATCATTCATTAACAAACGAAACACATTTTGGACAATTCTTCCTGCACCGAAAGAACCAGAAACGTCCATAGTTTTTTCACCAGAAAAATTTCCAACCCAAGCAGCGACAACATAACGATCATTAAATCCAACTGTCCAAGAGTTACGAAAGTCTTTTGAAGTCCCTGTTTTAATCGAAACAGGAAATGGAAAATTCAAATAACTTCGTCTTCCAAATGCTCTTTGCCGGAGTTTGGCATCACTTAGAATAAACTTAATTTCTTCCGCAGTTTCTTCCGAAAACAATCGTTTCGAATCACCATAAAAATATGGTTTCTCATTCATATACCCTAATCGAATTTTGGGCAATATACCACCTAACATAAATATACCATACATTCTGGAAAGTTGTAATAAACTAGCACCTCCTGTTCCGAGGGCAAGTCCTGGTCCATAAAAACTTGGTGATTCCTTTAAATGATGAAAACCTGAATTCAGTAAAACTTGATAAAAAGTGGGAACTCCAATTTCTTGGATCGTGGTCACTGCGGGAATATTTCTCGAATTCCCGAGAGCTTCTGCCAAAGTGATATCACCCCAATACCGAAGGTCCGCATTTCTTGGCATGTAGTTTCCTTCAAATCCGATTGGGAAGGAAAATTTTTCGTCAGAGAAAATCGAATTTACTGAAAATATTTTTTTATCAATGGCATAAGCATATAACAATGGTTTGAGAGTGCTACCTGCATCACGGAATGCCAATGTACCATTCACCATTCCATTCCCTTCTTCAAAAAAGTTTTTGGAACCAATCATCGCAACTAATGAAAGTTCATCACCCACATTTCCCGTTCGTTTCAATACAAGTGCGGAAGCATTACTGACATTCCACCGTTTAAGTCCCTCTAACTCAGAATTGACGATCGAGTGAACTTCAGAATTCAATTCGGAGGATATTGTTGCGACAAATTCTTCATCAGGTAAAACCTTTAAATTACGAATCCAGTTGAGGAAGTGTTGGTTCTCACCTTTCCACTTTGTATTGTTTTCCTCTGGGCTTTCTTTTGAAACTTCCATCGTTAAACTTTTTGGATTTTCTAAATAAGGAATGGTGTAGGGAAGTTTTTCTCTTAATTGGTTGTATCGAAATTTAATTTCTTCTCCTGAGGAAACATTCTTTCGAATCAAAATGGTTAAATAAACAGCTTCTTCCATCGATAAAAATCGAATGTGTTTACCAAATAATTGTAAAGTTGCAGAAGGAAATCCAACCAAGTTGGAATGCAAAGAAACTGAATTGAGATACGCTTCTAAAATTTCTTCTTTGGTCATCCAAATCTCAAATCGAATGGCCGTGATGATCTCATACAGTTTACGAACAATCAAAGGTTGATTTCGAATTTCTGGATACACAACTCGCACCAATTGCATGGTGATTGTAGAACCACCTCCTCTCTTCTGTTTGGAAAAAAGATAGGAATAAAGAGAATTGGAAAGAGCTAAAAAATCGATTCCATGATGAGAGAAAAATCGTTTGTCTTCTGCAATGATGACAATTTTAGAAACAAACTCTGGGTATTCTTTTAAAGATTCCCAATCTTGTTTTGTTTGTGTTTCATTCAGAGAGCGACCAATGATTTTTTTCTCTTTGGTTAAAATCCGAGTGGTGATTTGTTTTTTAAAAACTGTAGAATCAATTGGTCTAAACAAAAAAATGATCCCTAACAAACACAATGTTGTTTGGGATAAAATTTTGATCATCAGGCGAGGTTGAAATTTCACTCCACTTTCACTCTCACCGAACTTGTATTTCCAAAAAATTGAGGATGATACATCAAAAATGTTTTAGATGCAGGCATCACCGCACTTCCTTTCGCAACAGGACGAATGATGTATTTGTATTCCGTCTCCCCTTTGCTCAAAAAATCATCTGAGAAAATGACTCGATCATCACGATATTCCGTATATTGTCCGTAATACGATTCGGATTCACTTACTTCAGTGTCTTCTGCATCGGATTGTTTTTCAGTCAAAAAGGATGTATTTACAATCTCTGCGTTACTTGGAAGAGGATCCACAACCAACACAAAGGCTTGGTCTTTTTGACTGAGCACCTTCACCTTAATTAGATATGTTGAACCTCTTTGTAAACTACTGACTTCTTTTAAAATTGGGTTCCCATCACTATCACGACCATCAATGCGATACATTGTTTTTTTGATTTCAAGTCCGTTGAACCTTTGTTGCGTGGTATCTTTTACAGGAACATAAAACAATCGAGTTTGGAAATACAATCTTCCTTCCGAACTAGTTCGTTTAAAAAAGATTGGACGGCCAGAGATGTCTTTGCCATCAAACAAACGATCAAATGTAATCTCTTCTTTATAAATGGAATCTGATGTAGGAGAGAAGGACTCATCAATCAAAGTTTTTTCTCCAAAAACCACTTGTCCTTCTGTATCACTGGTTGTGGCTTCAAATCGGTTACGGTATTCCGACAAAGCAAGTGCTATGGTTCCGACACTATGGCTATCTGCCCAATAGGTTTTGTGTTGATCCATCATGATCGCCTTTACCAATTGGACCATTTTTGGATTCTTCATATCCACACGAAGCATCAATCGCAAATAATTTCCTAAAACCGAAGAAGTATTGTAGTAGGAGTAATAATAGTTTTCATTCGGATTCTTTTTCATCGGTTTGATGATAAAAAGTTCCTTATCATACTGAATATAACTGATAAAATCTTCGTATAATTTTTTAAACGTAGGATTCGATTGGTAAGAATCTATTTTGTTTTTATCAGCATATGCGATTAAAAATATTCCTCTAGATTTCGGATTCAACTCATCAAAATGATCAATCAATGTTTTTTCCAAAGAAGATACATCTTTGTTTTCTTTTGAAAACACGGAATAAATCAAACTCAATGTTTGGTAAGAATCAACAGAGGTTTCTGTTGGAGATTTAACATAGGACTCTAAGTATTTTAAAGCCGATTGGAAAGCAGAAGAATTTGTTCGTTTGCCTTTGTCTTTTCCAATTTGCATCACCGAAGCTACATAAGCGGTTAAATATGGATAACCGGAACGACTATAACTTTTCCATAAACGAAAACTTCCTTCCGAAGTTTGGAATTCAGACATTTCATCTAAAAACAATTTTTCGATTTGGTTAAAATCATAAGAATCTTTGGCAGGAGCTTTGTATTGGAACTCTCTTAACAATTCTCCTGAACTGAGAGAGAGTAGATATGCGGAAGTTCTTTGTTCCATACAAAAGTATGGATTTGATTCATAAAAATCAAAGGCACTCTTGAGTGCTGTTAATGCTGTACCAGAAATCCGGATATCTAAAGATCCTTTGTTTAACAAAATGGAATTTTTTTTCGGGAACGCAATATTTGTTTTGAATTCGGAATCCGTATAACCAGAGAATTGAACAGATGTGACTGGATCAAATTCTTTGATAGGAAGTGTAACGATTAAAGAATCTGACAAATCCGATTTTTTAAAGGAAACAAAATTGGCTTCGTTTTCCGGTTCCACTGAAATTTGATATGTCAGTTGGATGTCTTCATTTGGTTTGTTTTGTTTGAGTTTGATAAACTGAGCTTCCGAAATTTGGAAAGTTCTCAACACTTCTTTTGTTTGGCCCGCAGCAAGTTCGATGTTTTGCCAACCTTTCTCTTCAGCCAAAAATTTGGATTCGATTTTGTATCGGAACTTGCCATTCATTTTAGTATTGTTAGTAATACTTCCACCTAACTCGAGGCTGTCCCCTACTCGGATGAAACGAGCGACAGTTTTTTGTAGAACTAAATTCTTTTTCACTAAAAATTCAGAATTGGAGACACCATATTTTCCATTGGCAGCAGAAGCGACCATTACCCTAAATGTTGTTAGGTTGTCAGGCAAAGTAAAACTTAAATTTGCTTCACCACTGCTATCAGCGATCACTACAGGATTCCAATATGCGGTTAATCGGAAGTCTTTTCTCGCACCAGATTCTGATTCTGCCGCAAATCCACCTCCAGAATCTTCACCATAATCACCACCAGGACTATCACCTTTATTTTCGTATAGATAGTGTTTGATGATCATACTGCGTAGTTCAAACGTTTTGATTAAGTTGTACCAGTATTCATAAAAAATTTGGATGGGAGATTGGTAAGAATAACCAACCAAATCCAAAACCCCACGATCGGCAACGGAAACAGTAACTTCCGCACCAGGAGCCGTTTTGATTGCCAACTTTACTTGTTCCCTCGGTTGGTATTCTGTTTTGTCTGTATTCACAACTACAGGTGCAATTTTTGAGGTCAATTCCACCTTTAACGTAACAGAACCTGTTTTTGCCTTCGGAGCACCTAAGTCTTGTTCATTGAACTCTTTAATATCATCTGAGGACAAACCATCGGGTACGGGCAACCTTCCCGACAATAAAACCACATTCACATCCACATTCGGAAGATAATCATCTTCGATCGGAATTTCAATCGGAGCACTGTTTCCTTTCATCACAAAGGATTTTTGAAAGTAAACGGAATCTCTTTCGACTGTCACAATGACTCGTGCATTTTGTAAAGGAGACTTAATTAGAATTTTTGCTTTGTCTCCAATTTTATATTCCTTTTTATCGGAACGTAACTCGATCGAGTCATCTCCACGAAAATCCCAAGTATAATAAGACTCTTTTTCATAAGCATAAAAATCGACTCTAGAAAAAACTTTGTCTTTGTTCAAAACTAAGATGGTATAACTACCTGGATCTTTTGTGCGGTAATCAAAACTAACTCCATCGGCTTTTGAGACTAATTTTTTAACCTCCATTACCTTTTTGGAGAGTTGGTTACTGCGGAAAAAGAACTTTCCAATTCCTTGTGATAAAACGGATGTCCAATCATTATAAATGATATATGCCTTTAGATCGACACCATTCACTGCTTTACCTTGAGTATCAACAGCGATAGCTGTGAATTGAAAAGGTTTGTCTATGGATTGGTAACGATCCTTACACTTCAATCCTACTGATGTTTCAGAAGGTTGATATGGTATATTTGCTGATTTTGTAACTGATTTTCCATCCACATCATAAACAGAAGACTCAACAATCAGGTTATAAGGATCTGCAATTTCGATCTCTTCTCCATCTGTGGAAAAATTCCGAGTGAGTGATTCAATTGGGATATCTAGTTTATAAATTCCAGTTTTGTCTAAGACACCTTCGGAACCAGAAATGTATTCAGAACTTCCTCCCGAATACTCATCCTCATAATCATACCAAGTATCAGAAAAATCATAACTAGGGAACTGTTCAAAATGAATGTAACGTTTTCTTTTTAGGACAGAGTAACTTACTTTGGCACCACCCATCGGTGCACCAAACATATACTTTCCTTCTACTGTTCCTTTGATATTTTGATTTTTGGTGGCAAGTTTTGCTAATGAAACATTCACCATAAAGTTAACAGGTCGAAACTCTTCCACTTGGAATGTATCATAAGTGACGGAATATGATTTGCCAGGAACCAAAACTGATACGGAATAATGACCCAGTGGTGCATCAGATGAGATCACAAAACTAGAATTGACTCCACCTTGCGACGATGTTGTGGAAGATACATTTGATACATCTTTCCCTCTGGAATCTCTGATTTGTACGTTTACTGTTTTGGATGCATAAGGAACCAAAGAACCATTTCTGCGATCTGTTAAATATGCTTTGATTTCGACTCGATCGCCAGGACGATACAACTTCCTGTCAAAATAAATTTTTCCTTTGATATTTTCATCAGAACTATAAGAAGAATATCCTGAGATATGAGTTTCATTGAAATGTAAAAAGGCTTTGTCTCCTGTTTGGTCTTCTGCAATCAAAACAGAAAATTCCCATAACTTTGAATTGGCGACCGCAGGGACTGTACAATAACCATCTTGGTCGGTTTTACAAGTTCCTTTGAGACTCCCTTTGACATACAAACTAATATTGGTATTGGCAACAGGTTCTGCTTTCGAAAGGGTATTCACCCAAACATGCAGTGAATTTGGATCTTCTTTTGTTGTGATCCCTAAGTTTGTGGATTGTAAAAATCGATTTTCTGTTTTGAATTTTTCATTGTTATCACCATCCACAACGATGGCTCCGAGTTCAAAAGCCAACCAACCTTTGCTATTCGGTTTGGATCCAAAGTATTTGTCGATGTCCATACCTTGGTTTCCATATGCATTGATTTTTTCTCCCGTTTTCCAAGTGGAATCTTTCCATTGTAATTCGTTTTTATATTCGTAGTACTTATTACCATTTCTACCAATTGCATTTACCAAGGTAGACACAGATAACTCGGCAGATCTTACTTTAAATTCAGGAACATTGAAAACGGAAATAGGTAGAACTTTATTCAAATTGGATTCAAAAATATTTTCGTGAGACATATAAAAAGATGGTTTGTGAACCATCGCAGGTATTTTGAAACTAACCGGAGTTTCTAAAAAACAATCGTTAGTTGCATAAAACTTGGAAATTGTAATTTCATATTCTACGTTTTCATCAAAATGCCAATTGTCTAAAGCGAAATCACGACTTACATAAGAAGAGTAACTTCTACCTTCATAAGTAGGTTTTGGATGGATGGTAAGTGCACCTGCTAAGTCTTCAAATTCAGTGTCTTCAGAGACAAAAATCTTATAATCCCATAAATTTTCGATATACTTTAAACCTGTTGTATCGAGTCTCACTTCGATTCGACAATCACTTGGGAAAAGTGTGCGTTTTACTGATTTATAAATTCCTTTGACTGTTTGGCAGGACACAAAGAAAAACAGAATTGAAAACCAAAGGAATATCTTACGCATACAAACTCCAAATACCGAATGTCATCTGTTCTACGAGTCAGGCTTAGATTTGCCAAGTCTTTCCTGAATGAAATGGATTTTCTTTCCAATTTTTTTTAACTCTATCCTGTTTTTCGCTATGCTTTTCAGATTTGAGAAAAGGATAAATGGCAATGTCTGTATTCATTTATAAAAAACAATTTCTACGTTTGAATGCCCCAACGAATCCACCGATCGGGAAATACCAAATTTCATGGATAGGCCCAAAATGGTTCCAATGGGCAGCAAAAACCGGACTTCAATTTTTGCACTTTCGTAATTGGTGGGGAAAATCTTTCCAAGGGGAAACGGAAGCCATAAACCTGTTTCAAAATCCAAAGGATATGTCTTTCTATGCGAAATTCAATATGAACATCAGCCTAGAAACCTCACCGATTGATGGAAAATCTTCTTTATTTTTGCGATATACGAAAGAGGCACCCTTTCCATGGCCATATTTTGTAGATGAATTTCGAGTTTTGAGTGAAACAGAACTTTTGGGTATGAGTTATCCAAAAGTTGCACCGTTTTTAGCCTTACCTTTTCTCATCCGAAAGCAAAATTCTTAAGAAAAATCTGACTTTTTAGGTACCATTTCTTTCGTCGAATTGGCTTATGAACCAACAAAACTCACTTGAAATCCAAATTTTAAGCGATTTCGAAGACGTTGTGTTTTCGATTGGTTACCCGAAATTAGAAGTTTTATACACCAGTCCCTCCATCAAAACACTAACGGGTTACGATAGTTCTTATTTTCTCAAAAACAAACAATCTTGGCAAAACTTTGTTTTTGACGAAGACCGAAATTTACTCAAACAAACGTTAACCTCACTAAATAAAACACAAAGGTTTCGCCTTAGAGTGAGAATCCTAACCAAAGAACAAAAAATCAAATACATCGAATGCCATGGAAGGTTAATCCAAAACTCACAGGATGGAGGTTATCGAATTGATGGCACTGTGAGTGACATCTCTGACCTATTACCTCTCCAAACTTTATTCCAAGATGAATCAATTGACTTCAAACATTTGTTAATCGAAAACAATATGATTTTTAATGGATCTCAAGATTCCATGTTTTTGATCGAAGTGATGGAGAATGGAGATTTTGTAATCAGGCGAATCAACCACGCTTATGAACGTTCCACTGGAATCACACAAGCAATGATCCAAGGAAAAACTCCCTTTCAATTTTTAGGAGAAGAAATTGGTTCTGTTGTCGTTAACAATTTCAAAAGGGCGATTGATGCAAAAAAAACGATTTCTTACGAAGAAAGTTTTGCAATGCCAGCGGGAACCAAAATTTGGATCACAGAACTCACTCCTATCGAAATGGATGGAAGTTTTAAATTCATTGTAGGTTCAAGCAAAGATATCACCGAACAAAAATTAGCCGAAAATGCCTTAAAAGAATACAATGAAAGATATTCATTAATTTTAGAAGCAAGTTCGGATGGATGGTTTGATTGGGACTTAGTGAATAACACAGTCATCTATTCGAGAAGATGGTGGTTGGAATTTGGAAATGATGATAAACCAGAAAATGTTCCGATTGATTATTGGCAAAGTTTAATCCATCCCGATGATGCAACTTGGGTGGGTGAATTTTTAGAAAACATCCTCGCGTCCCAAAGAGAAACCTTTGAATTCACATTCCAAATGAAAAAAAGAAAAGGCAATTACGCACATGTTTTGTCCAAATGTTACATCCAAAGGGACATTTCTGGAAACAAAATACGAATGTTAGGTTCCAATACCGATTTAACAGAAACCAAAAAAATTGAATATACATTGCGACATGCCAAAGAACTAGCAGAAGCTGCTAACATTGCCAAAGGAAATTTTTTAGCAAACATGAGTCACGAAATCCGAACTCCATTAAATGGAATCATCGGGTTCACAGAACTTTTACTCAACTCTCCCTTACAAGAAGAACAAAAAGAATATCTTAAAAACATTTCTCTTTCTGGAAATAGTTTGTTAGAACTCGTGAATCAAATTTTAGATTTTTCCAAAATTGATTCTGGGAAATTAGTGTTTGAATACGTAAACACAAACCTTAAAGATTTATTATTATCCACCATCAATTTATTCCAAGTTTCGGCAGCATCCAAAGGAATTCGGTTGGAACTATTTTTAGATCCCAATTTACCCAACTTTGTTTCTCTTGATCCACTTCGAATCCGGCAAATCCTTTCCAACTTAATTGGAAACGCAGTTAAATTCACTCATGAAGGTTCAGTCAAAGTTTCGGTAAAACAATTGGAACAAAAAGATGGATTGGTTACCATCTCCTTTTCAGTAACGGATACTGGAATTGGAATTGATAAGAAGGTTAGTTCTAAATTGTTTGATAGTTTTTCCCAAGCAGATTCATCTATTACTCGTAAGTATGGAGGAACGGGTCTTGGACTTACCATCACAAACGAACTCTTACTCAAAATGAATTCTAAACTAAATATCGAAAGCGAATTGGGTGTTGGAAGTTCTTTTAGTTTTCTTTTAACACTCGATGTAAAATCGACTGGAGAAAATATTCCATCTCTATTTGAAGACAAACCAACAGAGTCCATCGAATCTAATTTTGTTAAAATCCCAGAATTTCAATTCGATATTTTGATTGTAGAAGATAATGATTTAAATCGAAAACTGTTAGCAAAACTTTTACAAAAAAAATATCCGAATATCAAACTACGTTATGCAATTGATGGAGTGGAAGCATTGGCACAATTCCAAACCAAAAAACCTGACATGATTATTATGGATTTGCAAATGCCGATTATGGATGGTTATACGGCAACAATGGAAATTAGAAAGTTGGAAGCAAATTTAAAGAAAAAAACACCAATTATTGCATTAACAGCTGGTGCTTTTTATTCAGTAAAAGATTCGGCTTTGGAATCGGGAATGGATGATTTTTTAACCAAACCGATTTCCGCCACCTATCTTTATTCTACAGTTGAAAAATGGTTATCTTCAAGCCGCATGTAAAAGGTATTCAAACGCACTGATTGCTGCCTTGGCACCTTCACCCATGGCAATGATGATTTGTTTATAAGGTGTGTTTGTCACATCCCCACAAGCAAAAATTCCATCAACATTGGTTTTACATTTTTCATCGACTAAAATTTCCCCAAATCGATTGGTTGCCACCAAATCTTTCACAAAACTACTGTTTGGTACAAGTCCAATCTGAACAAACACTCCATCCAACGGAATGGTTGCCGTTGTTTCTGTAGAACGATCTTTGTAAGTAAGACCCGTGACTTTATCATCCCCGGTTTGGATTTCAGTAGTTTGGGCTTTTACCAATGTTTTGATATTGGGAGAATTTGCCACTTTATCGAGCAATACTTTGTCGGCATTTAACTTATCACCAAACTCAACCAAGGTGACAGATTTTACGATCCCACTTAAGTCTAACGCTGCTTCCACACCGGAGTTTCCACCACCGATGACAGCTACATCTTTATCTTTAAAGAATGGTCCATCACAATGTGGGCAATAGGCTACCCCTTTCCCTACAAATTCTTTTTCGCCAGGGACATTGAGTTCTCTCCATTTGGCTCCTGTGGAAAGAATCACAGTTTTCGAATGAATTTTTTCACCCGTGTTTAAGTGGATTACTTTTGTTTGTCCCGGTTCAATTTTTTGCACACGCACATTTTCTTTCTTTTTGATTTGGTTTTTTTCCAATTGGTCAGCTAAGACGTGAGTTAACTCAGGACCAGTTGTATACGGAACAGAAATGATATTCTCAATTCCTAATGTGTCCTTTACTTGACCACCCAATCTATCTGCAATCACAAGAGTTTTTAAACCCTTTCTGGCAGAGTAAACAGCAGCTGTAACCCCAGAAGGTCCTCCACCAATTACGGTGACATCATAAACATCTGTTGGATCTACGATTTCGTCTTTTAGTTCTTCTGTCATCGGGAGCGAATACAATTCCAAAAGTTTATCAAAGATCACAGATGCTTCTGCTTTCCCACTTAAAAAACGTTCCCCATTTAGATAAACAGCAGGGACACCTTGGATGTTTTTTTCTTTCACGAGTTCTGGATACATCGCACCATCAATCATATTGTGGGAGATAGATGGATTCACCAATGCAAAACTATTCAAGGTTTGGACTACTTCTGGACAGTTGTGACAATCCAAAGAGATAAATGTTTCAAATTGGAATTTTCCGTTTAACTTCGATACAGCGGATAAAATTCCTTCTTCTAATTTGATTGGGTTTCCACCCGATTGTAAAATTGCTAGGATAAAAGATGTAAACTCATGTCCCATCGGAATCCCCGAGAAATGAATTCCTGTAGGTTTGTCGTTGGATTCAATGGAAAATCGGAGTCCATCAGATAAATCATTTGAGGATTCAACTTTGATGAGTGAACTCAAAGACTCGATATCTTTTAAAAAGTTTACAAGTTCTTCTCTTTTCTCATGTTCACCGGAATACAATCGAATGGTGATTGGATTTTTGATTCTCTCGAAATATTGTTTTACTTGTTCTTTAGTTGATTCATCTAACATAACTTCCTCCTGATTTTAGGCGGGCAATGCCCGCCTAATTTTGTTTAGATTTTTCCTACCAAGTCAAGACCAGGTTTCAATGTTGAATTACCTGGTTTCCACTTCGCAGGGCATACTTCTCCGTCGTTATTGGCAACGTACTGAGCAGCTTGCACTTTTCTGACTAACTCTTCTGCAGATCGACCGATTCCAAGATCATGGATTTCAGCAGTTTTGATCACACCTTCTGGGTTCACAACAAATGTACCTCGAAGTGCTTGCCCATCTTCTTCAATCATCACTCCGAATCCTCTTGTGATTTTACCAGAGGCATCTCCAAGCATTGGGAATTTGATTTTTTTGATAGTGTCACTTGCTTCATGCCAAGCTTTGTGAACAAAATGAGTGTCAGTAGAAACGGAATACACTTCTACTCCCATCTTTTGTAATTCTTCGTAATGATCTGCAACGTCCCCAAGTTCTGTAGGGCAAACAAAGGTAAAGTCAGCAGGGTAAAAAACAAAAACAGACCACTTTCCGAGAACGTCTTTTTTGCTGATTTTTTTAAAAGCACCGTTGTGGAAAGCTTCTGTAGTGAAGTCTGGAATTTGTGTGTTGATATTGGACATTGAATATCCTCCTTTTCTTGTTAAGAAGAATATAGCCCATTTTGAATCATTTGTAAAATAAATGTTATAAATGCTATGATTTATAAAAGCTATGAGACAGGTTTTTAGAATTAATCCTGAGCGATTGATACACCGATTACTTTGAATTTCTCCTTTTTGTGGTATTCTTTGGGAATCACAGATAAAATTAAGTTTGTGAGTTTGATTAGGATTTTTGTTTTATAAAATCCTTTTTTGTAAACCAAACTGATTTCTCTGGCAGGTTCTGGGGATTGGAAGGGAACTATGCGATCTGATACTTTATCCACTGCAAGTTTGGGAAGTAAAGTGACTCCAATTCCCATGTCTACCATTCGTTTTAAAGTTTCTACACTTCCACTTTCAATTTTTGCCAAGGAATTTCGGTTACAAATTTTTAAAGATTGGTGGCGAAAACAATGTTCTTCACCTAGTACAAGTAAGGGATACTTTTCAATATGTTTCATCGAAACAGATGCCGATTTCTCTTTTGCATCTTTTGGATAATAAACAACAAATGGTTCGTAGTATAACTGATGTTCAGTGATATTTGGAATTTTGAGTGGAGTGGCAAGGATTCCTAAATCAATTTCTTCCGATTCCAGTTTTTCGATGATGGTAAGTGTTGGCAATTCAGAGATTCTAAAATTGACTTTTGGAAATTCGGTTTGTAATTTTTTGTAAATGGAAGGAATTAAATAATTACTAACAGTTGGAATGATACCTAATGAAATATTTCCAGCAGGTTCGTCTTTCCATTGCCCTGCGATTTCGAATAATTTATCTGCTTCCTTCAAGGTAGACTTTGCTTGTTCTACCACCTCTTTCCCTAATTTTGTGGTGATGATTGGATTTTTTTTACGATCAAATAAATCAAATCCTAACTCTTGTTCCACTTTTTGGATTTGTAAACTCAAAGTTGGCTGAGCGACTAAGCAATGTTCGGCGGCCTTGGCAAAACTCTTAAATTGATCGAGTGCAACGATATATCGTAGCTGCGTAATTGTCATTATTTTTCCTTAAAAAATAGAACTAAGACCGTGCCATTCTGAAAATCAACTTGCGTTCTCTTCAGACTGCACTATTTTAGCGGATAGCGATGAGAATTCTCTCATTTTTTTCCCTAATTTTCTTCCCTACGTTCGTTCCACTCGTAGCAGAACCAATATGGATCAGTGGCGAATCCACAACTTCGATCTCAGAAAATTGGACTTTCACTTCGAATGGAGTCACAAAACCCATCCAAGTAGGCAAAGGCCTTTCTTCGCAAGGGTATCTTCCACCCATCCATGGATTTTATGAAACAGAGTTTTATTACAAACCAAGCCAAAAACCAATTGGTATCTATTTAGACCGAGTCCAAGAAGTGGATTTCTTGGTTGTGAATGGAGTCACACTTGGACAGACGGGAAAAATCACAAAAGAGGGAAATTATTTACCAAACTGGTATTACAAACGCCTATATTACATTCCTCATCATGTATTAAAAGCAAATGAGGCCAACCAACTTAAAATCGAAGTCCATTTTCGAAACCAAACATTCCAAGGTGGAATTTTTCGTCGTGTTCCAGTCCTTGGCAATTATGACAAACTACAAGAATTCATTTTAATCGAAGATGGTCGTGATTTTTGTTTTATCATGTTATTTTTTGGAATTGGTGCTTACCAAATTTTTTCCATTGTTTTAAAACGTCAGGCCAAATCGAATTTTTATCTTTTGTTATCCACTTTAGTATTTGTGATGTGGAGACTTCCACTTTTAAACATCAGTTACACTTATACCGATTTTTCCTTTTTCTTTTGGTTAAAATTGTTTTTTACGGCTCAAACAATTTTACCAGTTTCCATTTTTTTATTCAGTTACTCCCTATTCCAACACAAACTGTATTTAAAAGAAAGGTATTTGGTTTTCTTTTTATTATCCATTGCTTTCTTACAAACTTGGAATATCGAACTTCCTACCAGAATTTTATTATTAAGAATTTGGGAATTTTCATTATTACTCGTTGTATTTTTCATCTTAAGGGCTGTGATTCGAGCAGCAAAAGCTAAACGTTCAGAAGCTTATTTTTTATCCTTTGGTTTTCTTTGTATCTGTATTGGTGCTACGTTTGATATCATCATCGATGTCACTACAGGTAAAAATATTTATCTAACGCAATATGGATTTTTGGTTTTGATGATTTTGTCTGGTGTTGCGATTTCCTATCGAAATGCAAAAAACGAAAGTGAATTGTCCATTTTAACAAAAGACCTAGAAACACGCGTTAGAGAAAGAACCATCGAATTACGAGCAAAAAACCAAGACTTAGAACAAGATTTATTTTTTGCATCCCAACTCCAAAGTTATTTATTACCGAAAAACCACCCTCATACGAAAGGAATTCGACTTCACACCACTTATTTGCCAATGCGACAAGTGGGAGGTGATTTATACGATTGGGTAGAGTTAGATGAAAATAGGTTGATTTTACTCATTGCGGATGTGGCAGGCCATGGAGTTCCCGCTGCTTTTGTGTCTTCCATGGTAAAAGTACAATTTCGAGAATCTACAAAATCCATTCATTCTCCAAAATTGATTTTAGAACATATGAACCAGGCTCTTACTTCTTTGGTTAGTAAATATTTTATCACCGCCTGTTGTGCATTAATCGACACAAAAGAAAATACAATTTTGTTTTCAACTGCCGGGCATCCGAACCCCATTTTGTTCAATAAGATACAAAATAAATTTGAATTTATGAATATGAAAGGACCCATCATTGGTTGGCGTGAAAGTTTTGCTTTCAGCGAATGGAAACACGATATCCAAAAAGGAGATCGTTATTTCTTTTTTACAGATGGGGTTACTGAAGCCCGGGCAGAAAATAAATTATTTGGGGAAGGCAAAATTCTTGATTTATTAGAGAAAGGTAAAGACAAAGACATCAAAACCTTGTCCCAAGAAATTGTAGTCCAAATCACTAAGTATTCAGACGCAGAACTCAAGGACGATGTCACATTTTTCTTTGTCGATATTTTATAAATTTTATCAATGGAATCTCCATCATATTCAGTTTTAATCATAGAAGATGAATATCCCGCAAGGATGCTCATGATGGACTATGTGATGAATTGCCCCGAACTAAAGCTAGCTGGGATTGCGGAAAGTGGAGACAAAGCCAATGCCCTTTTGTCAGAGAAAACATTTGATATTGTATTTATGGACATCAACTTGCCCGTTATCAATGGGATGGACATTTTAAGAACTCATCATACCAAATCTTCTTTTTTTATCATCACAACCGCTTACAGTGAACATGCGGTAGAAGCATTTGATTTAGATGCCACTGACTATTTACTAAAACCTTTTTCCTTTGAACGATTTAAAAAATCGGTAGAAAAAGCACTCCGTTTTCACCAAGAAGTCAAACCAACACAAACTTCTGGTTCAGACACAGAAATTCATTTGAAAATCCAGTCTGATTCTGCTGTGTTTCTCATTCCCTATCCAGACATCCAATTTATTTCTGCGAATAACAAAAGTTGCGTGATTCACACTACCCAAAAAGATTACGAAACCCCAAAATTACTGAAAGAAATCGAAGAAAAACTGCCTTCAGGGCAATTCATCCGCATTCACAAAGGATTCATCATTAACTTAAGTTATGTGGCAAGTATGCGTTATGACAAAGGTGGTTCCTACACCATCCAACTCAAAAACGAAGACGAAACCACTTTGCCCGTTGGAAGATCTTACGCACAAGCCCTTCGAGAGGCTCTAAAACTCTAATTTTTCTATTCACTCCCGAATGAGTAGCGTTCATTCCGAATGAAGTAGTGAACGAGAAAATCTCAGAATATTCCATTGACTCTGACCCTCTAAATAAGAAACAGAGAGGACGGAGTTTTTTTTGTGAAAAAATTTATTGTTTTAATACTAACATTCGTAACATACCTGTTTGTTTCCAATTGTGCTTCCTCCTCAGTGGGACTTGCGACAAGTAACAAACCTATCCCTAACACTCCTTACGAAACCATCAAAACCGTAGACAAAACCTTTTCCTGGTATGCATTAGATATCGTGATTTTCGGAATCCATATGACAGAACCACCTGTTGCTGATTTATACGAAAGAATCATGGAAGAAGAATCAGGAGATGCTCTTGTGAACATCCGATATTGGAATGAAAAAGCAGTGTTTGGCCCTATCACTCGATATCGTTTTAATTTGAAAGCAGACTTAGTGAAATTTCCCAATTCTCAAACACAAACCAAATCCAAAAGGTAATTTGAATCCAAGATGAAGTATTTTCAACGAATCAGTTTTCTTTGGCTACCGATCCTCTTGATTGGTTTAATCAATTGTATTGGTTCCCGTGTTCCCAAAGAAATTCATTTATTTGATTCTGCAACGGTTGTTCGATCAACAGAATTCAAAGTGATTGGAAAAGGAACAGGCCAAGATTCTGCGTTTTATCTACTTGGAATGTTTCCCGTCACTAAAGCACCAAACGTAGAGTTGGCGATGAGTCAAATTTTAGAAAAATATCCTACGGGAAAAACTTTGATCAATATCAAAATCCAAAGAGAAGACAAAGCCTATTTTCCTCTCGGTCTCGTCTCTGTCGTGAATGTAACAGCAGATGTTGTAGGGGAAGCAGAACAAAGTCCTCAACCAACAACAAAGGAAAAGAAATGAAAACTACATTCTTAATCCTATTTGTTTCCTTAGTATTGATTTTGAATTGTGCACCCGGTGTAGATCGGGTACCGACGAGTGATGCACAAAGCCAAGTGTATGCGGCAGCAAAATATGCCTCTGAAAAATGTGGGAACCCTTTGCCAAATCCACCACTTGTCATTGTGAATGAACCGATCCGAAGGAATTTGGATCTTTGTACCATTTCCATCACACGAACAGAATGTCCGTTTTTAGGTTACCCACTTGTTTGTACCCTCATTTATCTCGAAGAAGAAACGGGAGATATCCCTTGGTATTTGAACTTCAATGAAATCAGCAAAATACAAATTAAATAAATCCATCCTATTTGGTATCATTCTCTTTTTGATTGGTTCTCCCATTTTTGCCGTAAACATTCGGGCAAAACTAATCAATCCTAAAAAAGAAATCGCTGAAAAGAACTTATCTGTTCTTATTTTTGAAACCAAAAAATTTGCACAAACAGATGCAGACGGAAATGTCACTTTAGAATTTCCATCTGCTGGTGAATACACCTTGCGTTTGTTACGTGACACTGGAATCCAAGAAATAAAAATTTCAGTGGGTTCCCAAGATGAATCAAGAACCATTTACACTGAAAAAAAAGCTTCCTCTCCCAAAACGGGGATTGTTGTGGAAGGAGAAAGGGAAAAAACGATCGCCTCTCGTACTAAGGTAAGATACGAAGAGATCAAACGGATGCCAGGAACGTTTGGAGAAGCACTCCGAGCCTTGGAAACTTTACCAGGTGTCATTCCAAACATTGGTTTTGGTGGTGGTGCCAACGGTATTATCGTTCGTGGTGCCAATCCCAACGCGAATACTTATTTATATGATGACCTACCAATCTTATACCCATTTCACTTAGATGGACTCACATCTGTCATTCATAACGATTTAATCAAATCTATCGATTTGTATTCAGGAGCGTATCCAGCAAACTTCAATAATGCGACTGGTGGTATCATCGAAATTGAAACCGTTGACTCCGTACAGAAAACAAAAGGTGCCTTCCAAGTTTCCCTATGGAACACAACTGCCTATGCTGCCACACCAACCTCAGGGGGAAAAGGGTATTTAGCGATTGCAGGGAAGTTGGGTTATCTTGATAAAACGTTAGGTGCCACAGGTTTATTACCGGAAGGGATTCGTTTGCCACGTTACAACGATTCTCAAATTAAATATGTTCATAACTTCACACCCGAACACCAAATTGCTTTTTATAATCTGACGGCTCAGGACAATTTTGCCATTGATGTCCCGAACAAACCTTCGAATGATCCAACCTCTTCACAACTTGCACTACTCAGTGGAGCAAAAGCAAGTTTTGGACAAAGTTTTAGAACCACAGCCCTTCGTTACACTTGGATCCCAGGTGATAAATTTCAAAACAGATTCACTCTCATCAACTTTGATCCAATCGGAGAATACAATGTGGGTGTTGGAAGTATCCAAGGAAAACAATACCAACGAGGAGCTTACGTTGGTGTAAGACAAGATGCTTATTGGACAGCAACACGATTTTTAAAAGTGGATTTTGGAACGGAAGTGCGTCGATTTTCTTTTAGAGATTACGGAACAGAGGTTGCCTTAAGAGATCCAACCAATCCATCTCCTAACCCGTATAATTCAGCTAATCCTGATTTTGTGGGAAGACCTATCAGCATCCAAGGAAATTCCCCTTATTACAATGCTTACACAACCTTACACTTTAAATTTGGAAACTTTTTGTTTGAACCTGGTGCTAGGTACGACTATGTGCAGGTGACAGGGAATGGTGCCCTAACCCCACGTGCCACTGCATCCTATACCTTTCCTGAAATTGGAAAAGGCATGACCCTCTATGGAAGTGGTGGAGATGTATCTCGTTTTCCACTCACAACAAACTTTAACTCGGAAACTGGAAACCCTGATCTTCGATTTGAAAGAGCACGAAAGTTAAGTGTTGGGATTGATCAAAAGATCGATCAAGTTTGGCAAGTCAAAGCGGAAGTATTCAAAAACGAATTTAAAGATACGATCATCGACGATCCTTATGTGTCCACACCTGTTGGTCTGAATCCAGACAAAGCACAATGGTTAAGACAACCAATTGTAGCGAATCGACCTCTCAATTATTCCAACCGAGCAACTGGTTGGTCACATGGATACGAATTACTCATTCGTAAAAATGCAAGACCAGGTACACGTGATTGGTTTGGTTGGATTTCCTATACTTGGTCACAATCCTTTCAGAATTCCAACTTATACCAAGTGTATGAGGGAGATACAACCCAAGTTGGTGGAATCGAACGGAAAATATTAGCTGCCTATTTTCCAAACTCTGTAGAACAATTAGCACCATGGGATAGAACACATGTTGCCAACGTGATTTATGGATGGAGAGTTAACGAAGGTTATCAAATTGGTGCAAGGTGGAGTTATTTAACATCTGTTCCTTCTAGACCAATTATTGGCGATGATGGTGGCCGGTTTTCAAACCCTCTCAATGGTTTAACCTTTTGGAACCCTCGATACTCTAACAACCCTTATACATCAGAATATGGTTATGTGAAACGAGGAACAGATTTTCACCGTTTGGATATTCGATTTGATATTTTTGAAAACTATTCCTGGGGATATCTCAACTGGTATTTGGAAATCGTAAACGTTTACATGAGAAAAAATAAAAACGGCTTTGATTTTGATAACTCGAGACCATTTTCCGCAACTAACCCAAGGGAAAATGATACATTTGGAACTTTAGAATTACCAGGTGGAACAGTGATTCCATTTTTTAACATCGGTATGGAGGTTCACTTCTAATGCGATCTATTGTTAGTTTATTATTAATATTGTTTTTGGTTTCTTGCAACGAAGGGAAAAAGTTTGAAGATACTTATAACCAGGCATTAATTTTACAATACTTGGTGACTCCCAACAATCCACAGGAGTCATGTGAATCGATTATCACAAATAAGGATTTGTGTTTTCAGTCTTATTACCAGGCGACAGGTGGAAGTTTTACGGCAACAAGTGCGAGTGTCAAAACACAAACTTGTCAAGGATTGATAACAAGTACATTATACAAAAACATGTCATCCATTGCACAAACTTGTTCCTTTAATTGCCAAGCATCTGATTGGAAAATCAAAACAGATCTGGGAACGTGTAGAGAATCAACTCCTACGGCGTTAGTAGAAGCAAGTTTAAACAATCCGTCCGTTGTTTCTTGTTTACGATCTTGTTTTGCAACAACAAACAATCAAATTTCAAATGAACAGATACCATCATATCTATTTTTTAATATAATTCAAGAAGGAGATTAATATGCAGGAATACGTAGAGTTAGGTGAGGAATTAGTTTTTGTTGCAATGGGAATTGCTAGTGTCGTAGCATTGGCAGTTTTTGCGGAAAGACTTATCTATTATAAAAAATCCTTGGGCAAAAAGAACGAAGATTACTTATCAGAAGTTAGAAACTCTTTACAAGAAGAACCAGACATTCATTGGAAAACAGATGCCGGGGAAGAATCAATTTACAATCGATTCATTCAATTTGCGTTGAAACAACTCAAGCTAGGAAGAAAAGGATTGGATGAAAGTTTAGAAGGCCAAATTCTATCTGAAAAATTAGAATTAGAAAAACGCCTACCCATCTTAAATACCCTTGGAAATAACGCACCCTTCATCGGTCTATTAGGAACCGTGCTAGGTGTCATCAAAGCATTTTATGGTTTAGGAACACTCGGAAGTTCTGGTGCAGAAGTAGTGATGCGTTCCATCTCTACCGCCCTTCTCGCAACCGCAGCAGGTCTTGGAGTAGCGATCCCTGTGGTTATGGCCAATAACTACTTTTCTAGAAAAGCAAAAGTCATCCTCCAAAACTTAGAAATTCTGAAAAAAGAACTACTCTCTTACCAAATGAATAAGACAAAGGTATAAATATGGCTGGAGCATCAGGATCACAAGACGAAGAAATTGGAAGTATCAACATCACACCTATGGTGGATGTCATTTTGGTACTTCTCGTTATCTTTATGGTTACGGCAAACTTTCTTAAAAAAGAAAGTTTAAATATCAATTTACCAAAAGTACAAGCAGCGGATCCAAACGTTGCGGAGTCAGTTCAAGTGGCACTTACCAAAACAGGTGCGATTCTTTTAGAAGGGAAAGACACTGATATTACGGGACTAGTACGTAACTTAGAACGAGAAGCAAAAATTAGACCTAACATGCGTTTAACTCTATCTGCGGATGAGAGTTTACCTTATGGAAAAATTACGGAGCTGATGGGAATCATCCGAAAAGCCGGAGTAACAAAAATAGCCCTCAGTGTAAAAAAATGAACGGGCTTTCAAACTTTCTTCAACAGTTAAAAACTTCGATCAAACAAAACAGGGAACGAGTTTTCCACATCTGTTTGATTGGAAGTTTATTCATCCACACAGCAACTTATGCAGGTTACCGCATTAGCCAATTACGTGGGGAAGAAATTGTTGAAGATTCCAATTTTGAAGATGTTGATGTCAGTTTCGAAGAAATTCCACCAGAGCTGATTGGAGGGACATCTTCACCTGCACCTATCGAAAAACAAGAATGGGTAGAAGGAAGTAACAAAGACAAAGCGGACGAACCAGACAATTCCGACATCAATCCCAATCAATTGTCAGGAAATGGAACCGATAAAGATGGTTACTTATTTTCGTTTAACGGAGATAAGATGCCAACGGCAATCATCGACTTTGACTTAAGAGAATATTTCCCACCTCAAGCAAAAGCTGCAAACATTATGGAAAAACAAGTAGTTTTACTTGTCCAAGTGAATGAAGACGGTAGTTTGCAATCAGCAAAGGTAGTTTCTGGTCGAGCTGGTTATGGATTTGACGAAGCTGCGATGAAACTCATCAAACGAGTTCGATTTAGCCCTGGTTATGTGCAAGGGCAACCTAAAAAAATGGCACATCGTTTGCCAATTACGTTTTCACTCGAAGACTAAATTATGAATTTCACAATCAGCAGATTTTTAGAGAAACCATATCTATCAATCTGCTTATTGTTTTTAATCACCTTTGTTACGATCCCTTCTTACGTTTATTCAATTTTTAAACCAAAAGATAGTTCCATTTCCGAATATTATCTTTCTGAAAATGCTGAGTATTTTGTTGGTGATATTCCACAAGATGATTCAGGCAAAATTGATTTTCAGAAAATGCATAAAGTGCATTGGTTATCTTCTTCTGGTTGGATAGATGACGAAGAATTCAAACGCATTACCGATTCTGAATATATCTGGTTACGCTCTAAAGCATTTTCTGAAATAGAAAATGAAGATTTACATTTTTTATTAGAACATGCTGGGTTAAATATTGAAATCTTTAACGAAAATGGAGATTCCATTTTTAAATACGGTGAATTTTCAGACCCAAAATACTTACCCAATATCTTCCAACCAAAATTTTCTTGGGTAAAGATTCCAAAAGATAATTCAAAGTTTTACTACCTTCGACTGTTTCATAAAAAAGGAATTTTATTTTCCATTACTATCATTGAAAACTTGATTGGAAAACAAACAGCCCTCTATAGAGAAATTGCTTTAAAAAACCTAACTGCAATTTTTTTCCATTCCTTCTTTATGATGATTGGGATCATCTGTGCTTTAGTGTATTTTATTGAATACAAAAAACAATACAATATCCTATTGGATTTTTCCTCGTTTTCTTTATGTTTTGGTATTTTAGGTTTAGCATCAAACGAATTTATCCGTTATCTTTTTACAAATACTCAGACTTTATATGTTTTATCCATCATCGCTTCTAATTTTGTCTTTATTCCTATGTTATCAGGGGTTCGTCGTTTATTCGGAAGTGGTTCTTTTCGAATTTTGGATATTTTAATTTATTTAGATGTGATTATTTGTTCTATTACAACAATATTGATCTTTTCTCTACCTTTCTCAGATATCTCTCATAGTTTTTTAATTAGCACTCGAAGTTTTTTCATTTTATTCAATCTAATCAATATTATTGGTCCCATTTTCATTACCTATGAAGCTTGGAAAAAAGGAAACAAAGAAGCCTTTGGTCACTTCATCGGATTTAGTATAACTTTATTACTTGTAATCTTAGAAATCTTTTTGGCAATTAAATACAACGACACGACACCAACAGGTGTTGTATTTTGGGGTGTATTATTTGGTGTGATTTCACAAGGTTTTGCCTTAGAACGTACGTTATTCGCCGATAGACAAAAAGCATTATTATACAAAGAGGATTTATTAAAGGCAGAAAAAACCCTAAAAGAAAGCCAACTAAAGACCCTTCAAACCAAAATGAATCCTCATTATTTGTTTAATTCTTTAAATACTATCCATGCCTTACATAAAATCAAACCAGAGTTAATTGGTGATGCAATCATGAGTCTTGCAAACAATTATCGTTTTATCTCTGACCGAACAGATCGAGATTGGATCCCCTTTGAAGAAGAATGGAGTTTTTTAGAAGATTATTTACACTTACAAAAACTCAGGTTTTATGATACAATCCAAATTGACTTCAAAAAAACTGGTGATTTTTCTAATGTTGTTTTACCACCACTTTTGTTACAACCTATCATAGAAAATTCCTTTAAACATGGATTTCGTGGATCCTCTGATGGACAACTACAACTCTTCATCCATGCTAAAATGATCAAAGATTCTGTTTTTAGTTTTGTTGTGTATGACAACGGAACAGGAATTCCAGATGACCTAATCCAAGATAAAGAAAAATTAATGAGTCGGTCACTGGGAAACATCAAAGAAAGATTAAAGAATTTATATTCCGAGTTTCACTTTGAAATCACAAGAAATTATCCCGAAGGTACAAGAACGGAAATCGAAATCATTTTAACCTCTAAGGTTCCGACAACTTCCTAAGTTCCACAGCAAGTACATTTGCAGAAACTCCACCTGGAAAAGTTTTTACAGTATTAATTTTTTCATCTAACACATAAATAAAATTGGAATGATCGATTCGATAGGAATTACCATCTCCTACTTTTTCTCTGACAATCCCAAATTGTTTTATCAAAGCGACTAAACTCTCAACATTCGGAGACAATGCAGTTAAATTTTTACTAGGAAAGTTTTGCACATACTTCTCTAAAGTAGACGGTGAATCTCTATCCGGATCCAAGGTAATGAAAACAAATTGAAATTCTTTTGCTTTTTCACCTAAGATGAGTGAGGCCCTTCCAAAATTGGTTAAGGTGAGTGGGCACATATCGGGACAGTGGGAAAATCCAAAGTACAACACTGATTTCTTTTTTGTCCAAAAAACTGGATCTAAACTGGTACCATTCGGTAAAACAAATCCTAACTGATTCCAGGTTTCTTGATTGATATCTGTTTTAGATTGGCATCCGATGAGGGAAAAAATGAGGAGAATGAATACAATACATCGATTCATTGTTATACGGCGACAATCCAACCCATTCCTCCATTTTCTGCCATATGTGTTTGGTGAGGATGAAACATATACCTTCCTTTCTTTTTCAAAACAAACTCAATCACCACTCGTTCGGTTTGTCCGATGGTAACAACATCTGAATGGCCATCGGGAACGATAGTTCCTAAACTTCGAATGATATCAAAAGTTTGGGCATGCAAATGGAATGTCATCACAGGTTCCCGTTCCATCATATTTTGGATATAAAATCGAACTCGTTCTCCCACTGGAACTTTCATGGGATATCGATCATAAATTCCAGCGATTCCATTCCAGGTATAAAAATCATTTTTGCCCTGTCCTTTTGTATCCCATCCTGAAAACGTAAGTACAAATTCATGCGCTGGTTTCCGTTTGACGGGAGGATCCACAAGTAGAGCACCATACAGACCTTTGGCGGTATGAACCATCAAAGGTGGCACATGGCAGTGATATGGGTGTAAACCTATAGGACCTGCTTCAATCTCATACGTTCTTTCTCCAGATGCAGGTATGGGTTCCCATCCATCTTCCAACGGATCATGTGTACCATGGAAATGTAAGGAATGGGGATCTGGACTTGAATTTTTAACATGAATGCGTAACTTATCACCTAAATTGGCACGAAGGATTGGTCCAGGAACCACACCATCAAATGTCCACGCTTGGTAATTAACATTGTGTGCGATATTAACACTCAATGGAAATAGATTTAATTGGAATTCTTTTGTTTTATTCTTCGAATTACTGTAATTAGGTGGATAGTAAAATCTTTCTGTATACTCTTCTTTGATGAAAAAAGGAGGATGTGCCATACTTCCATATGTATTCGTTCCTCGTAAACTTCCACCAACACCAATGGAATTTTGGTAGTTGTCACTCACCGCAGGAGTTGTCACCACACCAAAATTGGCAGAAGTGGAAGAAGGATCGGTTGGCCCACAAATCTCATTGGATCTTTTGGAATTAAAACCCATGGAACCAAAAATTGATCCCACAAAACCCATCACTCCAAAACCAATGGTTGTTAAAAAACTTTTCCGATCCATCTTAAAGTATCCTTGTTAGATATGAAAGATCAAACTTAAAACCCAAACCAGGATGAGAACACCAAACCCACCACCAACTGCGATTTGTTTGAATTTTTTCTCATACTCTGTATCCACAAATAGCAAATACAATGCTGGGCCAAAAACAGGAATTACAAGAATCACAAGTGACCAAATCACTTGTTTCGTGGTAGTCATATCTTTTTGTTTGGATAAACCAAATAAAGCGAGAGGTGCCCAAACCATCGTTAACACGAAAGGTAAATAATACGCATACGATCCGATAAAATAAGTCCAAAAACCTGGGTTTGCAAAATTAGTTTCCATTGAATTCTCCTATTAAGAAATTGACGGTTCCGTCACCGCCGTCATCGCATAACCAGCATAAGCTAGTATTGTTAAAAATAATAAAATTCCACCAAAAACGACAGTATTTCTGACGACTGGAGAAATTTTTGATTCTTTTGAAAAAAGATAAATCAGTGAACCTATAAAAGGTAGAAGTAAAATCATCCAAAAGTAATGATCCATTTTTGCACCTTTCACGGAAAAACGATCTAACATCGCAAGGCCTGTCCAAGCAGCAAAAATAGCAAAAGGTAAAAGATATCCCATAATGTGGAAATACCATGTTTTTAAAGTTCCCGGAAAATGAACTCTCCAACCCGATGTGTACATTTTGTTCGTTTGTGCTTCAAAATCTTCTATGTCGATCTTTGGTAATTCTGCAGAATTGATTAGTCCTTTACTCGATTCAAATACATCATGAGCAGGAACAATTTTCGCCAAAGATTCTGATGGCATATTCATTTGTGTTGGCGGGATCGGTTGGTTTTTATACGAACCTAATACAAACTCTTTTAAGTTTGCTTGCACAAACAATGCAAGAAGACCAATACTTGAAGATAAATCGCCTACATGTGGATAACGAATTCCGGAACAAGATTGTAATGACTCCAAAAAGGGAGGACTCGATACACCATAAGAATTCCCTTCAAAACAATTGCCTACATTCACAGGTCCACTGAGAGCAATATCACCTCTACCGGAATGATACACTTGGTTATTCCTAACAATATTGTTATTGGAAATCCAAATGTTCTCATCAATATTCATAGTAACCAGGATTCCATAATTATTATGATTAAACACCAAATTGTCTTCGACCACATTTTCTAAAGCACCAAGAAGTGCGATACCGTTTCCAATTGAAGGATATTCTAATTTTTTAGAAGGTGCGTTCGCATTATTGTTATCATAAACAATATTCTTCTTCACAACCATCTGCTTTTGAGGTGGCAATAGTTCACGATCCAATGTATTTGGACCAATACCTAATTGGTTTTTTCTCCAAATGGAAGATAACAAATAAATATTACCGCTGGAATTTGTTCCCGAATAACCTAATGCATTATTCTCAGAAACCACATCATGAATAATCGCATTACATGGATTACATTGCCCTATATAAAAACCAGAATCTGGTGATCCCGATGCATAAGAATGTTCAATGAGTCCATCTACAGAATCAAATGCATAAACACCATAGTCACCATTGTTATAAGCTGTAATATAAGATCCGCGATATCCTTTTACGCCAGTCCAATATACTCCATTTAAGGTTGCATTTCGTGTTGTGATGTTTTCCACAGCTACACCATCAGCACCAACAACCATGATGCCGTTCCCACGTAGGAATTCTCCATCAATGATCGTAAGGTTTCGGTCTTCTCCTCGAATGGTAATTGATGGAGTTGTGACAGTGACTTCTTCTTTATATATTCCTTTCGCAACTAAAATCAAATCACCAGGGGAAGCAGCATCCACTGCGTTTTGAATTGTTTTGTATTGGGAAGGAACCTTTCTTGTTACACCAGTCCATTTTTTAGAAATTTTGGACTTTGCCATGTTCGCCTGAGGATTGTAAGATGCATCACCAATCACAGCTACACCGGTCATCCCTATTTTACCATCGGGAGATGCATGAAAGGAACAAAAATAAGGGAACACACCTTCTTCTGGGAAAAACACATCCGTATGTGCTCCACGAAACATCGCTAAGTTGCCATATGACGTTTCAGTTGACCAATCTTTGTTAATGGAGATTGCGTTATGAGGATTGTTTCCCTCATTCACAAATCGAATTTTCCCACCTTTGTAAGTGCGGATCACTGGTGGATGAAATGCATTGTCCATCATTGTTACATGGACAAATGCTGTGTTGGCAGGATCTTCCGAATTGCAAAAATTCAAACCAAAGGTTACGAACATTGCCATGAAGATTCCAATCAAAATCTTTTTGGTTTTTTCCATAGTTTTTCCCGAAACGTGAGGAATTCCTCACATTTGGAGAATTGTATAATTGTGTTAAAACTTTGTCAATGTTAAATCATAGAAAACTGGAAAAATATACCAAAAGCAGGGTTTTTAATTCGGCCAATACTTGTTTCTTTTCCGCTGGTTTTTTGGTTCGGTGAACGATTTTGATCACCGAATCCACTGACTCGACGATCATGAGGGATATATAAAAAGCACGTTTTTCGTTCACTTTTGGAAACATCGTTAAAATTACTTTTTTGGCCAATGTCTTTGCGAAACGTTCGTTACTCTCAATGTCCAAATGTAATAAAGCTTCATTTGTGTATAAAATTGAATTGATGAGGCGATACCCTTTCACCTCATTTAACGTTTGTTCAAAGGCAATGAGTGTAAAATCTACAAATTCTGGGGTAAATTTCTTGTTTCGTTTTAGTTCTTTTGTCAGTTTTTCAAAAAAAAGATCATGCATAATCAAATAACAATTTTCTGCATGAGAATAGATGATGGACTCTTTATTCGGAAAAAATTGATAAATAGATCCAACAGAAATTCCACTTCTTTCTGCAATTAAGTCAGTTGTCAAATCATCATACCCAACCTCACCTAATAATTGTATGGCTGTTTCCACAATTTTTTGGTAACGTTCTTTGGAACGTTTTTGTTGTGGGACTTTTCTAGGATTAACCACAGGATTCATGTTTGGGTTCATTCGGATCTTAACGCAACAATTGGACTTAGTTTTGCGGCATATTCAGAAGGCCACCAACCAAACAAAATCCCAATCGTTATGGAAAACAAAAAAGCAAATCCAATGGAAGGAAAGGATAAAACAATTGTCCATCCAAAGTATTCTTGTAAAAAAAGAACTGCTAAAATACCAAAAACTAGTCCTACAATCCCACCAGTGAGACTTGTCAAAGTTGATTCAATTAAAAATTGCAAACGAATGTCCGATTCTCTTGCACCTAGAGCTTTTCTAAGTCCAATTTCTTTTGTCCTTTCTTTTACAGATACCAACATGATATTCATAATTCCGATACCACCAACTAACAATGAAACTGTGGCGAGTGCAATGAGTAAGGTTGACATGGTTTGATTGGTTTCCGAAACAGCAGATTGGATATCGGCCATGCTCATCACTTGATAAATATTCCCCATCGATTCGTTCGTTCCGTGCCTTTCGTGTAAAAATCGTTTCATTGCTGAAATAAAATCATCTGAGGATTCGTTTGGATCTAATTCCATTTCTAAGTTATCAACAGCATCTTTATTGAGTAACCTTCGCATCGCAGTGTTTAGTGGTACGAGTACAACATCATCTTGGTCACGAAAACCAGTGGAGCCTTTCTCTGGTAATTGTCCAATCACTCGAAACGAAACTCGATTGATTTTTAGATACGTTCCAACAGGATTTTTACCTTCATACAATTCACGTACGACGGTATTTCCTACAAGGCAAACCAATGCCCTTTTGATATCTTCCTCTTCCGTAAAAAATCTTCCTTCTGTTGGCTCCAAATTACGAAGAGTTTCATAATTGGCACTGGCACCTGTCACAAAGCTATTCCAGTTTCGATTCCCAAACACAAGTTGTGCTCTTCCATTCACAACAGCAGAGATTTGTTTGACCTCAGGGAATTTTTTTTGAACAGCAGGAACATCATAAATATCCAAACGATTGACTGTCCCTGCTTCTAAGGATACACCTCCACTTCGCATCCCACCTGTACGGACAATCACCAAATTAGCACCTAACGAAGAAAACTGTTCTTCTACTGATTTTTTGGCGCCTTCTCCCAAAGCCATTACCGAAATCACACACACAACACCAAACAAAATTCCTAGTGCCGATAAAAAGGTCCGTAGTCGATTGGATGTGAGAGAAAATAAGGACTGCTTCAATATTCCTTGAATCAATTTCCAACCAGTTTTCCTTCTTAACGAATTCTGAAAGGAAGTTTGAATATCTCTCTTTTTTTTCTTGGATTCTTCTTTAACAATTTGTCCATCACTGACATGAATGATTCGATCACAATACTCTGCCATTTCTGGTTCATGAGTGACCATGACAATGGTTTTGCCTTCTGCGTGTAATCTTTGTAACTCCAACATGATTTCTATTTTACTTTTAGAATCCAAATTTCCAGTAGGTTCATCCGCAAAAATGATGGGAGGATCATTTAACAATGCTCTTGCGATCGCTACTCTTTGTTGTTGTCCACCAGAAAGTTCATTCGGCGTATGTTGGATTCTATTTTGAAGACCCACTTTTGTTAACTGTGCTTCTGCAACTAAATATGGATCTTCGATCTCTGTATACAAAGCAGGCAAAAAAACATTTTGAAGAGCATTTGATTTTGCCAAAAGATGGAATTGTTGGAACACAAAACCAATCATACTTCCACGGATATCGGACAATACATTGGAAGATTCATTTTCCACTCGTCTGCCAAACAATTTGTAACTACCACTATCGGCATGGTCAAGAAGTCCCATCACTTGTAATAAGGTCGATTTCCCAGAACCAGACGGGCCCATGATGGCAACAAATTCGCCAGGTTTGATTTCTAAATTGATCCGATTTAAAACGGAAAATTTGGAATTTCCGATTTGATAGGACTTAGATAAATTTTTAATATCAATTGCTAACAAACATTATCTCTTTGGAATTTTGGGAGAGGAAAAAGGTCCACCACTGGCACTGGCTTTTTTTGATTCTTGGATTTTTTTCTTTCGATACACCAAGTCTCCTTCCTCGATGCCTGAAAATACTGCGGTATTTTGATCGTCCGAAAAACCAATGTTAACGAATGTTTCTTTATATAAATCGTTTTCCTTAAGAAGGATCACAGCTTTGTCATTTGTACGTTTAATGAAATCATTTGGAACAAGTAATACATTTTTCTCTTCTGACAAAATGAAATCCACAGTAATGGTCATACCACTACGTAAATAACCAGGGATGAAATTTAATTCCAAATCAACATTGTACATAGTTACATTGTTCTCGATAACAGCTTCGTAACCGATATGTTTGACCTTCGCTTGGATTGCCTCATTGGAAAAAGAATCAACTATGATTTTTGCATTTTGCCCAATCTTAATTTTGGATAAATCTGTTTCATCTACCTTCGCTTGCACCATTAAGTTATCAGACAAAACATACATGATATCTTGTTGTGTCACAGTCTGTCCTGGGCTAATATTGGATGCAATCACCAAACCTCGTAAAGGTGAAATAACGGGAGTTGGTTTATAAAAATCTTCCCACTTCTTTAATTCTTCAACTCCCTTCGCTCTGGCCGCATCCAAAAGTGCAGCTCGTTCGGTTGAACTCATCCAAGCAAGAATTTTACCTTTCCCCACTTGATTCCCTTCTTCCACTAAAATAGATTCCACCCTTCCTGCGATCGGTGGTTTGATCTCCAATCGATTTTTAGGAATGGCAGTCCCTGTAGCACGGACAGTCACAATCAAATCACCACGTGTGACCGTGGCCGATTCCATTTTAAATTCCTGTTTTGATTTTTGATAACCAAATACATAATATAAACTTGCAGAAACAATGACAACCAGTATGGATAAATAGAGTTTAGTCTTCATCAAAACATTTTCCTAAATTGCGAAGGTAAGTAGCTTCTGCCAAACTGAGATCTCGTTTGCCAATCAGTAAGTTTTTTTCTCTGTTGATTAAATCATTTTCAATGATATCCCAGTTTTCAAAGCTAATTAAACCATTGGAATACTGGGACCTTGCAATCGTAGCTCTAATTTCAGAAGCTTTATAAAATTCTGTCAAAATCAATAATTGTTCCGATGCATTTTTAAAATTCAAATAAGACTGTTCTAAGGAAAAGGATAATAAATTTTTTTTTGAATCACGAGTATGGATCGATTTTTCGTATTCTGATTTCGCAATTTTAACATTATAATAATCTCTACCACCGTTAAACAAAGGATAGGTCAAATTGACTCCAAAACTATAATTCCTTGGTTTTGGTAACCAAACATCATCCTGTCTTGTCACAGTGGCACTCAAGTTAAGGTCTGGATAAAATCCTGCTTCTGCAACCCCGATATTTGCCTGAGCAGCGCGAACCTTGGATTGTTCGGCCATAATGGAAGGGTGAGCTTCTAATAATGTGTTCTTTTCCGATTCGCTAAATTTTTTTTCAATCACTGGTTCGTAAATTAAGTTAGTCTCAAGTGAAATTTCGATTGGGGTCGCAATGACCCTTTCAATTTCTCTCCAATTGGTTTGAAACAATCGTTCAGCAAAAGAAACTTCGTATTCCGATTGTTTCACGAAGGATTCGCTGAGTAAAAAACTTCCTTTATGTTCTCGACCTACTTCATACCGAAGTTTCACCAAATCACGGTTTCTCGATCGTCTTTCTTTAATTTTGATGGAAAGTTGATGAAGTTCTTTGGCATATAAAGCTTGTGAATATGCGGATTTTAATTCAAAACAAATTTTTAGTTTTGAATCATTTAATGTTTGTTTGGCTGCTTGAAGTAATGCTTCTGTTTTTTCAATTCCACTTTTATCACGAAAACCTGCAAATAAATTTTGATTGGTACTTAAACCTAAGGAATACCGATTCACTGCCGTGGGACGAGATTCCCCCGTTGTTGTTCCAGATGTTTGAGTTTGGTTAGATGCACTTGCTCCACTGATCAAAGGATCGTTTACAGTTCCCGATCCACTAAAATTAGCTGACGATTGTCTTGCCGATGCCAGGACATTCACTGTTGGCAAATATCCCGCATAACTTTTTTCATTTTCGTAAAATGCTTTGTCGTAATCTGCTTTCACAGATAAATATTCAGGGTTAAATTGAATTGCTTTTTGCCATAACTCTTTGAGTTGGATTGGTTTTGTCACTTCTGCTTCTAAAACAATTTGGTTCATAAACAGAAATAGAAATGAAAACGATAGGAATTTCACTATATACTAAACCCAGTTTCTATCGAAAAAGTTCCGAGATTTTCAAAAAAAATTAACATTCACTCGTTTACCCAATCCAATTTCTGATCTCACCAACTTCCAGAGCTTCCACCGCCTCCAAAACTTCCTCCACCACCACGGAATCCACCAGAACTCCCACTACTTGACCAACCGCCACTGCTACTTCCCGAAGACATTTTAAACTTACCATTCCGCATTCGAGCTCTGCCATGGGGTGTGAAGAGATGATACAGTTTATATAAACCGACTCCAATCGCATAGGTAAGAAACACAGCCGCACCCACATTGGCACCATGGATGGCCGTTGGAAACAAACTCCAAAAAGGAAACAAAAAGAAATACACGAACCATCCAACATAAGGTGCGTTTGCTGCAAAATAAGTAAAAATACTCAAAACAAAAACGACAAAAAAGGATAGGAAAATTTTTAAACCAAGAGGTATCTCTTCACTGGCACCAGACAGCTCACCCAGAAAGGATAATGGACCCAGATGAGAATAATCTTTTTTTTCGGGCATTTGGTATTCCCCTTCGATGGCACCTAGAATCGCTTTGATTCCGTTTTTGATTCCCATATCAAATTCTCCTCTTTTAAAGGAAGGTTTGATTTCATTTTCAATGATATGGTGACACAAAACATCCGTTAATGCCCCTTCTAAACCATAACCAACTTCAATTCTTAATTTGCGATCATCTTTTGCAATGAGTAACAGAACTCCATTGTCTTTTCCTTTTTGACCTAGTTTCCATTCCTCTGCTACTCGAATGGAATACTCCTCTAAATTTTCCCCTTCCAAGGAAGAAAAAAGATATACTGCAATTTGATTGGAAGTTTTTTTCTCATGGTCTTTTAGTTGTTTTTCTAGGGCAGAAACAAAGTCAGATGAAAGAGTCCAAGTTTCATCGGTGACTCTTGTCTTTAGATTCGGGACATCTCTAGAAAATAGTAAAATCGGAAAAAGAAGTAAGAAAGAAACCAATATCCTTTGCATAAAGGAATATTGGTTTAGGAAAAGATGTTTACAAGAATTTTTTTACTACTTTTGAATTCGAGTAGCACCGTAATAGGCAGAGATAGGTTTCAAATCTTCAAAACCGATCAAATTCACCTGACCCCCACGTTCTTCGTAATCTCTCTTAAAAGTTTGCAAAAACTCAATAGCTGAAAAACCAATCATCTTTACATTTTCATCAAACTTAAGATCCACACGTTCCCCTGGTGCGATTTTGCGAAGTAACAACTTCAACGAAATCATATTGGAAAAAAGTAAGGCATGTTTTACATCCAGAGTATGGATTTTATTTTCTGATTTTTTTGTAATGTCTGCTACAAAAATATAGCGAAACGAAACACCAAAATACATTTGGATCAAAATCGCTGTTACAATTCCACAAAAAACACCAACTAACAAATCCTCAACGATTGTAACCACTACTGTCACTAAAAAAATGACTATTTGGTCCCAACCTTTTTTGTAAGTTTCCTGAAAGACATGAGGAGATGCCAATCGGAGTCCCACCATAATCAAAATTCCAGCAAGTGATGCCAATGGGATTCTATGGATGAGTTCAGGAAGTAAAACAATAAACAATAACAAAAAGATTCCATGGAAAAAATTGGACCATCTTGTTTTTGCCCCATTTTCCATGTTAGCCGAAGAACGAACGACTTCCGCGATTATGGGTAATCCTCCGATCCAACCTAATAGAAAATTTCCAATTCCTTTTGCGACAAGTTCCTGATCCATATTCGATTTTCTACGATACGGATCATTATTATCAACTGCTGTTGCGGTTAACAAAGATTCTATGCTAGCAATGAGTGCGATGGTAACAACCATCACCCAAAATACTCCATCCTTCCATCTAGAAAAGTTGGGAAAACTTAATCCTTCATAAATATGGTTTGGTAAATTCACCAATTTTTCAGGTCCAATTTTATAAGTATGATCAAGTAAGGAGTAAGAATGTGTGTCAGCTAAATCAAAAACAAAACCTAAAACAATCCCAACTAACACAGCAACAAGAGGTGCCGGAAGTTTTTTAAAGATAGGGTTTTTAATTTTAGTCAAAATGGCGATGATCACAATCGCAGAGAGCCCAATGATGGCCACTTCTGGATTTACATTCACGATACTGGATGGAATCTCTAACAAAAGACCTAAAATCGTTTTGGCGTTAGGCGTGATACCGAGAGCCACATAAAATTGTTTGGATATGATGATGATCCCAATGGCTGCCATCATCCCATGTACAGCAGAAATTGGAAAATATACAGTGAGATTTCCTGCTTTGGATAAACCCAGTAGAACTTGAATGGCACCCGCGATCACAATCGCAGCAAGAGTCAGTTCAAAACCTAATTTGGCATCACCACCACCCAATACAAAAATGGAATTTAAGACAACAGCAATGAGTCCCGCTGCAGGCCCGTTGATGGTGAGATGGGATCCGCTAAACAGGGATACAAAAATCCCACCCACAATTCCGGAAAAAATACCAGCCATAGGTGGTGCCCCGGAGGCAAGTGAGATCCCCAAACAAAGGGGAAGTGCAATAAGAAAAACAACAAAACCGGACACAATGTCCGTTCGCCAGTTTTCTTTTAAACCGGGTAACCAATCTTTTGGTTTTTCTTTGTTCATAGGAATTTCCTCTTCTGTATCGAATTACTTTTTTATTTATTTATGGGTTTGGATGATGAGACGGAGATTTTCTAAATTGATTGGGGTTGATTCCAGATTGTTTTTTGAATTCTAAATAAAATGCAGATCTAGAACCGAAACCTGCCTTTTTTCCTACTTCTGCGACATTCGATTCAGGTTCTTCCACCAACAACCTTTTTGCTTCTTTGATTCGATAGATATTGAGCAAAGTAGGGAAATTAAAATGATACTCAACATTTACCAATTCACTTAATTGGTGATAGGTGAGACCAAGCCGATTTGCGATCATTTCTTCATTACAATTTTGATTTAGATATAATTTTTCTGATTCAAGTAGGGATTCTAATTTTGTCCGATACTCTACCGTATTGATTTTGTTTGAAATAGAACGAAATCTGGTTTTTGTTCCATCTCGTTTTTCATAATTTCGCAAAAACAAAAAACTTCCTGCTGTTAAAAATGGTAAATAAAACACGGAACCATAAATGAAAAAAGGTTGGTAGGGATAAAAATCAAAATGGAATAAAGTTTTCAAAAACACTAAAAACAAAAACAAAGCCCAGGAAAAAAAATATTTTCTTTCTTCCTTGTTTTGATTGGTGAAAAGTGATAGATGTGTATTTCGTAAAAAATATCCAGCGGAACCAAAAATAAGCAGTAAGATAAAAATTCGGTATTCATACACTCTTGGAACGAATGGAACCACTAAGTATAAAAACCCAGAGAATGCAAACATCCAAAACAGTTTCGGATATTCCAAAGTTTCATTTGTAAATATTACAAAACTATACAAGTATAAAAAGAAAACCAAATGATTGATGGATAAAAACAAATAGTAGGAATGGCGAATCAAATTGTTTTCATTTCCAAAAATAGAAGCCAACTCTTTCCCATGAACCGAGTACACCAAAAGGAAAAACAAAAGGTAGTGGGCAAGAATCGAAAGATATACGATTTCTTTTGATTTGATGAATTCCGAAATGGCCCAACCGAAAGAAACGACAGCCATCATTAGAAAAAATAAAAATGTTAAAAACCGAAACAAAACGACGAATCGATAACTGGAAGAGGAAATCGTTCGGATAGGGAAATTGATTGTTTCCTTAGAATCCAAATACAGATAAAAGTCCCTCGTTTCATCTGCCGCTAATGATACTTTAAAATGGGGGAAGGGAGAGAGTAATCCGAGCCAAGTTTCCCACGTATAACCGCTGTAAGTATCACCTATTTCCCCTTTTTGGTTTTCAGAACAAATCTCTGCTTTGGGAATATTGATCCATTGGATGAGAATACTAAATTCGGATGGGATCTTTAGTTCATTGTGCAAACGAAAATGGAGCCATTGGCCTTCCATCTTTTGTCGACTCCGAAGCGCATCAGGGCTTTCATTTGGCACCCAAACCATTTGTTTTAGGGCACGAATAGAGGTTTGATCACAAGACCTAGGTAGGTTTTCCTTACTTGGGCTTAAAAATTCCACTTCCTGGCTGATATTTTGGCCATAGAAGGCTTCTGGTTTCCAAAGACAACCCTCCACTACCAAAAGGAGTGAAACGACGGAAACAACCCGAAAAAGAATGCGCATGGATAACACCAATTTGGAACTGGAGCGTTCGCAAGGAAGCGAATTCAAGGGCGGAGGAAATCAAACCAGAAGTATTTTTTTGTCCAGTTTTATGATATTGGACAAAATGTATGTCTAAAATCATGGTAATCACGAGGGACAAATATGGACTTTCACCATGCTCTGAACAACATTCTCAACCCACCTGTCTTGTTTTTCTTTTTAGGAATGGGTGTCGTTTTCTTTAAATCGGATTTACGCATAACAGAAGGAGTCTCCAAATTCCTTTCCTTGTATCTACTTTTCTCCATCGGATTTAAAGGAGGACATGAACTCTTTAAGTCCCCTTTTGCGGAAGAACATCTACTCACACTCATCGCTTGTATGTTCATGGCATGTTTTGTGCCAATTTATTCTTACTTTATCTTTCGATTCAAATTAGATCATGCCAACTCTGCTGCCCTTGCGGGAAGTTTTGGTTCCATCAGTGCTGTAACCTTTGTCACAGCCGGTGCATTTTTGCATAGTTATGGATTTGAATACCAAGGTTTTATCGTAGCAGGGATGGCTCTTATGGAATCACCTGCAATCGTGATTGCTGTTATCATCGATAGACTTGGAAAAAAGAAACAAAATGGAGATCCATCTGAGAAAATTCAATGGAAACACCTGTTACACGAAGCATTTTTCAGTTCTTCTGTTTATATATTAATTGGAGCATTGATTGTAGGATATCTCTCTGGTGAATCTGGATGGAATACAACAAAACCATTTACCGAAGATATTTTCAAAGGATTACTGACTTTTTTCCTTTTAGACAAAGGGATTGATGCAGCAAAACAAATGCGTGAGTTAAAAAAAGTGGGATTGTTTTTAGTTGGATCCACTCTCATTATCATGTTCATCAATGTAATCATCGCGATCTTTTTAACAAAAATCATTCAAATGCCAATTGGTGATGCTTTGATGTTTGTGGTGTTATGTGCCTCTGCCTCATACATTGCGGTTCCTGCGGCCATGAAAGATTCGATACCTGAGGCAAGTCCTAGTATTTATCTCACAGTTGCCTTATCGATCGTTTTCCCAATCAACATAATTGTTGGGATTCCTACTTATTTTTATATTTTAAAAATCTTTTCAGGGAATCATTAGATTTCATTTAAACGTTTGCAAATGAATTGGGAAACGTGCGTTATGTTCTGTAACAGAACTCGATTTAAATTTCCTTAATTTACATAAGGAAAGGAGAGATATACTATGTTACGGCTTCCCAATCACTTGCGGTTTTATTTTCTATTTTTGTTCACACAAACAACCATACTACTGGCCCAACCAGTAGATGATGGTAATGTTTCAAAACAAGAGGAAACCAAACCTTATTCTTCTCCCATGAAAGAAAAGGGTTTGGATCCGGAATTCAACCGCCATATGTTTGTGGAGCCGGCACTTTCCAAACATTCGGCAACCTCTTCTCAATTTTGGCTAAATGATGTATTACGATTTGGATTGTATCTGCGCCCAAGACAAGAAAGTCGCTATAATTTAGATTTTAATGCATCAGACAAAGGTTATGTGGATCGTACTCTCCAAACCTCTTCTCTTTATTTTCTTTTTGATCCAAGTCCCTATGTCCAAGCAAAAATCACGTTACAAGATGCACGGGTTTGGGGAGGAGAATCACCTGCATCTTCTGGTGATATCCGCGCTAATTTTTTTAATAATACATCAGATCTATATTCCAGAAACCAAACAAATTCCGTTTCTCTAAACCAAACAGGAGTTAGGGAAGCATTTCTTCTATTAAACAAACTTCCCCTCCAGTCCAAACTACAAGTCGGAAGACAAATATGGGCATATGGGGACCAAAGGATGATTGGTGGTGGTAACTGGACCGTGAATGGACTTTCCTTTGATGGGGCAAGGCTCATGTTCCATTACGAAAAAGTGAAACTCGATTTTTTTATGGCGCGGCCGTATTGGACCCAAAGTGGACCAAATGGAGTCACTTCTGCCAATGATCCGAAACTGAATTCTAGTGCCAATGGGACAGATACAACGCTTTTAGGAACTTACAACAGTTTTACGATCCCAGATTGGGTCACCTTGGATTTATATAGTTTAGGTGTGGTCAGGAAGTGGAAAAAAAATACAACAAATCCGATCACAGGTCTTCCTGATGTTTCACAAGATGATCCACTCGCTGCAAACAGAAGTAGACAAAACCAAAACTTAGCGACAACGGGCTTTCGCCTTACAAACCGTACCAAAGGAAATTTTTTACCTGAGGGTAAGGCATGGGATGCCACTTGGGAATCCGCATTCCAATCTGGAACATCTGGTCGTCGCATCCAAGACCCATACTTAAAAGAATATTTACCGAATGAATGGGATAATTCAAAAACGGAACGAGAAAAGTATACGGGACAGATGCACGTGTTCCAAACCGGATATACTTTTTTCAAAAAACTACGATTAGGTGGCCAAGTTCTATATGCATCGGGTGATAAAAATAGATCCGATGCTTCCATTTCCACTTTCCAAACATTGGCAAATCCAAGATTTGGAGTGATCCCTTACTTCAATAGTGTAGCTGGTATTTCCGAAAACATCAATGCACAAAACCTATTATCGAAATCTGTGAGCCTAAGTTATTCATCCGAATCCTATGGTGAATTCCAAATCACCTACTTCCAAAATGACAAAGCAGAAAAACAAGATGCATGGTATGCCATCAGTGGTGTTCCCAATTCCACAGGAAACATCGGCGAAAAAAATCCATACCCAGTTTCGTCTGACAAAGGTAGTACGGAAAACTTTTCCAATCAGTCGTATTCTTCTCCCTATGCTTTGGGAAAACGGATTTATACTGAAGTGGATGTCACCTGGCATGGGCAAATCAATGATTTTGTTTCTTTATGGCTTGGTGTTGGTTATTTGCAAGCGGGTGATGCCGTCAGAAATTATCGGAATAGCAAAATTCAATACAATTCTACCACTCAATCCTTTGAATGGAACCAGAACTACTTACAAGGAAGAAACCAATTGGCAAAAGAAGCCTATATGGCTTACGCCCAAATCAACGCTGCATTTTAAGAAAAACGTTCGATTTTTAGGTGGATCACCATAGGATGGAAGGAAATCTGAGATTCGTCCATGTTGGAAGCCCATCACAAACAAAGAAGAATTCGAAATAGCCTCTCCCGCGAGGAAATTCGAGATGTGTCCTTACTCATTTTAAAAGAGGAAGGACTCGATGGTTTATCCATGCGTAAAATTGCCAACCGACTTGGTTGCAGTGTGGCAAGTCCCTATTCTTATTACGAAAGCCAAATTGATCTTGTCCAAGACTTAATCAAAACTGGGGAAGACGAACTGCTTTCCATGTTAAAAAAAGCAAGTGCGGATGTCAAAACGGGATCCGCGTTTGACCAATTGGCTGCCATTGCTCGTGCCTATTTTCATTTTGCGAGTAATAACCGCGAACTTCACAAAGTGATGTTTGTGACCGATTATGGTGGAGTACACAGAAAAGCATTTCCACAACTTCCGAAAAGTTATCGTTTCTTTTTAGAAACCGTTCGTATTGGTTTTGATTCAGGCGAAATTCCGTATCCTAAAAATGAATACCCAGCAATCGCTCGTTTGATGTGGAGTTGGATGTATGGTGTGATTGTTTTGGATATGACTGGAATGTTACGAAAAAGAAAGGGAGCAGGAAATCCGATCGAAGAAGGGATTTCCTACTTTCAAAAACTACTTAGCAAACAACCGACCTAACTGGCGCTTGTTGACACTTCCATTCCGTCGTTATCATCTTCTAATAAAACTTCCGAACTTTCAGTAGTTACATTGGCAGTTACCAATTTGTCTTTTGACAACTGATTGAGGCGAATGAACTCAGACTTAATCACAGCCATCACTTCGTTTGTATCATTCACTTGCCAAACAGGATTTCCAATGGTGAGGCGAAGAGGTTTATTCAAATTATAAGCATCGAGATACATAGGAACAATTGATAAGTTGTAACGTTTGCTTAGAACAACCATCCCTGGGTAAAGTTTTCGTGACTTACGAAATCCTCGGTACCAAGATCCTTCTGGAAAAATACCAATTCCTAAATTCCCTTTTTTGATTCTCTTTTGAAAGTCACGCATGGTGACTGGATCCGATTCATTTCGATTGAGTGGAATGAGATCAATTGATTTCACAATGCCTTTTACAACTTGTTCTTTTCTTCGAAGCCATTTTGACTTTCTGCCTTTATTGCTCATACCAGAGTCATAACTTGTTAAAGCAGTTGTATAAATTCCATATCGTTTGAGTACACCACGAATCACAAAAGCATCGTATGGCATGGTGATGATTCTTAAAAATTTGTTTCTTGGTTTGATATGATTCGAAATGAGAATCATCGATTTACCATTTAACTGACGTAAAATGTAGTCGTTTTGAATTTCTACTTTTTTGTTACCGTATTTAAGACGCATGGGTTTTACCACAATCCACATCAATACAAAACCAATAGACCTTCCGACATAATAAAACATATCTTTTCCTCTTACTTTGTATGAGTCCAAAGACCTCGTTTGGTTGCAAAAGTTTCCTTACCAATTTTGCAACATTTCCAATACAATCCTGTTTCAATTTGTACAGGGAATGAAACGGGAGAAATCCTAGATTTAAGAATTTGACAATCCCTGCCTTGGCAAAAACCTGGAAAATACCTTCTGGGAGGAAACAGGTGGAAATCCTGTGCTGACCCGCAACTGTAATCCAAACATCTGTTTGGTGAGCCAGATCTTCCCCGTAAAGTATTCCTCGCGGTTATGGAACTTTACACACTAAAATCCGAATGTTACCATTTGGAGGAAAGGGGCCCCGGAGGCATCGGGGCACCCGAAACAAGTTTAACAATGATGTGTTTCCGTAATGGAATTGGATTCCATGATATCCATTCGTTGTTTTTCTTTGGATCGGAGTTCCCTAAAATGAACACTTTAGGAAACGCTTATGAAACAAACTCTCTTACAAACTACAGTCTTAATCGGACTACTCTTCTCCTTTTCCTTTTGCCAAATGGAAAAACAAGTTTCGGAATCGGAAGCAAATCAAAATTTACTCGTCGGACTTTTGGCGGGGAGTGCGGCTTCCACTTCCTTTTTATTAGAATACAATGGCCAATGGAATGTTGGTTATAGTTACGATGCCGAAGGAAAGCTTACTGGCACGCCAACAGGAAGATTAATAATATCTACAAATTCTGATGGTAGCGGAAGCATTATTTCAAGTGATACAAGTGGTAGTAGTGGTGACATTACCTATCGAATATTATCTTTTGATAAAACAAAAAAACAATTATTTTATCAAAACACTCCTGGTAGTAACAATAATCAATTTATAGATAATAGATCAAAGTATGGTAGAATCGATTACTCAGCAGTTACTAGTAACGGTTGCGAATTAAGTTCAAATCGTTGTTTTTATTTTTGTGAAGCGGTATCTGGTAAAACGACATTGGCTGAAGTGCTAAATAGCACAGTGACTAGTAATACTAATAATTATGCAACCAACGGTTGTGGTGGATTTACATTTAGCAGAGCACTTTCCAGAGCTGAGAACTCAACTTGGACTGGACTTTAGACAAATAAACTGAAAATTTTATATGGGACCCACAACGCATATGAAATCAAAACAAATCTTCTCTCATTTCCTGTTTGTATGTATGTGGGTTTTTTCTTGCAAAGAGACAGGATCATCGTCGAACGAAGCATTGTTAGCACTCGTTCCCCTTCTCGGAGCCAGTGCCAATACGACACTCTGTCCCAAATCTTCTACTTTGCCTTCTGATATTTTTCTTGCGAATACTGTTGAGAGTGCCACAGCCAATATCTCTGGATTCTCAGATTCCAAAAAAGCAATCAATGGAGTTTGTGGTGCAGGGGAACTTGCTGGATCCTTGGATGTATATGCATTAGACATTACTGGTGCGGGTGCATCCATGATCCTCAGTTGGGGTGGAAAAACGGTCAAAAATGTGACAGACTCCATCGACTTTATTGTCTACGACAATAGTTTTCGAATCTCAAGTGATACCAATACCTATGCCATGGATCCTTCTGTGATCCAAGTATCCCTAGATGGTACCAAATACTGTGGTTTTAATCCGAGTTATACGGCAGGAAATATCAATTTGATTTCCAGCTGGACAAGGTTTGGTGGATTGCGGCCAGTATTCTACAATATGACCACCAATCCACTGTCAAACGAGGATCTATTCATCAATACAGGTGGATTTCTACTCGGTGGTGGCGATGGCTTTGATTTGGAGGATTTGGATGCTAGTGATCCTAACGATGTTAGTTGTGAACCTGCAGACGTAACCTACATCCAAACCAATGGTTTCAAATTCATCAAAATCACCTCCGCAAGTGCAGTTAGAAACTATGCGGATGGCACAAACAATTTCCCTTGGCCACCAGGCAGTTATAATGGAAGTGATATCGATGGTGTGGTCGCACGCGAAATGCAGTGAATCCTAAGCCATTATGTCTAGTTTATGGACGCCCTCGAGGTTTTAAAAAAAAACATTTAAAAATCATCCGTATTTCAGTTGACCTATTTTAAAAAAAGGATTCTTTTTTTAGAACCACTCTTCTGGCGAATGCACTTTGAGCGAAAACCTGATATAAAATAAAATTTCAGGATGAAAACGAAAGAGAAGAACGATCGTGCAGATTTCACGATCGAATTAATCAGGTAGTTCATGAATCATTTGAGGAGACAAAATTGAATCAAAAAGCACCTGTCATCATTGGTGAATATCATTTCATTCCTGAAAATTTGCCTTCCGATGGTCAATTTAGATTGATGTTTCTACCGATAGATATGACTGCATATTGGCGCCGTTGTGGACTCACAGCCAATTTCGTTGCTGGATTTTATTCCTATTGTTACGAAGAAAGTGAATCAAAAATCAATTCTCTATCCACGATCATTAACGAACTTTTAGAAAATGCGACGAAATTTTCAAAAGTAAAAGACGGCAAAATCAAAGTCGAATTAAAACACTATGGAAATCTTTTAAAAATTGATGTTTTAAATGTGGCGTCAAAAACCCTTAGGGATAGTTTTGAGCTTTTTGTTAGCAAAATTATATTAGAAAAAGTGGAGGATATGTATTTTTCTACACTCGAAACCAAAGAAGATAGTGATACCAAGTCTGGACTTGGATTACTAATGTTGCTAAAAGACTACCCTGTCAGATTTGGTTATAGTTTTCAGGAGATCGATGCCGATACTCATGAGATCACGGTAAGAGCAATTATCAACGTAGAAGAGTTATGATAGGTTAAGCTGCATGGAAATCAATGACGTAGATTACAAAATTCAATATGACGAAGCTACCAAAACAGTCAAATTTACTGGTTCCATTCGTTTACAGAACTTACCTGCTTACGAACCCTTAAAATTGTTTTTAAGAGATGCAGCAAAAAATTGCCAAGGATCTTGGCTCACGTTGGATTTTCGCGACTTACTATTTGTAAATAGTTCCGGTATCACAACTCTTTCCATGTTCATCATTGATTCTAGAAAAAGTGCGACATGCCAAATCAAAATCCAAGGTTCTTTGAATATTTCTTGGCAATCCAAGTCTCTTTCCAATTTTAAAAAACTTTGGGACCAAGTAGTTTTGGAAATATCCTAAATATTATTTTTCCACCACTCAAAGTAGCGTCTCCATAATAAAAATTTTGATTTATGCTAAATATACCGTACATTTTGTTCTATTCAAGATGTATGATTTTTAATTTTGTAAATAAATTCTTTGCAATTTTAGGAAATTGTAATAAGTTATTATTAAATTTTTCGCATTGCCTAAAACAAAACATTAAGAAAACTATATCTTATGCCGCAATCATCATCAACTGAGAATCGTTTCGTCCTATCTGACTATTATAAAAAACAGCTCAAAGAAATTTCATTCCAAGGAGAATTTAGGGCAGAGGTATTTGCAACAAAGTTTCGCTTCTTTTTTCTAGGCATGATTTTCGTTTTTTCTACGTTAGGACTTCTATCAGGTCGCCCAATTGTAGAATTTTACTACCAAATTTCTGCCATATTGATTTTGCTTTGTTATAACTTTATCGTACTTTATTCTCTAAATAAAACTAGCAAATACCTTAATATTTTTAAATTCCTTTCATCATTTTTAGAAATTACTCTTTTAACATTTGTTATAGGATACACTGCACAAGCTCAAAAAAATCCGAGTTTAGTTTATGCAGCACCTATGATATATGTTTTCTTCATTTTGATTGCACTAGCTTCAATCCGAAACAATACACAATCCATTATCTTTGCAGTTTTTGTTCTGATTTTCGAATATGCGTCTTTAACAATTTATTTTTATCCAGAAATGTCGAATTTCAATTCAAAACTCATCGAGTTGTCTTCTTATTTTAAACCTAGCTTCTTAGAAAAAGAGAGCACTTTCTTTTTAGTTAGTGCCGTTCCTATGGGCATCTTTCTCATACTTTTGTACATGGTCGTTACTGGTGGTTTGATACTTTATGCTATTAGAAATACCTCACGTACAACTCACGAACAAGCTGACTTAATTTTTAATGCTGAAAAACAAGCAATATTAGAAGAAAATATGCATCTTGGTATGGAGCTAGAGGTTGCAAGGCAGATCCAAGCTATGGTACTTCCCCGCAATGAGGAATTAAAACAAATCGATGAGTTAGAAATTTCGGCAAGGATGGACTCAGCAAACGAAGTGGGTGGAGATTACTATGATGTCATCCAACATGAAGATGGCACAGTATACATTGGGATTGGGGATGTTACCGACCATGGACTTGCTTCCGGATTAATTATGCTTATGACTCAATGTGCGTTTATCACCACCTTACGTTCGAAGGTGATTTCCTTACGTGAGTCACTACGATCCATCAACTCCATTTTGTTTTCCAATATCCATGTTCGGATGAATGACATCCGTAATCTAACACTCTCACTCTTTTCTTATAAAAATGGAGTGTTCACAACGGCAGGGCAACACGAAACCATTCTGGTTTACCGCCATGCTTCTAAAAAAACGGAAATCATCGATACAGTCAATAATGGAATGTTAGTTGGTCTAACAGAATCCATTGATGAATTCATTCATGAAAAACCAATTCCTTTGCAACCAAAAGACATCATCTTACTCTATACAGATGGTGCCACGGAAGCAGAAAATCCAAAACGAGAACAGTTTGGTTCTCACCGTTTGATTGAATCCTTAGAAAAACACGCTGACCTTCCAACAACGGATGAAATCTTGGCGGCGATTTTCCAAGACATCTACGTGTTCATTGATGGAATGGATGTTTATGATGACATTACCATTATGATTATGAGGAAACGAGGTTAGGATATTATGGACAATGAAATGGAACCCGAGATCCTCTCCGATTGCCTCAACCATTACCTAGATGTGATGTCGAGTATTGCCATCAAATATGGTGGCAGGATCGACAAGTTCATTGGAGATGCGAGATAGTTTGCCTGCGTTAGACGAATATTGGCGTAAATCTGGGATCAATCACAACCTAACATGTCGCATTGGAATCAATACAGGATACGTCACCGTTGGAAATTTTGGAACCAACGAAAGAATGGATTACACCATCATCGGAGGCCCTGTCAACGTAGCTTCACGATTGGAAAGCGCTTCCAATGCTGGCGAAATTCTCATCTCCAACGCAACCAAATCCTTGATAGACGAATATGTTGAAACCATTCCCAAAGGGGAAATCCTTGTCAAAGGTGTCCACACTCCCATTGAAACCTTCCAAGTGATTGGTCTAAAAAACGATATGGAAAAAAAGGAAAATCCATTTGTTAAATTTGATGGCAAAGGATTCCTCTTAAAACCCTTACATTTTGATAAACTCAGCACAAACCCCGAAGAACGCCGATTAATGCAAAATGCATTAGAAAAAGCGCTTGCGGCATTAAAGTAGTTTCGCTACTTTCTTTAGTTGAACTACGAATATGCGAAAATACGGAAATCTCACCCATACTGCATTCTCTGAAAAAGAACCAGAATCCATCATCGAAATCCATCTCAAACCTTTGGATTTGATGCGGTATTGGCGCCGAATTGGAATCCTCTCCGATTTTATTGGTTATTTTTATGGGTTTTCATTTTTGCCGAATGTCCCTACCGACTCGATGGACATGAAAAATTCAGAGATCGTCAATTCGATCTCCACTGTCTTTAACGAACTTTTGGAAAATGCCGCCAAGTATTCTTATGATAAAAAAGCCGATATTGAAATTTCTCTCATCCATCGTGGAAAATCATTTGAGATGCTTGTACGAAACAAAACAAACGAAACAAATGTTTCCGCTTACGAATCGAGTTTAAAAGAAATTTTTTCTGCTAAAGATTTGGAGAAACTCTACTTCGAAAAAATAGAATCCAATGATCCCAACTCCAATCGTTCGGGAATTGGTCTCATCATGGTCTTAAAAGACTATCCTGTAGAGATGGAAGTGACTTTGGAATCAGAAGGGGAAAATACCATCATCACAAGCCGAATCATTTATTTTACAGACGTGTCCCTTCAATCATAATCTCTAAAATTTGGTACACTTCTTTTTGAAAGGATTGTTTTTCCACTTCAGAGGATTGGATGGCTTTCCATTTGCGTTCATTTAGTACGGCAAAACCATGAACCCCACTCCAAAAACTCATCATGAGCGTTGCTGTGGGCACAGATTTTTTTAAAACCAATTGGTTTTGCCCATATTCCACAATCCGAAACATTCCCATATAAGCTTCATCACCACATTTCCGAAGGTCCTCTGAGATTGGATCTCCTGAAACATAAATTTCACCACCAAACATCAGTTCAGTCCTTCTTGGATTGTTCAGTAATAAATAAATGTATTCTTCTCCCGCTTTTCGGATTTTTTCCAATGGATCTTCGGAACTTTCCCAAGCGCGTTTCATGGCATTTGCCAATTCACGAAACCCTTCTGCCACGAGAGCCTGGAGTAAGTCCATTTTCTTTGGAAAATGTCTGTAAGGGGCTGTGTGGCTCACTCCTAGCTCAGAGGCAATGTCTCGTAGACTTAAAGAAGAAACCCCTGTTTTTTCTAACACCTTTCGGGAGTGTTCCAAAACCTCCTCCCGCAAATTTCCATGGTGATAGGCCGTTCCTTCTGTTTTTTCTGTTTCTGTTGCCGAAGCTTTGGCACTAGGTTTTGAGGCCGATTTTGTTTTTTTAGGTGTTGGTGATTTTTTCATTTGGTTCAAAAATGTTTACAATGTATACTTTTAATGTTGACGAAGTAAACATCTACGTTTACACTGTCAACATTATGAATTACGCCGACTTCAAAAGACAACCACTTTTTTGGAATGGAATCGTGATGATTGTGCTTACGATATCCATGATTCCCTTACTTTTTCTGGACACAAGAACCCTTTTGGGTGTGAATCTCTGGATCAAACCGATTAAGTTTACCTTATCTCTCGGGGTGTATTCCCTTTCCACGGTTTGGATTTTGGAGCGGTTTTTGTCCGATTGGAAGTACAACCAAAAAACACAAATCGTACTCACCATCACCTCTTTGATTGAAATCCTTCTCATCACCTTCCAAGCGGCAAGGGGGGAAGCAAGTCACTTCAATGTCTCAAACACATGGAACCAAATGGTGTTTTCCATTATGGGAGCCAGTATCTCTATCTTTTGGTTGTTTCATTTAGGAATGATCCTTCCCATCCTCAAACAAAAACAGATAGCAAAATCGGTGCGAGAAAGTCTTCTTTGGGGACTTGTCATTGCTGGATTTGGAATGATCATTGGATTTTTTATGACAACACCTCGTCCCGAACAATTGGAACTCATGCAACAAGGTATTTTCCAAACCAGTGGATCCCATTCTTTTGGAAAGGGAGACCCAGGACATGGCCTCTATTTTTTGGGTTGGAGTACAGTGCTTGGTGATATGAGAGTTCCTCATTTTTTTGGAATGCATGTGATGCAAGTCTTCCTGGTGTTAGCTGCTATCCTATTTCCTAAAAAAGAAACGAAAGAACAGATTTTGATGGTTCGATTGATCGGAGTTTTCCTTCTTTCGATCACAATTCTTATGGTAGTCCAAACTTTGTTGGGACATTCCATATTTGCCTTCCATCCAATTTTTACCATGAGTTATGGTATTCTTTTTCTTATGGTTGTCTCACTTTTTCTGAGACTCTTCTCTAATCCAAAATTTTCTGATGCAAAGGTAATGGTATGAATCCATCACTTCTTTTTACAATCTCCAACTCAATTGCGCTTCTTTCTTGGTTTGTTCTCATAATTACACCTAACCAAAACAAGGTGATTCCTTATTTGCGAATTTTGATTTCAGGTTTGTTTCTTGGTGGAATTTATATTTTTTCTTTATCACTTGGACTCGGAAAAGCAGAAGGCAATTTTTCTAGTTTGGAATCGGTAAGGTCTTTATTTGCAAACGACCACTTTCTGTTAGCTGGTTGGGTGCATTACCTTTCTTTTGATTTGTTTTTGGGAACATGGGAAGCAGAAGATGGAAAGGCAAATGGAATCCACAGATTGGTTTTAGTTCCTATCCATGGACTTACATTTTATTACGGTCCCGTTGGACTCGTATTGTACTTCATCGTTCGCATGGTCAAAACCAAACGGTTTGGATTTTAGCCCCCATAGACATCTAAGAGAGAGAGAACCCTTTGGTATCGGTTCTTTTTCTCTTCATCTGCTTCTAAATCTGCAATTTCTAAATTTTCAAACGCCAAATCGCGACCCGTTTTTTCATCCAAGGTTTTGGCGTTTGCTTTGGCTCCAGACTCGAGTAACAAAGCTAAAACAGATGAGTTTCCAAACTTACAAGCTTCATGGAGGGCTGTGCTTGCATTTTGGTCACCGATATGAATATCTACACCTGCTTGGATGAGACGTTTTGCTAAACTTGGCTCACCAAACACCGAACACCAATGAAGAGGAGACATTCCATTCACAGATTGGAGGTTTACTTTGGCACCACGTTTTAATAATTCATCCATCAAACTTGTTTTTTCTTGCAAACGAAGTTTGTTGTCTTGGCATAATTTGAAAATGGCCGTTTCTCCATTAGCATCCAAGATATTGGGGTTTGCACCTCTTTCTAATAATCGCATACATGATTTGTATTTAGAACGAACAAATGCTTCTTGTAATAATGTGAAACCAAGAGGATTTCGAATGGAATCTTTGATGATGTAATCAAGAGAACCCACTGCTCGGACAAAAGAATCCAATAAATACACATCATCTTCTTCCAACCAATCTAAGGTTTTGTCTTCGTTTTTGGTTTCGAGTTGGTTACCTAAATGTTTATGGTATTCCTCTGGAAATTTTGTTTTGAGGAGTGGAATGAAGAGTGGCTCTTTTGCAGAATGGCAAACCACATCATGAATGATGTGCCAATGATCAGAGTTTGGTGTTAGTTGGTTGGAGATTAAAAATATAAAACTTTCATTGAGTTTTCGTTGTGTGAGTTGGAAAATTGCTAGGATATTTCCTTCTTTAAAATGGACTTCGGAAACGGTCTCTGGAGAATCAGGCCAGTGATACATGACAAGTGATAAAAGTTCCGATTTTTCTTTTTCTGTTAAAGAAGGAAAATGTTTTTGTAAGGACAAAATGTTTCCAGACAAAACATAAATTTTTGCAGCCAGGTTACTCGATATAAAATCTGGTAATTCCTTATTTGCGACCCCATATTCATCAAACTGAATTTTATACATATGGGTAGCAGTGAAACTTCCATGTAAAAATGTATTCCACTCATCGGAAATTGCCAAATACAGTTTTCCGTTGACGACTGCATGGTCATAATCGTCCACCGTTAAGGACAAACGAACAGGTGCTTTGTTCACATTATGATTGATAATGATGCTAAGAGATGAGGATGGGTTTTCCGAAGTTACATCGTAATCATAGTTTTTAAGCCTAACAATTTCAGGAAGTCCCGAAATGGAAATTCGAACATCAAAATCATTTCCTTCTTCGTCTTTTAGGAAAACAAGTTCTTCATTCGACCATTCTGAGATAAAATTAGAAGTATAACGGCCAAAAATTTGGCCTTGTAAACTATGATTAGGAATTTGACCTAAAAAATTGAGATCAAATAACACCAGTGAGTCGGATTTTTCTCCCGCTTTGTTTTTACGGAAATCAAAATGGTTCCAAATGGAACATTTTTTACATCGGTACTTTCCCTTTTTACCCTCGAGTTTAGAGGAGGAAATGGAGTGACCACTGAGGCAGTTGGAGCAGGATAAAATCGTTTTCATATTTCGCTTGTTCCGATATAGAATCTAAGAGACTTTACCGTGATCAATCGAAAATTAGAGCCTTCAATACGTTCAAGTAGGGATTCATGGGACAAAATCAATATTTAATCATCGGTGGTTCGGGGGAAGCGGGCCAAAGTGCCATCCAAGCCATCCGTACCACAGATCCAAATGCCTTTATCATAACATCCACAACAACAAATGAACCTGTGTCGAATGCTAATTTGACCTTATTTGGAAAACGTGCTGAACCTGGACTTACCAATTCCATCTTAGATGATTTTGGAAAACATGGTAGACCCAAACAGATTAAGGCTCTCATTTACACACCGGCACTCGGTGAGGTTGGATTTCCCATTGAAGAGAGTACAAACGAACAAATAAAGAGTACCTTAGGAATTTGTTTGGATCCAATGGTGAGGTTGGAAACTGTGTTTGGACCGGAAATGACGATCGCCTATTCAGCGTTTTATTGGCTAAGCCATACTTTGGCATTTTATGGATCCATGGGAATTGCAAAATACAAGGCCGATCTTTGGGCATTTGAGAATCCATCAAAACGTCGTATTGTGAGAGCAGGGACATTTTTTTCTAAAAGTGTAAGGGGAATTTCGATCGTATTACAAAGGACGATGAAAAAAACAAACCACCCTGACCTTCTGAAACTGAAAACCAAGTTTGAATCATCTAACGAGAAGTTTATGGACTTTTTCCTTTCTTATGCTTGGGAACACGAAAAAGAATCCTTTCAAAGCCAATTTAACACTCCCTACAGACCCACTGTGAGAGAAGACCTAACACGTGGTCTGACAAAAGCCTTAGAAACCAAATCACCAATTGTCACTGTCCTTGGTGGTTGGACTTGGGAAGAATTAGAGATGCCAAAATTGCCAAACTGGTTCCAACAATTTTAGTTGTCAAATTTTGAAAAAAGACCAACGGTAGACCGATTGGTATACGGAGGGTCAAATGCAAAGACTATTGTTTCGTAAAAAAGGAATTTTGGAATGGGAAGAGGTGGAAACCCCTACCATCACAGGTGAAAACCAAGCCCTTGTGGAACCAATTGCCATTGCCCGTTGTGATTTGGATTTACCCATCGTACGGGGAGAAACAGTTTTCCGTGCACCATTCCCCGTAGGACACGAGTTTGTTGGCCGTATCAAATCTCTCTCAGAAGATCTCAATGGACAATACCAAATTGGTTCGGTTGTGGCACTTCCCTTTCAAATCTCTTGCGGAACCTGTCCCACTTGTCTTTCTCACCATAACAATTCTTGTGAAACCGTACCTTACACTTCCGCCTATGGTATGCCTCCTGGTGCTCACAATGTGGGTGGTGCCATTTCCGAACTCATCAAAGTGCCATACGCAAAACAAATGTTATTTGAAGTGGATTCAAAAATTGATCCAGTGGGAATTGCAAGTCTCAGTGATAATATTGCCGAAGTTTGGAAATTGGCAGGTAGATTTTTAGAACGAAAAAAAGATCCTAAAACTCTTGTAGTGGGCGGGAATGCAGGAAGCATCGGACTCTACACAGCGCTTTATCTTCACCAAACGAAAAAAGCGGAAGTGGTTTATGTGGACACTGACCGCAGTAGGATCGAACTTGCGAGCTCCCTCGGAATCCCAGTCACTCATTTTACAACATTCCCCAAACCAAATGAAAAGTATGATTTAGTCTGTGATGCTTCTGCCACAAAAGAAGGTTGGGACTATGCCATAAGGTCTCTAGGAAAAAATGCGATCTTCAGTTCTGCTTCCATTTTTTGGACCAATCGATGGGAAATTCCCTACTTGGAAATGTACAACCAAGGAGCTGAAATCCATATTGGTCGCGTCGAATCACTCGATTCCATGAAGGCTCTTTACCCAGAGATCCAAAAGGGAATTTTCACTCCTGAAAAAATTGTAACAAAAACAGTTTCCTTTGCAGAAGCAAAAGAAGCATGGTTGGAAGAATCTATCAAACTGGTGGTGACTCGTTGAAATTGGAATTTGGTTTTTCATTGGGTTCAAGATTAGGATTTTATTTATCGGCGCTGTTTGTTCTGTTCAGTTTTCCTATTGATCCCGAATCGATTCAGGAACGTTTTACGCCACCTAACGGATACAGTCGCACAAACTATCCGAAAGAAAGTTTTTCGAGTTACTTACAAAACTTTCCCTTAAAACCAAAAGGAAGTCCTGTACTTTTATACAATGGAAATCAAAAACAAAACCAAGTCCATGTGGCCGTTCTGGATTTTCCTCTATTGAAACGAGACCTCATTCAATGTGCAGATGCAGTGATGAAACTTCGCGCCGAATACTTTTACGCAAAAAAGGAATGGGGGAAAATTCAATTCACCATCAGCAATGGGATGGAAGTTCCTTTCTCTCGATTTGTGAGAGGTGACCGAGTGGTTGTGAAGGGAAATAAAACCAGTTGGAAAGTTGGATTCGGAAAAAAAGGAACAAACCGCGATGTCTTCGAAGAATACTTACAATTTATTTACAGTTATGCGGGAACGATCTCACTAAAGTCTGAACTTAGAAAAAAACAACTCCACCAAATGGAGCCAGGTGATGTTTGGATTGAAGCGGGATCTCCAGGGCATGTCGTGATGGTTGTGGACAAAGCGATGGGAAAAGATGGACAAACCATATTCCTTCTGGCACAAAGTTATATGCCTTCCCAGGAAATGCACATTCTGAAATCGGAGACTGAGTTCTCTCCTTGGTTTGTTCTCCCAAAAGCAGATCGTTTCCAAACACCAGAATGGGAATTTCCAACTAAAGAATTTTATGGATTTGTAAAATGAAACATGGGAAACAGATGGCACCATTTAAAAAAATCGCAATTTACTGTGGATCTTCCTCTGGAATGGATCCTTCTTTTGCCAAGGAAGCTTACAGTTTGGGAGAAACTCTTGCCACACATTCCGTAGGTATTGTGTATGGTGGTGCGAGTGTTGGACTGATGGGAGCATTAGCAAACGGTTGTTTGGCGAACAATGGCGAAGTCATTGGTGTCATCCCCACATTTTTGAAACGAAAAGAAATTGAACACCTAGGTCTCACCGAACTCATCCAAGTTGAATCCATGCACGAAAGGAAACACATCATGTTTGATCTTTCCGATGCATTTGTGGTCTTACCTGGAGGATTTGGAACCATGGAGGAATTTTTTGAAGTGGTGACATGGTCACAACTCGGACTTCACAACAAACCCATTGTCATTTTGAATTGGAATGGGTTTTATGACCCCCTTGTCCAAATGTTAAAGACCATGGTGAACTCTGGATTTTTGAAACAGGAAAATTTGGATCTTGTTCTTGTCCTAAACAGAACCGAAGACCTTCTCTCCCATTTGCAAAACTATTCTCCGTCTAAGACCGAGAAATGGTTGTCGGAAGATGCCATCTAATCCAAATTCACTGGCAAGGAACATAGAAGTCAATGCTCTCCAAGCGACACAGAAAACAGTTTCTCCCATGGATACCGATCACTCTCGGGTTTGTCCTTTTGGTAGGACTCATGCCCAATCTTTTTGCCAATCCCGATTCATTTGACGGAGACATTTACTACATCGACACGGTAGGCCAAAACCGAAGCCGCCCACCAAAACGACCGCATCCAGACCTACATGTTCCTTCAGTTCCCGTCAAACAAGATATCACAGTATTTTCCAATCTGCCAACCGATAAAACAGCTTACCCTTATATCCAAACTACGATTAACTTTGTGGAAGGGCATTTATCTTTTAAGGCATTTTTATCTGATGGCACAGAAGTCTCTTATTCTACAAGAGGGGAACATATTCGATATAACAAATGTTACGGTGACCACTGTATCATTGTATCCCAAAAAAATTTATTAGGTGTGAGTAATACAAGTACCGAATGGGAATCGGGACATTTTTTTGGGGAAGAACGTTACCAAGTGGCGATGGGCCATAAAGCATCCCTTGTTGCCAGTGATCGCAAACTCTACTTATACAATAGTTATACGAACCACTGGGAAACCATTAGCCTCGAACAAGAAACCCTGCGTGGTTTTGCCAACCGCTATGACAAGGCCGCCATCATCACATCCCGCCGTATCCTAGTGATGGATCTACCCAGCGAGACACAATACGAACAAAATTTACTTCTCCGTGGCATCTATCAATTTGAAATGCGGGATGGGTTCATCAATTTTTATTCCCGTGACAAACTTTGGATGTTTCGCCACCAAACAGAGGCATTCGAAGAAGTGGATTTAACGGACTGACACCCTTCGGTTTACTCAGGATGACACACTTCGACAAGCTCAGTGTGGCACACTTCGGTGGATTCAAGGGTGGCATCTTCGGTGGAATCTGTGTAAATTACTTTGCATAGCCGAAGGGTGAGAACTTCACCCGTTGTCTGATTTATTCCACTTCGATTGATATCTTCGGTAGAAAGTATCCAAATGCCTTTCCATTGGTTGGATCGATCTGATTTGGATGGGAAGCTGTGGTTGGCCAAGCACTTCGGAAGATGCCATTTACCACCGACCAATTGTCATCGATTTCATAATCGGACGATACGACGGGACCTTTAAAATCAGCGACGAGTTTCGGTGACGTAATCGGAGTAAAAATAGAATTTCCATTAGAAGAATGAAATAACAAGGAATTGTTTTTATCTACGACGATCTTCATTTTATTTCGATTCGTAGTGCCTGGTATTTTTAATACAAGTAGTCTTTCATTCGTCCATGCATTGGAACTATATTCAGGCATTAAGTTTCCATGAAGTCCTGCTACATTACTTCCAGGAGGAACGGCATCTCCGGAAAGCCCATTCAACTCATTGAGGTTCGTATCCCATGTTCCTTGCGGAACACCAAGTGCCATATCACCATTCTTTAACCTTACATAAGAAGAGGATATTTTGTAGGCGCTCGGGATCGCTGAACCTGTGTCTGCATTTACATGTAACAATGGTTGTAAACTCATCCCACAAAACACAGCTTGGTGGATGCTGATAATCCTTGGCTCATCAGGATAAAGTGTTTGGCAAGGAGTTTTCATACTCAATATGGTTTCGTTACTTCCTAAATAAGGTAAATCGACATTGGAAACAATGGCATTACGGTAGTAATCTTCTGATGTATTGATGTTACCTCCAGTAGATGAACTGATAGTCTTTATCCTCATCTGAACCAAACGTTGCATAGGTGAACTAATAAAGTTACTATCATACTCAATTTTGAAATCAAAGATAACAAGACCCAATCGATCATAACTTCCATCCTTCCAAGTTGGATCGATTGAAAATGTTTTTAATGGTTGGCCGTTCGGTTGGACGCCATATAAGGATTGAAAGATATCCCACTGTCCAAATTGGAAAGGAAGTTTAAAATTCACATCTTTTCCATAGGCTTCCGCACCCATGTCCAAAAGAATTTTATCGGCATTGGAAGTGGTTTCTTGTCCATACGGAACACCACCAAACTCAGGTGATTTCCAGACTAAAAACCCTGCTATTTCCATAGAAAAGTCAGAAATCGGAACCGACTTGAGTTCGTAGCTGGGGTTGTTGAATTCGGCAGGCAATTCAATACCAGAGTTTGGATTCCGCATTAGAGCATTTGAATTCAAATTTTCGCCTAACCGAAATTCTATCTTCGATTGAGACAATAACGAAAGGAATAATAGATTCAATACACCATCATCTTTTGACTTTGGAGTAAATAAATTGCAATTCAATAGAAAAAATAAGAGTAAACTACTTGTAAGTTTTACAAAGAACCTAATCCCTGTTTTTTGATCGAATCTCCTCATGTTAAAATCTCCGTTTTCATATTTGTTTTTCTGATGATGCCGATCATATCAGCCTAAGAGGTGTTACAATGGAAAAATGGAGGGGTGGTAAAAAAATTTCAAAAATTCCGCTCATATCGTTCCGAAATACCCTATAAAACATTTTGACCGTTTGAAAGTTTTTGAACTTGGTTCAACGATTGTTGTTCACAAATCCCCGCCAAACAGAAGCAATCGAAGAATTGGATGGTACAAAATAAGAGACATTTCTGATTTGATTTTTCGATCTCTTCGTTTTGGAAGATTTTGGCGCCTCACACTCATTAGATGATTTAAATTTAATTGTGTAAGTGACCGCGCTTTCCGCTCCAATCTTTCCAATCAAAATTTATGCGCAGATGCATTGCACAAGGAAAGGATTTCCGCTGCAATCGCTGGCGCGGGGGATACGATTCTAATCAATACCCATAGACACTTACTCTAACGATCTAATTTCAAATAGATATTCAACCTCTTTCTTGAAAAAGTCTTCGCCTTCTTGGTAAGGAACGCAAACGTTCGAATTTGATGTTGGATTCATATAACGTATATTAGATGATATTAATTTAAATTGTCTTTCATTTATTTTTCTAAATTTTAATACGTAAAGTGGATGAAACCTTTTGTAATGAATTGGTACCTCGGTCAAAGTGCATATATTTTGTCTACATTCAACTTTATCCAAGATAATTCTAAGTGTTGTGTCGATATGGGGTGGAAAGATTTTCAATTGAAAAGAGACTTCCTTTGTTACTGGGTCAATTTTCTTTTTGCACTCAAATGCATCTTCTGATACTTCACCACCTTTTTCGTAGTGAATGGTCTTGTATTCCTCTGAATCCAAATGACAAAAATAAGCAAGTCCAGAAAAAGATATATCTTCTTTCGAAACTTTCAATTTAGATTTGGCAATTGCAATGGAAGGATACGCCAGAATTCCGATCAATAATAATATCGAAGAAGAAAAACAGGTTTTTATATATGAATTTCTTTCGCTTTTCATAATTTTATCTAATAAATACATATTCTTCAAATTCATTGAAAAAATCTTCTGACATTTCATAGGGAAGACAATAATTGTCATTCTCTGGATGACCAGTTTGTCGTAAATTCGATGAGAGGAGGAAAAGTTGATCTTTATCCAAAATCCTGAAGACCATTCTCACGTATGGATCAAAAAAGTCATGCTTACGATTCCTTTCTTTTTCAGTAAGGACACAAATATCTTTTTTACATTGTATCTCCCCAAGCAGTATGTTTATGGCATTTTGATGTGTGTCAGAGTAGATAATCAGATTGTATCCTTTCCCATTAGAAAAAATATCCAAACTTCTTTTACAGATTATCGTTGAATCACCGGAACGATCTCCTTTTATATAAACTGGTGTTTCCACTCGGTTTGGATCACAGAAAAAATGAAATCCAAAGTTTGGATCTTCAAAAGGAGAGCGCAACTGTAATGGTTCCGCCAAAAATGAGGCACTAGAAAAAAATAGAAAAACAAGAATGGATGATACGCTGAATCTTTTCATTTTTGTGTTATATGGTTCCATTGATAGGATTTATTCTCTATTTGTTGCCATATTATCCCTCTACTTACTTCCTTTCCATCCTCTATGTAAATCATAAATTGTAAATGGTCATTTGTGAAGTTAAGTTGTCTGGGTTTGTCATATTTGTAGACTTCATATGTGCAACCTGATAGAACCAAAACTTTTTTTTCAGAATTTAAACATTCATTCTTTGCGTTTTTGGAAAGTAGAGATGGAAATTCGTTCCTTTATCCACTTGACTCTCGACTTCAATTTTCCCACCTAACGATTCGATTTGGTACTTCGTTAGAAAAAGACCCATGCCCTTTCCTTCAATATTCGGGTGGAACCGTGAATTCATTTTAAACATTTTGCTTCGGTATTTTTCTAAATCAATTCCAATTCCATTGTCTGTAATCGAAAGGATGATAAACTCTTCGGATTCTTTCGCCTCAATTTGGATAGACCCAATATTTTCTTTAGATATATATTTAAATGCATTGGATAAAACATTATTAATGATACTTTCAAAGTAAACTGGGATCGTATATAGGAATAAATCGTTCGCTATGAAGACATCAACTTTTGTTTGATTCGATTTATCAGATACATATAACAATAATTGATTTTGAATTTCTTTTTGAAGATGGATTTCTCTTTTTATAAGTGATTGTGAATCCTTCTCAATGGTAAGCAATTCATTTAAGTTTTTCATCATGTGATCCAATTGTTGTGCAGAAGATTCAATCATTTGGACTAAAACTTGGTCACCAGGATCGTCCTTTAATAAATTACACAAACTCAAAATATTAGCAATTGGTGCACGGAGGTTATGGGAAGTGATATACGTATACTCTCTAAGCCTTTCATTCTGTCTATTTGTGACTTGGACAAGAGTTTCCAATTCTTTATTTTTTGCGACTCGGTCAGATATGTTACGATTGTAAATGACAATCCCATCTGTAGTGGGCAAAACGATGTGGTGGAAATAACCTGGTGTGTAGTAACCGTCTGGAATTGTATATTCCTGCTCAAGTGGTTGTTTTGTAAGAAAAACTTGTTTGTACTGCTCAAAAAATCCATTTTCTAAATTGATTGGATACAATTCACAAATTCTTTTTCCAATCAGCTCTTCTTTTGGAACTCCTAAGTTGATTGCTCCTTTTTCATTCATTTCATTAAAAGCAAAATCAATGATCGTTCCATGATCGTCTTTCACTACCGATAAAAAATATATGGATTCAAGAGAAGCTTCTAAAGATGCTTTGAATCGTTCATTACTTTCTTTGAGTTTTGTTTCCACTTCCTTTTCAATCGTAATATTTTTTGACGCTCCGATCAATTTGGAAAGTTTACCAAACTCGTCATACAATGGTTTGCTATAATCCCTGATCCAAACGACTTGACCACTCTTTGCAAAAACCCGGTATTCCGAAACACCTACTTGGCCTTTTAGAATTTCAGAAACACGATTTCCGACAATGCCTAAGTCATCTGGATGAATGATTTTGATCCATCCTCCAATATTTCCAATTTCTTCAATTGTATACCCTACAATTTTTGAAAGATTGCCTGAGCTCCAATCAGCAATGATTTCACCTTCAATGATTTTTGCCGTATAAATATAATCAGATGTAATCTCCGTGATTAATTTTAATTTTCCTAAGATGTCTTCAGAATCAGTAATATCTCTGGCAACGGCGACAAGTTCGTTGATCTTTCCATGTTGGTCACGGATCGGTGTTTTGACGGTATTAAAATAACGAACGAATCCATCTTTACCTAAATGAGACTCTTTTTCGATTGTAATTTGTTTGCCATCTTCGAAGACGGAAGAATCGATTCTGTGATACTCTTCAACAAACTCTTGTTTGTTCTCTGGAATATCATAACTGCCAATGAGATCTGATTTTTTGACTCCAAGGTAATCTGCGCAGGCCTTATTGACATAGGTCATTTTGAAATTTGAATCTTTACAGAAAACAAAATCAGAAATGGAATCCAGTATCTGCGAATAATAATTTTCTGTTTCACGAATCGAATCGGACACACTTGTGCGATTTGAACTTTCTAAAAAACTATAAATTATATATTGAATCTCATTCGATATCGATTTCGATACACTACATTGAGCGACACAATTCAATCTTGTTTTATCTTTTTTAACGACTTCCAGTTCCCCATAATAAGAACCAGTTTTTGAGAGCACATCGATCACACTCTTTTGACCATCAGTAGGAATCCAAAATTCATTTACAAAACTTCCCACCACTCCTTCTTTCGATGGATAATCTAAAACTTGTAGAAATGCTTGATTCACAAAAACGATCTTCCCTAGCGGATCTGAAATCGCAATGGCAGTTATGGAATCATCCACGGCTTTTTCAATGATCGATTTTATATCCATCTTTATGTCCTTTTAGGATCGTTTGCTCTAAAAACGTAAATCAATTTGACTAAAAAAACAGCCATAGTTTACTCTTTGAGAATCGCTTTCCCGTTTCCGATAAAAATACAAGTCCTGCTACCTGAATTTTGCCAATGAACCAAAACGAAAAAGGAGTTTCAGATGGGAAAAGCAAGTAAGAGAGAAAGGTCCAAGTATTTGGAAACAAAAAATACTTGGGTGATTTGATTCACTCAGTAAATTCGATGAAAACATTGAAATGTCAAATCCAAATGAAAACTAAATTGCAAAATTCAATCAATTATTTCCAGGATTCTTTGCAGTGATCGCACAGGAACCGAATCCATTTCATCGAATCGCATTCAGAATCGTGAACCAATTAGGATACAATCTATGCAAACCATTTCCGAAAATGAAATCCCACGTTTACTCCAATTAGCCGAATTAAATTTAGATTATGTTTCCTTAAAAGAGGAATTTAATGGACTTGCGGAACTCGCGGCAAGGATCACAGGAACACCGATTTCCCATATCAATTTGATTGATGCACTACACCAGTGGACCATTGGTGATTTTGGATTTCCCTCTACAATTACTCCAAGAGAAGAAACGGTTTGCCAATTTACCATCTTAAACAATGCACACCTAGAAGTGAAAGATTTAAAGTCAGATCTAAGGTTCAAAGAGAAAGACTTTGTCACCCAAAGTCCTTACTTAAAATACTATTACGGAATTCCCATTCATTTAAGGGGACACAATATAGGTTCCCTCTGTGTGATCGATACAAAAGAAAATGAAATTTCTTCGGACAAAATCAAACTTTTAGAAATCATCGCAAAAGAAGTGACAGAACGGATCAAACTCAAAAACAACATGCAGCAAATGACGGAAAAAAATCTAAAATTATGGAAACATTATAAAATGTTAGCACATGATATCCGAGGCCCCATCGGTGGTATCTCGGGATTGGCTGAGATCATACTCGAACAAGAAGATGATTTGGATATGGCAGAGTATTTTTCCAATTTGAAACTCATGAAAGAAAGCAGTGATTCTGTGCTACATTTGGTCAATGATCTAATGAGTGAATTTACAGCGGAAGGTGCATTTAACAATGATATTACGATCAAAGAATTTGCCGAACAATTATTAAGTTTGTTCCAATCCCAAGCACATTCGAAACAAATCACTTTCAACTTGAACATAAATCCCAATTTACACAAAATCAAAATTCCGAAAAATAAATTCCTTCAAATCATTGGAAACCTAGTTTCGAATTCTATTAAGTTTTCGCCAATGAAAAGTGAGATACAAATCCATTTTGAACTCTTGCAATCCGAAAACAAAACAATAGTCATACGAATCAAAGACTTTGGAATTGGAATGACACAAGATCAAATGAGCGAAGTATTATCAGACAAATTGCATTCTACCCTAGGAACAGCAGGTGAAGTTGGAAATGGATTTGGAATCCATTTTGTGAAATTACTTGTGGATGAATTGAAGGGAAAATTTTCAATCCATTCGGAAGTGGGAAAAGGATGTGAATTTATCATCCAGCTTCCTATGATCAATTCTTAAAGCATTCGGGAAAAGTGGGATGCTTTTTTCCAATCCAATTCCATCTTCTTTACAAGGGACTTTGTTTCGCTAACGATTTAGATTCCTTTGGGCGCCTCACATAGATTAGCCGATAAATCTCAGATTGTCTAAGTGACCGCGCTTTCCGCTCCAATCATTCCAATCAAACTGTATGCGAAGATGCATTGCATCAGGAAGGGATTTCCGCTGCAATCGACACTTCGATAAACTCAGCGTCAATGGCGCAGGGAAAATTTCTTACTTTCTGGAATGCTCTACAAAAATCAGTTTAGAAGTATCAAAACCAAGAGAGGAAGCCTTAGCCATAAGGCTCTCGGTGATTTTTTTCGAAATCTTGGGAGTCCTTGCCATGATGCAGAGATAAGATCTGTCGGGACCACAGACAAGGGCATAACTGTAATTGATTTTATCAAGTTCAACAATTTTGATTGCTCCTACCGAGAAAAATTTTTAGGAGTAGAAACGGAACGATGATCAATGTCGAAATCCACTGGCTGTCCCGAATGTTCAATCGGGGAAGAATGGATAACTGGATCAATGCGCCCAAGATAATTGAGATATGCAATATAATATGCCTTCTACTGAAAAGTGGTAATGTCAAATTTGTGTGATTGGATTTCATTCGAAAATAAATGTATTCTGCACCAAACAAAATGATATTGATATTGAAATACCAATTCTTAAACAGAAAAACCCTTAGATTATTTCCTAACAATCTACTGTCACCCCAATTGAGCATGAGTCCAAACAGAGTCAGAATGAAGACCACATAAACATATAAAATAAAAAAACTACCAAATGATTGCTTTATAAAAGCAAACTTTTCCCCCATTGAATTTTTCTTCCAAAACAAATACAAAAAATCTACTACCGTACGAATCCATTCCTGAAACCAAAATAAATAAACAATATAGAATACTGTTACCTCTCCTTGGTACACAGCAAAAAGCGTAATTACAAAAATGGTTAAAATGTCTATTTGATTGAGTTGTTTCATTTTCGATTCAGTGAACTTACAAATTATATAATCTTTTATTTTGTTTTAGTTTGTCTTGTTTTCAATTCGAAAAACCCTTGCTCGTCTAAAATCAATTTTTTACCTGTTGCTGTTTTCAGAATCGAATAAGGAGCAACGACAACCGGGGCATTGAAATGATTGGATACACCTTTGTAGAATGTTTCGGTTTTTAGTATTTCGGCAGGATGTTTTTCGGTTTTATGAAAACCTAACATCGACCATGTCGTAATCAAAATATGATTTTCATCTGCTATTTCTATTTTTAAAATATAACGCCCGCTCAGCCAAATCATACAAGCAAACATAATATTTCCAGCTAGAAGCATGAATGTTAACCAAAATATCCCGGAAACTCTAGAACTGTATTCTTCAAAAAATGCATCTAAGTCATTGAAAATCATATAAACCACAAAAATGGACAACGCCAATGTAACAATGGTCACGAAATAAAGCGTCAGCGATCGTGAGTTTTTGTAAGAAAACATTTGTTGGTTCATTTTTAAATTTCGTTTCCAGAAACTATTTTTGCAAAATACTTTTTTTGACAGTTCATCCCTATGCCAATTTTCGAGACAGGCTCTGTTTTTGCATCGCAGTATTTAGTTCGACAGGTTCAACACAATCAGGTTGGATTAACAGAACCATTGAGCAGTATGCCCCCAATCAAACATGGAAGATTCAATCCAAGAATCAAGTCACCTGGTGCAAACGGGATTCCCTTTCGTCTAACAATCAATGTTTCCAGAAAAACCAGTTTGGATCTGGAAGGGAAATCCTGAACTCGTCCTCCTGCAACTTTTGGGACTCATCCTATTTTTTTACTTTGCCTTTCGGTTGAGTGCCTACTTCACCCATCGGTATGAGCTCATCCAAATGCACAGGAAGCGACTCGATCGACTTGCCTTCAAAGCTGGTTGCAACCAAACAGAACGTTCCCTCCTGCAAACCTTTTACAACCAATTGGACAGACGCCACCGCGTACTCCTCGCTCACAACCATGCCAAAGAATACTTACGAGCCCACCTCTTACAATTTGTGTCAGAACTCGACCGTGAGGAAGAACGCACCTTCTTATCCCTCGTGGCCAAATTTTTGGGAACCGCTCGAGAGAAAACACCCGTCTTTGGGATCCGTGAGTTTGTCCTCGTACATTGGGGAAAAGATTCCTATTTGGCCCAAGTGGTCGACCCAGGACTCGCTGAAGTCAGAATTAGGTTCAGTCCAATCAAACGAAACACGGGAGCGCCGAACCTAACCAAGATCACCGTATTCAGAGAGCCAAAAGGTTTCCAATCCATCCACGGCAGTGTGGAAATGGAGACGGCGAACACCTTCTTTTTCCGCCCCCTCGAGAGACGAGGAACCTCTTGAATGAAAAACGGACCAATTTCGATTCTCGCTTGAAATATTCTTTCCACGAAAATTAATGTGACATAAGTCCATGAAGTGGAATCGCATCAATCAAAATGACGAATTGTTTTCCCTACTTTTCGTATTCCTGTTTTCCTTTACTTCCCTAATTTGGAACGGCAACTTCATGGTAAGAGGGATTGCCAGCTTTCAGGGCGTAGGCGACTTTTTTTCTGGGTCCTTTGATTCCTTTGGATCCCTCATCAAAAGTAGTTATAACAAACTCGAGTCTTTCGAACGGGTAAGAGAAGAGCGTGATTCTTGTTTGAACGTGATGGAAGAATACCGCCAACTTTCCAAAGACGTAGAACGCCTCAAAGCAGAAAATGCAATCCTCCGCCAAGAGTTAAACTTCCCACTTAGATCCGAATATCCGTCGGTTCGTGCAGAAGTCTTAAGTGTTCGTTTGAACGCCATTTACCGCACCATCATCATCAACAAAGGTTCCGAATCAGGAATCAAACCTTATATGCCAGTCGTAGCGCGCGCGTTAGACGAAAAAGGGAAATTCACAGAAGCACTTGTTGGTAAAATCATCGCTGTTTCCAAAGGTTCTGCCGTCATCCAACCCATCATCAATTCCAACTTTTCTATGGGTGTCTCCATCCCTGGAACCAATTTATGGGCTTCTCTCAATGGAAACAGTGGCCGTGGAACAGATGTTTTGTTAGACTATATTGATTCAGGAATTGTGATTGATCCAAAAGCCATTGGCAATTTCCCAATGGGGCCGAATCCTCCACCAACATCAGCGAACACCATGTTTACGGAAGGGTTTAGTAAAATAGGAAAGGCCGTGTTTAGTTCGGGTGGATCTGGAGTTTTCCCTCCAGGCATTCCAGTAGGAACCATCATCGAAGAAGGACCAAGAAATGGTTCCTTTAAAACAGCCATCTTACGTCCGTTTGTTGAATTTGATAACCTATTACATGTAATTGTCTTAAAAAAACTTCCAGAGAAATGGCGTGAAGAGTGGCCTGCCGAAAAAACAATCCAAATTGAAGGGCCATACTTTGGTGAAATCGATTTTCCAAAAGAAAAAGATTATAACAAAAAAGAGAAAGAGAAAAAACAAGGAACTCAAGGTTTTGGTACTCCGAGTACAAATCGTACCAATGCAAATCCAATTCCTTCTTCTCCACAGGAGTCTACACCACCTCCGCCCCCTTCTCCTCAAACCAACGAAGGACCTAAGGAGGTGAACCCATGATATTAGATAAAGTATTCATCATCATCGGGATGTTACTCGCTCATTTTTTAAATGGATCCAATGTGTTTGAATTAGGAAATGCAGTACGTCCTGATTTTATGGTCATCTTCGTTGTGTTTTTTGCCCTGCGCAAAGGACCGATGTATGGACTTTGGCTTGGATTCTTTGGTGGTCTACTCACCGATACCGCACTCGGTGGAGAAATTGGTGGAGACAATATTGTGTATTACAAGATTGGCCTACATTCTTTTTCCTATGCCATTGTTGGTTACATCGTTGGAAAAGGACTTCGCAGTTCTTATACTGAAAACTATATCTCGATTACGATTTATATTTTGGGGCTTACCTTGGTATCAAGACTCATTACGTATTTACTTTTCCTAATGTTCTTTCATTCGAACCATAGTTATTCCTTTTTATATGTTTCGCTTTATAATGCATTTCTTGGGCCAGCGTTATTCTTTTTATTTTCGTGGGCATACCGTTTGGATGGAGATGAGGTGCGGCAATGAGCCAGTCGGCATCTGAGTTTCGTTTAGAAGCAAGTTTTCGGAAACGATTGTATTTTTTTACAGGGATGATTGTATTTACGTTAACTGCGTATATATTACAATTATTCAACTTACAGATCGTACAAGGGAGTGAAAACTCTCTCAAAGCCGAACGATTTGTCCGTAGAAGTGAATCGATTCCTGCAGACCGTGGCAATATCTTTGATCGTAACTTTTTAACACCCGAAACAAGCCAACCCCTTGTTTCCAATTCCGCCTCTTTAGATGTGATCCTCAATACAAGTTTACTGAAAAATGATGCCAAAAAAGTAAAAGAGTTCATTTATAAATTTTGTGAAGCTCTTTCGATTCCGATCGTTTATTACGAAAAAGAATTACAAGAATCTCGTTTGATTAAAAAAATCCGTTCCAGGGAACCTTTTGTATTACTCGAAGGGATTTCCAGGGAACAACAAGAAAGAATTTTAGTTTTAGACAATATCAATCGTTATGTTTATCTTGTGTCTTCACCTGCACGTGTGTACCATATGGGACCAGCTCTTTCGCATGTGACGGGTTATGTGGGAAAACCAACCACAAGTGACTTACAAGAAAAAGAAATCAAAACCTACCAATTGATTGGAAAAGGGGGAATTGAATCCCTTTACGACACAACTCTCCGTGGCCAAGACGGGTTTCGCATCCAAAAACGAAACACAGAAGGAAACATCGAAGAAGAACGTGTGATCGAACACTCTGTCCCTGGAAATAACTTAATCCTCACGATCGACAGAGACATGCAAATTGCTGCTTATAAGGCCCTAAAAGGTGTTAGGGGAACTGTCCTTGCGATCAAAGCCACCACAGGCGAAGTACTGGCAATGGCTTCCAATCCTTCTTATGATCCCAATATTTTATCTGGGAAAAATAAACTCGAACGTTCCAATCACTTCACTCGAGTCACAAACAATGGTGGGTTTTTAAATTTAGCCATCCAGTCCAGGTTTCCACCGGCATCTACGTTCAAAACCTTAGTGGGTCTTGCCGCTATGGAAAGTGAACACAAAATCAATTATGATCCCAAACAAACCTTTTCTTGTCCTGCAAGTTTTACTTTGAAGTCAACCTTCAAAGGTGTCCCTGACCAAGTGTTTTATAACTGGGATAAAAAGAACCATGGGGAACTCAATTTAGCACAAGCACTTGAAAAATCAAACTCCGTTTACTTTTACCAACTTGGTTACAAACTTGGTGCCGAACCCATTCTCGCCTATTCAAGGTTATTTGGTTTAGATAAAAAAACAGGAATTGATTTACCTGGAGAAGCCACTGGTTTTATCCCAAGCTCTGATTGGAAAAAAAGAACTTACGGAAACAAATGGTTTGATGGTGATACGGTTAACTTATCCATCGGACAAGGATTTATTTCAGTAACACCGATTGAGATGGCTTTGTTTTATATGGCAGTCGTGAACAACGGAAAAATTTACAAACCGTATGTTGTGTCTGAAATCAGAAGTCCACTTGACAACTCCCTCATCCAAAAAACAGAACCAACCATCTTACGTGATATTCCACTTAAAAAATCCACTGTGGAAGCTTTGAAAGAAGGATTGTATTTGGTTGGGTATTCAGGAACTGCTTCCGGTGTTCTCAATTCACCAACTTTACCTGAGATTGCTGGTAAAACGGGGACTGCACAAACAAGACGTAGAGGTGCATCTTCCTCTAACCACGCTTGGTTCATTGGATATGCACCAGTGAATGCACCTGTCGAAAAACAGATATTAGTTGCCGCTTTCGTAGAATATGGAGTAGGTGGTGCAGCATCAGCAGCGCCTGCGGCAAGGGAAGTATTCAAAGCAGCTTTCCCACCAGGATCCTTCCCAAGAACCGATAGATCTCGTGCTAAAACCATGGAAGAAGAAGCACCCGTTGAACAAGAGGCATTTTAATGGCTGATCGTAATACAGAAAAACTCGATTATTTTTTAATTTTCTCCGTTGTGCTCGTGGCAATGGCCGGTGTTCTCACGTTATACACACAAGAAGCAAACTCGGCAGATGCACTTGGTCGTTGGTACAAACAGTTCTCTTTTGTGTTTGTTGGGCTCATTGCGATGTGGTTTATGTCGAGGATCAATTACCAATTGATTGGTTCTTATGCAGTCTTCATTTATCTATTTTCGATTTTCCTTTTGATTTTAACACTGATCCCGGGTATTGGTTACCTTCCTTCCGGTCGCGGTGCTAGGTCTTGGTTAAAACTTGGTCCGATCACTCTCCAAGCTTCTGAATTTTCAAAATTGGCAACGGTGATTTTACTTGGTCAGTATCTTGTGATGAAAGAAAAGGAAATGCACAAAATTACGGTTTTGATCGTTCCATTTATTATTTGTTTGGTGCCCATGTTATTCATCATCTTACAACCAGACTTTGGAACTGCGGTATCCTTTTTGCCAATGTTATTTACCATGTTGTACTTAGGTGGTGCCGATATCTTACACGTAGGATCGTTACTTACCTTTGGTGGGATCTCATTGATGGTTCCCATGTATTTGGCTTACTCTCAACTCACACTCATCCAACCTCTCATTGATTTACTTCGCAAAGACAACAAAACAGAACTTGTTTCCCTCGTGAACCAACTCCAAGGAAAAATTTGGCTCATCTTGGATGGGAAAAAAGTTTCAGGACTCACTCTTCCTGGAATTGAAAATCCAAAAAACTTACAGATGATTCGTGAAGCAGCAGAAATCGTCAAAGATGAATATGCAAGTATTGGATATAAAATTTTATCCAACGAAGCCTTTATGTTTGGACTCGGTGGAACGCTTGCCCTCATCAGTCTTGTGATGATTTTCATTCGAATTGCTCGTGGTTCACGCCATCTCAGAAATTATTACATCACCATCGGTATCCTTGGACTTTCTGTTTTATCTGCCATTGCAGTTCACAAATCCATTCCATTCCGAGAAAACCAAGTCATTCGTCTCACTGCCTTTCTCAACCCAGACCAATTCAAACAAGGTGCTGGTTACCAACTTCGCGCGTCCAAACCTGCCGTGGGTTCTGGAAAAGTATTTGGAAAAGGATTTTTTCATGGAGAGATGACGGAAGGTCGTATTCCTCATGTTCCCGAATCGGGAACAGACTTTATCTTTGCTTCTTGGGCAGAACAAACAGGTTTTTTTGGAAGTATTTTGTTATTATTCTTCCTTATGTCCATTCCACTTCGTGGGTTACAAATAAGTTTTGAAAGTAAGGATCGTTTTGGATCGTTACTCGCCGCGGGGATTGTAGCCATGATCTTTTTCCATATCGCCATCAATGTAGGGATCGTAATTGGACTTCTCCCAGTAACAGGTGTTCCACTCACATTTATGAGTTATGGGGGATCACACTTGGTGATGGCAATGACAGCTGTTGGAATCATTTTATCGATTAAAAAACGTAAGTTTGCGAACTAAGATCCCAAATGAAACCCACCAAAAAAATTCTGGATGCAGATGAGTTCTTCCAAACCAAAGTCAAGTTGGAAGAAGAACTCATCCATTTAGAAAGTTTGGATCGGCAAGTGAACGAACAAATTACCAAGTTGGTGAGTTTATCAGAAAAACTCATCACATGTTCGGAAACAAACGAGTCTCCTTATTTTTTACAACGCAGCAAACGTCTCCAATCCGAAATCCTCAAATTTAAAATCAAAAACGAATACAAACAAAGAGAATTTGATTCCCTTTACCATATCTTAGAGAAAATCAAATCAGAAGATAAAATTGAATTTTTAAATTCGGCACTAAAAAATCGAATCGCTAAAATTGCTAAGCGATTGGTGAATCAAAAACAAAGCGAAACGGATTCCAATCAAAAAAGCATAAGTTTATCCTTCACCGAAAGAGTGAAGAACGCATCCAATTTGATAAAAACAAATCCAATCAAACCGTCCCCAGGAAAACATGTTTTTATCTGTTATGTGTTAGAAGGTGTACATTTCCTTTTGCCGAAAAAACCATACCGCATCCTTCGGAACATACCGGCTTTCAAAAAACAAATCAAAATCAAAGACAAATTGATTCCGATGTTTCCTGGTCCTGGATTTGTCCTTATGGAAGATGGGGAATCCAAAAACAAACATGTCATCCTCATGAAAAATGGAGAGAAAAAGGAATGTGGTTTTTATTTTGATGAATTAAAAGAAGACTGGGCCATTTCCAAAACCTCTCTCGATGCCATCTTAGAAAAAGAATCCAATCACAATTCCATCCTCGGCAAAATCAAACGCAAAGGCAAATTGTACCACATCATCAAACTTTAACATCCAAAGGTCGCTGAGTTTATCGAAGCGACCAATTCAACTTATAACTGCAAAACTCGCAAACTTGTTTCTTTGTCTCGATTGAGTTGGTTTTTTAAAGATTCGATTCCATCGAACTTTTGTTCTTCTCGGATTTTTTTCACCATCTCCAATTCAATTTCTTTGCCGTAACAATTTTCGTCAAAATCGAAGATGTTTACTTCCACATGCAAACCTAACCCATCAAAGGTGGGATTAAAACCGATGTTTACCATTCCTTTGTGGTCTTTTCCATCAATCTTCACAAAACAAGCATACACTCCCACTGATGGAAGAAGTTTATCATTTGGTATTTGCAAATTAGCAGTAGGAAACCCAATGGTTCGGCCACGTTTGGCACCTTCCACCACAGTTCCGGAGATATGATAATTTCGTCCGAGTAAAATTTTTGCTTCTTCCATTTCTCCTTTGTCGAGAAACCCTCGGATGAGTGAGGAAGAAATTTTACTGTCTTTTTTTAAGACTGCTTCTCGCAGTTCCACCGTATAACCATATTTAGTTTTATTATTGTCGAGTAAGGTAAAATCCCCCCTCCTCTCAGCACCAAAAAAATGGTTATAACCAATCACGATGTGTCTTGCATGTAAGGTGTTCATCATGATTTGTTCCAAAAAGTCTTCAGCAGTCATTTTGGAAAGTGTAAGAGTAAAATCTAAAACGATGAGATAATCAATTCCAAACCCACGAATGAGTTCTTCTTTTTCTGATTCGGAAGAGAGGTATTTAAAATTGGGTTTTTTCCCGAGCACTACAGACGGGTTTGGATAATACGTGACAACCACCGAAGGGATCCCCAGTTCTTTTGCTTTTTCCACAGTCCGTAACAAAAGTGTTTGGTGGCCGACATGGATTCCGTCAAAATTCCCCAAAGTCAGTGAGGAACCATTTTGGAATTCATTTTGGATCGATTCTAAAGAACGAATAATTTTCAAAGGGGGACTTGTCTCGTAATCCGATACTTGGAATAGGTGTTACCATTGAAACTACGAACCCTTCTCATTACGGCAATCTTTTTATCAACGCTTGGTGCACTCTTCGCCGATGATTCCAAAATTCCCAAACAAGAATTTGGTTTGGAAGAAGGTTTGCTTCCAGAAGACATCTCCACGTTTCCCGAACTCAAAACCTGGGCGATTTACCAGTCGTATGAGTTGGAACCCGATGCGCCACATTTGGGTTTACAAGATTCCATCTGTCGTATGGTGCCAGAATCGGGACTTCGCTTTTTACTCGAAAAATCAGGTCATACAAAATCTACTGTTTACCTCTATTTGGATTTAACCAAATACAGACCACTGAAAGGTTCGAAGTTCAAACCAAGAAAATTACAAATCTTCGTGAACGGGAAACCAAAACGGTCGATTCTCACGGAAAGGACACATGGGTTTCAGAATCCTGTGGAAATCCCTCTGGAACCATCCGAATACCCCGATGGCAAAATCCATGTGGAGGTAGTCCCCAGTCAAAACTCTGTCGGACGTTTTTGGGGGATTTGGGATGCGTTTGTGGTGGAGAATCGTTTGGATGAAACTGAGTGATTATACCGCGTATTTTTCGCGGTATTCGTCTTCGCCAATGGTTTGGAAGTAACTCGTAAGCCCTGCTACCTTAAATACCTTCTCAATGGCTGGTTTCATATTGGCAATGGAGAACTTTCCTTGCAATTCCTGGACATAATTCAGCTGTTTGATGAGCATTCCAATTCCAGAAGAGTCAATGTAGTTGAGTTTTTCTAAATTGATGATGACGTGCAGATTGGCGGACGGTTGGTTTGGGATATTGGTTTCGAGGAAGTTTTTAAAATCCAAGGAAGTGTAAATGTCCAAACTTCCAGAAATGCTGATCACAAAGGCGTCTGCATTCTTTTTCAGATTTATTTCCATGGGAGACCTACCGCAAGGCTCCTGTTTTTACGTTTTTTATTCAACCTTATTTTTAACAAATTAATGATTTCATTTCAAAAGTCGAAAATAGATATAGAGTCTACTATCTAGGGAGTTCGTATGCGTACCTCGTTTGTCTTAATTTTTACCTTCTTCTTCACCGTTGGTCTTTTTGCCGCGGATGAAAAAAATGAACCTGTGAGCCAAGCAGATGCCCATAGATTGAATCCCGATGGAAGCATCGCACTCATTCCCTATAATGCAAAACAACAGCAGAAAATAGAACGAATTGGCAAGGAAGTGGATGATTACCACGCCATGATCAACGAAAAGGTGAAATTCCTTAGTTTTGAGAAAAAAATCAAAGACAGTCGTTATGGACAAGTCACAAACGCACGGGAGATTCACCTTCCTTACGAGCCAAGATATGTCATGCACAGTCGTTTTGTGATGAAACTGAAAGGTGGCGGTGGTGCTGAAGGTGGTGGTTTTTCACTGGATGAACTTTCCTTTTGGTCACGTAAGTCACTTACGGATAAAGGAAAAGACCCTGTCACCACATATCGTGAACTCAAAAACAGCACTGCTGGTGGAGTGAAAGGACTTGTACTTTCTGTTCGCACAGTCACCAATGCCGATGACAATACCCTTACCTACGAATTGGAAAAAATCCAAAGCCCTTGGGAAAGAATTCGTTTGGCAACTGCTTACCGGGACAGACTTCGTGAAGTGGCAAGAACCATTGACCGTTACATCCAAGCAAAAGGCAAATTAGAAGCAAAAATGGTTTCTGAATCTGTTTTGGAAGTCTCTGTGAGTGGAGATTTCGAAGAACCTTAATCGGTATTAGGTGGGATTTGGTAACACAATGCCACCGCAAAACACGAACCTTTACGAAGTATTAGAAATTCCCTTTGGTGCCACGACGGAAGAAATTAAAACTTCTTTCCGTCGGCTAGCCAAACATTATCATCCCGACATTCCTGTTACAGGATCCTACGCTAAGTTTCAATCCATCCATTATGCTTACCAAATTCTCACGGGTGTTTCGAGAAAACAGTATGATGAAGAGTTTAAAAGAAATTATGCGAAAGCCTTTTTAAAACGAAAACTCGAAGAACACCCCATCGTATTGCCCGTCTCTCGTGTCCGATTTACCACAGGGATCATTGACCTTGCCAAAAAGGGTCTTATGAGAAAAGGATTTCGCAATAAAGATCGTAGGAAGGTCACGGGCATTGATTATGATTTGGTGATCGATCTAAAAGAATCGGAAACCATGCGACCCGTGATTGCCGTAATCCCTCTTACCGTGCGGATTGTTTGTCGCGACTGCATGGGCAGTGACCCCCATTGTCCCGCTTGTAGTGGCCGAGGAAGTTATAAAGGTTACCGTAAGTTAAATGTGGAGTTTCCTGTTTCCTCCCTTGTCCCTTCGAAGGTGTTTGAATTTGATCTCTCTAAATTCCGACCGGATTCATTTACCCATTTTAAGAAAAAATTCCTTCGAGTGAAGTTACTCGTTCATAAAAATATCCCTTTACGGACAAAGACCGCTGTCTAAAACGGAAACCAATGGAGAGGATTCCAAAAATTGTATTTGTTTCCCCGATTTACAAAGAAAAAATCTGGGGTGGCAGGAAACTGGAATCCGAATTTGGACGTTCCATCCCCGAAGGACCCATTGGTGAGTCCTGGGAAGTTTCTGTTTATGGAAACGACATCTCTCCCATCCAAAATCCAGAGTTTTTAAACCTACCTCTCACAGAACTCATCCAAAAAGCACCAAACGAAGTGCTTGGAAAATCCTTTGCCAATGTTGGTTTACCCCTACTTGTCAAAGTTATCGATGCCAAAGAAAAACTATCTGTCCAAGTTCACCCTAACGATGATTATGCGAACAAGCATGATCCTCAGTCCAAAGGGAAAAAAGAATGTTGGTACGTTTTGTCCGCCGATCCTGGTGCAGAACTGGTAGTAGGTTTTGACATTCACACAAACCGAAACGAATACGAATCTCTCGTAAAACAAAACCTAGGTGAATCTGTTTTAAAAAGATGGCCTGTCAAAGTGGGAGATGTTTTTCTTTTAAATCCAGGAACCATTCATGCCATTGGTGGTGGTGTCGTTCTTTTGGAAGTACAACAATCCTCCGACTCCACGTACCGAGTGTACGATTACGGAAGGATTGGAGATGATGGCAAACCAAGGCAATTACATTTAGAAAAAGCACTTTCTGTTTTGAATTTTGAAAAATCAAAAGGGGAAGAAAAATTAGAAAAACAACTCATTGGTTATCACCCATTCCCTCGTTATCTTTTTACATCCAATGATAAATTTAGATTAGAATCCTGGGAGTTTGACCAAGCTCAAAATTTTACATTGACTTCGTTATGTGAACCAAACTGTTTTGGAATCTTTTTTACCGTTTCTGGATCCATTTATTTTCCTGAGTTACAAAGAAACGTGGGAACAGGAGAAACATTTTTTGTCACTGCAACAGGCTTTGCTGAAACCGTAAACGCCTACGCAGCACCAGGGACAAAGTTAGCATTTATGTCCGCTGGAACCGATATGGTAAAATATCAATCATTCCACTATTGACTTCTCTTAAAAATCTATATAATGAGATATAGAGAGGATTCTATGAAAAAAATAATTTCCATTTTACTTGTGTTAGCATCAACTTCGTTGTTTGCTTTGTCTGAACTTGAGAATTTGATGATAAAAGAAGCAAATACTCCAGAAAGTAAGCAAGCGGCGCGCACGTATTTGAATGCGATGGCAAAAGAAAAAGAAGAAAACGCAAAACGTCACGAGAGAATGGCCATCAATCAAGGTGGAAAAGTCGTTTCCGCTGCAAAATTCAAAGAACACAATTTGAATCTTGCAAAAGAATTTAGAGCAGAGGCAGAAGAATACAAAAAAGCTGCGGATGCTTTAAAATAAAAATTTAATTTGAGTTGGGTAAAGGAATCCGATCCGTTTCTTTTGGAACTTTTGGGAACTCATCTTTTGCCCATCTTTCTTTTGCGACATCGATCAATTCTTGGCTTGTTGCAACAAAGTTCCAATACAAATGACGTTTCTCTTTGAGAGGTTCCCCTCCGAGTAACATCAAACGACTGTTTTGTTTCGCAGTGAATGTTACCTTAGATCCTTTTTCGAATAAGATCATAGAACCTACGGTATAAGATTCTCCATTTGATTCAATAGCACCTCGCGACACATAGAGACCTGCTTCCTCTTCCAGGGAAAGTTGCCAGGATACGGTATTTCCGTCCCGATTCACTTCAATGTCTGCATAAAATAGAGGGAAATGTACTACTGCTTTGGATTCTAATCCTAAAAACTTCCCACCTAATAAACGCAATGTGACCCCATTTTCTTTCCATACAGGAATCTCCGATTCCGAAAGATGTTGGAAACTAGGATCCATTGATTCCTTTTCTTTGGGTAAGGCAATCCACGTTTGGATCCCTTCTAACACCTCGTATTTGGGATCAAATTTCGAACGTTCACTGTGTACGATTCCATTGCCAGCAACCATCCAATTGGTTTCGTTTGGACGAATGTCCATCTCCACTTCCAAACTATCTCTATGTGTGATCACTCCATCATATAAAAAAGTGATGGTAGCAAGGCCAATATGGGGATGGGCCCGTACAACAAGTTCTTCCCCTGTCACAACAGGAACAGGTCCAAAATGATCAAAGAAGACAAACGGACCAACAGAACGTTTTTCTAACGCAGGTAATACCCTACGGATGATGAAATTGTCGCCAAGGTCTTTGGAATGTCCAATCAGTGATTTTGTCATTTGGATTTAGACTTCTTTGGTTTTGGTTTTGATGGAATCTTTTTTGCAGAATCTTTTGACTTTGTTGTCACCTTAGATTTGGAACTTGTATTGGGTTTCGTTTTGGATTTCTTTTGGGACTTTGAACCAAATTTCCGATTTGATTGTGAACCTAACTTCGATTTGGAGTTTGCCTTCGATTCAGATTTAGAATTCCCTTTGGTTTCTTCTACTTTACCAACAAAAAGACCAATCGCTTCTTTCCCTTTTGTCCAATGAGCTTTGTCTCTTGCATTGAAGTAGAGGATAAAAATATTTTCGGCTTCGGAATACTTCACATCACAAGCATAGACATGGCTTGCCTTCCAACCTCGGCCCGTTGGTCCAAGAATCGGTGTTTGGTTGATCCGTTCAAAATGGATTCCATCTTCACTTTGCAAAAATAAAATCGCCGAACAAGATTCCTTACGCACTGGGTTCCAAAAAATTCCATTTTGAAATCCTAAGTATCTTCCTTTCCATGGAATCACTTTGATTGATCCCGCGCCTAAATTACAAAATGGATCCATATCACTAGGAGAAAGAATGGGATCTGAAAAATAAGAAAATGGTCCTAGAGGAGAACTTGCTTCTGCCACTGTAATGTACTTTGGTTCACAAAATCCGCAATCGGGAACTATCACAAGGGAAGAAGAAAAGTACATTCTGTACTTATCTCCAAATTTAACAAGGCATGGATTACTAACCGATTCACCAAAATTTGGATCTTTATGAAAGGGAAATTTGGGGATAATGACAGTTTTAGGTTTTGACCAACGAACGAGGTCTTTACTCGTCATCACTTCAATTCTAGATTTCCATTTTCGGTAAGGAAACCAAGACATGAGCACATGTAAAAATTTGTATTTTTCATAATACAAATAATAGGTTCCATCTTCTTGGTAGATAAAAGGTCGCATCGCATTCCGAACGATAGACTTCTTTTTTTTCCATTGGATTCCATCTTCGGAAGTGTACTCTAACACACCAAAGATGTTGTGCGCAAATAAATGCCAAAGGCCGTCTGGGCAAGTCTCAGGAAATAAAAAACTAGGATCCGCTAAGATCGGAGAAGGGAATCCAGGTTTGAGTATAGGATCATCTTGATAAAGTTGCCAATAGATATTCTGTTTGTTCAAATGAAATAAATTTCCTTATTTTTCCAATACTGATTTCAAATTGGAAAGACCTTCTTCAAAATCATTTCCAATCATCTCTTCAAAATTCATAAAAAGTAACATCAAATTAAATGGATACGGCATGGAACCATCAAATCCCCAAATGACCTTTGCTTTTTTAGGATCTAAAGAAGACACTTTCATATAACTTCTTTCTGTTCCTTCAAATGGTTCGAAAAACCGAAGTTCGGTTTGCATCTCCAAAGCATCCGTGTTGATCATTTTGATCTCTTGTTCGCCTACACCAACATCTTTCACTTGGCTTTCCCAACGAGAAACAAAACCAACGGTTCCGTCTTCCCCTTGGAAGATTTTTTTCATTTCGGGATCTCGTTTTGCCCAGACGCTGTACTGGTCTTGGTTTTTCAAAAGTCGGATGAAAGCAAACACTTCGTTTGCTGGTTTTCCTATGTCAATGGAACGTTCCACTTGGTAGCTAGAGGGTAAAAATATTGCCAACACAAGTGGGATCGCGATGATCCCGATGATTCCAATTGCGATCTTTCTGCCTAGATTCATAACTCGTAAATTTGAATCAAAAACATTGGTTCGTCAATTGATTTACCCACGTGGTCGTAAATTCCAACTAAAAATCAGAAGGAAAATTGCAATGAGAGTCGAAACCAAAATGGCTCCAATGGCAACGTCCCAGGAATACTGTGTGGATAAAAAAGCAAGACCCTTACCTTGTGTTGTACGTCCAAGAGAACCAAAAAGTCCAATGAATCCGGCAGCCGTGCCTACCGCTTTTTTTGATGTGAAGTCCATGCCTGCTACACCGAGTAACATCACCGGTGGATAAATAAATAATCCAATCAAACCAAACAATGCATAGTCGATCCAAATATTTCCAGGAGGATTGAGCATAATTCCTACAAACGCAAAAAAAATGGGAATGATACAAAGTAAACTCACCATCCCCCTTCTGCCATCAAACTTATCGGAAACCCAACCCATGAGTATAGTAGAACCAATTCCCCCAAATTCTAAAATCAATGTGGAATATCCACCACCGAGCAGATCGGTACCTTTTGTTTCTTTTAGATAAGTGGGACCCCAATCGATCAAACTATAACGAATGATGTAAACAAAAAAATTAATAATGGCAAACAACCAAATATATTTGTTCAACAAAACCTGTTCAACAATCAATTGTTTGGTGGTTAGTTCTTTTTCATGATCTTCTTTTTCTTCCGGTGGGAAATCATTTCGATAGACTTCCACTGGAGGAAGTCCCACCGATTGAGGTGTGTCTACAAGCCGAGTGAATACAATATAACTTTCGATAAGAGCGATGACACCTGGTACAAAAAAAGCATATTGCCATCCATTTTTTAATGCAGCATAAGAGGCGATAACACCAACAAGCCCTCCTCCAATATTATGTGCAATATTCCAAAATGCAAACGTAGTACCTCTTTCTCTGACGGAGAACCAGTGCCCAAGAGAACGACCACTCGGAGGCCAACCCATACCTTGTACAAGACCGTTGGCTCCCCACAAAATGAGATGAACCCAATAATGATTCGCAAATCCAAATGAAAAATTTAAAATGGCTGTGAGTAATAACCCAACTGCCATAAATTTTTTTGGGTTAGAACGATCGGACAATGCACCCATAAAAAATTTTCCAATTCCATAGGTGATGGCTGTGACGGCTAAAATATCACCAATATCGGATTTGGAATAAGACAAAGCTTCACCAATTTCTTTTGAAACTGGCGAAAAATTGTTTCGAGTGAGGTAGTAGACCGTATAACCAATGAAAGTTGATTCGAGTACGCGGTAACGATATTTTGGATAAAGAGTTTGAATCTCTTCTTCTGATTTTTGTGGAATTGCTTTGGCAGGAGCAAACCACTGCCGAAAGGACTTATACATAAACTTGGAAATTGATGTCTAATAGAAAGGAGTCAAGTTCATTCTCATGAAAACAGATATTAGAAATGGATTTATTGATACGATTGGAAATACACCGCTCATTCGCATTCGTTCTTTGAGTGAAGAAACTGGCTGTGAAATCTTGGGAAAAGCAGAATTCTTAAATCCAGGTGGTTCCGTCAAAGATCGAGCTGCCTTATACATCATCCAAGACGCAGAAAAAAAAGGCCTTCTCAAAAAAGGAGGAACGGTTGTGGAAGGGACTGCTGGAAACACAGGCATTGGTCTCACTCATATTTGTAATGCCAAAGGTTACAAAACCATCATCGTGATTCCAGAAACCCAATCCAAAGAAAAAATCGAAATGTTGCGCACGTTAGGTGCCGAAGTCATTCTTGTTCCTGCAGTTCCGTATTCTGATCCAGGAAATTATGTACGAGTGTCGGAACGAATTGCTAAAGAAACACCCAATTCCCTATGGGCCAATCAATTTGATAATCTTGCCAATAGACAGGCACATTTTGAAACCACAGGTCCTGAAATTTGGAACCAAACCCAAGGCAAAATTGATGTTTGGACAACCTCCATTGGAACTGGTGGAACCTATGCTGGCACTGCCTTGTATTTCAAATCCAAAGATCCAAAAATTCGATGTGTCGTTGCAGATCCTTATGGTTCAGGAGTTTATTCTTTTGTTAAGTCCGGTACAATTTCCATCGAAGGTTCTTCCATCACTGAAGGAATTGGACAAGGTAGGATCACAAACAATATGGAAGGAATGCCTGCCGATGATGCGATTCGTATCCACGACAAAGTAGCCTTACAGATCTTACAAAAAGTGCTGAAGGAAGATGGACTCTTTATGGGAGGAAGTGTTGGGATCAATTTGTCCGCTGCCTTTCAAATCGCAAAAGAGTTAGGTAGAGGTCATACCATCGTCACTGTTTTATGTGACACAGGAACCAAATACCAATCCAAAATTTACAATCCAGAATTTTTGCAATCTAAGGGGCTTCTCTAAAGTACCAATGAGACAAAATTAAGGAGGCAGGGAATCGGTTACGACCAACTGGGGTTCTCTCGATTGCATTTCCTAAATTTTTTGACAAGGTTTCGGATTACCCACAATGCTTTGTGCAGATTCCCAGAAAAAATTCGATTTTCTCTAGACGAATTCGATTCCTAACTGTTATGATTCGATAGAAATGAAGATGGGGAAATTATTCTTTGGCCAAAACATAGGTTTGCAAATCCAGAAATGGATGGTTTTGGTTTTGGTCCTCCCGATCTTTGGATGTTCTTTTCCTTCGATCAACCGCTCTTTCCTCGAAACTTTTACCACCTTTCGATTCCTCCAAGCCAATACTTTGTCCTATTCTGTTTCCTTCCAAGTTTCGGGACTTTTGGGAACAGGTCTCCAAATGGAAAACAATGGAGAAGTCATCGATATATCCTCTAACGGGACGTATACGTTCACGAGAAAAATCAACTCGGGTGCGGGCTATGATGTCAATGTCAAAACTCCACCTTCTTCTCCCATCCAAAACTGTATTGTATCCTCAGGCCAAGGAACCGTCTTAAGTGGAAACATTGAAGGCATTCAAGTGGTCTGCGGGGATGCCTTGTATCTCATCAGTGGAACGGTAACAGGTCTTTCTGGCAATGGCCTGCAATTACAGAATATCACAGGTGCTGGAACCGATATCATCAATGTCAATAGCGCTAGTTTTTCATTCCCTCCCCTTCCCGCAGGAGAGACTTATAATTTTAGTATAGCAAGCCAACCCACAAACCCTAGCCAAACTTGTTCCATCACCTCTCCTGTTGTGACAAACGGAACCATGACCACAACTCCAATTGCTGTGACCATCAATTGTACGACCAATTCCTTTGTCGTAAGTGCCCAGGTCATTGGGATTTTAGGAACACTGACAGTTGGTAATGAACTCAAACTCACGTTAGATGGTTCTAACCAAATCAATGTAACCGCAGATGGAACGTTTGCATTTCCCGGAATGTATTTGAGTGGAGGAACGTTTTCGGTCACAGTCGACAATCCGGGTGGTGTGATCACATCGGGTGTGTGTACACCCGTATCAAGTTCGGTTACGGTTGGAAATGGACCCACTACGTTTGCGGTCAATTGTTCCAATGCATTCTTAGTAGGTGGCTCTGTATCGAGTCCTGGCGGAACCACCACAAGCGTACTCGGTGGAGCGGTTACCTTAGATTTAGTCCATACTGGTGGATCACCTGCGTTTGCCACTCAGTCAGTGACTGTGAACCCTGGTGTTTCCACATTTACCTTTGGAAGTACGATCCCAGGTGGAGTGGACTATCAAATTGTGGTGAGTGCAAATCCGCCTAACCAAGTGTGTACGATCACGTCTGGTGCGACCCATTCAGGCATTGTGGCCAATATGTCCAATGCTGTTCTCAATTGCAGTTTAACGTTACCAAGTTTTTCACCAGTGAGTGGTTCTGTTTTCAATGACGATGGAACCGTCACCCTTTCTACGTTAATCCCAGGATCCGAATACCGTTACACTCTTGGAAACGGAGCGCAAGCCGATCCCACTTGTGCCTCAGGAACGAGTACTACAGCAACAGTAACCTTAACAGACAATACGCAAGCGGTGATCAAAGCCATTCATTGCAAAGTGGGTTGGGTGGAATCACAAGTGGTCACTTCTTCTTATACTTTGAAAGTCGCAACACCAACCCCTAGTGTCGCCACAGGATCTTTATTGGATTCTGGACAAAACGTAAGTTTTAGTACCACAACAACAGGTTCGACCTGGGTTTGTCATACTTCTGCGGTAGGTGTTCCTGCCGACCCAGACTGTGGCGGAGCAGCAAACACTTGCAATACGGGAACTCTAGGGAATTATGTATTCCCAACTCCTGGTGTGAGTGAAAACGTAAAAGCGAGAATGTGTAAGGTGAATTTAGCACAAAGTGACGTACTCAGTGTCAATTACCAACCCAATGTGTACACGGTTGGGGGAACGATTGCAACACTCACCACTCCTTTTGGTTCCAATACCTTCGTCTTACAAATCAATGGTGGTGATGACCTAATTATTGCTAGCACCGGTACATTTACATTCAATACCGCCTTACCAACTGGTACCAATTATACGGTAAGCGTACTTTCCTCTCCTCAAAACCCATGGCAAACTTGTAATATCACAAACCCAACGGGCACTGTGGCAAACCTTCCTGTGACCAATATTTCGATTTCCTGTAACGTCGATAATTACAATATGAGTGGAACCATCACAAGTTCTGCAAACCTGCCAACGGGACTTACGGTCACAAATGGAGTAGATGCAATCAATGTGCCGTCTGGTGCTACTTCGACTCCCATTGCTTTTGCCACTGCTCTTGCCAGTGGGACTAGTTACGAAGTCCAAATCACACAAGAACCACCAGGATTTGTTTGTGCCGTTCAATCCGATGTATCAGGGACGGTGTTAGGTGCCAATATCACAAACATAGCTGTGAATTGTGTCGCAGGGTATCGCTATGGCAATGCAATCGGTGCTAAAAAACAAGCTCCCATTCAAATTCATTATTACCGAGGAGAAATAGCCACTGCTGCTGGACAAGTGACAAGTGGGGCGGCTGATGGAAGTGCCGGAACAGCTTCGTTTAATGATATCAGTGGTATTACCTATGATGGAACCAAAGGTTATATTGTTGATTCCGGAAATCATAAAATTAGAATTTTTAACCCAATGACTTCCACTGTTTCTTCGCTCGCAGGAAATGGAGCCGCGGGGAATACACCAGGTTCGGGAGCGAGTGGTACGTTTAGTTTACCAAAGGGAATCACTACCGATGGAACCTATTTGTATGTGACAGAAACGTTAGGCAATCGCATCAAACGAGTCCTCATTAGCACAGGTTTTGTGGAAACTTTTGCGGGAGATGATTCTGTTCTATATCCTACAAATGCTTTAGTTGATTCAACAGACCCGTTAGCGGCTCGTTTTTCTTCCCCTGCAGGGATTTTGATTGATGATCAAAAACTGTATATCGCTGATCGAAATAATTCTGCCATCAGAGTGATCAAACTGAGCACCAGAGAAGTTACCACACTTGTCTCTGGTGGTGATATCAATTTTCCAGAAGGAATCACCATCATTGGCGATTATCTTTATACAACCAATTTAGGAACACACTCTATCACTAAAACTCATAAAAATACGGGTGTTACAACGATCCTTGCAGGGAATCCTACGAGTGGTTATGTTGATGCCACGGGAACCGAAGCCGCCTTCGATACTCCACATGGAATCACTTCCGATGGGATTTATTTGTATGTAGCTGATTATGGAAACCACCGCATCCGAAGGATCCATAGTGTCACAGGGGAAGTGATCACTGTTGCAGGCTCTGGAAATCTGGGAGTCACGAATGGCAATGGAATCAATGCAAATATAGCCTTTCCAAAATACATCACAAACTTGGGAGATGTGATTGTATTTGGAACCAGTCATACGTTACGTACCTTAAATACACCTGACTTACTCGCCTATTACCCGCTCAATGGTTCGATACTCAATTTCAAAAATAGCCAAACCATCACTGCTGTGGGGAGTCCAGGTTTTGGAAATGGTAGGTTTGGAGAAACCAATGGAGCCGCAACTACTTCTAACGGGAATGCAGGACAAGCACCTTCTCCTAGTTCGTCGGTGAATAAAATCACAATGGCTGGTTGGATTTTATGGGACGGCTCTAATGCCGGTGTAGGAAAAGTTTTATTTTACAATGGTGATTATACTAGTAATGGACATGGTCTCTTTATCGATGCAAACGACCAACTCGCAGTATACCGAGGAGGGTTACCTCCAGAACCTACGAATTTTTCTATCATACCGAACCTTTGGACCCATCTAAGTTTAACAGTAGATAGTAACGATGTGTACAAAGTGTACGTAAATGGAAATTTAGTGTTCCAAAAAATCCTAACCACAAGTCCTGCAACAGGAAATTTAACCATTGGAGTTTCATCAGGTGCGACTTTCTATTTTCCAGGCCGGCTTGCAGACTTACGTTTTTACAATAGAGAACTGAATGAAGGGGAAATAAACGATCTGGCGAAAAATGCAGATAGTTCTCTTGTGGGTGATTCTTATTCGGCAAGGCCTTTTCAACTCTTAGCGCATTACCAATTCACCAATGACACAGTGACTCAAGGTCCTGTCGGTAGCTCTTTGGCTGCTTACGGTGGACAAACCTATCCTGCTCCAGGAATCAATCGTGTCCCGAATACTTCGTATCGAATTGAATATGGTTCTGGTGGCTACCTAAGTGGGTCTTCCACAGGTTTACCGCTTGGTCGCCATCCAAGAAGTATTTGTATTTGGGTAAACCCTGAACGTTACCCGAATATGGGTGATAATGCACCACTTGTGGCGTATGGTGATCATTCCTCCAATACAGAATTCATTTTAGGAATGTATCGTGAGTCACCTACAGGTAACCTCAAACTGCGGTTTGGTCAAGTGGGTGCCAATGAAATGTATCCAACTCCCACGTATGCATTACCACTCAACCGTTGGTCACATGTTTGTGGTACTTTTGACGGAACCTATGGGTATCTCTATGTGAATGGAAATGAAGTGGTAGGCCCAGATGACATCAGCGGTTTGGATACACAGCCAAGTACTGATTTGTATTTAGGTCGGTTTATGACTTTCCCTGGCCATGTCTTTGGTGGAAAATTAGACGAACTTAGAATTTATTCCAAAGCTCTTTCTGCAAAGGAAGTAAGAATCCTTTCCGCACAAATTCCCATGGGACTTGTCGCTCGTTTCGATTTTAACAAAGACTTCCAAGATGTCAGTGGATTTGGAAATCCCAGTACCAATATGGGAGCAGGTCTAGTTGTCGATAAATATGGAAATGCCATTTCTGCATTGAATACCAATGGAAGTTCTTATATAACTGTCACAACGACATCTTCACCACTTCCGAAAAAATTCCAACCTCGTACGATTTGTGTGCAATACAAAACCTCACTTCTGAACCCTGGTACGATGTTGAGCATTGGACCAACAACGACGGATCGTATGATTGCGTTAGGTGCAGGGCTTACAAGTTCAAAGTATTTTTTCTCTGGTTTTGCAAATGACGTGGAAGAGTTTTATTATCACCATGAAAATGTTTGGAATCACCTCTGTGGGGTGTTTGAAGGACCTTCCGGTACATATGCAGCAACGATTTACCATAACGGTGTCAAACTGACCTCTCAAACCAAATCCACTTGGGACGCAGATCCAAGTGTTTTTACCATTGGAATTAGGTCTGACTTAGCCAATGGATTCAATGGCCAACTCGATGAAGTCCTTGTGTACAACAGAGCTCTTTCCACTAACGAAATCCAGTCGATGTCAGGATTTGATCCTAGGCAAGTATCCACTTGGAATGTAAACCCTGCAGCAAGCAGTTTAAAACTTCACTTAGGTGCCGATAGTTTTTCCAACTTAAGTAATTTTTCTACAGTCTCCAATTGGCAAGACCGAAGTGGGAATGGAGCATCCTTTGTGGCTGGAACCCCACCTTCCTATAATAATGTGGGAATCGGAGGGAAACCTGCTGTGAATTTTGATAGTTCCCAGAATCTAAAGCGACTGAGTGCACCAGGAATCCCTTCCAATAATTCGACAATGTTTTTTGTTCTTACTAGAAGTTTTTTAACCAACGGACCTATCTTTGAATCAAATAGTGGTGTATCTTATTATTTTGATGGAAATATATTCCGAATGGGGAAAATATCCGAAGGCATCATTGGTTCTAGCTCCATCAACTTTAACCTCACTTACTTTCCCTACCTTGTCACTTTTGAACATCAGAGTGGGGTAAATTTTTCATTTTTCTCCAGTGGTTTGAACCAAACAATCTCTACAGATCCAAGTAAAACCTTCACACCAAGTGATCTTTATTTAGGATCAGATTCATCTGAAACAATTTTCTTTTCAGGAAATATTGGAGAAGTTATTTATTATAACAACACACTAGCTGCCCCAGGTCGCACGATTGTCTTATGTTATCTGTCCCAAAAGTATAATCTTGACTTAACTGCGGTACCAATCTATTGCGATTAGAAGTAACTCATTTGACACAGAAGTTTTCATTTGCTCTCCGATCCCCCATGATCCAATATTTCTTTTCCATCATGTTTTGTTTTATCTTGATTCATTGTAATTCAGAAAACGATTCTACCAAAAAAGAACCTCCACCACCGAAAGCAATCACCGTACCATTTCCAGAAGCTATGTACATTCAAAATGGTTGTATCTCTTGCCATGGGCCAGAAGGAAACGGCAGAGGGTCAAGAGCCTCGTTATTAAAAGATGCAAGGATACCTAATTTTCAAGATGTATCCACTTACATTTATGGATCATCCAAACAAGCAATCGCCAAAACCATTCAAAATGGAATTCCAGGCACTTATATGAAAGCATATTCCCATATGCGCAAACATGAGATCGATGCATTGGCTGAATACATTCAAAAGATGCAAAAAAACCAAAGGTAAACTTTGGAATTTTCCAATCAGTCATTGGAAAATAAAAAATAATAGAATTGAGTCGTAAGCGACTAACGCCCGAGATTCATTAAATTGGAAAACAACTCACAGGAACTCAAAACCCCCAATTCACAAGCATCATCCAATTCCTCTAGCGCAGTACTGATTTGATCCACATGTTTTGTTTTCAATCGAGACTGGGCACTTAATTCCAACTCTTTTGCTTTTTTCGTTTGTTCACTGAGAGAAGAAAACTTCCAAGGTGAAATTCTTTTTTCATACTTTAAAGAACTTAAAAAAACTTTGATGTCTCTTTCGATTTGTGGATAAACAGATTCTAAACAAGTAACGATGACTGTGATTCCAAATGTATCGTTTGTCGTTGTGATATAATGTTGGATGACAGTGTCTTCTTTATCCTGAAAGCTGCCAACCATTCCCAAAAACTGAAATACTTCCTGTTCTGGTTCCGAGTTTAATTTTTGTAAGTTGTAATATTCCTTAATATTTGTAACTAAAATGAATTTTTTTGATTCTACATGAAAGAGAATAGGATTTAATATTTGTTTGGTGTCCGATTCTTTAAATAGGATCACGAGTGCTGGGATGATATCACGCCCCAGTCCATCTTTTAAAACGTTTGTTCGGAAGTGATCTAATTTTGTTGTCTGACCATTGGACCTTCGGTTGGTTAGATACCAAGCAGAAGGTAACCGAAAGCTTAGACAATGGGTTTGTAAACAAGTTTTCCAACTTTCCTCTTCTGCCACCAAAGGAGTCAAAAAAAGAGAGACGATGAGAAAAGAGATTAGCGGAAACTTTGAAAATTTCATTCCATCAATTCTTTTCTATTTTTAAAAAAATCAAGTGCATTTGGATTGGCTAAAGCATTTTTATTTTTCACTTCTAAACCAGCTACTGTTTGTTTAACGGCGATTTCTACTTTTTTGCCATTCACTGTATATGGAATTTCAGGAACGGTCAGAATGATTGCAGGAACATGCCTTGGGGAAGTTTCTTTTTTAATTTGTTCTTTGATTTTTTTGATCAATCCTTCCTCCAAAGAAACTCCTTCTGCTAATACCACAAACAAAACTACTCGGACATCATCTTTGAATTCTTGCCCGATGATCACCGAATCTTTGATCTCTGAAATTTTGGATACTACCGAATAAATATCAGCTGTTCCAATGCGCACACCACCAGGATTCAAAGTGGCATCAGACCTTCCGTAAATGATCACACCTTGTTCTTCTGTAATCGATGCAAAATCACCATGGCACCAGATATTATCATAGGTTTCAAAATAAGCAGATTTGTATTTCGCGCCGGATTCATCATTCCAAAAGAAGAGTGGCATCGATGGGAACGGTGTGGGGCAAACGAGTTCTCCTTTTTCTCCCACCACTGATTTTCCCATATCGTCAAATACTTGTACGTCCATCCCTAGACCTTTACATTGAATTTGACCAGCATACACTGGTAAGTTGGGATTTCCCAAAGCAAAACAACCGTTTAAATCGGTTCCACCAGAGATAGAGGAAAGTTGTACATCTGTTTTGATTTTTTCATACACATATTCAAAACCTGAAACGGGTAATGGAGAACCAGTCGAAAGAATCACTTTTAAATCTGGTAGTGCATATTTGGATTTTATAGAAATACCTTCTTCTTCCAATACGGATAAGTATTTGGCACTTGTTCCGAAGACGTGGATGGATTCTTTTTCGGCCATACTCCATAGGGTTTCCCAAGAAGGATACAATGGATTCCCATCAAACTGGTACAAAGTTGCACCCAATGCCAATACAGATTGGGACCAATTCCACATCATCCAACCACAAGTTGTGTAATAAAAAAACCGATCCCCTTTTGAAAGATTACAGTGTAACGCAAGTTCTTTGGTATGATTGATTAAAACGCCACCACCTTGCACTATACATTTGGGAAGACCCGTTGTCCCCGAAGAAAACATGATGTACACTGGATCCGAAAAAGAAATGGATGTATAGGAAATGGGGTCATCCCCTTCCAATCTAGGCAATGTTTGATAACGGAATGGATATTTGATCTTTCCAAAATCCGATAATGGTTTGATAAAATCAGATACAATGGTTTGCTTGAAAACAGATTTTGGATTCGATGCCAAAGCATTCGTGACTTCTTCTAATGTATCCACGATAGAGATTTGTTTTCCCTTGAAAAAGTATGACTCAACGGAGATTAAAACTTTTGGTAATACTTGTTCAAATCGATCCAAAATTCCTTTCACACCAAAGTCAGGAGAAGCGCTTGCCCATATCGCACCTAACGAAGTAGTTGCTAACATACCTATGGTTGCAATCGGTGCATTGGGAACCAATCCTACGACTCGGTCTCCCTTTGTGACACCTAACGAAATTAGGTGTTTTTGAAGTTTTTTCACTTCACGTTTTAATTCCTGATAGGTAATTCGCTCTACGGATCCATCTTCTCTATAAAATACAATTGCTTCCGCATCAAAACTTCCCTTCTCCAATAAATTTTCTGCAAAATTATAAGTCGCACCAGGAAACCATTTGGAATTGGAAAAATGTTCTCCTCGTTCCAAAGTTTTTTTTGGTTTTTGATGCAAAAGAATTCCTGAATACGTGAGCCATTCCATCCAAAACGATTCAAACTCTAAAACGGAAAAGGAATGGAGGGAGGAATAATCAGATAAAGGTTTCCCGAATTTTTGTTCCAAGTGAGTTTGGAAACGACTGAGATTGGTAGCAGATTGAGAAGGTATCCAAAGGGGATTTTGAGTCGCCATGAGAACTGATCTTGTTCCCTTCAAATTTCAAGGCAACAAAGTTACCAACTTTATCCCCACTCGATTTAGATAAGTGATTGCAAAAGTCAGTGGAAATCATATCGTTTTACTAAACCTATGAAGGCAATTGAGAAACAGATACAATTAGGAAAACAAATTTTCCTCTTTGGCTTTGTCCTCGTATTTGCTTCTCATTTTATCTACCAACGTTTGGTGGACAATGAAATCAACTGTGGTGCCTTAGGTTCCCCTGAGAGTGGTTGTCCCTATTCCTTTTTGGATCATACGTTAGGTTTGGATACTGATCACGATTTAGGGGAAGACGGGGAACATTCTGACCATGTTTGTATCTCTTGTCCCTGTAATCTGATTGTCTCTATTACTTGGGATTTATACCTTTCTCATGTTCTTGTCCAACTTCATAAATTCTATTATGAACCGAACGAAATCCAAATCCCCAAACACATAGTCTCTCACTACCACTTCAGACCCCCCAAATCCATATACTCTTAGTTTATCCTCAGAGAATTCTGATTGTGATTCATTCATGGGAGGGTTCCATGTTTTTAAAAAAGTTTTATCATTTTTATCAATCAAAATCCTTTGTTGCCCTTTGTATTTTTTTACTCATATGGAATACAAATGGAAATGCAAAAGATACCAATTTAAAATGCCAAAATTCAGATTCAATCTTTGAATTGAGTTTATGCATCGTTTATCGTCATCCAGACTTTCGATTGGAAGAAATTAAACTCAAGGAAATTTTGGGTAGGAAAAAAATTGCTTCTTATTATTTTCCATCGAACCCCACATTTTCTGGTTATGTGGCAAACCGGAATGGAGATTCGACAGGTTCCATATTGGGTTCTAGTCCAAGTACAGCAAATAATTTCCAAGTCATGGTAAACCAAGAAATATTTACCAATGGCAAAAGAGAAATTGCCATCCAAATTGCGGATGAAGAATTTAAATCACAAGTGTTTCGTTTGGAGTCCGTCAAACGAATTTTAGAATTCGAAGCGTTAAAGAAACTAACCAAGTATCGTTATCTATATCTTGAAAAAGAGAATAGTAACAATAGTTTACAATTAGTGAAGGAATTAAAAAAGATTTCCAAAGCACGAATCAACGAAGGTTTATCTCCAGGAATTGATGAATCACTTTCTGAATCAGAAGAGATTCGTATCTTCAAAATATGGAATCAAACTCATCGCCAATTCGAAAATGCAAAATCCGAATTAGAAGTTTTACTTGGATATCCAATCGATTCCCATGAAGAAACTAGTTTCCATTGGAAAATTCCTTCGGACCTACCCAAGGAAAAATCGGAATTGGTAAAAATTGCTTACCAATATAGACCAGAAATCTTTTTAACTGAAAAAGAGATTGAACTCGCTTTACTTCGACACAATGAAGTGCGAAGACAAAAAATTCCCAATGTCAGTTTAGGTGCCTTTGCGCAAAATGATGGCTTCAACGAACGTGTAGTAGGTGGAATGGTAACACTACCACTAATGATTTGGAGAGATTATGAAGGGGAATCCATGATCACCGCTTCTAATATTGAATCATCTAAAGAATTAAAAGAATCTGTTTCCAGAAATGTCAAACAAGAAGTGTTGTTTGCCTTAACCAACTATTTAACTCTTTCCGATGAAATCCAACTTTATGATGAAAAAAAAATGCAAAGAGCTGAATTTGATTTAAAAAACTTACAAGAAGCCATCCAGTTTGGTAAAATCAAAATCATTGATGCAATCAATCATCAAAGAATCCTTCTGCAAACTAAATTAAATTACCTCAATACTAAGTCTGAATATGAAATTTCACAAATCGAACTCATTCGAGTACTCGGTTTACCGACACAATCAATGGAAATCCAACAATGAACCAAAATACAAAGATCTTTTTATTTTCTATCATCATCATTCTTTCTGCTTCTTATTTTTGGTTCACACGCCAAACAAAAATTGTGGAAATCGCAAGTCATCACACGGAAGACTTATTAGAACTCACAAAAGAACAACGAAAGGAAATCACAATGGAATCGGAGACAATACAATCAACAACGATCCATACACAAATAGAACTTTTGGGTGAAACAGAAGCTGTACCTGATCAAATCATGGATGTGCCAGCAAGGATATCAGGAAGAGTCACATCAGTTCATTTTGTGGAAGGGGATTTCATCAAAAAAGGTCAAAAACTGGCGACCATTGATTCCCCTGAGCTTGCCAAACTCAGATCTAATTATCTCGTAGCCAAATCAAAGTTTCATGCGGCAGAACAAAATTTATCACGAATTAGTTCACTTGTAAAAATGAATTTGGCAGCAAAACAAGAACAGATTGATGCAGAAGCAAATTTACGAGTCATTGAGTCAGAAAAAAATTCTGCCGAAGAAGCTTTACGTGCAAATGGTTTACCCATCGACAATCATTCCTCTGGTTTATACATTGTTTATGCACCTAAGTCTGGTTTGGCTCTATCAAGGAATGCTATCCCTGGTTCTATCATCAATGGAAATCAAATCTTAACAACAATTGCCAATCTTTCTGATTTATGGTTCCAAGCAAAAATTTACGAAAATGACTTACAGTATTTATCTGAAGGACTTTCTGCAAACGTTCACTTAAACGCATACCCAGACCTTATTTTTCCAGGAAAATTGGAACATATCGGTGAAAAAGTAGACCCTGAATCTCGTACAGTTCATGCTCGCGTTGTCTTTCAAAATCAAAATCGAAAGGCAAAAATTGGTTTATTTGGCAAAGCCATTCTTCGTGTGAATGAACGAAAAGGTTTTCAATTACCAGATTATGCCATTCAATCCTATCAAAATCGCAAATTTGTTTTTGTGGAACAAAAGGAAAATCAATTTCGATGGTTGGAAGTGGAAACAGGTATTACGACAGATCATAATACAGAAGTGAAAAAAGGAATCCAAGAAGGAGACAAAGTTGTTACAAAAGGTGCCTTTGAACTAAAAGCAATTTTATTCAAAGATACATTTGGTGGAGAATGATATGGAATTTTTAACTAAAATTGTATATTTTTCACTTCACAATCGACTTCTTATCGTAATCGCGACCACTTTGCTCGCATTAGGTGGCTTTTATTCGTTAAAACACTTAAAAGTAGATGCTGTACCTGATATCACCAATGTTCAGGTTCAAGTGATCACAACTTCGCCATCCCTTTCCACCTTAGAAATTGAACAATACATCACTTTGCCAGTAGAACGTGCTCTCACTGGGATTCCAAATGTCATTGAAATTCGATCTGTGTCTCGTTATGGATTTTCTTTAGTCACAGTTGTGTTCGCAGATGGAACCGATTTACTTACCAGTCGACAACTTGTGAGTGAAAAACTAAATGAAGCCTCAGATAACATACCTTCTATTTATGGAAAACCTGTGATTGGACCGATCACAACTGGTTTAGGTGAGGTGTTTCAATTTACATTAGAAAGTGAATTTCATAACCAAATGGAACTCACCACTTATTTAAATTGGGTGATTAATCCCATGTTAAAAACCGTTCCAGGTATTGTGGAAGTCAATAGTTTTGGAGGTAAAACCAAACAATACCAAGTCATTGTTGATTCGTATAAAGCCGCTTCTCTTGGGATATCAATGACTCAAATTGTAGAAGCAGTCCAATCTAACAACTTAGCGACTGGGAGTGGATACATAGAAAGATCCAATGAACAATTGATCATCGGAAGTGATGGTTTATTAAAACAGATCCCAGATTTTGAAAAAATACAAGTAGGTAAAACTAAAGATGGTTTTCCAATTTATCTCAGTAATGTAGCAAAAATTAAAGAAGGACCCAAACTTCGAAAGGGAGCAGCTACTTCTTCTGGAACAACTGAAGTTGTTGGAGCCGTCACTTTGATGTTACTCGGTGAAAATTCTTTAACCGTTACAAAATCAGTAAAAGAAAAAATATCTTTAATCGAAAAAACCTTACCAACTGGAATCAAAATCAAACCGTATTATGATCGATCGATTATGGTTACCAATACCTTAAAAACCATAGTTTGGAATTTATCAGAAGGAGCAATCCTTGTCATCATCATCTTGTTTTTGATGATCGGTGATTTTCGATCTGGTTTGGTGATCGCTTCTGTCATCCCATTGGCCATGCTTTTTGCTATCTCCCTCATGTTCATAAGAGATTTACCAGCCAATTTGATGTCAATGGGTGCCATTGACTTTGGATTGATTGTGGATGGAGCCGTAATCCTAATTGAAAATTCGCATAGGAGGATTGGTTTAAAAGTAAAAGAGCTGAATCGAAAACTAAATCCATCTGAAAAAATCGATACCATACTTCATGCAACGATCGAAGTGAGAAAAGCAACCATCTTTGGTGAAATCATCATTGGCATCGTTTACATTCCCATTCTGACTTTAAGTGGAACGGAAGGTAAAATGTTCATTCCGATGGCCACAACGGTTTTGTTTGCGTTAATTGGTTCCTTTCTACTGACTTTGACCATTATACCAGTGTTAGCCTCTTTTTTCCTTCACACGGAAGTGAAACCGGAACAAAAAACCGCTTTTTTTCAAAGAATACAAGATTGGTACATTCCAAAGCTAAATTTTTGTTTGGATCATGGTACGAAAGTAACAAAGGCGACTATCTTTACCTTTATTGTATCAATCATTTTGTTTTTCCAATTGGGTGGTGAGTTTTTACCAAAACTAGATGAAGGGAATTTATTAATCGAAATTAGTCGTTATCCTTCTACAACATTAACCGAATCCTTATCCTCTTCCAATAAAATTGAAAAAGCCATTTTACAATCCATTCCTGAGATCACAGAAATTGTATCGAGAACAGGTTCTCCTGAACTTGCCATAGAACCAATGGGTGTGGAAAAAACAGATATGTATTTGATGATGAAACCGCGATCCGACTGGAAACTCTCCAAATCGGAAATCGAAGACAAGTTAGAAGAAACGATCCAACGTGTGGCACCTCAAGTTGCTTATGGACTCTCACAACCAATTGAAATGAGAAATAACGAAATCATGGCAGGTATTAGAGCTGATGTTGGGATCAAAATTTTTGGAGATGATTTAGTTCAACTGAAAACCATCGCAGAAGACATTTCTTCCAAAATTAAATCCATTGAAGGAGTTGCTGACCTTCGCATTGAACAGTTGTATGGTTTAGAATATTTAAAAATCAAACCAAATCGCGAAAAGTTAGCAAGATACAATCTAACCATTCAAGAAATCAATCGAATCATTGAATCGTTTTCATCAGGAGTTCCAGCGGGAATTGTTTACGAAGGCATGAAACGTTTTGAGATTGTGGTTAAAACAGACATTCAATCTAATTCTGAAAAAATAGCCAATACACCAATCCATGTAGGAACAAATCAATTTGCTCCTCTACATGAATTGGCAGAGATCAAAATTGAAGATGGTCCTGTTCAAATTTACCATCAAAATCAAAATCGATATGCACTTGTCCAATTCAATATCCGCGGCAGTGATATGGTAAGTACAGTAGGATTTGTCAAAACGGTATTAAATGAAAAGATCAAATTCCCTGATGGTTATCATTACACATTGGGAGGTGAGTTTGAAAAATTTGAATCTGCCACCAATACATTGTTAGTGGTAGTTCCAATTACTTTACTCATTATATTTTTGATTTTGTATTTTGCATTTAATGAGATACTTCCTGCTTTTATCATTTTTTTAAATGTTCCCTTTGCGATCACAGGAGGAATTTTTGCATTATATGTAAGGAATCTGCCTTTTAGTATTTCCGCAGGTGTTGGTTTTATTGCCTTGTTTGGAATTGCTGTGTTAAATGGTTTGGTACTCATCAGTTTTATCAAATCACTGGAAGAAGCAGGGAAACCATTGCTGGAAGCAATCAAAGAAGCAGCTGTCTCGCGACTTAGACCTGTATTAACAACTGCCTTACTTGCTTCGATAGGTTTTATTCCGATGGCAATCAGTACTTCCCCAGGTGCGGAAGTACAACGTCCATTGGCAACGGTTGTAATTGGAGGATTAATCACTGCTAGTGCCTTAACCCTCTTTGTTTTACCAATCGTTTATTTGAAGTTTTTTGCGAAAAAGTCTTTCATACTTTCGAAGGAAGCGTAATCCGCTTTTTCATTGTAAGCAAGACCAGGTAATCCATGTTTTTCCGCTCCAGGTCTTGTGAAGCCGTGAACAGCACCTGGATGGGAAACAAAGGTAACGGGAGCTTTTGCTTCCGTGATTGTTTTCTGAAAGTTTTCGACAACATTTTTTGGAATAAAAGGATCATCTGCTCCATGGTGAACTAAAACTTTTGTTTTTATTTTTTTAACACCAGTTGCTAAATTTTTGCTTCCTAACATTCCATGGAAGGATACCACACCACCTTTCAGATCAGCACCATCTAATGCGAGTTCGATGACACCGCCACCACCAAAACAATAGCCGATCGCACCAATTTTAGCAGAATCAACATTTGGATTGGATTTTAAAATCTCAATCGCTTTGTATATTTTTTTTAGTAAAATCTTAGGATCACCATTTGCACTGGATAATTTACCTGCTTCCACATGGTCTTTTGCCAAAATCCCTTTCCCGTAAACATCCATAACAAAAGCTACGTAACCTAAATCTGCTAGTTGTTTTGCTCTTTGTTTGGGATATTCATTCACTCCCCACCATTCATGGATCACAAGGATACCAGGTCTTTTGCCCGATACACTTGAATCCATTGCCATAAAACCTTCGTATGTTTTCCCATCTAATTTATATTCTAAGGCATTGCCAGTGACTGTTGCTTTCACTGGTTGTTCTGCCGTTGGCAATGTACTACACTGGAATACAATTAGGGAAGTGATTATCGAAATGAAATGTTTCATATCTCTCCTTGTGGATTTCAGAAAACCAAATGGTTTCCCAATCTCCGAATCAAATCTTAGAATCCAAAAAACAGTCTGAAAATACAATTTTTTCGGAAACTGATCTTATTTTTTCAGTGTTTTTCCAAGAATCTATACACATCCATCCCAATGTTCAAGACCAAGTAACAAAATAGTTCCGCGATCTTATGTATAGTTTTTGGTAGAAACATTCAGTGAACCAATCAGTTCACCAACGGGAATAATCATCAAACTGAAGTATACCGATCGTTCTATCCTGGAACATGATTTCAATATTTTAATAAGAAATTGTTTTTTTTAGTCGCAAGACAAAACGAAGTTTTATCTTTTTATCCTGAAGGACAAGATATGATCCAAAACAATTACTTTCTCAGTAACGAAGACTTAAGAGAACATTTTTATGATTTAATTGATTGGAATGAAATTGTTCCTATTTATGAGAATCATTACACCGATGCAAAATTATACGAAACTTCCAAAAATCCAAAACTGGAAATGGCACCCACTAACGTCGATGAGGCTATCTCTTATTACGAAGAAATTTTAAAATCATGTGGCGAAATCAGTGGGATGTATGTTTCCCAAGTTGCCTCTGTTGTTGATGCTAAAGGATTAAAATTTGAAAATGGAGACGTTGTCCATCCAGAAGAGATGGTGAATGTCATTCAAATGTATCATGATGCAGGACTTGGACCTGCTGCTTTCAAAAGAAAGTATGGTGGCCTCGGAGTCCCAAGTATCATTAAAGCTATGATTGCCGAGATCATGTACCGATCGGATAGTTCCATCACGATAGCCGTTGGAAGTATGGGACTTGCAGCAATCTTAGAAGTCTGTGCCACCGAAGAAATGAAAAACGAATGGATTCCAAAATTGATTTCCGGGAATTATACAGTGACGATGGGTTTATCAGAACCAGACTTTGGTTCTGATTTGCCGAATATCACAACAAAAGCCATTCGTAAAGATGAGGAATGGTTTCTCACTGGAACAAAACGATTCCAAACTGTAGCATGTGGTGTGAATGGCGGACCTGGAATTACACTCACCTTAGCACGCACCGGCTCTGCGGAAAGTGGAGCACGCGGATTATCATTTTTCATTGTTGAGAACAAAGATTACGCCATCCAAGGAATTGAAAAAAAACTGGGCATCAAAGCATCCGCTACTTGCGAAACAGTTTTTGAAAATAGCAAAGGTTATTTGGTTGGAAAAGAAGGATTTGGTCTTGTGAAGTATGTAATGGGAATGTTAAACGGAGCAAGACTCAGCGTTTCTTCCCAAGGAACAGGCATAGTCACTGCGGCTTACGAAGAAGCTCTCAAATACGCCAAAGAAAGATATCAATTCGGAAAACCAATTTATGAAATTCCAGCGGTACGAAGATTATTAGATCGTATGGAAAGAGAACTTGCAGGAATGCGATGCCTTATGGTAGAAGCAGCCTATTCCGTTGACAAATACTATTGGTATGAAGATGGAAGAGAAGTTTCTGCAGAAGAAAACAAAACTGCAAAATTTTGGGAAAAAGTTGCCAATACACTCACTCCTATCTCCAAGTATTACAATTCAGAAATGTGTAATGACTTAGTTTATGATGGATTACAAGTATTAGGTGGTGCTGGATATACAGAAGACTATGATTTGTCTCGTTTGTATCGCGATGCAAGAATCACGAATATTTATGACGGAACCACTCAAATCCAGGTAAATGCAGCGATTGGAGGAATTACATCAGGTATGAGCCAAACAGGAACATTCCGAACTTATTTGGATCATATAACAACTGGTTCCGAATCTCACAAAACTCTACAAGAGATACGTTCTATTTTTGAATCCATCGTAGAAACCTATAAATCGATTCCAGACCAAAATACAAAAGAATCATTTAGTTTTGAAGTGGTTGAATCTGCTGCTAGACTCGTTGTCGGACTTTTGTTAGAGAGAAGTAAAAACAAATCGAATACTAGAAAAGAACTTCGAAGCAGATGGTGTAAAGAATTTCACAATGATAGTTTAGCGATTTTAACTTCGAACCATATCAAATTAAAGTCACGATAAAAAAAAGGGCCCCTTTTCAGAGGGCCCTGGAAAGAAAGGAAAGGTATGAATCTCTTCCATTGCGACTAGAAGAGATTCATGTTAGTTCAGATTAATTGATGGATACAGTTTTTTCTTCTGAAGGCAAACTCAGTTGAAAACTCGGTTGTGTTACGATTACCGTTGGTTCCAAAAACTTTTTACGTTTTCCCATGAGTTTCCCTGCAACATGATCAGGGAAAGAATAAGCAATGATTCGTTTCCATACAGATCCAAACTGTTTTACGAAACTTCCCGTGTTGTAATGTTGACCATATTTAGCACAAATTGCTTTTAATCGAGGTGCTACTTCACGGTAACGAATTGCAGGCATATCAGGAAACATATGGTGTTCGATTTGATGGCTTAAGTGACCAGTCATTGTGTAAAACAAATTGGAACCATCTAAGTTGGATGAACCTTTTAGTTGACGGAGATACCATTGTGCTTTTGTTTCACCCACGATTTCATCTGTTGTGAATGACTCTGCATTTTCAGTGAAGTGACCACAAAATATCACAGCATAAGTCCAAAGATTACGAACCAAATTGGCAATCAAGTTACCCAAAATGACTTTTGGGAAATTAAGACCAGCGAGTGCTGGAAATAAGATATAATCTTTTAACATCTGCACTTCGATTTTTTTGAAGAAAAGAGCTTTATAATCTTTTAATGTTTTTTTCTTTCTAAGTTTCTTTGGAGTTTCCAAGTATTCCACTCGGTATCCATGTGCTCCAATTCCCCATTGAAAATTCATCGCTAAGAATAAGTTTGTAAAAGGTTGAGTCAAATGAACTGGTTTCCATTTTTGTGCTTCGGTCAATCGTGTGAAATTGTAACCATAATCATGATCTTTGTTTATCACATTTGTATATGTATGGTGCATGTAATTGTGGTAGAATTTCCACTGGTGTGCATTACAAACAATGTCCCACTCAAATGTTCTGGAATTAAATCTTGGATCATTCATCCAATCGTATTGACCATGTAAAACATTATGCCCAAGTTCCATATTATTAATGATTTTAGAAACGGATAACAATAAAGTTCCAGCCGCAAATGAAATCGGTTCAAAACTAAAATGAATGAGTCCTCGACCTAATACCTCAGTATAGCGATACATTTTATAAATAAAACGAATATGGTCTGCGTCTTCTTTACCCACTTTGGACATTACTTCTTCACGAAGTGCATCTACTTCTTTTCCAAATGCTTCGATTTCTTCTTTGTTTAATTTTTTACTAATTGTTCTCATTTTCTTTTCCTATGATAATTACTTTTTTCTAAATCAATTGGTTTGATTTTCCACCAATCTAGAGTTCCAATTCCAAACTTGATTCTGCTCGTGTTACACAAATTTGGATATTTTCTTCACCTAACTCCGATACTTCCCCATTTGATAAATCAGTCACAGATCCTGTTTGTTTTTTACAAACACAAGTATGACAGATTCCCATTCGACATCCACTTTGAGGATAAATTCCTTGTTCTTCCAGTTCTTCTAAGAGGGATTTTTCCCCTTTCACTTGGATGGTTTTGTGACTGAGAGTTAAAAATACATCCACTGTTCCTTCTTTTTTAACATTGGAAACATTTTGACTCGGTAATAAGAAGAGTTCCGACTTCACTTTCACACCTTCTAACAAACTCAATGCTTTCGTTTGCATAGGAGAAGGACCGCAGACATAAACAGATGTAGATTTTAAATCCGGATTGTATTTCTCTAAGATTTCTTTTGTTAAAAATCCAGATTCATATCCTTCTTTTGGAACATCAGAAAACACATAAACGATATTTAACCATTTCACATTTGATTTAATTTTCTCAAGTGATGATTTCAAAATGATATCTTCGTAAGAACGGACAAAGTAAAGTAATGTCACCTTGCCTGTATAATTCGATTTTTCTAAATCTTTTAATAAGGAATGAATGGGTGTGATTCCACTCCCACCTGCAAGAAATAATAACTGCTTCGGAATCTCTTTTGAAAATACGAAGTCACCACTTGCTTCCCCTAATTCTAAGATATCACCTTTTTTGATGTTTTGATTGATGAAGTTTGAAACTAGACCACCTTTCTGGCGTTTTACGGTGATTTGTAAGTTTGAGTCAGAAGGATGAGAAGATAACGAATAAAATCGAGTGATTCTTCTTCCTGCAATTTCAACTGTCACAGGTACGTGTTGTCCTGATTGAAAACCTTTCCATAACCAATTTGGTTTTAAGACTATGGTTTTCGTATCAGCTGTTTCTTCCTTTACAGCAACTACTTTGGCTTTGATTGCAGTGACAGAAAATCGCGGGTTTATTTCTCCTAAGAAGAAATTCGCCCAATCTTTGGGTTGGAGGAATTTTAGGAATTCCTTTGGTTCGTTGTAGATAAATGGAAATGTTTTCACTTTTGCCTCTTTTTCGCATTTAAGTGAACAAGTGTTCACGGATTTATCTAATAGTGTTAACTTACGCTGTTCACTATGTCAACCCAAATACAGGGATTTTTTCCTTGCTTTCCAAAAAAAAGTGAACAATCGTTTACTGAATTCTTCCTATGAAACCAGGCAAACGAGACAGCCAGAAGCAGAAAACCCACACAAATCTCCTCGAAAGTGCTCTTGCGCTGATGGGAGAGGAAAAGGGGCTTGGTGACCTCAGCCTCCGCGAAGTCACAGCAAAGGCCGGCATTGTGCCTGCAGCTTTTTATCGCCATTTCAAATCGATGGAAGAATTAGGCCTTCATTTGGTGGAAGAATGTAGTGATCGCATCCAAATGATTGTGGGAGACGCCCGAACCAAAGGGGCTTACCGCTCTGCCTTGCAACTGACCATTGGCTTTTTTTTCGATTACGTCACGAATAACCGGTCACTTTTTCGTTTCATTGCTAGGGAACGCACTGGGGGAAATCGAAAGATTCGGGAAAAAATCCGCGAGGCAATGACCAAAATCGCAGTGGAACTTGCCAAAGACATGCGAATGCCCAAAGCCATTTCCAAAGTAGATACCTTGTTTGCTTCGGAGCTCATAGTGAGTATTTGTTTTCAGATGGCATCAGACTATTTGGATTTAGAACCAGAAGCTCATTTGGAAATGCGAAAGTTAAAAGTGCAAACCATCAAACAAGTCCGTTTGGTGTTCATTGGCACTATTCGCGGTCGTAAACACAAACACCGCTAACCGATTCAGAGCGATCCGTTCCCTCAATTACCACGTCCTCCGATCAAACACGTTGATTGAAATTGTGATTCGCGAAGTCAATCGAATGATTCGAAAGTCTCTTATTCTTTTTGATGGATGGGAAAGGAGATGATGATATTCAAACCTTCTCCCTTTTTGGAAATGGATGAAAAAACACCTTTTAATTGCGATGTAAGACTTCGAATCAGTTCATAACCAAAATGATTTCCTTTTTCAATGTTTACTGATTCTGGCAAACCAACTCCATCATCACCTACTGTTAATTGGATATGATCATTGGACTGAGTCAATTGGATCCGAATGTCACCACTAGTATCATTTGGATAGGCATACTTAAGCGCATTGGTCAGTAATTCGTTTAAAATCAAACCTAAAGGTAAAGTCCGTTTGAGATCCAAACGAATGTCATCCAGTTTGACATCAAATTTGATTTTGCTTGGGTTTAAAACAAAGATATCATGTAAGCTGTATACCAAATCTTCGATGTACTTACGTAAATCAACGGATTCCAAATCTTCCGATTGGTATAAATTTTCGTATACTTTTGACATCGACATGATACGAGACTGAGCATTTAAGAAGGATTGTTTTGCCAGTTCATTCTCTACTTTAAAGGATTCTAGGTTTAATAATCCCGAGATGATGGCTAATGTGTTTTTTACACGATGTTGTAATTCTTTTAAAAGAACGTCTTTTTCTTCCAATGATTTGGCAAGTCGACCTTCGATGTCCAAAATCTTTGTGACATCTAAATTAATCCATAACACAAATCGTTCGCCTGAGATATCCATTGCTTGGCTAAACACTAAAACTTCATAATGTTTTCCATCTGGATGTTTGACAGACATTCGTTCGCCCGCCAATCTTCCATTTTGTTGGTAAACTGCATTTAATCGTTGGATTTGTTCTGGATTACTCCATTCCTTAAATTCATCTGTTCTTCGACCGATTACCTTTTCTTTTTCAAATTGGAAAATCGTTTCCATTGCCGGATTGATGTCTAAGTAAGTTCCTTCTTTGATTGTGGAAATTGCCATGGCAATGGGACTGAGTTGGAATACCTTTGCATACAAACTTTCGCTGTCTTTGGGAGGAACTAACACCGGTGTTTCGGGATTTTCTCTAAACACGATGACAATCCCACTTAGATTTTTGTTTGCATCTAATATAGGAGAGACGGTCTCAGTAACGTTAGTTTCACGACCATTTCGAGAAATAATTATGAGTTCGTTTTTTCGTTTTGTTTCGAGTAACAATTTCGAATTGTTTAAAAAAGGATAGGCAACTCGGACTCTCGAATCCGATTGAATCAAAAACAAAAAAGAAGTGATGTCTTTGTTCACCATTTCCTGTTTTTGATAACCTAATAAATCTAATGCTTTTTGATTGATGTCTCGGACTTGACCCTCGGGTGTTAACACAATGACTGCATCACCCATGGCTTCGAAGGTGATCCGAAGTTCTTTTTCTCGAAACGCCAAACTTTGTTCCACTTGGTGGAGTTTGAGAGCTGATTTGATCATACACTCAATGATGTCAGGACTTGAAATTTTTGGAACGAAGCCGTAGTGTTTTAGATCAGCCACTCGATTCAAAATTTTTTGATCCGAATAACCACTTACAAATAAAATAGGAATCTCTTTGATTTCCAAAATCTTTTTGGCTAATTGGATGCCATCTAACTTGTCGGATAAGTTGATATCCATTAAAATGAGATCAGCTTTTTCGCCAGAGGATACAAAATCAAGGGCATCCAAGGAATTGGAAACATGTTGTACAGAGTATCCTTTTAGTTTTAAAAACTCTGCTTGGGAGACTGCCAATATAGCTTCATCCTCAACAAGAAGGATATGACCTAAACTATGTTTGATTTCTGTTGCTGGCATACGGACTTCTACCGAAATTTACGAACAGGGATGGAAATGGCAATCGAATATATAATTCATTTTTTTCGAAAAAAATAATTCTGAATGCAATAAAAATAAAATCAATTTTATTTTTCAGTAGAACAAGAAGTTAGGTGGTACAGAGACCCTTAGGCAGCTAAAAACTTCTTAAAATCGAACTCAAACTGATGAAGAGAAAAGATACCATCCATTCCAATTGTGAACGATTTGTTCTCCCAAGACAAAATTAACTGGTGTCATATGAAGATTTTGATCGATCCGACGTAAAGGGAACCATTTTCTAACAGATGTTCCATTTAGATCGGATCGGTTTTTTGGTTCCGTTTTGAAAAACGAACGAAACGAAATCAGTCTAACTCTGGTTCAAAGAAAGCTAGGTTTTCCGGTCCTTCGTGGATGATAATGCGGCGAATTCTCCCTTCTGATGACTTCACTTCCTCTTTTAATCCAAAATAGAACCATCGGGCGATATTTTCGGAGGTAGGATTGATGCCTTTGAAATCGGGATGGTCGTTGATGAGGATGTGGTCGATCGAGTGGACCAGTGCCATCAGTTTGTTTCGAGCGGTTAAAAAGTCAAAGGAGATCCCATCGGGACGAATGTTCGTTTTTCCCTCTAAAAACACTTCGACTTTCCAGGAATGGCCGTGGATTGGCTCGTCAGTTCCATCCGCAAAGTATTGGTAGAGGAAATGCGCGGACTCAAACCGGCCTTCGATGCGGACATAAAATTTCCCGTTTTCTTGGGTAAACATTCCATTGACGAATAGAGTATAGTCCAATATTTGTATAGTAATTTCCTCTCGAGGGCTCAAGAAGATGACTGAATCAACAAAACCACGCTTTTTTAAAGAAATGACCGTAGGCGAAGCAATTGCCATCCATCCGGAAGCGGGGCTTGTTTTCTCAAGTTACCACTTAGGTGGATGTTCCCACTGTTCCATCAATGAAGTGGAAACCATTGAACAAGTTTGTATGGGTTATGGTGTCGAAGTAGATACACTCATCGACTCACTCAACAATTTATTCGCGGAAGAATAGTCGGAACTGAATTTAGGGCTGATCCAATCAGCCCAAGTACGATTTACCCAAATGCACAAAATACGTTTGGGATAAATGGTACAAACCTCAACGAAAAAATCTGACTCTGCATCACCTCATTGGTCAAACCAATCTGATACCAAACGATCACAGTTTATAGACACGATGGAATCATTTTGAAACCAAAGAATCACATCGAAACGTTTTATCACATAAAAAACATTGGACCAATTAACGTATAACATTCCAGGTTTATTATTCCCTGCAATTTCACTATTGATGTTAGGGTTTACCAATCGATTTTTTGGTTTGGCAAGTTTATCGAGGCAACTTCTTGCTGAGTATGAAACGTCCCGTTCCGAAGTTCTCGCCAAACAAATTCACAATTTACGATTTCGGATCTCTCTCATTTTGTATTCACAAAGTGCGGGGATCTTAAGCCTCATTCTTTGCACTTGTTCTTTGGGAATGATTCCGTTTTATAATTTGGTTGCTTGGATCTTTTTTTCGATCTCTTTATTGTTTATGGTGATCTCTCTTGTCCTGGCTCTGGTTGAAATCCATTTATCCGTGAATGCTCTTGATATCGAACGAAAATCGATTTTAGGACCGTCTAACCAATCTAAATTGTAATCACAATCTTTCCAAAATGAGAACCCGATCGTAAGTATTGGATGGCTTCCACAGATTTCTCCAAAGGAAAGACTTTGTCTACAATTGGTTTTAATCCTGATTGTTCAATCGCTTGATTCATTTCGATAAAGGCTTTTCTTCCACCTACTACAAGGCCTTGGATTTTTAAATTGTTCATCACAGCTGGGAGTAAATTGATTTCCCCTGAACGACCTGCTAATATTCCAATCAAATGAATGACACCAAACGGACGACAGGCGGCGATAGATTGTTCGAGTGTCCCTGCTCCACCTACCTCAATGATATGATCCGCACCAACCTTATTTGTGATGTTTCTGACTTCTTTTCCCCAATCTTTGATTTCTTTATAATTAATCAAATAATCAGCACCTAAGGTTTTTCCTCTTTCGAGTTTATCATCACTGGAAGAAGTGAGAATCACTTTAGCACCCATGAGTTTTGCAAATTGTAAGGCAAAAATGGAAACACCACCTGTTCCCTGTACGACGACAAATTCACCAGGTTTGAGTTGACTGTATCCAAAAAGTCCAGACCAAGCAGTGAGAGCAGCACATGGTAAAGTCGCTGCTTCTTCGTAATTTAAGTGATGAGGCATTCTCACAAGACCTGTTTCTGGTACAATGGCCAACTCTCGTAAGGTTCCTGGTAAAGGTCCTCCGATTGTGTGACGAATTTCTGCATGAGTAGCTTCTTTAGCGATCCACTTGGGAGCAAAGGTAAGAAGGACTTTGTCTCCTACTTTCCATTCGGTGACATCTTTACCGATGTCCACCACATCTCCTGCACCATCACTGCAAGGAACGAGAGGTAATGGAAATTTTGGATTATATTTTCCTTCGACAACAAGTGAATCTCGATAGTTTAATGAGGCCGCACGCAATCGGACAAGAACATCGGTGGGACCAAGGTTCTTTGGATCGGGAACCTCTATGACTTTTAAATTTTCAAGTCCAAATTGTTTGATCTCTGCTTGTTTCATTTGCCTTTGTCCTTTTTATATTTCGATTCATTTATACAAAACGGTCGTTACTTTTCTCTTTTTGAAGTTTTCTTCAAGACATAACGGATGTTAATTGTTTAATTCAATTTCCCCTTTTGCATTCAAAGGAAAAAATGGATTATAAGCTACTTCAAAAATATGCCCATCTAAATCTTTAAAATAAGCACTATATCCTCCCCAAAATACTTTTTGAGGTTCTTTTAGAATCACAGCACCTAACTTTCGTACTACTTCGATTACCCGATCCACTTCACTTTCGCTTTCCAGATTTTGAGCCAATGTGATTCCCGAATAGTCTTGTCTTTTTTGGAAGGGAATGCCAATGTCCTCTGCTAATTCCTTTTCACCAAACAATCCAAAGACAAGCGCTCCAATCTGAAAAAACGCGACATTTTCATTACTCTCTTCAGATTTTTTCCAACCAAGTCCAGTTTCATAAAATTGGACGGCTCGTTTTAGGTCAGAGACTCCCAGTGTGATCAAATTAATTCGTGGAAACATATGTGCCTACCTTGCAATACTATGAACTTTTTTAAAAGAAAATTTAGGAAATGGAAATTAGGTTTCACAAAACGAAAGTTCTGTGGTAGATGGAGCCATTGGGTGGCGGGTGGTTAACCCCACCCAGTTCGATATGGGCGGGGACATGTACTTTAAATACACGCTCAGAAAAGAATTACTTCTTCCCTAAACCTGTCGTTTTGGCACCAACAAGGATGGACATGTTTCCTGCTGGGTGTTTGTTTTCGCGCATCATTTGGTGGCACTCACCAGTTTGATCGAAAGTAAAAGTTTGTGCCAAAACTGGATCCACTTTTTTATCAATCACAAGTTGGTTGAGGTCACGACAGTTGTCGTCGTTTGCGAAGTGGGAACCTTGTAAACGTTTTTGTCTCATCCAAAGATAACGAAGGTCAGCTGTCGCATTAAAACCTGTGGTTCCTGCGCAAATGACTACCATACCACCTGTTTCACAAACAAATACGGAAGTTGGAAGTGTGGTTTCCCCTGGGTGTTCAAAAACGATTTGTGGGTTTTTGCCTTTGCCAGCGATGTCCCAAATTGCTTTTCCAAATTCGCGAGCTTGTTTCGTCCATTCTACAAACGCTTCTGGTTTGTTGATATCGGAAGTTAGGGCACCCCAATGTTTGAACTTGTTACGGTTGATGACACCAGTAGCACCTAGGTTTTTACAGAATTCAATTTTATCGTCAGAAGAAACAACTGCGATTGGAATTCCACCTGCAGCTTTTACAATTTGGATCGCCATGGCACCAAGTCCACCAGCTCCACCCCAAATTAAAACTACATCACCAGGTTTTACATCATTTGGTTTCCAGTGGTGTAACATTCTGTAAGCAGTTGCAGCAACTAACATGTAAGCAGCGGACGCTTCCCATGTTAGGTGTTGAGGACGAGGAAGGCATTGGTGGTCTTGCACTTTACAAAACTGTGCAAAAGATCCCCAGTTGGATTCGTATCCCCAAATGATTTGCGAAGGCGCATACATTGGGTCTTTTCCAGAAAGAACCCATGGATCTTTTGGATCCCACATCGCACAGTGGACAACTACTTCATCACCCACTTTCACATTTTTAACTTCAGAACCAACTTTGTACACAATACCGGAAGCATCAGAGCCACCGATGTGGAATTTTTCAGGTTCCCCTTTTTTATTCCGTGCCGCAATGACATCAACTGGGTAACCTAAGGCCGCCCAAACGTTGTTATAGTTGACTCCAGCAGCCATAGTGGCCACGAGAACTTCGTTCGGACCGATCTCCGGAACATCAATGACTTCTGATTGGAAAGAAGTTTTCGGTTCGCCGTAACGTTCCGGGCGAATGACCTGCGCGTGCATTTTTTTTGGCACGACTCCAATAGGAGGTAGTTCCCCTACTGGTACGATTTCTACGTTGCTCATAGATTACCTTTTACGATTAAGATTTATACAGTTTCTTAGAACGTTTTAAAAAAGGCATGAAATGTCAATCGCTTCCCCACTCCATCGAGAAGGCCAAAGTCCACGCGGATTGGTACAATCTATACTCACGATCACGTTGCAACGGATAACGATATGCTAAACTCATATTGTATTTCTCAGAAAAATTCCAAGAAAAACCGGCACTCGCTTCTGTAAAATAAGATGGATTGGCTTTGTCTTTCTCTTTGGAATAATCAACTCCATTATAGGGATTCCGATACAATACACCTGTAAAGAGGGAAATCTCAGGTTTCAAATAATACGTCACATAGGCAGAAATCAGAGTTGTTTTTTTGAATTCATACTCAGGTTCTGGGGGAGTCGCCGAGGGTTTTCGCAAATAAAATGGAATTCCATCATTGTCTTGTAAGTTATTGGGTTGGGGTCTTGAGAGTGGATTCAGTCCACCAATCTTTGTGACAAAAGACCACTTTTCATACAAGTATCCAAGTTTGATAAACCCAGAACCTGTATAATAATTTCCACCAGTGAACCTGTCCGTATCAGGACCACTTGGGAAACCAACAGACCCTTCGATCACAAAAAAGTAAGGTTTGTCCAAATCAAAAAACGGTTGGTACTTAAAACCTAAATACGTTTTCCCAATCCTTGCGGCATCTTCCCGTCCTCTTTGTTGGTAATAATTCCAAGGAACGGATGCATTGAGTGCAAACCTTCCATCAAAAAAATTCAACTCAGCAAAGGCAGTCGTTGTGAAGAGATGGCTGTTCTCTCTTGTGGATTGGTAATAGTCTTGGGTAATCACCAAGTAGTTGGCAGGTTTTTCTCGTTTCCCGGTAAAAGGATCGACAAACCTAGCAGTTGCATTCGGACTATCCGACGAACCCGTGTGATGCGAAAATAAAGGGAAGTTTAAAATTACAACAAATAGAAGCAGGACAAATAACAATACTCTCTGCAAAGTCTTTTTGTAAAACATAGGTCTCATCGTTCCACTCCCGGAAAACAACCAGGGAAACTGAAGGTGATATCTTCCGCTTGTAGGTTCTGTTGGAGGATATTGTAAAGATCCACATTGGATACTTTGGAGATGACTGAACCATCTGCTTCTGCGTAAGTATCATTTAAAAATCTTGTTGTTACGCCACTCGAAGTTCGATCTTGCATCAAGGATGATAATGAGAACAAGATTTCAATATTTGAATTTCTTCCCACTTTTATCGGAATTTTACATTTCGGAATAATCGATTTGTTTCCTTGCGATAATAAAATGGTATAATTTTGGATGGCTCCTGCCGTTGGTAAAGTTCGCTGTATCGTCAATTGAATATAGATCTCTTCCCAACTCACATTGGCAATGGCGACAACACCCAATGGCAAATTAGCTGTGCGGGTATTGGGATACAAAAAACTGGCACCCGTTTCCATCGTACCATTGAACTGCGTGATATTCGAAACAACAGCTGTTGTTAAAAAAGGATATGTTTTCCCATACAAATCATCTGCTGGTAGATCCAAAGGTACCGTATACGGTGTATGGGTCTTTGACACGGCGTTTGAACTTTTTTCGGAACTAGAAGTGGACACACCCAAAGTTTGGTTTGGTGGGTTTATCCGGTAGGTTCCCGTTTCCCAATGGATATAGGTACCAGATTGGATCGTGATGTTATACGTATTACCATTACTTGACAGACTAAATTGATTTAAGTTATCATCTGCTTGGTCATCATAACTTCGCAGATTCGTACCAACAGGAATCGTTTGGTTGTTATTGAAAAAAATTAGGTTTTGGAGGATGACTAATTTTTCTTCTTCGCTATTTCCGACCGAACCAAAGGTACAATGGGAGACGAGACCCAAACAAAAAATCTGACCCAAACGATACAAGATGTTTCGTGTTTTCAAAATGGACTCGCAAATTTTGGGTTCGTGAGAAATTCCTCATCGGTGAGTGATAGGAGGAAATTTACCATATCATCTCGTTGTGAATCTGAGATGGTAAAGTTACGAATCAAAGTCGAATCTTTGGCACTATGGTTTTGTCCACCACTGCGGTAGTGGTCTACCACCTTTGTTAAGGCATCCCTTGCACAATCCGTTTTCGTTTTGCCAGCACCAGCTAGTGTATCGGGATTGTTTGCATCATCACACATAAAACTTCCATCATGCATATACGGATAAGTGACACCAATATTTCGCAAAGAGGGAGCACGGAATTTGCCCGTATCCGATGCAATTCCAGTCAGGTCATATAACCCTCGTTTATTGCTGGGTTGACCTGCATAATACGCATCATCATGGATTCCATTGCTATGGTAAAAGAACTCCTCATTAGAACCACCATGGAACGATGTGTCCGTAAAATTAAATCCTCCATGGCAATGGAAACACTCTGCTACCTCGCCATTAAAAAGATTCAATCCTCGAATTTCAGATGAGTTTAAAGCTGATTTATTATTTCGAAACGCATACTGGTCATATCTTGAATTTCCTGAGATCAACGATCTTTGGAAACTCGCCAAAGCAAATCTTACGTTTTGTTCAGTCACCGCAGAATCTGCATTTCCAAATGCATTCGTAAAAAGTGTTTGGTAGAGAGATTTCGATTTGAGTTTATCAAGAAATGCATTCGAAGATAATCCAAGTTCTACGGGACTCTCACCAAACATCGGTGCTCTAGCTTGAAGTTCCAAACTTGACATTCGAGGATTACTCCATGTTAACCTCGGCAAATAGGCCACGTTGGAAAGATGTTGTGAATTTCTGGGGTGTGCCACATTCGTAATGCCTTTTGGAAAATCCTTTCCATCCGCAAAAGCAAGGGATTGTGTATGGCAACTCCCACAAGACATGGTTTCATCACCCGATAATAATTTTTCATTAAACAGATGTCTTCCTAACTCTACTTTCGCTTTCGTCATAGGGTTGTCAGAAGGGACATTTGGCACAGGAAAACCCGGAGGTAAATCCCAAACCCAATCCGATCGATTCGCTAAAATCCCAATGGCTGCTAATAATAAATCGTCATTGGTTTCCTTTTCTTGAAACGGGATTAAGATACAACTCGAGAAAAAACCGATGATACAAGAGAATATATAAATTCGAAACTTCATTTTTCCATTCCTAACATCTTTCGTTGGCGTCAAAGGAACACCAACGAAATCATTTGTTTTTATTTTAAGCTGAACACTCTTTGTGTGATGGAACTATCCACTGCACCACTGGTTTCATTTAAACCAAATCCTCGAATCAAAGGATTACAATCAGATCCACCACCTGCAGGCATACAAGAAACATTGGCTGCTCCTGGATTATGATCTTTGATCAGTTGATCAACACTCATGGAAATGGTTTGGTTGTTTTGATTGGTTAAATTACTTAATGTTATATTGGCTCGATATTTATTTGTGCAATTACCATAGTTTGGTGCACCACTACAATTTGTAGATCCTAAATGTAAACTGGTCCAATTTGTACCCGAATTCAAACTGAATTCAATTTTTGCATGTTTATAACCACCTGTCCAAGACCAATACATCGCTCCATTATTGAGAGGTGAAGACTGATTGGTTCGATCTAAGTGATTTAAGGTTTCAGGAACTCCCACAGTAAACTGCACAGCAGTATAAGATCCGGATGCAACGGTACCATAAACTTTAGTATTCGTTTCAGAAGTTTGTGTTGTTTCTAAATCGACAAGAGCAACACCATTGGATTGCCATAGATTGTCAGTGGAAAGGGATACATCTAATGTTGACCCATCTGTCCTTACCAATTTCACTTCAGAAATATACATTCGAAAATCACGGAACTGAACTGTTCGACTATCTGCTGTGATATTGGAACCAGTCACCAATGCCTGTCCATTTGCAAGAGCCTCAAAATTCAAATTCACTGATTGTGGAATGGCAAGAGCCAAAAGAGCTAAAGTTTGGTTATCATTTGGTTCAGATATTGTGTCACAGGACACAATCCCCAAAAGGAAAAAAGAGAGAAGAGTTGATTTTATTAAATTCATAAATACCTAATATTCTAATATACGTTTTCATCACTCTGACCAGTGATACGGTCTTACTGGCACAAAAGTTTTTTAAGGAGATACGGATTTCTAAACGAAACGCGGTGGTCTTAGCAAAGTAGGGATTTTTCCATCCTCGAGAGTGGAAGGAGACTCATAAATCGTATAAGAAAACATCATTGGGATAGATAGTCCTAATGTGAAACTCGGTCTATCCATAGTTTGGTGGTGCATGCGAAGGGAAGTCGCATCTTTTTTCTTTTTTTTGCAAGAACAAAGGTGTGCTTCACCAGCTTTGGCATCATGGCAACTTGGTTTTAAAGCAATTTCTTTTGTATGAGAGTGGTTTGTGTTGTCTGATGTGGAAATCTTTGTACTTTGTTTTTCCTGAAACAATTGGTCTTCGGAATTGGCATGTTTTTCCTTTTTGGAACCATGATTGCACTTACAAATTTTAGAATTTGATTCGAGGCAATACCCAAGTAACCCACTTCCCAAAAAGAAAAATTGGGTAGTTAGTACTAAGGTCAAAAGCCCTGCAATCCACCGAAAGGAGACCATCTACTCCAATCTCTTGGACTTTCGCCAAAAATCGAGACAATTTTTGGACAAATTGAGTGTTCCCAGTCCTGCCCTTTGAAAAGATGGTCTTGGAACCAAATGCAACCAAGCTAGAGGCCCTCACAATGAAACGCACAGAACTGGAACGCAGAGAAAGAGAGCTGCGAAAGGCAGAAAAGAAAAAGATCCAACCCGGAGAAAAGGAAGCAATGAGTGTAGGTGACTACATTGATGCTCTTTTTGGAATGTTTCGTTATGATTCAGATGAAATTTTTAACGCATCCGATGATGAGAACATTCTGGAGCTGCTTGAAAACATGAAAATGGAACACCCCGAAAAACAGTGGGATGTGATCATTCGCAAAGCAGTGAACAAAACCAAAGTGGAACAAAAAGACAAAGCGTACGATGCCCTACGCAACTTAGCGGGAATCTCCGTAGCCACCGCATAATTCCTTTTTTTCCTCTACAAACAGATTTACAAAGGAAGGATCACTTCTTATACTAGTGACCTTCCAGTATGAAACAGACCATCACCATCATTCTGTTATGTCTCTTTCATACCACACTGGGAGCGGAAGAGAAACACTGCCCCAAATCGAATCCCGTACCGATCTCCACGAACCAAGGGAAACCTTATGATTTATCTCCAGAATTAACATTTCTTTCTACTGACCTTCCCGTAGATTCACTGCAAGGCGTAAAAAATCTTTTCCATACGAGTCCAGTCGCATTGGCCAATGGAGTGGTTCCCAATTTTGGAAATACTCACAAACAATATTGGTTTTGTTTTGTATTACACAATGATGAGAATCACAACAAACGAACCATCACATTTATCAAATACCCACTTCTAGATGAAGTGCAATTTTACGCCTTACGAGAATCAGGCGAAATTAAAAAAAACATCCAAGGAAGACGATACCCATTCTCCAATCGTGACCGCGATTATAGGGGATTTAGTTTTGCAACTGAACTTTTACCTAGTGAAACCGTAACTTATTTTGTAGGTGTGAAAACAGATAGTTCCGTGTCTGTTCCATTGATGTTTGCAGAAGAGAAATATTTCGATTCTTATATATCCCTTGATACATTGTTACAAGGAATGTTTTTTGGAATCGTCTGTGTGATGAGTCTTTATAATTTATTTGTTTACTTCATGGTAAAAGACAAAGCGTATCTCTTTTATGTCAATTACCTCATTCTAGCCGCTGTCCTCTTCCAACTTTCACTGCAAGGATTATTACCTGTTTTGTTTTTTCCCGATTCTCCTGAATTGGTTTATAATGCTCATAACTTTTTGTACTTTTTATTTTTACTCTCTTGTTTTCCGATGAGCATCACCTTTATGAATTTAAAGGAGAATGCACCTCGTTTATATCTAGGTTTTATGGGATTATCCATCATACCGATGGTGAGTTTATTACTTTTACCTTTTTTACCCTATCGAGGATTAAACCAATTTGGTGACTCCCTTTCTTCTTTTTTAGCTTTTTATGCTCTCTTTGTTTCGTATTACGTTTCTTTTATTAAAAAATTTCCACCTGCCAGATTTTATTTTTTTGGTTACTTTATGTTAATTGTTGGTGGTCTCACAACAGTATTAAAGTACATGGGATTTTTTCCAGTGAATGTATTCACTGAAAATGCCTTCCAAGCCGCAATGGCGATGGAAGTTTTACTGATGGCGTTTGGACTCGGAGATCGCATTTCTGTTGTTCAAAAGGAAAAAGAGAGAATCCAACTCAAAGCCGAAATCAACAAACAAAAGTTAATTGCTTATGGAAAAGAATTAAAACTCGCTCAGAAACTACAAGAATCCACATTACCACAAATTTTACCTAAATTTCCTGGGCTTTCCATCAAAACCGGTTATTTCCCAGCTTCTCTTGTAGGTGGGGATTTTTATGATCTAACGGTATTCGGCAAACAACAGATCTGCGGACTCATTGCCGATGTAACAGGACATGGTGTTCCTGCTGCCATTGAAGCAGCCATGTTAAAAATTGCCTATATGCAAACCTTGGCCTTTGCCAATAAACCAGGAAAAGTATTAGAGAGTATCAACCAAGCTCTTGCAGGGAATTACAAAAACCAATTTTTAACAGCAAGTGCCATCTTTATTGATTTAGAACAAAAAGTTTTAAAAGTAGCAAATGCAGGACACCCCGCCTTATATAAGTTCAACGAACATTCTAAGTCTATAGATGTGATTCGACCCAAAGGAAAACTTATTGGTTTTTCGAAAGAAGGATTGTATGCAGAAGAGATACATTCTATTCAAAAAGGGGATAAACTATTATTATTTACCGATGGAATTTGGGATCTTTGGGAAAATGGAGACTCAGGAGAAGAAGCTCTTTTGGATTGGCTTTTAGAGAGAAAGGGAGAATCTGTTGAATCTTTGTATGGTGGGATTGATGAACACATTCGCCTGCGAAACAAGGAAGGTCCCGCAGACGACGATATTACATTTCTTTTATTCGAAATTAATTAATACAATCTAAGAATTACGCGGACTAAACGTCCGCATAAATCGCTGCATTGAGTAACCTGGAAATATTGTCTATGTTTCGGGAAATATCACGGTAAAGAAGAGCAGGTAAAAGATTTTCTTTTTTCTGATACTTTTTCTTCTTCACTTTGGATTCATTCTTTTTGATAGAACGAATCATTTGGAAACGATACTCACGACTTTGGTTACGCACTTGTGGGTTCCCAAGGATATCAAACGTTTCACTTTGTTCCAAGTTCACAAGTAAGATATCATAATGGTGTTTGAGAAGATCCATTTGATCTTTTACTGAGTTTGCAAAGTTTTTATCAAAAGAAACTTTTTGTCTGTGTGACTTACGGATTTTTCTGGCAATCGATGCAAAATTGTCGCCCATCTCTTCCACAGCCTTAACACGTTCCATAATCCCTAACACATCTTTTGCGTAGTTACCAGTGATCCCTGATTCTTGGACTTGGTTTAAGTAAGTTAGAACTTCCGATCGGACTTGGTCGAGTTCTTCTTCTTTCTTGAGAACTTGTCCAATCCTTGCGGCATCATACGGTTGGAGTAAAATTTGTTCGGTCAATCGGAGGAAATCATAGGTATCACGAATGATTTTTTTCGTGAATTCAACGAGTTCCACCATGGCAAGTTCTGTTGTTTTGACAGATCCTGCTTGTAACAATCGTATCGAATCTTTGTCTTTTCCCGTTTTGGAAGCAAGACCATCCACAATAGCACTCACCACTTTGGAAATCGTGTTCACGAACCAAATGAGAATGAGTGTGTTTGTGATGTTAAACATCGTATGAAAAAGTGAAATGTGGAAACGAGTGGATTCTTTGTCTGTGAGTGGATCTCCAGGAATCAAATCATCCACAATCCCTGTGAATAATTTAAAGAAAAGTAGAGCCCAGATCACACCAAACACATTGAACAAGGTGTGAGCGAGGGCCGCCTTCTTCGCATTTCGATTGCCTGGAATGGCCGCTAAATTGGCGGTGATGGTTGTTCCGATGTTTTCACCAAGAATCATACCATAAGCTGCATCAATTGGGATATAACCAGAAAATGCGAGAGTAATGGTGATGGTTGTAGATGCAGAAGAAGATTGGATAACAATTGTTAGCAAAGCTCCAATCAAAACAAACAACAAGATCGAATTAAATCCCATGTTTGTGAACTGTTGTAAGAAAACAAAACTTTCTGGGTCTTTTGCACTATCAGGTACGGAATTTTTTAAATAATCCAATCCCAAAAACAAAAATCCAAATCCGATGAGGAAACTTCCCCAACCCGATCGACTTTCTTTTCTTGAGAAATTGAGGACAACACCTGCGGCAATCGCTGGTAAAGCGAAGGAGGCAATGTTAAATTTGAATCCGAGTAAGGAAACAATCCAAGCTGTGATCGTAGTACCAATATTGGCTCCCATGATGACACCGATGGCTTGTGCCAGAGAAATCAAACCGGCATTGACAAAACCAACAACAAGCACAGTGGTTGCTGAACTGGATTGAATGGTTGAGGTAATGAATAATCCGCTGAAAACAGCAGACACACGATTTCGTGTCATGGACGAAAGAAAGGAACGAAGCCTATCTCCTGCCACACGTTGTAAGGACTCACTGAGTAATTTCATCCCATAGATAAAAACCCCGAGCCCACCTAAAACTTGAATGAGTAACGGCCAATTCATAGATATTGATATTTCCAGGGTTCAATTTCTTTGATTACAATTTGGTACCAACCTTTTATTCGGTTGCAGTATTTTTTTCCGTATATAGATTGTAATCAATATGTCAAAAACCATCAGCAAAGGAATGGTTGTAGGATTTTCCTATCACCTAAAGAACGCCCAGGGAGAAACTCTGGACCAATCAGACGAACCGTTATTATACCTCCACGGCTGGCAAAATATCATCCCTGGATTGGAAAAAGAATTGGAAGGTCTTGTGAATGGAGATTCAAAAAATGTCACTGTACCACCTGAAGAAGGTTATGGGACATATAACGAAGCACTCATTTTCCAAGTTCCTAAAACAGAACTTCCACCGGAAGCGGAGTTAGAAGTTGGAATGGAATTCCAAACCGACACACCAGAAGGTAGAATGATACTATATCTCCAAGAAGTAAGAGATGCCGATGTGATTCTAAACGGCAATCACCCGTTAGCTGGCGAAACCCTTCATTTTGATGTCACCATCAAATCCATTCGGGAAGCGACAGATGAAGAAAAACAACACGGACACGTACATGGACCAGGTGGACACCACCACCACTAAAAACGAAATCCTTCGTTATTTTCCCTCTGAGTCTTCTTTCAGATTGCTTTTTTTGGAAAGGGTAATTACACTGACAGAAGATTCAGAGTATTGTTGATTTTCACCGCCGAAGTAGTCCTTTCAAGCTTGCACGCTGGTAGCTTTCCCAAGTTTTTCCCTGCATTTTTCTGGAGTTCTTACCAAAAATCCCTTTCAGGGTCCCGACGATTGTAAATCTAGAATTCCCGAGTCAACTTTAACAAACAGGACAAAAACTATGTCAGTAAACATTTACGTTGGCAACCTCTCTTACGATATGACTGAAGGAAAACTCAATGAGCTTTTTTCAGCACACGGTGCAGTTACTTCTGCAAAAATCATCACTGATCAGTATTCTGGTCGTTCTAAAGGATTCGGTTTCATCGAAATGAAAGATGGAAAAGAAGCTGATAACGCGATCAAAGATCTTAACGGAAAAAACATCCTTAACCGTGAGATGAAAGTAAACATCGCAAAACCTAAAACTAACAACTGGAGATAATCTCGTTTGTTAGAAAGTCCGTCGCTTAGCGTGAGTTAAGTGGCGGTTTTTTTTGCCCTTTTGGGAAAAGAAATCTAAAAATTCATTACCAACCTTCCCTTTTCTTTACCACATAAACTAAATCCTCTCTTAATCTTAACTAGAACAAATTATAAAATGGATTTGGTTCGATAAAACGCCCAATTTCCTTACTGAGTATATTTGATTCTGATCGAATCCCATTGACAATCGATCGATCATAGTTTAGTATTACGATAGAGGTATCGATATGGGAAAAGTAACGGTCTCACCAAAATTCCAAGTAGTCATTCCAAAAGAAATTCGTGAACAAATCGGCGTTAAAGCAGGAATGAAACTCGAAATCATAACCTTAGGAAATCGTATGGAGTTAATCCCTATCGAACCCATTAAAAAGTTGAAAGGTTCTTTATCTGGTATGGACAGGAAAATAGATCGGGAGGAAGATCGAATTTGAATTTGAATGTAGTCGATTCTTCTGGATGGTTAGAGTATTTCAGTGATACGAATCGAGCGAATTTATTTTCTGAAGCCATTGAAAAAACAGAAACCTTGCTTGTTCCAAGTTTGTCTTTATTTGAAATTTTCAAAAAAGTTTATAAAGAAAAAGGGGAAGACCTTGCACTTAGAATTGTAGCACATATGCAACTTGGCAAGGTAATCAATTTGGATTCGAGAATTTCTATTTATGCGGCAAAGATCAGTGTAGAAAATTCGATTCCGATGGCAGATAGCATCATTTATGCAACAGCTAAGTTAAACAAAGCAACACTTTGGACACAGGACAATGATTTCCGAGGTTTACCAGGAGTAAAATTTTTCGAAAAATAAATGATTCTATAAAATCACTTTAAACTTCGCTTTCATCTTCTCGATTTGTTCTTCAGGAATCTGATGAATGTTTTTTCCGCCATGGCGGTTTTCCACAGTCACAACTGACAATCGATACCCATGGATTTTCGCCAAATCTTCGTAAGGTTTCATTTCCCATTCTAAAGTGAACGTATGATCGACAATGACAAAAGGAATACCTTTTTCTAAAGATTCTTTTGTTTTGGATTCACATTCTTTGTAAGCCAAATGATTTTTGGTATAATCAAAATGATATTCACCCGCTTCATTTTCAAAATAAGAATCGATAGAAAAAATGGGAGCCCCACTTACTTCTGCGATATGTTTGGCGAGTGTGGTTTTCCCAGACCCAGGAATGCCACGTAATAAAAGAAGTGTTTTTTGTATCGGAGGAATGGTTGGAAAAGAGATTGGATCTGACTCCATATCTTCCAAATAATCATTCTACCACTCGGAATTCCTAGTTCTTTTTCTTCCCAAAGAACTTAGAAAACTCTCGCAAGGAAAACGAAGGTTTGAAAGAATTGTGAGAGTTACAAGGAGTCATTTGTGTCATACGAAGCGTATAAACTAATCCATATATTCGGAATGTATCTTTTATTTTTTTCTTTGGGTGGTGTGGCCCTTTATTCCATCAACGGAGGAAAAAAATCAGATAACAAATTCAAAGCCTTTGTTGCCATCTTCCATGGAGTTGGATTGTTATTATTACTCGTTGCAGGATTTGGACTGATGAAGTTTCGGGATATTTCCCATTCTGCTCTTCCCGTTTGGATCATTCTGAAGATCGTCATCTGGCTTGCGTTTGGTGGACTACTCACACTCGCTTACAAAAATGCAAAGTATGCCAAAATCCTTTGGTTTGTATTCCCAATCATGGGACTTTTTGCAGCATATCTCGCTTTTTACCAACCTAGCTAATTGCCAAACATACCTTTCTCGGTGAAAACCACTGAGAAAGGATTTCTTTTTCTTTTTGACCAAATCCTTTTTCCACTTCACAATCGACTCCATATTAGTTTTAAACTCTTTCACCAAGGAATCAATGTATGGAATCCAAAAAAACCAGAATGGAAAAAGACTCAATGGGAGAAATTGCAGTTGAGAACTCTCGTTATTGGGGTGCTCAAACAGAACGTTCCTTACAATACTTTGCCATTGGTAACGACAAGTTCCCAAGAGAAATGATCCGTGTCTTGGGGCTTGTGAAAAGACAAGCTGCCATCACAAATACTGAGTTAGGTCTTTTAGATAAAACAAAAGAAACTCTCATCGTAAAAGCGGCAACAGAAGTCATAGAAGGACTGTTAGATGATCATTTTCCACTTTCCGTCTGGCAAACTGGATCTGGAACACAAACCAATATGAATGCAAATGAAGTGATTGCCAACCGAGCCAATGAAATTGCAGGAAGTTCTCTTGGTTCCAAATCACCCATCCATCCCAATGATGATGTCAACAAAGGACAAAGTTCCAATGATGTTTTTCCCACGGCCATGCATATCGCGGCAGCAGAAACCATCCACAAAGATCTGATTCCAAGCCTTACAATACTAGAATCCAAACTCAAAGAAAAATCCGTAAGCTTTCAAGACATCATTAAAATTGGTAGGACACATTTGCAAGATGCCACCCCTCTTACCTTAGGACAGGAATTTTCTGGTTATGCAAAGCAATTATCGTATAGTTTGGAACGGATCCATCGCGTCCTACCTTCTCTTTACCGATTGGCGCTTGGTGGAACAGCCGTTGGAACGGGACTCAATACCCATCCAAATTTTGGAAACAAAGTGGCCAGTGCTTTGGCAAAAGAAACAGGCATTCCCTTTGTTTCGGCACCAAATAAGTTTGAAGCATTGGCCGCCAATGATTCGTTAGTGGAGGTAAGTGGAGTTTTAAAAACCATAGCTGCATCTCTAATGAAAATCGCAAATGACATTCGTTGGTTGTCTTCAGGACCTAGGTCGGGAATCAGTGAAATTCACATCCCTGAAAATGAACCAGGATCTTCGATTATGCCAGGAAAGGTCAATCCTACTCAGTCAGAAGCTCTCACCATGGTATGTGCGCAGGTGATGGGAAATGATGTGGCCGTTTCCATTGGTGGTGCTTCTGGAAATTTTGAACTGAATGTCTTCAAACCTCTGATCATCTTCAATGTATTAAATTCAATTCGACTGCTATCAGATAGTAGTCGTTCTTTCGCCAAACATTGTGTAGAAGGAATAGAAGCCAATGAAGAAAAAATCAAATCGAATTTACAAAATTCCCTCATGTTAGTGACGGCACTGAACCCACACATTGGTTACGACAAAGCGGCAAAGATCGCCAAACTAGCATATGCTGAGAACCTAAGTTTAAAGGAAGCAGGACTCAAATTAGGATTTTTAACAGCCGAAGAGTTTGATCTTTGGGTAAATCCAAAACAAATGATTTAAGATCAATTCCATCGTTTTTTCTGCCTTTCTTTTCTGCTTAGAAAGAATTAGGATTGAAGAAATTGAATTCGAAATCGTTGATTGTCCTACTCGGTCTATGAAACAGTTTTACGGAGCATCTTCGATTTTGAAACGGATCTTCCTTATCCTCTTCTGTTTCCTTTTGGTTCCAACTTGTCAATCCGTAGAACTGAATGCCATCTGCGATCCGAAGGCCAAAGGTTATTTCACCAATTTACTATATAAATATTTTACTTCTGATGCCAGTCCATCTTGTGGGTATCAAATGCAAAATTTTGGTTTGGCAAAACCGAAAGTCCCTCGTTTTTTACTGGTTTCCAATGCATCGTCTAGTTCCATTTCTGTTTTTAGAATCACTCCCGAAACTGGAACAATTTCCCAAGTCAGTGGATCCCCTTTTGCGGTAAATGATTCTCCCCGTTATACGGTGGCCAATGCATCTGGAACAATCGTTTATGCGGCCTTAAGTGCAACTCCAGCTCTTGCCACCTTGAGTCTAAACCCGGAAACAGGATCACTCTCCACTTTGTTTTCCAATACAGGGATCGGAAATAATCCTTATTCCCTTGCTCTGAATCCCGATGGAACTTATTTGTATGTTTCCACCTTCTCAGGACCAACCATTTATGGCCTTAAAATCAATGGTACAGGTAGTCTAACGTATTTAACCAGTTATACGACGAACAACCCTAGTGCAGGTTCAACGGGAGATTTAATGTTTGATCCTTCTTCCAATTATCTCTATGTCGGATTGACAAGTGCTTCTGGATTTACAGGTGGGATCGAACAATTTCAAATCGATCGCGATACTGGTGTATTAACATCTTTGAATGTATACAACACAGGACAAAATAATTTAGGAGTCACCATTTCATCCAACGGCAAATTCCTGTTTGGTGCAAACTATTACTCAAATGATGTTTATGCATTCTCTCGTGATCTTGGAAATGGAAATTTGGTTTCCCAAGGAAACATCGCAGCTGTGTCTGCACCAGGAAATGCACTCGTAGAAAGAACAGATCGGTTTTTGTATGTGGCAAACAGTGCCAGTGGACAAGGGACAATCTCTGGTTATGTGATCAACCAATCCTTCGGAACGTTAACGAATATTAGCGGATCGCCTTTTACATCAGGCCAAAGTCCAAATGGAATTGCGTCCGATCCCAATGGTAAATTTTTATACTCAGCAAATACCTTAGATAATAATGTTTCAGGATTTACAATTCATCCCGAGACTGGAAGTTTAACACTCATTTCTGGTTTTCCAGTCGCTGTTGGCAATGGACCATCCTCTGTCACAGTTGTCTCCTATTGATTCACAAACAAAATATAAGTTTCTTACTGAACTAGAAGGTGCACCACTCTAACAAAACAGAATCTTAAACCCGATTCGTATGCAAAAACTATCCTTGACATCCAAATTTCGAATGGATATGTTCATTTTCCTAATGAAGGCAACCATGAACCAAAGTTTGAATCGATACAAATTCCTACTCGCTTTACTTTTCTTTCTATCATTATTTTTTTGGAATTGTTCTACCTCAAAGGACGGAAAATCAACCTCAAACAAAAATGCAAATATTGGTTATATCACGGCAAAGTCTGGTCTTTTCCTACGAGAAAATCCTGGCAAAAAATTTCCTAAGGTCACCCTTGTTCCCCATGGAGAAAAAGTAGAAATATTAGAATATGCAAAGACAACTGATTTCATTGATGGAATCGAAGCAAAATGGGTAAAAACAAAGTATAAAAACAGAGTTGGTTGGATGTTTAGCGGTTATTTATCCGATACTCCTTTCGCACATAGTGTGTCTTCAACCATCGCTGATATTACCTTTTTACCCGATGATACTTATGAAATTGATAAGGAACTAGAAACACTTTGCCCAAAGCAACGAGACGTACTTTGCCTTCTCAATACTGCCATTGCCTTTGCAAATGCAGATTATTATAAAAAATCAATCGCTACAAATTCGAAGGCACTGGCTATCTCACCCCGAGATTATATCGGTTTGAATAATCGAGGTTTTGGATATTTAGTGATTAAGGAATTGGACAAAAGTTTGGACGACTTAAACAAATCCATAGAATCTTATCCCAATTCCAATTCCTTTTATTTACGAGCACGAATCTCTTTGGAAAGAAAACAATATGACAAGGTCACTACAGATTTAAATCAGTCCATTGAATTGAATCCTCAACATTGCACCGCATATTCACTGTTAGGATGAAATTATTTGTTATTAGAAAAATGGGAACTTGCGAAATCAACACTCATGAAATCCATTGAATGTGATCCAAGTGACTCTTATTCTTACGCCAATCTTGGCAATTATTATTGGAAAGCGAAAAAAGACAAAGTTAATGCACTATCGTACATTGAAAAATCATTACAACGGGGATATAAAAATTATGCCAGCTTTTACAAAGATGATTCTGATGGAAGGTTTTTAAAAGGGCTAAACCAAACAGAAGAATTCAATCAGTTGATTGAAAGGTATCGAAAAAAATAGATTTAGTATTGGCTAACAGGAATTAATGTAAACCCACCTTGTACATGTTTATTAAATTGAACAAATCCGCCATAAATCATGACATTTTTTTTATCATCATAAACACCTCGGATATCACCAAACCGAGGAGGATTATAATCAGTGACGGTATTATTCACTAAATCCAAAACAACAAATTGGTTGAGATTTGTAGTATTGATACTGGAAAAATTACCCACAACAAATGCCTTTCCATTATCCAAGATTCGAATTTGATTGATTTGTGCATTGAAGTTGAATAAGGAAGGTTCATAAGAATTTGTACTTAGATTGTATGTAGCAAAATATGGAGTAGTAATTCCAACTCCAATTGGGAACGTTCCTCCGAAATAAATTTTATTATTCCATAGATACTGTGTGGTCACCGAGTTATCGGGTTGCTCCGAAAAGAAGAGGGAGGCTCCTGTTCCATTACTGGCACTGATGCGATGATAATTTTGAGCCGAGATACCTCCAATACTTCCAAATCCACCACCCACAAATAAAAAATCGCCAACATGCAAAATAGAACTCACGCCTCCCGACAAAACAGTCGCATCCCATGCCGTATCAACGGTTCCTGTTTCTTTGAGAAAGGCGACCATATTGGTTCGCGTAATTCCCTGTGCAGAATTAAAATTACCTCCCGCATAAACTCTTGAGGGACTCACTTCAAAATCTTCAATAAAAGGAGTGGTATCAATGTCAAATCGTTCCGATGAGAGAGAGAGGTCTGCTTGATTGAGAGCTACAAAACCCTGTGTTTTTGCTTCACCAGAAAAATTGGTAAAGGAACCAGCAACATAAATTTTTTGATCATAGGCTTTGATTTTCAAGACAGGACCATCTAAATTTTGATTCCAATCCGTAACTTTCCCTGTGATTCGACTAATCTCTGCTATATTATTTCGAGTCACACCATTCACAGAAGTAAATACTCCTGGTACCACTAACCAATTTTTGGTGGTCAGTGTTGCTTTGTGTGTATCGACATAGGATTCAATACTAAAATTGGGATTAAACTCAGTGACTGTATATGTATTTAAATCGATCCCCGCTCCATAATTTCTTTCTGTCCCGAGAATGGAAGTAAACCTACCAAATACATAAATTTGTGAGTTAACAACAAGAGAGGAATGGATTTCATTATTGGTATCAAAATTAGGAGTCCCTACTGCTACGTTACCAACTGTATTATCCAATATGGCTAAATAATTAGCTGCTGTTCCATTGATATTCTGAAAATTACCACCAACGATGATTTTGTCTTGGTAAAACTGAACTGTATTACAATTTCCATCGGGAGAGGAATTCCATCCTGCGGCTCCATTCCCAACACCAGAAGTTTCAAAAGCATAAATGCGAGGAGTACTAAAATCACCAACTACGATGACCACATCTGTTGCCGTACTCAATTTGCCCAACGCAAGATCACGAATGGTTTCTACACTTGCAAAGTTCGGATTCCATATGGTATCTAAACTCCCATCACTCAATTGAAATCGAGCGATTGATCTTCTGGTATTCCCATTGACCCCATCAAAATTACCGGCAATGTACAAATAGTTTGTATCTTTTTTCATTACATAAACGATCGCACTTCCACCTAAGGTTGGATTCCAACTTGTATCTAATTCTCCTGTAATGGCATTGAGTCTTGCTATCCCTGAGCGAGTGATATTATTCAATTCAGTAAACGTTCCACCTACATATAAAAAATTACCGTCTAACATCATGGTCATGACGTAACGAGAAGTAATGATGGGAAATGGTGGATTAAAATTAGGATCGAGTTTACAGTTTGGTAGGATATGGGCAATTTTGAATTTGTCTTGCCCTTGGATTGTGGTGAAAGCACCTCCGATATAAAATCCACCTTGGTTATCCGAGATAGCGACACTTGCATTGCCCGCAACATCTACATAATTACATTCACTTGTATTGACATGAAGCCCATTACTTGGATTTAAAACGGCAACATTCCCTACATTGGGACCAACATAATTGAAAGTACCACCAAGGAGAATTCGTGTCTCATCAAAATACGAAGCGAATATGTTCATACCAGGACCATGAACACCCCAAAGATTAAAATCTTTGGCAAATCCAGGCCAACATCCAGGAGAAGTATCATTTGTCAAAAATCGAAATAGTGTCGTTTGTAAATAGGATTCAGAACTAGGATCACATGCATTCGAAAGTTTCGGAGGCGAACAAAGTGAGAAAGTTGTGAAAAAAAATAATGATAAAATATATTTATACATAAGGATATTCACAAATAATTTATTTTCTTTTGAGAATTTTGACAAGATGTGCAAACGATAAAAGCAAACAAATTGAGCCCAACAACTTTTTGTTTTTTTCATCAATTAGTTTCCTGGTAGGTCACAAGGATCAGACAGCCAATCACCTGTTACATTCCGTTATCTTTTATTCTTTGGAATGAGACCATTGCAATTGATTTTTGTTTCTATCAAGGGAATACGCCAATCATTCATCCCAATCGCCAAAGAAATAGACATTCGTTTGGAAATATGAGCAACCAAGACAGGTTTTGTTTCTGATGTTTGTTCGTTAGAAATATTTGTAAGAAAACTAACGCCGTCAATTTGAATCAATACTTAGATTAATTACGTATAATCCCTATCTTTTGGTAAAAAAGTTTCAAATTCCAAAATTTCTTTGTGCAAAATAGGTTTTGAAATATCTCCAGACCATTCGAAACAAGATACAAACTGAAAGTTTTTGTCATCTCTTTTGGCTTCACCCTCTTTTGTTTGATGTTCGATTCGAAAATGTGCACCACAAGATTCCTCTCTGATCAGAGCATCCAAACACATAAGCTCAGCTAACTCGAGATAATCTTTCATTCGACCAGCTTTCTCTAATTCTGCATTTTTAGAAAAAGCATCTGTTGGAACCCGAATATTTCCCGATAAAAATTCTTCTCTTAGATTTTGAATCGTAAGAATTGCTTCTTCTAAATCCGCTTTGGAACGTTTGAGTCCACATGCATTATATAAAAGTTTACCCAACTCTTTGTGGTAATCATCAACAAGTTTTTGTCCCTTTGCCTTGGTATAAAATTGAATTTCTTTTTTAATCGTTTCTTCCGATTCTAAAAACTTTGGATGATCGGTTGCAACGAGAGCTGTGTTGACTTTATCATACAAATAATTGGGAAGAGTCGCAGGTAAGATAAAATAACCATCCACAGATGCTTGTAATAATGAATTTGCTCCCAATCGATTGGCACCATGGTCTGCAAAATTTGCTTCCCCGATTGCATAAAGTCCAGGAACACTTGTCATCAATTCATAATCCACCCACAATCCGCCCATGGAAAAATGAGCAGAAGGAGAGATTAACATTGGTTCACTCAATGGATCAACATCTGTGATCTTTTGGTACATATCAAAGAGATTTCCATATCGGGCTTGTAAAACTTTTTCGCCCAAAGTTCTCTTTGCATCTTTAAAATCTAGGTACACTGCATTTTTAAACGGTCCAACACCAAAACCTAAATCAATTTGTTCTTTGGCAGCACGAGAAGAAATGTCTCTCGGTGCCAAGTTTCCATAGGAAGGGTATTTTCTTTCTAAGTAATAATCACGTTCTTCCTCTGGAATCTCATTTGGCGGCCGAAGTTCATTTTTTGATTTGGGAACCCAAATCCTTCCATCATTGCGCAATGATTCAGACATTAACGTGAGTTTGGATTGATAACCATTCGTTTGCGGAAGAGAAGTAGGATGGATCTGAGTCCAACTAGGATTGGCAAACAAGGCACCTTTTTTATGAGCCCGCCAAACTGCTGTTGCATTGCATCCTAAAGCTAATGTGGATAAGTAATAAATTTTGCCAAAACCACCGGAAGCGACAACAATTGCATGAGCAGAATGTTTTTCTAACTGTCCAGTTAATAAATTGCGAACGATAATCCCCTTGGCTTCTCCATCAATGATGATGTAGTCCAAAAGTTCGGTATTCGTATACAATTGAACATTACCCAGATGAACTTGACGCATCAGTGCTTGATATGCCCCAAGCAACAACTGTTGACCAGTTTGACCCTTTGAATAAAACGTTCGACTGACTTGCACTCCGCCAAAAGATCGATTTTCTAAATAACCGCCATACTCTCGGTTAAAAGGAACTCCTTGGGAAACAGCAAGATCGATAAAAGGAAGGGAACACTCAGCTAATCTATAAACGTTTGCTTCACGAGAACGAAAGTCACCACCCTTTAGCGTATCCCGAAACATGCGGGTGACACTGTCTCCATCATTTTTATAATTTTTAGCCGCATTCACTCCCCCTTGCGCAGCAATGGAATGGGCACGTCTTGCAGATTCATGAAAACAAAAAGAAGAAACTTGATAACCCTGTTCCGCGAGTGTTGCTGCGGCTGCGCTCCCAGAAAGTCCAGTTCCTACAATTATGATTTTAAATTTCTTTCTATTGTTAGGCGAAATTAATTTAGAATTCCTTTTGAAGGAATTCCATTTTTCTTCCAATGGTCCTTCTGGGATTTTTGAGTCCCAACGGAATGAACTTCCTTCTGTTCCAAACATATTAGAATCTATTAATGAAACAGAAAAAAGAGTTCAATCCAAAAATTTCAATTCAACATTTGGAAAAAATCATTTCCTTTATCATCCACTACGATGAAGGCAGGGAAATTTTCCACATCAATGGACCAAACCGCCTCCATTCCGAGCTCAGGAAAATCCAACACTTCTACCTTTTTGATATTTTCCTTTGCGAGTAGTGCCGCCGGTCCACCGATGGAACCAAGATAGAACCCACCATTTTTCTTGCAACTATCAGTAACCACTTTGGAACGATTGCCTTTCGCAAGTGTGATCATGGAAAACCCTTTCTCTTGGAACACGGGAACATAACTATCCATACGACCTGCTGTGGTAGGGCCAAAAGAACCTGATGGCATTCCTTCTGGAGTTTTAGCAGGACCTGCATAGTACACTGGATGGTTTTTAAAATACTCTGGGAGTGGTTCACCCTTATCCAATTTTTCTTTTAACTTGGCATGGGCAATGTCACGAGCGACAATCAAGCGACCAGACAACATAACACGTGTTTTTACAGGATATTTGGTTAAAACCTTTAGAATCTCTGGCATAGGTTGGTTGAGATTGATATGCACCGATTCTGTATTTGCATCTACATCATCAATAGTTGGTAAAAATTTAGCAGGATCGTATTCGAGTTTTTCTAAAAAGATTCCGTCTTTTGTGATCTTCGCTTTGATGTTACGATCCGCGCTGCAACTCACACCCAGACCCACTGGACAAGATGCCCCATGACGTGGAAGGCGGATCACTTTAAAATCGTGAGCCAAATACTTACCACCAAACTGTGCCCCAATTCCCGATTTTTGTGCAGCCGCAAGCATCTTCTCCTCTAGTTCCACATCTCGGAAAGCTGATCCGTATTTGTCTCCTTTTGTGGGAAGGTGATCTAAATAACCAGCTGACGCTAGTTTTACGGTTTTTAGATTGGCTTCGGCAGAAGTTCCACCAATCACAACAGCGATGTGGTAAGGAGGACAAGCCGCTGTACCTAAATTAGAAACTTTGTCGGCGATAAATTTTTCGAGAGAGGCTGGATTGAGAAGGGCTTTTGTTTCTTGGAAAAGATAGGTTTTGTTGGCCGATCCACCACCTTTTGCTAAAAAGAGAAAACTATATTTGTCACCAGGTGTGGAGTAGATGTCAATCTGTGCCGGTAGATTGGATCCAGAATTCACTTCCTCATACATCGTAAGAGGAACGACTTGCGAATAACGAAGATTACGATTGACATAGGTATTATATATTCCGCGAGAGAGTGCTTCTGCGTCGTCACCTCCGGTGATCACATACTCTCCCTTTTTCGCCATAACAATTCCTGTTCCTGTATCTTGGCAGGAAGGAAGTTGTTTGTCAGCAGCAATCACTGCATTTTTAAGAAGTGCCATCGCCACAAAACGATCATTTGGTGTCGCTTCCGGATCATCTAAAATCTTACGAACTTTTTCTAAATGGGCAGTCCTTAAATAAAAAGAAACATCTTCCATTGCTTTTTCGGCAAGGAAGGTAAGGCCCTCTGGTTCCACTTTTAAAATTTCTTTATCGCCAAATGGAACTGTGCTCACAAAGTCTTTTGTCAAAAGTTTGTATTCGGTTGTGTCCTGGGATAATGGAAACGGATCGGCGTAAAAAAATTCTGGCATAGAAACCTCTAGATGGTACTTCTAATCTCTAAGGATTCCCTCTTTCGTAAATGAATTTTTCAGAGAGACAGTGAGAGATTCTAGTGAGAACTTACCTCAGTGGAACCAAAGATTTTTGATCAAATCGCGAAGCAGTATGATACCGAAGACCGAGTTCAATTAGCCCATCGCATTTTGGAAAAACTAAAACCATTTTTAAATGACACAGAAACGAGTTGTTTATTGGACTTTGGATGTGGCACTGGACTACTCGGAATCCCTCTCACATCCCAATACAAAGAAGTGCTTTTTTGTGATGATTCAAACGTCATGTTAGATGTCGTTTTGTCCAAAATCAAAGCAGAGAACCTTTCCAATGCCAAAACCATCTCTCTTGCTGATTGGATCGAGTCTCCAACCATTCTCGCAGATCAAATTTTACTCTCTCTTGTTCTCTTACATATCCCAGATACGGATTCCATTTTGAAAACCCTATCGAACCATCTCAAACCCAATGGAAAAATTTTCATTGTGGACTTTGTGAAAAACGAAAAGGTCTCTCACCCAAAAGTTCACAATGGATTTCTGACAGAGGAATTAGAACAAAAGTTCAAATCGATTGGATTTCGAACCGTGACTTCTCTTGTCATCTTAGAAGAGAAAAAAGTGTTTATGAACGAAGACGCCTCTTTATTTCTCCTCATCGCAGAAAAATAAAATCACTGTTATGCGAATCTCTATTTCTTGAAACCAGAAAGACCTTTGGACTCAGTATCCGCATTTTGCAGGAGAACACGTAAGTCTTCTGGAATGGGCATAGGAGCAAAAATCGGCACAGAGGCACTTCCCGTATTCCCCACAGGAATGCGGTTGAACAAACTTCCAATCCAACCAAAAGCCATGCGGATGAACTGTCCGTATACTTCTCGTAAATCTCCCTTTCGCATTCCAAAAAGAAACATGCGAAAATGACTCCCTGTATGGGGAACGGGAAAATACTGTCCTATGATATGAGCCCTTTCCAAAAATCTCCAGGCCGCCAAATCATCCTTCTTGGAAACACTGTCTTTGTAGTTCTGAATTTCTTTTTGATAAGCCACTTTAAATTCTTTTGGCATCATTAGGTTGAGTTTCATTTGGAAATCCTTTTGCCTTTCCATTGAAAATGGATCTGACAAAAGGTTATGATCTAAAATAACCTCTTCCCTATCGATCAAATTTTTACAAGAAATACTCTCTTGTCAATGTGTGGCAAACGAAGGTAGGTCGTACTCGCGAATCCATGATTCACAAAGATTTGGATCTTCGTAAAAATGTTCGTTCTCTTTTCCAAACCTTCTTTCGTATTCCTGAATTTTGTAGCCATCTTGGTGACAATGGACAGCCGCATAACACTGACACTCGTTTGTTGTCGTGATTTTTAATCCGTTTGCTTCTTCAAATAAATCAAGGTAACCAATCCTCCAACCATACTGGCTTAGTAGGAGTGGGATGACATCGCGATAGGATTTGTGTGCATTAACGGAACTGGGACTGAGTCCATGTAGATTGACATAGATCTTAAATTGGGTTCCCTTTGGTAAATTCTGAAGAACACCCTTAAGACCTTTTTCCCATTCCTTAACATCTAACTCAGTGATTGGTCCCGTCAACCGAGTGATGATTAAACTTTCATTTTGTTCCCATTTTGTATAAAATTCAACATTCATAATACTTAGACAAAACATTATGAATTGTAAGTTTATGAAAAGTTATGAAAATCAAAAGTTTTAATCAAACAAATGAATGTCAAAACGATTCAAAATCATTTGGAATAGATAAAATAGAAAAATTGTCAATAAAATACTTACAAATATGGATGTCCAAAAGCCAACCCATTGAATGAGTCTAGGAAACACTAAAAACATTGGTAAGGTGGGAATCACAAACCAAAAAGTATAAAAGGCATGATTCGATATTTTTTGATTAGATACATTTTCCATTTTTAACCAAATAAGCGTTAAAATTGTTATAATAGGAAGTGAAGAAATAAAACTGCCTATCCGGTCGTTTCGTTTGGCGACTTCTGAGATGAGGACAACAAGAGCTGCCGTGATTAAATATTTAAAAATTACGTACATAACAAAAACTCCATTGCAAAGATCACAATTGCCAATCCCTTTTGAGTCAATAAGGACTCAAAAAGGAAAATATTACGATTCTCATTTTGGATTTAAATCCATTATAAATTTACTTACCGATTCTTGTAACAGGCTTATACCTGGTTCTTCATAAGGAAAATGTCCTGCGCCTTTTAATTCTACAAACTGCTTCGGTGCATTGATTCTATGAAAGAATTGTTGGCTTAGAATGGAAGGTGTCCAAGGATCAATTCCAGGATGAGCTAACAATACAGGACATACTTGAAACGATTCAGGCTCCAATTTAGGATTGTAGTTTAAAAACGTAGTCAAAAAACCTAGACTTACTTTAGAACCCCCTGCATAAGGGTCACTGGCAAACACTTCAGAAAAACTAGGATCATTCGTGATATATTCCATTTTGCTAAACCATTTGATCGGGAAATACATTCCGTCCGTAACAAATGAAAAAAGTGAATTCAATGGCATACCAACTCGACTTAAAAAACGATTGGACGCGATTGCATCTCGAACTTCAGGAATCCTAGGATCAACAAGTGTTGTTGCAATCAGTCCATCTACCTTTCCATGATAAGCAGCTGTATGATAGGCAAGCATTCCACCAATACTGAGCCCAAAAAGAATTAATTTTTGATTTGGTCTCCTCTCTTTCTTGATTAGCTCATCTAAAACCAAAACCCAATCCTCATACGGAACGTAATGTTTTTCAGATGGAATTTTTGTCAGACCAAATCCTGGCAAATCGGGAGCCAACCACTCACAACCGAGTTTTTCCATTCCAACTGCGAAAGTGCCAAGAATTCGCCCATTCCCACCACCGCCATGGATGAGAATTACTTTACAATTGGTTAGCTTTTTTGGGAACCGATCTACATGCACTTGGTAACCCATTAGTTCCACAAATTCCTCTGTTGGTAGATTGTATTTGCGATATCGCAAATCTTCAGGCAGGAAGTGTTGGTATCGATGCCAGTTAGAAATTTTTTCATAGCTATCTGGTTTTTCAATACTCGTAGCACACGAATAAAATAAACCTAGGATCAAAGGTAATATTAGTTTGAGTTTTTGAATCATAGGCTTGAAATGGAGTGAATCTCAAAATTCGTCAAACTTTACAAAAACAGAGAAGGAGATTTCATTTTACAGATGTATAATCAAAAAGATCGAATTTCCGAAACCTATGAAAAACTAATTATCGCTTTCCATAATCTTTTTCTGATTACACCTTATGAAAAGATAAGCATCGAACAAATCGCAAAACAAGCGGGAATGACACGTGTTAATTTTTATCATTATTTTGTGGATAAGGAAGACATACTCTATAGAACTTATTTGTTTTTGTACAGAAAGATGGAAACTAATTCTCCTATCATTGATCCAAAGACATTACTTGCCGATGGACATTCCTTGACGTATTATGCACTCGAGAATGTGAAATCAAATTTTCAATTTTATAAATGTTTGTTTCAAAATACAATTCCAGCTTCTGTAACCTATCAAATATTAGATTTTATCACCGAAGAGTCTTATCGAACTCATGGGGAATTGCAAAAACTATATCAGGCTGAATTTCCACCCTATCGTTTCGTTAACCAATACTTGGCAGGAGCATTTTGGAATCTCGTTCGAAATATGATTCAATCTAATGCCAATTTTGATTCCGAATTACTGTCTCAATTTTTTAAAAACTTAGCGACTGAGGGTTTAAAACATTACCTTACCAAATCAAAAGAATAGTCATTATCCTAACGATTTAAATTTCTCTTTTTAGAAGATACCTTTTTCGCCTTAATATTTTTAGCATTGTCTTCCCTCGGTTTTTTTCCGTTACGATTGGCTTCATATAACTCGATCCAATCTTTAGGGCCCATCTTTTGTAAAAGTTCACCGATCAATTTCCATGGGATGTCATCTAACTTTTTAAATCGAATACAACTTTTTCCCATATCTAACTTAGTTTTTGCATGTTTCGGATATTCCGTTTGGAACCATTTTAAAAGTTTGGGATCGGCATAGATTCCCATATGATATAAAGCTAAACCATTTTTTTGGGAAGCGATGTGAAGGAAGGGAAGAGCGAGTTCCGGCGTTACGTGGTAACCTGCTGGGTAGAGTTTTTTTGGCACCACATAACCGATCATATTGTACTGGAAGGTTTCTTCAAAACCTTTTGGCAGATTTTTTTTGATGATACTTCGCAATTTGATAAAGTATTCTTTTTTACCTTCAGGTAAAGACTCAATGTATTCTTCGATTGTATTCGGCATGGGAAAATCCTCCTTCTGATATCGAACTAGGCTACTCGACGTTCCCGACCCAGAGTCCCAACGGGACGTTAAGGGCTGGCATGTAGTTTGCGAATGCAAACGAATGCCAGGAGCGAAATGTGGCGCTGCCCAAGCGAGGCCGTAGTGCCGAAGCGCAGTGAGTAGCCTCTGTTATATGACGGTCAGCATTCTATTTAATCCAGTTTTCGATTTTAAGGTCTTTGATTCTCTTAAATTCTTTTTCATTGTTAGTAACTAGAATTATATCATGAGTGATAGCTTGTGCAGCAATTAGTAAGTCATAAGGTCCAATAATTTCTCCCTTTTTTTCTAGTTTTGTTCTTATTGATCCAGCTATAGAAGCAGATTCAGAGTCGAAAGGAATGATATTTAGAAATCCCAGAAATTCATTAAGAGTTTTTAGATTTTGTTCTGATTTTTGACTTTTTTCAACTCCATATCTAAGTTCAAACTCAGAGATAGAAGAAATAAAAATGTTATCTAGGCTTATTTTTTTGAATTTTTGATAAACGATTTCAGGCTTTTGGTTAATGATATAAATGCAAATATTTGTATCTAACAAATACTGATTCATATAGAATTTCGCTTATCAAAAGTTTTCGGTTGATTTCTTTCAATGTTAAAATCATCAGAAAAATCATGGAGAGATTTCCATAATCTATCAACGGCATCGTCGATCGGAGATATAATGACGCAATTTCCGTCTTTTCTGATGTAGACTTCTTTTCCTTTGAAACGAAATTCTTTTGGAAGCCTAACCGCTTGACTATCACCGTTTTTAAATAATTTTGCACGATTCATATATATATTTTAGTATATATGTTTTGGTTTTGTCAAGTCTGAAATTTCTAGATTTTTTTTCAATTTTACCCATTTCATAAGGCATTCATTGCTGACTGTCACATAACAGTTTGTATCCGATCTTTTACTATCTATTGATTCATTTGGTTCATCATGAAAATAGATGGATTCCAAAACGACTTAACAGGATCTGAAACAAATAAAATAAGAAAATTGTGACTAAGAGACTGAAAGAAATTGAAACCCAAAATCCAAACATGGCATTGAGTTTAGGAAAGATCAAAAACATGGGCAATGTTGGAATCACAAACCAAAATGTATAATAGGCATGGTTAGAGATTTTTTCTGTGGAGGCAGATTCAATATGCAACCAAATGAGTGTAAGAATCGTAACCAAAGGAAGGGAAGCAATCAAACTTCCCAATCGATCATTCCGTTTGGCAACTTCAGAGATAATGACAACTAGCGCTGCTGTGATAGCGTATTTAAAAATGAGATAAACCATGATCTTACCTGATTTGTTATGAGTTTATTTTCTAAAAATTTGATTGAAGTGAAAGTCTAGAAATTCTTTCGAAGGTAGAAATTTATCAGGCAAATTTATAGTTTGATTTTCATACCTTTTAAACATATCCAGATAAGCTTTGTCATTTAAATAATCTTTGAGATAATTCGATGTTTTGATTTTAAAATCAGGAGTTATCGTTATAAACCCTTTATCGAAAGCATTATCATGGAGAGAATTTAAACAAAGTCCATTACGAGGATTAAGTCGGTTTGTTTCGTCTCGACTCCAAGGAACTATATGGCTCGCAACCAACAATTCTGGTACAGACAAACCTGTGATACAGCATTTTAAATCATAAGATGAAAGAACGGCACTTCGGAAAAATGATTGATTAATTCTTGATTTAATGATAACTTCTTTTTCTTTTCCAAGAGGTATCTTATCCAACCCTTCTCCAAAATTTTCTTCTATTGTCTTATTTTGAAATTTTGCAGTAGACATTGAAAGCAATAATTGTTTCCTCTCTTGTCCAATTATTACTCATTTGTAATTTCAACTATCTCTATTGTAGAAATCGAATAATCTTTTAATATACCATCAAGTAATTCTTTTGTTATATCAGAACTACCTGCAAGAATCGTTTGAAAAGCTTCGATTCGATCATCATTTGTCAAGGAATTCAGTTTTTGATCATCCCTAAAAAATAACATAAAATCTTCTCTTGTAAATTCTTTGTTGTTGTCCGTCTTCATATCCAAACTCCTGTTATTGTTTACATTTTCCCCCAGCGCCAGCGATAGAAGCGGAAATCCTTTCCCGTAAAGGGAAAGATTGGAGCGAATAGCGCGGTCGGTGATCGTAAAATTTTGATTCGCATAACCATTGCGAGGCGCCCGAAACGCTGAACAACCAATGCCATTTATTTGGCCTCATTCTCCAGACATAAAAAAACCCACCAAGAGGTGGGCTTCATTTAGAGAAAGGTCTCTAGGTAAGAAAATAGAATTTCTTATTTAGAAACAACTTGGAAAGTCACACGACGGTTGATCGCGTCTTTTTCATCAAAACCAGAAATTGGTTTAGACGAACCAGCAGCTTTTGTCACAATTCTTTCTGCAGGGATCCCTTGTTTTACAAGAGCATCTTTCATTGCATCAGAACGAATTTGTGAATAGTATCCGTTTCCTTTTTTAGCGCCTTCTGCTTCTTCAGGACCAGATGCATCTGCGTGACCAGTGATTTCTAATGCATAACCTTCAGGAAGTTTTGCAAGAGCGTCTTTGATATAAGAAACATTGTCTTTTGCCCAAGTTTTGAAATCTTCTGCTTGGATGTCAGCTTGTTTGTAGCTAAATCCTCTGCGACGAACGCCATCTGGGTAACGGTAGTCTTTGAGTGCTACGTTGATTTCGTCCAAAAGAGCTCCGTTGAGATCTCTGGAAGAAACTGCAGTTGTGTTGTCCGTAGTTGTGGACGTTTCTTTTGGAGTTTCTTTTTCTTCAGAAGACGAACAGTTCGTGAATGAAATAGAAAGACCTACGAGGAGGATGAGGCTTAAAAAAAATCCTTTTTTCATCAGTTGACCTACCTTAATGTTTCCATAGTTTAGTTCTTTTCATTAGATAACAACCGAAAATGCAAATATTTGTAACTGTTTCCGAAGATTATGACCAAAGTCGCTTAGACGTTTTCCTAAAAGACAACGCTGGAGACGATCTGAGCCGTTCTACCGTTCAAAAATGGATTGATTCAGGCTTTGTAACCAACAAAACAAAGGACCAAGTCGTCCATAAAAACGGCTATAAGGTGACTTTAGGAGAAGAATATGTGGTGGATGTCATCGCAAGACCACCCTCTCGATTGGAACCCATTCCTATGGATATCCCTGTTTTGTATGACGAAGAAGAGTTTATGGTCATCCATAAAAAAGCAGGGATCGCTTGCCACAGTGGACCCGGTGACGATTCCCCTTCACTTGTGAATGGACTCCTCCACCAATTTAAAAACTTATCAGGCACAGGTGGTGAACGCCGTCCAGGAATTGTCCATCGTTTGGACAAACCAACAGAAGGGGTTCTCATCATTGCGAAAACCGACAGAGCACATGCGGCTTTGTCCAAACTCTTCCAAGATCGTCTTGTGGAGAAAACATACTATGCTTGGGTGTTACAAGCACCTGTGGAAGCAGAAGGCACAATTAATATGCCGATTGGCCGCCACCCCGTTGAGCGAGTGAAGATGTGTGTCAGAGAAGATGGACGAATGGCCATCACCCATTACAAAACAGAAAAAATTGTCCAAACACAAACCGGACGGAAATTCAGTTTGATGAAACTAGGGCTGGAAACAGGTCGTACCCACCAAATCCGTGTTCATATGTCGAAAGTGGGATGCCCAGTGGTTGGTGACAGTTTGTACTCTAGGTCAGCAAAAGATTACACTCAGTACGGACTTCTTCTCTTTGCCAAAAAATTGGATTTCCCACATCCGTTTCTGCCAGACAAACGCATCGTAGTCGAACTTGAGTTTCCCGAACGATTTAAAATCTTCGAACGCAAATGCCCTAGTTACTGATGCGATTTCTAAAGCCGATCCTTTTCCTTTTGGTGCTCTTTGCCAGCTTTCATCTGTTCTATGATGTTGTGTATGAGAACCATTTGGGAGAAGGAACCGATAGTGATGTTTTATATCCCTATTTGTTTGCAAGAGATGTTTGGACTGGGGGATGGACGGGAGTTCGTGGATGGAACTTTCCTCCTTGCACCTATCTTTTTCCTGAGATAATCCTTGCGGTTCTTTTTTATCCCGTAATTTCCTCTGTCTATGGATTCCATTTGGTATTTGGATTTCTATCCTTTGTTTTGCCTTTTACTTTTGCCAAACAATTGGGAATGCCAAAACGGTATTCGTATTTAGTCGCTCTCGGGTTTTTGGTTTTAGCAGGATACGATCCTAATTTATTTGGGCAATTTTATTTGCCTGGATTCCATGCGATGACCTTTTTCTTTGCGACATGGACTTTATACGAATTGGAGCATTGGGACTTTAGAAATGGCAAAGTTTGGTTTCGGTTCCTCCTCCTTATGACCCTTGTTTGGGTTTCGGAATATTGGTTTTTTGTCAACATCGCTCCATTTTTGATACTCTATGCAATTGTCCATTTGCGATGGAAAAGCATTGGTCCACTTAGCATGGGTTTTGTGGGATACTATCTCGCAAAGTCCATCGGCAAAGGACTGCGATGGTTGGGTATTGGTACCATGGGCACGGACAATCTCCAACTTGTATCGAAACTAAAAGAAATCTCTTTCACCTTTTTCCATGATCCTTTCTCCCTTTGGCTTGGTTTGAAAGAATCTGTGACTCGCCAACCTAACCTGTCGGAATGGTTCTATTGGTATTTGGTGATTGGTGGTTTGTATGGTTTGCTTACACTCTTTCGAAAAAATGGAAAAGAATTGTTCCTTGATTTCGTATTTTACCTTTCCCCCTTTCTCACGATATTCTTTTTATACACCATCCAAACAGAACCAAACATACGTTATTTATATTTTTTACCTTTTGGAATTTTGTATTTTTCCTTTCGTTTGGTAGAAAGAATTCCATTCGTTCGCTTTGGAATTCCGATTGTGCTGATGATCGGATGTTTTTGGTTTTACTTAGGCAAACATACCGAACTCGTCGCAGAAGTCAAACTAGGCGAAAACAAACGAAAACAACGATTGGAATGTTTATCCGAATTTGATCCGAATCTCCCAGGTGCCGCCACCTACTGGCCCATCAAATACAGTTATGCATTTTCCGAAAAAAAATGGACTCTCGTTCCTTTCACAAAAGAGGGAGTGTATTACCCTTGGATTGCCAACACGAGTTGGGATGGCGATTTCAAAAACCAATCCTTTCTTTCCTTTTCATGGGGAGTCACCGAAACCAAAGAAAATTTGGCAAACTGGAAGGGTGTGAGTCTCGTGAAAGAATGTGAAGGTTGGTATTTTTTTCAAAGAAATTGATAAGGTGGAAATCCTAAATCCAAGAATTGAATTGATTCTAGTTTTCCTTCAAACAGTTTGGGTCGTGTTATGATAGAACTTCTTTCCGATCCCTCCATATGGCTTGCCCTTTTCACCTTAACTGCTTTGGAAATTGTCCTGGGTATCGACAATATCATCTTTATCTCCATCCTCTCCTCAAGATTGCCCAAAACCAAACAAAAACAAGCAAGACAAGTGGGATTGTTTTTAGCGATGGGAACTCGAATTCTTTTACTCTTTTCTTTATCCTTTATCATGAAACTCACCACTCCACTGTTTACGATTTTGGAACATGCCATCAGTGGTAGAGATCTCATCTTAATTTCAGGAGGACTCTTTCTCATCGCAAAGTCCACCACAGAAATCCATCATAAACTGGAAGGCGAATCCTCGTTAAGCGACGATTCCAAAAAACAAATTTCTTTTACGCAAGTGATTGTTCAAATCTTGATTTTAGATGTCGTTTTCTCTTTGGATTCGGTGATCACAGCAGTGGGAATGACAGACAAACTTGGTGTCATGATCACAGCTGTTGTTTTGTCTGTTGGATTTATGTTATTATCCAGTGGGAGTATTTCTGATTTTGTCGATCGTCACCCTACCATCAAAATTTTAGCTCTGAGTTTTCTCATTTTGATTGGGGTGGCACTTCTGGGTGAGGGACTTGAACTTCACATTCCAAAAGGATACATTTACTTTGCGATGTGTTTTTCCGTAATGGTAGAATTTCTCAATATGAAACTCAGAACCAAGTCCGACAAACCAATTGCGTTACGAGGAAAATAATATGAAACGAAAAGAATTTTTGAAGCGAACTGCCCTTACAGTAAGTGTCGCACAACTTCCGTTATTCGCAGAGAAGAAAGAGGAAAAAGAAATTCCAGAAAAAACGGAAACTCTTTCCCCTTGGATGGAAGCTGAAGATTTATCGGATTACCAATCCCTTGTGACAGAACTTCTGACAAAACCCAATGAAATCAAATTAGCTGGAAATTGGTCTCCAGGAAAAGTATTGGCGCATTGTGCCCAAAGTATCGAATTTTCGATCCAAGGGTATCCAGAAATGAAATCTTCTATTTTCCGAGGTTCCATCGGTAAAATTGCATTTTCCGTTTTTGCTTTCAAAAACAAAATGAACCATGGATTGGAAGAACCCATTCCTGGTGCCGATGAGATCGACAATGCTACGGAAGTGAAAGTAGGCGCAAAACGCCTCTTACAAGCCATCGAACGATTTTCAAAAACTGCAGAATCCTCTCTTCGTCCCCACTTCGCTTACGGTGAGTTAACAAAAGAGGAATATGACTTGGCTCATACCCTTCACATCAAAAATCACATGGAACGGTTGTTACTCTAAAATCAATTCGATTTGTTGGCAGAGGTCTTCTGCTTTGTACATCTTGGATAAATAGGCAGAAACAATGGTTTCCAAACCTTCTTCTTCGAGGAAGGTTTCTCCCCCTGTCAGTGGAGCATCTGAACTAATGAGGATGATCGGAATTTTTTGGTTTTGGTTTCGCCGACCTTCCCATTCGTGAATGAGAGAAATTCCATTCATACCTGGCATATGTAAATCTGTGATGATGAGAGAAGGAGTGATCCGAGCCAAGTGGGAAAGTGCTTCTTCCCCATTCCCTGCCTCAATCACAATCCATTGATTTCTTCGCATAACTTCCGCTAACTCGGAACGAAAGTTTCCTGAATCATCTACAAGTAATACGGATTTTGTACTTTTCGATAAAGAAATCTCGAAGGAAGATCCAACTCCAAGAACTGAATTGATTCTTAGTTTTCCAAAATGGGCTTCTAGGATATTCATACAAAGTTGTAAACCAAGTCCCGTCCCACGTTCCCCCGCAGTTCCAGGTGTACTTTTGATATTTTCGTCGCCATTCAGTTTGTGGATTTGTTCCTCACTCATTCCAAGGCCGCGGTCTCGAATTTCCACGGACAACCACTTCCCTTTGAAGGAAACACCTACCCAAACCTCTGAATTCAAATACGAGTATTTGATGGAATTGGTGAGGATATTTTTGAAGACCTCTCCTATTAAAGTACGATCGGCAATGATTTCGGCTTCAATCGGTGTGTCTTTTTGGATCCGAATCCCTTTGAGTGTGGCGAGTGGTTCGATCGATTCGATGATTTCATTTAAGAGTTCGTTCACCGAAAATTTGGTTTGGATGAGTTTGGTTCCAAACGCATCAAAACGACTTACATCCAAAAGTTGTTCCAACATACGAAGAGACTGGCTCACGCCAGATTTACAAATTCCTAAAAATTTCTTTTTTTCCTCTTCTGATGTTTCGCTAAAACTAAAGTCAATGACATCTAAAATTTGATTTACGCTATTTAGCGGCGAACGTAAGTCATGCGAAATTAAAGAAACGAAATTTGCTTTCCAACGATTGGCTTTTTCTAATTCCATAGTGCGGGCTTTTACTTTTTTTTCGAGTGCTTCTTTTCGTTTGTAGAGTTCTTTTGAAATGGATTCCGACCGTTTGTAAACTCGAACTAAACCAAAGGTAACACCTAAGGTTTGAGGTAAGATAAATAAATATAAGGAAACAAGTCCCATTGGCCTATAACCAAAGTTAGGATTCGAAATTAATAACAAATCGATGATTCCACCAAAAACAGCCAAAACCAGACTATAAAAATATAACTGGCTATCCTTTCTTTGTAAATACAATGCCAGGGAAACAGAAACCAAACTCACCAATATAAAAAATGCGGAAAGTGTTTCAAAATAAAAAACAATCTCTGCTAAATGACGAACCGGTGTGAGGACAGAAACCATCAAAAACGTTAAACAATACAATTTTAAAAATGAGATAACCTTTTTAAACACCCGCATTTGAGCCAAACTCAAAAGGATGGAAGCCCCAAAGTACAAAACGATCACAATTCCTATCCTCGAAAATCGAAAGAGAGGCATACAAAATGTGTCGGGAAATAAATTAAATAAAATTCTAGATTCAATTAAGGTCGAACTTAAGATCAAAATGCCCAAGTACACGTATGACATCCTTAAGGCATTTTTTTCCGAACGGTTGATAAAATAAACTAACGCGTGGTAGATGGAAAGAAATCCCAAAAACAACATGATCATCCATGATACCGTATAGTTCACATTCCAGAGGGGAATGATTCGATCCAGATGCCCTAAACGAATGAGGCCATGAATTCCTGCATACTTATGAGAGAAATTGGAGATATGGATGACCAAATCCAAATCCCCATTCACACTCGTGAGAGGAAGGATTTTGGTATGAAACGAGGGTTCGTGGGTCGCCACATTGATCCCTAGTTTTCCATTTTCCGCTACCAATTGGCCGTTTGCGTACATTTTGTAAGCACTATGGAGGACGGGCACAAAGAGTGAATAGGGTTGCGACTGATTTGTTCGTTTGGGCAGCCTAACCTTTAGCCGGTACGTTGCATAACCGTAACTCGGGTAACCTTCTCCTTCTTCGTTGGCCTGCGAAAACCAAGGAACCCCCACTTTGAGGTAAGATTTGTTTGTTGGGGAAACTTGTTTGGGATCCAAAAACTCATTCCAATAGAATTCCCATTGTCCAATGAGAGGGATTGTGTCCCGCCTAAAATTAACCGAATGACCATCGAGTACGCCTTGGTCGGCAAGTAAGGTGGGATAGGCATCAAACCGGCATGAAATGGTCCCACCTAGGACCAAAAGACAAATTAAGGGATAACGACAAAATTTTACTGTGTTACAAAAAGATTTTTGGATAGATGAGAAGAAGACTCTGAAAATCATAAGGTTGTGGAATCCGTTAAAATCGCCATCTTAGAAGACCATTCCGTTGTCACTGAAGGAATCATATCTATTCTGAAATCCAATCCTTTCTTTTCTCTTGCTGGAGAATTTCGAACGGCTGCCGATTTGTTTCAGTTTCTAGAAACCAATCCCATCGATGTTTTGGTTCTCGACATTGATTTACCAGATCGAAACGGAATCGATGTGTTAAGAGAGATCAAAGAAAAACACCAACCCACAAAGGTCATTATCTTTTCCCTACATGGTAGCCGAGTGTATGTCGAAGACGCACTTAAGTCGAAAGCCGATGGTTACATGCTCAAATCGGATCCAATTTCCAAACTCCCAGAAGTCATCCAACTTGTGATGAAAGGTGGATCGTTTGTGTCGGATGGTGTGAGTAAAGTGCAACTTCCCTTCTCTGCCTTCCAAATGGAAATTTTAAACTTACTTGTCCAAGGTCTCTCTCAAAATGAAGTGGCTGACCGCATCCAAAAGTCTCGTAAAACAGTTGAGTACCATTTGAACCAAATGAGGACAAAATTTTCCTGTAAAAATAATAACGAACTCATTTCGAAATACGAAAAAGAAATACAAAAATAGCGATTTCGTGATTTTCCATTCGTATGTTTCGACTAAAGTATACGTATGAAACATATCTATCTTTTGCGGCATGCGAAGTCCGAATGGGATTTGCCGTATGAAACCGATTTGGACAGGTCCCTCTCTCGAAGAGGAAAAGAACAGTCCAAGGCGTTACGCGAGTATTTAAAAGAAAGTCGATTTGACTTTGACCAATGTTTGGTCTCACCTGCCGAACGAACTCTCAAAACCTATTCCTCTCTTCGGAAGGAAATTTTACGATTTCCGAAACCTGAGATTCGAGAAACCATTTACGATGCAGACAAAGAAGATTTATTATTTCTTTTGCATGGTCTTTCGACTAGCACTCGTTCCGTTTGTCTCGTGGGGCACAATCCAGGTTTAGAAGAATTTGGATCTGCGCTGGTTTTAGGAGACAAAGACAAATCCCTCTTCCAAAAATTCCCGACGGCATCCTTTCTCGGATTGGGTTTTTCTGACGATTCTTGGAAAAATCTTAGTTGGGGAAGTTGCCAATTAGTAGTATTCTGGATCCCTGGGCAAATAGGAAAAGAATGAAACCACTGTATTCAGAAGAACGAATCCATCACCGTGTAGAAGAATTAGCTCGGGAAATCTCTCGAGATTTTTTAAGTAAGGAACTTGTGGTCATTGGGATTCTCAATGGTGGCTTTATCTTTACCGCTGATCTATGCCGGAGCATCGCGATCCCACATGAAGTGGACTTTATGGCGGCTTCTTCCTATGGAGATGGAACAACTTCTGGTGACTTCACAATCACAAAGGAACTCAAAAAATCTGTACAAAACAAATCAGTATTGCTTGTCGAAGACATAGTGGATACGGGGAAAACTTTGGAATACCTACTGACCGAAGTCCAAAAACAAAATCCTAAGGAACTGAGGGTTGCTGCTCTTTTTTGGAAGAAACAAAAAGCAAATCCCCATATCCTTGTGGATTACCCGGGGTTTATCATTGAAGATGATTTCCTCGTGGGATATGGACTCGATTACAAAGGGAAGTATCGCAATTTACCGTATGTTGCGAAGTTAGAGGGCACGGATTGAAAGATTCTATCATCAAACAAAAGTTTGATACACTAAAAACATTTCCTGTTCTAAAACCAGAAATCTTAACCCTGGCAAAAGATTATGTTCACCAATCAGATGATTGGAAATTACTTCGAGTAAACCCTCTTAAATTTGCAAACGAACACAAGTTAAGCGAAAATGATGCTGTTGATTTTTTTGTGCATGCGGCCAAAGTTGGCCTATTTGACTTTGCTTATAATTTGATTTGCCCGATGTGCGGAGGGATAGTCCACAGCCATCATAAATTGGATGAAATCGAAGGAAAAGAATTCCATTGTGTATCTTGTAATATTGTGGTTCCGACACTACTCGACGACCAAGTCGAAGTTGCCTTCCAAATCCACCCATCTCTCCAAAAAAATGAAATTGATCCTTTTGTCGATGTTGAGAACTACTTTCGCTATTTTTTTTCTGAAAACTTTGATAAGTCAGCGGAGCTTAGGAACTGGATTCAATCAACTATCAAGGATTATGCGAAACTGAACCCAGACGATTCTTATAGTTTTAACTTTGAAGCAACTTATGGAGGACTACAAGGCCATCTCATTCAATTTGTAAGCATTGATCGAAATGCGATGTGTCTTTTTGCAGTGGATTCAAATTTACCACCATCCAATCAATCTTACCTCGTGGATTTGATGGAAAGTGGAATGAAACCAAATGCCATTTCGATTCCTGTTGGCAAACACCAATTTACCATCCACAACAGAACTCGCTTCCAAGTGGGACTGAATGTCCTCACACCCAATCCCAAAGAGATCGAACGAATCGCCAATGCATATCCAACCATTCGTCATTCCTTTCTCACAGCCAAAATGTTACTCAATAACCAATCGTTTCGCGATTTGTTCCGGATCCAAAAACTTTCTCCTGATTTAAACCTAAATGTAAAATCACTTACGATTATGTTCACCGACTTAAAAGGTTCTACCGAAATGTATGACACAGCCGGTGACATCTTTGCTTACAAACTTGTCCAAGAACATTTTCGTATCCTAACAGAGATTGTGCGAAAGTACAAAGGAGCCATTGTGAAAACCATGGGGGATGCCATTATGGCAACCTTTTCCACTCCCACGGAAGGACTTCTGGCTGCATTGGAAATGATGGAACGGATCGAAACCATGAACTTAGAATGGAAAAAAGAAGGTTACGAAATTGGTTTGAAAGTGGGACTGAACGAAGGTTCTGCATTAGCAGTTGTCAATGATGAACGCCTCGATTATTTTGGACAATCTGTGAACATTGCTGCACGGGTGCAGGGCCTAGCCAAATCAGGTGAGGTATGGCTCAGTGAAACTGTTTGGAATGCCACAGGATCTGAATCACTGGTCAAAGAGCACGGTTACTTTTATCGGAAACAAAAAGCAACCTTGAAGGGAGTTGGAACTCCTGTACCAGTCTTTCAATTAAGTCGAAAAAAACTGAAGGAACCTACCAAGTGGAAATCATTGTTTATCAAAAGCTAAAATGGATATTAAGCAATTTTCTACTGACTTTCTTTTTGGTCCTAACGATAGGTTGTAAACCCAAAGACCTCAACAATCTCTGTGATAGTAAGTCAGATGCCTTTGTACCCACTCTGATTGCCCAAACCCTCACAGCTTCTGGTTCTTACCACTGCGGGTACAAACTTTTGAACGTTCCTCCCTTCGGGTATAGGTACTCGACGTATCGATTGTATCTCAATTTTCCTGTTTCTATTTTACCAATCCATCGCACTGACTCTAGTTATGCGATTCAAGGAGAACTACCTACTGGATTGAGTTTTGATACGGCAACAGGAGAAATCAAAGGCACCACTGCTGCACTTGCTTCCCCTAGGAACCTTACCATTACAAGGAATAGCCCTGGCTTTGGAATTGTGAACATCACCTTACAAGTCGTGGATACAAATCCTACGTTTGTTTACGGGCAATTTGGATCGTTTACTTGTGGTGCCACTTATAATGATGGCACATGTACGAATTCGACAAATCCTACTAACCAAAATTTAAGTTCTCCTTATGGAGTCACTTCTGATTCCTTTGGCGGTGTCTACATAGCGGGTTTGAATCGAATCCTATACTATCATCCGAATACGAATGTTTCCTCTCTTGTTTACGGGCAGTATGGGAACTTTAATTGTGACATAGCGAATGTCATTCCAGGAAGTTGTAGTATCGACTCGATCACTGCAGGAGGATTCAGTTCCTTAAGAGGAATCGCCATTGACAAGGACAATGGACTCTATGCTACTGATTTAGGAAACCAAAGGGTCTTATATTATCCATATCTTTCGCCGACCCCAACAAGAGTGTATGGACAAACAAGTTTCACTACTACTGGGACTGGAACTTCTGAAACTCAATTTAGTTCACCTAGAGCTGTAACATTAGCACCTGACGGTGGTTTGTTTGTTGCTGATGCAAATAACATCCGAGTCCTATATTTTCCACCGGGTTCAACAACAGCGACTCGTGTGTATGGCCAAGATAATTTTTCAACTATCCAAGTAGGTCCCTCACAAACAAGATTCAACGGACCATTTGGTATGGCCGCGGATTCGGAAGGTGGGTTGTATGTTGCCGATTCGCCAAACAATCGTGTTTTGTATTTTCCCGTTGGATCTACTACAGCATCTCGCGTGTATGGGCAAATCAATTTTACTAACGCTAATATTGGGTCATTATCAAACAACTTGAATAATCCAACATGGATCGCATTAGACCAAAGCGAAAATTTATATGTTTCGGATTCGACTAACAACCGAGTTGTAGTCTTCCCTAAATCAAACCAATCTACAGGTCATACGGCAGTTGCAGTTTTTGGACAATACAATAATCTATCTTGTGCGGCCACAAACAATGTTGGTGGTTGTACGGGAGGTTCCGTCAATGCGTTAGGATTATTTACTCCTTCCAGTATCTCGTTTAATCAACAAGGCCAGTTGTACATCAACGACCAAGGTAACAATCGTATATTGGTGTATTGATTCTATTTCATAATTTTGCGCTTACAATTCGTTAGTTGACGATAATCCATTATTTCAACCGACCGGGCCCACTTCGGGGTGTGCTGACGCCATTGTCTCACCTTTGAGAGGTGAGACAATGGGACATTGGAGTCTGGAGGGAGTTTACCAGAAGAAGAGGGAGGGTCTACCGGAGTTTAAACTATTATAGGAGACTATAATCAATTTCCCATTTATGGAATCTATGACAGCCTTGGACTCATTGAGTAAACTAGCACCAAGTCCTGCCAATTTATATGAGCAATTTGTTCCATCTGAATCGCATCGAAATAGTCCTAATCTAGCACGAATTGTGCTGTGGGCTTCATCTCGCGTTACAACCATTAATTTCCGATTGAAACTATCAAAGACAGCATGGATAGAATAAGCAGTGCTGTTTCCAAATGCATTGGATAAATCGGTATGACTACAACCTGTTCCATCCAAATTACAACGAAATAGACTTGGTCTATAATTATTTCCATAGTTTGCGGTGACAATTAAAAGCTTTTCATTTAAGGCATCTATGAAGGGATCAGGATAATATCCTGCATTCGCAGAACTTATACCTACATAATCACAGTTAGCCCCATTTAAATCACATTTGATTAAACCAAGCATTGCATTCATAACACCACTTAGTCGAACTGCTATTAAAACTTTACGATTAATGTGATCTAAAACAATTTTTGGATCAAATATATTCGTTTGTCCTGCAGAGACATTTGCATAAGTACAACCTGTTCCGTCCAAATTGCATTGGAAAAAATTTAGCCCATTGCCTCTTGTCACTATTTTGATTTTGCCATCAAAATGATCTATGATTGCGCTCGCTTGCATATTTCCAGCTATGTATACTCCCAGCCCAGTAGAGATGTCAGTATTTGCACAGTTACTCCCATCTAAATTACATATCAAAAGGTTTAATATCCTTGGACCCAAATAATTACGTTCAGTTACAACAATGATTTTTCTGTTTATTGGATCTAATAGTAGTTGTGGGCGAAATCCAAATTCATATTCTAATCCCGCTGTAATATCTGAATTCGTACAATTGCTCCCATCTAGATTACATCTAAATAGTTGTACTTTTGCTGGATATATCCATTGGTTCTCTGTTACGATTAAAATTTTACGATTGAATGGATCAATAATAACACTTGGATTCATCCCTATATTATTACCTTGACTTGCAGTATTATCCACTTGGATCCCTGTCTCACTTGTACCAGGAGGTGTAGCGGTTGTTAATGCACTTGCTTCCAACAAGGAAAGAGCACTCGTACCTAAGTGATTGTTGACCGCCACTCGAAAGTAATACAAAGTATTACTACTTAAACCAGTTATGGATGCAATTGGATCCGTTACAGGACCAAAACTAGTTGATGCACTTGTGACACCGGGACTTGTGCTATAGTACACTGTGTATGATGTAGCACCAGTTACCGGCCACCACTGCACCAAAGCACTCGTTCCACCGGCTTGTGCTTCGACAAAGGCAGGCGGATTCGGTGGACCAACTTGGAAACTTTGATTTCCAGTATTACTTAAGTTTCCTGCTAAATCACGAGCTAAGTATTTGATTTGGTTACTCCCATTGGCAAGTGCTACTGGTGATGAATATACAATTCCATTCGTCACAACACCATTGGCGTCAAAACTTGGTTCCGATCCGTTTGTCGTATAGATGATTTTGTCACAACCACTCCCGCCAGCATCGGAACAACTCAGTTCCAATTGGACTCCGGAAGCAAATGGACCTGTTCCTGTGGGCGATGCCATGGCGATCACGGGAGCTGACGTGTCTTTTCTTGTTGCGATGGAATTAGATCCAAAATTACCAACAAGGTTTGCGACACAAATTCGAATTGTATTACTCCCTTCAGTTAAATGAGAATTTGCAATGGTAGATGTTGTTGCAGAGGAAGCTGTCACATTGCCAATGACATTGGCATTATTCCCTGTTTGGATTAATGCCGTACCATTGGAACAATTGGAACCACCTACTCGAATTTGGTAAGCTCCGGATTGATTACTCTGCCAATTGATGGATATATTTGATGTTCCATTGATCGCAGCTGTATGAGAATTTACCGTAATGGTAGCTACTTGTGTATCGACAGTATAATTTTGAGAACTCACAGCAGATACATTTCCTGCTTTATCACGTGCGACAAATTTTGTATAGGTGACTGATGCATCTGACATCGAGATTGCGGATGCATATAAGACACCACTTGTCACCACTCCTGTTGTTCCTTGCAGTGAAGGATTCGTAGGAGCCGAACCAACTTGCACTGCATAGGCGATTTGATCACAACCTGATCCACCAGTGTCAGTGCAGGATAAAGAAACAGAAGTAGATGTTGAATAACTTCCACCACCAGGGCTTGCAGAGACAACTGGTGCCGTATCATCGCGACGAAGTGCCAAGGATACAAATCCAGTGAGTCCATTCGTGCCAGTCACACAAATGCGAAAGGATTGATTCCCTTCACCTGTAAAATGAGTATGATTGAGAAGTAACGATTGGTCTTGGTTTGCAGTAACATTGCCATTGGAGATGGTCACACCAGATTCACAAGAACTGCCCTCGCGAACCACAAACGAACCGGAACGATCGGACTTCCAAATGGTCGTAGAAGAATTGATGGCTCCTCCATTTGCACTGACGGAATCGGACGTTTGGCTCACAACCGAAAGTGCAGGGACTTTTGTATCAATCGTATAATTCAAGTTAATTGGCGCAGAAATATTTCCCGCTAGGTCACGACAAATTGCCTGTAAGGTGTGAGTTCCTTCCGTGGACAAGGAAATGGCTTTTGAAGATTTTGTGATGATAGTTCCATTTTTAGGCGAAAAACTCGGATGGGAAACATCCAAAGTATATACAATCGCTCCAGGAGCTCGATTGTCTGTACACGAAAGTGTCGTTGTTTGTGTCGAAGAAAATGTTCCCGTTAACAAGGAACTAGTGATGGTGGGGGGAGTGGTATCACTTAAAATGGTGACTATGGTTGTATCATTAGGTGTTCCATCACCATCCGTATCAAAGCCCAACGGATTTCCATTGGCATCAACAATAAGAACAACAGGATTTCCAGATCCACCAGGGGCAGTTGTGAGAAATCCGGGAGGATTTGGACTGATGTAATAATCCGGAAGTCCGTCCCCGTTGGTATCTACGGCATCTGGGACACCATCTCCATTGGAATCGATTAAGATTAAATTGGGAGTTGTTCCCCCAGTTAGGTTGATTCCGTCCGAGATTCCATCCCCATCCGAGTCCACCAAGGTTCCATCCATTTTCCCTTCCCCAGAAAGATCGATTGTCGTTCCTGGACTTAGGTCCTGCGAAGAGGAAGGAGTAGATCCTCCGACAAATCCCAAAAGAAATCCAAAGATACTAAAATCAGTTTTGGTTTCGCCATTCGGCAAAAACAAGAAACAATGACTGGTAAAGAGTAGTAGGAATGTAAGAGAAAGGAATTGTTTATGGATTCGCATTTTTTTTAGCCTAAATAAAAGTTTGAATCTGAATTTTTCTTTGAGTAGTCGGGATTAAAGCAAATTTCAAAGACCGTAACAAAATTTTTCAAAAATTCTGTTAAAAACGTTCTGAAAACGTCTTTGCACCGTTTTTAGCGGTTTGAGTGTTTTATAATGTTTGTATACTGGAGGAATTTTTACATTAACAAGGATTTGCTGGTATTTCCTATCCAAACGAAGATTCGGAAATCGACTGGAAAAGGATTTGGAATCGAAAGAAAGGAGATGTTGTTATGGGAAAGATTATGGATTGGCGAACTTACTCGCTCGACTCCATTCTAATTTTCAGTTGGAACTTGATCACAGAACTCCTGTCTCATTGGATAGAGACAGGTTAAAAGAGAAGACTCCCCTCCCTACTTCACTGGCTCGGCAGACACTTCCACTTCTGGTAACGAAGATCGCAAATACCCTGATTGTAACACTGCCACCTGTCCTTGTTCGCTTGTGAGGTAAGTCACAAACGCATCAATTTTATCACCTTGGTCTGTTTTGTAGATGATAAACAATTCGCGTGCTAGTTTGTATTTGCGATCATACACATTGCGAATGGATGGAGTCACAAAAGGATCTTTGTTTGTTTTTGCATATTCTAGGGTTTTTAATTTATCTTTGTGATCCACAAGAGCAGAACCCATACCCATATAACCAATGCTATTGGGATTTTCTTGGATGTACTTTGCCATCTCTGCATTGTCTTTTACAATTTTGGCATTGGATGAGAACACATTGGATTTGAAGGCATTAAATTCTTTTTCCCCCAAATCTCTGCGTTTTAAAATATGATTTTGAAAATAGTCTTGGGTTCCGGATTTGTCATTGCGAATCACAATGGCGATGGGTGCATCTTGTCCCCCTACTTCTTTCCAATTTTTGATTTTTCCAGAAAAGATTTCGGAAGTTTGTACCAAGTGTAATTTAGAAACAGGATTGTTTGGATTCACAACAAGAGCCACACCATCGTAAGCAAGGCGAACTTTTTCTAAGTTTCCTGTTTTTCGTAAGTCATCAAATTCTGCTTGGTTTAAGTCGCGCGAAGAAACTGCCATATCAATTTCTCCCTTTCGCAAACGGTCAATACCCGCTTCCGAACCACCACCTTCGACTGTTACACGAATCTCTGAATTTACCTTTTCATATTCTGTTCCTAAAAATCGCATCATGCTGTTCATGGTTTCGGATCCAGCAACTTTTAAGGTTTGTTTGTCCTTACAGGCGACAAAATGAATTGTAATCAAAATGTAAAAAAGCAAAGAAAGGTTTTTCATCGTAAATCAGGTAAAGCCCAAATTCAATCCTCCGTCAATCTCAAAAAACCCATTGTTTTTTCCAAATCTCCTCTCAGTTTTTCGAAAAAAACCCCGATCTTTGCAAGGTGAAGACCAAAGCCCATTCCTTCCTCATTTGTATTGTAACAATCCTTCCTGTATTGGATTTGATTGCGGGTCCGACACTGAAAACCCAGTTCCAATGGAAATGGACGAATAACCAGGTATTGGAACTCAATGAATACCATGATGTTTTCTTTCGGGTAGGAACCAAAACGGTAGAACGAGAAGATAAAAACCGGGTGGTGATGAAAACCAAACAATGTTCGCAAGACTCTTGTTTGGTGAATGCTTGGTTCGATACATACATGCGGTATGGCAAAACATCGGGACCGTTTTGGAAGGACAAAGAATTTTTATCAGATTTCACTCTCTTTCGCAATGGTCGTTACGAAGTGCCAAACGAATTTACGATGCCCAATCTACGAAGTTTTCCCTCATTTCCTGAAACTCCTGTGGCAGTTTCCGATGTATGGAAATTACCGGCGGAAGAGTCCTTTGATTTTACCTCGGAACGCATCCGAGTAAAAGTCACACCTGAATACACCTTCCAAGGGATTTTTCCATGGAAAGAAGGGAACTATTCAGGTACTTGTGAAAAGATCACCTATACCTATCCCATTTTTTATAACAAACCTGAAACCGAAAAAATGGCACCTAACGTACCTTATAAGATCTTTGGGTTTGCAAATGGCACTGTATTTTTTAATGCGGAACGAGGTGTTCCTGAATTTAAAGAAGTAAAACTTTCTTATACGTTTATTTATCCAAATGGAACCGTCCAAGAAGCAAACTTTCATATCAAGGGAGTGTATTTTTTACGAAACCAAGTAAATGCCAAAGACAAAGAGTCCATCCGGGAAGACATCTTAAATGATTTGATTGTTGGTTACAAAAGGGATGGATTACCCAATGGCCTTCGGATAGGCCCAGGGGTTCGTCCTGGATACACAAACCCAAAGACAAGTTCACTCGGTTCTCCCAATCGAGAGTCGAATCCAAATCTGATGGCAGATCCAACTGGCAAGCTAACAACAAACGAAAACCCAGATCCTAATGTCATCTCCCCTCTAGACGGTGAGGAAAAAGACAAAATTGCAGACCAACTACCTGTCAAGGTTCGTACTACAGAAGACGGAATTGTGTTTTCTTTAGATTCGATTTTGTTTGATTTTAACGATAGCAAATTGAAACCCGATGCAGAATCGGCAGTTGCGAAAATTGCCGAGATCTTAAAAAAATACCCCGATCGTGAAATTCGAGTTTCTGGTCACACTGACAATATTGGGAAAAAAGAATACAACCAAAAACTTTCGGAAGAACGAGCTAAGTCCGTCTTACATTCATTAGTTGACAATCACAAAATGGATGAAAAACACATTTCCTTTCGCGGGTATGCTGATGATTTACCTGTCGCACCAAATGACTCGGAAGAAAATCGTCACAAAAATAGAAGAGTAGAAATTACTCTCGTTTTAGATTAACCAATTTGTAAATCAAGTCCCACTGAGTATGGAGGGACAAGAGGTTCACTTTCCTTTTTCCCACGTTCCAGTAGTTTTTCCATTTCCTTTCGGATATCACCGAGTAACAAATGATAACTTTCTTTTTTATTTGTTTTGTACTTTTCAAAATAAGGTGTTAGCGGAATGGATCGTGATGCGTAAACATAGGCTTTTTTCGCTCGCATCTCTGACTTTCCATAGATATGCCTTTCAAAACTACAAATCCATTCCATGAGGCGTTCTGCGGAAGGCCATTGGATGAGACTTTTTGGTTGTGTGATGAGAAAGGCATAAGCTGTTTCGACCAATTGTTTGGCACGACGGATATTTTGGTCCGTTAGGTGTTTGGGGGTAGACTCCAATGGAATCCCAGCATCAATTCGGTCCAAGGCATGGAATAAAACCCGTATTTTTTGAATGGCATTGTCGGTATCTTGGAATTTAATTTTTAAAATTTGGCCTGCCAGGTTGAGAGCAGTATGCCTTGCCCTTCCAAGACGGTAATCAAAATCCTTTCCATTGATTTCCGATTTGGGAATTCCCAATTCAAATTCCGTTTCTTCTAACATCACTCGTCCCACAGTCAAAAACCTTCGGAGAACAGTCCTTCCACCAGGGTATAACTTTAACTTACGTTCGATGCGCGATAAAGATGTTTCAATGTCTTTTAAGATGGAATCACGTGTTCCCGTAATTTTATATTTTACGAAGGTTGGTTGCAAATAGAGTTCTGCATGAGGATCTTTTTTTTTGGCTTCTTCCAGACCCCAATAGATGAGTTGGGCCGTACTTGGCAAAAAGGAAACCAAGTTATCATTTTCCCCCGACATGATCCCTTCGGGATACATCACCAACTTACCATCTTTTTCGGATAATATTTGTTTGGTGGTACGAATCATTTTTCGATTGGAACTACCATGTAATACTGAAAACGCACCGACACGTTTGATAAGCTCCCCGACAATTCCAAATCCCCAATTAAAAATACTTCGGGAAGCCATATAATGAAATCGTGTTCCGATGGAATTGGCCACTTGGTAAGCAACTATGGATTCCATTTCTGTCGGTTGATTCAAAAGATACACAACTCGTTTGTCTTTTGTTTCTTTCAAACGAAGTTCATCTTCTTTGGAAATCACCACTCCATCTAAGTTAAACAAAAGTTTTGTGAGGATGGGGAACCCCAAATCCAATCCCAAAGCAACAGGAAATTCAAATCGAGGAGCGATAAAGGTATCTTTCATAGAACTGTGTATTTAGACTAAGGAAAATGCCATATTCCCTACGAGCAATTATTCGTGAATGTAACCCCATGTTTCTAATATTTTTTTTACTTCCTTTCCCATCTCTTTTTGCACCTCAGACTCTCCCGATCCACTGAAGGCACCATCGTTGTATATCCATGGTAGAGGAGATTGCAAGAGTCCATCAGGTTGTCGTTCCGAAACAATTAAGTCTTCGATATGATTCATGGACCTTTGGTATTCCAATCCATACCTTCCAAAACGAACAGGGATCGTTTTTCCATTCCGCGTGAATTGAAAGAAAGCACCGAGTTCGGGGTTCACTGTTTTCAGAATGATTTCTTCTGGTTGGATCGTCTTTTTGGTTTTGGTTTCAAGGGAAGTCTTGTGATCCCTTGCTTCTATTGATTCTCTTGTGTCCCGAGTCTCTTTTGCTACCGAAATAGTTTTCGCAGAACCGGAAGAAATTTGCACCGTTTCTGGTGCGACCCAATCATAAATCGAACCTTGCACATTCAAAGACAAATAGTCACGACAGATCGCTTCCTCACAAGGTGGGATCCAAATCCTAAGTCCATTTCGTTTCAGAAAATTTTCTCGTCGGAAGTCGGCTCTTGCTTGTAACAAAAGAGTTTCTCCTTCTTTTTCAGAACTTAAGTTTCGTAATTCTTTTGGATCTTTTTGTAAGTCGTACAATTCTTCGGCCATCGTATGGGGTTCCCCCGCTGAAGTTCGCCTAACGGTCGTAAATCCAGGATAACGACGGATGTACTTATAAGATTCTGTGCGTACGGATTCCGACATTCGTCCTTCTGTATAAATAAACTTCTCCGTGGGACAAGAATTGGATTGTAAAATGCAGGTCGCATAATCGACACCTTGGTAAGTTGCATTCTCTGGTTTTAAATCCAAAAATCCAAGGATGGTCGGTGCCAAGGACATTAAAGAGGACTGCCCAGGAATTCGGATTTGCGTTTGAGATTGCGAATTTTTGATTCCATCGATTTGGGAAACTGATTCTTTTCCCATTTTGTTTTGGATGGGCATACGTTTGACAATCGGGTAACGATGGGGCAAAGAATTATGATCTTCGCTAAACAGTGATTTGTCTTTTCCAACCACCACAGTTTCTGCGATAGACTTAGGTAATTTGATAAAATAAGGCACATTGATTTCTTCATCATAATGAGTTTCCCCATGTCCAAACCTGGTTTGCATAATGAAGTGGTAACTATAATCGTGTTCGGGACTGAAAAGTTCGCCATGATCCCCCGTTACGATGATCATCGTTTCTTCGTAAGTGCCGAGTTCTTTTAGTTTGTTCACCAATCGACCAATTTCTCTGTCAGTATAATGCATCTCCCCTAAGTAACGTTTTACGGGAGATTCATATCGAAAAAATTCCGAATCAGGAACAATGCTTCTAACTGCTTTCATATCTTCAGGAGGAGGTGAATAGGAAGCATGTGGAGTGTTCAAATTAAAATGTAAAAAATAAGGAATGTCTTTTTTTTCAGACACAAACTCAATTGCATGGTTTGTGAGAACTTCTGTATCAACTATGTCCATCCCCACTTGGAAGGAATTGTGAAATCCCAAATCCAAACCCACAGTGGTATAATCCAAAAAGAAAACATTATTCATAATCGTTTTGGAATAATACCCGGCTTCTCGAAAGGTTTTGGCTAAATTGTCTCTTTTTTTCCCATAATACACTTTTCGTTGGTAAGGTTTGGTCGAAAACCAAGAATTCCCCAAACCAAGGTTAGACGAATATTCCGAATGGAAAAAAGACATCATGGAAGGTTTTGTCCAATTTCCATTGGCGAACGGATTTTCAAAAAAAACAGATTCCTTTGCCAACTGGTCAAGGACAGGTGTGACGGAATGACGATATCCATAGGCACCTAAAAAATCTTTTCTTGCCGAATCAATTACGATGAGAATGACGGATTTGGGTTTTTCGGAAATTTTCTTTGACTCACCAAAACCATCTGGATATAACAAAGGTTCACCGACAAAAAGATGACTGTCCCGACTTTCCCAAACAAGTCGTAAATCCCCATCAAGTGTCACAGAAGTTTCTTTTTTGATCCATTGTTCTTTTGTGGTTCCGGAAAAATCCCATTCCTTGAGGAGGTTTGACTGGGAATAGAACTTCAATTTTCCTTTTACCGAAGATTGAAATTCATATTCGCCTAACAGACCCACTAACGAAGAAAATTGATAGGTCCCTTTGGGAAGGGTAAATTGGTATTCCTGGCCTGGAGGAAAATAAATCGCATCTAACGAATGGTTTAAAAATATCTCTTTGTTTGTATTAAAGGTGATCTGTGTGTTTTCCCATTTGCGCGAGAGAGGAAGGTCACTTTGCCTTCCTGGATTTTTTTTCCAATGGTAAGGGAGAAGGTCCTTCGCAATTTTGATTTTGGAACGAGCGTGTTTTAATTCCAAAACCAAATCCACTGGGAAACGGGATTCCGAATTGTTCAAACACTGAATGAGACAAAAACAAAGGATGGGGGCGAAGGTTAGGATCTTTCGCATTTGGAACCAGTTTGCAAAACAGCTTTCCTAAGAATAGGAAAAGTTGTTTCTTTTTAGGTTTCGATCGTCCATCCTTGACATCTATGAGTAATTGGGAACAAGCCTACTCCCGCGAGGAGTCTACCTTTCTAAACAAAGATGGTGGTAAAATTTATTACCAGATCTACCGACCTAAGTCTGGGGTCAAACGTGTGCTCGTTGTCCACCATGGAATTGGGGAACACGGCGGACGTTACAATTTTTTGTTGGAAGCAATGGCGGAACGAAATTATGCCATTTACCTCATCGACTGCCGTGGTCATGGTAAGTCCGATGGTCGCCGAGGGGTCATCACGCATTTTTCAGATTTTTTTGCTGACTTAAAACAACTCATCGACATCGCCAAACAAAACGAAGGTGTGAGTAAGGTTACCTTACTTGGTCACTCTATGGGTGCTGCGATCACTTTCCTATATACAGCAACTGACAATTACCAAAATGATTTGGATGCTTACATTTGTAGTGCTCTTCCGATCAAAGTCAAAACTGACCTTGTGATTGACATTAAAAAAGCAGCAGGTGGATTTTTAGCAAAAGCACTTCCCACTCTTACTATCCCAACGGGTCTCAATGTGAATCTTATTTCTCGTGACAAATCAGTTGTGGATGCTTATGTCAAAGATCCACTGGTTCACGGAAATGTGTGTGCGTATTTAGGAGATTACCTTCTCAATTGTTACACACTCGCATTGGAATCAGCAGAAAAAATCAAAGTTCCGATTTACATGTTCCATGGAAAGGAAGACCAAATTGCACTTCCACAAGGAACAGAGGATGCATTCGAACGAGTTGCATCCAAAGACAAAACCAAAAAACTTTTTGATGATTTATACCATGAAACCATGAACGAACTTCCTAAAGACAGAGCGATCGTCTTAAAAGAGTTAGTTGCTTGGATCGACAAACACTAAGGAGAAAATGCCAATGGCAATAACAAAAGATATAGTTGGAAAAAAACTAGATCGTTTTGATTTCACTGTGGAACGAGGAAAAATTAAAGAATTTTGCCTCGCCATCAACGAAAAAAACCCAATCTATTTTGACGTAGAAGAAGCAAAAAAAGCTGGATACTCTGATGTTCCTGCTCCACCAACTTTCCCTACCGTCATCATGTTTTGGGGTTACCCAAAGATTTGGAACGATATGGCAGAACTCGGTATCGACCTTTCCAAAATCCTTCACTTGAAAGAAGAATATACGTACCACAAAATCCTTTATCCAGGCAAAGTGTACGCACAATCTGAAATCTCCGACGTAAAAGTGGGAAGAGCAGAAATTGTAACTTTCAAAACAACAATCTATGATGAAAAAGATGATCCAATCCTTTCAGCAGAGATGGCGATTTTCATTCGTAAGGATTAATTCCAAGGAGGCAAACTATGGCAAAAATTCAATTTGATAAAGTAGAAGTTGGTCAAACTCTTCCTCCACTAGACGTTCCAGTCATCGAACATGCAAATTTAGTTCGTTATGCGGGAGCATCTGGAGATTTTAACCCAATCCACAACGACCCTGATTTCGCAAGAAAAGCTGGTCTCGATGGAACCATCTCACATGGTATGTATGTGATGGCACAAGTGGGAAGACTTTGTACTTCTTGGGCAGACCAAAAAGACATCGCTTACTTTGGCGTGACATTCAAAGCCATGACGAAACTCGGTGAAAAACTCACGATTGTGGGAACCATCAAAAAGAAATTTGAAAAAGATGGTAAAAAAACTGTAACCGTACTCGTAGAAGCAAAAAACGAAGCTGGCGAAGTAAAAGCTGGTGGAGATTTAGTCGTAAACGCAGTATAGACAACTAACAGCACACAGATACTGGGAAAGGGAATAACTCCTTTTCCTTTATCTGTGTCTGTGAAACCTACAATCATTCGCATAAGATTTGTAAAGCGAATATCCCCTTCCCTCTAAATCTTTTACTTCAATTTCACATTTAAAATTTTCCCATCCTGCTTCACTTCCGCAGAACGTCTTTTCGCATCAATGTTTAGGATTGCTTCATATTCGATGGGAAGGACAATTTTGCCTTTTTTGTTTAAGATTCCGTACTTACCGCCTACAATTCGTTTGTGTTCGCCTTCTGGTTGCAACTCACATCCATTACACACAAGCGCATATCCATTTTCGAAAGGATAGGCAAAATCATACAGGGCTTCGATGACCTTTTGGCATCGTTCATTGTGAAACCCCATCTTTCCCTCTTCCACATAACGTGCGAGTGATTCGGAAATGTAATCTGGGCCATTGTCATAGAGAAAACTTTCTAATAAAAATTTGTTTTTTGCATCGATACAAATCCATTTGTTTTTCGAAACTACGAAAGCGACACCCGATTTGGTAAATTCCATGGCTTGTTCGTACTGGGGTTTGATGATGACTTTCCCTTTTTTGTCTTTGAAACCAAACAAACCATTTTCTTCAAAGGATGAAACTCCTTTGGTTTGGGCAAACAAGGAACCAGTCAAAAACAACATCGAAACAAGAAAGATTTTTTGGTACATCATACTCTCCGAAAATACTAATCTTTTAATTCTTCAAAAGGAATGTCCAACACTTCAAAGCCAACACAGTCCAAAAAATCAAAATGCCACCACTCGGTTTTGTTCACACGAAAGCCGTATTGAGACAAAATTTGAATCAAGATTTCACGATTTTGTTTGACGATTGGATCCGAGACAGGTGCGTCTGCCCATGCTGCTTTTTCAAAGGAATCATATTTGGTAGGCATTTTGATTTCCTGTTTAGTTTTCCTATCCACTAAAGTGAGATCAATCGCACAACCTTTGTTATGCTTTGATCCTGTTTTCGGCGAGGCAACATAACGTGTGTCTTTTATAATTTCATAAAATCTAACTGTCGCGCGGTAAGGTCTATAGGCATCATAAATTTGGATGGAGTATCCCAATTTTAAAAATTCCATTTGAGCGTTTCGTAAGGCATCGGCAACGGGCCTTCTGGCAAATGCTTTTGCTTCATTGTAAATGGATTGCCCTGTAAAATTGTCTTTGGTTGCATATTTGATGTTCAAAACAATTTCTGGAATGGTTTCTAAGTTGACTAGTTCCCGTTTGGGATCCTTTTCCAAACTGGTTTTGTATGCTTTGAGCCCTAACACTTGAAGTGTTGTTGGATTGGCTTCTGCTACAATCGGCAAATTGAGCAAGGTATCACATAGGTAGAGGGAAAAAATTCCCACAACGAGTGAAGTCCAGATAGAATTGAATTTCGATATCATTATCGATTTCGTTTTGCCTAACATAAACTCACCCCCTATCACGACTCCATTTGTACTAATTTTAAAGCTGTATTGAGTTTAGCTGATTTCGAATCTCTCTTTTGCTCCAAATCCATTATATTTGGTGACTCTGTACTTATGTATTTTCTTTCCCTAAGGTTTCTTGTGATTCTAAAAGAGGTTCATACATCATCCAAGCGATATTTTCAGTCACCAATTGGTCTTCGATCATCTCCTTTGTCTCTTTGGAGAAAACCTTTCTACGAATGGTATTTCGCCTGGTATACCCACCCCAAGGTTCTGCATGGAAGGCATGATAAGATTCATAGACAGTATATGCGAAAGGAATGATGACATCGGTTTTCCATTCTCCGTTTAACTCACCTTTGTTGATCCAAAGATGAAGGACAAATGGTTGTTTGGTATTGTTTTGAATTTGTAAATCAATGTAATTATAAGAGAGAGTCGCACCTGATCCAAAAGGCAGGGTTCGATTGGAATCAGGAAAAATATCAAAACTATGGCGCCATCTTTCTTTGACCGTTAATGGAGTATGGAGTGTCATCCAATAAATTAAATTGGCCATTTGGCATAGACCCCCACCTGTTCGTTCCACAAAACCGCCGTTTTTCAACTGCATGCCTGGAAGATATCCTTTTCTTTTGGTAGGTCTTCCCACTAAATACCAAAAAGAAAATACTTGGCCAGGTTCTAAAATAAGTCCGTTTAATTTTGATAAGGCGATTGATAAGTTTACTTTTTTATTTTCCTGCAAATACATTGGCACATCTTTTAATTTGCGGTAAATGGGGGAATGGTGTTTGAAAACGGAGATCGGAAATTCTTTTTCCATGGTTTGCGTATCCAAACGTTTGGTTGCAAATGTTTTTCGTTCGCATAACCATCGCAAGTATCGTTTCCATTGAAAATAAAGTTTTCCCAAAAAAAGTCTGAGTTCACTCCTTTGGACTTTTTTAGGAAAAAGTGTAGAGGAGGTTTTTCTGAATCTAAATCCCATAGTTTTGTTTTCTCTGGATAAAACTAGGACGTGTCCGGTAAGGATTTTTCCAAGACTTGGCAACAGATAGGAGTTTTGAATTTCTTTTCTCCAACCACTGGATGTAATGTTGCCAATCTTTCTCGAATACCAATTGGTATTCACCTAATGGTTCGATCATAGAAAAAATAGGTTGGTGATTCTCCTGACTTGCTCGTAAATTTTGAAATCGGATTCCATACACAAGTCTATAAATTTGAGTCTGCGATGGCATTTCGTTGATTGCTTTCTCATCTGGTTCCCAAGACAAACAATCCTTTCGAAATTGAAAATGGTAATATTCACAAAATCCATGGTGAGCTACAAGTAAACCATTGTCCGAAATAGATGCGGCCTTCTCTCCAGGATTCCACATATCTTCATATGGATAACGAAAAAGATGGGGAGATTGTAAAAAAGTATAAATCCATAAAACAAAACTGAGAACTGTGAATACACTTTCTTTGCGATTAGCGAGGGTAAAAAGAGAACCAATGAGTAAAACCGAAATCAAAATTCGAAATTGGATATCGGCAAAATGAAAGATTGGTATTACGAGGATTAAACTAAGAAAAGAAATGGTTTTGTAGATCGATTGGTGCGAAGGAAAGACATTCTTTCCAAAGAGCAAACGAATCCAATCCCAAACGATCCCCACACCCACCATTCCATACGCCGCAAAAACAGGGAATGTTTTGGTATCTACCACAAAACGTTCGTTTGTATTATTTTCAAACAAGTAAGGTAATACCAAAGCAGATAAAAATAGAATCAAACGATATTTTCGAGGGATCCGGTACAAAACCAAAATTCCGAGTCCCAGTACTCCCACCATGGTATGAAACCAGGTCGCGAGAAAAAAATAAATCCCAGAACCAAACCATCTAACGATTTCTGTGGGAACGGATCGAGAAAGATACATCGCAATGCTAATCAGGAGAAACCCAAGAGCCCATGCTTGTTTAGGATATAAAAATCCTATCAAGATCACCATAACACTAGGAAACAAATTCCATATGTCAGTATGCGATTTTAAAAGAAACCGTGAAAGAGTAAGACAAAACAGGAGCCAAACAGATGTTAGAATTTGAAAAATGTAGAGACTGTCATCGTTCACTCCCAAAATAGAGAAGAGAAATGCGACGATGTGAAAAACGGGAGATCTGTCTGGTGAATGCAATTCCCCCGTTTCTAACAGGGAAATTGCTTGGACACCATACCAATAAATATCCTTTCCAAACAATGGGATTTAGTTGGAAATTTGAACTTTTTTGCCCATCATTTCGATGCCATTTGCGTTCTTTTTCACGGTTAAGGTATCACTAAAGATGACGGTCGATTTTTCTTCCGTGGTTTCTGAATATGGGCTATTGGAATCTAAACTTTGAGTTACTACTTTGTGATCCCTTCCAAAAATTTTAATTTTTGCTTCAGTGGCATTGGCTTCTAAGAAAACCCAGTTACCATCTAACACACGTTTTTCCTTTAAATCATCTAACCAAATGACAAAAGAACCATTCGAGCGAAATACATAATCCATTCTACCTTCAGGAATGTCTGCAAAATAAGCTTTGTTAACAACACCTGCTAAAATTGTGTTTTTGGATTTTTTCAAAATTTCATCTCTGAAATCTTTTGCGTTTTGATCCAATACGGTATAACGTTTTCCTTTTTCTCCCAGGAAAATGATCTCTGCAATCACTGTGTCTTTCCAAGTTTTCCCTGTTCTCACTTTTTTGATGGTAAAGGTGAATGTTTTCCCCGATAGAATTTTGGGAAAAAAGATTCTTTGTCCACCTTGTTTGTCAGCAATTGGAAGTGTAAAGGAATCAGATCCATTCGATACTAATAATTCGGTAACAGAACCATTTTTGTGAAACAGTGCATCTAACCTTTGGTAACCATTAAAAATTTCGATTCCTGCTAAATCAATTTTATCGTCCAGTTCTACTTGGAACGATTCCCCAACACCATCGGTTTTGACACCTTCCACCCAGGCAAAATCAATACTTCCATCAAACAATCCGTAGGCGGGATAATTTGGTAGAGTACTACTTGCAGTTACTTGTCCTTCCACAGGTTCTGGGTAAACAACATCGAGTTTTTTTCCGTTTTTGTAAAAGGATACGGTTTTGATTCCATTTGCTCCATCTGGTAAAAGATAGATCACATGAATCCCGTTAGTTTTAATTTTTAATGGAGTTTCTTTGGAACAGTCGAAATTAGTTGTATAATTTCCATCTTTATAAAAGGCCACATATCCTTTTTTCTCTTGGCATTCGATGGATATTTCATTGAAGTAAGCACGCCCGTCGGTTTTGCCCGCTTGGTTCCATTTGGCACCGTTGGAAAAAAAGATGGTGATCCCATCCAAACTAGTTTCTGGTTTCCAATGTTTTCCAGGAATGAACACGTTGATAGGGTTCGTTCCATCGGCAGACGATGCAGCTTGAATCCTTTCGATCACGATGGACGTTTCGATAGAACTATTTTTGCAAAGTAGCAATACGAATGACAAAAGAGTAAAGATGACTTTATTCAAGAAGGATTACCTCGGCAGAAGCAAAGAATCTGATACTCTTTTGTTCAGTTCAAGTAAAAAATTGATCGTTAAATCAAACCACCAAACACTTTTTTAAACTCTTCACTTCGCATAGCACCAGAAATACGATGAACCTCTTTCCCATTTTTGAATAAAATAAATGTTGGGATTCCTGAAATTCCGTATTTACTCGCAATTTCTTGTTTTTCATCGGTGTTCACTTTGACGATGGATACTTTACCTTTCCAATCTTTGGCAAGTTTTTCAAGCTCCGGAGCCACCATCTTACAGGGACCACACCATGGTGCCCAGAAATCCACAAGGATTGGTTTGTCATGAGTTTCGAGTAAGGTTTCAAAACTTTTTGGGTATGTGTCAGACATATTCACCCTCCTATTGATTAGACGATATACCTATAGGGGTATATGACATCGAGTGAATTTTTTAATGAAAATCGTTATTGATACGAATCAATTTTTCCAAATGGGAAGGAAAAGGTTCGATACTGAATCCAGGAAAAAATGACCAAAAAGCAAGTCCCTTCTTTCAAAACAAATCAATACTTTCAAAACCTTGTAATAACTGCACTTGGATTTGATCTTTCGAGGTCCTTTGTAATAAAAGATTCATATTGGAATCAAAATCATCACCCAATTTTAAATTCGGTTCTAATGGTTTTGCCAATGGTAAGAAAAAATTATCCCAATGGATTGGAATCAGCAAACGCGGTTTCAATTTTTTTACTGTCTCACTGTAATAGTTTTCTTGAAAACTCAATGGTTGTAATGACAACTGTGCAATTCCTAACAACAAAACATCCACATTGATTTTGTCAAAGGCACCTTCAACATAATTGGTACTACTTTTGATTAGAATTTTATGTTTTCCATGTTGGATTAGAAAATCAAAGGCTCCTCCTTCGATGTAGTCCGTTGCTTTGACCGGTTGGGTCAGTGGAGAGGCTATCGCGGGAAAATTTGAATCCGTCGCATTTGTTTTCCCAAAAATTCGAAAAGGTGGTGTGTGTTTGGACTCTAATACTGTGATCGAAAACTTTCCTAGTTTCACTGGTTTTCCCAATGAAAACAACTCCATGTTTTCTTCTTTTAAACCAGCACCGATTCCTACATTGATTGTGGAACTGGAACCAAATAACTTTGCATTGGTGAATTTTGCCACTAATGGTGCATCCATCACATGATCATAATGAGAGTGACAGACAAAAATTCCTTTTAAGCGATTGATCTTTGCCTTTTCCAAAACCGATTGGATGATGTTTTGATCCGATTCAATTTTCGAAAAGGCAGTTTTCCATAAGGAAGGCCTTGTAAAAAATCCATCCGTCAGGATTTGTGTTTCCCCATCATCCAAAAGAATTGATGTGGTTCCTAAAAAGGTAACTCGAACCTTCCCTTGCTTGATTGCCGCAGTTTGATTTTCATGTGGGAAATAGGATTCGTATAAACGTAGATCCCCAGAAGATCGAAACGCACAATCCATTCCAAACAAACTAAACATTGTCATAACAGATAATTGGAACCAAACCTGTTTTCTAAAACACAACCATTGCATTTTTTCTTTCATATTCTTTCTCCAGAATAACTCAATCGAAACTTAAGAACTGATCCATTGATACACTTACTTTCCTTCTGCCCAAGAAACTTCTCTTGGATCCGCAACACCTAGCAATCGATTGTTCTTGGAATCATTTAACACAGCACATACGGCACCAAAATCATTATCTAAATTTCCTTTTTCATAGACCTTATATCCTTTTTCTTTGAGAGAATCAGAAACCAACTGATACAAAGAGGTTTCCAATTCAATTCCACCTGGCTTATACGCATGTGGCGAAAAACTATCAGGCCAATTCACAGAACGAAATCTAGGCGCTTCTACGGCTTTTTGCGGGTCCTTCCCAAACACTACGACGTTTAGAAAGAATTGAATCATTGCTTGGCTTTGGACATCACCTCCTGGTGTTCCAAAACTCATCCACAACTTACCATTTTTTAACACCATACCGGGATTAGGTGTAATTCGGGGGCGTTTTCCTGGTGCAAGGGAAGAAGGGTGGTTTGGATCCAAACGAAACTGTGTCATCCTGATTCCAAGTGTGAGACCCGTACCTGGAACCATTGGCGATTGTGGAAAGTCACTTGGAGTCAGAGACACCGCATTACCAGCGGAATCAATAATACTAAGATACGTTGTATCCTTTCCATATTTGATTTCATTCACAGAATGTTCTTCAACTTTGTTCGCTTGTGAATGAAATTCTTTTGGTTTTCGTTTGGAGAAGGCCCATGGATTTCCAAAGGGAGGAGTTTTTCCAAATGCTGTTTTTTGAATCAGTTTACGTCTCATCTCCGCGTATTGTTTGGACATCAATCCATCCAAAGGTACATCAACAAACTTCGGATCTCCAAAATACTTTTCACGATCTGCGATCACGAGTTCAATCGCCTGTGAAACCGTATGGATATACTCAGGAGAATTGTGGCCCATGGATTTTAGATCAATACCATCTAACAACTGCAATATCATTGGCACCACAGCTCCCTGTGTCCAAGTTTGGTTGGATAGAATTTGGTAGTCTTTAAATGTACCGGATACAGGAATCTCCCATCCTCCAGAATAATTTGCCAAATCTTCTTTTGTAATTAGCCCATCTTTTTCTTTATGAAGTTTTTCGATGGCATCGGAAATTGGACCTTTATAAAAATAATTCCTTACAGCTTCTAACGCTTGTTTTCTGGAAAATCCTTTTTTTAATGCTACTTTCTCTTCCTTTGCCATCAACTTCCAAGTATTGGCAAGATCCATTCGTTTGGTTAGTTCCCCTTCTCGAATTGAATACCACCATTTTTTATCCAAATACACTTCAGAATTATATGGCATGAGAATGGTGAAACCCAACCTTTTGTACAAAGGTAAATCTAAATTCCTCACAAGAATTCGATTGGCAGGAAACCCTTCTTCTGCAGTTTGAATCGCTGGCTCCACAAGTTCGGAAAATGATTTGGTTCCATGATCTTGTAACAAACGTATGATGACATCAGGTGAGGCAGGAATTAACTGTGACAAAATAGAATTTTTTGGCATCACATCATAACCTTTATCCTTAAAAAAAGCAATGGTAGCTTTATTAGGAGCTATTCCTGCACCAATATAACTTTTTACCTGTCCTGATTTTTTTTCATAAATCAAGGTTGGAGCTACCGATGGAAAACTGGCAGCTTCACCATTTGTGACATTTAACACAAGCAATGCGGCTACAGCAGCATCAAATGCATTCCCTCCATTATCTAACACTTGCATCGCAGCTTTTGTCGCTAGAGGATTTCCTGTCGCAACCATATACTTTTTCCCGACACTCACATCTCGATAACTTCCTTGTGGATCCACATATCCAGAAACGATTGGCCGACGACTTCCCAAACATTGAAATATAAATACAAAAGGTAAAAAAATGAATAATAATTGAATCCTCGCTCTCATAAGGCCCCGTAACTTAGTTTTGGCTAAGATGGTAACGAAAATTAATTTCATGTCTAATCATTTTTCCTTGCGCCTATTCCGGCTTTACGCTCCAATCTTTGTTTCACAAAGGATTTCCGCTGCAATCCGGGGCGTGGTTATATCGTATAACTTCAATTTGTTTATAGAAAAAGAAAATGGGATTCTGATCCTGAATTGAAATACTTTTGTTTCTTTTAAAGTAGAGATTCAGAAACCTAATTCATATATACGAACAATTGAAAGTAAAGTTCCTATATGGAATCAATGCATTGGACAAGTCACTCCACTTGCGAGAGGGATTTGCAGGACTTGGTCTCTCTTTGCCACTTGTGGTGAAGAGAGACGGGAGCGAACGCGCACTCCGGAAAAGCCCGGTCCCTTCGGGACTCGCCCAGGTGTTTATACTCATTGGGTGATCATAGAAGACTTATATCAAACAAAGTGTGGAAAGGCGAAGTTTTCTTCCTAATTTTTCTGGAGATTGGATTTTCAAAAGACAGCTGTTACGTTTTATGGTAGGAGTTCAGGCGGGAATTTTCTCCCACAAGCCCACCTCCACCACCCAATGAGGGTGGGGGCCGGTATCGAACACATGAGACATAATATGCAATCGCTAGAAGCCAATCCGTTTTTACAATCTGACTACTTGCGGTTGGGAACTCCCAAACAACAAGAGTTGTGGGAGGATTTAGAAAAATGGAAAATTCTAAAAAACTTAATTGGGTTCAAACCAACACTTGCCGGCACCATTCCTATCGATATTGATACGGAATCAAGTGATGTGGATATATTGGTGAAATACAATGTGCCATCTCATTTACAAAAAATATGTTATGCGAAATTTCGCAATCTCCCTAAGTATTCTTTTTCTGAAAAAACCATTTCACTTCGTGTTACACTGATTTGTCGGTTTACGACACCCAATTTCCAATACGAAATTTTTGGCCAATCAGTGGAACCAACCGAACAATATGCTTGGATTCATATGATGGTAGAAAATCGATTTTTGCTTTTGGCAAATTCCAGTTTTCGAGAAGAAATTCGAAACTTAAAACGGAATGGATTGAAAACGGAACATGCCTTTTGCCAATTGCTCGATTTAAAAGGAGATCCTTTTAAACTCCTATTGCAATGGAATCAAAAATCAGATGAGGAAATGAAAGAACTCCTTCTGAAACGAGGTTATTAAGTTAAGTTCTTTAATTTGGTCGATCTGCTTGATTTCGTGAATTGGATTCTGTTCGTCTGGTTGTTTGATTGAGTTAATTAAATCCGGTTAGTCAGGTTGGTGTAGTGAATTTGATTTTCCAATTGGATCTTCAATAACTTAGAAATACTGCAGTTTTCTACTTCGAATTGTTGATATAAGATTTCAGCTCATTTGTATAGTATGAATCTTGTAATTTAAACATTCCCAAATTGGCGAAAGGTTAAATTGATACGGGGACGTTTCACTTTTAAAACTTTTGGTAAAGAATGAAGCCAATGGTGTTGGATTTCCCCTTGCATCAAAAGTAAACTCCCTGGTTCCAAAGAAACTTCCACAAGTGTATTCTTTTTTTTATGTTTGAAACGAAAGATTCGTTCTGCTCCTAAACTCACGGAAGCAATGGTCGAATTTGGTTTGAGAGACGTTTCATCATCACTATGCCAAGCCATCCCTTCCGATCCATCATGGTATAAATTCAAAAGACAAGAGTTGAACTTCTCTTTTGTTTCTCTTTCTACTTCTTCTTTTAATTCCAAAAGATCTTTTGACCAAGGTAACGCTGTTTTGGTCGTACCCGAATACCGATAAGAAAAACCTTTTTCTGCATACCAAGCCACACTTCGTTTTGTGATGATGTGTTTGCCATAGAGGATGGCTTCATCGTGTTTCCATTCTATGTTGGATTGAAAGGTCTCAAAATAAAATTGGCTCTTTTTTGGTTCGAGAAATTGAGGAAAATAAAACAAAATTCCATCATAAGGCAAAAGGTTCTCATTGGGATTTGATGGGAATAAATTTGTCATTAGATCAGGGAGTGAGTCAAAAAACAGGAAACTGAAATTTTAAGTTTTGTTTTCTACCAAACTCCTTCCAAATCCAAGAAATTTCATCCCCTTTTGTCTAAAATTTTAGTTGGATTCCCTTGGAACCCAAAGAATCTATACGATAGTATGACCCCAACGAGAACAATACAAGCTTTCATCGATGCCAAAAAAGAAAACACCACACCTTCAGAAGAGGTTTGGAACGCTTTAAAAGGATACCGCCAATGGAATGAACCAGAACTCATTGGACTACGGAACGCTTCTGGATATTATCCAGAGATTTATTTCGAACCAGGAATGGATGAAACCATCTCCAAACTTCTCGCAAAATTCAAAGAGAGAGTGGTACCTCACAAATTTTAATGAATCCCATCACACCTAAAGTTTTATACCAAGAAGCAAATCCTTATGGTTCCTTCACTGCCTTCCTTGAAGAAGATGGAAGAACCATTTACTTATACTTACAATCACATAACAATCCAGAGTGGCAGATGAAAACACTTTGGGTTCGAAATATCATTGATGCACCAGATTCACGATCAGAAGAAGACTTTGATTTAGGTCTTGCACCAGTGCTCACCAAATCAGAAGTCACAGATCCCAAAGCACAGTCCTCACTCACGGAAGACCAAATTCATTTTATTTGGTCCGAAGAAGGAGATGCGGTTGCTTTATTTGTGGATGAAGAGTTACAAGCATACCTTCCTTCCTGGTCAGGAATCAAAGGCATTCATGGATATTCGAAATTTGCCAAAGAAGAAGCACCAACAGCGTCTCCACTCGGTGATCCCGACAATGGTGTGATCGCAGAACGTGTGAAGGGCAATCGCAAATTTTGGGAATCTGTCGCTGAAAAAGACCATTGGAAAAAAGCACAAACACTCCGATTGGAATTTTTAGAATCCAAACTTGGCAAACACCAAACCTATTGGTCTGCGGATGGTGGAAAGTATCCATCCCTTGGCATTGCTTCTTTTCTTCCCAAAGAGTTTCCTGGAATCAAAATTTTCTCCACCATTGGGATGAGTGTGCAAAACCAACCAAGTATTGAACTCTATCATAAAGACTATGAAAACTTTTCACGGATCGAACTTGTATTTGCAATCCAACTTCTAAAAGATGCACCAGATAAATCAGAAACATGGATCCAACATGTATTGGGTGAGATGGTGAAGTTCCCTTGGAACACTGGCATATGGTTTGGACATTCGCATACCATTCAAAATCCCAGAAAAGATCCTGATCAATTGTATCTAGATTTCAATTGGTTTGTCCTGCGTAACCTCACTGACGAACTCGACAATGGGATTGTAGATGGAGTGCCTATTCTAAACGGTCTTATCACGGAAAATGGAAAACGGACTAACTTTCTTTTTTTAACTCCCATCTCCACAGAAGAACGAATTTGTTTTATGAGAGAAGGTTCTCAAAAGTTTTGGGACACTTGGAAACAGGAAGGATACAGTTTTTTTCATGATTCCGAACGAAGAATGTTAGAATTCTAGATCTCTTTTCCAAAAAAAATCCGATTCAAACTCTAAAATCTGTCCGTTACTCAATATGATATGGCAGAGACGTATACAAAGTATTTCAATTTAGAGTTTGAACCCTTTTCTTTAGAAAGAATCCTCGAAGAGAAACAAGATTCCTCAGGATTTTTCCTCTCTACCGTATTCCAGAAGCGGTTTTCAGAAGAAGTGAATCTCAAACGCCATGAAGACCAGAAATTATGGATCCAATCGAAGAACCTTCGCTATGTCGTACTGGATGGAATCCAAAAAATTTCAGATGAAAATGGCCGATTAGAACCAACCAATATCCTCTACTTACTTGTTTTTTTTGATTTTAACTCCATCACAGAGTATGGATTCGAAGAGGTGTGTAATGTTCTCATCAAACGATATGATTTGCCTTCTCTCATCTTAAAAATGCCGGAGAACGACCATTTAGAGATATGGGGAAAGGATCATGCGAGGAAAAGTTATAAGAATGTGATCCATCCCAACATCGAATCACTCATGAAAGCACTCTTTGATTCCATCAATAAGAAGGATCATTTTCAGTTTATAGGCATGGAAAGAGCCAATTCAGAGAGAAAATCAGGGTTTTTAATGACAAGAAGGGGTTTCACAAGGGCAATCGCTTAGATTTTTTTGCGAGAGACCCTCTATAAATGAAAAAACCCGCAGGTTTTGCGGGTTCACACAATCTTACTTCGATAGTTTCGAAGGAAGAATCGAATCTAAGTTATTTCTTAGATTTTTTCTTTGCAGCTTTTTTCTTAGCGGCTTTCTTTTTTGCGGCTTTCTTTTTAGCAACCATTGTGATCGTCCTTATCTTTTGATTTCAAAACACGGCTGTCCTTGGCAAACAGAGAGTGAATTGATACGACATAATTAAATCATATCATTTTAAATGTAAAGAAATTTTATTTTTTGCATGAATTTTTATTCAAAATAAAAAAACAGACTAATACTCATTCTACGGAACATTGATAACAATCTTACCGATTGATTGACCACTTTGCATTGTACGGAGTGCATCATGCATTGAATCGAACGTAAAAGTATGTCCAATGGTTTGTTTTGGTAACGATAACATCATTAAATCCGAAAAATGTTTTCGAAGATCATCAATTTCATTCCATAACCATATTAAATTGAATCCCATCACCGATTTATTGTCTGAAATCATCGATAAAGGATCAATTTTTGGTCTTGTGAGGTATGAATAGACGATTGAAAACCAATTTCGGAATGAATGTGATGGTGTGAAGTTAGCACTTCCATAGGTAACAAGCCTTCCCATTGGTGCTAAGAGATCATAACTGTCCTGAAAATAACGACCACCTAAACATTCTAAAACGATTTTTAATGGTGCTCCACCGAGAATTTTTTTCATTTCTTCTTTGAAATGAGGTGATCGTACTAAAAATTTTTGATAACCAACCTCTTTTAAGATCGAAAACTTAACGGAATCACCTACAAGTCCAATCGCAATTGCATTTTTTTTCTGTATGATATGACCTGCCATGATACCAACACCACCAGCAGCACTATGTACGAGTACATGATCACCTTCCTTCACTTGTGCAAGCGGTATCAGTGCGTAGTACGCAGTGAGAGCTTGCACAGCAAAAGCTGCTCCATCTTGCATACTCCAATCCTTCGGAAGTGCAAAGATTGTTTTTTCTGAGATATTGAGATGAGTTGTATACGCACCAAAACGTGTGACACCAAAAACTTCGTCACCAACCTCAAAATCCTTAACATTTGGGCCTATTTTTACGATTTTCCCTGAAAATTCTAAACCTGGAATGAAACTTCCTTTCGGAGTTGCTGAGTACAAACCATAAACGGAAAAAACATCGGCAAAGTTAAGTCCTATTGCTTTTACTTCTACAGTGACTTCATCCCCTTCTGGTGGGGCTAAGAGTTCTTTTTTTCTTTGCAGATTGTGGATGGATCCAGTTTTTTCGATGCGGTATACTTCTCTTTGCATATTGGGTTAAAAAAAATTCAATTCCAGTACCATGAAACCATTTTTCTATGGTAGAAGAGTCTACATAAGAGAACACCGTGGAACTAAAACAAACACCTTTACATTCAATTCACAAAGAAATGGGAGCCAAGATGGTTCCTTTTGGCGGATGGGACATGCCAGTCCAATACACTGGAATCATCCAAGAACATTTGACAACACGATCGAACGCCGGCCTCTTCGATGTTTCCCATATGGGTGAAATTTTTGTCACTGGTGATGCCAAAGATGTTTTGGATTTTTTAGAATCGGTCACTTGCAATACAGTTTCTTCCATGAAAGAAGGCCAAGTGCAATACAATGCAGTGGTGAATGAGAATGGTGGGCTTGTCGATGACATAACCGTTTATAAATTCAATGATTCCAAGTACATGATTTGTTCCAATGCCTCCAATTATGAGGCCGTTACCAACCATTTACAAAAATATGTGAAAGGAAATGTAACTGTTAACAATGATAGTAAAAATTGGCACCAAATTGCATTACAAGGCCCCAAAGCAGATGAAATCTTGACAAAATATTTAGGAAAAGATTTATCTTCGATACTTTATTATCATTTTGCAGAAGTGAATTGGAAAGGAGAGACCATCATTGTGTCTCGCACTGGTTATACGGGCGAAGATGGTTTTGAAATTTATACATCAAACACATTAGGTGTATCTCTTTGGAAAGAGTTATTAGAAATTGGAAAACCATTTGGACTCGTTGCCGTTGGTCTTGGTGCACGAGACACACTTCGTTTAGAAGCAAAATATCCACTGTATGGACATGAACTGAACGCAGAATGGACACCGGTGGAATCCGGAATCGGTTTCATCGTAAAAGAAAAATCGAAACCTTACCTTGGCTACGATCGTATCATCGCAGATAAAAAAAATGGCCCTAAATCCAAAGTGGTGGGCATTCGCCTCATGGAACCAGGTGTTTTACGAGAAAATTTCCCCATTTTCTCCGGAGAAGGGAAAGAAATTGGGAAATCTACCTCAGGAACCCACTCTCCCAGCCGGAAGGAATCCCTAGGACTTGCCATTCTGCAAACCGAATTCGCAAAAAACCAAACGGAAGTATTTGTGGAGATTCGTGGGCAGAAGAAATTGGCTAAAGTAGAGACTGGTGCCTTCATCCAAGGCAGTGTCCGAAACAATCGCTAAACCAAAGATGTAAGGAAAAAAACCATGGCAGACACACAAGCAAAAGACGGTTATTATTATACTGAAAAACATGAATGGGTGAAGGTAGAGGGTGATGTAGCTCTTGTTGGAATCACTGACTTCGCACAAAATGCATTAGGTGACATTGTTTTCATCGACCTTCCAAAACCTGGAAAACAAATCAAAGCAAAAGATAGCCTTGGAACAATTGAATCTGTGAAAGCAGCAGAAGATTTGTATTCTCCAATCTCTGGTGAGGTAGTGGAAACCAATGCATCTCTCGGTTCCAATCCACAATCAGTGAATGCAGAACCTTTTGATACTTGGATGGTAAAATTAAAAAACATCCAAACTTCTGAGCTTGGAGGCCTACTCTCCGCTGCTCAATACAAAGAATACGTTTCCAAATTGGATTAATAGGAGTTATTTTCAAGTGAGTTCCGTAAAACCTTCATCGCCCATCCATTCCCCATACGAAGAAACATTAGAACCAAGTGACACTTTCTTACGCCGTCATGTTGGTGTGACAGAGGATACTGTTTCTGAAATGCTTTCTACCATTGGTTACAAGGAATTGGATGATCTGATCAATGATGCCGTACCGGAAAACATTCGGTTGCGTAAGGAACTCAATTTACCAAAACCCCTTGGTGAATATGCCCTACAAAAAGAATTAAAGAAGATTGTTTCGAAAAACAAAATCTATAGATCATATTTGGGACTTGGGTATTATTCTTGTATCACTCCACCCGTGATCCAAAGAAACATTTTAGAAAATCCAGGTTGGTACACGGCTTATACACCTTACCAAGCAGAAATTGCACAAGGTCGTATGGAAGCACTCATCAACTTCCAAACCATGATCACTGATCTCACTGGAATGGAAATTGCGAATGCATCCCTTCTCGATGAAGGAACTGCTGCGGCAGAAGCAATGAATATGTTGTTTTCTTTAAAAGAAGACAGCCAAGGAAAATCTTTCTTTGTTTCCCAATCCGTTCACCCTCAAACCTTAGATGTGATTCGTACCCGCGCAATTCCACTCGGAATCAACATTGTTGTTGGTTCTTTTAAAAAGATGGTTCCTTCCAATGATTTTTTTGGAGCGATTGTCCAATACCCATCTACTGATGGAACCATTTATGATTTTAGCGAATTCATCGAAAGCCTACACAAAGTAGGTGCGAAAACGGTTGTGGCTGCGGATCTCTTAGCACTCACCATTTTAAAATCACCAGGCGAAATGAATGCAGACGTCGTTGTAGGAACCACACAACGTTTTGGATTGCCACTTGGTTTTGGTGGACCTCATGCCGGATACTTTGCAACCAAAGAAGAATACAAACGTAATATGCCAGGCCGCCTCATTGGTGTTTCGAAAGATTCCCAAGGAAAACCGGGATACCGTCTCAGTTTACAAACACGGGAACAACACATTCGCCGAGACAAAGCAACCTCTAACATTTGTACGGCGCAGGTATTACTCGCAGTACTCTCATCCATGTATGCAGTGTACCATGGTCCCAAAGGACTCAAACAAATTGCATCGCGTGTCCATAGAATGACAACGATACTCGCTACTGGACTCGAAAAGTTAGGATACAAAGTGATTTCACAACCTTACTTTGATACGATTCGAGTGGAACTTTCTAAAATTTCTTCCGCAGAAATCATTCATTATGCAGAAGAAAAAGAAATCAACCTAAGACAAGTATCTGGTCACGTGATCAGCATTTCTTTAGATGAAACAACAAACATAAAAGACATCAAAGACCTACTCGAAGTCTTTAATGAAAACAAAGCACTTCATTTTCCTTTGGAAGACTTAACAAGCAAAGAAGAATGGAAAATTCCAGAACTACTTGAAAGAAAGTCATCTTATTTAACTCACCCAGTATTCAATAGTTTCCACACAGAAACCGAGATGTTACGTTACATTCGTAGACTCGAAGCAAAGGATTTATCCTTAACTACGTCAATGATTGCACTTGGTTCTTGCACAATGAAACTCAATGCATCAACAGAGATGTATCCTGTTACTTGGCCAGAACTCTCGAACATCCATCCTTTTGTTCCAGAAAACCAAACAGAAGGATACCGCACACTGTTTAGCCAATTGGAAAAATGGTTATGTGAGATCACTGGTTTTTCTGAAGTATCTCTCCAACCAAACGCTGGTTCGCAAGGAGAGTATGCGGGATTACTGGCGATTCGGAACTTCCACCAAAGCCGTAACGATATGCACCGAGACATTTGTCTCATTCCCATCTCAGCTCACGGTACAAACCCTGCATCAGCAGTGATGGCAGGTTTCAAAGTAGTTCCTGTTAACTGTGATATCAATGGAAACATTGATGTAGACGATCTCAAGAAAAAAGCATCAGAATACAAAGACAAGTTAGGTGCCCTTATGGTAACCTACCCTTCTACCCATGGTGTTTTTGAAGCATCCATCAAAGAAATTTGCCAAACCATTCACGACAATGGTGGGCAAGTCTATATGGATGGTGCCAATATGAACGCACAAGTGGGATTAACACGACCTGGTGATATTGGTGCCGATGTTTGCCATTTAAACTTACACAAAACATTCTGTATCCCACACGGTGGTGGTGGTCCAGGTGTAGGACCAATTGGTGTGGCAGAACACCTTGCTCCTTTTTTACCAGGACATAGTCTTGTCGAAAATGGATCGAATAACAGCCAGTGGGCAGTATCTGCAGCACCTTGGGGATCAGCATCCATCATTGTGATCTCTTGGGCTTACATTGCGATGTTAGGTTTTAAAGGTCTTCGTTATGCGACAAAAATTGCCATCCTCAATGCCAATTATATCGCAAAGAAACTAGAGTCTGCTTTTCCTGTGTTATACAAAGGAAACAAGGGACTTGTGGCTCACGAATGTATTCTCGATATGCGTGGATTCAAAAAAACCAGTGGAATCGAAGTGGAAGACATCGCCAAACGATTGATTGACTATGGATTTCACTCACCTACTATGTCCTTTCCAGTTCCTGGAACTCTCATGGTCGAACCAACAGAATCAGAATCCAAAGAAGAGTTGGACCGATTCATTGATTCCATGTTATCGATTGCTCAGGAAATCAAAGACATTGAGTCAGGTGTTCTTTCCAAAGATGATAACCCTCTGAAGAATTCTCCGCACACAGCAGACATGGTCATCAGTGATGCTTGGAATCATGCATATCCAAGAGAACGCGCTGCTTATCCTCTTCCTTGGCTTCGTTCTAGAAAATTTTGGCCAAGTGTAGGACGTGTGGACAATGTGTACGGAGATAGGAACTTGGTTTGTTCTTGTATTCCGATGGAAAACTACGCCGTATCCCAATAAGCAAACTAACTCATGTTTTACGAAAAACATATTTTTGTTTGTGAAAACCAAAGGGCACCCGGTGAACGGGTGTCTTGTGGGAGCCAAGGTTCCATCGAACTTCTCAAACTCTTAAAACAAAAAGCCGCCAAAGCTGGAATTGAATATAAGTTTCGTGTTCAAAAATCGGGATGTCTCGATCGTTGTGAACTTGGTCCGATCCAAGTATCCTACCCCGAAGGCAAATGGTTTGCGATGAAATCAGAAGCAGACGTTGATACCATTTTAGAATTCTACCTAAAGACCGACCAACCAGAGAAATACAAACACCTCATCGTCGCTGACGATACCGTTTCCTAAAACCCGAACCAAACGCACGCTGAACACGAACTTTTCTTCAAAATTTTTTTGAGCAGAGACGGGAGTTCTAGCGTTTTCAGAGGACTTGTGATAGGTTGGCGTCAATGGGTGGCGGGTGGATAACCCCACCCATTGATCAGGGCGGGGAGAGTGTACCCACAAAATTCCCACTCCCTCTCCTTTTTTCCCACTTGACCAAATCTCCCACTCCGATCCAATTCCTCCACTTATGAAAAAAATTTCCCGAATCCTCCTTATCTTTTTTGTAACGGTGATTCTACTTTTCTCATTGTTTCTCGGCTTTATTTACATGATGAGCAACAATCGAATGGAAAACACGTACACTGTGAAACCAACCCCAATTCCCAAGTTTGTTTCCGCTTCTGACCTTTTGGAAGGGAAACGTCTCTACCAATCCAGGGGTTGTGGTGATTGCCATGATGTCGATGGAAGTGGTAAAACCTTTATCAACGACCCAGCGATTGGAACGATTTCAGGTGCTAACCTAACAGCAGGTAAAGGTGGAATATTACTCGATCGAAGTGATGAAGAATTGGCCATCGCCATTCGACATGGAGTTGGGAAAAATGGTAGAGCACTTATTTTTATGCCATCCACAGATTTCCAAGGGATGACCAACGAAGATGTTGGAAAATTGATCGCTTACCTTCGTTCCTCACCTGCTGTGAACAAAGAACAAGGGGAAATCAAACCAGGCCCATTAGGAAGATTTTTATTTGTCATCGGAGAAATTCCAATATGGGTTTCAGCAGAACAAATCAATCATGAAGTTACACATTTAGAAAATTTAAAACCTACAGTTTCGTTAGAATATGGAAAGTATGTAGCAGCAACTTGCACGGGATGCCATGGAATGAAGTTGGTTGGCGGACCTATCCAAGGGGCACCACCTGAATGGCCACCTGCACAAAACATTACAAAGGTGGGTTTATCTCATTACAATGAAGTCAGTTTTATCCAATCCATCCGAACCGGGAAACGTCCAGATGGATCGGAGATCCGGTTTCCAATGCCTTGGCAAAGTTTGGCAATACTTACCGACATAGAACTCAAAGCACTTTGGTTGTATTTACAATCAATTTAATCGAAACGACACATAACCTAATCCTCGTTGTAAAATGAGATGATTAGATTAAATTAGTTTTCCTTTTCAAAACTCAGTTCCACTCCATTTTCAATTTCTTTAATGGATTGGAACTGAACAATTGAATTCCCATCCAATACATTGGAAAGTTCCAAACTAAAACCTTTCGTTTTAATCATCTTACTACCAGGTGTCCAAGACCCAGTAAATTGTTTTATTTCCTCATCATTTAACTTTAATTTTGCGACGAAGTCTTGTCCATTCCCAGAAACATCCATACGCAAATTTTGTGGACCAAGTTTTGGATTCCAATACATAGAAGACCATGAACCCGTGAACTGAGAAGGTAATTCTTCCAATGACATTGCCCTTTTTTTCACAACTGTTTTTGGTTCATTCCAAAATACAGAAACGAAGTTGGAATCTTTTGATTCAGAACCAAACTCTGATTTAGAACGAACAGAATACAAAAAGAGATCTCCTGATTTCCCAGGAAACACTTCAGAAAAGTTAGTTTTTTTGCCATCTACATTTGTCACAAATTCTAACTTACCTGGTTTACCATTCAGGATAGGTTTTCGATAGATATAGTATTCAAAACTATCTTTCACCGCCTCCCATTTTAAGGTTACCATTTTGTCTTTACCTACTGGATTTGAATTCAATTGTTTTGGCGCGGCAAGTGTGACTCCACCCGCACGTTTCGTCAATCCAGGGCCTGTTTTTCCAAAGGCAACTTCACTTGGCTCCGCATAACCTAAGTCATTTGCTGCAATTACGGTATAAATAAACGATTTTCCATTTTGAATGGTTGTATCTGCATCCGTATAAGATGTACCAGAAACTTCAAATTGGCCTGATGGTTCCGCATTTTCATCAAATCGAAATAAATAATAGTTTTTGGCACCAGGAGCAGCTTTCCAACTCAATTGAATTTTATTAGCATAATCTCCGTTTGTTGCAGATAAAGAACTCACTTGGTTAGGTAATAAAGATTGGTTGGCAACCTCAACAGAAATGGAATCACTCCAATCAGAAGTCAGTTTAGAATTCAATACTGCGTTTACACGGTAATAGTTTACTTCTCCTGACTTTGCAGAGTTATCGACGTAGTCAGGTGTTTTACTTGTACCAATGGTTTTCCACTTAAAAGATGAATCTGCTTTGGCGATATTATAGTTTGCTACACCATCAATCTCCGACCATGCCAACTGAACACTCGTAGAACTTCCATTGGAAAACACAACTCCACTGAGTCCAACCACTTGTGTTAAATTTCCATCCTCAGGAGGTTCCGAAGAAGTAAAACCTTGCACTTCCATAGAAGCAAGCGAAACTTCTTCTGTCCCAATTGCCAAAATTCTATACGCATAAGTTGTGTTTGGTGATACAGAGACATCTGTAAAACTTGGTTTGTCTGAATATGCCAAATCAAAAAAGTCAGCCTCTTCCTTTCTTTGGATCAGATAAGCAACGGCTGAATCTTGGTGGTTCCAAGTGAGTAAAATTTTATCATCAAAATCTCCTTTGGAAACTTTGATTTCAGAAGGTGCAAGAAGTGGTTTTTTAGTTGGGTTTACACTCACTGTTGGAGTTGGAGTATTTTGTGGTGCAGGCTCATCAATGATCGCATACGTTTCTTGGCCAACTTTAGCCAAGATGGAATAGGAAACCCAACCATATCCTTTGTCTCCCCAATTGGTTCCCCAAGAATTTTGAAGTTTAAATGCTCCTTTTTTCCCTGATTTAGACTTTTTGTTATCATCGTATCCAACAATCGTCATAGCGTGACCACCATAACTTTGGCCACCATTTGCATCGTAAACAGCAGAACCTTTTAATTTATAAAAAGCATCATCAATGATCATACCCACCATAACAACGTTTTTACCTGCTAACACGCGCTTAATTTCATCAGGATTTTTATAATTCAACCGAGAAAATGATTTAATTTTATATTTAAGAGCTTCTTGTTTGGATTCCTTTGAAGGTTGTGACAAATAATCTTTGTCGGTGTATGGCATACTACTCCATGGAGCAACACCATTTGATTTTAAGAACTCCATGGTTTTGTAATAATACAATCCTTTGTCTTCTCCGCCATTTTGTTGGTTATAAATAAATGCTGGAGAAAATACAAAATTACCTTTTCCACCTGCAAATGGAGGGTCGTATTCGGTGCTTTGTCCTTTGCTTTTTAATAAGTAGGATTTGATCGCATAACCAGTTGCCCATGCAACACAACTATTTTGTCTACCTTGGTTTCCAACAGGTGGCATTTGTGCTGATAAATCGATGGAAGAAGGTAAATCTTCAAAAGAATTAAAATCACGTTTGAGTGGAATTGTATCTTGAACTTCCTTGGGACTAGGAATATAACCACAAGAAAAAGTACCTGGTTTACATCCAGGGGAACGTACACTGCTTGGGTCAAATTCTTCTGCAACAATTGTATTGAAAGAAAACAATACAATTCCGAGGATCATCATTTTTATTTTTAGGTTCATGGTTTCATCCTTTCTATAAACTTTATAATGTCTTTTTTTGGTTTCCAATTCGGTTCGTTTATTTCCTCTAAACGATAATAAAACTTTGATTTGGTGGAACCAAATCGAAACTGCACAAAATTATAACTAATTCCAGTCATTTGTTCTTCCGGTAATGTTTCGAATGGAAATTTTTGAATCCCTTTCGATAACAATCCTTTCATCCATGTTTCATATTTGGATGCAGAAATCTCTTTTGTCTCCTCGACTAGGAGTTTTCCTTTTTTGATGATCTTACGTGTTAAAAATATTTTTTTGGAGTCTGCAAAGAGATGATATGTTTTTGCATACCGGTATTCTGGTGCCACGGCTCCTGAACTTTCTTCCCAAACTAAATCCATTGGTTTCCAATTGCCCTTATGGTTTTTCAGATTCGTTTTTGCTTCCAACTCTCCTACCAAGGTGAACCCAATGGACAAAGAGAGAAATATCTTTACAAGGAATCCCAAAGTGGATCGATTCCATCTTGTTTTGTAGAGAAAACAAGACATTTTTTTAAGAATAACGCTGTTCGAAATTTAGATGGAGAATTCTAAAAATCGTTCTAAAAACTAGTATGGATTTAACTACTTCCAATTTCAGATTTGAGCCATTTTTTTTCACCGATGGATTTCTTCATATTTTCAATGAGAGCAACAGAGATATTGGTATTGAGTTTTACCATGTCTGGGTCTTGGGCAACTAGGATCATCTCATCAATCAAATAATCAATTAAGTTCTCAATAGACTTACGTCCAGAGGGATCAGTGGCCATCGCAACTGTTGCCTGTGAAATCGCAGAATAAATAGTCATACTAATTTGTTTGGTTAGGTTTGCCTGCATATCTTTCGGTAAAAAAGAAATTGGTTTCATATTCGCTGAAACTCTTTCGGAAACTTCTGTCACTAAGTTTTGGATGAGAGCCTGTAAATTTGGATTTTGAGCGGATTGAGCAATATTTTTAATCGCTACTTTTTTTAACTCTGCTCGATTTTGGTCGATGGCATTGACAAGTTGATCTAAAGAATTACCCGATCGAACTTCATTTTGTGTTTCTGTTAAAATTTGAATCGTAACAATATCAGAAATTTCTTCTTTGATGATATTGGAATAATACCTTAATGTTTTACTGATCAAATCATTTCCCAAAATTTTTGTGAATTGATTGGTTTGTAACATCAAATAAATTTTATAAACCCGCACCAAACGAAAGAATCGAAACTCTACTACAGGGATGAGTCCAAGTACGTCATACCAATGATAAATTGGATATAAAAACCAAGCAATGTAGGTTTTGTTTTTGATCGCCAAAAGCCAACTTAAGGCAAACTCTGCCAAAAAGAAAAAGAGAAATGGTGCATCTAACAACAAATAGTTGTTTACTGGACTTCCATCAGAGGAAATGGCTCGATAATAATTAAGCGCAAAATACTCTCTGAAATGAGTATTAAAAAATTCAATTTTTTGTTCCAAGGAACGATTTTGATCTCTCCAAAACCAAGCAAAGGCAACCACTGTAGATGGAATTCGATCTCGATTTAAAATTGGATCCAATTCTTGTCTCAGTTTTAAGTCTCTCGCTTTTGTTTTATGAGTTTGGTATTCATTTTTGATACCAGTTTGTATCTCCAATAAAAATTCAGATTGTCCCGACATAGCAAAAGGATTGTTTTCCACAATTTCTAACATACGTTTGTCTAATTTTTGGATGATCGACAATATTTCTTTAGATTCATTTGCTTCGATGCTCAATCGATTGATAAATGCATACTTTTCCGATAACTCACCAAGTGTTGTGATTTCATCGGTCTCTTCCATGACACTAAAAAATTCATTGATTTGAAACAGAATCTCTTCCACTTTTTTTCGCCTCACTTGGATATCTTCCAATTGTAGGGCGGATTCATATGCTTGGTATAACGAATCAAATTTTTCATTTGAAACTTGTGTTTTGAGAGTAGTTAAGACTTTATAAATTTCTTCTCTTGTATTTTTTCTTTGGTTTTCCCGAAACTCATCATCACGTAATTGGGTTAAATACTTAAGATCATCCACCAAATCAGTGTAAGCTGTTGTGGTCCGGTGAGGTTCAATCCCTAAAATGGGTTTGTCATACATAGAAAGGATTTCTGGGAATTTATGAAAATAAAAAGGCCTAAGACTTAGATAACTAAGATCAAATATGATAAGAGCCAAGTTTCCCAGGACAACAAACACCATGGCGATGTCCCATAAGAGTGGAATGCCCAATTTGTGTTTTTTGATTAAATCCCAGGAAATCATAACATTACCAAGGGCAGATTGTTTCTACCCCATCCTTTTACATATTGCGGCGGTACTGACCTCCCACTTCATACAAGGCATGAGAGATCTGCCCTAAAGACGCCACTTTCACTGTTTCTAGTAACTCTTGAAAGATATTTTCTTTGGCACGAGCCACTTGTTTTAAATTTGTGATCGCTGTTTCTGTTCTGCCAACATTTCGTTTTTGAAATGCCTTTAAATTTCCAATTTGTTGTTGTTTCTCCGCATCTGTGGAACGGATCACTTCCCCTGGAATCACAGTAGGAGATCCATTTCGATTGAGGAAAGTATTTACACCAATGATCGGATATTCACCAGTATGTTTTAAGGTTTCATAATGAAGGGACTCTTCTTGAATTTTGTTCCTTTGGTACATTCGTTCCATCGCCCCAAGCACTCCACCACGTTCGGTCAAACGATTGAACTCGGTGAGGATTGCCTCCTCTACCAAATGAGTGAGTTCTTCAATGATAAAGGCACCTTGTAATGGATTTTCATTTTTAGCAAGACCTAACTCACGGTTGATGATGAGTTGGATTGCCACAGCACGACGAACGGATTCTTCCGTTGGTGTTGTAATCGCTTCATCATATGCATTGGTATGAAGAGAGTTACAATTGTCATAAATTGCATATAACGCCTGCAATGTGGTTCTGATATCATTAAAGTCAATCTCTTGAGAGTGAAGGGAACGTCCTGAAGTTTGGATGTGGTATTTCAACATCTGGGAACGATCATTGGCTCGGTATTTGAACTTCATAGCTTTTGCCCAAATCCGACGTGCCACTCGCCCAATCACTGAATATTCAGGATCAATTCCATTGGAAAAGAAAAAGGACAAGTTCGGTGCAAACTCATTGATGTCCATCCCACGGCTAAGATAATATTCCACATAGGTAAACCCATTTGCAAGAGTAAAGGCAACTTGTGTGATTGGATTGGCGCCTGCCTCTGCTATGTGGTAACCACTGATAGAAACCGAATAAAAATTCCGTACTTGGTTTTGGATAAAATGTTGTTGGATATCCCCCATCATCTTTAACGCAAATTCAGTAGAAAAGATACATGTATTTTGTGCTTGGTCTTCTTTGAGAATGTCAGCTTGGACAGTTCCTCTCACTTGTGACAAAGCATCCTTTTTTAAGGTTTCATAGGTCTCTTTCGGAAGGACTTCCTCTCCCGTTACACCAAGTAAAAGTAAACCCAATCCTAAATTGGTTTCTGGTAAATTTCCATCAAACTTAGGAACTGGTAATCCTTTTGCATCGTAAATCGATTTGATTTTAGATGTAACCTCTTCTGTTTTTCCTTCGGCTCGAATGTATTTTTCACATGCTTGGTCAATGGCCGCATTTAAGAAAAAAGCAAGAACCATCGGTGCTGGTCCATTGATTGTCATGGAAACAGAAGTGGACGGATCACAGAGATCAAAACCGGAATACAGTTTTTTGGCATCGTCTAAGGTTGCGACGTTGACACCTGAATTTCCAATTTTTCCATAAATATCCGGTCGAATGTCCGGGTCTTCTCCGTACAAAGTAACGGAATCAAAGGCAGTTGACAGACGTTTGGCGGGCATACCAGAACTGAGATAATGAAACCTTCGATTGGTTCTTTCTGGTCCACCTTCGCCTGCAAACATACGAGTTGGATCTTCTCCACTGCGTTTGTACGGATACACCCCTGCTGTGTAAGGAAAAAAACCTGGAAAGTTTTCTTGGTAAGACCATTCTAAAATATCACCCCAATCCACAAATCGTGGAGTGGCAATTTTTGGAATTTTCAAATGGCTTAAGGTAACAGTATAATTATCTACTTTAATTTCTTTGCCACGAACAAAATAAGAATATTGTTCCTTACGAAAAGATTCAATTTTCTCCGACCAAGTTTCGATGGTATTTCTTGAATCAACAGATAAAGAATTCCAAATCAATTCGTATTCCGCTTCTAAGTCAGAAACCACTTTTCCTTTTTTAGAAAGAAGGGAAATAGCACCTTTCAGTTGATAGGCGGAGCGTGCCAGGTCTGCTTCTTTTTTGATCCATTCCGCATTTCGATCAATTTCTTCTTTGATTTCTGTTAAGTAACGAACACGGTCTGGAGGAAGCACAACCGATGCTTCTCTTCGCTTTTGATTTTTTTGGTATTTGGTTTTCCAATCTAACTTGGATTTTTCAATCACTACACCCATTAAGTGAGCATACAATTCATCGGTTCCTGCATCTTGGAATTGTGAGGCAATGGTTCCAAAGACAGGCATGGCATCAATGGGATCATTGAACAAATTTCTGGAACGCTGGTATTGTTTTTTCACATCTCTTAATGCATCCAGAGCACCACGTTTATCAAATTTATTGATCGCAATGACATCCGCATAATCGATCATATCAATTTTTTCTAATTGAGTGGCCGCACCATACTCAGGAGTCATTACATACAAAGAAACATCTGCCACTTCTGTGATTTCAGAATCACTTTGTCCAATTCCAGCTGTTTCCACGATGATGAGGTCATATCCTGCAGACTTTAAAATTTGGATGGCACCTTTGACACTGCGGTTCACGGCAATGTTTGCTTCCCTTGTGGCAAACGAACGCATATAAACCCGATCATTGAAAATCGAATTCATTCGAATTCGATCACCGAGTAATGCCCCACCTGTTTTTCGTTTGGAAGGATCAACTGAAAGAATCGCAACAGTTTGGTTTGGAAAATCATCTAAATAACGACGAACCAGTTCATCCGTAAGAGATGACTTACCTGCCCCACCCGTTCCTGTGATTCCAAGGACTGGTATTGTTTTTGGGGAAGGTGGAAATTCCAAATTGATGGAATAATTTGTTTTTTCTTGTAAAAGGGAAAACTCCATCTGTGTGATGGCTTGTCCCAAAGCTAAATAATTTTTCTTTTGGATCTGAGACGCCAAATCTCCGTTAAATGAGAGTGGTGCAGGAAAATCAGATTGTTTGACAACATCATTGATCATCCCTTGTAGCCCTAAGGTTCGGCCTTCATCAGGTGAATAAATATGTGTAACACCGTATTTATGTAATACTTCAATTTCAGAAGGTAAAATGGTTCCGCCACCACCACCAAACACGCGAATATGACCAGCACCTTCTTTTTTTAACAAATCAATCATGTATTGGAAGTATTCCACATGACCACCTTGGTAACTGGTGATGGCAATTCCTTGGACATCCTCTTGGATGGCACATTGGACAATTTCTTGGACACTGCGATTGTGTCCCAAATGGATCACTTCCACCCCACTCTGTTGTAAGATCCTTCGCATGATATTGATGGAAGCATCATGACCGTCAAAAAGGGATGCCGCCGTTACGAAGCGGATTTTGTTTTGCGGGGTGTATGTCAGAATTTCCGTGTCCATAGAGAACAACGTTCTATAAGCATGGTTCTGGATTCAATTGGAAAATGTGACGAGAATGACATATCTTCTTCGTTCATGCCATAATTTCGTTAAATGCTCCCTTTATAGGATCGATTCTGCCTCTTTCATCAGTTCTCTTACCCGATTTTCCAAGATTTCCGTAAGTTCTTTCGCTGCTTTTTTCTCAGGGCCCGTTGGGAATTCGGAAGGTAAAATCGGTTTTCCAATTTGGTAACGGATTTTTGTTTTGAAGGCATCACCCGTGAGAAAGGCTTTCGGTTTGGACATATTGGTCGCACCGATGATTCCGGAAGGGATGATGGGAACTCCAGCTCGGATTGCGAGCTTGGCAGCCATGGCGCGAAACGGTTGTAATTCTCCCGTTTCCGAACGAGAACCTTCTGGGTAAATGGAAAGGAGCTCTCCCTCTTTCATCAGGTCCACCATGTAGTTTTCTAATTTTTCATAGTATTCCATCGCCGCCCGTTTGTCCATTTCCGATTCTTTGGCGGCGTTCCGAATGATGGGCATACTCCCCCAATTGATCAGATTTTTTTTCACCACACTGCCGAGTGAGTTTAACAAAATCTCAATCACAGGTTTGGTTAAACTGAGAGGTGGGTATTGGAAAGGAGAGTTTTTATGGTTTAGGATCGCCATAATCTCTTCCTGGGGATGAAAGAGTTCATATTTTCCCAAATAGACAATTTTACGATCCGCAAAGGCACCTTGGACGGGAATGTCCAGATAATCCGTGTGATTGGAGATGATGAGCGCTCCCCCAGACTCAGGGATATTTTCAGAACCAGCCACTTTGACATCATAAATCAGCTCTAAAAGGTTACGGAGGATGGTTTTTGGCACCTCACGGGGAATCACAAACAAACTTTCGAGAATATCAGCGGGATTTTGGTTCGGTTCCATAGAAACATCACATATTTCAAAATAAAACTTTATGAAATCAAGTTCGATTTTCATCTTAGATGGAAAATCCTATGAATGAACTCTTTTTAGCAAACGTCTCCTTTTGGTTCTCTTCTGGCCCTCTGGAATCCTTACACCTTTGGGACTCATCTCTTGGAGGAATCTTATATGGGATTTCATCCATTTGCCATTATTTGGGTGGAAGTAGTTTTTTTCTAGGATTCATCTCTTTTGTATACATTTATACACGACCGAAACTTGCTTTTGAATTGGCACTGGGCCTTTTGACTTCTGGAATCCTGGGATATCTATTTAAGTTTTATTTAGAAAGTCCAAGGCCATTTCCCTATCCTGAACTTTTTGATGAAAAAGCCTTTGGAATGCCTTCAGGTCATGTTTATACGACCACTGTCGTTTGGGGAATGTTAGCCTATCGAATTCAAAATGTTTGGATTCGATTTTTGTCCATTTTCATCATCTTGTTTATGCCATTTTCTCGAATGTATCTCAAAGTACATTATTTAGGGGACGTTACATTAGGATTTGTTTTGGGTGTTCTACATCTCATTTTAATTCTATTTCTCTTGAAGCGATATTATGATCAAAAAGAGAAAGTGTTTATTGAAACGAAACATTACCGCACATTAGCGTTACTCGGAATTGTTGTGACACTCTCCCCAATCACATTAGATTCCTCTTTTCTTTCGGAAGAACACCATTATACGTTAGTCGGCATGATTATGGCGAGTGGTGCGTTAGGAGGATTTTGGCTTGGTATTTTATTTTATCCACGTTTTAGTAAAAAAGAATTTTATACTTGGAGTATGCCAAAGTTTAATTTCAATTTTGTATCACCATCGTTTGGAAATTTTTGGATACCCTTTTTCGTAAGACTCATAGTTTTAGCCATCGTGATCAGTTTGTTTTATATCGTTCCAGGGATTCTCATCAAAAACTCAGTATGGAAAGATGATTTATTTTTACGTTACATTCGTTATTTAGTGGTGGGATTTGCCTTGGTTTGTATCGTTCCTCTTGTCTTACAAAAGATACAAAAAGGAAAGTTTTTGCAAAACTAGTACATGCAAAAAATTAAAAAAATCTTTCAAATCCTAAAAGTAGAACTCATGAAGGAAGGAGTCTTAAAAAACTCCTTTTTTGTGAGTAGTTCCAAGGCAATTTCTGCCGTAACCAATCTTGTATTTATGATTTATTCCGTAAATTTGCTAAGCAAAGCAGAAAACGGAAAACTCCAATACTTCTTAGGTTTCCTTCCCGTTGTCCTTGCCATTGCGGAATTTGGATTACCCAATGCCCTCATCAAATACATCTCACCTTTGGCCGAAAAAAAGGAAAACCCAGGAGCCATCTTAAATGCTTCTCTTCGCATCAAGTTTTACTCCTTTTTATTTCTTTCTGTCATCACCATCGTCCTCTACTTTACAAGTGATGAAAATTATCTTGTCCTATTACTGCTGTTGTTCGGTGGTATCATCATTTCCTTTATCTCTTATTTCGAAAGCCTATTTGTTTCCTATCGCAAATACAAATCATTGTCTTTGTGGAATCCACTTCCGAATGTAGTGCGACTTCTTTTACTCATATATTTTTCTGAAACGAACACTCATCCATTGACCTATATGGATATCTTGGCGATTTTTTGTATTGCCCCTATCTTTGTTTTGTTTTTGTTTTTTCTATTTTTTGGAAAAGAAGAGATTTCGTTTTCAGCAGAGGCTTCCGAAATCCGTTTGAATGAAAAAAAATTACTTCTATTCAATTTATGGGCCTTTGCCGCATCAATCTGTGCTATTTTATCCGATCGATTAGAAATTTTCTTTCTAAACCAGTTTCATCCACCTGAAATTGTAGCAGATTATGGAACCGCCTTACAGCTGTTTAGTGGATTTATCATCATCCTAGCCACGTTTAATTCCATCATTTATCCCAAATTGGCACGAATTGCCGAAACAGAGGAATTTCCAACAGTTCTTAAAAAATCAGTTTTTCTCGGTGGAATGATTGCGATTGTTTTATCACCAGGAATTTTATTGGCAGAACCCATCTTAACTTTGTTATTCGGAATGAAGTATACAAACTCCATTTCTGTTTTTAAGATTTTATATCCAAACTTTTTATTACAGTTGGTATTTGCCCCACTGGGAACTGCCTTATTTGCTTTAGGTTTACCCAGATTACTTGCAGGTCTTGCCTTATTACGTTTAATCTTTGGTGCTATCTTTGACTACTGGATCATTCCTGATTTTGGCGCCAATGGTGCCGCAGTATCGTTGTTTTTAGGTCAAATTGTATCTTGGTTATTACTCATTGGATACTTTATGGCTTATTTTCGGAAATAACATACTCGTAGATTTTTTTGTAATGTTTGATCAGATTTTCCCATTCATTAGGACTTAAGATTGTCCCATATATATTTTGATAGGCTTCCTGTACTGATTTTCCTTCCGCCAAATATTCTTTAAACTTGAGAAGAACCATTTTGAATTGGATTGCATCATTTTTGACATCATAATCGCGATTGATTTTCACTCCAGCAGACAATTCAAATTCCCGAATGAAAATTTCTGATAATGCAAGAATTCCATATCCTTTTGGAAGATTGGGATCAAAGTCTGTTCTTGTTTTAGCCCAAGCAAGTAAAAAGAGCGAAGGGATGGGTGGATATTCGCCTAACATTGATTTGTCAGGAAATTGAAGTTTTTGTGAAAATCTAACGACAACTCTTGCAAATTCTTTTTTCCTACGCAGAGATAACTTCGATGATTCGTTTTGTAATAAATAAGAAACAATCACAGCTTCTTCTTTGCTATGATCTGTTTTTTCAAAAAATCGACTGAGGTCGTAGGAAAAACGAGTGTCAGCTTCACGGTAAGAAAAAATAACCAACAGAAGAGGGAAAATGAGAAGAAATCCATGTCGATATTTCAAAAGTATTTTCTTCATCCCTTTTAGTATCGGGATAGTTTCGCTCCTCTTTCTGTCTTTTTTTTCGAAGCTAACGGCCCAAACCTATTCCGACTCCGTGCGAGACGATGACCGTGCCAACCGTCAATTCGGAAGAGTTGTCCCCAAGGAACGAGTGCCTCGTTTGCAAGACGATGCAACGCAAACTGGATTCGGATCGGAGACCTCCCTGATTTCGGGTGGTCGATTCCAATCACAAAAAGGTGGGATGGATGCGGAGAAAGCCAATCGTTATCACGCAGAAGGATTGATCACAACACCTACTCTCTTTTCCTATCTGACTCCAAACGCAAGTTATGGGCTTTTTTTAGCACCTCGCATCGTTTTATCCGAATCTCGTGTCACAAACAAAGAAGTGCGAACCGTTTACGACTCAGAAGGTAGTTTTCTTTTTGCAAAGGAGATTGCCAAAATCCAAGTTTCGATGGAGATCGGTCGTGGTTTTCATCGATTGGATCGATATGGTTTTATCTTTGTGGGTATGGCCAATTTTTTTTCCATGTCCCTGAATACAAAATCTGGTTTTCGCATAACGGGAGTTCGTTTGAATGTAAAACCCGAATTGGAAAATTGGTTTGGTCCTCCTTGGTCTGGTTACCGCAGAGAATTGTATGGAGTTAGAATCTCCTCTGAAAACATCCTATTTTGGGATGAGTTTCGAATCTTTCATTTTGTCTATGAAGACCCAAATCACAACACCAATCAGGCTTTTGGATCTGGACAACGAATTTCGGGACGTTATTCTTATAGTGGGATCGAATTTTCTTCCAAACCATTTTTTGAAACATGGGGATTTGATTTTGCGGCCATACGACTCCTTGGTGAATCAAAATCATCCACTTCCCCTTGGTCTGAATCCAAAATTGCCACCAATTCGTACTTAGGTTTTTTTTCCCTACACTCACAAAATGAAAAACTGAGTTTTGCATTCGCTGGACTTGTGACTAAAAAAGATGAAAAAGACCGACTTGATTCCAATAGCAATGGTTATGCGTCTAGTTTTGCAGAACCAAGGGTACTTGGTGGTTACTCGTCGTTTTTACTTTACCAATCCTTAGACTTTGTACATCCTCCTCTCTTTCGGGACAGATCCACATCTCAGAATCCAAATTTTGAAAACAAAGGAATCCAAATGTTTGGCATTCAATTTGGTTGGGATTGGAATTCTTGGATCCGAAGTGATTTGTTTTTGAACCGCGCTGATTCCATTTTAGGCAAAGGTACAGAAGCCATCGCCAAACTTAGCCTAACAGCAAAAGATTATGGAAATTTAGTTTCCCAATTCAGTGTTTCTTATGCTGAAATGGATCCTCGTAGACAAAGAGTTCTCGTCACTGAACCATTTTCGGAAAAAGAACCAATCAAAGAATATATGAGATTTTATGTTTCGTTAGGAATTCAGTTTTGAAGGTTTTTGCCTGCGATCCGATTCCATGTTTTAAAAAATCGAACTTCGTTCCCTTTTTCATTATAAACAATCGAATCAATATTCATTTTTGCTAAAAAGATGCCTCGCCCACTGACTAAATTGGCACTTGGATTTTCTATCGGATTGGGAATTTTTGTTACTGCAAATCCATTCCCTTCATCTCGGATGACAACAGTCACCCCAACATCATCCATCAGTAACTCCACAAACACGGATGAATTTGTATCAGCACATCTGTCATCTACGAACTTAAAGTAATCCTGATTTGCTTCCAAACATTCTTGTTTTTCAACATAACTCACTCCAGCAACACCATGTTCAATCGCGTTTGCCAATAATTCATACAATACAATTTTGATGGAGATTAAATCTTCTGGAGTCGCATGAGGAGAATTTAATATTTGTTTGGTTAAGAAGGCAATATAAGAAGTTAGTTTTTTAATTTGTGGTTTTAATTTAATTTTGCAATCACCACTAAATTGGGTAATTTCTCCGCTATTAAAAAGTAAAGTGAGATCAATGTCTGCATTCTCAAACTTTTTGATCCGAGAGCGAAGAGCTTCCATTCGGAAGGGTTTTAAAAAAAAGTCAACCGCCCCCATTCGAAATACATCAATGGCAATTTGGATATCGCTATCTCCCGTGATCACGAGAAAGGGAGTTTGGTTTCCATCGGCCCTTAGTTTTTGGATGAATTGGATTCCATTTAATTTAGGTAAGCTGATGTCAGAAATGATCAAATCAAAAGTATTTTGGTTAGAAATGCTTAGTGCCTCCATCCCATCGGAGGCAAGAGTGACATTAAACTCGTCTTTGAAGTATTCCCAAAACAATTCGCGGATTGTTTCTTCGTCGTCTACAAAAAGGATTTTCATATGATAAGGACTTAGGGAAAAAGTTTCCCCAAGCGTTAACAATTGTAAATCTATTTTTAAATTTTACTCTTCTAGGTTGTAAGAACGGCCTAATTTGTAGGTCGATTGTAATTCTTGTTGGAGATCCAAAATCTCCCTTTTAGTAAAAAAGGCAATTTTACCACCTGACAACTCGAAGGCAAAATAACTGTTTTGTTCGGATTGTAAGAGAGTTTTGAGCTGGCTTAGGGAGCTGATACGAGTCCCGTTTACCTTTTCTAAAACCAAGTCCTGAAAGTCTTGGTATCCTAGGTTACCTTCTAGGGGAAAAACACGGCTAAGGATCACAATTTTTTCCCTTACGGGGTGGACTTTCTTTTGGTAATAATCAGAGAGATACACCAATTTTTTTTCCGACTTCACTCGGTATTCAGTTCCAAACTCTTTGAGGTAGGCATTGGAAAGTTCCGTAAAGAAAAATCCACCGACAATCAAATACAAAGGCCTACGGTTTTTGGCTTCCTCAGGAATCAAAAAATCATTCGAATCGTAAGCTCGTAAATCATAGGATACCGAATAATTTTGAAAATTGCGATACAATTTGAGTTGGACCGTCTCACCTAATTCGCGCAAACGCCCATCCGATTTGCGTAAAACCAAATCAAAAATTTTATCCGCACGATCCCATTCATCCACTTTGGTAAGGGAAAACGAATTGATCATGGTCACCAAATCCCCAGGGAATAAATTATAAGCAGGACCTACACCAGGAACTACTTCCGTGACAAGAAGTGGATTCGGAAATGTTTTAGAATAATATTCCTTTTCGGAAGGTGTCAAATTCACATCAAATAAAAAACCTGGATGGGGGAAGGACTTACCACCAGAACGCAAAAACAATTCCACATATTCGGTTGGGATTAGAAAATCAGAAATCGTGATTCCGCATAACAGTTGATTTTTGAAGAAAAAATCAGATTCTTCCGTTTTTTTCTGATCCAACAGAAATACTTTTATTGGTGTTTTGGAAAACGGCAAATATACATATTTGGATTTCCCACTTGGACAATGTTTGGTGGTTTGTTTTAAATCCAATGCAACAGGTTTTGGCAATTTCTGCATTCCTGTTGATTCTAATAATAAAAATCCAGTTTCCCCATCATAGGCTTTGATGGAAAGTTTGGGAACCGAATAATCAAAGGATTCAAATTCAGCATAGACAGGATTTTGTTTCGAAAGGGTAACACCAAAAAAAAGCCCCTTACCCAAATGAATGATATTCAATTTTCTTGAGAAAGGTTCCCCAACAAGCCATGGGTTTTGGTGGCTAATCTTTTGAAAGGTGACTCTCGATTCAATGACACGTTTGTCTTCAAACTCTTCTGCTAGTAGGATGGAAGAAGTTGATACGAAAAAAAGGATCAGGACAATTGATTTAAAGTTCTTCATAATTGGCACCATATCTTTTTTTCACTCTTTGGTTCATTTGGTAAATGGATTCTGGCCGGAGAACAATTGGTAAATCCATTCCCCGAAATTTGATGATGATCATTCCACGTTTGTTTTCTTTCCAAATTGATTTAAATTCAGTTAAGTCTTTGGGAACACGGTTATTGATCGATTCTACAACTTTGTATTTATATTTTTTATATTTCGATGTTTCCGGATCATTAAATGCATAACTCAATACAATATCTCTTGTTGTATAACGATAGAGAAGGTCTTGGATAAAGTAACTGTAGTGGTATTGTAAGGAACTATCTAAATCACCATCTTCTGAGTGAAAAAAAGATCGAGTGATGGGTTGGAATACAAACCCTGCTTGTAAAAAATAATCATCCGTTCCATCTCGATAGAGTTCCAATGCATAGTTTTTTTGTAAGTTCACTTCAGCTTGGTTTTGTTTTCCTGCACGGTAATAAGTAATGGAAACTTTTGAATTCAATTGTTTGTCTTCGATCCAATCGATGATAAATTCTTTTTTATTGGATAAAGTTAATTCACCATCGTTGGAAATGGGAATCCCATCAAAAGCCGTCACAAAATCTTTTTCTTTTAAAACTTTAGAAAAGGTAGAAGAAGGATAAATTCGATTCACAAAGATCCCAGTTTCACCGGAAGGAACTTTCATTGCTTGTTTTAAACTTTTGGGATTTCCGTTTTGAAATGTAAAACCAATGTTGGGAAATCCATCATACTTTCCATCAGCAATGTCTTCTAAGAAGTGACGAATGATATCGTTTGAAATGAGATACGCAATCCCTTGTTCCAAAGTACTAATTTGAAACACAAGACCCACTACTTTTCCATTTTGAACTGCCGGGCCACCAGAATTTCCAGGTTGGATATTGGCAGATATCTTTAACACATTGCGATAATCTAACCCAGAATAGGTGTAACGATTTTTTTCAAAACGAAGTATGGATCCCTTTTCGACTGACAAACTATCATTCCCATTTGGAAATCCAAGTAACAATACATCAGAACCTAAATTGGGGATCCCTTCTAAAAAAGTTAATGATGTTGTTTGTTCGGAAAAATCGGGATCATTGACTTGTAATAAAGCCAAATCACAATCATAGCCGATAAATTTTACATCTGCCAAGTATTCTTTTTTGGTAAAACTACTTTTCACCAAAATGCGTTTTGCATCTCGTACTACGTGAGCATTGGTTAAAATGGTTTGGTTTGGTAAAACAAGTCCCGATCCAAAACCAGTATAAAGATTTTTTTTCATCCATGGTTGGGTTTTGTTTTCGGTATTGAACCCTTCATTCCGAATGAGAACCACGGAACGAAAGATGGAATCCACTGCTGGTTCCACTTCCATTTGTGAAAATATGGACTCACTCCATAAAAATACAGTGAGACAAACTAATAAAATTTTATTCATAATACAGAATTACTTTCTCCCAAATGATTTGAGTTTCTGAAATTTTTTTGAGGAGAGCTTTACCCAAAACTCGTTCTCCTGGCAACGGATCTTTCCAAATCGTGTTGGAAACTAATAGTTCCCCTGATGATGCCGATGGAACTCGTAACAACCGATAAACTGAATCTTTAACGCACGTGATGCGAAAAACATAAGATACCGTTTGGTCCCAATAAAAACTTTGATCTTTTTCTACAAATTCTAAAGGACAAGACGTATCAAAAAAAACTTCTAAATTGGAGGGAACTTCCTTTCTTCGTTTTGGATTTTCAGCAATCGATTGGAAATAAAACAAATTTGGATTTTGAATGGGTTTGATTTGGAAGGAGGATTTTCGGTAATTTCCTTCCACTTGTTTTTCATTTTTTTGTGGGTAATCTAAATCCGTATCATCTAGATTTTGTTTGGGTTCCCGTAATTCTTGTGAATTTGGAATGCTTTGCCCTGTTTGGATCTCCAGGTATTGTTTGTTTCCGATTCGCTGAACAGACTTTAAACGGAATTCGTTTTGTTTGAGTGTATTTCTTTTTTGTGATAAAAATTCAATCAAACTCGGTTCCCCTGTTTCTTGGCAACTGAGTCGGTAATAGGTAACAGAAGAAATTTTTGAAGCCAATTCGAGTTTACAGTGTTCGTCACTTGTGGCATATCTCACTCGTTTTTGAATCTTTTGTTTGAGTGAACGAGAAATTTTACCAAGTTTCCATTGGTTCATATCCTCTTTTAATCCAGTTAAAGATTGATCCAGAGGAATTTTGTCAGCAGAAAGGTTGGCTAACGAAAATATAGAGTAAATCAGAGTGAATGTGATTGAAAGATGCCAATTCATGGATTACCGACTATGTTTAGTATCGGATTCCTGACCCCTTAGAATCAACTCTTCATCGATTGATTTCTTTTCTCATTATGTCCCAGACCTGGGATGATTTTTTTTTTTGGTTTTCAGACTTTCAAAAATTCGAGGGGGGGAAAAGTAATGTAAGAAATAGGAGAATACTTTTTTGAACTGGAACTTTCTTAAAACCGAAATAGAACCTGGTGACTTCCTCATCGATTGTCGTTCCCAATCAGCATATGAAGAAGAAACATTAGAAGGTGCATATTATTATCCATTTATCAAAAAAGCATTCGGCTCTGATCCTGAATCCCAAAAGAAATTGTATGGCCCGATGGCCGCAGTGGTTCAAGAGTTTCAAAAATCTAAAAAAACTCGAATCATCGTTTTTGATGAAGGAATGGGGATGTTTTCCACTCGTATGGTGTATTTACTCCGCGGGATGGGAATCAAAGAGGCATATGTTCTCGGTCAAAAATGGCCCGCAGAAGGCAAAAAAGCAAAAGGGGAACTTAAAATTGAACCTCCGATTGCAGACAAGGCAAAACCAATCGAAGGTGTTGTCGACAAAGCCTTTATGGAACGAAACCTGACGAAATTACAAATCTTTGATGCAAGGACCATGGACGAATACGAAGGTCGCCTTCCACGTCTCACGGCTCCAGAAGAAGGAACTCTTTGTGGTCGTTTGCCAGGAGCTTTCCTTTGGGACTGGAGGAATTTATACGATGGAGAAGCCAATCTCATCGAACGTTCCCTTTTCAAAAAACGCCTCAATGGATTTCCTTTTATGCCAGAAAGACCAACCGTTATCTATGATTATAATGGTGCGAGGTCTTGTTTACTCGCTCTTATGTTACGAGAAGCTGGATACATCGACGTCACAACCTACCAAGGATCTTGGTTTGAATGGCGTAAGTCCAATTTACCAAAACAAGCGGTGGCTGTTTTTGGTGCCAAACAAGGGGTAGCGGCAGCGGCTCCAAGAGTTGGTGGAGTCGATCGAAAGAAAGTCTAAAAAAAGATTTACGTAACTAAAGACCATCGGTTCACTAAGCTCTCGCTCTTGGAGGATCCGATGGTTTTTCGTTTTTTATCCCTGTGTTTTTTCTTTTTGTTTTTAGAATGTGCATCCCGTGTTCTCACACCGATTCCTATTCAGGAAGAAACCTTCCAAGTTTCCAAACAAATCCAATGGATCCAAAAACCAACTGAGTTTGTTCTCAAAAACACATCCTATGACAAAAACTTCATCCAACTCTCGTTAGATGAACCTTTCCTTTCTGTTTCTGAAGTAGAAACCATTTCCAAATACCGAATGGCTTCCTTTAAATTTGAAGAATCAACGAAACGTACTTGTTCCGAACAAACGGTGGATTCCATCAAAAAAGAACCTGGGAAAATTACCATCCTTGGTAAATTAACAGGGAAAAATTGTTCTAGCAATTACCAAGTCAACTTTTTCGCAAAATCAGATACCGAAATTGAATTCAAAATCACTGTTGCAGATGAAACTTTAAATCGTATCCAACTTGTGTATGCATCTCATCCAGAAGAAAAAATTTTTGGACTCGGGGAACAATTCACTTATGATGAGTTCAAAGGGAAAAAACCATTTTTCTTCACAGAAGAACAAGGCATTGGTCGTGGAGACCAACCCATCACAACAGGTGCCAATTTACTCGCAGGAGCTGGTGGAAACGTTTATACAACCTATGCCCCGATCCCCCATTACATCAGTTCAGAAAATCGATCTGTCTTTTTTGAAAACAGCGGTTATGCGAAGTTTGATTTTGATCATCCTAAAAAAACAAAACTGACGTTTTGGGACTTCCAATCTGAAAAATCCATTTCTGGTACCATTTGGCTTGGATCCTCTGCCAAATCTCTGATTGAAACCTACACAAAAAAAACAGGCCGTTTTCCAAAACTCCCTGATTGGGCGTATGGAACTTGGTTAGGCGTGCAAGGAGGAACGGATAAAGTTTCTGCCATCGTCAAACAAGCAAAAGACGCTGGTAACCCTGTCACAGCTCTTTGGATCCAAGACTGGTGTGGAAGGCGTGTTACCAATTTCGGTGATCAACTCAAATGGCGTTGGTATGCCGATGAAACCCTCTACCCAGACTTTAAAAAATTTGTGAAATCGATGAATGACCAAAACGTACAGGTGTTAGGTTATATCAATTCTTTCTTAGCTGATACCGATCCCAAAAAACCGGGAGATGATTTCACAAACCCACTCCTTACAGAAGCAAAATCGAAAGGTTATCTCGTCAAAAATGCAAAAGGAGAGGATTACCTCATCCAAACGGTTGGTTTTCCCGCTTACCTCATAGATCTTACCAATCCTCTTGCCGTGAAATGGACAAAGGACCTCATCAAAAAGAATTTAATTGGAATGGGTCTTTCCGGATGGATGGCAGACTTCGGAGAATGGTTGCCCTATGATGCCAAACTCCACTCTGGTGTGGATGCTAAAATTTACCACAACCGTTATCCAGTAGATTGGGCAAGGATCAATCGCGAAGCCATCAAAGAAGCTGGGATGGAAGGAAAAATTGTTTTTTTTACAAGAGCAGGGTATAGTTATTCCAATGCCTATTCCACACTTTTTTGGGAAGGAGATCAAATGGTCAGTTTTGGAACCAATGATGGACTCCCTTCTTCCATTGTAGGTCTTACAACATCGGGTATCAGCGGTTATGCGTTAAACCATAGTGATATTGGTGGATACACAACCATTTCCAATCCATTAAAAAACTACCACCGCACAAAAGAATTATTATTACGTTGGGCAGAAGTTTCTGCTTTTACTCCTGTCTTTCGCACCCATGAAGGAAACCGACCTCTGAAAAACTGGCAAGTATACACTTACACCAAACCAGACGGAACAAAATCCCTTGGAGATGAAGATACGGTCCAACTTTTTGCCAAAATTGCAAGGATCCATTTTGCATTAAAACCATATATTCAAAGTTTGGTGGAAGAAGCTTCCAAAACAGGACTTCCTGTGGTGAGACACAACGCCATTGTGGAACCAGAGGACAAAACTCTTCTGCAATACAAATACCAGTTTTTCTTAGGGGATGATTTACTCGTCGCACCTGTTGTCGAATCCAATGAAATTGTACAAGATGTATACTTACCTCGTGGGAAGTGGGCTCATTTTTGGACAGGCACTACCTATGAAGGAAACCGAAAAATCCAAGTACCGGCACCGATTGGAAAACCACCTGCTTTTATCCGCGTTGGTGGAAAATCAGAAGGTCTCATTCGTTCTTCCTTAGAAAGCATTCGGAACAAAAATTAAGGATCCATCCCAAATGAAATTTGCATTGATTGGAGACATCCACGGCTATTGGAACCAAAAAGACATTGAGTATTTCAATGAGTCTGATTATGACTTTTTATTTTTTACAGGAGACCTAAGAGGAAATCCCAAACTGGGAAAAGTTTCCTTCCAAGGTCTCACCAAACGCGCGTACATGATTCCAGGGAATTGGGATGGAACCAGTCTCACATCCGTCATCGGTGAGATTGTACAATCTCGTCTGCTTATCCGATCGGGTCATTTGGGACAAGGGAAACGGTTACAAAAACTTTCCGAACGAGTCAAACCCATCACCATCCTTGGTTATAGTTCTCTTGTACTGTCTCAAGAATTGGATTTGTCTCTCATTGTGGGACGACCACATGCCATGGGTGGAGGACTTAGCTTTGCCCCTCACCTAAAAAAAACCTATCACGTGACAGATATGGAAACTTCCCTCGCGACATACAAACGACTGATTGATGGAACCAAGGAAAAACATTTACTTTTTCTTTCGCATAACGGGCCTTTTGGTCTCGGTTCTGCCAAAAATGCGATGTATGGTGCTGAATTTAAAAAAGAAGGTGGGGATTGGGGAGACCTTGATTTAACAGAAGCAATTCAATATGCCAAGTCCATTGGAAAAAAAGTTCCCCTGGTTCTCTCAGGGCACATGCACCATTCCATCAGCAAAACCAAAGAAAGGGAAACCCATGAATATACGGGTGGGACTTTTTACGTGAATGGAGCCAAAGTCCCAAGGATCCGAGAAGGAAAACATTTCCACACAAAGATCGAATGGACAGGGGGTTCTGCCACCGTCATCCCGATGTGGGTATGATCAAGTTTAAGGCATAAGTGTAGTTTCAATTTCGATTTTACCAGAGAGGATTTTATGAACAGGACAAGCATTGGCAACGGAATACAACCTTTCCCTTTCCTCTGGTTTTAAATTTCCTTTGAGAATGACTTCACGAATGAATTTGTGATCTTCAGGGGAACGTTTATCGATTGTTACTTGGACGGAAACAGAATCTAACGCATACCCTTTTCTGTCTGCATACATACGAATTGTAATCGATGTACAGGCACCTAAGGAAGAAGCAAGAAGTTCCGTTGGCATTGGCCCTAGGTCAGTTCCTTCTTTATCCGCTGGTTCGTCGGAGATCCACTCGTGTTTGCCTTTAGTGATTTTCGTTTCGTATTTGGTTTTTTCTGTGGTGACGATGACTTTGTCTTCGAATACTGCTGTCATTTCAAATCTCCTTTGCGAATTCGTTCCGCTTCTTGGATTGCTTTGTCCCGATTTTTTAACATAGCATCTTCGACTTTCAATCTCATTTTTTCAAATTCTTCCTCGTTCAAATTGCGAGGGACTTGAATTGGTTCCCCATACGATACAACAAAGGTGGTAAATGGTTTTGGCACTCTGTGTTTGTCCCAGGCCCTCTCCAATACCCATTGCCTCGTACATTCATAATGAAAGGGAACAATCGGAACTTGTGTGACTTGTGCCGCAGCAATGATTCCAGGTTGTAACACAAAAGCAGGTCCCCTTGGTCCATCAGGAGTGAATGCGGCAGGTAATCCTTTTTTTAAATGTTGGATCACAGATTTTAAAGCTTTGGATCCACCTTTGGAACTACTGCCACGCACACTTGTGTTTCCAAACCGATGTACGACTTGGTTGATATAATCTCCGTCCTTTGATTCAGAAATAAGAACAGCAACGTTTTTGTTTCGGTGTAAATACGGAGAATACAAAACATTCGTATGCCAAATCGAATAGATATAAGGTTGTTTGTTTTGAAATAAGTGTTCGTATTGTTCGTTTTTGAGGATTCGAAATCGTGATGTAAAGCCGATTAGACGTTGGAACCAAACAACGATTAATGGTAATAGCCTAACTAAAATTTTTCGTTTCAAAAGAGGAAATCACTCCCTGGAGATTGTCTCCAGAGAATTTTGTGTGGAAGGAAAGATCAAGTTAAGTTTTTTTCTTAAATAAGTCTCCCAACTTGCCTAAATCTTCTGGTTTGATATTTGTACCAGCAGCCTTTTTGTTCTCTTCTTGGATTTCTTTGTACACTTCTGCTCTATGGACAGAAACATTTTTCGGAGCTTTGACACCAATCTTTACTTGATCCCCTTTGATATCAACAATGACAATTTCAATGTCATCACCGATGATAATGGATTGGTTACTTCTCCTAGCTAAAACTAACACGAGCTAAACCTTTTCGGAAGACATTTCTTCCATTGACTCGATGATGTTTTTACGAATGGGATGGTTTTCATCTCGGGAAATACATTGTTTTCCTTTTCCTTCTTTCCCATTCAGGATGATTGGCCCTTGTAAATTGGCAGTCATCCCTTTGGGATTGTCATGTGGAATGGTCACAATGAGAAAGATTATCCCTTCTTTCCAACTAGTTAAACCAATGTCATGTAACTCTTCGTCACTGATGGCTGGTTTGTAATGATTCATAAACAATTCAGGTTGGATCACAATGAATGCGAGACCCGATTCTTTTGTGGATTGTAACCATTTGAATGGACTTTCTGCACTTTCTTCGATCAGCGCATATTCATCAAATTCTTCAAATCCCAGTAACCCTTGTGGGAAATTTAGAATTTGTTTTGAATCCACTTGGATGGTTCCGAAAGGTTTTGTATGAATCGTTACCGACATTCTAGTTCCTGTTGTTTCTAATCTTTCTAATGTGCCTGTCATTTAATCCCAATTACCTGAGGAAATCCATCAATGTTGGTTTGATGATTTTGGATCCTACATTTAACGCATAACTATGAATTGTTTCCAACCACTTCATGTTCATGATAGTTTCTGGAAAATCAATCCCTTCGTTTTTAGCAAGAAGTTCTGTCATGTACATTTTATCGTAAGAAACTCGTTCTTCATGTTGTTCCAAACGATTCATACGTGCACCAATGGTAGAACGATGGCGTAAAATATTTTCTAATGCTAAGTCCAAATCACCTAAATCGCGACCACCAATTCGTTCTTGGTCTTTTTGAATGAGGTCATTTCGAAGTTGGATGAGAACATCAAAAACAGAAAGTCCTGTTACCGTTGCCGATTTAGAAAAATTATTCGGTGGTTCACTGGCACTAGGTTCAACTAGCCCGATATCGCGTAACACTGTTCCCCCATCTACATCCTCTAACCAAATTTGGTGAGGAGCTGTGGAAGAAATCGAAATGTTATCTTGAGCAAGTTTACTTGCTTTCACTTCCAAAGGAGCGTTATTGATTTTATCAATCACATCATCAATGGTATCACCCACAGAGATATGGATTTCTACTCCATCAATTTTGAACTTTTGGTCGGAGGTCGCTTGGTAAGCTGAGTTGTCCACTTTGGATGTGACACTTACGTTTGTTCCCCAAAACACTTTGTTCCCTGGGATGGTGATGGGAATGTATTCCCCTTTTTCAATCTCACGGAGTTGTTCCCCGATATCCCCGCGGTATTCGACACCCACGTATTGGTTTTTCAGTTCTAGGCCTTGCAAACCTTTAATTTTTGATTCAATTGGTTCAAATGGAGGTCTTTCGATGACATGTCCACCAAACAACGGTTGGCCTGTCGCATCACGTGCGTTGGCAAGATCCACGATGGCACGTAGGTGTTGGTCGATTTCTTTTCCAATGGCCACTTCGAGTTCAAACCCTTTGTCCCCTTGGTAAATACCATTCCCTGCTTGTACGGTTAAAACACGTACCCGTTGGAAGATTTCACCCATCTTATCGAGGACACCATCAATCTGTTGCAGACGTTGGTATCCGTCCCCAATGTTTTCTTCGTATTGGGAAAGTTCGTTCAGTCGGGATCGAAAGTACATTTGGTTTGTGGCGGCACCGGGATCATCTGAGGGTTTACGGATTTTTAATCCAGTCCCTAGTTGCGTTTGGGTTTCGTCCATTGCCACTTGGTGGCGGTTTAAGTTCCGCACCAAGGAATTGTTTTGCATCATGTTAGTGATTCTGATCATGATTATACACCTAACCTATTGATGATGGTATCTAACATTTCATTGAGTGTGGAGATCATCCGAGCCGAGGCATTATAAGATTGTTGGAACTGAACCATATTTGCCATCTCCTCATCTAAATTCACACCCATCACGGACTGACGCATGTTTTCTAATTCCACCATCAGTTCGTTTTGCGTCGTATACTCTTGTTTGGCTTCACGAGCTTCGGTTCCCAATCTTGAAATGAGTGAGTTGTAAAAATCATCCGTTGTTTTGGAGTAATCAAACATCACTGGTTTTTCACGAAGGGCTGCCGCAATGAGTAGTGCATTGGACCCGTCTTTTTGACCGTTTGGTGAATTGTAATCACCAGATCCATTCACATCTTTACCCCGACCAGCAGCAATGTTTGCTGGGTTATTTCTCACATCATCAGACATTTTAAAGAACGAAGATGGATGGTACATCGGAGTGAGTGTGATGTCTTGGGCATTGGATTGGAACTTATTGATCTCACCAATTTTACGGTAATCAAAAGATCCAGAGACTCCTGAGGCAGTCAAAATTCCCGTGAGACCTACAAGGAGTTCTCCAGAATCTTCCAAGTGGCGGATCATAAAGTTTTCTTTTTTATCGTTTGGGTTTGTCGTTGCTTTTAGCGCCAACTGGTTGTCATGCGACATGTAAGCCACAACCCCAGTTTCCGAACGATTGATTCGTTTGATGACGGCATTTAAGGTATCATCTTTGGAATAGGGTACAAGGATCTCTGTTTCCCCACCAGGACTTGCTTTGAGAAATCGCATGGTCCCTGAGATTCCAATCGGGCGATCTGGATCAAGGGAAGTGCGACCTGTCACACGAAAGACTGCTGTTTTATCGTTCAGTCCATCACCATCGGTATCAATTTCCCCGAAGGTATTGGTGGCAAGAGCTCTTTGTTCAAAGAAGTTCACATTGGTTTTGCCATTCAGTCCAAATCCATCTTTATGGATTTCGTTGATGACATCCATGGCATTGATTGCAAGTGCATCCACAGCATTGATTTTTTCGACAAGGATTCGGTCTCGGATTTCATACAGAGCTTGGATACTTCCCTTTCGCAGAAGCACTGTATCTCCTGTTTGTGACCATTTTAAATCAAGCAGTCCATCGTTGTTTGGATTTCCTACCAAATCAATTTTATGAACCTTTTGTCCTTGGATGAGGATTTGTTGGCCAATAAAAACCATCAGTTCATCTTCATCACTTCGTCCAATCGTGATGTCAGCCATACCAGCGAGTTCTTGTAATAGTTCATCTCGTCTGTCTAAAAGATCATTAGGATTATCACCTAACGCTTGCGACTTGGTAATCTTTTCATTGAGTGATTTGATGTTTTCAGCAACAGTATTGAGGTGATTGACTTTTGCTTCAATTTCACGGTTCGATTGGTCACGAAGAAGGGATAGTTTTCGATACACATCTTCCATTCTGGAACCAAGGGCTTCTGCTTTTTCCTGAACTACCGCACGGTGTGCTGTTTCTTCTGGGTAATTGGAAAGGTCTTCCCAGGATGACCAAAATTGGTCCATCATGGACCTGAGTGTGGTTCCCGTTGGTTCGTTAAAAACCGTTTCTACTTGGTACAAATAATCATTTTTTTTGCCCCAATACTCTTTGAGGGAAGAGGAATCAATGATGCGATCGTCAATGAAATTATCACGAACTCGTTCAATCTCAGAGATCTTGACCCCTTGTCCAATTTGGCCAGGAACTTCTGCGCGGTTAAACGCTGGATCGTAAATTGGATCCATACTGTTCATGACAACTCTTTGACGCGCATAATGTTTGTTATCCGCGTTGGAAATATTATGACCTGTGGTTTGGATCGCCTGTTGGTGGACCGAAAGTCCTCGTTTTCCGATTTCTATACCTTGGAATGTGGATCCCATACGATTCTCCTAGGCAGTCGCGTTCAAAATGATCGCGCCTTTTTGGCTCTGCCCACGCCTTGTTGGTTGTTTGTGAGAGGTATATACCTTTTCACGAGATAACTCTTGCAACGAGTCTACGGTTGCTTGTAAAAATTCTTTTCTGGTTCTTAGAAGTTTTTCGTTCGTAATGATGGCGTCTTTTAAGTCTGCCACCACCTTCTTTAGTTCCAATGCAAAGGTTTTGAGTTTAAAATTGGACTCACGGTCCATTTGGTTTAAAAAATGAGTGAGTGTGATGGAAGATTCGTCTTTTTGAAACTTTTCCTTTTCATAGACATCTTCTATGGTTTTCATCCGGATTCGTTCCAATTCCGATGCTTCTACCATGATATGATAACTTTCTTTGACAAAGGACTCGAGTGATTTGCCGTCCGCTTGGTGGATGGCCTGTCTTTTTTTGCCTTCCAAATCCAAAAGGCGCTTGTAACAGTCTATTTCTGTAGTAAATAAACTTCTAAGTGATTCTACCCAATCCAACATGCGAATTCCTTTTCCCTTATGGGAAGGATCGACGGATTCCCAAACTAGCTTAGGAAAATTTATAAAAATTTACTATTTTCAGGTCTATGTCTCGAAACTCACCGTGTACGAAAGTCTGTATGATGGATCCCGAATCTGGGCTTTGCGCGGGCTGTTTTCGTACGATTGAGGAAATTGGGAATTGGTCTAGGATGACCGAAGAAGAGAAAAAAAAGGTTTGGGAGGAGCTCCCGCTACGAAAGGCGGGAAACTCTACCAAGGATTCGGTTATTTAGAACCTTTATCAATTTTATTGCGGTGTTCTTCACAGAGTCTATAGAGTTGATCTGTAGATGGATTTTTCTTTGTGACTTTTTTTCCGCATACAATACACATCCCTTGTGCTCTTCTTCTTTTGTATAACAATTGAACTCGTTCGGCACCTGATAAATTGTATTTACTGATTTGAAGACGAACTCCTTTTACCAAATAACTTCCGATGGCAGACTCTTCTCCTTTTTTTAATTCGGAAAAAATCTTGTTCAGCTCATCCGGTTTAATCGATTTAGGTTTCATACAATCTCCTGCTTTCCTACTAAATTTAACTCTCTGTTAGTTTCTAAATGTTAATGCACATTAGTTTCCACCCACTAAAGCGCAACTCTATTTTAAAATCATATCTGAATTCCCGAATATAGATTCAAAATCTAGGGACAAACTCTAATATTTGGAATCATTTTTGTGTTGGCAAAGTGAAAAGATCGACTAAGGTTTAGTGAAAGGAACCAAAACATGGAAAAGAAATACAAAACTCTCAAAGATTTTTTCCCATTTTACTTAGAAGAACACAGTAATCCAATCAATCGTGCATTACATTTTATTGGCTCAAGCCTTGCTCTTGGATGTATCTTAGGGTTTATCACTACTGGTAAATTTTATATTTTAGGTTTGGCACTTGTTAGTGGGTATTTCTTCGCATGGATCGGACATTTTTTTATCCAAAAGAATCGTCCTGCAACCTTCACTTACCCTCTTTATTCCTTTGTTTCCGATTGGATCATGTATTTCAAAATGTTAACTGGTCGCATTGATGCTGAATTTGCCAAAACGAAGTCAAAATAAAATTAAGATGAATCTAGTTCTCAATTTCCTCATCATCATTGTTTTGTTTTTATCGTGTCGTCCGAATTCGATCACGAAAGAAGAGATCACTTCGATACGAGACCAAAATCATGAAAACTTGGTCCAGTATTCCCAAATGATTTTACCAAAAATTTTAGGGAGTGAATTCAAACGAATGGAAGTCGGTTTGGACAAAGACAATCAGAACGAAGTTCATATCACTTACGGTAGCAATTCAGCATTGACCTTTAATGATGCGACCGAGTATCGCAAAGTGAGTTTAGAATACCAAAGTTTAATTTTATTACGAATTGGTTATGCTTTAAGCTTACACCAGTTCCACCGTCTTTCTTTGAGTTTGTCCAAACCATTCTTCATCCAAGGGGAAAAGAATCCTGAGACAGAAATCCAAGAAGCAGAAATTTTGCGAACCACGATAGGCCAACAGGATTTAATCAAATTTTTGGAAGACCATCCTAATTATGATCCTTACAAAGCACCGATGATTGGGGAAAAAGAATGGGAATCGATTACAAAAGAAGTGCAATCACTTTGGAAAGTCGAGTTGGATGAAATCAGTCGAGTGAAGGTGGAATGACCCAAGTGGATGGTGTTTCCACTGCTTTTTCCAAACGATCCAAATAAGACAATTTTGGGATCTCATAAGCACCTAACTGCCAAGTCACATGATTGAGTTGTTGGGTGTCAAATAATACAAAACCCGAAACACGGAGTTTTGCAAACAAATGGTAGAGGGCAATTTTTCCTGCATCTGACTCAAAGGAAAACATACTTTCCCCTGCAAAAAACTTTCCGATCGCTACCCCATACACACCACCTACAAGAACATTCTCTTTGTTCCAAACTTCTACTGAATGGGCCCAACCTTGTTTGTGAAGTTCCCGATACCCTTCGATGAAACCAGGTGTGATCCAAGTATTGTCTTTTTCACGGTAAGCGCAAGCTTCCATAACGATGGAAAAGGCTTCATTAAAACTAATCCGAAAACGATTTTGTTTTACTTTCCGCAAAACGGTTTTCGAAAAATGGACTCGGTTTAAATCAAAGATCGCACGAGGATCCAAACAATACCAACGAATCGGATCTTCCGACCAAGGGAAAATACCATGCGTATAGGCGTATAACAAACGATCTACGGAAAAGTCGCCACCAACGGCGACCAAATCTTCCCTCCACTCTCGTGGGTTTTTAAAAAATTGTGCAAAACTCCTTTTTGTCAAGGTTCCAAAACTTCCTTTGGATAATCATAAACGATTTTTACTTTTAAACTTTTCCCGTTTTCATCATTGATATTGGAAAGTCCTTCGAATTGTAAAATTCGGCGAGTTTGTACATCATATACTAATAAAAAGGGTTTCACCACTTGTTTCAAAACAAAGTTATCAATTTCCAAACGCATGTAGGTGGCAGGTCTTCCTTTCCATTCACCGTCTCTGATTTTTAATACCGCAAATTTATAATCATCGAGTTGAACGGGTGCAATGAAATGAAAGGATAATCTTTCTCCATTTGCGATCGCGTCCCAATTGTTTCGAACGAAATAATCAAACCCACCATCCATCACAGCTGGGGTTTTGGGAGTATAGGTTTTCTCAGAAAGTGGGTCTTCTTTTTTCCTTTTGTAAAATAACCGTACCGACTTGCCCTTAACGTCAGCTCCTTCTGTGTATCCATCGCGTTCGTCTACCGTTTTGAATGTGGGAACTTCTGGGTTCTGATCAAATTCAATGTGTTTCGATCCAAACACCTTTCCATTCGCATCTTTGTATTGGATTTCGGAGTGAGTGTGTTTTCCATTATTATAATATTCTTTATGATTATCCGAGTAGATGTATTTTCCTGTCGTTAGGTCGTAGGCTTTGCCGTAATATTGGAATCTAGGTTTTTCTGCTAGAAGTGGCAAAAAGGATGGAAAAACTATGGCGAAAATTAGGATTTTACGTATCATATTCTTTAGACCATGAAAAAATACAGACTGACTGACCAACGGACACTTTTAGGGATCGTTTCCAAACTCACGAACACCGTCCTACAAGATAGGGACACCAATCAAAAGATCACACTCACAAATCCCGTTGCCGTCAACGATATCTTAAAGTCAGTCCATATCACCATTGAAACCACAGAACCTTTGGTTTCCAAACCGAAATCCCTGGTTTGTGTCCTAAAAGAAAACCGAGTGGAACTCCGGGTCAAACCAGTGAATCCCTACCAAGATGATTTACTCCAAGTGTATGAGATTTTAATCGAACCCTTGGAGCGTTCCGCCAAACGAGCGGCAATCGAAGACATCGCGGCATACGAACTCAAGATGGCACAAACCGCTGATTTAGGTACGGTCATCTCTATCTATGGAAAAACTTCGATCATCAACCAAGCACTCAACCAATGGCAAGTCCACTTAGAGCAGGTTTTGACAAATTTTGGTTACTTCATCAAAAAGGTGCAAATTGGTTTTTATTACGCTGCGGACACACAACTCATGGAAGCCCTTGCCACTTCCAAAGCACCATATTACGTCCGTGATGCGAATCGCAGAATTTTTTATACTGACAGAGGATTTTACAGCCCCAAAAAACTAAGTGAGATGTACGTTCGATCCTATTTAGATTCCTTACTATTGAACAATACAAAATCCACTTTAATTTTTCCGTTTTTTGCCAATGGAAAAGTTTTACTTGGGTATTTTGAAATCATCAGCAATTTACCTGACTTGGGAAATCCCACCCTACAATCCAATATCGAAGGCCCAGAGGGAATTGGTCCTTTGTTATCCTTTTTAGACCAAAAGGCTGAAGAATTTGTATTCCAATTAGAATTTGCGTATGCAAAAGATTGGGAGACTATTATTCGCACAACACCTGTTAGAGACATTAGCCAAGATGGTCGTGGAATTGGTATCAACCTTCCCAAAGGAACCAATATTGATGGAAGGCCAATTGGCTCTCCCGTTTCCTTTCAGTTAAAAATCAATTCTTCGCCATATACATTTTTTGGAAGTTTACGGAGTCTAAAAAAAGGAGAAAATGATACCACAAACATTGGTTTACAAATTTTCCAATGTGACAAATCAGAAGGTATGTCTCTCCTAAGTACCTATGCATCAAATTTAATTGGAGAAGCTGTTTCATGACACCTGAGCAGTATGAAACGATTATCACACTTTTAACAGAGATCCAAAACCAAGGAGGATCGGATCCATATCGATTGGCTTTGTATTTAGTTCCCCACATTGGGATTATCTTCGGAACCACATTTTTGTTTTTTTTGTTTCAGTGGTGGCATAAACAGAAAATGGCACTCATCCAAACAGGGCAATACAAACCATGGAGTTTTGACATCAGATTGTATTCATTTTTCCTAGGTCTTTTGTTGACATTCACTGGATTTGCCTTATCGTTTGTATTTATACTCGTCTTAGGTCGTTCTATGGCGATGTTAGGAGGGTTAATCCCATTCGCAATTGGACTCGGTCTCTTGACCTTTTACAAACTGAGCCGGTAACAGAGACCAAACGGAAATGTAACGACGAAGACTGGAATTCCATCCAACTTGTCTTACGTGGAGATGTGTCTCAATTTGAAGTACTGATGAAACGGTACCAAGGAATGCTATATTCTCAAGCCCGCAGAGCCTTCCTTTCGGAAGAAGAAGCGGAAGATTTTACACAAGAAATTTTTCTCAAAGCCTACGAATCCCTAAGTCAATTTCGCGGGGAAGCCCAATTCTCTACTTGGTTATTTCAAATTGCAAAGTTTCGCTTAACAAAAGTTAACAAAAAGAAAACACATCTCCTCACCGATTGGTCAGAAGATGTCACAACCGTTCCGGATCAATCCAATCCATCCGTTGTGGAAATGTTAGACAAAGAAGAAACTCATCTCACCTTACATTCCCTCATTGCAAAACTTCCAAAATCATACCAATTGCCAATACGATTGCATTATTTTGAAAACAAACCTTTAAAGGAAATTGCAAACGATCTCAATATCAAACTGAATACCATCAAAAGTCACATCTCCAGAGGAAAAGACCTATTAAGGAAATGGTGGTCACATGAAATCGAAGGATAAACCCAAACCAGAAACTAATCTCTTTTCGGAAGTGGATCCTTTTTTAAAACATTCGGATGCACCATCCATCATTCGGTTTCGGGTTCTGGGACAAATTTTACCACTTAAGTTTTTGTTTTCCTCCGTATTCGTTTCGTTTTTATTATTACTCATTCCTTTTGGAACCATGTTGTTTTCTATCAAACAGGATGAAAACTCCGTGTATTTGTTACCACTTCTCATCAGTTCTAGTTTGTTTTTTTGTTTTTATTCACTCGTGCTTGGCTTTTTACTCCTCAACACAAGAATTCCTTTTCTGAATGCATGGAAAGAGAAACTTGGATTTGAAGAGGTTTGATTTTTGTGAAAGGTTTATTCGTTTCTCTTATATTTCTTTTTGTTTCATCCATTTCTGCTGAGGCACTTCCTTCCGCAGAAGAATTCCTAAAAATGGATTTAGACAAATCCATTCGATTGGTTGAATCCTTATCCAAAGAAGACTCAAAAGTCCTCGTTTCCGAACTTCGGACTGAGATGAAAAAATCTTATCCAAAGGCCGATCATTTTTATTTTCTCATCTCTCACCTGGAAGAAATCCAAGCCATTGAAAAAGAACAAGCAAGACTCAAATCCTTACTTTGGGTGTATGTTCTTGCCTTTATTTTGTTCACTGGTTTTTTGGGGTTGATTTTACTCCGCCAACGAAAGGCGATCCGAGACATCAACCAGATGCTTGGACATTAAAAAGGAATCGATTTTTTGTCACGAGTTTGTATTCTTTTTGTAACAAACACATGTTACTTTGAAATAAATTCATGAAAATATTGATAGTTGATGACGAAGAAGACATTGCGGGACTCATCCAATTCCATTTGGAAGAAGAAGGGTTCCAAACAGAAGTTTGCCATAATGGAATGGAAGTTCTCCCTCGTTTAGAAAAAAATCTACCTGATGGAATTATCTTAGATTTGATGTTACCTGGCATTGGTGGAATGGATCTTTGCAAACGAATCAAAGAAAAATACCCACAAATTCCTATCTTAATGGTCACTGCCAAAACAGGTGAAACAGATGTGGTCCTTGGCCTTGAGTTAGGTGCGGATGATTATATCCGAAAACCATTTAACATTAGAGAACTTGTGGCACGTGTGCGAACCGTTACACGTAGAACTACAGACCCTAACCAAGAAGTACAAGGTACAATTACCACGGGAAAAATCCAAATCAATCCTACTGCTCACAAAGTGTTTGTGGAAGGCACAGAAATTGATTTAACTTTAATTGAGTTTAAGTTATTACAACTGTTTGCTGGAAACCCTGGAGTTGCTTTTTCAAGAGACAAACTATTGGATAGGATTTGGGGCAAAGATGTTTTTGTTACCGATCGCACAGTGGATGTCAATATCAAACGCCTAAGGGACAAATTGCTCTCAGAAAAAGAACGACTCGAAACGATCCGCGGAGTCGGTTATCGATTCCGAGATGCGTAGTTTTTTTTCCACACTACTTCTACTCAACTGGGGTCTGTTACTTGTTTTACTGACCCTTGCCTTAGGTGTATTTTACATCTATGACTTAGTTGTGCCTGCTGTTAGGCCACTCATCCTATTTGGATTTGTTCTCATATCTATTTTTGGAACATTTTACATTTCCACAAACATCGCTATGCGGATCACAGACCCACTTGCCACAGTTGAGAAAAAAACCAAAGAAATTAATGCAGGTGATTTTGGTGTAGAATTATCTTCGCCTGACATTCGTGAGTTGGCAACACTAACAGCCTCCATCAATGAAATGGCAAAACGACTCAAAGTTCAATTTTTGGATCTCACTGTCGAAAAAGAAAAATTTAATTATTTACTACAGAATTTAAAAGAAGGTGTTTTCGCAATCGATCGAAATCATAAATTTTTATTTCTAAATCGAAATATTTCAGACACTTTAATCGAACAAAATTCCCAATTTAAAGATTTTGCACCTTCTATCAAAAACAAAGAACTATTCAGTTTTATATCAGACAAAATCAAATCAGGAAAAGAAGGAAAAACCGAATTTCAAGACGGACTTCATTTTTATACTGCACGTATTTATCCAATTAAATCAGACGCCATGGTTCAACTCTACATTGGAGTGATTTCAGACATTACGGAAGACCGGCAAAACCAAATGATTCGGGAACAATTTTTCCAAAATGCTTCCCATGAATTAAAAACCCCAATTACATCTATCAAAGGTTATGCGGAAACACTCGAATATAAATTAAAATTATCTCCCGATTCAAACGAGCGAAAATTTTTGGATGCCATCCTTCGCAATACGGAACGACTGATTCGCATTGTAGAAGACATGTTAACTGTTTCCCGATTGGAAAGTCACAAAACGATTTTAAATCTAACGGATGTCTCTCTTTTGGATCTTGTGAAAAATGTTTCAGAATCTCTGGGAGTGATTTATTCACAAAAAAAACAAAATCTAGTTTTGGACATTCCTTCTGATTTGAAAGTCAAAGCGGATCGACTCCTACTTGAAGATTTGTTAGTGAATTTGATATCCAATGCTTCCGCTTATAGTCCCGAAGGTGCAAACGTAATCGTCAAAGCAAGTTCCACAGAGGAAAACAATCAAATACAAGTCATCGATAGCGGAATTGGCATTTCAGCCGAGGATGCTGAACGAATTTTTGAACGGTTTTTCCGCGTAGATACCAATCGTTCCAGAAAAGAGGGAGGAACGGGTCTTGGCCTTTCCATCGTAAAACACATTGCCAGACTGCATTCCGGTGAAGTTTCCGTGTCTCCAAACCCAAAAGGTGGATCCATTTTCTCCTTTGTTTTTCCTAAAAAATAGATTCTCGTAAGAGAAGTCCCCGGATAAAATATTGGTATCCGGTAGGTGATTATGAAGTATCCTTTGGGATTTTACTCCTTTGGCAAAAACATTGGTATCAAAGATACAAGTTTAGATTTTGCAGTGATTTATTCCGAAGTGCGTTGCCATGCAGCGGCCGTGTTCACTCGGAATAATTTTCCAGGAGCTCCTATCTATGTTGGAAAAGATCATATAAAAGATGGATACTTACAAGCCATCGTCATCAATTCCAAAAATTCCAATGTGGCAACGGGTGAAAAAGGAATCCAAGACTCCTACCAAATCTGTGAAACCTTAGCAAAATCATTGGGGATTGCCAAAGAAGATATTTTACCCTCATCCACAGGTGTGATTGGTGTTCCCCTTCCTATTGAAAAAATTCTAACCGCCTGTGCAACTGCCAAAGAAAACTTACAACCAGGGAACTTGGAAGAAGTGGCCGAAGCCATTATGACAACCGATACCACAAAAAAAATTTCCTACCGCACGATCACTCACGAAGGAAAGGAAGGTGTGATGGTTGGTATCGCCAAAGGTGCTGGGATGATTGAACCAAACATGGCGACAATGTTATCTTATATACTTTGTGATTATTTACCAGAGTCGAAAGATCTAAAAGGAATTCTAAAACGAGTAGTCGACCAGACTTACAATTGTATCACCATTGATTCAGATACTTCCACGAGTGATACAGTGGTTTTGATGTGTTCTGGAAAATTGGGTACCATTCCCGATGCCATCTTTACTTCCAATTTACTAGAAATCGCAACTACTCTTTCTAAAAAAATTGCAAGAGACGGAGAAGGTGCTAGTAAATTAATCGAACTCACCGTAAAACAAGGAAGAGACGACCTCCAAGTCACAAAAATTGGAAAATCCATTCTCAATTCCCCTCTTGTCAAAACAGCTATTTATGGAGGAGATCCGAATTGGGGAAGATTCATTATGGCAATTGGTAAAGTTTTCGATGAACCAATTCCCTATGAAAACTTAGTAATCCAATTAGGTGGAATTTCCGTAAAAGGAGCAGACAACGAAACTAAATCGAAGTTAGCCGAATATTTAAAATCCAATGAAGAAATTTTGATTAACGTAGAATTAAATACAGGTTCATTTCAAAAAACATTTTGGAGTTGTGATTTTACAGAAGGATATATTCAGGAAAACGCCTACTACACGACATGATTTCGAATAAAGTAAAAAATACGTTTAAATTCTTTTTACCGTCGAGTTACCAATTAAAACTCTCGGTAACCAATATATTTACTCGTACTGTTTTTATTTTATTTGTTTATATCTCTTATTTTATCATTTTATTCCAAATTCCTGAGTCCATGTCCTACAGACTCGAACTAGCACTTTTACTTACCTGTGCTTTTTCTCTGATTTTATACCTACCACTGATTGAACGATTAACAAGACTCATACGGACAAAGTTTTTATCAGAATATCTAACGGAAGATGCGGAATCCTACCGTCAAGCGATCAAACGATTCAATTTTGATGCTTTAATCAAAAATGTGTTTCCCGATATGGTGAAAATCACGGGAAGCCAATCGGGTACGATGGCTGTTCTCACTCAAAACGGAACCTTTGCCTTTCACTCTTACTTTCGCGGAAGACAAAAAAAACTAAGTCCAACCAAAGACATTGTGGTAAAAACAAGTTTCCAATCGTTTTTGCTAGCTAACCGAAACGGAGCTTCCGTTGCGAGTACCTTCGCCAATGAAAACATCAACAATGACTTTATGGAACTTCACGCGAATTATATTTATCCGTTTATTTTTCGCGAAAAATTATTTGGTTTTATTGCTGTATCCAATATCCCAAACTCTGATGTGATTCACAGTTTGTCTTTGTTAGCTGGTCAGTCCGCGTTAACCATTCACAATCATATCCTTTCTTACCATATCTCCGAAAACAAAAAATACCAAAAAGAAGCGGAATATGCTGTTCGCGTACAAAATTTATTGGAAACAGGCACAGTTCCGAAACTACTTGGTTGGGAAATCACTCCTTTCAAACGAACCAATCGTAACTTAATCGAATTTTTCCAAGTAGAAGATGGAAGTTGGTTTTTTGTCATTTTAAATGCTGGAAAATCTTATCAACACATCGGTATCATTCTTTCCTATATATTAGGAGTTGTGTATTCACAATCTAGATTAAAACTTCTCAAAGGATTTTCTGATATTAAATCGCTAATACAAACCACCTTTCAAAAGTTAGATTGGAAAGAAAACTATGAAATGATCATTGGAAAAATTGGTTATTCCGAGTTGTACATCATCCAAGAAGGCAAACAATTTAAAATCTTACGGAATACAGAAGAAGTGGTCGCAAGTATGGGTTGGAAAAATATGATCAGTATGGACAAAGGTCCCATCATTATCCAACAAAGAGGTGAACCTGTTCTCAAATTTAATTTTATCGAGTCAGAACTAAAATGAGAGAACTTGCGATCACAATCCTCTCCTCATTACTATTTTTTTTACTTCTATTTTTTTCCTTTTTAGGAGTCCAAAATAGTTCCAAACGACTTCCTTTTTATTATTATCCATCTGGTCTTATCGTAAATATTGGGGAAGAAAATCGAAGTCATTGGGGAAACTCAATCGTAACATCCGAATTGGAAACATTTGAATCCATTCAGGATCTTACGAACCTAGACTCGTATCGATTGAAGATTCGAAATTCAGATGGAAAAGTTTACGAAGAGGAGTTTCAGCTAAAAGATGTTCGCAAAACAGATGTTTTGGGAGTATTTTTTTCCGATTTGTTTTTAGCTTTTTTCAGTTTAGCGATAGCAGTTTATTTTTATTACTCTACTCGAGATGCCTTAATTTTTGGATTTTTCTTTAATTTTGGACTGATTATCCTATCCAATGTATTTGTATTAGCATTCAAAAATTCGATTTTTTTATTCATCCTAACTTTGTATCTGGGAAGTTTTCTCCAATACCACCTGATCTATCGCCTTCGTGGGAAAGAAATCAATTCGAAGTGGCTATTACCACAAATACTCATCTCATTCATTATGGCAATGATTGCCTCGCAAGAACGTTACGATATGGTTTTGATCGAAAGGATTGCGATCATTGCACACGCTATCACTGTTTTATTTGGATTGATTAATATCATAGCCAATGTATTTGAACTGCTTCGTTCTAAACCACAAGATGAATCTCTCTTAAAACGATTGGTACTCATCATTTCAATTTTACTTTATGTGGCCCTCCCTACTAGTATTTTGTTTTTTGATGGGTATCCTTGGTTTTACGTCCATAGATCATTATTTATTACCACCTATTTGCTGTTTATATTAAGTTTTTTTTATGGAACTTACCGTTATACCTTTGTTCCTTCCTTTGTGATCTTCACCCCCAGTCTTGTTACATTAATTTTAGTTGGAATCATTTTAGGAACATACATCGGTTCCATTTTTATTTTAGATTATATATTACCAATCCGTTACCTGAAAGATCGATGGGTGTTTAATTTTATCTTTTTGTTTTTAGTCACTGCGTATTTGATCCCTCTCAAATTAAAGGTAAAGGAATTATTTGATTATTGGTTTTTTGAAAAAAATCCAAAACTCAGTGCGGGAATCAACAAAATCACAGCGCTATTGTCTTCTCCCCTCTCCATGAGAAAAACCATTCTCACGATCAACAATACTGTCAAAGATACGGTGAATGTTTCGAACTTAATCATATTAATCCCTGGGGATCAATTTGCTAATACAGACTTACGTAATATCAATTTTATGAGAATTTCGCCTCAGTCCGAAATTTGGAATTATTTCAAAAGTACGGATCGAGTCACAGTGACTTCCCATTTAGAATACGGAATTGGTTTAAGAGAAACACTTTATAATTTTTTAAAAGGATTACACATCCAATTAGCATTCCCTGCTTACGATTCCTCCTCTAACAAAAAAAATATCCAAGCGATGATACTCATCGGTGAAAAATTGGATAAAAAATATTTTTCCATTGGAGAACTAAAGTTTATCAACGAAGTAGTTAAAATTTCCGGAATGTTACTGGAAAACTATAGTTTGTTAGAAGACGAAATTCAAAAACGTAAAATTGTTCGGGATATCCAAACAGCATCCATCGTTGACAATACACTCAGGTTGATTTTACCAAGCGAAATCAAAGGCATTGATTATGGTTATATATCCAAACCTGCTGTTGGAATTTCAGGAGATTATTTAGATATCATACCAATCTCCAATACAAAAATGATCGTACTCTTAGGTGACGTTGCGGGACATGGACTTGGTACTGGATTTTTAGTGAGTGCTATTAAGGGAATCGTAAGAGAACAACTCCGCAATGGTACATCACTAGAAGGTTTATTTCGTGAAATCAATTCCTTCTTTCGAGCAAGATACAAAGGAAACGAATTTATGACCTTACTCGGTGGGATTTTTGATTCCACAGAGAACGTATTTAAATATGTAAATGCAGGTCATCTTTCTTTAATTGAAATGCGCACCGATGGCCAAATCAAATTACATTCCAAAACACAGAGGGTACTGGGAATTTTAGAAACAGATTACCATGTCCAAGAACTCAAATTATTACCAGGTACAAAACTCTTTTTGTATTCCGATGGCATCACGGAAGCCTTTAGCGAACGAGATGAAATTTTTGGGGAAGAAACACTGATCGATTTTTTGCATTACAACGCACACAAATCGGTTAAAGAACTTCCTGCCCTCCTGGATGTCCGGATGACCCAGTTCCGAGGCAACCGCGAACAATCTGATGATATTACATTTATTGGTCTTTCTTTTAGCCCAAACTAGCCGATACTTAAACCGATGATGGCAGAAAAACCGGTTAAGTTTGTCATTTTTTTATCTCTCATTTTGAGTTTAGTGGCGTTTTGGGATCACCAATTCACTTCTTATTTGAAAGAATTTGTGGTACTCATCCATGAGATCTGCCATGCCACAGCTGCCCTCTTTAGCGGTGGAGTTGTAAAAGGGATCACCTTACATGGGAACGAAGGGGGAGAAACCATTGCGGTCCCTGCATCCTTTCGTGGCTCGTTTATTTTAGTTGTATCTGCGGGTTACATTGGTTCCTCCCTTGTTGGTGCGTTTTTATTACGTTTAGGATTCCAAGGCCGTCATGCTCGCCAAACAATGATTTTGTTCGGATTGTTTTTAATTTCTGTCAGTGTTTTGTATTCCAAATTAGGTGATTTAGCTTATTTTACAGGAATTTTTTGGGGAGTAGGAATTCTCGTATTAGGAATGTTAGGCGAGACTTCATCGATCCTTTCCCTCGTATTTTTAGGAACGAGTATTTCCTTATATTCCTTATACGATTTGTCTGATTTTGCTGACCGCTTGACAGAAACGGATGCAGGCATTCTTGCCTTTTGGATGGCAGGACTTGGACCAGAGGATTTACAAAATGAGGAAATCCCAACCGTTGTCCTCATTTTAGGATATCTCATCGCAACCCTTTGGTCCCTCTTAAGCATTGGAATCATATTTATGTCCCTCAGATCCTCCCTTTCCCACGAGGAACACCACGATCACCAAGAGACGGTGGAACAGTTTGAACGATTCCCTGGTGAATTGTCACCAGAAGCAAAACTCTGGCTCGAAAAACGGGGAGTTGACCCGGAAAGTGGGATCGTTTTGCCACCCAATTTCTTTTTAGAACCTCCCTCGAAAGACAACCCAAGTTAGTCCTTACCGCAAATTTTCATTTGCGTAGGACACCGACTTCACAAATATAGAATCTCAATGGCAAAAAGAATTCTCATTACTGGTGGAGCCGGCTTCATCGGGTCCCATTTGGCTGAAAGATTGCTGCATGAGGGAAACAAAATCATTGTCTTAGACAATTTCCACACTGGACGAAAGGAAAATCTAACTCATCTTCTTTCGAATCCCAATTTTGAACTCATCCGTCATGACATTACCGATCCTATCAAATTAGAAGTGGATCAAATTTATAATATGGCATGCCCTGCATCCCCCGTTCATTACCAAAGTAACCCAATCAAAACAACCAAAACGAATGTATTAGGGATGATGAATATGCTTGGACTGGCAAAACGTGTGAAAGCTAGGATTTTACAAGCAAGTACTTCGGAAGTATATGGAAACCCTTTGGAACACCCTCAATCCGAATCGTATTGGGGCAATGTCAATACCATCGGGATTCGTAGTTGTTATGATGAAGGGAAACGTGTCGCAGAAACGTTATGTTTCGATTACCATAGACAACATGGTGTCGACATCCGAGTGATTCGAATTTTTAATACCTATGGACCAAGAATGATTCCTGATGATGGTCGTGTGGTAAGTAATTTTATCGTACAAGCATTACGTGGCGAAGACATAACCATTTATGGTGACGGAAGTCAAACAAGATCCTTTTGTTATGTTGATGACCTAGTCAATGGGATTATCAATATGATGAATGTTGAAAATTTTGTTGGACCTGTTAATTTAGGAAACGAAGGCGAGTTTACCGTAAAAGAATTAGCGGAACTTGTGATCAAAGAAACGGGAAGTAAATCAAAAATCATTTACCTTCCACTACCACAAGATGATCCAACTCGCAGAAAACCAAACCTAAGTTTGGCGAAAGAGAAATTGAATTATTCAACCACTGTTCCACTCGTGGAAGGTGTTAAAAAAACAATCGAATATTTTAGCAAAAGAGTATAAAATGAAAATAGGTGTAATCAAAGAACCATCGTTTGAAAATCGTGTTGCGATCACTCCAGATGTGATTGATCCTCTGAAAAAGTTAGGATTCACTGTAGCCATTGAAACCACAGCAGGGGATAATGCATTTTTCTCTGACCAAGATTATAAAGACGCTGGTGCATCTGTAGAATCAAGAGAGACAATTTTATCTGGGTCAGACATCGTAGTTTCCATCCATGCTTTGGATGAAGCCAGTGCCAAAAAAATTGGAAAAGATAAACTATACATTGCGACTCTTTCCCCATTGGCCTTCCCTAAAAAAGTAAAAGAAATAGCTTCCTCCTCTTTCAAAATCTTTTCAATGGATACAATCCCACGAATCACTCGTGCACAATCAATGGATGTTCTCAGTAGCCAAGCAACAGTTTCTGGATACAAAGCTGTTTTACTTGCCGCTTCCAATTACAGCAGATTTTTTCCAATGTTAACAACTGCTGCAGGAACCATCACACCTGCTAGAGTTTTAATTCTTGGTGCAGGAGTTGCTGGTTTACAAGCGATTGCAACCTCACGAAGATTAGGCGCTGTTGTTGACGTATTTGATACACGCCCTGAAGTAAAAGAACAGTGTATGTCTCTTGGCGCAAAATTTGTAGAAGTAGAAGGTGCAGCTGATGCATCGAATACTGGTGGTTATGCGGTAGAACAATCAGAAGACTACCAAAGACGCCAAAAAGAAGCCATTGCCAAGTATGCTGAAAAAGCAGACATTATCATTACGACAGCACTCATTCCAGGAAGAAAAGCTCCAGTTCTCATCACAAAAGAGATGGTGGATCAAATGAGACAAGGTTCTGTGATTGTTGACCTTGCCGCTGTGAATGGTGGAAACTGTGAGTTAACAGAAAATGACAAAACCATTGTTTACAAAGGGATCACCATCATTGGAAACTCAAACCTTCAAAGTACACAACCAATGGATGCAAGTAAAATGTATGCAAAAAACATTGTCAACTTTCTCAAATTGTTTGTGAACAAAGAAAAACAGTTCAACATCAACTTGGAAGATGAAATCATCAATGCTTGTATGATTGCAGAAAATGGATCCATCCGCCACAAACCAACACTTGCTCTTCTAGGAGAGTAACGATAAAACAAAAAAGGCCAGATCAACTCTGGCCTTTTTTACAATTTAAATCCCTAAAGTTTTACGTTTATTTCACATCCACTTGCGGTTGTGGTTGGGTTCGCCATCTGCGATGTACCCAAAAGTATTGTTCGGGAAATAACTTCACTTCTTCTTCGAGTGTTTTCGTCCAAAGTTCCGTATAATGACGGATGACTTCATCCTTTGTTGGGTATAATTTTTTATCCGCAAACCCAAGGTCTTTCACTCGAACGATCACTTTTCCGTTCTCACCAGCTAACACAGAATAATAGAGCATCTTCGCGCCTGTTAGGTAAGCCATAAGGGCTGGCCCAACAAAAGTGGAGGCTTGCCTGTTCATAAAAGGAACAAAAATGCCCGCCTTACCTGCGTTTTGGTCTGCCCCAAAACCAATCCAATATCCTTGTTTGAGTAATTTGATGACTTGTGTAGATTCTTGGACAGGAACTAAAACGACTCCATTTTTGGAACGCATCCGTTTTAGAAGAGTATCAACAAAAGGATTTCTTACCTTTTTGTAAATCCCTCCACCCTTCATACGAATTCCTAAAAATTGAACCAAAATTTCCCAAGTACCAAAATGCCCAGAAATCAGGATCACTCCCACACCTTGTTTTTTGGTTTCCTCTTCAATTTTAAGGCTGTTTTCATCGACAACAAGGTATTCATCTAACCAAGCGCGTGTCATACGAGGAGCCCAAAGTGTATGAGCAAGTAAAATTCCCAAGTGCCGGTAATGAGCTTTGACCAAATCCAAAATTTGAATTTCCGAATAATCTGGAAATGCAAAACGAATATTCTCTGCAGCCACCTTTCTATGTTTTTTATCAAACTTGTAAATTAAGTTCGTTAAAAACATTCCGTAAGTCAAACACCAACGGTAAGGTAAAATCTTAAATGGAAAATAGAATAAATAAACGATAATAAAAGATAATAAATAACCAATATATTTCATAACGTTACCAGGATTGGCCATAAGAAGTAATGAACTGTAACTGCGACAAGCCCAATACTAAACCCAATCATCCATCCTCCCACAATATCACTAACAAAATGATGTAAGGTGATTAACCTTCCAACACCCGCAAACAAACTAAAGAAAAAGAAATATGGTGTTTCTTTAAATGCAAAAACAAGAATAGTAGCCACAACAATTGAATTGGCACTGTGAGCCGAAGGAAAGGAATGTTTCATATCGGGATTAGAATCCACTTTTCCCATAACACTTACTAGGGGACGTTTTCTTGCAAAATACTTCTTTAAAACTAAAACCAATCTGTCAGTCAGATAAGTAAAAACCAAAACAAATGGCAAACTCAGATAAACTGGTTTGTATAAATCACTCAAAAACATCAAAGGTAACAAAACCAAAGCGAACATTTCTCCACGATTGATTCGTGACAAAATCCAACTTAAATGTTTATGATGTAAATGTTTTTGAATCCAAGTGGATAATTTAATATCAAAAGTACCAATCCAATTCATTTCGAAAGCTCTTCTTTGATCTTCTGAAGTGCTTCTGAGAAACTAAATGTATATTGGTTTCTAGTTGCCATATCTTTTAAAGTTACGGAACCAGATTTGATTTCATCTTCTCCTCGAAGTAAAATCCATCGGTATCCTTTTTTTTCTGCATAGGAAAGTTGTTTCCCCATTTTTTGAGAAACGAGTGATACTTCGACATTGATTTTTTCTTTACGCAATTCTTTTGCGAAATTGTGATTTTCGGCAAACGAAGAGTCATCTAAGAGTGGAATATAAACTGTGGAATCATTGGCAAAACTTGGCAATAAGTTATGTGCTGTTAAAAAGTTTTGTAAGGTAACATCACCCAAACCAAAACCAATCCCCGTTAACTCTTCATTCGAAAATAAACCTATTAAATTATCATACCTTCCTCCACCGTAAAGAGAACGTTTGTTTTGTGGGGAAGTATCAAAGATTTCAAAAATAAATCCAGTGTAATAATCAAAACCTCGGACGACAGAAGGATCAAAATGGATGATATCACCAAGTCCAATGGTTTTGATGTCTTCAAACAATCCCGTAATGGTACTTAATGTTTCTTCTTTGATACCAGGGATTTGTTTGAGTGAATCTACTGATGCATTCAAAAACAAATCAATTTTAGAAACCGCAGTTGGATCATTTGGAATGGTCTTGGAAACAAGAGCAACGTATTCGTCTTGTGTGATTTTGTTTTTTTTGTCCAAAATTTTAGAAACTTCATGAGCTTGGTTAGGACTTACCTTAAGGCCATCTAACAAAAATTCATCGAGAAGTGACCTATGAGAAATTGTAACCTTAAAACTATTTCTCGGCGCACCAAACGCAAAAAGAATGTCACAAGCTAAAGATAAAATCTCTAATTCGGCACGACTGCTTTGGACTCCAAACATATCCACATTGAGTTGCCAGTGTTCTCTGAGTCGTCCATGGCCTGGTTGTTCGTATCTCCAAAGGTTTGGAATGGAAAACCATCGAATCGGCCTTGGTAATTCTCTGAGTTTTTTTGCGACCATACGGGCAACCGTTGGTGTCATCTCAGGACGAATTGCGACTTCGCGATCCCCTTTATCAATGAAATTGTAGATTTGTTTTCCAACAATTTCTTCGCCAGTTTTGGCACGATATAAATCTAAAGACTCAACCATTGGTCCATCGTACTCTTCGTATCCGTACGACCTTACGACATCCTTCATAACTGAAAATAAATAGTTCCGAAGGCGCATGTCTTCGGGATAAAAATCCCGAGTGCCTTTATAGTTTTCTGTGGTTAGTTTTTGTTCTTTCAATGATGGCTCCTATTGAACCGAGTGATTTAATTAAAAAAATCAATGAGACTATGATAAATCTCTTTGGCTTTTTTATCACCGCTCACACCTGTGATCCTTCCTCCCAGACGATAAAAATCATTTACTTCCTCCAAATGGCGCAGTTCCACTGCCATCCGAATTGGAGCTTGTAATTTAAAATTTATATCCAAGGTAAAAGTTGGTTTCACTTTTAGTGCTTTGATAATTTCCATATCGTTCACTTCCAAGGCGACTCCACCTCGGGAAACGTTTAAAACGTTTTGTTTGATATCAAGAATATGGGTATTAGAATCCATAATTCTTTCTTGAAACGTACGTTCAACCTCTTTAAACAAATCCAAAACTTCACTAGGGATTCTTGTGCGTTCTGTCTCGAGCGAAAGATATGCAAAAAAATGCATTTCCTTCATCTGAATGAAAAGAGGATAATAAATATAAGATCCAATTTTTTTCTTTTTGTATTCTGAAACTTTGTCATCGAGCAAAAACTCTTCTTCAAAGGTTTTTTTTGGATCAAAAACCTCATCAGTATTAAAAGACTCAAAAGTTTCGGTATCCAAAATAAAAATTGGTTTTTTGTGTTCTTTCATCAAATCAATCTCATCACTGTGGATTGATGCTGATAAAAAGATCACTTTGGATTGGGGATAGTTTCGCATAACTGTCCTTTGGATATCAGACAAAATTACTTGCGAACTAACTCCAGTTAACTTAGAAAAATCGATATTGGTTTTGGCAATGAGAAAATTGGAAGCAACCACATTCCCTCTGACCTTTTCATTTCTTGGATCTTGTCGAGTGGTGTAGGTTTGTCTTTTATCTATTACTTTTCCAAGTAACAAATTGTCTTTTTGGTTTTGGAGTTCGTAATCAATTTCGACATGGAAACTTGGAGTTGCCTGGATTGTAAAAATCGTTTCGATGAGTTCGGGCATCGTTTCCATTTCCCAAATATGAGCTCCATCGGGACGTTCACCCTTAAACTTTACCTTTACGGCAGAATCATAACCTTTAAGGAACAATCCATTCCCAGCCATCATCTGTTTGAAAAACTCAGGCAAAACACGTACTGCTTCCAAAGGAACATATTCGCGTTCTTGGTCGAAATGAATTTTGACTCGATTGATCATATTAGTCTATCTTCTTGAAATTCACACGTCTATTGCGAGAACGTCCATCTTCTGTTTCATTGTCTGCAATCGGTTGTGAATAATGATACGCTTGTACCTTCATTCGTTCCTTGGGAACACCCTTCAGACGTAAGTATTGGTATACAGAAAGAGCTCTATCTTCACTCAGATTGATGTTGTATTCCTTATTCCCTATATTGTCAGTATGCCCACCAATTTCAACTTTTTCATTTTTATGTTTGATGAGGAAGTCTGCAAAAAGATCGAGTTTTTTCTTATCTTCATCACTCAATGTTCGTTCATTGAACGGGAAATAAATAATTGTATTGTACAAATCATCAAAGTCTTTGCTATTTCTGAGATATAAAACCGTTTCTTTTCCTGTCATCTCGACAATTTTCTCTTTAGAAAACAAAAAGGTTTCTTCTTTGAATCCTTTGGCCCGTGCAAGAATTTCAAAGTCCATCACAGGAGTATCTTCCAAATCAAAATGACCATCGACGGATGTTAACGATTTTCCTTTCCTAGTTAAATCATCAAAGTAAAAACAAATCGCATTCGGAATCACAAGGTCTGTCTTTTTATCTTTTACAACAAAACGAATACCTTGAATCGTTTTGTCAGGACGATTGTCCTTTATGGGTCGAATTGGTTGTAAAATGATTTGGGAATACTGTTCCTTTTCTTTTCCCACATTGCCACGTAGGTCAAGTAAGAGTTCTGTCGGATGAAAACCGGGAGAAGATACTTCCACTCGGTAGAGTTTTCCTGTTTTGATTGTGGTTCGGAAGTTCTCTGCATCTTCTATGGAAAGATCTCCACCAATGCGTTTGGATGTGATCACTTGGATTGGTTTTGTATCATCGTAGATTTTTAAAGTAGAATCCAAACCAATCATGATGGCTTCCGATCCATCTAAAACCAAACCTCGGAAAATAAAATCATACGTTCTTCTCAAATCCTCGGGAACCATGGTTCGGTAGATATCAAACTGCCCTTCCCCACCAGGTCTGTTGGATGCAAAGTAAAACCAAAGATCATCAAAGGTAACCGAAATCCCTTCGTTGTCACTCTCTTCCCACAAACTATACGTGGAATAGTCAGATGGTGTATCAAACGGAAATCCAGTAGATTCGCCTGACAGCGGTTGGTTGGTATTAAAAGGATTTCCTAATAATTTTGGAGTTTCAAATTGTTGGTTCACTTCATTGAATTCACTGTAATAAAAACTAAACTTTCGATTTTTATCACCACGGTTGGAACTAAAATACAATCTGAGTCCATCCCAATGAAAATTCGGACTGATTTCGTCTTCACTTGTGTTGATCACAGGTCCAAGAGAAATCGGTTTTTGCCAAATACCATCCCGGCATTTGATTTTTGGTTTATCGGGACTTTTTTCTGTATCTTTTGTGATAGGTTCGCGTTTGGAAATCCATAAATCAAAACCACCGAGACCACCTGGTCGGTTAGAAGAAAACACAACCGAACATCCATCAGGCGAAACTGCGGGCATTTTGTCTTCAAAATTGGAATTGATTTCATTTACATGAACTGGCACTGACCAAAGCCCAGTCCTTTGGTTTATTTTTGTATAATAGAGATTGAGACCGTCATACCCTTCTCGGTTTTTTTTAGAATCTTTTTGGGTTTTGTCCCGAACGGATGTGAAATAAAGTTCATACGGTTTTTCTTCTTCATCAAATAAGATCGAAAACATCCCTTCAAAATTGGTCGTATTCAGTTCCCGAAAATTTTTAGGAGCTGACCAAACTGGCAATTTCATTCGGTCAGGAAAACTTAAGTTTTCCGAAATCCAAATGTCCATTCCCCCTTCTCCTCCAGGTCGGTTCGATTGGAAAACCAAATACCGTCCCGTAGGTGAAATGATCGGATTGTATTCCACATTTTGGGTGTTGAGCGGTGGATAAAACCTAACATCCTTTGCCTTGGGAAGTGGTTGGGCAAGGAGTGGAAACACCGAAAGGAGTAAGGAAATCAGGATTTTTTTCATCTGCCGTCTCTCCTATGTATCGGCCGAACGGAAATTTCTGCCAAGGGAAAATTTGACTTTAAGAGGAAGCATCTCGAGGAATCCTCTAAAAACATGGCTGAAATCTTTGGAATCTTAAACATCACCACCGACTCCTTTAGTGATGGAGGTAAGTATCTGGACCCAGAGAATGCAATTGCCAAAGGAATCCAACTTTTGCAAGAAGGGGCCGACTGGTTAGATGTCTCAGGGCAATCTTCCAATATCGCAGCAAACCTCGTGACGGAAGATGAAGAATGGAACCGAGTGGAACCTGTGATACGTTACTTTGTTCCCAAAGGAGTTCGCATCAGTTTGGATAGTTTCCGACCCAATGTGCAGAAAAAAGCAATTGAAGCTGGTGTGCGTTGTTTGAATGACATCACGGGTTTCACGTATGAAGGCGATCGTGAATTTTTACATACATGTGCGGAGAAATACCCAGACCTTAAATTCATCATCATGCATTCGCATAACAGAAATATTGCGAAAGTAAATTCAAATTTATCACCAGAAAAAGTAATCAAAAAAATCCAAATGTTTTTTCGAGATCGACGAAATGATTTGTGTTCCTATGGAATAGAAGAATCTGCTATTTTTTTCGATCCAGGTATGGGCTTTTTCTTAAGTGAAAACCCGATGGTATCCTTTCGTGTTCTGCAAGATATTGAAATTTTAAAATTAGAATTCCCACAACTGATGGTGGGTGTCTCGCGTAAGTCATTTTTAGGAAATGTATTGGGTCAGTTACCTGTCGAAGAAAGAGAATTTGCAACCCTTGCCTGCGAACTTCATTTATTAAAAAACAAAATCCCTTTCATTCGGACGCATAACGTCCTTAAGCTGAGACAAGCAGAAAAAATTTGGAACTTATGCCAAGAGAGTGAATGACAATTTTATTTTTAATAACCAAAAACCAACGCAAACAAATCCAAAAAGTTTCGTTAGAAAAATTGGAATCTTAAATTTAACTTCTTCCTGATCGCACCGCTTTTCTGACATCCTTTCCTTCTTTGGAAAGAGTTGGGAAAAACACTGACTCAGGAACCGAATATCCTTTTTCTTTCGCCTTACGGTAGTAAGGAAGTAATGGATCCCATTTAGGATAGTCTTTTAAAACCAGTAAGGTATCACGCCATAGTTCTAAAAAATGGACTTCTGTTTTTTCATTCGCAGAAGCAGATTCTGCCCATTTCAATGCTAATTCGTAACGACCTAATTCATAATTGCCTTTTAGAAAGTAAAAATGAAATTCCTTGTTTTTTTTGGCAGAAATTTCGAGTGATTTTGCATAATCTAATAAACTATGCCAATTGCCTTTGTGCACTTGGATGTCAGCCATGCCATACAAAGCATTTTCGTGAAAAGGAACTGCTTCCAAAATTTGATTGAAAAACCCTTCCGCATAAGGAAAATTCCCAACTTGCAAATAATAATAAGCCAATTCCTCGTAAGCGTAAAGTTCCCATCCTTTCACTCGAGAAAGGGCATCGAGAAGGATCACTTTTTCTTCGTATCTAAGCCTTTGGTCTAATTCTTTTAAAATAGATTGGTAGGTCACCGAACTTCGAGAAGGTGACTCCTTGGTTACCTTTTGTTTGAGAGTTTCGTATTCATCTAAAAGATAATAAAAACGTAGGCGGTTGAGGTGAACGACAACCTCGTTTGGGTTTGCAAGTATACAACTTTCCCAAGTTGCAGAAGCAGAATCCAATTGTACTGCCTTTGTAAAACGAATGCCTTCTTCGTTACAAGGTTTTGCATTCGGGTTTTCTGTTTCTAAAAATAAAGTATCGGATTCAATTACATCTTGTTTGGCTATGGGATAACGACAGTTACCCAGGGACAAGGAGGTCAAAAGAAAAAGAATAGTGCAAAAGAAGATACGAAGTTTCAAGTTACGAGGTTCCGTCAGAATCTGTTTTTTCCTTCATCTTTTGCGCAAATACCAAATATTGCATCGCTTTTTCTGGGTTTCCATTGAAAAGATATAATAAACTTAAGTCCAGTGCCTCTTGTGGGTCTGGAGGGGAAAACTCATCTGGATTTTCCTTTGAAAGTTCTAATTTGGTTTTGAATTCTTTTAATTTCTTTTTTGCTTTGGATTGAATGCGTTCCAAACTTTCCTTGGCGATGCTGTCTTCTTCTTGCCAAGAGGATTGTAATGTTTCATTAAAATGAGTGAAACCAACATCTTCTTTTACCATAGTTGTCAGCAAATTAGCAGAAGCTTTGTAATTTCCTTGTTTGGCTAAAATTTCGGATTGGATGATTTTTAACTGAGCATTTCCAGGATACAGAATCAAATAACGTTCTATCATTTTTAAACTTTCTGGAAAACGATTCCTTTCGTAATAAAACATCGCAAGCCCTCCTAAAGCTGATTTATGGTTCGGTTCAATTTTGATGACATTGTTTAAATACACTTCTGTTTTCTCATCGTTTCCCAATTTCTGATAGGCTTGGGCAAGAAGGAGGTGGGCAGAGATAAACTTCTTTTCAAAAGATAATGTTTGTTTTAGGAAACTGACCGCTTTTTCGATTTCGTTATGTTTGTAGAGAGATACTGCTAAATTATAACAATTTTTGACATTGGCATGTAGTTGGTAGGCTTTCGAAAAAAGAGGAATGGCCTCTGCATGTTTCCCTTGTTTTGCGTAAATCACACCTAAGTTTTGTAATGCCAAATGGTAATTTGGATCTTTTTCTAATAAAGATTTGTATTGCGTTTCGGCACGATCCCACTCTCCATTGCGCTCTAAACGCACTGCTTCATTGAAAAGAGCCAAAATTTCTTGTGCCATACAGAGCGATTATCGAAGCAGAATCGAAACTCCCCTAAAGAATTTTTATCAGGAGATTGGAAAAACCTTCCGACAGGTACACACAAGAGTCCAGAGAAAGGGGAAAAATATGCAAAGGCTCATATTCATCACCATTGTATTGTGGTTCGTGTCGTGCACATCAGCAGATGCCACGAGAAGAGATTATAGTGCTTCTGGAGATCCAGAAGATATTTTCTTTGAACGTTCACAAAAATCGAAATCATCCGGGTCAAACGACCCAGTTGCAAAGTCCATCATGGACGATTTGGATGCTAAATCCAAACCAAGTGTGACAACTGCACCTGTGGACTTACCTACCAAAAAACCTACCACTCAATTCGATGAAGTGGGTCTTTCTTCGTGGTATGGACAAAAATTCCAAGGTCGTCCAACGGCAAGTGGAGAACCATTTGATCGTATGAAAATGACTGGGGCACATCGTACGCTTCCCATTGGAACTGTTGTTAAAATCCAAAACTTAGAAAATCAAAAAGAAGCTGTCGTTCGCATCAATGACAGAGGTCCTTTTGTGGATGAAAGGATCGTGGACGTTTCAGAAAAAACAGCTGAAATCTTAGAGTTTAAAGACAAAGGGATTACGAAAGTTGGGATTAAGGTATTAAAAAAAGGGGAAGATGAATTGGCAGATGATTTAGATGATGCCGACCTTTTGGACGATACTCCTGCAAAACCTGAAAAACTGACTCCAGTCAAACCAGGTGTAGCAAAACCAGCTCTTACTGGGAAAGGATTTACTGTCCAAGTAGGTGTTTTCCAAGAAAAAGAACGTGCAGTCAAATACCAAGAAACCATCAAATCCGAGTACAACCAAACTGTTTTTGTCACTCCAAGAGATGGGAAATACGTCGTACAAGTAGGAGATTTTGCGGACCGAGCGAAGGCAGAATCACTTAAATCCAAATTGAAATACGACGGGATTGATTGTTTTATCGCGACCCGTTAGTCCTTTTCCCTTTCCTCCGAGCAAAAAAGTACAGTCCTGATTTGCTCGGGGCAGGTGGAAAATGGATTGATTTCACATTTTCCCCTGTTACGATTTCGTATTAAATCCACAACTAGAAGACCCTATGGAAAGCACCTTATCCGTTGACCACATACTAACAAATTATTATACATTCGGTAGTTTAATTGTCACTGTCCTCCTAGCGGTCTTGTCGACATTCTTTTTCTCTCTCAAAGACAAAACCGTTGCCACCAAACACATGGCCTTGGCCTGTTTGTTTTTAGCTCTTTTTCAATTTGGGTATTTACTCGGAGCCTTTTATTACCATCCGATTGCCTCTTATCATCGTTGGATCACTGGTGGAATTATCATTTTTGGGATCATCCACTTTGGACAATACTTCTTTCGTTTCCCAGATAACAGAGATTCTAAGGCTGCAAACATCATCCAAGCTATTTTTTATGCAATTGCTATTGTTGTTGTACTTTGGTTTTTGGTCAGTGTCTCTCAAGGAGAAAGAAAATACCATTTCACCGCACATCACTGGGATTTTAATTCTGAAGGAGCAAGTCGGATATTAAGTTTATTCATCGCAGGGTATTCTTTTATCAATTTTATCATCTTACCTAGTTACCGTCTTTTAAATTTAGAAAAAGACAAACGAAGCACCCTCTTCATCATTATGATTGCAGGTTTAATTGCAGCGGTTGTCCCTAATTTAACAAACGTTATGAGTCGTGATGGTGCAATGGAACGATCTACTTATTTAACAGCCATTGTATTAACATTTTCATTTTTTATCATCACCATTACCTTCATCAATAATAGTATTGAACGTACCACTTTCATGGTAAAAATAGTAGGAATTTCTTTTGTAACCATCCTACTCATCATGCAAGCGTTCTCGTATTTGGTGGACCAAGAGAAAGAACTCTCTTTTGATAATACTGCGATCCAAAAAGCACTTAGGGTTGCAGAAGGTGGGGAACGATCCAAAGATATTTTGTTTGTGATCGAATATGATTCTAACACTCAAAGTTTAAAAAAAGCTTACCTCCCTTCTAACGTCACATTGGATTTACCACTTGTCCAAGCAGATTTATACAACACTGCATTGTATGATGAAGTGATTACCATTGGAGAAACTGATTATCGAAAAGAATTAACTTCACTTCTCGGCAAAACTCCTTATTATTTCGAAGGTTACAAAGTTGCCATCCTCAATTTTCTCGAAGAGAATAATGACTTAGAAGGCAAAGAACTAAAAACAGAAATTTCCAAACTCATTGAAAAAATCAACAAACGAACCTTCATAAACACAAACAAATTGGTAGATATTGATCCAGATGAATTCTGTGAAGAAGGTGTCAAATATATTGAAAAAGTGAAAAATGTAGACACCTTCCGTGATTCGATCCTCAAACATGTGAAAGAATGTAAATGGGATGGAAAAGAAATCTCTGGTCGCGACTTAAAAGTGGAAATGTTAAAGTATTTCCGCTATTTTAAACCAGACTTAACACGTCACTATCGTAAAGACTTAGATGGAATTTCGCATTACGTTGCTTATATGACGTATGATGCCAAAAAGAAAATCAACCGCGAAGTTGGATTTAACTATCGAGATTATCGAAATTACATGCATAAATCAGCAAAACTAGAGTTAGTCATCCTTGCCATTGTGATGATCGTACTTTTGGTTGTGTTTCCATTATTCTTTCGTTCAGCCCTTGTCAATCCACTCTATGCACTGCTTGCTGGGGTAGAAAAAGTGAACCAAGGGAATTTAGAAGTTGAAGTTCCCATCAAAGTAAATGATGAGATTGGATTCTTGGCCGAGTCGTTTAATGGCATGGTTTCCTCGATCCGAGATGCAAGACGAGAACTACAAGATTATGCAGAAAACTTGGAAGAAAAGGTTAAAGAAAGAACCAAAGAACTCCAAGAGAAAATGGATGAAATCCATCGTTTGAAAGTACAACAAGATGGTGACTACTTCTTAACTTCGCTCCTCGCCAAACCATTGTTCTTCAATGCGAACAAATCTGAAAATATTCGTTGTGATTTTTTTGTTCACCAAAAGAAAACCTTTGAATTCCGAAATAAAACCGGAGATTTGGGGGGAGATATTTGTATCACAGGTAACTTAAAGTTAGGAAAACCTGATGACTTCCGTCGTTACACAATGGTAATGAACGGTGATGCGATGGGAAAATCCATGCAAGGGGCAGGTGGATCACTTGTAATGGGTGTTGTGATGAACTCTATCATGGCACGTTCCGCAGGAAACAAACGAATTTTAAATCGAACTCCCGAAGAATGGTTAACAGACGTTTATGAAGAAGTGAACGCGGTCTTCAAATCCTTTAGTGGAACTATGGTGATCTCAGCTACCGTCATGCTCATTGATGATGAGACAGGTAAAATTTGGTACTTTAATGCGGAACACCCTTATAGCATTTTGTATCGTGATGGAAAAGCAAGTTTCATCGAAAATGAATTAAAACTTAGAAAACTAGGTCTTGATTCCGAATATCCATTTGAAGTGCAAACCTTCCAATTACTTCCTGGTGACCAACTCATATTGGGATCTGACGGTAGAGATGATATTGATTTAACTCCAGACGAAGATGTAAGAACCATCAATGAAGATGAAACAATGGTTTTACGTTTCGTAGAAGAATCAGATGGAGATATTTACGAAGTGGAAAGACTCGTAAAAAATGCGGGTGATATCACGGACGACATTTCCATGTTAAGTGTTGTTTTCAAAAGTGAAAAATCACCTATCCATCACGCACCAACAAAAGATGATCTTTCTCACCAACCTATTGATGACTTCTTTGAAACACCAGGTGATGATTGGGACGAAGCACTGACTACAGTAGGTGCCTTTGAAGAAGGTAAGGCCCTTTACCAAAATGGTGAAATCGAAAGAGCAATCACCGTGATGAAAAAAGCCTTTTTAGCTGATCCAAATAACCAAAAGTTAAACAAATTCCTTGGACTTGTAAGTTATAAAGGGAAAGAATATGACATCGCTGCCAAAGTCCTTACAGAATTCTTAAAAGAGAATGAAGGATCTGGTGAATATTGGTATTACCTAGCTATGTCTGAGAAAAAACTTGGAAATTATGAAAGAGCACTCAAAGCAGCACAAGAAGCTTTGAAATATGACCCTGAAAATTTCCAAAATCTCATCAACTTGGCCGATGTTAGCCGATTGTTAGGAAATGTAGACCGAGCTCTCACTTATGTGACAAGAGCACAATCCATTGACCCAACTAACAAAAACGTGGTCAAACTTTCCAAACTGTTAGAAAAAGCAACTAGCCTCAATTAATTGAGGTTAGGTTGACATTTTCCAAAGTTTTAGTTTCCAGATAATTGATGTATTCATCAAATATTTTAGAAAGAGCCGAAAAGTAATTTTGCATTTTGGCTCTTTCTTTTTTCACTTCTTCTGTATTTTTCTGAAGCATTGCCTCTTTAATCCGAACTGCACATTGGTGTAATTCCTTATGGGGAAGTTCTAATTGTTCGTGAATTTGTCTTTGTTTCTCATCTAAAACGCTACTTTGGTAATACCATAAACCCATTTTACATAGAGTATGATTCAATTGGGGAAGAGATTCGACTTTGTCAGATTCGATAGCCAAATCAACAGCTTTCACCCAATTGACATGATCCATTCTTCTATGAAATATAAACTCTAAAAGCCAAACAGAATTTTGATTGGTGATCAATTTGACTGTTTCTTCGATTTGCGAAAAAATAGAGTCAAAATCTGATTTAGACTTTAGGCTATGATCAGAAAGTATATGAACTTGATTGGAAATGTTTGTGGAATCATTCGCGATATTGGCAGAGGCACTTCCCACTTCCCTTAATTTTAATTCCAATTCATGGAATTGAGAAATCAACATTTGAATTTCACTCAAATTGGAGTTGGATTCTTTCCGATTGGAAATGATCACTCGTTCGATACCTTGGATTTTTTCTATGATTTCTACCAAAACTGAAGTTCGGGCTTTTGAATTTTCCTGAAATTCTAAAAATCGATTTTTGATATGAGTCGCTGATTCTTGAATCGTTTTCACCGCAAGTTTTGTATTCTCTGCGAGTTTGGAAACTCCGTCTGCCACAACGGAAAAGCCACGTCCACCTTCTCCAGCTCTAGCAGCTTCGATAGAAGCATTGAGTGCTAATAAATTAGTACGATCCGAAATGTCTTTGACCAATTGTATGTTTTCATTGATTTTCGTAAGGTCTTTGTAAAGAGATTGAAATTCTTCATCATTTTTTTGGTTCTCTGATTTCACCCACAACGACTGTTTGGCGATATTTTCCATCTCAATAGAAGTAGCCTCTAAACTTTTTACCAAGGTTTGATTTCTCTGACCCGTTAGATCGAAAGTATTGAGTGTTTCGGTAATTTGAAACGAAATAGAATGGATCACCGCATCTAACTCTTCAGCACTACTTGCGAGATTCATGGAAATATCACTGAATTGGGACAAACCAGAAACAAACTCCGCTTGCACTTTTTCAATATTTTTTAGATTTGTGGATGTACTTAAAATCGATGTAGCAATTCCATCTGCGGATGAGGAAATCAAAGACCGCAATTGTTTTTGTAATTCTAATAACTCAAGAACTTCCTTATCCATTGGAGATTCCATGGAAGTATTTCTGATGATGTGTTCTCTAATGGATTTACGATTTTGGATGAGACTCAGTTTTAAGGTATTGTGCGTTTTAAAAGGAAACATAATTCGTATCACTATTTTTATCGGACTCATTCTTTCACTATTTTCTTACGATCGAAAGTTGAATTTAAAAAAACCAGCTTGCCAGTTACAGGAAACTCTGACAAAATAAGCGAATCCATTTTTTAGAATAAGGATCTGTATGAATTTAAGAATTGTATTAAGTGTATGGGCGGTTGTGTTACTATCTAGCACGACATTACTTGCGCAAGATGCCGATGTGGCTTTAGGAAGATACCTTCCACCTGAAAAAGATTCCGTAATCGAAATTTTCAAGTGTGGTGACAAATACTGCGGTAAAACAGTTTGTATCAAAGACAACGCATACCCAGAAAAAGACAAAGACAAAGGAATTCCAGGAACTCCTTATTTAGATCACAATAACGAAGATCCTAAACTCAGAACACGTCCAAACTTAGGAATGGTTTTCATCACTGGTTTTGACTATGTTGGAGAAGGTGTTTATAAAAACGGTAGAATTTACAACCCACGTGATGGGAAAACATACTGTGGAAAATTCACTGCTTTGGAAGGTGGAAACAGATTGGATCTTAAAGGAACACTTTGTTCCATTACCTTCATTGGAAAAACCAATAATTGGGTAAAACTTGGTTCTATGAACTTAGATGACCCACGTTGGGACTGTACGTTTAAATCTAAAAAATAATTGAAATCATAAAACACCTGCTAACCGAATCGGCTGGCAGGTTCGTTTTACCAATCGAAACCAATTTATTTTTTCTCAAAATCTTTATACAACAAAGATGGTTGGATACCATGGTTCGCTTGGTACTTACCAGATTTGTATTCGCTGATCTCACCTTCCACTGTGTGATAGAAGATTTGGCAAATCTGTACTCCAGAATAAACACGAAGTGGATGGGTTACTTGGATTTCTAATGTCCAAAATCCCTTAAATCCAACATCACCAAATCCTGCCGTGATATGAACAAACATTCCAAGTCGACCAATCGAAGAACGACCTTCTAACATTGGTACTAAATTGTGAGTTTCCGTAAATTCGATCGTGCGACCTAAATACAATTTTCCGGGTTCTAACAACAAACCTTCTTCCGGAATTTTTAAAGTTTCCACTGGATTTGGTTTTTTCATGTCCAAAGGAAATTCAGAATATACCAAAAGGTCTTCGTGTAATCTTAAGTTATAAGAATTGGGATTTAAAAGTGTTTCATCATATGGCTCAATTTTAATATCAGAACCCAATCGTTTTAAAATTTCTTTACCAGTTAAAATCAAAGTTCATTCTCCCTTAAATACAGGTTTCCTTTTTTCAGCAAATGCTTGTAAGGCTTCCAACCTGTCTTTTGTTGTAAGTGTTTCAGAATAACACAATTGTTCCCACTTGAGTGCCGATTCCATAGATAATTGGAATCCGTGGCGAATGGCTTTTTTCGCAGCAGAAACAGCTATAGGTGCAGATTCCGATATCTCTCTTGCCAAGGCAAGACAAGATTCTTTTAGTTCTTCAGGTTCCACAACTTTAGAAATTAATCCTCGGCTTAAAGCTTCTTCGCTATTTACTTTTTTACCAGAAAAGATCCACTCCATAGCCGTAGCTTCACCAACAATGCGAGATAATCGTTGTGTTCCCCCAGCTCCCGGAATGATTCCCAATTTTGTTTCAGTAAGACCCAAAATTGCAGAACGACTCGCATAACGAATATCACACGAAATTGCCAACTCCAATCCACCACCAAATGCATATCCATTGATGGCAGCAATGGTTGGAATCGATAGATTCGCCAAACTTGAAAAACAATGATTAATATTTCGTAAGAACTCACGGACTTGGATTGCCGTCATGGATTTACGTTCTTTTAGGTCAGCACCCGAACAAAAAGCATCACCCACTCCCATGATGACAAGGGTCCGATACTGGCCCCTTTTTACTTTTTGAATAGAATCCATCAGTTCTTCTAAAAATGTAACGGAGATCGCATTTTTTGCTTCGGGACGATTAAGTTGGATGAATGCTACATAATTGTCTATCGTTTGCAGGGAGACAGTGTTCATAGAATTTCCTTTGGGACAAAAAATAGAAATGAATCTTGGGAAAAATATCCGATAATGGAAAGGGTAGTCATGAGAAGGATTTTATACACAATCGGATTCTCACTAGTGTTTGGAAACAGTTTTTCCTGCGTTAAGTCCTCATCCGAAGATCCTTTAGCAGCTCTTTTGACCTCTCCACCAGTGATCACTTCAGTGACTCCTCAAATCGGGACTCCTGCCCAAAACAATGCCAATGCAACCTATTCTGCAACCGAAGTGATCATCAAAGGAGAAAACTTTGGTGTGGATCCAGTTGTCCGCTTCAATGATCTTGTTGCGACGATCACAGCAAACTTTGGAACAGAACTATATACAAAGGTTCCTGACGGAGCATTTTCTGGTTATGTAACGGTCTCAAAATCAGGTGGGTCGTGTTTACCAAATTCGAAAACAGGGGTAAACTGTACAGGCACAGAATTTTTTGTCGATTGTTATGCGGTGACAAACAAACAATATGGACCCGAAATTGAATTAAAACAAGGACAAGGAATTTCTGTTGAGTATGACGGAAATGAAACCAAAGCGTTTCGAACCGATACTTTGTTAACCGAACGAAATTTAACCGTTGGCTGTGATAGTGTTGTGACAGTTCGTGTGTTTAGTCGTTCTTGCCAAGCCACAGATTATGTATTACAAAATAATCCGATCATTCCCTTTCCTGCTGGTGTCGCGACTCAATTTTACATCACTGCTGAATCAGTGACTTGTAGTTTTGTTCTCTAAAATGATTTGTTTTTCACAAATCGTTTGAATACAATCAAATTCGCAGCTCCCATCCATTCGTTCATATATTCTCTAAAAATTGTTTCTCTCGGTTTTGATGTTTTGATTTCAGAATCTAGTTCGTCATAATTTTTAATCGCCAGTTTTGATATTTCTTTGTATTTATCTTCGATTAGCTCTGTGATTTTTTTGAGTAATGCTAAATTGTTTTTTTCTTCGCCTACATTCGGTAAAATCACTTCATTCCAATAATCAATCACATGTTTTTTTACATACTCGCCTGGAATCACACGGATGACCTTTTTGCCATCACTTCCGCGAGCATGAACGTAACCAGTATTCACTTCCATCAGGAACTTTTTAGCGATCATATAAAAATGGGAAGGTCCTAAGTGAAATAAAAACACATATTTAAACTGAGTGGGTAACATCATATTCATCAAAATGATGTTTTCACAAAACGTAAAAAAATGTTTTAAAAAGTTTTGGTATTCTAATTCAAAATCATCAGCTGACTTACTTTTTTTTTCAATGCTCGTCATCGATCGAATCAATTCAGATCTTAAAACTTGTTCGTCGGCTCCGAGATGAGAATCTAAACTAATCGCAGTCTTAAATAAGGCTTTCTCAGCTTGGTATTTATCGATTTCATATCGAAAGAAATAGTGTTGGTCTGAGTTCCAAGAATACTTTCCATAGGCTTGGATATAGTTGAGCTCACCTTCCGCTTTTACTTTTTGTTTAATTGTTTTCCAATTGTCTTTGGTTTTTTCTTTATGATTTTTGATCACCTCTTCTGCTTGGTATTCAATTCCAGTATCTTCTGGTTCTAATTCTTTTGGTTTTTCATAAAGAGATTCATCAAAAACGGCGGACAAACGATACATTCCTTTGTCGCGGTACTTTGGTTTGGTGGGTTTAAATTCACTCAAACAATTTGGATTATCAATTTGAAGAATGAAACTCATTCGTTTGAGTAAAATTTCCAATGAGTTTAACTTTTCTAGTGCAGGCAAAATTCGATAATTTAATAATCCATTTTTTTGAAAGTCTAAATCAGTAAATTGATTGTTCAAAACAGAAGATCGTAATTTTTCCCAACCTTCTTTGGTTTCGATATAAAAATAACGTAACATTTCAAAGATCAAATGGAATTGGATAAATTCGTCACGATTATTATCTTCGATCTGTCTTGAGAAATAACGGGAATAGTCCTTTCTCACTTGCGCATAAATATGTTTTTCGTCTAAGTTAAAGATGATTTCTTTGATTTTTTTTTGAGATCTGTCGAGTTCTTGATCGAGAGTTTTTCGAAAGGAGAGAATTTCTCTTTTGTTTGCTTCTGTCAGTCCCGTACTGAGGAATTGTAAAAAACTCCCAACAATGTTTTGGAAATTATTTAAGAAGTAAACATATCCTTTTTTGAAATCAGAAATGGATTGAGTTTCAGGTCCACCCTCTTGGATCTCTAATGACATACCAAGAGGATGTTACGAAGAAAAGACTAAAAAAGCAACAGGTTTTAGTTGGAGTAAAAAATCTCGATTAAATTTTGGCTCGGGTCAGCAAAGGTAAGACTTTCTCCAGAATCAGTGCCTTCTGGTCCTTTGATGATTTTCACATTTTTTTCTTCCAATTCGCTGATGGCTTCTGTGAAATCATCCACATCCATCACGAAACTTAAAATAGGAAGGGATCGATCTGCGACCTCTGCCTTTACTAAACGAATGCGAAACGCATCGAGAGAAAGAATTGCCTCAGTAGCCTTCTTTGTCTCCACTTCGAAGTCAAAAATGTCCCGGTAAAAATCGATAGAGGTGTCGAGTTGGGAGACGGGGATACTGACGTGGCCAATGCCTTCTACAATAATCATAATGGAATTACACCTTCGTGAACTTTTCTGTCATCATGCTTGAAAAACCGGCTTTGTCGAGAAAAAAGCAATTTCCATCCAACAAACTCGCCTGTAAAATTTGAATTCCAATTCAAAGGTAGGAAAAAAGAATCAAATTATGAAAGTATTTCGGATTTCACTCCTCGTTTTTGCCTTTTTTGCCCTTTCCTGTAAGGAAGTCGTGGTTCCGTTTGACTCCAATCATGAAAAAATGGTGGAATCACTGTTTTCGAACAACCAATCCATCCTGGAAGTGTATTTACAAGAAAACCCAAAACCAGATTGGAAAGATTTTTCAAACTCAGTGTTAGCTTTGGTGACAAGTAACCATCCAAAATTAAAATCCTGGGGAGAAGCAATCCAAAGCCAAATCCCAAACAAGGAAACAGATTTAGATTCCAGTTACGAAAAAATTTCCAAAATCCAAGAAATATTGATTCAAATAAAAGCCGAAGTACCCAACCAATCGAAGTACAACCGTTTTTATTGCCCAATGGTCGATAAATCTTGGTTAATGACTGGAAAAGAAGTAAAAAATCCATACGCTCCCGAAATGAGAGATTGTGGAGAATTGATGCAATAATTCATGCCAAAATGTTTTTTAGGAACATCTTTATACGAAGCCTGCCCACCTAGTTGCAGGCATTCTTTCGCTAAACAAGATGTAGACGAAGATTGTATAGCAAAGAGCAAATTAGATGCTTTCCTGCAAGATAAAGTTACCTTTAAAATAGGTTTCTCTGCTTTTTCACAAATCCCCGCAAAAAATTTAGAAAAATTTCTTTGGTCAGGAAAAGACAATTTAGAACTGATCACCTATTTTTTATATATAGGTGAACCCACCCTAGTTCGTGAAATCATCGAATCATTTTCCAATCATACTTTAAGTTATTTATTTAAAGTAGATTTTGAAAATTATATGAACCTTCGTGAATCGTTAAAACGAGAAAAAACAATCAAACATATGTTTGATATTCGAAGTTTCAAATATTGGACTTTTGTTAGTTATTTACGAATTTGTGATTTGATTCAATACTTTGTAAGATATCTAAAAGAACCTGAGTATGCATGTCAGTTTTTAATTATTTTACCTTCAGAAGTAGTCTCTAACTTAACTAAATACACAGGACTTGATTTTGAAGAGGAAAAATCACTGTATACGGCTTTAGGAGATTCGATTTACGAACTTCCATTACAGTCTCCCAAAATTTATGATCACATGATGCAATTGTTTGCAGAAGATCCCGAAGTTTCTATCATCTTATCGACTATGGAAGAACTTGTACGCCGCCAAAATTTGATTTTAGAAACTAGTGCAAAATTACAATCCTATATCTCTGACCATCGGATTGATAAATACTTTCAGTATATATTTTCTGAATTAGGTGGAATTGAGATTGGTACGGCGGAAGAAATTTTAAACCAATTACTGGAAAAAAAAATGATCACAAGTTCTCAAAAACACATGATCATCGATTTTCTTGAAACTGGAAAATTAGAATTGTAGTATAATCTAACTTTAGTCAGTTCTTAATTTATCCCGCAATTTTGATTTTTTTTGCCAAATAAATACTAAACAACAAACTAAAAACAGAAATCATTCCCACAATTTCATAATTCTCAAAGATTTTATCCGAATTTTGTACCACGATGAGCCCTGCTACATAAGAAGCAGCTCCTGAGGCAATCTGTTGGATGGCAGAATTGACAGACATAAAACTTCCTCGGATCCTAGGTTCAACAGCAGAAGTCACCATAGCAAATGCAGGAACCATCCTACCAGATACAAAAATCATAAAGATTGTAGTCTTCACTAACACGATCGGTAAAGAAGTTTTTGTCATCGTAACAACGGCAATGACGGGAAGAATTGCGATCACTGTAACAATTTGGTATATGAAAAATTTTCCATGTCGATCAGCCAATTTTCCGATGTATCTACTCGTAAAAAAAGTCGCAAGTCCACCAAATAAGTAGATATAAGGAATCTGTTTCATCGATAATCCAACATTAGAAACCAAAAATGGACTTAGGAAAGGAATTACGGTAAAACCACCGAACATCAAAAAAACCATAAATAAAAATGGAGCAAAGTGTTCTTTCTTTCGCAAAACTTCGAGTAACGACTTCACTTGACTCTGTTTCACTCTTACATCTGAATCTAAATGATACCTGATAGAAGGTAATAGTTTATAAGCAAAAGGTAATATCAAAAATCCAGCAATGCCGAGAGAAAGAAAAGGAATGTGCCATCCAAAACGTCCTGCCAGTTCCAATCCAAAAGGAACACCGACAACAGAGGCAACGGAGAAAGAACCCATCACCACACCAGTTGCTGTTCCCCTACGAAACACAGGAATGATATCACCTATGATCGAAAGAACTGTTGCACCAATCATTCCACCGAATCCACCAGCAATGATCCGAGCGATGAGTAAAAAAGTATAAGTATCAGCAAAGGCACATAAAAAAGTTCCAAAAGAAAATCCAAAGAATAAAACAAGTAAACTCAATTTGCGATCAAAGGAATCCAAAAACAAAGCACCCAAAAGCCCAAAGATTCCCGCACTAATGGAATAAGAAGATACTAACAGACCAAAAGCTGCTGCATCAATTTTGAAACTTTCCATAAATACAGGGCCAAGTGGCATCATGATAACAAAATCTAAAACATGTAAAAACTGCAAACTTGCTAGGATAAAAATGATAGCTCTTTCTTTTTGAATGGTATGAAGCGGATGAGTTAAAGGTTGGCTCATAAAACGATCATTGACCAGGTGGTCAAAAATGCCAAAACAATTTAATTATGAATTGCCAAGTTTTCGAAATTGAAATAAATTTCTCTAATGAAATATGTTTTAATTACTGGCGCTTCTACTGGTCTTGGAAAAGATTTTGCCCTTTCTTTGGCAAAAATGGGTTATTCTCCTGTTTTAGTGGCAAGAAATGTTGACCGTCTCAAAAGTCTTGCTTCCGAAATCAAACTCAAATTCGGAATCGATTCCGTTGTGATTGCTGAAGATTTAGCGAAAGCAAATGCAGCAGAAAAAGTTTATAAAGCAGTTAAAAAATTAAAACTTCCAATCAGCGTATTAGTGAACAATGCGGGTTATGGTTTAAACGGTGAGTTCCATAAAAACTCATTTGAAGAAGAATCTAAAATGATCCAATTGAACGTAACAACATTAGCGGAATTTTGCCATCTATTTTTACAAGATATGGTTGCAAATAACGAAGGTTATATTCTGAACGTTGCTTCCACAGCGGCATTCCAACCTGGTCCAATGATGACAAATTATTATGCGACCAAAGCATACGTTCTTTCGTTAAGCGAAGGATTAGCAGAAGAAGTAAAAGATTATGGAGTCACTGTGTCATGCCTTTGCCCAGGACCTACTAAAACTGAGTTTTTCGAAAGAGCTAAAATGTCAGGAAGTAAACTCGTTCAGTCTTCTATTTTAGCAATGAACTCAGAAGATGTTGTTGCGATCGGAATTAAAGCTCTCTTTGGAAAACGTGTTGTCAAAATTCCTGGAATTATCAATTTTATTTTAGCAGAATCAGTTCGTTTCACACCGAGATTTCTGATTCGTAAAATTGCAAAATCTTTAAACAAAGTTGGATGATTTGAACAATCACTCGTTTTCTATTTCCAATCGCTTTCAATTATTAGGTGAATTGGAAACGGAAAATGATATCTATGTTACCAAACAAAAACTCATCCATTCCGGAAAACAAATCCTCGATTTAACCATCTCCAATCCAACACAAGTAGGATTGGAGTTTCCACCTTCTGTTTTGACTCATATTTTATCCAATCTCAATGTCAGCGTTTATGATCCCATCCCTGAAGGATTAGAATCGGTTCGGTCTGAAATAGCGGCCGAATATAGAAAACGTGGAATTTTAGCTGAACCCAACCAGTTTCACCTAACAGCAAGCACATCAGAAGCATATTCTTTTTTATTTAAATTATTAACCAATCCTGGTGATGAAGTTCTCACTCCAAATCCAGGTTACCCACTGTTTCATTTTCTCATTGGTTTAGAAAACTTAAAAGAAGTCCATTACCAACTGAAAGTGGATCCAAACACCGGGTTATGGATCTATGACGCGGAAACCATTGCAGGTTCCATCAGCACCAAAACAAAAGCCATCATCCTTGTGAGTCCCGCAAATCCAACAGGTTCAAAAACGACAGAAACGTTTTGGAAGGAATGGGAATCCTTTGGTATCAACATACCGATCATCATCGATGAAGTGTTTGAACCTTATGATTTTACAGGGGAACCTCATCACCTACCTAGTGTTCCGAAATACCCTGTTTTTGTGTGTCATGGTTTTTCAAAACTATTGGCTTTACCACAAACAAAGTTGGCTTGGATTTTGAATCTTTCACCAGAACCAAGTTTTTCCAAAATGCAAAAAAGTTTAAGTTTTATAGCGGATTCCTACCTCTCGGTAAATTCGATAATCCAATTAGCAACAAAAGAACTTTTGCCTTGGAAATCCATGGTCCAAAATAGGATTCGAACAAGAGTTATGCGAAATTCGGCAGTTTGTTTGGAATTTGTAAACGCTTGTCCTCTGGCCAAAAAAATACCTGGAACCGAAGCTGGTTGGTATTTCCTAATCGAATTGGACATGGATCAAAAAGTGGAAACTTTGGTATTAGAAATTTTAAACAAAACAGGAGTTTTTGTCCAACCTGGTTCCTGGTATGGATTTTCGCATAACAGGTGTATTCTTATAATCAGCCTCATCACAGAGGAAGAAACCCTCGAAAAAGGATTCAGCTTACTTCAAGACTTTCTCAAATAATTAATAATCTCAGTTTTTTTTGCCAGAGCGTCTGCTTTCCCCAATTCATACGTTTCACGAACCCCTTTGGGATTTGTATAATCAAACGAAGTGATAGGAAGTGGTCTCGATGGTGTGATGAGAAAGGAACGAGCAAGTAACTCCGGATCTTTCCCAACGATTGTATTGGGTTCGTAATGGATCCCAATGATCTTTGCATTGGGTGAAAACGATTCAATCATCATATTATTGGTGAGTCCACCATCTAAGTAGTATTCATTGCCTACAGATTGGAAGTCAACGATAGGTGGGATGGAAGAAGAGTTCATGATGAATTGTTCAATGATTTCTGGATTCACAAAATCTTTTTCCGTAAAATCCACATCTTCCATATTCCATTTTTTAATCATCTCAGCGGTACGATTGGCTGGAATTCCTTCGGACCTATCCCTATCATCCAACAAAAAGGCTCTACCCGTTTCTGAAATCAAACGAGCCAAACGAAATTTGTTTTTTAAGGAATCCTCTTTGGGATGGGCTTTGACGGAATGGATCCAAATTTTTGCACCTGAGTCGAGGACACGATCAAACCTCATTCCAAACCGAATGGTTCGTCTGTACATATCTTCATGAGGAAAGGTGGATTCTCCTCTCAAGAGATTGGAAAAATGAAAATTGCGAGAATTTCGTTTGGTAATTTCTTCGAAGTATTCTACCGATTCTTCTTCTGTTTGGGAAAGGATACAAAGTGCCATAGCAGCCCCTGCGGACACACCCGACAATTCGGTAAATCGTACACCCCACTCCCGTAGAGTTTTCCCTACACCTAAAGCGTAAAACGCCTTACATCCACCACCTGCAATGGCAAGAGATGCGTCATACGATGGAAAAATTTTGACTAATGTTTGTAATACTTGATCACGGACACCCATAAATTCGGCAAATTCTAATCCCCTTCCCAACGAAAGCATAGTGTATTGTTTTCTCCCAGAAATCTGTCAAAATACAAACTCGCACGACAATCTTCTTCCGTAGCTAGAAAGAAGTCATACCCTCCCGCGGGGTATTTGATTTTACAACAACCTTTTTTGTCTTTTCGGTCTGGTGGTTGCCTAACTGACTTATCCTGCCCTTTTAAGTCACCAAAAGTTGGTGGTAATTCTTGCCTTGGGTCAGAAAAGACTCCTGTTACACTGAAGAGACAAAGGAAAATAACAAAGAGTTTACGCATTCTGTACAAGTAGACTTTAAGAGGAAAGGACATGTTCTTTGAATCCCAAAAAAAAGTGAATTGTGTTCAACCGTATAAACTGTATTTCTAATGGATAGGAAATATTTTTCTTTACCCTTTTGAATCATAAACTATAATCTGCACACTAATCATCCTTTGGGGAAATCAATGAGCAACACAAGACTACAATACCACGCCACAGGCGGACAACTCTTCATACTCTTTTTGAAGAATATGTTTCTAACAGTAGTGACTTTGGGGATCTATAGCTTTTGGGCAAGAACCAACATCCAAAAGTTTATGGCAGAAAATTTAGAATGGGCAGGTGAACGTTTCTCCTTCCATGGAACAGGAAAAGAAAGATTCATCGGATTTTTAAAAGCCGCTGGAATTTTTATCGTACTTTACATTGCAAGTATGATCATCCTTTGGATCGTCGGGAAAATTCCCGTTCCTTACCTCGCAACCATTGTGGGTATCGCGATCTACGTTGCAGTTGTTTTGGCATTAGTTCCCATCGTCATCGTTGGTGGCCGTAAGTACATGACTTCTCGTACTGGTTACCGAAACTTACGTTTTGGTTTTGACGGTAAAATTATCGAAGTTGCTAAAATTTACGGAAAAGGAATTTTACTCACCATCGTAACACTTGGGATTTATTATCCTTGGTTTTTTGCAGAAAAAGAAGCATACATCCAAAGCAAAACTCGATATGGAAATACTAATTTTGGATTCTCTGCAGAAGGTAAGGAAATTTTCTTTTTATACCTCAAAGGAGTCTTGTTAAGCATTGTTACTCTTGGGATTTACTACGCTTGGTTTTTAGCAGACGTTCAAAATTACATTTGGAACCGCACAAGTTTCCAAGGGAAAAAGTTTCGTTCTGATATTACTGGTGGAAAGATTTTTGTGAATTTTCTGATCGCTTATTTAATCATTCTCTTCACATTAGGTATTGGATTTGCTTGGGCCGTAGTTCGATTGACAAAACTTTTCATCGAATCTGTGAGTTTAGAAGCAGAAGTTGATTTTTCAACGATTTCTGCCCAACCAGATACAAAGGCAAATGCGACAGCGGAAGGATTGGAAGCACTTGCAGAAACTCTAGAAGCCTTCCTATCATAAACTTTGATTCAAAACCAAACATTTACATCACGATATTTTAATGGTGTATCAGCGGTCCCTGAAGAAGGGACCGTTCTTGTCAACGGACAAACCATTCAATTTACATCTGCCGATACCAACCATAAAATCAGTTTATCCCAATTTACCGAATTCCATCGGACGCATAACGGCTGTAAACTTATCTTATTACCAGACGAAATTAAGGAAAGTCCCACTTTAGAGATCTTTTGTACAAAAGAAGAAACAAAACTCTTAGAAAAAACTTGGATCCAAAACAAAAAATCCCAGAGCCATGCAAGTGCCTTTTTTTATTCCATTCGGGAAATGAATCCCATTGTCCTTGGACTTTTATCATTATTCGTTGTTTCTGTTGTGGGATTTTTTTACTTCAAAGGGTTGGAACTTGTCACAAATTTTATTCCTCTATCGATGGACAAATCCTTAGGTGATTCAGTTCAATTGAAGATGGAAACTCAATTCGAAGCTTGTGATTCCAAAGCAACAGATCGATTTTTTTCCGAAGCCCTCAAACAAATTGTTCCGAGTGATAGCAAACACCAATTCCAAGTTTCAGTGATTGGTTCGCCCATCCCAAATGCCTTTGCTTTATCCAATGGTAAAATTTATTTTTTCTCCGGATTACTGAATGAAGCCAAATCACAAGAAGAAGTGATTGGTGTCCTCGCACACGAAATTGCACATGTGGAAAAAAGACACCATATGCGTAACCTAGTCAAAGCAGGTGGAACGTCTCTTGCGATCAGTTTGGTTGTAGGCCCTGGACTTGGGAATATGGAATTTTTAGAAACACTCACTGAAATTGGTTCCACAATTTTAGTGTTAAAATTTTCAAGAGACTTTGAAACGGAAGCGGACAAAACCTCCATCGAATATTTGAAATCAAAAAATTTGTCAACCGATGGTTTACTCAGTTTTTTCCAAAGAATGGAAGAAATGGAAAAAGGTGAAAATGAATCGGAAGAAACAGATTCGGCGACAAATGCAAAAGAAGAAACTTCTACCGCAACCCAAATTACCGATTTTCTCAGCACTCACCCTGCGACAAAAGAAAGAATGAAAACGTTAGAATCTTTGATTCAAAAAGGAAAAAAAGGTACGATCAAAAAAATTGTATCTGATTCCACTTGGAAAGAAGTTCAATCGACTTGTTTAGATTTCAAAAAGTCTGATTCTAAATAATCATAAATCTCTTTCAAGGTTTCGCTTAAGCTATGTTTGGTTTTCCAACCCAAAGCTTTGAGTTTAGTGTTATCTCCGTACACTTTTGAAGTTTCTGAAACTCGAACTCGACTTTCATCGACAACAAAACGAATTTCTTCTCCAGAAAATTTCACAAGTGTTTCCACCATAAATCGTATACTTCGTTCTTCTCCAGAACAAATATTATAAATTTCACCAGTCTCACCTTTTTCAATGAGAGTGAGATAACCATCTACAATGTCTTTTACATGAGAAAAATCTCGTGTTGGTTGTAAATCACCAACTGAAATTTCTTTTTTTCCTGCATACTTGGCTTGGATGATTTGAGAACAAAAATTGGGGATCACAAATTCTTTTCTTTGGCCGATTCCAATGTGATTGAACGGTCGTGCGATCACCACCGAGACATAGGTACTATACTCTGCGTATTGGCGACAATAAGATTCAGCAGCCAACTTACTCCCTGCATATGGATTCACTGGGTTAGGTAATAAAGTTTCCGAAAGTGGTAAGGCATCTATGTTTTGTTTTCCATAAACATCTGCCGAAGATACATATAACATCTTACAAGGTTTTTGTAATCGATGTAATGTTTCTAAAAGGTTTAGGGTTCCACCAACATTGATGCTTTCGGTTTCCCATGGATTTTCGATCGCATTGGGAACAAAGGCTTGGGCCGCTAAATGGATTAAAATATCGGGTTGGACTTTTTTTAACTGATTATTAACGGTTTCTAGGTCACGAATGTCACCTTGAAAACAATGGATTTCGTGATTCCCTTGGGATTCGAGTGCTGGAAGGAGATAACTTCCCACAAATCCGCTGGCTCCGGTGACTAAAGTTTGTTTTTTTTTCATAGAAAAGGGAATTTTCTGATCTGACCCTAAGATTTAGTTGCCATTCTCCCAATTTTTCAAATCCTCTCAACAAAAGAAAGAAAACTGTGGAAGACAAAAAGAATTTCAATCCATCCCCCTTTGTCGCAATCCGTGACCCACAGATCAACGTACAAGAAATTGTAGAAACTTTGGAATCCAAGATTCCACTCGACCCCAACCATCCCAGGGATTGGTCCGAACTCACAAAAATCAGTTATAAACCAGAGTCACCACTAGGCTTTCGTAAGTTTGATCCTGCTGGCACCGCGCATTTATTTGAAAAAGGAATTTCGAGTCCTAAATTTTCCAATCCTAAGTTTTGGTACATCCGCGGGCCAATTAAGTTCATCATCAATCGTTTGGTTTCTCTTTATGGACAGATCGACAAAAAACTTTCTGAAAATCGAATCCGAGCTTTTTTCTCTGTTTTACATGAATTAGTGCGCCTTAGCAAACGTATGGAACAAATGGAAAGAAGGTTTGATGGGTTTTACAGGGACCATCTTTTACATTCTGACGGAAATAATTCCCCTAACTTTAGTTGGGCGACTTCTTCCTACTTTGTAGATGCAGGAATGAATCCCAATTGGCAATTGGTGATTGATGATTTAAAAACCACAAAACAAGTAATGGTTTTATTTCCAGAGTGGGGAGAACTTTTAAAAGAGTTTTCAATCTCTAAAATTCCTTTTCATTCGATCACTACAAATGAAAATCAATATAACTTAATCAAAAGTAAAATTTCTCAGAACATAAGTTATACGGAATCGCTATTTCCTCTTTTACAAAAAAATATCCAAAACAAAGATGTAGTGGTATATGTTTCTCTGAACAAGTTCCCTTCTTTTGCCTTAGAACGATTGTTTGCAGAAATTTCTTCTATCATGAAGGAAGGGTATCATCTTTATTTTTCTATATCGATTGTTCCTGAGAAAACAAATCGACCTTTCCGTGACCTACAAGTCACAGAGATTCAATTAGATTTCCTTCCTAGTTATTTGCATAGTTTAGGTTTTACTTCACCAAGAGACTTGTCTGTCTCAGAAGACACTAAGGTTTTCCGTTATACAAAATTCTAAGATGAATGTATTTCAACATCTAGATGAATTAAAAGATTCTGATGGTGTCGGAAATGATGCAATCGGACTTTCTGAAGTCTTTCTGTCGTTAGGATACAAAACACATTTCATTACAAGGCTTCCTAGAAAAGGAAAGCCTTTGCTTAGTACCTTTCATTTAGTGGATGAGTTCCATCACCCTACAAATCAAAACGATATTCATATACTACATTATGGTGGTGCAGGTTACCCATACCACTTATTCCAAAATTTACCTGGAACCAAAATTTTAAGATTCCATAATGTGACGCCCGCTAAATTTTATGAGCACACGACAACCGAAGATATTTTCCATGCCATGGAAAAGTTTGAATCTTTATCCTTTTTGGAACTGGCAAGTTTATCTATTTTTTGTGATTCTATCTGGTGTGATTCTCAGTTTAATTTTGAAACCATTAGTGGATATGAGTTTCGTAACCCCTATGTGATTCCGATTTGCAAAACCTACCAAAAACTCCCACGAAAAAATGACATTTCACATAACAACTATTCAATCGCATTTATAGGTAGATATTCTCCTCAAAAAAAATGGGAAGACTTAATCACATTTTTTTCCTATTGGGTTAAGGAATTTCCAGATGCAAACTGTTATTGTATTGGATCGATCATTGGTGCTTTTGATGGATATTTTGATCGTTTAACAGAACTTGTACGAAAATTTCACTTAGAAAACAAAGTTCAATTCTTGATGGGTAAGTCAGATTCGGAAGTATTATCTATTTTACATGAGTCTAGTGCCTTTGTCTCCATGAGTGAACACGAAGGATTTTGCCTTCCGATTTTAGAAGCATTTGGTTGTGGTATCCCCGTTTTTGCTTTTGGTGTTGGCGCAATCCCAGGTACCATGCGAGAAGGTGGAAAATTGTTTTTTGAAAAAGACTATCCAAGTTTAGTACAAATGATCAAAAACAATTTGAGTGAAAAAGATCTTTGTGCACAAATGATACAAAACCAATATAAGGTATTGGATGATTACAATCATTTTCCTTTTGCGAAAGAGATTTCTGACATCTTAATCAGTGGTATCAAATGAATATTCACCAATTCTCAGCTGGATTTCAATTAGGTGATGCGATCTCACAAGAAATGTTGGAAATCAAACGTTTGCTCGCAAAAGAAAATTACGAAGGCAAAATTTATGCCGAAAACGTTTTTTCTAGCGATCGAAAATATGCCGAAAAAATCACAAAAGCGAAAATCAAACCAAATGATGTCATTGTTTATCATCATTCCATCCATTCCAAAGTACTTGATTTTCTGTTACAATTTCCCAATAAAAAGATTCTCATTTATCATAATGTAACACCAGAAAATTTTTTTGAACCCTATGACTTACGATTCAGTTATTTACTGCGTAAAGGAAGAGAAGATTTAGAAATCATCAGAGAACATTTCCAACATTCTTTTGCCGTTTCTCAATTTAATTTAAATGAACTCATTCACTTAGGATTCAAACAATCCAGGATTTTCCCTTTACATCTAAATTTTCAAAAATGGAATTTAGGTTCCTTAGATCAGAAAACAAAGGTAAAATCCTTTCAAAATCCTTCTTTTTTGTTTGTCGGTCGCATAGCACCCAATAAACGACAAGATGATTTAATTCGTTTTGCAAGGACATGGAAATCTACTTATGGAAATCAATTTTCACTTAGGATGTTAGGATTTTGTAATCCAGACCAACAGTCTTATTTAGACGAACTCAATTTTATGATTTCCCAACTTGATTTACAAGAAGAAGTAAAAATCATTTCGTATGTAGATGAATCCATGTTAAAAAAGATTTATTTTGAAAGTAATTTGTTTTTATCTATGAGTGAACATGAAGGTTTTTGTGTACCATTGATGGAAGCTATGCATTTCCAATTGCCCGTCGTTGCTTATTCGGCTGGCGCCGTACCAGAAACATTAGGTGATGCTGGTATTCTATTCCAAACTAAAGATTTTGATTTATTGGCAAAGGAAATAGACAAAATCTTTCAAAATATTGAATTTAGAAACTCAATTCTCTATCAACAAAACCAACGTTTGGATTTGTATCTAAAATCTACTAGCATCTTACCTTTATTAGAAGTGATCAAAAGTTAATTTATGGCTAATATTTTATTCATCACTCCAAGGTTTTTGCAAAATGCATCCGGAGGTGCAGAAAAACTAACTTCGGATTATGTAAATATTTTATCGGAATCCCATGATGTCACGGTAATCACAAGTGCCGCCAAAAACTATGTAACTTGGAAAAATGAATTCAAACCTGGACTAACAGAAGAGAGCCAATATAAAATCATTCGTTTCGCAGTAGAAAAAACTCGCAATATCAATCAGATGAATTTGGTATTAGATCGCTGTTTACGAAGAGGGGATTCTGTATCCATGAAAGACCAAATGTCTTTTCTCGAGGAACAAGGCCCTTTTTGTCCCCTGTTAGTGGAATATGTTTCAAAACACCAATTTGATTATGATTTGGTGATTCTTGTAGGTTATTTGTATTATCCTGTAGTTCTCAGCATCCCTTTATTAAAGGTTCCATTTGTGATTGTTCCAACATTTCACGATGAGCCAGCCTTTCGTTTGCCTATATACCGCCAAACGTATTTGAGCCATTATACTTATAGTTTTAATGCTCCTGAAGAAATGGATGTGTATGAATCTTACCACCGCCAAAAAGTGAATTCCTATTTTTTGATTGGAACGTTTGTCGAAGATCCTATTTCCGAAAATCAAAAATCAAATTCGACGATCACTAGGGATTCATCGAAAGAGAATCATCAACTCATTACTATTGGTAGAATTGAACCAGCAAAAGGATATCCAGAGTTATTCGAACAGTATCATCACTGGAAACAACTTAATCACAGAACGGATGTGACGTTAAAATGTTTAGGATCTGTATTTTCAATGGATGTATCTCACAACAAAGAAATTCAATTTCCTGGTTTTGTTTCAGAAGAAGAAAAAGTAGCAGAAATTCAGAATTCGTATTTATTACTCAATCCATCTGCCTATGAAAGTTTTTCGATATCCATTATGGAATCTTGGCTCCAAGAAAAACCAGTACTTGTGAATGCAAAGTCTTCTGTGATGAGAGGACATTGTATTCGAAGCCAAGGTGGATTGTATTATTCCGATTCTAATTCCTTCCAACGGATGTTAGATTATCTTTTAGAAAATCAATCAATTGCAAATAAAATGGGGAAAAATGGAAGAAAGTATGTCCTCACCAATTTTTCCAAAGATGTGATCAAAACAAAACTCAACCAAATGGTTAATACACTACTCGGTTGATTTGTCCTTCAAATTCTGCAAGAAGGTATTCGTGGACATAACCATTACTTGCGAGTAAACTTGGGATCATAATCGAAAAATCGTTTCCATCCATCGAAGTTAACTTACCTTTCGCTTCCATCACAATGAGTCCTGCAGCAGCCATATCCCAAGGTTTTAGTCCCAATTCATAATATCCTTCAAACTTTCCTTCAGCTAACCAACATAAATCGAGAGTAGCGGCACCGGTACGACGAATTCCACGCGATTTTTGTAAAATAGATTTATAATATTGCATGAGAGTATCCAAAGACAAATTCCGATCGTAAGGAAATCCAGTGACAAAAAGAGAATCTTTCATCGTTTTTGTTTGGGAAACTTGGATTTGTTTTTTTTCACGGAAGGCACCTTGACCTTTGATGGCATGGTAATATGTATTCAGTTCTGGAAAAAATACCATACCAATCACTGGTGCCATTGAATCTGTTTCTACAACACCTACTGACACTCCATACAAAGGCAATCCGTGAGTATAATTTGTAGTTCCATCTAATGGATCAATCACCCAAGTAAAACCAGATGTTCCAGGAATGGCCTCTCTTTCTTCTGAAAGGATTCCATCTAAAGGAAAGTTTTTTTGGATTTCATCCAAAATCATGGATTCCGCTTTTAGATCCGCTTCTGTGACTAGGTTGTATAAACTTTTTTCATCAACTTTTAAGTTGGTTTCCTTGTGTTTTTGCACAAGGAAGTCTGCCACGTTTGGTAAAAAATTTAAAAAATGATAAGAACGGTCATGTAATTCTGATAACATCAATACCCACCAAATTCGATGTTTTTCTTCATGGCGGTGATCTCAACATCTAAATTTAGGGTTTCATCTGCTTTCAGTTTATTTCTGACTTGTTCTGTTGTTTTGATTACTTCGCTTAACAATGAATTGAGTTCGGATTTTCTTTTTTCTGAATCAGTTGTATTGGCGTTTTGGCTTACACGAATGTATTGGCTCATGATCTTGGAAACGGTTTCCGGAAAATAATTCAGAAACTGTTTTGCTTTCCGATAGGAAAGAGGATCTTCTGCTAATTTCACACGTAAGTCAGATAAGGAATGTAAGTATTCATTACACAGACCTTGTAAGTTAACGTCTGTTAACAATTTTGCATCTTTTTCAGTGGACAAGCGGAATTCGTCGAGTTTTTCCATTTGCGTTTTGTATTCGGAAAACTCAACTTTATCTTCGAATTTTTTCTTCAATTCATTCCAATTTTCTTTGGTTTGATTGGATGAAAAGAGTAATGGAAAAAAACTAAATGGATAATGGTGTGGTTTTCCAATCGTTGTGCGGAAAATCGCGATTCCCAAAAACACTACATGAAGAAAAGCCATAAACACATAGGAAAACACAAGTAAAACACGATCATCTCCGAATTTAGTCCCAAATCCAAAGTATCCAAGTGACAAAAGAGCTTGTAAATAAATCGCTTCTAATGATTGTTTGGCGGAATAGGAAGATTTGTTACGAGATAACCACATCACAAATGGATACACCATTGCACCAAGTGACGAGATATAAAATGGAAAAGGCAATAATGCCATAGGATACGTGAGTAACGTAGAAATATGGGCACGTCTGGCCCATTTTTTCTCTTCTTGATTTTGTTCTAATTGTACGTCTGTCATACTATTTCGATTCCAATAGTTTTTGTTTGATATCAGATTCGATTTTGATCATCTCTTGTTCCGCAAGTTTTCGTTTTTGACGACCATCTTCTTGGATCTTCAATGTTTCTGTGATCGTTTCGATCAATTGTTGGTTCACATTTTTTAAGGTTTCAATTTCAATGATTCCTTTTTCCGATTCTCTGGCGATCTCGACCGTACCTGATTTTAACATTTCGGCATTCTTTTGGATCAAATCATTTGTGGTTTTGGAAACTTGTTTTTGTGCTTCCAATGCTTTTCGTTGGCGCATTAAACCGAGAGCGATCACAATTTGATTTTTCCAAAGAGGAATGGTGTTTAAAATTGAACTTTGGATTTTTTCGACAAGAACTTGGTTCCCACTTTGGATCAAACGGATTTGTGGACCAGTTTGTAAGGACAAAATTCTTGTGAGTTTAAGATCATGGATTTTTTTCTCAAATCGATCTACCATTTGTACCATATCTTGGTACTGTTGGGAAGCAAGAGTATCACCTTGTGCCTTTGCCTTTTCTAACATTTCTGGTAAAATTTTATCACGTAATTCTTGGATTTTTTTGTCTCCTGCCGCGATGAAAATTTGAATCTCTTTGAAATATTCTAAATTTTTCTCGTATAACGCCTGCAATAGTGTTATGTCTTTTGTGAGATTCGTTCTTGCTGAATGCAGTTCATCGACAATTTTGCCAATTTGTGATTCTAAATCTTCAAACTTGGCTAAAAATTTTCGAGAGGCATCAAAAAGGCCACCAATCAATGGAATTTTGGAAAGAGTGTTCCCTTCCCCAGCAAAACTATCCATATCTAAATCTTTGATTTTGAATAATAATTGGTTTAACAATTCGCCAGCGTATCCTGAGTCCTTTGTTTTGATCTCTGATAAAACTTTGTCTGCAAAATCAGAAACTTTTGCTTGGGCGGAAGATCCGTAGGAAACGATATCATTGGGATTATTGAGTTTAATTTGCCCGGTCAGTTCCTCAACTTTTTGAATGTCTTCCTTAGTCAGTTGTAGTTCCGGGTCATTTGTTTTTAGTTCCAGAGAGTCCATACTTTTTGATCCTTAATTGTTTCTCCCAAAGATAGAATCGTTTTTAGAATATGAATCAAGCAGAAAAATGCTTCGTGCAAAAACATGAACTAGTAAATTTATTTCTCCAAATTTGCGATCCAAAACTGCGGTTTGGTGACAATTTATTTGCATGGATTGTTATACTCTGATACATTCCACGAGAAAAAATATGCTAAATACGAATTTGAATTTAACAACCTTCCTCCCTCACATTCTAACCATTGATGTTTATACTTTGGGCAATCGATTATTAGACCATACCGAAATCCTAAACTTACTCAATCAACTCCGGAACCGAAATCACATTCACTATTTGATCATCAAATTCTTAGTTTGTACAGGTTTATCACTGCCAGAACTCATCCATTTGAAAATTGCTGATTTTACCAAAGAAATGGATCGATTTTATTTAAAGAACGGTGGTCGTCTGAGGAGGAGGAATATCTACTTAGAACCAAAATTTGCAGTGGAATTGTATCGTTATGCTTGCGAATTTTCTCCGGGTGATTACCTATTCCCTGGCCGAGATGGAGTGCTTCGCACAAGAACCATCCAAAAGATTTTAAAAACAGCCAGTCGACTGATTTCACGCGAATTACATATCACTTTCTTACGCGATGTGATTGCTTTGGATTTATTCCAAAAAGGATTCCCGCTTTGGGAAATCCAAGCATTTTTAGGCCACCGAACCAAGAGATCCACTCGCCAGCGGATTATGTTGCATATTCCCGAGACAGACCACAACGACCCTCGACTTTTTACGAGAAACAGAAACCAAGCAGCGTAAAAATTTCTTGAACCTTTGGTGTTTTCAAAGATTCTAGTCACCAAGTAGGCTCGCTTTGGAAATTAAAACCAAAAAAATCGGAAAGCACACACTCGTTCACCTCAACGGTCGTTTGGATATCACTCATTCGGATGAGGTTGAGGCAAAATTAGCGGATGATGTGCAAAACGGAGATGGTGACATCATCATCAATTTAGAGCTCATTTCCTATATCTCTTCTTCTGGAATTCGTATCTTTGTTGGTATGGTGCGAGAGCTCGACAAACAAGGAAGAAAGCTCAAACTCTGCTGCATCACACCTCCTGTAAAAAAGGTTTTTGATGTTGTAGAACTTCTGGATTTGTTTGAAGTTTTCGAAACGGAACAAGAAGCCGTTAATTCCCTTTCTAAGTAATACAAACGTGGCGTTTGCCTCGTTTTGGTTCATCTCCCTTGTTTATTGTTTCCATGTTGGGATCAACCTCGGTGTTTTTCCCGTCATTTGGCCTGATGAGGTTCTGTTTTATTCTCCCGCCGTTTCCTTTTCCCAATCGGGAGAATTGAAAACCGAAGTCCTAAAAGGCCTCATCCCTGGTATGGAATCCAAAACTCTTTGGATGCCTCCCCTATATTTATTATTCTCTGGTTTGACTTTAACCATCTTTCCAGATTCAATTTTTACTCCTCGCCTGACAAACGTTTGCTTAGTATACTTAACCGCTTTTGGATTTTATCACTTCTTAAAACGAATTTCGATTTCAGAAGTTGCCGCACAAATTGCATTTGTTAGCATCCTTTGGGAACCACTTGTATTTCGTTTTGGAACTGTTGCCAGAATGGAAGCACTCACAGCTTTTTGTTTCATCTTAAGTTTACTTTTCGCTACTAATTCCAATAGGAACAAATGGAATCCATTTTTGGCTGGAGTGTTTTTATCTTTTTCTGCTTTGTCTCATCCCTTTGGTGCCTTTTTTGGACTAGTGTGTTTGTTTCTCGTATACCAAAACTTTGGCATACGAAGCATCGTTTATTTTATATTAGGTGGTATATTACCAATATTAGGTTGGATCTTATACATCCATCCCAACTGGGAATGGTTTCAACTCCAATTTGGAGCACAACTTACACGAAAACAAAACCTCTTAAAAACATTTACCTTCTTTGATAAAATCAAAATTTTTTCGTTTGGATTTGGTTTTTCGAAACTTCGTTTGGTTTTGATTCAAATGGAATTATCCATTTTAGCATGGTTAACCTACCAATTCTACGAGAGAAAAAAAACTTTATCCTCAAAATGGATTCTCTTTTGGTTATGGGTTGGATCTGTATTCTTTGCTTTGTATTCCTCTTCCGAAGGATGGTATGTCTTTCATATCATGTTTCCCTTATCCTTTGGTATGGCTTTGTTAGCGGAGGAAAAATCGATTGTAAAACAAGTTCCAATCTTTGGAATTATCCTCTCCCTTGCGGCAATGTTTTACATTACCCATTTGCATTGGTTCAAAACAGATGCAGGTGAAATCCTAAAAGCACATTTTCAAAATATCGAAGTTAGTTTGGCCAATTCCAAAGCTGTGTACTTACAAAGTTTGCCTGATCCCTATTTTGATTTAAAATCCAAACGACCTGATTTGGATATTTTAGAATTCATTCCAGGAGAATTGGAAATTCCATCGGAAACTTTTTTAAATACCATTCATTCCCGAGATAGTTTTGTTTTTTATGATGAATCCCTCATCAATGAAGCCATCAAGGATTATCTAAAAAAAGGGAATTGGATTCGTGTGGAGTGGGAAATCCCTGTTCCATCTAACCATTGGTTACACTACAAAACCATTGTTTATACAAGAAAATGAAACGTTTTTTAAACCTTATATTGTTCCTAAGTGTTTTCCTCTGTTTTTCCAATTGTTATCATTCCGACAAACCATCCGGACAATATCTTTCTATTTTAGGAGCAAATGTTTTGAATCGCAAAATTACAATTGTGGGTGATTCTTTAGCACAGTGGTCGGATGGATTTGGATTACGAAGTCGATTGCCCAGTGAATTTACAGTTACGGATTTATCTGTTGCAGGTTATACAACAGAAGATTGGATCCAAAACCAAAACCGATTGAATGCGATTCCAACCGATCTTTGGATTTTAGAACTCGGAACAAATGATGCAATGGTATATGGAACCAGTGGATTTGAAACTCGCACTCTGAATCTCATAGATTTTTTACAATCGAACCAAAATTCGATCGTATATCTAACCTTAGTTCCAAAAACCAATATGGTTTCCATCCAAGATACAATTCGCACGAATAACAGTACCTTACGTGCCATCCAAGAGAAGAAACCCAAAGTAGAGATAGTTGATATCGAATCAATTTTTGAGTCTTACCAAGGGGAACTTCCCCTCTATCCAATCTCAGATCCAATCCACCCCAATCAAATCGGATATGATCTCATGGGGGAAACGTATCGTAAAAAAATCTTAGGAATTTAGATCGGCTAAGATTTTTAATCCCTTCAACGTCATCATAGGATCAATTTCATCAAACACTTGGTTATGCGAAGCGTGAATAGTTGTAACAAGTCCACCTGTTCCAACTACTACATAATCACCTGGATTTTCTTCTTTAATTGCTCTTACAATTTCCTTTAACAATCCAATCCAACCAAAGAAAAATCCAGCTTGGATAGACTCAACAGTAGATTCGCCTAACACACGTGTTGGGGAACCAAAAACGATCGGTGGAAGTTGGGCTGTATTTCGAGTCAGTGCATCCATGGAAATTTTTAAACCAGGGGCAATCACACCACCAATGTATTCTGGCTTTTCGCTGATCACACAAAATGTTGTTGCTGTTCCCAAATCCACAAGAATGGCTTTTTTACCAGGATAGGTTTTTGCACAATATGCTGCATTTACCAAACGATCGGCTCCTATTTCAAAAGGACGAGGGTAACTGATACCAAAGTTTAAATTCATTTGGTAATGAACCCGCAATGGATTCACATCAAACCAATCTTCTAACATCCTTTCCACAATGGGATTTAAGGAAGGAACAACACTCGAATAAATTGCTTTTTTAACTCGATCGGCTTTTACATTTTCTTGTGTCAAAAACCCTTTTAAAAAAAGACCAAGTTCGTCAGAAGTACGATCCCTTCGTGTAACAGTTCTTTTGTGAAAGTCGGGAGTTTCTTCCCCTTCACGAAAAACTCCAAAAACTGTGTTTGTATTTCCAACATCGATGACAAGTAATAGTGGTGATTCTGACATTTATATTATCCGAAATTTTGGTGAAGTGTCCATGAGTTCAATCTTTTGGCCAGTTTCGGTCATTATGAGAAGGAATCCTAATTCATCAATTCCCAAAACTCTTCCCCTCACCATTCTTTCTTCCCATTCTGTTTCAATGACTTTGTTTTTTAATAAGGAATGTTCTTCGATCCATACCAAATCTTTTAGTACTTGGCTTTGATCCAAAAGAGTGATCACGGCTTGGTTAATTTCCAATACCAATTGATTGGCAAATCGTTCTAAATCACCTTCACCAAGTGGATTCTCACATAGGTAAGTTGCTTTCTCATTTAGATGTTCAGGTATTTGTTTTCCAAAAAAATTTAGTCCAATGCCAATGACTATATCATAAACCCCATTTGTGAATTCGGATTGGACTAAAATGCCAGCTACCTTTTTATCTTTTTTATAAATATCATTTGGCCACTTGATGGTTGTGTCTTCTAAACGTTCAGGAAAAAAACGATAAATTGTTTTGAGTAGTGCGGAAGAGATAAAAATAGAAACCAAAGGAAGTGAAATTTCAGCTGCAGATAACCTAATTTTACCTGAAAAAATCAAAGGATCTTCGCCTAACGACTGCCAAACATTTTGGCCCCTACCTTTTCCAGCAGTTTGTTCATCTGCGATTACCCAAGAACCAAATGGAATTTCTGGATCCCGAATCCATTCATTGGTTGAACTTACGGAAGGTAGTCTATGCCCTAATTCAGGTTTCAAAAGTCGGTATTGCATTTGAGTCTATTTCCTATATGATTCGGATTGACGAAACTAAAAAATTCACTAATGTATTTGTATGAAATTATCTGGAAACACGATTTTAATCACTGGCTGTGGCATGGGGATTGGAGCTTTAACTGCGGAACGTTTAGCGAAAGAAGGAAATGATATCATTGGTGTGGATATCAATACATCTCTTTTAAAAGAAATCCAAACAAAGGTGGAATCCTTTGGAAAAAAATTTTACGGATTTGCTTGTGACCTTTCGAAAGAAGAACAAATCACGGCTCTTATCAAAAAAATTAGAAAAAACAAACTTAAGTTTCAAATTTTAATTAACAATGCAGGCATTGCACCAAGTGGTCCCTACGAAGGAAAAGACTTCTCAGTTTGGGAGAAAGCTTTACAAATCAATGTTCATGGTCCAATGAAACTTGTGTACGAATCGTTACCCATTCTCAGAGAACAAAAGGAAGCTGCTATCATCAATCTAGCAAGTATTGCAGGCAAATTTGGAACAGAAGGAACCGTTACTTATTCTGCAACCAAACATGCAGTGGTCGGTTTTTCCCAAGCCTTAAAGATGGAATTGTACGATACCCAAATTGGAGTTAGTTGGATTTGCCCGTCCATGGCAAAAACGAGAATGATTGATGGTGTCAAACCTTCCTTTTTTACCCCTTTGATCGAACCAAACCAAGTGGCAGATGCGATTTGTAAAGCCATCCAAAAGAACCCAGGAGAAGTTTTGGTTCCTTCCTACCTGAGGTCTACCATCGTCATCATGCCAGCGTTGTTTCCAAAATTTTCCCTCTGGCTTGCCGTGAAAACAAAAGCGTCAAAAGGTTGGTTACTTGCAAACAAGGGACTTGAGAAAAATATTCCTGTTTAGAGGATAGGTTTTATGCACATTTCTCAGGTCCTCCAGAAAAAACAGACTACGATCAGCTTCGAATTTTTCCCTCCCAAAAATGAGGAAGCATCTGAGGATTTATTCCGCAATATCCAAGAATTATCGCAAATGAATCCAGCCTATGTCAGTGTTACCTATGGCGCAGGAGGATCCACGAGAGATTTAACACACGATTTGGTCGTGAAGTTACAAGAGCAGACTGGTTTAACGATTGTTAGTCACTTAACGTGTGTAGGTTCCACAAAAGACGAAATTCGAGAGATTTTAAAACGATACGAAAAAAGTGGAATCCATAATATCATGGCCCTCCGCGGGGATCCACCGAAAGGACAAAACGAATTCCAAAAAACAGAAAATGGATTTGGATTTGCGGGAGAACTTGTTGGGTTCATCAAAAAAGAATTTCCAACGATGGGAATCGGAGTTGCTGGTTTTCCAGAAGGCCATCCCTCCACACCGAATCGTTTGAAGGAAATTGAATTTTTAAAATGGAAAGTTGACCAAGGTGCAGATTATATTTGCACCCAAATGTTTTTTGATAACAATTCGTTTTATGATTATGTGGAACGTTGTGAAATCGCAGGAATCAAAGTTCCAATCATCGCAGGAATTATGCCAATTACTTCTCGAAAAGGATTGGCACGTATGGCGGAACTTTCTTTAGGAACAAACTTCCCTGCCAAACTTCTAAAATCATTATCTCGCGCAGAAGATGATTCTTATGCTGAAAATGTGGGAATTCACTGGGCGACAGAACAAGTCCGTGATTTATTAGATCATAAAATTGCCGGCATTCATATGTATACTTTGAATAAATCGAAAGCAACACGTCGGATTTATGAATCACTCGGGATTCGAAATTTCGATACGATCGTTTGATTCTGCTTTCGGAGATAATCCAATGAATTGGTTTTGGTTCCAATAACCCTCCAAAACCAAACTACCTTTTACGTTGGTGATTTTGCCTTTGCCAACCAATTGATTTTCTGACCAAATTCCTTCTAAAAGAAAACCATCGGCAAATCGATATTTGCCAAGTCCTTCCCGTTTTCCTTTTAGATACGTCCCAATAAATTGATCACCATTCGCATAACGATACGTACCTGGACCGTCTTTATAACCGAATTTATATTCTCCTTCAAACTGATCTCCATTCGCATAAAGGTAAATTCCAATGCCATGTTTGACATCTTCTAAAAATTCACCTTCAAATTGATCCCCGTTTTCATATTTGACCGTGTGTTTTCCGTTTCGGCAATTTTCGCCTTCACAGATTTTTTGGTTCGACTTACAAAAAACAAAGAGAGAGAAACATAAAATGATTAAGTAATGGGTATACATGGATGATTTCTGGATAATAATTTCGTCAACTGTGTTTATACATACTGTTATAAAACTAGATTGGAAATAAGGCAATCGATATGTCACAAAAAAAAGCCCTCGTTGTAGATGATAGCACAGTCACCAGATTGATGATTCGAAAAATCATCTCGGAAAAACACCCAAATTGGGAAATCTTGGAAGCTGAGTCTGCAGACAAAGCGACCTTAATCCTGCCAGATCATCCTGACATTGACTTTTTTAGCTTAGATCAAAATATGCCTGGCACTATTTCTGGACTCGACCTAGCTGAAAATTTGAAATCATCTTACCAAAACGCAAAAATTGTTCTGATTACTGCCAATATCCAAGATGCAATAAAAAATAAGGCAAAAAGTTTAGGAATCGATTTTATTGAGAAACCTGTCACAGCTGAAAAAATTATCCCTGTTTTAGAGAATATATGAATACTCTTACAGAATTAGAACGAGATTCCCTATGCGAATTGTTTAATATCAGTTTAGGTGGGGCAGCCAAATTGATGAGCGAAATGATTTCGGACGAAATTTTACTAACCGTTCCAACTTTAAAACTCATCACCAAAGCAGAAGCTCGCAATTTTGAAAATCTAGCGGAACAAGAAGTTTGTACAGTAGAACAAAAGTTTGTTGGTGATATTGGAAATGGCTCAGCTTTCCTTTTATTTCACAAAAGTGCTAGTTTAGAAATTGTGAAGATGATGATGAAAGACTATGTTGCCCTCAATGAAGTTTCTCAATTTGAAAAAGATGCTCTGAGCGAAATTGGAAATATCATTTTAAACGCAATATTATCAAATTTGGCAAAGATGTCGAATTACAAAATAGAAACCAATGTTCCTGAATTTTTCGCAGGAAAGTATGAAGACCTACTTCTAAATCGAAATCCTGAAGAAGATAACTCGATTCTTTTAGTTTTTATTGATTACCAATTGAAAGGCAAAGAAATCAAAGGTTATATCTTTTTTATTCTCAATTTTGACAGCATTAAAAATTTATCACGAGTTCTAATAGAAAAATTAAAATAGTGAATGTTTTAACGAAAAAACATTTATCGACGGTGATCAAAAAATCAGGAATTGGAATCCTGATTTTAGACGAATCACTTAAAATTATTTTATGTAACCAATGGTTTTTAAAACATTCCCACTTACTTGAATCCAATCTACAAAACAATTTTATTACTGATGTATTTCCAGAACTATCAGGAACTCGAACGCTAAAGTCGATCGAACAATGTTTAGAATTTTCACAATATTCAATTCTAACTCATACATTAAATCCTTTCCCATTTCCTTTGTTTGAAAATGAACAACAAATGTTAAAAAATGAAAGGATATATCAATATCTTCATATCATTCCAATTTCCATTGATGATGAACCGAATCGTTTTTGTATGATTCAAATTTCTGATGTTTCCCAACAAGTCACACGTGAAAAACTATTACGAGAACAAATGATCATCGCAAAAGAGAGAGAAAGCGAAGCAAAAAAAGCATCCCAAGCCAAAACGGATTTTTTAGCTTCGATGAGTCATGAAATTAGGACTCCACTGAATGCTATTTTAGGAATGGCTGATACCTTACATGAAACAGAGTTATCAAAAGAACAATCCGAATATCTAACCATACTGAGGAATTCAGGAAAGGCTTTGTACAATATCATCAATGATATTTTAGATTTATCTAGAATTGAATCTGGAAAATTGGAAATTGAAAACATTGAATTTTTTATCCATGATTTGTTAAAAGAAACGATTTCTCTCTTCTTAATAAAGGCAAAATCAAAAGGGATCCAAATCTCTTATTCCATAAGCGACGATATTTCCAAAATGGTCAAAGGTGATTCCACTCGAATCCAACAAATCCTTATCAATTTAATTGGAAATGCGATGAAGTTTACCGAAAAGGGAAGTATCTTCGTTAATGTCTTGTTAAGCGAAAATAAAACCAATTTGGTATTTAAAGTCGTAGATTCCGGGATTGGGATACCAAGTGATAAGTTAGAATCTATTTTTGAAAGTTTTACCCAAGTTGATAGTTCCACCACACGCAAATATGGGGGAACTGGTCTTGGATTATCCATCACTCAAAAATTGATTATGATGATGAATGGAAAGATATCCGTTCAGAGTGAAGTTGGAAAAGGTTCAACCTTTATCTTCGAAATACCCTATGAAGGTATTACAGAGAAAGGATCACCGTTGCATCAAGATTGGCTCGATTTAGAATTACCATCACCAGAACAGTTTCCTCCATGTAAAATTTTATTAGCCGAAGATTCAGAAGAAAACGTATTCATCATCAAAACTTTTTTACGAAAATACCCTATTGAATTGGAAGTAGCACAAAATGGAATAGAGGCTCTAAGTAAGTTTCAATCAACGAACTTTGATTTGATTTTGATGGATATGCAAATGCCTGAGATGGATGGAATGGAAGCCACCAAACAAATTCGTTTCATTGAGCAAACAAAAGGCACTGACCATCGTAACGAAATCCCAATCATTGCGATTTCTGCCAATGTGCAAAAGGAAGAAATCAGAAAAAGTTTTTTGGTCGGGATTACATCCTATCTTGCGAAACCTGTCCGTAAAATTGAGATTTTGAAATTAATTTATTTTTATATAGCGATGTAAAGAAAAACCAATCATTGGTTTCACATTTACTTTAAAACTTTTTCCACTGCTGTTTCAGGGTATGCTTCTAAAATTGAAGACTCGTTCAGAAGTTCATTCGCTTTTTCCACTGAAAGATAACCTGGTTCCGATTGGAAACTTGCCAAACGAGGATGAAAGATATGAAACACTTGTACATTGTATTTTTTAGCAAGTTGATAGATGACTTCTTTGGATTGGTCAAATTGAAATGAAACAACTACAATTCCGGGCAAAACAATATTGGGGCCATAACCATTCCCTGGATTGTATACCTCAGTCACTTTGGTTTCGATTGCGGATTTAGTTTTATTTTTGATTAAAGGTTTCCCTGGAGATCTAAAATTCCAACCAACTTTTATATTTTTATTCGCATAACTCTTAGTTGGTGCGGATGTCACTTGGTTTGGTTCAATGAATTCTGCTTCCATATTTGGATTCCGATAAAATGTTTTCTGAATTCCACCTTCTTTGAATGTAATTTGGTTCGGTGGATCCTTCGCTTCCAATCGAAAACTTGGTAACAATCCAATCACAAAAATAAAAATTCCCAAGTGGGCAAACGTTATGTTCTGGTGAGTGTTATTTTTCATTGGATTACCTTCCATAGATTTTCATACGGACAGATTGAATGGTTCCCGTATCACCCACACCGTCATCATACACTCGAATCGTCCAAACTCCATTTGGATTCTCACCTAAAGAACGAGCGATTCCAAATCGATAGGTGGAAGAACCTGTCATAGTTGCAATGGATGTATTCCCAAACGTGCAACCTGAATTGGTGGATGGATTGGCACAGGCATGTGGTTCGGCAAGCACACTGGCCGTGTTTCCATTGGGAGACGTCACAACAATACCAAGTTCTGGAAAATAGATATGATTGGTTGTGATTTCTACATCTACATATTCAATATAACTTATGCTAGAGGATACAGGATAGTTCACAGTAACGCCAGTTATATTGTTATCTGGAATTGCATCTCCATAAGGAATAGAACCCATATCTTCGATCCTTTGTGGTGTTGTAATCGGAGTCCAAGAGCTCGCCGCTAATAATAATTGTTCTGCATCCACGGCACCAAATCCATACTTATGATTGACATGTAAACCTGCACCGTTTGTCACCCAATCGCCATCAGAAATATCATTTTGTCTTGCCGAATACGCGACAAGTTCTCTCACATCTCTCCAAGTTAAATTGGGATACTTACTCAATAACAAGGCAACTACACCTGCCGCAAGTGGTGTTGCAGACGACGTTCCGTTAAACCTTCTTGTATAATTTGCAAAAGTATAATCACCAGAGGTTCCGCCAGCATTCATCCCAAACACACCCGCTGCATCGGTGGTTGTGATGGCTGTGGTGTAAGCAGAAGCATCATTGCCCTGCGTATGCGCTACGGCCCAAAGGTTTGCTCCTTCTTCTGAATACGATGCCTTCTGACCATTTTGGCCAATCCCGCCAATTGCCATGACACCAAAGTAATTGGCTTGCCCATCATAATTGGCATTGTCCACTAACAAAGGTGATGAAACAGTAGCTCCATTGGCTCCATTTCCAGCTGCCCAAAGATAAACAGTACCTTTTCCACCACGACCAAGACTAATGCCTTCGTTGATTCCTTGTTGCCATAACGAACTAGAAGGCCATAACCAACCATAGGTATCAGGAGACCCCCAACTATTATTGGAGATGAATACTTTCCCACTTTCATTGACCATGGCTCGGTATTCATCAGATGTATAGATCGTAGATTTTTCTAATAAGTTGACACCTACTAATTTGGAACACGGAGCTGCTCCCCTAACACCGATTCCATTTCCACCACGAGCACCGATCACACCTCCCACGGCAGATCCATGGAAACTAGATGAATAAGCATGCGAAGGAAAAAGTGTATTGTTAAATAAATTCAAACCTTTAGTAGAAATAGAAATATTGTCTTTTAAGTCTTCGTGAGTTAAATCAATACCATCATCTACTACACTGACAATGACTTGGTTTCCAGAATAACCTTGGTTCCAAACCGATTGAACGTTTGCATCTTCCCCTGCTATCCCACCAAATTGTCCGTAATTAAAAAGATGCCATTGGTCATTGTATAAAGCATCGGAACTCGTAGGTGAGAACGTACAATCAAGTTCTCTGGCATTTAAGATGGAATTGAGTAAGTATAAAAATAGAAAATCGTCGCTGACTAAGTCATTCTTTTTTCTGGGAACACAATGACTCAAAAAAAGTAGTGCCACCAACAAAAAAGCGGAGATCCAACGTTTGCGAGTCATGGTATTTGTTTCCTCACTAAAAAATAACAATTAGCGGATTGGTTTCAACCGAATTCCGGGAAAAAATATTTCTTTTTAAGCTTTGGCTTCTGCTAAACGTTTAGACCGATCTTCCTGCACCAATGCATCAATTAATTCGTCCAAATCCCCTTCCATAATCGAAGGAAGATTATGGCTCGTAAAACCGATACGATGGTCTGTACAACGTCCTTGCGGAAAATTGTAAGTACGAATCCTTTCCGATCGATCACCAGAACCGACTTGGGCTTTTTTAAGTGCGTCTGCGCTTTGTTTGGCGGACTCTGCTGCTTGGTCAGCGATCCTTGCTCGGAGAACTCGCATCGCTTTGTCACGGTTTTTAATTTGGGAACGTTCTTCTTGGGAAGCAACCACGATACCAGTTGGAATATGTGTGATCCGAACCGCAGAGTCTGTTGTGTTGACGTGCTGCCCACCAGCACCTGACGAACGATATACGTCGATTCGCAGATCACTTTCTCTAATTTCGACTTCTTTTTCTTCGGCTTCTGGAAGAATGGCAACGGTGACAGCAGAGGTATGAATCCTTCCACCCGATTCGGTTTCAGGAATTCGTTGTACCCGATGTGTTCCCGATTCAAATTTGAATAAATCATAAGCCTTATCATCATCTAAAGAAAATACGATTTCTTTGTAACCACCGATCCCAGTTGGACTCATATCGATGATTTCAGTTCGAATTCCTTTTTTGTCCGCATACTTGTTGTACATACGAAACAAGTCAGCACAGAACAAACCAGATTCTTCGCCACCCGTTCCGGCACGAATTTCCACAAGTATACTTTTGCCAGAGTTCGGATCTGGAGGTAATAACATAATTTCGAGTTCTTTTGCCAGCTCTTCTAATTTTTTTTCACCTTCTTCAATCTCGGACTTCAACATCGTATGCATGTCTGGATCATTTTCCGACTCTAATAATGTTTTTGCATCTTGGCAATCTTTGGTGATTTTGAGATATTCGTCTGCTTTTGTATATACTGGTGTTAGGCGAGATCTTTCTTTCGATAGATTCTTCAAAGTATCCGATGCGGTGGCCTTTGCGAGCTCATCCTCGATACGCAGGTATTTTTCTTGAATTTTTTTCAATCTATCTATCATGTCTATGGAAAGGATACAGAATGCCTGTTTTTGATAAACCAAAATCTAATGAGGATTTAAGAAACACGTGAACGAACTCCCACATCAGGGCAAATCCAATGGATTTTTAGAGGGTCTTATCGAGTTATTTGCTGGGTTTGAGGACTACAGAAGCCCCTACGCTCCCACAATCCAACCTCCCGAAGAATTACTCAAAGATTTAGTTCAGAACGCATCCTTCAAATCTGGCCTCATCAGCGCGACCTGTTCCCTTCCCCCAGGGCCACTCGGAATTTTGAGTATTCTCCCTGAGTTACTCATGGTTTACCGCATCCAAGGCCATTTGATTATGGACATCGCAGCTCTTTATGGAAAAGAAGTGCAAGTAACCAAAGAATTGTTACTGTATTGTTTATTCAAACATGGCGGGGCCCAAGTATTTCGCAAAATTATTGAAGAATCAAGTTTCAAAATTTTGATTCGCCCAACAACCGTTAGATTATTTCAATCCGTTTTAGAAAAACTGGGGATTATGATTTCCAAATCCATCATTCGAAAACAATTTGCGCGTTGGGTTCCCATTGGTGGCGCGGTGGTAACAGGTACATTTGCTTATTACGATACAAAACGTGTTGGAAAAACGGCGATGGAATTATTTTCAAAAGAAATCCACTCGGAAGAAATCCGGGAAATCTTGGAGACTCAGTGAAATTTTATTTCCTTTTCATTTTTACTTTTTTGACTCTCAGCCAATGCCAATCCAAACATGAATCCTTAGTTTCTGAAATTGAAGATCTTATAGCGAAAGAAAAATTTGAGAAAGCACTTGTATTATTACAAGATCGTCTTTCGGCAAATCGTTCTAGTGCAGAAGTTTTATCCAAAAATAAACCAAACCAACCTAGGTTGTTTGCGGTATCAGAGGACAGAACTAAAATCGTTTGGACTGAAAACAAAACTTTATTTTTTAAAGATTTGGTTAATGACAATCGAAACTCGATCGAATTGAAACTTCGACCTGATTCCATTCAACTGTCGGCTAACGGAAATTATGTTGCAGTTCAATATCCGCTAAAACAATACGGTGGATGTGCCTTATTTGGGTATTCAACTTCGGATTCAACCTTAGAACACGAGTCTATTGTGCACATCCCGTGTAAAACAGGAATGGGAATTTCCAACTCGGGAGATATTTTATTATACTTTTTTGAAAATCAACTTTTCGTCGAACAAACTGGAAAAACGTCAAAACCAGAGCGTTTCCTTTCGGGAGAATTGTTTCCTTCCCCGTATCCAAAATTAAAAATCCAATATCATATTTCGTCGATCGGAAACGAATATTTGGTTTGGTCGGGTGTAGGTGGAGCTTATCATTTATTTTATCTCAACATAGAATCCAAACGTGTTTCTTTACTTTCAAAAGACATAGTCCTTCCAAAATTTTATTACAATAGCGGTAACTCTGGTTATGTGGTGGGTGGCAAAATTGGAGACTTGTATTTCAAAGAAGTCTCATACCAACAAGGTAAATCTCCTTCCATCAATCGCGGAATTCCTATTGTCACGAGAGAAGCCTATTCTTGGAGGTTAACTGGCAAGGATGAATTTATCACAACCAACCAAAACGATCCTAACCAACCAATGAAATGGAAAGTTTCTGGTAAAAAGGAACATTTCCCTTTTTTCTTAGAACGATTGTGGGGAGTGGCTGGGGATAAAATTGTTTACGAAAGTAGTCGTGGCGAACTCGTGTTAGACGATTTAAATTTCAGTGAAGAAGACTGGAAAATTTACGAATACTTTAAAAAAGTTCGCAAAATGAATGACGGCTAGGCTGCTTGTTCTTTCTCTTTCTTAGCTGAAAATATGTCACAAGCTTTGTATAAATCTTGCACACAATGGGAGGTCAATCTTTCCAAATCCTCGGACTGCAAACGATCCTTGGAACTCGGGCAAACAGAAAGTCCCTTTGCATATAAGGGGCATTTTACATAAAATTCATTTTTAGGTAGAGACTTCTGTGGCATAACTCTGAAAATTTTTTGTGAATTCGGTGCCCTGTCAAACGGATTTTAAATGAAATTCTAAATTTAAAATTCAAAAAATCTGCCTAACAGTCATAAATTTAAAAGTACAAATTTAAGATTGTAGGGTTTTCTACCGAGATCACTTGGTCTTCGAATGTAAAGTCTCTCAAATTGAAAGTTTTGCCATTCCAATGATTCTCAAATAAATGCCCAGAGAGAAACACTTGTACCAAGTCCTGTGCTCTAGTAGATTTGATGTATTTTGCCATCCCTTCTCGTTTCCAAACGTTTACATCAGTTAAATCCAAACCAGACCATTTCATATCAGGATACACAGACGCGGGTGAAATGATTCCATCAATTGGTTTCCCTGTTAGGCGACTATATAAATAAGACTCAAATACATCCTGTCCAATCAAAATAGCAACTTTCCAACCTGGTACGATCCAAATCCGATCTTGGTTGGTTTCACCTGGAGAATAAACTTTTTGTTCTTCTTCCGACAAAATGGTTTTTTTTACCAATGGCTCCATTAATTTTCCATCTGCCGAGAAAGGGATCGCCACATTGTACAATGGACCCTTTGAATCCAATACAAGGTTACCTTTTACAATTTTAGGATTTGGTAAAACAATGGTTCCACCAAGGATGGGAACATTAAAGTCTTTTGCTAACGAGGAGAAAGTACGAACGTAAACTTCTGCCATTAGTTCCGATTTTGCTAAAATCAAATCAGTAAGTTTGAAGTTTTCGCCTTTCGTTTTGAGTGCTTCTGCTAAGGAATCTGAATTTAAAAATCTAGATTTTTCATTGAGAAAAATGAGTCCACTTCCAATGTGTTCAGGAAAAATAACAATAGTTTTGCGATCAAAAATACCGGAAGACTTACCTTTGATCAAAGTTTCTTCAATTCGTTCTTTCCACCATTCTTCTTTTACGTAATCTTCAGGTTTTAGAACTAACTGGATTCCTACTAAGTTTCCATATTTTCTATCTGCACCATTTGTTTGAATGGTAACTTCATTCCATGTTTTGATCGGTTTTTGAATTTCTTCATCAACTTCAGGTTTGCTAAAATTAAAATCAAATTTGAAATCAAAGTTAAAACTAAAATCGGATTTTGGTGCTTCTATTTTAGGTGTCGGTTGAAAGGATTCGAGATCCTTTAAGTAGGTTGCAGAACCATATCCAATTCCAAACAATACGATGAATATTAAGATTTTATATGGTGGTACATAAAGGTTATGCATATTGTTTTAAATAAAGTTGGACAGCTTCCAACATATACTCCGAAAAAAGTTTTTTGGGGTCAAAGGATTTGATATCAACCCATTCCATATAATCATGTTCGTCTGACAATTCTACTTTTCCTTCAATTCGTTTTGCATCATAGGCTATGATGATACAAGGGTGATTTCCTTCATTCACTCGATGTTTATAAACAAAGATTGGATTTGGCTTCACCTCGATTTTAATATTAGGACCAAGTTCCTCACTGATTTCTCGGGAAATACTCTCTGTCCAATCTTCAAAAAATTCGTCTTCATTCATTCGACCACCAGGAAGGTCACCATGTCCCGATTTTCTATCGCGTAAAACTAATAATAAGTTTCCATCACGTAGAAACAATTTTTGGGTAATTTGAAAAAAACCGTGTTTACTCAAAGTGAACTTCCCCAAACATCAATTTGGTGATCAACTGCATATAATTCTGGTTTTGGTAGATTTTTTGTTTTATGTTGGTTCACCATTCCTAAAGATACACTCGCTAATTGAGAAATAATCGGATCCATGGATTCAGTAGGTACTCCGAAAAACAAAAAGTTCACTGGGCTTCCATCGCTAATTAAATAAATTTCTTTTTCTAATTGTAAGTCTGGAACCTGAAATAAGATTTTCGAACCTAAATCCATTTGAGTTTGAGGATCCAAAATTCTATGGAAAGAAATTTTCACATCTTTTCCATTTAGTTTGGGAGTTTCACTGGAATTTAATTCATTGGTCCATTGGATGAAATTAGAAAATTCGACCGTTTTAGTCGATCCAGATGCTAAAAATAATTGATTGTGTTCACTTTTAAGAATCCAAGTTTCAAAATCCTTTGGTTCTAAAATTGACTCTCCCGTTACACCAATCACTAAATCAATGTTTGCAAACTCATATTCAGTTATCGAGTGGAAAGATTGTTTTTCGAAATTTGAATCTTTATCAAATTTACGATCCACTTCCAAAATATCCAAGTTGGATTCGTGTAAGGAACCACCTATTAAATATTTTTTTAAAAAACCACCGATGTTTCCCTTTGCTCCCAAAAGAAGGACTTTTCGTTTGGATAAAACTTTTCCTATTCCATGAAGGGTATTTTCAATTGCATTGATGATGGAACGTGCTACCTCTTTTGATTCTTCCAAGGTTTTCTCTGTGGAGATCGCAATAGAATACGCAGGTAAAAATAAATTCTGTTTCTCTTTTTTCACTTTGGTCAAACGATCATATCCGTTACGAGTATGTTCCACCGATCCGATGACATGTGTTTTTAGAATTTCTGAAAAAGATTTGTTTTGAAGCGAAGTAGATTTTCCTTCTACCCAAAACTCAGTTAATACATCTCCGAAAGAAATTCCATCTAATGCGCGTTCATTCAGTATTGGCGCAACATAACCACCATCTTCTATCAAAATCATTTTTTCGTCTTTTTCAACAATCAACAGAAGTTGGTTTAAAAACAAATACATTGCTAACTGACGCATGGCATCAAAAAAACCCATTTTGGCTTCTTCTAATTTATGTCGAAAGGAAACATGTTTTTGGAAATCACTGTATAAGGGAGATACTCCATAATAAGGAGTATTGTTTTTTGTGAGTTTAAACTCAAGACCAGCCATGTAAAAAGATTCAGTTGGTATATCGAGTAAAATATCTAAATAAATGGGTGGGATGTTCCCACCATATTTTACAAACGCAACATTGAGTGAATTTGCTTTCAGTCTTCTAAATGTTTCAATCAAAGAAATGATTTCAGAAGTAATATGATGGATTAAAAAAATATGAATGCCTTCAAAATTATACTGATGTCCCTTCCCGTTAGCAATTTTTTCCAAAATTGGCATTCGTTTTAGATAGAAACTTGAATCAACTAACGTACGTTTCTGATTAAAACTAAAGTTTAAAACTCGATCCAACCGAGATAAATCTACATACACTGAAGTTCTTCCAATGATGGCTCGTAAGGTATTTCCTTCTTTGATTTTTTTAGAAGCGGAAGAATCTTCTAATAGTAAAAATAGTTTTTTTAAGATGGAAAGGGAAACACTTGGATCGGAACTCAAAATCAAATTTCGGTATTGTTCCTCCCAATAAAAATTGATATTGGATAGTTTACCCAAAGGTGTTTTTTCGATTTGTGAGAATACTTTACTAAAATGGCTATTTTCTTCTTCGTAAAATGTTTCCCCTTTTTGTGCAACATTGATGATTCCATTGCTAAGTGATTCACTGATTTTAGATGCACCTGCAATGTAGGTTCTAGAGTGAACATCACTGATCACTTCATGATGAATATTTGCCAAATTCAAACAACCATCTTCCCGTGAATCAATCGTTATGCGAATAAAAAAATCACCAATACGATTTTGGCTTTGCACCCTTTCCATCAAAATATAATACCCAGATGGATGAACAAATTCAGTATCAAAAGGAAATAATAAAGCAATGGAGGAATTTTTATTTGGATCCTCTCCATAAAATTCAGGATGGATTTTTTTAGCGATGGATTGTTGTTGGAACGATCCAAAAACAAAACGTAAATTTTCTTCAAATTCTTCTCGAAACAATACCCAATCTTTGAGGATTCCAGCTCTTGCAAACACTTGCACGTGTTGGATGTGCATGTCCACTAACTCATGATTGATGTTAGGATTTATTTTGTAAGTAAATGCTAAATCCCCAGGTAAGGATTGTAAAAGGTTACCAATTTCTTCTCCAATCGTTCGAGACAAAATCGAAAGTCCAAAAAAGATTCGAAGATTGGTTAAATCAATTTCCCATAACCCCTCTTCTACTTCTTCTAGGGTTGGACCAAGTGATGTTTTTATGTTTTTTTCTAGAGGCATATGATTATTGGAAATCTACAACTACCTTCACACTAGAGGGATCTTTTGCTTTTAAATAAGCTTCCTCTAATTTGTCAGAAGGGAAACGATGAGAAATCAAATTAGTTTCTAAAGACTTGGTGATCTCTGGATTATCTTTTAAAAGGGAAATAGCCAAATGGAAGTCTCCACAACGAGAACTATGAATTTCTTTTCCTTGTTTGAAGAAATCTCCCACCAAACGAAACTCAGTCGGCCAATTCGCGGTTGAAGTTGAATCCACAAGAATTGCTCCCCTTGGACGAACAAGTGAATTTTCATGATTTGGATTTGGACGAATGGTTAACCCAATCTCTTCTGGTTTTGAAACAATAACTAAATCAAAACGCGGCATTTGGCTTGCAAAAGTGCTGGAAGCCAATATTGTCTCACCTGTCTTTACATCTCCTTCAAACACTTGGAACTTTTGTTTTAGTTCAGCTTTTATTTTTTCTGAAACGCCATCAAAAACAAAAATAGTTTTGTTGGTTCTTTCTTCTTTTTGCCAATGGAAATTTGTATTATCGATTGTGTAAGGTAAAATTGAAAGTTCATCTACAACGAGTTCTGTTAAATGTTCTAAACCAGCCATGGTTTGCCCATTCGTTGTTTTTAGATGCACTTCCCGTTTTGCAATTCGTAAGGCAGTATCAAAACCAGAAGTAGTGGAAGTGGTGTCGTAAATGATATCAAATTTGTTTTCTAAATTTTCTACATTTGTGATACGAAGATCAACAATCTCATCAGCACCCATTTCTTTTGCCAATTTTACCAAATGATCATGTCGTGTAATGGCCGTGATGCGAAAATTTGATCCGTTGGTTTTACGGTAAGAGGATAGTGCTGCAAGTACCAAACTGCCCAATCGTCTTGGTCCAAGAACGGCAACATGGTCTCCAGATTTTGGTGGTGAGGCAATGATGGCTTGTAAAGCAGCAGCAAATGGTTCCATCAAAACAGCAGCCTTGGAAGAAACACCTTCTAAATTGATCGCTGCATGCACTGGCGCTAAAATATATGGACCAAAACCACCCGGCAGGCGATCAATTCCCAAAACTCTACGTTCGGGAGAATGGGTGGGGATTCCTTCTTTGCAAAATACATCTGGATTTTTGTCACCACGTGCTTCAAAGGTATCGTTGATTTCGACAACAAATTGTTTTCCTTGGTTTTCTTCGAGTCCTTCTGCTAACACTTCATGGCCGATGATTTGTGGAAGGGGGAAAGGTAAAAAACGTCGATCGATGTCTGTGGAACAAACTCCACAGGAAATGGTTTTGAGAGGAATGTAACCTGGACCTAATTGGAGGTAGGTTGAACCATTTCGTTTGATTTCCCAACCTTCTTTTTGATTGCCAATGTATTCGTATTCCGCTGATTCAAACGAGTCATCGGAAAGGTAATCCTTTGCTCGAAATTTTAGATTCATTACCTATTGTTGATAAAAAATAGAAGAATGATCGTCAATGTAAAAAAGGTAAAGTTAAGGAGAAAGCCCTGTCTGATTTCTTGTCTTTCTTTTTCACCGAGCAAATAACTTGTCACAAATACGGAAAAAAATCCACCCAAGTGCGCCCAATGTGCCACATTATCTCTAGCAAATACGTTCGTTACGTCAGAGTAGACCATCATCCAACCAAATAAAAAGACAGGAAACGGAATGGATTTATGTTTTGAAATTGGGAATCGAAAAGGTGAGAGTAAAGTAGCTGCGGAAGCAAGTCCGGAGATGGAACCACTTGCTCCTACGATGGGTGTTTTATCTCCCAAAATCAACCCACGGATGATTCCGTCGCCTAACACAGACAATAAACCAGCCATAAAATAGAAGAGTAACCATTTGGCTTTCCCAACTCTTTTTTCCACCACTCGCCCAAGTAATAAAAGAAAAAAAAGATTTGAGAGTAAATGAGCTCCTGATCCGTGAAAAAAAGTGGATAAAATCCAATTGATGGGTTCTATCTCGCCAGGTGTGGCGATGAAATATTCGGTCACCAAGCTTGGCATCAAAATAGAAACCGTTGGATATAATAAAAAAAGGAATAATGCGAAACTTGCAGTTAAAGGAAATTCCCAAATAAATGATCGCATAACTATTTAAATGTGGGAATTTTTGGTTCTTCTGGATTTCGAAAATAAGCAGGATCAAAATTCGGAATCCCAGTCGCTAGTTCGTGTAAATCCGGTTGTTTCCAAATTTGTTCGTAATAATTTAAACTACCATAAGAATCAAAATGACTATCATATAATAATCGTAGGTATTTTTCTTTATCACTGACGATGATTCGGATCACTTCATTCACCATTGCTTCAAAAGACCGACTTTCTTTGTCAAATTCATCAACGGAATCATGTAATAATCCCAATAACACGATGTATTTTTCAGCTTGTTTTAATGACTTTAAGGAATACGCCAATTCTTGTAATTTCATCAAATACAAATAAGGCCTGATATTTTTCCCGATGGTTAATTTTTGTTTGGCAACCGCGATTTCCCGATAACCCAAACGTAAATATAATTTCGTTTCTGTTTTTTCTTTTCCATTGGCAAGCCTTGCCAATCTTCCCAATTCAATTTCCAATTCTTCAATTTCATCTTCCAATACATTGATGTACAATTGGATGAGAAGTCCCTGGGTTCTACGTAGTTCTGCATATGATTTACCCAAATCCATTTGCAGATGTAAGATTTCGGATTCAATGTGGTGTTGTACGCAACGTTTGAAGTATTTTTTTTGGTCTTCAGTCCCTCGGTTACTGATTGTTGAATTTAAAATGCGAAGAAACTCGTAGTTATCCTTAAGTCCATAACTAACACGAATTAACTGTGTAGCTTTGGAGCTGGATTGATCCGGTGTCATCTCTCCCATGGCTGTAAAGAGAAGCATCAGTATGACTGAAAAACGTTTCATCTATGCAACTAGTTTCGGCCGTACCTGGAAAACATTAGCATGATAAAAAAGAAAAGACAGTTACGTCTCATATTTTAGAATTATGTCGAGAGGAAGCTGTGCAAAAGTTAGGATCACTACCCATTTCTCCATTAGAAGCCATTGACCAATTAAAATCGGAAATGGAACAACCAGTCTGGGAAAATCGCCTCTTAGAATTGATGAAATTGGCCGCCAATAACGACAAAAACGTATGGGCTATGATTTACCAAATCATACGGGAAGCTGATTCGGGCAGGTTGTCTTGGGGGTACCATAAATCATTACTGTCGGGAATGGTTTACCTACTTGCTTATGTGGGAGATTCCAAAAGTTACCGAGTCCTTCTGAATTATGTCAAATCTTTGGACCGTGCCATTCCCATCGGCGCCATGGAATTAATTTCCGATTTACTTCCGACTTTTGCCGAACTCGACATCCGAGAGTTGTTTACGATCGCATCCAATCAAGACGAATTAAAATCTGCGTTTGGAGTTTTGGCTTTATGCAAACTCAACATGGAAAATCGACTTTCTCAGGAAGAAAAAACCAATTTACAATCGTTTTTATCCAATTATAAAAATTTGAAATACTATTTAAACGATACCATTGATCTCACCTTAGAACAATTAAACGAAACTGATTCGAGTGAGTTATTATCAGAACTTGATGGAATTATGTTATGAAAGCTGCGGTATTACCTTCTGGATCTAGATCCCTAGAGATCCAAGAATTGGATATTCCTCCTTTACAACCAAACCAAGTTAAGGTGAAAGTAAAAGCCTGTGGCATTTGTGGATCAGACATTCATTTTATTTTACATGGAAAAATGAAAGCAACATACTCACCATGTGTTCCTGGTCACGAAACATCTGGTGTTGTCACCGAAATTGGGGAACAAGTTACAAAACTCAAAGTTGGTGACCGAGTGGTTGTGAGTGCCGGTACCTCTTGTGGAAAATGTAAACATTGTTTGGCGGGTAGAGAAAATCTTTGTGAACATATAGGTGTCATTGGTTTTAACCAAAGGGGTGGTTTTGCAGAATTCATCCAAACGGAAGAACGTTACCTCCATCTTTTACCAGAGGAAATCCCTTTTGCAGAAGGTGCCATTTTAGCTGATGCTGTATCAACTCCTTACCATGCTGTGAAATACCAAGGAGAACTAAAAACAGGGGAAACCATCGCCATCATTGGTTGTGGTGGGCTTGGAATCCATGCAGTAGCTATCGCGAAAGCCCTCGGTGCTGGAAAAATTTTTGCAATCGATATTGACAGTGGAAGTTTGGAGAATGCAAAAGCGTATGGTGCCGACGAACTCATATTAGTTGAAAAGAATATGCAAGTGGGTAAGGTTTTAAAAGAAAAATCGGGGGGAATCGATCTTTTATGTGATTTTACGGGTTATATGCCCAATATCGAAAGTAGTGTCCGTGCCATGAACCGAGGCGGACGGATTGTCCTTGTTGGCATTGGTAGAAACAAACTCGAAATTCCTATGCCATTTTTTCTCATTGAAAGGCAAATTCGGATCACAGGTTCCTATGGTTCCGATAGACGCGCCATTCCCGAACTCATCCAACTTTACCAAGAGAAAAAACTCAATTTAACAAAATCCATCAGTGGGATTCACAAATTGGAAGATACAAACGAATTCCTACATGCCTTAGAAGAAAAAAAAGGAAACCCAATTCGTTTTATCATCAATCCTGAACTTTGATTGAAGCAAACGATTTGATTCGTAATAAAATTTTGGATTCACTGACAAAATGATAAGGAATCCATCTCCACTCTCGGAATTGTATTCCGATTAGGAATGGGTACAAACGTTATAGTTCTCATTCTCAAATCTAAGATAATCTCCAAAGAAAATTGGAATCGAATCTATTATTTGATTTCAACCAATAAGTAACTTAAGTCATCCATTTGGTGTCTCCAACCATTCGAAAATCGAAACAAAGAATCCTGTAGGATACTCGATAGGTCTTGGATATTGTGGAATCGATATTCCCATAACAATGATTTGAGTCGATCTTCTCCAAAACTTTCTCCCTCTTCATTTAAGAGATCAAAAATCCCATCCGTATAGAGTAAAATTTTGTCTTTTGGTTGGAGGTTTACGGTTTCCTCCTCATAGGATTGGTGGGAAAAAAGACCTAATGGTTTTCCTTTGGCTGTGAGTGGTTTCACTTCTTTTTCGGAATTGCGAATGAGAAGAAAACTCGGATGACCTGCGTTACTTAACGTTGCAGTATAAGATTCGGTATCTATAAAGAGATATCCCGCAGTGATGAATAAATTCTTTGTTTTTCCTACTAAATGGCGATTCATCAAATGAAACACTCTTGCAGGAAATTGTAAATAAGGCCCTGCACCAACAAAAGCCATCTTCGACATAGCAGCAACCATAGCAGAGGAAATCCCATGACCCGAGACATCTGCAATGAGTATGGCCCAATTCCCCATACTATCTTTAGTATGATCAAAATAGTCCCCTCCTACTGATTCTAAGTTTTGCGAAAACCCAATGATTCGAATTTTTTCATCCTCATTGTATTTAGAGGACAATAAAGATTTTTGTAAGGCATTTGCTAAAGCTAAATCCTTATCAATTTGAATGAGTCTTTGTAATTCCTTATTTTTGTTTCGAAGCTCAGCATTCATACGATTGATGGAATGGAGTAACTCCCAATAATGTTTGAACACGTAGTATCCAAAAAAACCTAACATCAGAAAAAATCCATAGTGGATGATTCTAAATTGGTGATTCAAAATTTCTAAATCCACAAACGTATCATGAAGACCCGAGATCACAATGATGAGTATCCCAAAGATGATTTCTCTTACCTGTCGATTTCCTTTAATGAAAACATAAATCGAAGAAAATATTGCGATAGTGGCTTCTAAAACAACAATCCAATTGTATCCTTCTTCGCTATTTAAAAAAGAGATTCCATCTTCATAGTGTCGAAAGATGGAAAGTAAAAATACAATCACATGAACAAATGCAACCAGTTTGAATAAATTTCTGAAAAATGGAGGGAAAATGCAAACTAAGAATAACAACAAAGCAAATGGGAAAAAAGTAAAATTGATAAACGTAAGTGGTATGATATAAAATGAATATTGCCGTAGTGAAAATCCAACAAAACCATTTAAGGCTTCCATCAATGAAGCAGACATCAAAAGAATGGAAAAATTCAAAAAAATCATTTCCTTCTTTCGCAAAAAATAAAATCCCATGAATATAAAAGATAACACGAGTAAAACCGGTGCAAAAAATGTTTTGGAAAAGTTTTCCATAAACAAATCAATCAGTGCTTGAGAATGGTTTTTAAAAATTACATCCTGATCCATTCCAATATAACCTAGGTACCGAGATTGGAATTGGATATAAATGGAACCTTGGGGGGTTGCATTTAAAGGGATCAAATGAGGAAAAATAAAATCAGATACATCTGATTGATAAACAATCTCTTTCCCTTGGAATACTTTAAATCTTTCTATCGCAATTTCTGAATACAGGATTGGACTTTGCAATTGGCGAATGAATTGGTCACTAAACTTGATGTATAAATACTCTTTTGTTTTTGTTTTAAAACCTAATGACTTTGCCTCGAACGGCAACCATCCTTCATTGGGAATTGTTTCGGGGTCTGAAATTTCTTCTTCGGACCAAAAATAAAACCTGTCGATTAGGTATACCGACTGCTCGAATTGGTTTTCTACTTTGCTTTCCGAATGAAGGTCAAAACAATTTTGAAAGAAAAGAATCCAAAGGAAAAAAAGAACAAATTGAATCTGAATCAGAATGGATTTATATGATTTGACTTCTTTCAATTTTCAATTCCTATAGGAAAAGCAGGATTACATTCAATGAATCGCGTTCGATTCCAATCATTTTTTTACCTACTTCCCTTACTATTATTGTCTCTTTCTACTCTTTGGTCACAAGAGACCAAAAGTCCCCAACAGCTCTTCATGGAAGACAAAATGGAGTGTTATTCGATCGCTACTGAGATCGATGGCCAGGAATACCAAAAGTCGCTCAAATGTATTTCACAAGATTCCATTTGTTATATCATCCAAGGATTTGCAATGAGTTGCATTCCTAGATCTGGTCGTTATCCGTCAGACCTTCCTAACCTAACACCGAAACCAACTCAGCCATAATCGTATAACAGGAGATTTATGAAAATCAAAACAAAAATCAGTGAAATGTTAAAAATTGATCTACCAATCATAGCAGCACCGATGTTTCTCGTCTCATACCCAGAATTGGTTGTGGCCGTATCGGAAGCAGGTGGGATTGGTTGTTTCCCATCACTCAATTACCGAACTCCAGAACAATTACGGGAAGGAATTTTAGAAATCCGTTCCAAAACCAAAAAACCGATCGGAGTGAATTTGATTTTACATAAGGAACATAATCCGAATTGGGCAAAACAATTTGAAGTGGTAATGGACTTAAAAGTGGAATTAATCATCACAAGTCTTGGTACACCGAGAACGATCGCCAAAGAAATCAAAGCAAATGGTTCAGCTCTTTTTTGTGATGTGACCACTCTCAAACACGCGAACATTGTCGCAAAGTCTGGGGCCGATGCACTCATCGCTGTGTCCCAAGGAGCAGGTGGTCACGCGGGTGCGATCACTCCTTTTGCCCTGATCCCATACCTCAAAAAGGAAACAGGACTTCCTGTGATCGCCGCCGGTGCCATTTCCAATGGTTCTCAAATGGCGGCCGCATTATCACTAGGCGCAGATGCGGTTTATATCGGTACTCGTTTTATTGCAACTCCAGAATCGAGAGCTCAGAATGAATACAAACAGATGTTAATCGATTCAAGCCCAGACGAAATTGTGTATACAGAAAAAATCTCAGGGATCCCAGCCAATTGGTTGGCAAAATCTGTAGAGAAGTCTCCTGAGATTTTGGAAGACGGTCCTAAAAAAATTGCCGCGGGCCATGCAGGTGGAGAAAAAGCAATCGAACAGGAATACAAACGATGGCGAGACATTTGGTCTGCAGGGCAAGGTGTTGCTCAAATTGACGTCGTCAAACCTGCTGGAGAAATTGTAAAAGAAATCGCAGCTGAATATTTATCAACGATCAATTCCCTTCCCCGCTAATTTCGCTAAACAAATGTCATGCGAATCTATCTAATGTTGATGGATTCGCATGGTTTTCTTTTGTCTCTATAAAGACGATTTTTTCCATTTTTGAATGGTTTCGATCATCCCTTTTGTATCTAAATAGTCATTGGATTTGTACAAAATTTTCCCTTCGGGACTCAGGATCAAAAAGAAAGGGAGTCCTATTTTTAACTCTGGATATCTTGGATCAGCCGAAAAAGTTTCAAAGATTGGATCTGTATCAACAACTTTCCACAAGACAACTCCTTTCTGAAATGTATCATTCCATTCCTTGTTTGAAAGAGTGAGTTTCTGAAATTCTTTACAATTTGTACACCAGTCCGCATAAAAATCGATGAAAATCGGTGTTTTTCGTTCTTTAGCTAAAGCATAAACATCTGATTCATTTCGATACCAAACCAAATTTCCATGTTCTTCGGTAATCAATGTTTTACCAGAGTTTCCTAGACCATTCTCGCCACCTAACTCTTGTTTTAGGAATGAAACAGTGAGGAATGAAAAGAGAACTAGGATTGTGGTGATGGAAACAATTTGATAGAGAGATTGTTTCATTTTGTCTGTTTTTGTTCCTTCTTTCTTTTGAAGGTACAAAAACATTAGAGTGATTGACCAGAGGAGAAATGTTTTCGCACTGAGACCTTCCGGAAAACCCCAAAGATCAAATGCCTTTTCTAAATAGGTATACGAAAAATAAAAGATAAGGATGGCTAGAACCCATTGGATATACTTCATCCATTTTCCCGATTTCGGTAAGGACAAACCAAACACACCGATCATCAAAAAAGGGATCCCAAGTCCCATACCAAATAAAAACATTTTAAAGGATGTAAATAGAATGGGTAATACTTTAAAACCTTCTGTTTGGTACGTGATAAGTTGCACTAAGATGGAAACCACAACAGGACCTACACAAGGTGACGACAACAAACCTGCACCCATTCCTAAAAAGAAAGTATTCGCATAATTTACGTTTACCGAATTTTTTAAATCCCCGGAAAAAAATGGGAAATACAAAAACTCGGCAACACTAAGTCCCAAAACAAATAATAAAACTGCTAAAACAAATTGTGTTTCTGGAAATCGTAAAAAAGAATTAAACACCCCTCCACTCAAACCAGCAATCAAACCAAAGATGGCATACATGAGTGCCAGTCCAAAATAATACACGAGTGGATGTGACCATTTATGTTTGGCGACACGTGTTTTTAAAATGCCAGCTGTGATCGGATACAAGGGATAAACACATGGTAATAAACCTGCAAATAATCCTCCTAACGCTAAAAAGAACACAGTGGTAAACGAAAAATTGCCTGAGGACAATTGGGATTCAATGAAGGTTTGGATTTCAGAAAACATATACTTTATCTTAGAACGTAGCTGTGGCTTTCAAAACAATACTCCGATCCAATCTTCCATATTCGGAGATGGGATAGGAAACAGGTTTTGAAAACTGTTCTATATATTCGACACGATTTGATGCCTCCCCGGTACTGTCTACATACCATTTATTGGGTTCTCCTTTTGTGTCATAAGAACGCACTTCTGTATAACCCAGAGCAAACCTGGTGGAAGCCGTAAACAACCATTCTGCAAAAATTTGTTTGGAAACATAGTAAGACTGATCGGAATACCTAGGTTCTGCGGTTCCAGGTTGGAATCGGACCCATGGTTCTCGTTCCACCGATTCTGTGGCTCGTAGACCAGGACTCGGACCACCTGTGGCAACTTCCCCTCGGGTCACAAGACGAAGAACACCATTCCCAAGCCCCAACCAAAGATAGGCACCACGGCCCGTTGTCTCTGGAATCATGGTTCCTGGTTGGTAAGGTGCCATTCGATCAACGATGGTTCCCCCCAATTGTTTTTTGAACATTCCCCCGAGGCCTAAGTTGACCCATTCTTTCCAAAGGAGATTCGTTTCTAAGGCAACCACTTGTTCTTGGTTGAGTGAGACAGGGCCTTGTTTTCTTGTATTGGGATTTCCGTCATCCAAAAGGCATTTTGTTTTTCCTTCTCTACATTCATCACTCGCATAACCAAACGCATTCGATGCTCGACCAAGTAGGTGAAATCCAGTTTTGAAGTTTTCTGTCCAAGTTGGTTCCCAAGAAATTTTACCAATCACATCGTAACCAGTGTTCGTTGTGTTTGGCACATTCCGATACCCATCTCCATTCACAACTGCTGTTTGCAAAGAAAAGGATTTCCAACGTAATATATAATTGATTCCTAAATCCACTGGGACTCTTGCAAATCCTAGCGATTCCAATGGTGATTTATCAAAGTAACGCCAGTCATAATACCCAGACCATACCGAAAACATATGAGGTAATTCAAACATCCCAAATTGGAGTTGGTGTTTGGTTGGCCCAAGTTCAAAAGTTTTGGAGAGATTGGCTCGTCGTACAAGAAAAACATAGGGATTGGATTTATTGCCAGTGCCCGCTGCTGTATCGTTGGTTAATGCATCATTTCGTAAGATTTCTCCCCAAAATTCTGCTTTGATGCCTAAATCCTCCCATTCTTTGGAAATGGAAAACATCGTCCAAGGCAAAGAAAATCCAGATTTTTCAGAAGGAGAAAGATCCGTGGTTCCAGAGGCTTTATCTCGAATTCGTAAGGAAGCTGTGGGAGTGATGATGGCACCTAGTTTTAAACCATAGTAGCCATCTGGTTCTTCTTTTTTAGTAGTCACAACTTCTTCGCCTAAGATAGGATATGCGAAGAAGAAAAATACAACTATGAACCTAAAATTGATTCTCACTTATTACCGTAGGTTTCATCCGGAGTAAAACTTTTATCTTCCCATCCAATTGGTTTGTGGCATGGAAGGCAACGATTGAGCATTGGAAATTCTTTACGTTTTTCTTTCAAAAGAATCGTTGCTCCGTCTTTTGTGATTATATCTTTGTATTCGTTTTTCTCGAGTTCTGTCGCACCTTCTTTTTTGGCACCACCAGTTCCTTTTGCAAACTCGGTTCCATTGATATTCACAAGACCTTCACAAACACAAGTGTAACCCTTTTTCTCTTTTTCTTCGAAAAACACACCGAAGGCGGTGCCACGAACTCCTGCCGTAGTAGTAGGTGTTGAAACTTCAAAACTTCCTTTTTTGAAACCGTTCACACGAAACCAAGCGGCTCCGTTTTGGACATAGGCTTTGGCAACTTTTTTGTCGGAGCTCCATTCTTGTAAGGTAAAGTCAGTATTTGGTTGGATTCGAATTTCTGTTTCTTGGTACAAAAAGTCCACTTTGGAACCATTTCCCGTTTTGATACGATCTCCGGGTTTTAGTACATCATTTACTTTGAGTGTTTTCCAAAGTTTGGATGTATCGGATGCCGATAAAAAACTCACCTTTCCTCGAGTGAAGGTTGCCACAGCAAATTCTTCCGCCGAAAGAGAAACGGTCGTTAGGGAGAGAAAAAGAATTGTTAGAGAGATTTTGAGGCTCATAATCACTCTAACAATCATAAGGAAATAAATTATCAATCAAATTCTAGAAAAAGAAATGGATGGTTTCAGATTACCAAGGGATCGGAAACCCCAATTGAGACAATTTGTATTCCAATTCCTCGCGTTCTCGGCTTTTCTTAGCAGTAGAACCTTGTTCGTCTAACATTCCTAGTTCGATTGCCTTCTTTTTGGCTCCGTCTTTCCCGGATAGGTTCAATGCCGCAATGATTTCTGTGTCGTATTTGGTCAAGTGGAGGGCACTCAAACGGTAATCCACAAAGGCTTCCCAAGTATGAGGAACCCATTTTTGCACAATTTGTTCTCCAATCGTTTTGGCAAACAAACGGATTTCCAATTGTGCATGGTCATCCATACGAAGAGCTAAGAAATGTAATAAATTATGAAGGTCGATTTTCCAATACGCTTCTGTGTATGTGGCAAGAGGAAGGTCTTTTCGCGCTTGTTCCCGTGCAACTCCCATCTCCAATCTTTCATTGTAAATATCGTTTGCAAATTTTTGAAATTCCGTTTCACGCTTTGTTAGGTGATCGCCTTTGGATGATTCTAAAAAGCCATCACTTCCTTGTTTGTTCCCAATCGATTGCACTCTCCATTCTCCAGGCAAAGTGGTTTGTGCAGAGTCAATGGCTACGGAATAACGCGTAGAGTATTCATTGACATTTGCCATACGATGACGGATCCATTGGCGCCAAGTGTCCATAGGAACACGAACATGTAGCTTTAGTTCGCACATTTCAAACGGAGTGCTATGTCTGTGGCGCATTAAGTAACGAATGAGACCCCTGTCTTCATTTACCTTTTTTGTTCCTTTTCCGTACGAAACGCGTGCCGCCTGAACGATCGATTCATCTGAGCCCATGTAATCAACGAGTCTGACAAACCCATCATCCAAAATTGGGAAAGGTTTTCCTAAAATGGAGTCTAATTCGGGAACGGATACTCTTGGAATGGATTCGAAATCAGATTGTTGCATATTAGCTTTATTTTTTAGTTCACAGGCATATGAAAAGTCGAAAATAGAGTTATAGCGTACCGCACAGGCACATAAATAGAAAGGATGCTAAATGGCACTTGAAGAAAATACGTTGGAAGATCGTTTGATCAAAATTTCCAACAGAGAAAGTAACAAAAATCTCATGGTTAGTCCGGACAAAATTTACATTTTCCCGGTGCCCAAAACCACTTTCCAATTTTTGGAAAATATATGGCAATCCTTCACCAATAAAATGGTATCTCTCGTCGATTTCAACGATGATCCCATTTTCAATTTTTCCATTTTTGAAGTCATTGACCAAGACGAAATGAAAATTGTGGCCACTGCGACCCATTTCAAACTGAAAGAAATCGCGGAACGCCGAAAAATCCCAGGGATCGAAGAATACATCAAAAAATCGAGACCCATCCATTTGGCCGACCCACGCAACGAATCAGCACGTTTTATCCGCAAAGCCATCATCGATTTTAATAAAGGGCTTCGTCCTGAAGTCACCTTTGTGAACCTCAAAGAAGAAGAAATTCATCCTGAAAAAAAGGTACTTCTTTCTGAAACGATGAATCATGCGATTGGCATTCCACTTTTTGTGAATGAAAATCCCATCGGTATTTTATGGGGCATCACCAAAGACCCTATCCCCGATGACCAAATCAGGCAACTCACCTTACAACTTTATTCCCTCTTTGATGTGATTGAGTTTGTTGTCGCAAAAGAGATGGAATCGGGGAACGACCATTACATTGCCCAAAAGAATATCGAAAAGGCAGATACAGTTTCCAATTCTCGAAACCTTTTTTATACAACCACCAAAGACCAAAAAGAACCTGTAACCTCCATTATATTCAAATCTCACCAATATAACATTGAATATAGAATGGATGCTTCCTTCATTATTCCAACTACTGATGGTTATGCGGTTTCACTCAAAAGTTTTATCCCTGAAAAACTAAACAATACTGGAAAAAACTTACTGCTCATCCCTGGATTTTTTTGTAGACGATCCGTGATGGACAAACTCGCAAAAGAATTAGCTTTAAAGTATGGATACCGTGTTTTCCTCATGGATATGCGAGGAAGGTCCAGACAAACCATGCCAAAACATGGGAAAAAAGAAGGATGGACTGTTGATAATTACATCCAAGACGATTTCCCGGAAGTATTACGTTGGATTCGTTGGCATTACCCAAGTGAAAGGACAGTCGTTGTAGGACACAGTATGGGTGGAATGATCCCACGATTTTATGTGTCTTCCTATGATACGATTAAAGAACAAAAAGAAGAGTTCAATTTACCACAACCTGAAGAATACATTGCTGGCATTGTTTCGATCACATCTCCGAACTATATCAGCTTAAAGTCCAATTTTATTGGTTTGGATACATTGAAACGTGGGTTTAATCTGCTCCCTCATAAAATGATATCCGATATGATTTTGAGTATGGCAAGTTTTTCTATGCAAGCCACCATCCAAACCATCGACCTTAAAAAATTCTTCAAACTGATTTTAAACCTCCATTCCAGTCTGAGAAGTTTTAGTTATAATATTGGAACCAAATCGCTAACCATCAAAGACTTTGTGGGATATAAAGAAATCACTCCTCCTGAATGGTATTTTCTCATGGAAGACGTGTTTTGCGAAGAATCGGTTTCTGTGATCATGCAATTTTTCCAAAGCCAAATTTCCAATGAAAGAAGTTTTTGGTCAAATGATGGTCGTATCAATTACACGGAAAATTTTCTAAACAATTTCACGATGCCGATTTATAGTGTAGTTGGAACTGTTGATAAAATTGTTCCCGAGGAAAGTTTAACCGAACTAAAAGATCTTAAATCGGAAAACAAAGTGACCACCTATTATGAACAGGGACACCTTGGAATCATTTTCCATGGGGAAACAGTTCGTAAAATCTGTAAGGGAATGGATGAGTGGATCCAAGGATTAAAATAAATTCACATTCCCCTAACGACCGCTAAACCGGTTGCGAATGAATTCCATTTCTTTTAGTAATGTGGCATCGCGACCGGCAAGGACAGACGCACCTCTTACGGGGATACTTGTGATTTCTGAATCTTCAATGATGGTCACAACGGTTCCAGGAATTTTTGGCTCTAGGATGTAAGTCCAGGATCCACGCATTTTGATACTAGCATCTATGAGTTCAATTTTCCATTTCCGATTGGGAATGGATTCTCTCAATTCAAAGATCATAAATCCACCCATATCTGGTGTTTCCATCCATTTTGTGGGAGTGCCATCTTGCCTTGTTTCTAAAATTTTGATCGCCACTACTTCCTTTCTGCGATTGGGAAGGTCGTTAATATCGGTGATGTAATTCCAAATGTCTTCTGGTTCTGCTTTTAGCCACTCACTTGTTTCTTTTTGGAATTTTGGATCTTGGAAATAACCCACTGCAAGGAACAAAACCACAAGTCCAATCAGTAAAAAACTCGTACCAAAAGCAAAAAGGAGAATCCGTTTCATGACTTTTTTTCTTGCTAAGTGCAGAAAGAATCAATCATAATCTTTTCCACAATGAATGCAAATGAAGAGTTGATCCAAAAGTTTTACACAGCCTTCCAAAACAAAGATGGTCAGACCATGGTTTCTTTATACCATCCCGAAGTTCAATTTGAGGACCCTGCGTTTGGGAAATTAAACGGAAAGGAAGTGGGAGCTATGTGGCTTATGTTACTCGAAAAAAGTCAAAATTTGACCATTCGATTTTCGAATATCAAAGCAAACGATACAGAAGGTTCTGCAAATTGGGAAGCTGATTATAGTTTTAGCAAAACAGGGCGACTCGTACAAAACAAAATCCATGCAAGGTTTACCTTCAAAGATGGTAAAATCATCCAACACAAAGATCATTTTTCCATGTGGAAGTGGCTTGGGATGGCAATGGGACCGATTGGTTATGCACTCGGTTGGTGGCCTGCTCTTGCAAACAAAGTGAAAAAAGAAGCAGTCACCGGACTACAATTGTATATGAAACGCAAACGTATGTAGTGTTTTGATTATGGTTTTGGCATATTGGAAAGGCCACCCGCATTGATCACTTGTTTGTATCCAATGGATTCTAAAAAGGATTTGGCACTTCCACTGCGACCACCTGATGCACAATAAACAATGATCGTTTGGTTTCTATCCCCAAACTCATCCACACGTTTAGAAACTTCATCTACTGGAATATTATGTGCATTGGGATAATGACCCGAATTGAATTCTGCAACTGTGCGTACATCGACAACGAGAGCACCCGAATCAATTTTTTCTTTTAGTTGTGACTGGTCCATTCCAGACGCATTTCTCATAAGGAAAAAGATGACACCTACAGCAATGACAACGATAACAATTAAGACCATTCGATTCAAATTGACTCTCCCACTTTATTAGAATAGACGAATGAAACCGAATCATTCTGACCAAGTTCTCGAAAAAAACAGGAATAATAACCTGTATGACAAGCAGCTCCCTCTTGTTCGGTCACATACTGCACAAAAAATGGATCGGAATGGAGGTAAATTTGTTTTAGGTTTTGTAAATGTCCTGACTCTTCCCCTTTGACCCATTTTCCATTGCGGGAACGACTATAATAAGTACCAAACCCAGATTCAATGGCACTCACCAAACTTTCTTTTTTTCCCCATGCTAACATTAAATCTTTTCCTGTTAGGTCTTGGGCTAAAAAGGGAATGAGTGTTGGTATCGATTCCAAGATCGAATCTAACTCCGATTGACTCACTTTTAAATTTCCATTATCCCATAACAGTTGTTTAGCGATTTTTCTTTCCTGCGAATGAATTTCTAAAAAACAATCTTCATCGCAGTCTACAAATAGGTTTGCCTTGGTAAAATCAAAACTTTGCAAAAACTCTTGGGTTTGTTTTGTATCGAAAACCTTAAGAGAAACTTCGTGAGACAAAAACTTGGGTTTGGAAAGGACCACTATGTCTTTTCCCTTGGGAATTTGGATCATACTGGCACCTCGATGGACAAAATTTCTGTGGTTTTTGTTTTTCCACGTAATGACAATGGACCCATTGTTTTGATTTTTAGATTTTGTTTATATTCCAAAGAAACATTTTCCAATAGTTCTTTTGAGATTAGAAAATTCCGTTTTAGTTCTTTGCCAAGAGCTTCGAGGCGACTTGCTGCATTGACTGTATCGCCAATCACAGTATACTCCAAACGTTTTTCCACACCCACATTCCCAACAATGACGGGACCGTAATGGATTCCAATTCGCATGGAAATTGGTTTTTCCCCTTTGGACTCTCTATTTTTGTTCCACTCAGCTAATGCCTGCAACATGGCAATCCCTGCTTTGACAGAATTGGTAGCATCTTCTTTCGAAGTGGTTGGGGTTCCAAACGTAACCATCATTCCGTCACCAATGAATTTATCGAGAGTACCTTGGTTTTGGAAAACGATGTCCAACATGATGCTGTGGTATTCTGATAATAGTGACATGGTTTTTTCTGGTCCTAAGGTTTCCGAAATCTGTGTAAAATTGGCAATGTCGCAAAACAATACTGCTACAGTAGATTCCTTTCCTCCTGGTTTGAAAAAATCTTCCCCTGCGTGATCTAGTTTTTCTACAACATTGGGAGAAAAATAACGCGTGAGTTGGGTCATTTTCACTTCGTTGGTCACGGCGGCAAGCACCGTTCGCCTAACACGGTATGTTAGATAGGCCAAAAAGAAGCCGAGTACTCCGATGATTCCCATCGACATAATATAATTATTCACATGGGCAGCAGGACCAAGGACAGCCTCTTTAAAGTTCTCTGTCGTTACAAATCTTGGATCTTGTTGGGCATACACCAAAATCGCAGCTTGGCTAACCACCACACCTAACGCATACAACATTGGGTATAAAGGTTGAATGCTAAACGCATTGATGATGAGTGTACCAGCGATGATAAAATGAACATAGGTTTTGATGAGGTAAGTTCTTGGAACCTGAGTCTCTCCACCCACTGCATTGTACCAAATAAAGGGAAGGATCGTAATCATCACTAAATCGATCACAACACAGAAAATTCCTACAAACGATACATACTTTCCTTTTTTTAAAAATTTAGAAAGTATGTACAATACAATGTTTAAAGAAATGGAAACTATCGTAATTGCAAATATTTCATATAAAGTTTGTGCAACAAAAAAAGTAACAATAATTAAAAGGGATAAGATAACCATTTTTCCATAGAGACTAAATTTAATCCCTTGGATTTCTTTTTCCCTTAGTATTTGTTCTGACTTTGTTGCCATAGTTTTATTTTAAAAGGTCACCTGGATTTGCATCACGATCAGGAACAAACAAAGATAATGTTTTTTCCTTTCCTGAAGCAAGTAACATCGCTTCTGATAAACCAAATTTCATTTGGCGAGGTTTTAAATTGGCAACGACTACCACTTTTTTACCAACCAACTCTTCGGCAGTGTAACTTGCTTTGATTCCTGCAAATACGTTTTTGATTCCTTTTTCTCCTAAATCAACTTTCACAAACAAAAGTTTGTCGGCTCCTTCGACCGGGTTTGCTTCTTTGATGAGTCCCACTCGAAGTTCCACTTTGGTCAATTCATCTATGGTGATGAATCCATCTTCCGAAACCGTACCAACTTTTGGTTCGTTTGGATTGGACTTAGATGGTTCTTGTTTGGTTGGAGTCGGATTTGCTTTTTCGAAGGCTTCTTTTGTTTCTGAAATCATAAGTGAAATATTTTTTTCCTCAACTCGTTTGGATAACATTTGGTAGGGACCAAGAATTTTGTTTTCAATGGTTTCTGACAGGTTTAAAAAACTCAAAGTTGGAACTTGGAATAACTCCGTAATTGCGTTGGCAATTTTAGGAGTTACTGGTGCCAAATAGGTAAAAAGAATTTTAGCACAATTGAGGGAAGTGGTCACAACTTCTCTTGCTTTTTCCACATCCGATTTGATTAAATTCCATGGAGCATAATCATTTACATATTTATTGACTTTATCACCAAGACCCGTGATTTCACGCATCACCTTAGAATAGTTACGTGACTCATATGCTTCTCGAATTTCAGTTTCTTTGCTAAGAAGTTCAGTAACTAAAGATTTTCCTTCTGTAGACAAGGTTCCTAGTTTACGATCCATTTTGTCTAAAATTGATGTGGAAACACGAGACACTAAATTGACTAAATTGCCAATTAAATCGGAATTCACACGCGAAACAAAATCATCAAACGAAATGTCGACATCCTCCATCCCAGAGCCGAGTCGGCATGCCATATAAAAACGGAAATGTTCTATATCTAAGTATTTGGCAAACGTGGAAGCATTGATAAAAGTTCCTCGAGACTTGGACATCTTTTCTCCATTCACAGTTAAAAATCCGTGAACATTCAATTGGCTAGGAGCTTTGTATCCGGAACCCATTAACATGGCCGGCCAAAAGAGACCATGGAAATATAAAATGTCTTTTCCAATGAAGTGGACAATTTCTCCTTTTCCTTCTTTCCAAAACTCATTGAATTTTTTTTCATCTTTCAGGTGGTTTAAAGAAGATGCCATATAACCGATAGGTGCATCTAACCATACATAGAAGTATTTGTTTTCTTCTTCTGGGATCGCAAATCCAAAGTAAGGACCATCTCGGCTGATGTCCCACTCTTGTAACCCGGATGTAAACCATTCTTGTAATTTCTTTTGGGCTCCTTCATTCAATCGGTTCCCTTCTTCCATCCAAGTTTTGAGTTGGTTTTGGAAATCTTGAAGTTTAAAAAACAAATGTTTGGATTCTTTCAGGACGGGAGTGGTTCCACAAATGGAACAATAAGAGTCCTTTAAGTCTTTTGGTGAGTAACTGGTACCACAAACTTCACAAGAATCGCCGTATTGGTCTTTTGCTCCACACTTCGGACAAGTTCCTTTGATGAAACGGTCAGGCAAAAACATTTTGTCATGTTCGCAATACGACTGTTCAATGTTCCGAGCAACAATATGTCCATTTTTTTTAAGAGTTAGATAAATTGATTCTGAGAACTTTCGGTTTTCATCCGAATTGGTTGTGTAATAATTATCATACTCAACACCGAAGGAAGTGAGATCTCTGTAATGTTCCTTTTGCACTTCCTCAATCATGGACTCGGGAGTTTTGCCTGCTTTTTTGGCAGCGATCATGATGGGTGTTCCGTGTGTATCATCGGCACAGAAAAAATAACACTCGTTCCCTATTAACTTTTGGAAGCGCACCCAAATGTCTGTTTGGACAGCTTCTAAGATATGACCCAAATGGATGGAGCCGTTGGCATAAGGCAAAGCACTTGTAACTAAAATGTGTTTCGACATAGATTAGTTCCAGTTTCCTAATGGGATTTTCCAATTCAGCCTATTTTTGAGAAAAATCAAGAAAAGAGAAAAAAAATGAAGTTGAAGGAAGTGAGATCACTCATAAACTTCCTGTTTGTTATGGCTAAGAAAATCGTTCAAAATTTGAAACAAGTCAAAGGCAATAAAAAGAGTCACCCAGAAACCATCCACAAGACTCTCGACATCGAAACTGACCTACACATTGAATATGCAAAAGTTCTTTTGAGTTTGTGGTCCTACGCTTGTAATGCGGATGGCCAATTCAAAAAAAAGGAAGGAGAAATTGTAGGGGAACTGGTGAACGTTCTCTTTGAACCAGATTGTTTGCTCAGTGGTTTTCAAGCTCAGAAAAAACAAGTTTTAGACATTTTATCCAAAACGTTTGATAACCCCTTACCAATGAAAACCATCACGAAAGTTGTGGCCGATAGCGATGAATATGCATTGAATTTTTTTGAAGATGCAGTTTGTATCGTTGCCTCAGATGGTTCTCTCAACAAAGCGGAAATTCAATTTTTAGATGACTTAGCCAAAGAATTCAAGATAAGCCCAATGGACAAAGTGCGAGTCGAAAAAAAATACCTTGCGTAACATAGTCTCGTTTCTTTACCTACTTGTCTTTTGGTTGAGTGCCATAGAGGCAAGACCAGGGATGGGAAATTCCTATCGATCCTCTAGCTCTAGTTCCAGTAGTCGCAGTTCTTCTTCTAGTTACAAACCTTCGTATTCTTCCAGTTCTTCCTCCAAACCAAAAGACTCGTCCTCATCCAATTCCTATTCTACATCTAGCGGGCCTACTCCTTCATCTTATTTTGATACGACCATTCACAAAATCTATGTCCATTTTCATAACGATGGAACTGTCGACGTACAAGAATCATTTCGTATCCAGAAAGACCAATCCAAAATAGGAATCAAACGTCCTACATTTTTAATTGCAAAGGAAACTGAAATTTCCAATTTGATTGTTTTACCAGAAACACTCCAATCTTCGCATCACGCAGGTTTGGTTACTCTCTTTTGGCCAACACAAGATCAAAATCCTGAAATGGAGATTCAAATCCGTTACCAAATCAAAGAAGCCTATTTATCCTTGGGAACGTTTGCACTTGTGAATTGGAGGTTTTCCAAAACAAGCCAATCCTCAGAACCTTTCCAATTGGTTTTGACTTGGGACCCAGATTCTTTTTCGAAACAACTCCGCATTCAAAAAGAAATGTTTAATTCCTCTCTATTGGAGTATGAACGCAAAGATCTTCCAATATCCTTTGAAACTTCCCGATTTGAATTGCAAAAGGAAGAAAATGTGGAAACAAACGCGATCGTAGTCATTGATATGCCAAATGGAATCCAAATTGGATCTAAAACTGACTCGGATCTTAGAAATCAAAATCCAAAAGCGCTAACTGAACAAAATTTTTCTTCGCATAACAGTCACTATCAGATAGACGAAACGGTTACCATCCAGGAAAATGGATCCCATTTTTACCAATCCAAAATCTTTGTGCATAAGGAAAATCCAAACCACGATTCTCTCCAATACCAATTGGGTTTAAATCGATTTCGGGAATATGGCGAAACGTTTTGGAATTATTTTTGGGCTCCAGCCTTTCAAATTTCCTACGGATTTGAAGGTCTCACTACCCATTTTTGGCATCTCTTTAGCGTGTCTCTTTCTGACGGAGAATCTGTTTCCAAAGACCAAACGATGTATTCTTTTGCCTATCACACACTGGGGGAAACTTCCAATCGAAACAAGGAAGGTCTGGAACGTTGGATTCGCATTACTCAATTGGAAAAACGAGAGAATTTAGAACTGCAATCATTCTCCTTACGGGCATTATGCGAATCTGGAATTGATCCAAAACTTACAAAAATGGAATTGGTGTTCACTGCTTGCGAATATTGTTCTGAAATTGCAAACGAGTCAAGTTTAGTGATCCCTGTGGAACCAAAATGGGAATCGGATGGTTTTTCCTTGGTTTGGAATGACCCCATTCCTTCTGAGTATTCCATTTATCTCAGGTTGAGGGAAGAGAACAAACAGATCACATACAATCCAATTCTCATTTATTATGCGGTTCTCAATGCATTTTTCCATTCTCCAGGGTCTGGAAATCATTTGGGGCATCTCATCACAATGGGAATCACAAGCCTTGTTTTTCTCATCACGGGTTTTGTGTTTGTGAACCGAAAAAAACACCAAAGATCCAAAAAAGAATCCTACCAAACCATTCTCTCTGAAATTAGAAAGTATGATCCAAACTTTGATTTTTCTCTTTTTCGGAATAAGGTAATTTCTATTACCGAAAAAACGGTATCTGCCTGGGACAAAGGTACGATGGAACCTGTCCGAAATTTTCTTTCTGCTGCCGTATTTCAAAGATTTTCGATCCAACTGCATTTGATGAAGTTAGTGGATGGGGAAGTGAATCGAATGAAAGATTTCTCGGTTGTATCAGTCCAGATCATCGACAAAACCATGGAATCCGATTATTTAACCTTACACTTAAAATTGAAGTGTAAAACCAAAGACAAAACCTTTCCCAAACAAACCTCGGAATTAGAAATCCAAAACAGTTTAGAAAAAACAAGTTTTAGCACGTATGAAGAAATCCATTCTTATACGAGAAAACTATCCACACAAACGAAACCTAAGATTGATTTGATCCATGATTTATGCCCAAGTTGTGGAGCATCTGCCAAGTTTTCGCATACCACGAATCGTTGTGAGTATTGCGATGGTATCTATAATTCAGGGGAAGCGGATTGGGTACTCACAGAAATTACACAAACTGTGGAATGGGATTCTGCCAAACAATCCAAACTGAAAAATTTACCAGAAGGTGTCGCAAAACAACTATTAGAAGACAGAGCGGCTACTGTATTTTGGAAATACATTCACTTTTTATCCACCCCCAATAGCCAAATCCTTCATCGAGAAGCAACAAGGGATTCCTATCAAAACTTAGGTGTTTCTGGTAAAGAACCGATGTTTACCCCAGTTGTCGGATCATGTCATTTGGTTGGATATGAAAGTCAATCCACACCCCATCAAATGACATGTGAAATCCGTTGGAGTGTCGCACGAAAAAAAGGACTTCTACCCGAACACAGGCGATCTCATATCAGTTTGGTTTTGCCAAAAGAAAGGCCAAAAACATTAGGATTTTCAGAGATGTCATGTGAAAACTGCGGAGCGCCATTGCCTGAAGTGGATGCCAGTGAATGTAGTCATTGTCAAAAACCGATCCCTGAAACTGTAACCGATTGGTTATTCCATTCGATCCAGATGGTTTCCCTCTAAACTCAAACTTTGGGTTTGGAATAACAAATCCAATGCCGATCGGAAATAACTTCTACATTCAGTTTATGACTCATTCGAATTATTGAAATCATTTCTGTCACTTCTTCCCATCGGAAAGCCGCAAGTAAACTATTGAAAAAATCTTGTTTTAAAATTTCTGTTTCGTTCTTCGCATAACGTTCGACTAGTTGGTGTGCCTCTGCAATGGAACTGGGTCGCAACAAATCACAAATAAAGATAAAACTCTCATCATCCACTGACCTTTGGATCGCAGACCAAAACTCATACGGATTATGGATATGGTGTAAAAGTGAATTACTAAACACGAGTTCATAACTAGATTCGGGAACAAACTCTTGGATGAGTTCGTTTTTAAAAATCATTTTATTGTTTCTTTTTTCCCCGTTGAAAGTAGAAAGGCGCTTCTTACAAAAATCTAACATGTGATTGGAGCCATCAACAAACGTGAAATGTGCATTAGGAAATAACGGGAACAGACGAGAAGACATATCTCCAGGTCCACATCCTAAGTCTAACACTGAGTGTGGCGAAAATTGGAGAGGAAGTCTATTTTGAAACTGTTTTATGATCATCGAATGCGCGGATTCAAAATCGGCATTGGCGTAAGAAGCAACTTGATTGGGTTCTTCCATCAATTCCGGTTCGGGGATTCTCGGTTGGTTTTGAAGGTTTGTTTGTTCCCAATTTTTCATTTCTGTATGAGGTTCAGTTTTCTATGAAACAAATCATTTTATCCATTCTTTTCTTATCTTTCATCACAAATTGTATGATCACCGAAGGAATCGGAATTCAGACCTATGGGGCTGTCAAAGGGTCTGAGGCAAAAAAAAGGATTTCAGAGGCAATCCAAGAAGCAGAAGCAACTGCTTCAGCATTTTGGTTAGCCCAATCTGGAATGAAAGGTGGCCAGGGCCCCATCTCACCACTACTCCTCATCAATGGTTTTTTAGCCAAGGCATTGTTTTCTTTCACTTCTAAAATCGAAGACAATGAACAATTTATGGAATCATCTGTTTTACAATGTGAATCCGACATTCGGACGAAAGGTGCCGTTATATTGGGCAGTGTTTATGATGGCCTAACAACTGTTGGGGGAGTCGCGAGAGATGCATTATTATTACCTGAGTTTGCTTCCTGTGATCTTGAAAATACAGGCAAAATCATCACACTCGAGCCAATTCGATTTTAAGGAGAATTTGTATGAAACACAATCGATTATCTCAATTTGCTTTTCTTAGTCTCTTAATCCTTTTTTTCCAATGCCAAAAATCCGTGGAAACAAACAAAGAAGCTCGTTCTATCTTATTTGCTGGAATCTTAGGTTCCTGTTTTAGTTTGGATTCCTGTTTTGACGAGTACGCGCAAACAACGGATGAAGGTGCGAGTTTCCAAGTGTATGACCAAAACGGTTCTAGAATTTATGCAAGGCAGTCAGTCTTAGATTATAACACTTACAAACCCATTGCCTCTGGATCCAAATGGGTGACGGCGATTACGGTCATGCGAGCCATTGATTGTAATGCTAATACTGCAAGTGATTGTGGAACAGTAGCACAAAACTCTTGCAATAACGGAGCAGTTGCCGGTGCAATCACACTTTCTCGCACCACGGGCCAAGTCTTTGGTTGGACGGGAACGTATGCCAATATCACCTTACGCCAATTACTTTCCTTTACTTCGGGATTGAATGCGGGTGGTGGAAATGGTTCAGGCCAAGCCAGTTGTATTTCCACTTTGCCACTGGGTGCTTCAAATACACAAAAAGACAGTTGTGTGAATGAGATCCGGGACCAATCCACAGGGACTCCAGGAGCACTCTACCAATACAATTCGAACCATATGGCCGTCGCACAACGGATGTTAGAAAAATCTTGCAATCAATCATGGGATACTTTATTTACCCAGTTGATTGTAACCCCCCTTGGTTGGGATGCAAGCCAAGCTGTTTGGCGAGGGAATTTTCGCACTGGAGAAGATACTGATGGAAGTTTGTCAGGTGCCTATGGTTTATCAATTTCACCTTCGCACTACGCTGGGATGTTGAATGTTTTACTAACCAATGGAACAGCAAAGAATTCTAGCGGAACCAATGTGAATACCTTTCTCTCTACCACTTCTGTGACGGAAATTCTGGCAGACCAATACAATGGAGCCAAAATTGGATACTCTCAATTTTCTGCCTTTGGTTACCGATGGCAATATGGATTGGGAAATTGGAGGTTTTGTACGGTTACCGATGTTCCTTCCGAATGTGATAAAGATTTGATCTCACATAGCATTGGAATCAATGGATTTTTCCCTTGGTTGGATAAAAATAGAAGTTATATGGCAATCCTTGCAGTCAATAATGTGGGAAGAAAAAATGGATTGAACTTGTTACCACCTTCTTCAACCTCATTATTCTTTGCAGAAACAGTAAGACCACTGATCCATACGCAAATAGGCAGGTAACCATGATCAAAACACAGACGATATTCAAAATTCTCTTAGGATGTATCCTAATTACAAATGCTCTTCCACTTTTTTCCCAAGCTCCAGAGTGGTCGGAAGCCAAACGAAAAAAAGGAATTCAAATTCTCACAAGGCCTGTGGCAGGTTCGAATATCGAAGAGTTTTTAGGTAAAACAGAAGTAGACGCATCCATTTCTCAAATCATCGCCCTTCTAGTCGATCCACAATCTTGCAAAAACTTATACCACCAATGTAAGGAACTCTCTGTCCTTTCTGGTTCCGAAAAAAAATCATCCGTATATTTGCGAAATGGTGCTCCATGGCCTGTGAATGATCGCGATGTCATCATGGACCGAAGTTTTGAACAAAACGAAAAGACTCTTACCACGACGATGAAGATGAAACGATTAGATTCCAATGCAAAGGCCGCTCCATCGGGTGTCACAAGAATGCCAGCATTTGAAGGATATTGGAAACTCATTCCTCTTGCAAATGGCAAAACCAAAATCGAATACCAAGCTCATTTTGAGCCAGGTGGATCGGTTCCACAATCGGTCATCAACATGGTGTTAACTGACACTCCTTACGAAACTTTATTAAATTTAAAGTCACTCGTGGAACAAGGGAAACACAAAGAAGCCAAATACGACTGGATCAAAGAACCAGTAACAAATCCTGCAAACTAGTTTTTAATCACAAAATAGAAACGTATCCTACGAATTCAAAATGCAAAAATGAATTCGTGGGATAAAGATTGTATGTGTTCCAAGCAGATTGGAATCAAATTCACGCACATCTTCTGGTTCAATCAAACTTTCTCAAAAAAATCAAATGGAACTGGAAGGTGGAAGAATGGAATACAATCGATTCCAGAATTACACTTTTGAAATCACTCGCCTAACTGAAATTAAAAGGCAGTTCTAAAACCATAGGAAATAAAATTCGAACCACAATTGGGGTCGGGTGGACAATACAAACCAAAAATTCCAGAACGATGGTGAACTCGTAAAAAGATTTCCGTTTTTCGTTCAAAAGGAAGATACGAACTTACCTCTACCATCATATAATTGAGAAGTGCTCTGGACTCTATGGCATCTTTTTGCAGGCCAGTTTCTAAATAATAACCTTTCGCTTTATTCTCCAATCTTGGATTTTCGGATGCCAAGGACAATCCTTCCCCAAGTGAGAGACTGATGGGAGAATCATAGATTCGATTGATTTTGACAATGTAAAATGCGTTTGTTTCCCAATGTTTCATTTCGCCAAAATGTTTGGTGACATTTGCTTCCCATAAAAAATCAAACCATCGAATCCGATATTCAAGGGGTCGAGTGACTCCAATCGTTCCTATATACGATTCTTTATAATCAGTCTTCTGGCGAAAGACAATGGGAATTAGATCCGTTGTCGAAAAGATTCCACCATATAACACAACACTCCAATTTTCTTTCGGAAGCGAAATGGAATGCAGGTGGGAGATAGGAGACAATGAGAAACCAAATAAAAGTAGGATTGTAACTAGACGCTTAGCTCGATTTCGCAATCGATTTTGTGATCCCAATCGTTGGTTTGGTGATCCAAAGTCCACTAATGGATTTTTGAAATGGATTCTGATTTTGAAAATAATTTGTGAAGGTAAAAACATTTGGTTCGTAGAGAAATCCATAGATCCGTTTAAGGTTGGAACCAATCTTGGTTTCGTTTTTCCCATTCCGATAATTGTAAATGAATGGCATCATAATTTTGTAAGAACAATCGGCGTAAAAAAAGTTCATACTCTTTACAGTTTTCTGTTTTGGATTGTTCCATGGATTCCCGAAGTTTTGTTGGTTTCTCTTGGACACAATACTTTTGTAAATGAGAAGGATATCGATTGGAATTGAGTATGGGAGCTACGATACTCGAACCTGTTCCAATATAAAATGGCATGGGAGCCCAAATGGTTTCATCAGTGGATAAAAAAGAAATCCGATGTAAATTGGTTTCTCCAGAAGTCCAAACGAGTTCTGCTTCTGTTTCCATCGTTCCGTAATACATCATTGTGAGAGCAAGTAAACTGATTCCAATACTTTTGAATGGCCTTTGGCTTTCACTCCGAATGACAAGAGTTAAGTTGTCGATATTGGTGAGTTCAAATCCTCTATCCCAACGCGGAAGTTCATTTGGACTTATGGGTTTTGGTTTTGTGATGATGGGAGCCTGATTGGGATCAGGTGGTGCCATCGGAACGGTTGTAAGATCGGCAACATTTACCTGGTCCTCTAATAAAACTGCCGGGGGAACAGGAAATACCTCTGGAAATACTTTGGCAAGTATGGGATCCGTAGTGGTCCATCGAATGGAAATGGTTTTGCTTTTGGAAAGTTTTGCTTCGGAACTGAGTTCTGGCATTGGTGTTTTGCAAGACATTTGCAAAACCAAAAGAACACTGAAATAAAATACGAACTGTAACTTCATATAACAGAGATAAGATTTAGACAATACCTTAGACTTTTTTTCTAAAGAAGGAAAGAACATTATCTATTTAGATTCTAAATTTAAACATAAAAAAGCCCGATTTCTCGGGCTATTCACTCGATCATGTCGTATGTTTTATGACATACAACAAAATGTTTTAGTTGGATCTAAAACGAAAGAGAAAACTCCTCCGTTTTAGCTTCTTCTATTTAGGAAGCGAGAGCTTGGTCAAGAAGGTCTTTCGCTACTACACGAAGAGCCATTACTTCTTCCGCACCTTCAAAGATAGAGAATACACGAGCATCCACGAAGTAACGTGATACTGGATATTCTTCCGCATAACCCATACCACCATGAATTTGCATTGCTTCACGAGTCACCCACTCAGCAATTTTGGATGCATACAATTTCACAAGTGTTGCTTCCATTTGGCCTTTGTGGTCATCGAGTAACGTTGCTACATAGTTTGTGTATTGGCGAGTGGCTTGTGTGATCATTGCCATCTTCGCAATTTTAAACTTTGTTAAAGTATAATCGTAAATTGGTTTTGCGAACACTTTACGTTCTTGGGAATAACGAAGTGCTGCTTCGAGAGCTGCTTGCATCACACCATTGGCACGTGCTGCCGTTTGGATCCTTCCACCAGCAAATCCTTCCATTTGGAAGTAAAAACCTTTTCCGCGACCTGCGTCGCCACCAAGTAGGTTTTCTTTTGGAACAAAGTAGTCTTCAAAAGAAACTTCGTAAGAGTGCATTCCACGGTAACCAATCGTTCCGATTGCTTTTCCTTGGATGGAACCACCACCTTCTTGTTTGTAGCTGAACTCATGTCCTTCAAAGGATGGTTTTTCAGCAAGTAGGATTGATAGACCTCTGTGTTTGAGACTTGGGTCAGACTCTGTACGGCAAAGGATGAGAAGTAAGTTTGCATACCCTGCAAATGTACACCAAGTTTTGACTCCATTGATGACAAATCCACCTTCTACTTCTTTTGCTGTTACAGAAACTCCGGCAACATCAGAACCGTAGTTAGGTTCTGTTACCATGATCCCTGCAAATTTTTCACCAGAAGCAAGAAGTGGTAACCATTTATTTTTTTGTTCTTCGGTTCCCCCTTTGAGGAGGGCCTTCGACATAATTTCAGGACGAGTGATGAGGGAACCTGCTGCTCCGAGTGAGCCTCTAGAAAGTTCTTCTGTTACCACTAACATCGAGATGTTGTCAGGGCGATCGTTTGGTTGGATTCCACCAAACTGTTCTGGAATACAAAGACCAAAACATCCCATGTCACGAAGGCCATTGATGATCTCTTGTGGGATCAAATCATCATGTCTGTGAACATGTTCTGCGTGAGGAACAACTACGTTCTCAGCAAAGTCTTTGAAAATTCCACGGAAGTTTTCGTGGTCTTCCGAAAGTCCGTAAGCACCGAAATGTCCAAGATCAACAATCTTGTCTACGATGGCTTCGTAGTTTTCCATTTTCGATGCGGCTTCAACAAACGCATTGATTTCATCGGAAAACAATTTAGAGAATAATTCTTGGTAGGTAAGTTCGTATTCTGCAGGACGCGCTGCGAGTTCAGAACGAATGTTAGAAACAGTTTCCGCCACAAATGTAAGCGCCATTTTCTGTTCCAATTCACCAGTTCCTTTGGAAGCGTCCCAAGCATATACGATGAAGTTTTCAGCTACACGTTGTTGTGCTGTCATCCAAGCAAGTTGGTAAAACACATGTTGCGTTTTGTCCATTTTGCTGATGGAAACTTTACCGTTGTCGGAATTTTTCTGTGCGAGTCGTTTCGTAACTTCATTGAGGAGGGCGGCTTGGGCGATCAATGCCTTCTCCGCCTGGGATTTTTCGAGTTTCACTGCCGTTGCGGTCATGTGTTTAACGTTCCTGCGGGTGGTTTTCTTCCACTATACGGAAGGAAAGTACCCTGTCATTTTCATTTTTAGACTAGGTTTTGGCTTTGAGTCAGTGAAAACTGTCCGAAGATAGATTTTAGGAAAGAAATAATTGAAAATTATCGGAATTGATCCAGGGTCCCACCGAGTGGGCTATGCCATCTTGTCCTTCCCCGAGGGACAACGCCGTAACCCAAGCCTATTGGGATACGGAACCATCGAAGTGACTCCGAAAACCCCTTCCCCTGATAATTTATTGCAAATCCACAGGGAACTCCAGGCAATTCTTACTGAATTCCAACCGGAATGTGCGGCCGTCGAAGAACTGTTTTTTGTGCAAAACACGACTACGGGGATGAAGGTTTCCGAATCTCGCGGAGTGATTTTACTCACCTTGGGAGAAAACCAGATCCCGATGGTTTCCCTTACGGCCACACAAATCAAAAAAGGAATCTCTGCCAAGGGGAACGCGACCAAAAAAGAAGTGCGTGCTGCCATCCAAATGATTTTAGGATTTAAAGATCTAACAGGCCACGACGACTCTTGGGACGCCATCGCTTGTGCCTTTGTAGGTCGTTCTTTAGTTGGAAGTGCTCCGAGCCAAATTCATTGATAAAAAGATTTCATTCTTTTGTTCACGACTCACATTCGCTGTCACTGTTGAAAAACCAGTGGTGATTTCTAAATCTCCCTTTTTTAGTCCCTCTATCACACTATCCGCATACACGTCCAAATTGAGTCCCGCCGTATGTGTGTTAGGGATTCCCAAATCGGTATCAACCATCGGTGGAGATACTTCAATGACTTCGATGGGTTGATTACGAAATTGAAATCGTAAGGTCAATGTGAAGGAATGTAATGCTGCTTTTGTGGCACTATACACTGGAGCATACGCCAAAGGTATATGGGATAAACCAGAAGTTGTATTTAAAATGACCGCATTCTTCTTTGCAAACAGGTGTTTAGCGAATAACATAGAAAGATGAATGGGCGCTCCTAAATTTACATCGATTTCCTTTCCTAAGTCTGTCCAAGGTTCTAGTTCGTTTAATTTAGGATACCGTTGGATCCCTGCATTATTGAATAGTACATTGAGTTCTGGAAAATCTTTTGTAGTTTCTTGAAACAATTTTTCTCTCTCATCAGCTTTAGAAATATCACGAAGATAAGTCCCCCATTTGGGATATGTTTTCTGAATCTCTTCCAATTTCTTTACATTGGTTCCACAGACTAAAATTTGGTTTCCCAAATCAGAGAATCGTTTTGCAAGAGCCAGACCGATCCCACTTGTTCCCCCAGTGATGAGGATTGTATTTCCATTCAATTGCATTATATTTACCTTTTCCTTAGTTACATTTACATTATTTTGTAAGTTACAAAAAATCAAGTCCGTAAGTTCGCAAACTGACATTTTTTTCGTTTTGTAATTTGAGATTGACCCTCCCGATTTTCCCCGGAAACTTTCCTTATGCCAAGAACCGGTCTCACAGCCTCGGAAATCCAAGACAAAGCGGTGGAAATTGCGATCGACCAAATGCGGGCCAAAGGATTTGAAAAAGTTCGATTGGTGGATGTAGCCAAAGAAATGGGGATTAGCCATGCGGCTCTCTATTCCCATTTCCAAGACAAAACTGCACTTTTTGATGCTGTTTCGGAACGATGGCTCAAAAGATTGGATGAGAAACAAGATTTGCTTGTAACTGAAAAACGGGATCCTATCCAAAAAATCCTTACATGGTTTCTAAATTTACACCGAATGAAATTGGAAAAAGTAAAACTGGATCCTGAATTGTACAAAGCATTTGATATGGCAGCAGAAGAGTCAAAACCCTTCATTCAAACCCACTTGTCCAATATGCGAATCCAAATGTCTAGTTTGGTCACAGAAGCCATAAACCAAAAAAAAATCAAAAAACGTGATGTGAACCTTGTGGCAGAAATTCTGATTTCGGCAGGAGCGGCTTTCACTCACCCTAAACTTGTGGCCCAACATTGTCATGAGAACAGAGAATCCTTGTTAGTGGATACGATTGAGGCAGTATTGAAGGGATTAGGTTGAGATGGTAATCAATGTAGAAACTTATCTGAAACGTAATTTCGAGATGATTACTAAATATATGAAGTTTTCCAAAATATTAGATTAAACTACCAAACCACTGGTGGATTTAAAACTTAGTCTCCAAAATATTTTCCAGAGGTTAGAGAAAATGTTGGATCTCTATATTAATTTTACTCTTTTTCACCTGCTAAAAATCTAGCAGTGTTTACATTACGGATCGTCATGGATTTGTACAATTTATGGCTGATGAGTTTTGCCAATTGACTTTTGTTTACATTTTCTCGTTTGATATTCCAAAAGATGGCGCCTTTGATATAACGAATCTCTAAAAATTCTATTTTGAGAGGAAGTTCCTCAATGATTTTTTTGGAATCAGCTTCTGGAAACAAATAGGCCACATCCGTTCTTTGTGTTGGATCATTTTGCCATTCCTCTGGAATTGATTTGGCTATTTTTTTCATTTCATTTTCCGTCTTAACGATGGTTGGGATTTCAAAATCAAAGGTATTATGAAAACAGTTTTGAATTTTCATTAAAACGGATTTGGTATCTAACTCTGATTCAAAAAGAATATTACCAGAGTTAATATACGTGGAAACCTGACTGAAGCCTAAGGATTCAAAGAGGGTTCTTAATTGTTTCATATCAACTTTTCGATTCCCTCCTACATTGATTCCTCTAAATAGTGCAATGTATTTCATACTTTGTTAAAAGCGAGTCTCTACATTTGAACAAATTCTCACATCATTACTTTAAGGTTTTGGACAAACCAAAAGGAAATCTTCAAACACTTGGGAGATGAGTAGTTTGTCTTTGTACACAAGACCCGTGCTTCCTGCAGAAATTTCTGCCCCTTCGTTGGCATACACTTCCGTGATTTCTTTTGTTTCTGGATTGATTTTGAAAACTCGAGTAGGTGCTAAGTTGGTTCGGTTCATGACATGGCGAATGAATTTATAAGTAGAATCATGGGCGGCAAGCCATAACATTCCAGAATCATCTTCTAAGATATTATCTGGTCCCGCACCGATCTGAATCGATTCTAAATATTGCAAATTGATTTTGCCATTCACTCGATTCACTTCATACACACGAATTGCTTTTTCTGAAAACACTGAACGATACAATAACTCTTGATTGCCTTTTTTACGAATATAAATTCCATTTCCAAGCATCACAGGAACTTCTAAATTTTGAAAGGTTTTGCCATCATAATAGGAAATATCTGCTCTTGCACTGCGAATGATCATGTCCCAATACTTGCGAATTGCATTACTTGTTCCATTGTCATTAGAAGAAAAAATTTCACCAGACTCGTTCATAAAAATATCATTTGGACTTGTGAGAGAAGGATCACTTAAAGTTTTAGTATGTGTCCATTTGCCTGTTTTGGAACGTTCAAAGATCTCAAGTGTATGTGGATTATCCTCTTGGAGTGTGTGGGAGATGACAGCCAAAGTATCCACACCATTTACCTTCGCATAACTAATCCCATGTGGTCTAAAATTCTCTGGGTAATTGGTTTCTATTTTTTTTGCGTCTAATTTCTGTTTTGGATCGGCAAAGGAAATTTCATATAAGGCTCCAATGTCTTTTAGGCCATTTCTCCTTTCATGGGAAGAAACAATGACAGTGGAAGTTTCTCGGATGAGATCAAAGTCTTCTGGTCCAGGTGTGCCCGAAATTCGTTCACAACCAGCGATTGGTTTCTCTTGGATTTGCCCTCCACAGCTTACCAAAACTAGCAAAAAGGAGAAAATGAGGATGAGAAGTCGAAGCGAAGTCACGTGCATTTGGGTAGTTTACCCTAAAAATTCACTTTCCACTATCAATTTCTTTCTCGACATTATTGTGCAGTGCAAAATAATGGAAACCAGAAGGAGTCCTTTCCGATGAGCAACGTGGAAAACAAACTACAAGATATCGTGAATGCCGGAATTGGTGCTGTCAAAACTTCGAAAGAAGTTTGGGAGAAACTCGTCGAGGACCTAAACGAGAAAAAAAGCCAATTTGAAACCAACTTTCAAAAGCTGAAAGAACAAGGGGAAAGTGACACGAGTGACAAAGCCCTAAAAGTAAAAATGGGTGTAGCTTGGGGAATCGTTCGAATTGAAGAGCTCAAAGACAATGTTGTGAAGTATCTCGACAAAGTAAAAGAAGGCAAAGACAACAAACCTTCCTAAGGTTTTATTTTTTCATCTCACCATCCTGAATTTTCTACCGGCAGGTTTGTGCTCAAACCTGCTGGGCTTTTTGAAAAAAAAAACAATGTAACATCGGAGTGACCGGATTTGAACCGGCGACCCCTTGCCCCCCAGACAAGTGCGCTACCGCTGCGCTACACCCCGTGTTATGAAATCCAAAAACTGAATCTTACAAACTTGGTCAAGTCTTACTGATTTTAGAAAGTGGAAACTGACTTATGATCCTAAATTATCAGGTGAGATGGCCCAGATGATTTGGCCGTGGTTGAATTTTTCACGAGCAACATTGATGGCGATAGTGGAACCAGGTTGGAAAACCAAATTTTCAGACAAACTGGAATTTCCAAGAAGTTGTGCGGCAAAATAAGTAATATCAGGATTATGACCAACTAACAAAACTGTATCGGAATTGGTAAAATTCACTAAACAAGAGACGATGTCAGAACATCCCCGACCAGCCGCCAAATCATCCGAAGCCACCATTTCCCCGTTGTATTTCAATTCTTCCGATAAAATTTCTGCAGTGTGTTTGGTTCTTGTATAAGGACTGTAATAAACTTGTTTCACAGATAAAGATGAGTTTTTGATGAACTTTCCAATTTTATGAATATCACTGATTCCTTTGTCGGTAAGTTCTCTTTGTGAATCGGAAATGGTAGGTGTGGAGTTCTCTGCCTCACCGTGACGAACCAAAATGATCTTCATACTATCTCCTAATCCCAAGATTGAAACCACGGATTTCCCAAGAAACAAAAAATTAAGGAATTTCTTGCGAAAATGAATGAGAGAGACATTCTAACGATTATGACAAACAAACCCTACCGCAAAAATGTAGGCATGGTAGTATTTAACTCTTTGGGAAAAGTCATTGTCGGTGAAAGGACTCAATTTCCTGGTTCATGGCAATTTCCTCAAGGAGGAATTGATGAAGAAGAAGATTATCTAGAAGCCGCTAAACGCGAATTATACGAAGAACTTGGAATCAAAAAAGCGATTTATGTAACAGAATATCCAGATTGGATTCCATACGATTTTCCGAGTAATTTAGGACTCAATTCCCATTTACAAAAGTTTCGGGGACAATTACAAAGATGGATTTTGTTTTATTGGGATGGTGGTTTAGATGAGTGTGACCTAGTCCACCATGAACAAGAATTTTTGACCATTCGTCATATGGAATTAGAGGAAACAGTCCAAGCAGTGGTTGACTTCAAACGACCCGTTTATGAAAAGTTTGTTCCTCTTTTTAAATCAGCGATTCAAAATTACATTGCAGAGAATGTGAAAACCAAGTAAGGTATTTGTAGGAGACAATCTTTGGGAAAATCAGAAGAAGCGAGAGCAAGAATTTTAGTGCGGGGAACCGTACAGGGTGTGGGATTTCGATATTATATCTTACAAAAAGCCCAAGAAATGAGACTCAAAGGTTATACACAAAACTTACCGAATGGGGAAGTCGAAGCTGTGGTAGAAGGGGACAAACTTTTTATAGAAGATTTGTATCGTGCCATGCAACGAGGACCAACTAAGGCTAAAGTAAAGGATCATGTGATTGAATGGAGTGATCCTAAAAACCAATTCAAAACTTTTTTAATTAAAAAATAACATGAAAAAACGAAGACTTGGCAAAACAGGAATGGTGGTTTCCGAAATTTGTATGGGAACCATGACTTTTGGATCTTCATGTAACGAAGATGAGGCGTTTCGAATTTTAGATCGAGCATATGACGCAGGTATTGATTTTTATGATACAGCAGAAATTTATCCTGTTCCCCCGCAAAAATCTTGGGTTCACCGAACAGAAGAAATTTTTGGTAAATGGTTAAAAACAAAACCGAGAGATGGGATCATCCTGGCAACCAAAGTGGCAGGACCAGGCCACGGATGGTTTAGTCCACCACTTCGCGAAGGAAAAACAGCTCTCGACAAATATCATATTCGTCGCGCTATCGAAGGCTCCTTACAGAGATTAGGTGTTGAGACAATTGATTTGTACCAAACTCATTGGCCAGATCATGATGTTTCTTATGACGAAACCATGGAAGCACTGACGGAATTAAAAGAAGAAGGGAAAATTCGTTACGCGGGTTGTTCGAACGAAACATCTTTTGGACTTATGAAAAGTCTTTGGACTTCGGACAAATACAATTTGATTCGTTATGATTCCATTCAAAATAATTTTTCCATTCTCAATCGTCGTTTTGAAGATGAGTTAGCACAAGTTTGTCGCAAAGAAGGTGTATCCTTACTTCCTTATTCTCCTTTAGCAGGAGGAGTTTTAACTGGTAAGTACAATGGTGCAACCAAACCAGAAGGAGCACGTTTTGTGCGTTATATGGTGGAAGGGGAAAGACAAAAACGAATGTCGAATCGTTTTTTAAACGAATACACATTAGCTTCCACAAAAGAATTAATGGAAATTGCAGCGAAGTATGGCATGAGTTCTACCGTGATGTCTGTAGCGTGGAGTAAACAACATGATTTCGTTGCCTCTACCATCATTGGCGCCAATACAGTCGAACAATTAGAAGAGTCATTGAAGGCGACAGATGTCATTCTTTCGGATGAGATTTTATCTGAGATCAATGCTGTTTCCAAAAAAATTCAATACCCAATGGGTTAAGGACAATCTCACATATGAGTTCAAATTCCGAATATCCAAACCAACCTAACGGGAATGAGGAAAATACCGAAGTGGCAATGGAAAAAAAAGTCTCCAGATGGGAACGTATCTCCTCTGGATTATTTCGAAAGTTTTTGATTCTTTTTTTGGTGACTTATTTATTTCCGGAGTGTTCCAGTTTTGGTCCTAAAAATTCGCAAAGTAGTTTGATCATCGTCAACATGACCATTGTGAAAGATGAAATGATTTTGGATGAACTTATCGATCCTCGATTCCAAAAAGTCACGTTACGAAAAGGCGAAAATACTATCGAATATAGTGAAAGTTCGGGTCATTATTATTACTTTCAAAACTTAAAAGAAGGCCAATACGAAATCTTTGATGCCATACATTTATTGAATCGTGGCGCTTCTGATTTTGCATTTAGTAGCACCAAACAACCAAACAAAATAGATATTGATTTTGACTTAGATGAGATTCGAAAGTCAAGAGTGGATTTACAACCAGGAACCGTTGTGTTTATGGGAACTTTTCATGTTTCAGTGGATTTTAAATTCCAAGAAGAACCTAAAATTACAGTCCGCTATAGTAAAACCAATGAGGAAGAACTTGCGGCTATGGATCATTTGTATAAAAATTATCCAAGAACTGGCTGGGGACAAAAAGCAAAAAATCGAGTGAAATTACTTTCTACGTTTACCCAACCCTAACGTTTGTTTTATACAATGGTAATCAGGTCGGGATCTTGTAAGTGGGGAGTTGCATTCCAACACACAGGTTCCCAATGATTGTTTTCACGACGAAATACACTTAAAGAAGAATTCAAAATTGATTTCATAAAAATCGGAAATTCTTTAGGATTCATTTTACAAGACAAACCCATCATAATCGCAATGGGAGTGCTAGATGAAACAACTAAAGTGCTTTTGACATCATTTGGAATATGTTTTGGTCCAAGGGAAACTTTTTCGACATATTCTGTAAATGTATATGGTTCCACAGGATCCCAAACTCCATTTACCCAATCCGCTAACACAAGTTGGATGAGCTCTTGGAAATAACGTCGTGTTTCTTCTTTACCTTCTTCCCAAGCGTGTTTGTACGATTCATATAAATTTGCAAAATGTTCGTTTGTGTTTCGAATTTTTGCGGCAATACCCAACCACATCCGAGAGTCAAATTCATCCCAAGCGGAATCTTCTACAGGATCAGGAATACAAAAACGATCGTTGGTAAAACTTTTGATAATGGCTTCGGCAGTTTGTTTTTGACGGTTCAAGGAACCTGTATAAACAGAATCGAATTCAATTCTCTGACTTTTGAAATAATCTCCTAAGAGTTTTGCTTGGTTCCATCCAAGTTCTGTTAGTTGGTCATAATTTTTACCCAGTCGATCTGCTTGCCCATGTCGCACTAAATACAAATAGGACATTTAGGTTTGGAACCTCGGATTGGAAACAGAAAGGTTTTCTTTTAATTGAGATTTTACCAAATTCCAAACTTTTCCTTTGGGAGAAGGATCCAATCGAATTTCTGTGTCATTCGTTTTCGAAATTTCATTTTGGTTTCGGATTGTTTTTGCCAATTGTTGGTTCCACTCATATAAAACTTGGGATCTTTCTTTTTTAGTCAGTTTCTGAAAGATATCCATAGGATATTTAGTTTCTAAGTCGGAGAGTAAAAGTTTAGAATCTAAAATTTCCAACCAAGATTTGGTGTATTCAGAATTTTCAAATTCTCTTGCGATCACACCTAACATATTCCAAGACACAAGAGTTTTGTAAGATAACAAATCATCCCCTTCCAACTTCGGAAGTAATTCTTTCATCATAAACTCTTGGATGGTAGAAAGTAATTCTTTTGCATCAGGTCTATACTGCATTTTCCAATTCCTCAATGAGACGCATGGCTTCCCATTCCATTTCTGCTGTCCTTCTACCGATGGACGCAAGTTCGATACCTTTGTCTTTCCCAGACAAATGCCTTTCTGCTTGTTGAGCACTTCCAATCGCCCAACGTATATTTCCCATAATTTCCCAAAAAGTGACTTTGTATGGATCCACTGGGATTCCAGAAGTCATTTCGTAAGCTTTGTAAAAATCCTTTCTGTCACCGAACCCACCTACCTCTTTACCAATTCGTCCAAATCGCCAATCTCGCATACACAACCAAGCTATGTCTTCGTGACGATCTCCAAAGTGGGCAAATTCAAAATCTAAAATCCCTTGCAGACCTTCGGCATTCATCATAAAATTTCCTGTACGATAATCCCCATGAACCAAAACAATTTTATCGATGTTAGGTGCATGTAATTCCATCCAATGCAAACACAATTCAATAGCAGGATGAGCTTCCGGTAGTTCGTCAAGTGATTGGTGTAAGTCGGTAATGGATTGTGAGATATAGTTGTCGATCGGAACCAATTTTAATTTTTGTTTGAGGTCTGAATCTGTTACCATTTCAGGAACAACTGTATGGAGTTTTGCTAAATTGGATGCTAAATCACTTACCATCTTGGTTTTGCGATATCCATCTAATTCTTTGTCTTTTGTAATGTAACGACCTGTTGCTTTGCCTGCAATTTTTTCCATTAGGAAAAAAGGAGAACCGATCACAGATGATTCTTCTTCTAAAAATACAGGAGTTGGTGTTTTGACACCAGCTTTGTATACAAGTTCTGCCACTTTGAATTCATCTCGTTTGGATAAAGAAGAAAGCAGGCTTCCTCCTTTATCCGTGCGTAGAACAAGAGATTTTTTGGAAACATTCGATTGGATTTCCAATGCATAATTGTCTTGGCAAGCACCACCACTAAGATGAAAAATCTCGGTAACTTTCACAGGTTCTTTCCAAACAGATGTTAAATGGAGTTCTACCTTTTCTTGTAAGTCTTTAATGTCCATGAATCCTTAAAAATCCCATTTCTCTGATACATAGTTTCGACCAATGACCATTTTGTGCACTTCCGATGGTCCATCCGCTATCCTTGCGGCCCTTGCATCGCGGTAGAATAATTCGAGAGGAAGGTCTCTTGAGTAACCTTTTCCCCCACAAATTTGAATCGCCATATCGATTGTGTTACACAAGGACTCACTCACCTTCCACTTAGCCATCGAGGTTTCTTGTCTTGCATCTTTTCCCATTTTCAAAAGCCAAGCAGCTTTGAGAGTCAATAAGAATGCCATTTCAATTTCCGTTGCTCTTTCGGCAAACATCCATTGGATCCCTTGGTGGTCTGCGATCCTCGAACTAAACACTTCTCTTTCTTTCGCATAACTACGTGCAATCGAAAGTGTTCTTCTTGCCATTCCTGTCCAACGCATACAGTGTGTGAGCCTTGCTGGACCTAACCTTTCTTGGGACAATCGAAACCCTTCCCCCACTCGACCGAGAACCATATCTTCAGGTACTTCTACATTTTCAAAATTGAGCTCACAATGTCCTCCTGGGCCGTGTGAACCCATGAGTTCAATTTCACGAACCATAGTGTAACCTTTCGCATCGGTAGGGACAAGAAACATTGTGGTTTTCCGAAAACTTCCATTCACCTTTGCCATCACGATGAGATACTTGGCACCATTGGCTCCCGTGCAATACCACTTACGACCATTGAGAATGTATTTATCCCCTTGTTTTTCTGCATTGGTTTGTAAAGATGTGGGATCGGATCCTGCTCCTGGAGATGGTTCTGTCATTGCAAAACCAGTGCGAAGTTCTCCTTTGATGAGTGGATGTAAAATTAATTCTTTTTGTTTTTCCGTTGCCGCAAGGGAAAGTAAATGCATATTCCCTTCATCAGGTGCATCACAATTGAAAATATAAGGTGCGATGGGAGAACGACCCAGTTCGCTAAATATGATACAAGTTCCGATTAAATCCAAACCCAATCCACCTTCTGATTTTGGAAGATGTGGTGTCCAAAAACCTGCTGCCTTTACTTTAGCACGCGCTTGTTGGTTAATGTTTTCTGGCATTCGACCTTTTTCATAGTCGTAATGTTTTTCCAGAGGAATAATTTCTTCTGTTATAAAGGATTGGATATTTTTGCGAAGTGTTTCTACTTCTTGGGGAATTTCAAAGTCCATTGAATTTAAAGAAGTAACACAATCAAGATAGATCGTAAAATCTTTTTTTAATGGGAACGGAAAATAGGCCTTTCTCTTTTTGAATTTCTTCTAATTTCAAAGTGCAAATGTGGACCGGTCGCTCTACCTGTTTGTCCAACTTCCCCAATTTTTTGGCCCTTTTTTACTTTTTGTCCTTGTTTTACAGAAAAGTTCAAAAGATGTCCATATCGTGTTTCATATCCTAAACTATGTTTGATGATGATTAAATTTCCGTAACCACCTTGGGATCCAACAAAACTCACTTCTCCTTCCATCGAAGAAAATACATCTGATCCTTGTTTGGCGGCCATATCTAATCCACCATGAAATGTTTCTTTTTTTGTGAAAGGATCTAATCGTTTTCCAAAATTAGAAGAAATAATAGCGGTTGTTAGCGGGAACTGAAACCCAAATCCATAAAAAAATGATTTCTCTGATTTCCCCATAGAGATCCCAGGTAAAAACCATTTCCCACGATCAGCATCATATTGTAATTTGCTCGGATTGGTTTGGTATTTGTTCGCTAAACTTTGTTTTGTTTTGTCATCCCCTTCTGTTTCTTCTGGGTGAAACGTTCCACGCATATTAGGAATTTCCAAAACCATTCCTGGGGAAAGATCATGTGGGGAACTCAGCTCATTCACCGACGACAAGGTTTCCAAATCCATTCCTGTTCGAGCCATGATTTTGAAAAAATTATCTTCCTTTTGGACTTTGTATTGGTAATACTTGAGTGGGATTAAGGATTCGTTTTTTGTTCCCGATTTTGAAATCCTTAGATTCTCTTTGATTTCGGAACGAAGATTTTTTAAAAGAGGATTGCTGTAGTCTAAATTGGCAAGGGTAAGAGGTCCAGAAAACAAATGGGTAGTGGAGCCCAAACTGATCCAAATCAGTGTCCATTTGAGAAAAACGACGATTTTAGACATAATCTTCTAAACTGATTATCGACCTTTTCCCAAAAAAACGATGACGTTTCTTGCGGAAATTGAGGAACTGTAAGGCAGATGCAGAATCGATATTTTGAGATCTTTCGGCTCACCGCCTATTCATTGGGTCTCGTTTATGTTTGTTCCTTTTTTTATTCCGTCTTCTTTTTGGCCTTTGTGAACCATTCGGTTTTAAACCACCGGATTCCAGAAGAGCAAATCCAACCGCTGTACGAGGAATACTCGGAAGGAAAGTTGGATTTTTCAGGACTTTTGGCTGAGTACCAAAAAGTTGTGACTCCCATCAAAGACCAGTTCCAAAAAGAAATCATAGAAAATCCAAATATTTTATTCAGTGAATTTTATGAACTCGTATTTACTGATAAACCTCACTACTTATTAGGAATTTCGATTCCATGGTTTTTATGTTATGTGGGACTCGGTTATTTATTATATAAAAAAGTCTTACAAATCCCTGTGACCAACTTACAAGATGAGTTATCGATCCCCATTTTGCTTCGTGGTATAATCAATGGGTTGATCTGTTTTTTCGTAGTTGTATTCTTTGGATTGATACTCGAGCGATTATCAGTTCCTTTAGAATCTGGTTTGTTCGCGAAAAAACTTTACGAATCTCTGCATGGGAACGGTTATCTTCTTGCTTGGGGAATTTATGTGGTGGGAATCATCACCGGAATTTTAGAAGAAATCTTCTTTCGAGGATTTTTACTCAAAGCCTTTATCGATAAAGGTTTGACTCAAGAAGGTCTTCTTATCGTATCACTTTTGTTTGGTTGGCTACATTACGGAGAAGGCACTTCTGTCGCTATACCATTTATCATCTGTGGTGTAGGTATGTTTTTCGGTTATTTATATATTAAAACAGGAAATCTTTGGATATCGATGGCATGTCATGCTACTTATAATTCCTTAGGTTTGATCAATGCTTATCTTCAATTACCAGTGGTCCAATCATGAAAATTTTTAACCAAGGATTTCGAACTCGTTATATCGAAGTTTTATTATTAATCATCATATGTTTTTCTTTTCCCAATTCTCTTTTTGCTGGAGAAACAGTAGAAATATTGGGTGGCCCAGAAGATGTTAACGTTCGTTTGTTGGCCGTTCTAAACAAATTAGATCCTGATTTTTATGCAGATGAAAAAACCCAAGGTTTTGTTTATCGATATCGTCACCGATGGACCAATCCTTATGATTTTAATATCTATGTAGGGAAAGTTGGAAAAACTTCTCCTGATTCCATCATTCGTATTGAATCTCCGAGGAGAGGACAAGAGAAAATGTGGAAACAAATCATGGAACAGGAGTTATTACAAAAACCTCCCCATGAGTCTGCTGTTCCTTTGTCTGAAAAATACCATATTGTATCACAAGGTCTAAATTTGATTACACCGATGGCTTCGGTAGGTTACAATTCATGGAATTCTCCTCTTTTTACCAACCGAGATACTTTTGTTAGTATGAGTCTTTATCTTTTATGTGATCTGATTTTGGCAGGTGGAGCTTATTTATACGCTCAAGAAAATTTACCCAAAAAAAATATTTATGAAAATATGCTGAATGTAAAAGGACCTGGCAGTGTTTGGGAATCACCCAATGCAGTTGGAATTTTTGCAGCCCTAGCTGTCACCCGCGCGGTACGTGCTTTTGATGCTTGGGAAGATACAGCCGCTCACAATAAAACGGCTCAATTCGGTTGGTCTTTTAAGTTTTAGAAATTACGATTCAATTAAGATTTGAACAGGTCTCTTGCCGCATCAGAGGCACTAGATCTTTCAAAATCTTCTCTTTCAATTAAAGTAAGATCTAATCCTTCCTTATCAATCCTACTTAAAATTTTACCGATATCTCCCACCTTACTCAATTTAGTTGCTAAGTATTTAAAAGTAATTCCACAATCGGGACATTTTTTATCTTTTAGATAATTTAGGCCGAGTTTTTTACAATTCCCACAAGTTCCATAAAGATCATCGATATACAACAATTGTTTTTTGATATCTTCAACATTGAGTTGTCGCCAAACTCGAACAAATTTAGTATTCTTTCCGGATGCATCTGCAGTCATAGGCAATAGGAAGTATCGAATATGAAACTTGTCAAGAAGCAATCCGATTTGGTTCTTATCTTACTCATTTGTTTGTCTGGGTTTTTGGCCGTTGCCATAGGAGCTTTTGGTGCCCATGGTTTAAAAAGAATCATATCACCTGAACTTATGGTGATATTTGAAACAGGAAACAGATATCATTTTTATCATAGTTTGGTAGCCTTACTTACCTTTACGATCACACTAATCGCAGAACAAAATCAAACTTCAGACAAAACGAAACAATATCTCAATCGAGCTAGTTGGTTGTTTCTAATTGGAATTTTGATTTTTTCCTTTAGTTTGTATGCACTTGCCATTACAGGAATTAAAATTTTAGGAGCGATCACTCCCTTTGGAGGAGTGAGTTTTCTCTTTGGATGGTTGTTTTTGGGAATGGGGATGTATTACTTCTTCGTTCCGAAGAAATAATGGCCTTGTTTACTAATTAAATTTCTAGAGATCAGTCCGTCCGCAATGAGGAGTAAACCTTCTGCGGCGGCTTTTTTTGATTCTTCCGTTGTGTCTTTTTGTAACGCCATTAGTTCGTGAACATACTTTCTTCGTTGTAAATCCAAAACGCCTAACATGGAACCTGCGATTTTTTCATCCATTTGTAAAAACGCTAACGCTAATGTTTGAGGCGGAGTTTCATTACACAAATAAAACAATGCTAAATTATCAAAATACGAAAGTTGACTGAGTTTTTCTAATACTTGTTCTGATCCTGACATGATGGTTCCTTTTTCGATTCAATTATTTGGAAATTGAAACTTCTTTTACTTTATCCTCTAAATATGATATAAGATATTTTGCGTTTGCTGGTTCCCCAGTTGCACCTAAAACTAAATTCTCAATGGTTTCCATTTTTCCTTTGGAATGGATATTTGTTCTCAACCAAGATAATAAATCAGAGAAGTCACCTTTCGCAGAAAATTTGTTATGCGAATCAGGGTATTCTTCTGTAAATTTTTTGAAAAACTGGGCACTAAAAATATTTCCCAATGTATAAGTTGGGAAATATCCAAAGGCTCCCATCGACCAATGGATGTCTTGTAAAACACCTTCTGCATCATTTTCAATGGTCATTCCAAAACTTTCTTTCATTTTAGAATTCCAAATTTCAGGTAAATCCTTCACTTGGATCTTTCCATTGATCAAATCTCTTTCAATTTCAAAACGAAGAATGATGTGAAGATTGTAAGTAACTTGATCTGCTTCTACACGTATTTTTGATTTTTCTGTGCTATTGATGTACTGATATAATTTTTGGAATGGTAAATCTGTTTCCGATAACTCAAAGTCATCTAATAAAATTGGATACATAAACTCCCAAAAAGGTAATGATCTACCAACTTGGTTTTCCCACAAACGGCTTTGCGACTCGTGAATTCCTAAGCTTAAATATTCCGTCAATGGATTTGGCCAATTCGGCATTTTAGACAATCCAGATTCATATAATGAATGTCCCGTCTCGTGTAACACACCAAAGATGGAAGATAAAGGATCAGTTTCCGAATACCTGGTAGTAATTCGTTTATCACCTTTTCCTAAACTTGTAGAAAATGGATGGTTACTGATATCTAACCTTGATTCTTTCGTAGTGAGTCCGAGGATAGAAGGAAGTCGATTGCAGAATTTAGTTTGTTTTGTGATAGAAACTGGTTTTAGAAAAGGAGAACTAAATTGAGGAGCTTTTGCTACAATTGGTATCAATGATTTTTTTAAATCAGAAAACAAATTTTGAATTTGGTCTGCCTTGGCACCTTTCTCATATGTATCTAATAAGGCATCATACGGTTCTGTCGTATAACCAAAGTAATCTGCTTGCCTTTTAGATAATTGAACCAGTTCTTCCAATCGTTTGGAAAATAGTTTAAAGTTCTTTTCCTTTTTTGCTTCTGCCCATTCCGCATGTGCTAAGTTCGTTAGTTTAGCAAATTCGGAAACGAATTCTGAAGGCAATTTATCTGCCTTTTCTTTATCTTCCATTAGAATCTCTAACTCTCGATTCCATAACGCCCTTTCCGATTCTGGAAGTTCTTTGACGGCAGTTTTTGCGTTTTGGATTTGCTCCAAAAACGATTGATCCGTCATCCATTCATGAGTGAGCTCCGCCACGGCAGCAATTTGACTGGATCGATACTCGCGTCCCTCTTCTGGCATCATCACTTCCGAGTCCCAATGAAGGACGGAGGCAATGTCTTGGAAAAGTTTGATTTTTCGATACTGTTTTCGGTAATTTTCGAGCGCTTGTGGGAGGGCCATAGACTCATTTTCTGCCTACCTCACATTCTGGAACCAAAAATCATTGACCCTTAACCCTCAACCAAAACTATGTATTTACGTCGCGGGTGTGGTGTAACGGTAGCACAGCAGCCTTCCAAGCTTCTGGCGAGGGTTCGAGTCCCTTCGCCCGCATGACAATCTTTCTTACAAACTAATCACCAAATTCAAACCATTTGACTCGAACAGCGGCGCGAGCTGGAACATGAGTGACCCATAGGGAACGAATGTTTCAGAGAGAAAGCCACGATGGCTTTCGTCGAGCGACGCCGTGCCTCGGAGCGCAGTGAGGACAGAATGTCCGAACAGCGGAGAGGGCGAGTCCCTTCGCCCGCATGACAATCTTTCTTACAAACTAATCACCAAATTCAAACCATTTGACTCGAACAGCGGCGCGAGCTGGAACTTGAGTGACCCATAGGGAACGAATGTTTCAGAGAGAAAGCCACGATGGCTTTCGTCGAGCGACGCCGTGCCTCGGAGCGCAGTGAGGACAGAATGTCCGAACAGCGGAGAGGGCGAGTCCCTTCGCCCGCATGACAATCTTTCTTACAAACTAATCACCAAATTCAAACCATTTGACTCGAACAGCGGCGCGAGCTGGAACTTGAGTGACCCATAGGGAACGAATGTTTCAGAAAGAAAGCCACGATGGCTTTCGTCGAGCGACGCCGTGTCTAGGAGCGCAGTGAAGACAGGATGGAATGGGGGTACACGATTGATATTGGTATCCCCACCCGATTCAGGGAGGGGTTCTAGACCCGCCACCCAATGCATCCTCTTTATCATACCCAGTCGAATTTTGATATCAAAACTGAGTTTTCTAAAATTTAATTTCTAAAAAGTTCATGTTTAGAACAGGAAGAAGTAGTGTCGAAAGATGAGTGGTTCACCACCAACTATTTCTTCGAATTTTTGTTTCGATCTGTTCTGCTTTTGTTTTTTTTTCTTTTAATGTGTTTTCTTGGATTCTAAATTTTACGATTTTGCGAATCAAATCAAAAGGAATCGGTTTGTCCAAAGGAAATTGAATCGAACCTTTTCCTATTTTATAATTTGCTAGTTCCTTTTGAAATTTTGTATTTCCAGAAGGCAAAGCATAAAATCCAATATGTGTGCGAAACGCTGCAAAGTGAACCAGATTACCTCCTTGGATAAATGTTGGTATTGCATATCGAATCGCCTCACTTGAATTTGGTGCTGCTTCTCGAATTGTATTTCTCACATTCGTTAAAATCGTTTGAACTTCTTTTGGGAAAGATTGTATATATTCATCGATTGTACTTGGTGATTTTGTTTTCATGATTTTTATCGATTACACTTTGGTTTCTTTCCATTTCCCTTTCGTAAACAGCCACAGAGTATAAACTCCTACTGAAGTTTCCGAAATCATCATAGCCCAAAAAACTCCACTATAACCGAAATTCAAATATTTGCCTAAAGTATATGCCAGTGGAATTTGAATGATCCAAAAAAAGATAACATTGATTTTAGTAGGAGTCATTGTATCTCCAGCACCATTAAATGCCTGACTTGCCGCCATCCACCAAGCATAAATAAAGTAAGAATAAGAAACAATTCTTAGCCACTCCGATCCAATCATAATCACAGTTGGATCAGAACTAAATATGGAAATGATTCCTTCACTATAAAAGAAATATATGATCGAAACAAGAATTAAGTAACCCATATTACAAAATCCAGTAAACCAAACGGACTGCTCAGCACGATCCGGTTTACCTGCGCCAAGATTTTGACCAACGAGGGTGGCAACTGCATTCGACATTCCCCAAGATGGCATCATGGTAAACATCATAGTTCGTAAAGCAATGGTTGCACCTGCAACGGTTTGACTACCGAATTCGGAGAGGATTCTCATAATAAAGATCCAAGATGTCATTCCCACAATCATTTGTCCAATTCCACCCAAAGAAGTTTTGAGGATTCCAAAGATAGTATCCCATTCGATTTTCAAATGACGAACGAAAATTTTGATATGTTTTCCACCTTTAAACAACAACCAAAACTGAAACATAACACCGATTCCACGACCTATCGTAGTTGCAATCGCAGCTCCTGTGATTCCATAAGCTGGAATCGGACCCCAACCGAATATAAAAATAGGATCGAGTATGATATTGAATCCATTGGCAATCCATAATACTTTCATGGATATAGCTGCATCTCCTGCACCTCTAAATACTGCATTGATCAAAAAAAGCAATATAATGACAATATTTCCACCTAACATCCATTGCATGTATTGATAACCTTCATTGAGAACCCATTCATCTGCTCCCATTAATGCCAGCAGTTCTTTGGAATAAATGATACCAGCAATTGCAAAAGGAATCGATGCAAAAATAGCAATCCATAGAGATTGGATGGCTGCAATTCCAGCCTTATCCATTTCCTTTTCACCAATTCTTCTTGCAACAATTGCAGTCACAGAAAATGACAAACCCATAGCAACCGAATACAATAAAAATAGATAAGTTTCTGTTAAACCAACTGTGGCAACGGCGGATGCACCCAAAGTTCCTACAAAATAAATGTCAACTACTGCAAAAACAGATTCTAACACTAGCTCCAATATCATAGGAACTGACAGTAAAAAGATCGCTTTTTTAAGATTTACTTCAGTATAATCCTCTTCCGATCCAGATAGAGCTTTTTTTAAGTCATTCCACAAACTTGCACTTGTCATATTTTAAATTCCTAAAAATTGAATTCTATTTTGATAAATAGCCATTTAGTCTACTTAATGTTTGGTGAGCACCTTCAATCGCACCAAAGTTAACTACCGCATTTCGTTTTTCTGGACTTGAGAATGCCATTTTCATTTTAATGATTGTATGGTTGTTTTTGGTTGGAGTAAACCAAATCTTCACGAAAAAGTCATCATCTTTTGTATCACTACCTGATCCATGATGGTATTCAAGGTATTCATTTTCCTGAATTGATTTATATTTGATTACATTCGGATATACTTTACCATCTTCACTCACCATTTTAAAGATCCATTCTCCACCTACTCTAAATTCCCTTGAATCAGTGGTTGTTGTGAACCCATTAGGTCCCCACCAGGACTGAATATGATTTGAATCAGTAAACGCTTGATAAACTAAATCTAAAGGATGTGCTAATTCTTTTTCGATCACTAGCTCATTTGGGGAAGGCAAAGCTTCGGATTCGAGTTTTTCAAAACTTTGTGACCAACCTTCCTTCATACCTGATTTAGCAAATCCATCACGAATTTGATTGTTCATAAATTCTGTGATTAATATTACTTGAGTGAAGTTATCTTCTTCTTCAAACAATACTCGAAGTTTCGAATTAAGAATCGAACGATCACCTCTTACTCCAGCCATTTTTTGAACTTCTTTAACCCATTCTTCTGGATGTTCATCAACTAAATCACTCATCACAAAACTTTCATAAGGTGTAATTTCCAAAAATTTACCTACCACAGGATAGTCGATTCCTTCAGGTGACCTCATAACAATTCGATATGATCCACCTACTTTAAAATCAAACTCAACTGTTGGATTTGAAAATCCTTTTGGACCCCACCATTTTTCAAGATGTAATGGATTCGTCCAAACTTCCCATACCAGTTTTAATGGTGCCTGAAATTTTCGTTCAATTCGTACGATTTTTTCCTCTAGTGTTACAATAACATTTGATTCAAACATTCTTTTGATTCCTTTGCGATTTTTGAAGTTCCTTAAGATATTCATCAAGTCGATCCAATCGATCTTCCCATAACTTTTTATATTGTTGCAGCCATATATTCGCTTCTTCTAATGCTTCCACTTTGATTCTGCAAGGGCGATATTGAGCAGACTTTCCTCTCTCGATCAAACCAGCTTTTTCTAGTACTTTGATATGTTTGGAAATTCCGGGTAAACTCATCTCAAAAGGTTCAGCCAATTCCAAAACGGTGGCTTCTCCCGAAACCAATTGCATCAGGATCTTTCTTCGAGTTGGATCCGCTAGGGCCTGGAAAGTGGAATTTAACTGTTCTTCCTTTTCTTCTAATTTTACCATTTAGCTAATTAACCTTTTGGTTAAATAATAAAATGAGTAAAGAAACGTCAAGGGAATTTGGAAGCGAATTAGGATATTTTTGAAAGTGAAGGCGGTACACGATGGATATCCGTATCCCCACCCGATTGAGGGTGGGGTTCTAGACCCGCCACCCAATGCCTCCTCCGTATCACAACCGAACTCCCTAGAAAAGAATAATCCCAATTTTCCCTGTTTTAATTCCAAAAGGTTCACCTTTCAGCAATAGGAGCCGTAGAGAGCCACCAATGAATGAGGGTATTCAGGAATAATGCCCTTTGCCAGGGATCTGGAGGGCTTGGTCCCTGGACATTGTTAAATGGTCAGGGACGGAAGCGAACGCGCACCCCGGAGGAGCCCGGTCACGTTTTCAAATGTTTGTTAGTTATCATTAGTTTGTGAGGCGCCTAATCTAAGCAATGCGAATCAAGTTACCAAGAGGTAATCCATGTTTGGATTTTAACATTGGTAACTTTTGTTTTGTTCTATTGATGAAAGTGGAAAGTTTACTTTACTTCAGCAAAAGGATAATCGGTGTAACCTTTTTCACCTGGGGTATATAATGTTGTTTCATCAAAATTGACTAAAGCGATATTTTTTTGAAAACGAGTGACTAAATCTGGATTGGCTAAAAATGGTTTCCCAAATGCCACCAAATTCGCGTTACCTGATTCGATATCCTTTTCTGCGCGAATGGCATCATAACCACCACTTAGAATCAAAGTTCCTTTAAAATGATTTCGTATCGCAGACACGGTCTTTGGTTCAACAACAGGTGCACCCATTGAGGAATGATCCACCAAATGGATGTAAACAATTCCAATCTCTTTTAATTTTTCTGCGAGCAGTGAATATTCTTCGTGTGTTTCTGGAAATGGATACAAATCATTAAAAGCGCCGTAAGGAGACAGACGAATTCCTGTTTTTTCTTTACCGATGGCCGCACTCACTGCTTTAGCAACTTCTAATACAAAACGAATTCGATTTTCAATTGATCCACCATATTCATCAGTTCGTTGATTCGAAGAAGGATGTAAAAACTGTTCCAACAAATATCCGTTTGCTGCATGAAGCTCCACTCCGTCAAAACCGGCTTCGATTGCATTTTTTGATGCACTTACAAATTCAGAGATGGTAGATTGAATTTCTTCTTTTGACATTTCCTTCGGAACAGGATGATCTAACATACCTTTTTCATCTGTCCACATTTTACCTTGTGCGAGAATCGCAGATGGACCCAACACTTTTGCGGATTTCGGTAAATTCAATTCATGTCCAATCCGGCCAGTATGCATCAATTGCACAAATATTTTACTCTCTTTCTTATGAACTCTTTCGGTGACTTGTTTCCAAGCTGCGGTTTGTTCTTTGGAAAAAATTCCGGGGATTCTCGCATAACCAAGACCATTCGGTGATGGAGAGGTCCCTTCGGTGATGATGAGGCCAGCTTCAGCCCTTTGTTCGTAATACTTGGCTACAATCTCGCCTGGAATATTTCCAATGGACCTTGATCGTGTCATGGGGGCCATCACCACATGGTTTTTTAATTCTAAGTTTCCTAATTTTGTTTTTTCGTACAATCGGTTCATATCAATTCCTTCTTTGTTGCTGCAATATAGTAGACTATCCTGTATATCCATTTGATATAAAATAATTTGATGTTAAAGTATTTTTTTTTAAAAAAAATACCACTTTTTATCTATAAATCGAAGCCTAGAATGGTGAGGTCATCTTGGCGATCGATCCCATTTTGGAATTTGTTCAGAGTATGCAGTAGGTTGTCCTCAACTTGACTTAAGGGAAGATGGGTTGTAGATAATAGAAAATTGTGCAAACTCTCTTCTCCAAATTCTTCATTTTTAGAATTGAAGGCTTCGTAAACTCCATCCGTAAACACGAACAATCGATTTCCATTTTTAAAATGGAAGGTCTTCATTTCATAATGAGTTTGTTTTTTTAATCCAATCATCCTCCCTGTTTTCGCAAGAATCTCTCTTTTGCCATTCTGTAAAAGTACGGCAGCAGGATGGCCGGCGGATGCATATTGAATCGTTTGTTCTTTCAAGTCGATATCCAAAATCATCGCCGTCAACAAACTGTTTAGGGAAACAAAATTATCCATAAACTCTTCATTAAATATTTCTAATACTTGATTGGGACCAAGTTCAAATTGTTTGATGGGATCATAAAGGCCTTTAATTGCCATCGTGATCATGGCTGCATGTACACCATGCCCCGTGGCATCTGCAATCATAATTCTATACTTGGAATCTTTTAAACGAATGATATCAAAAAAATCCCCACCTACTTCGGATAAAGGGTAATATCGATACTCTAACTTTAGTTCATTGATCAATTCTGAACTCACTCGAATTGAATTTTCTTGGATGTTTTTTGCCACAAAAAGATCTCTTCGCATGGCGCTTAGAGTTTGATTAAGTTTTGATGTTCTTTCTTTTACTTTTTCTTCTAAATCTAAATTCGATCTTTCTAAATTTGCTTTCACGTTCGCTTCGGCAATTTCCTTTTCGCGAATGATCATATTGTAACGATCAGCTAAGGCAAAAGCAAGTAACATCATTTCTGCAACAGAACCATACTGTGGACCTTCGATGGTAAATACATTGGTAGGTATATAACCTAATGCTCTTAATGTGGAAATGATCAAAGCTAAAAACAAAAATGCAAATGCTAATAAGAAAAAATAGGCTATTCTTTGTTTTTTTAAGGAACACATGACTCCGATCACCAAAATCCAAAGAGACGTGATGGAGTGACTGAAAACAAGCCATCGAATAAAAGTATCAAAGGAAATAATATATGCGATTGGAAGTAGGATTTGAAGAGCAATTACAATTAGATTGATTCGATCTAATTTGGGCAAAATCTCTTTTGTGTGTAAAAGATTACGCATAAAAATTAGAAATAAGATCAAAACAACTGAGATCAATAAATTGATCGCATATTGGTCTAACCAAGGCGAATGTTTCCAGAAGTATTCAGACGCAATTCCATTATAGGCTGCAATCGTGATCGCAATACTCAAAACCACAAATACATATAAAAGATAACTTTCATCTCTAAGGATAAAAAATAAAAACAAATTGAAAACAATCATTGCAATCGCAATTCCAAAATACATCGCTTGCATCACATGATCGTCGATTTCATGTCGATCGTAATTTTTTTGCCGCCATAACTGAATTGGCAAATTGATTGAGTTAGGAGAATTGACTTTTATGTAAACATCCGTAACGGAGTCTTTTCCAAAGCTGATAGGAAAAACAAAAAAACGTGATTGGTAAGGACGTAAGTTAGAGGGAACAATATACCCGGAAGGGAAAACTTTGGTACCAGTATTTGTTTTTACGTATAAATCCAAAGTCTTTAATCGAGGATAGGTGACTACAATATCGGTTTGGATTTCTTCCTCTGTTGGGTTTTGGATTTTGATCTTCAACCAAAAGGTTGATTGGGAATAAGAAAAATTATATGCCTCTTCGGAAGAAGGATATTTTTGAAATTGATTTTGGAACTCATCTAATTGGACTTGGTTCCAGTTTGAGACTTGATTTTTATCTTCATAAACTAACATTGATTTTGCTAGATAAATCGGACTCTCACCTAATGATGTCAAATTAATCATGGGGCTCTCTGCAAATACATGAGTCCAAGTGCCAAAGACAATCAGTGATACCAAAAATTTCTTAAAACACATTTGAGTTTTGAAATGAATTCTTCTTTTTAGAATAAGGTTTCATTTTCCTAATGTTCATTTCCATACTAATGAGTTTGGAACAAATCCAATGCATAGAGATGTTGGTCTTTTGTGAAAAGGGAAATTCCATGAAAACTGGTACTCAATCCAAGCGGACCTTGTAAGATATGACGACAAAGGATTTCACCCTTGGTTCCTAGTAAAATCACTTCCACTTGGTCTTTTTCACTATACTCATCAAAACAGGAAAGAAGGACAATCGAATGTTTTCCATCAAACGTATAGGTTTGTAATACTTCCGACTGGATTGGATAGTTTGAAAGTAAGTTTCCTTTTGTATCTAAGATCACAATCTCTCGGTAGTCATTTGTGATGAGAATCGTTTCGTCAGTAATCAAAATGGGAGTTTTATTTGTCCCAAAGGAATGGGGACCCAATGTATCGGAAGAAGAAAATTCAAGTTCTTTGATGATTTCTAAATCATGGTTAAGAAGATACGATTTCTCCCAAGTGAATGGCATCAAAATTCCATGGGCAAACTCTAAAGGTGGAGTTGCTAACGTGAATAAAAGTTCTACACCTGAATCTTTTTGATCATAAAAACGTTTTTGCTTTCCTGATTGGATATCATCTACAATCGAATAATAATAATAAAAATGGAATTGGGAATCAATGAAGACGGGATGGAAATCCGATTTGTATTGGAAAACAACTTCTGCCTTTTCGTTCTGAGCAAACACACCTTTCACAGTATGGAATAGGATGACATCCGTTTCGGTGGCAAAGGCTTTTCCAGTAAACGGCTCGTTGTGAGCGGATTTGATTTTGTGAATGAGTTGTTTTTGATCTAAATCATACACATGAATTTCATTGGCATGTGGAAGATATAATCTTCCAAACAAAATCGAAAATTGAAAATTATGTACAATTCGATTTTCAGATACATCTCGTTCTTCCGTGGAGAGAATTTCATAACAACGAAAGGCAAGTGGAATCGACAAAAGGAGATTTCCTTTTAAATCAAAAAGTAATAATTCGTTTGGACGATTGAGTTTGGAATAATACTCAGAACCTTTTTGGTATCCTTGGTAATAGGCAAGATAACCCGAATGATAAAAAAGATAGGGAATCCCAATTCCTTCTCGAAAGGGAGATTTCACTGTATGTTTCCAAGTTATGTTTTTGTTTTTGAAATCATAACCATACAAGGTATAGGTGGATGTTTTTTCCGTAAGAACAACAAAGTAATCGATCCCAATCCACTCCGTATACAAAATTGTTTCTTCGGAATCAAAAGAAACTAAACATTCACTTAAACTTGGAAATCCTCTCTCAGCTAATTCAAAATACTCTTTTGGGAATTTAGTTTTGTACCATTGGCGGATCCAACGTTTAGCTGTGCTAGTAAGTCGCGTCTCCCTGGTTTCGAAAAGACGTTTTAGTCCTAGTTCTTCCTTTGTAGAAATTCGTTCTAATATTTCCTCCACAAAGAAATAAGGAAATTGAGATTCAAAATGAGCAAGTAAACCAGTGATGTCGGGACTTCGAATCAAATCGGAACGCGATTTGTCCAGAAGTTCAGCAGTTTGTTCGTAATACTCAGGATAGGTGGAACGCGGATCACCAGTGCCCTTCACTCGGATCCACCAATAGTGGTGACAGTCTTGGCATTCATAAATCTCATTGTATGGAGTCAGTGCAACTCCCACAATGTCTACCGTGGAAAAATGAGGGGTTTGGTTTTCCTCTTGGATTGGTTCCAATCGGGAAAATGTTTTTTCACCTTTTTGACAAAACAGACATGCCATACTAAGAAGGAGTTTAGTTAGATCTCATTTTTACACTTGGTCAAGTGAAATTCCAACCGACCGAATTCTCCAATCTCCATCACTTAGTTCTTGGCAATTTTTTGCCAAGTGATGAATTCTTGTCATTACCTATGTCGCTCGGCCAGAAGTCATATGAGGATCTTTTACAGGAGATAAAAGATTTAGAAAAAGAGAACCAGATTCTCAAAAATACCATTTTAAGTGCCGATACCCAACAAACAAAAGTTAGTAACCTTTTACAATTCACTCAGTTTTCCATTGATACCATTTCTGATTCCATTCTTTGGTTAGATGAAAATGGAAAGTATGTTTTCGTAAACAATGCTGCTTGTAAAAACTACGGTTATACCAAAGAAGAATTATTGTCCATGACTATGTTTCAAGTGGACCCTTTGTTTACGAAAGAGATTTGGGATGCTCATTGGAAAGAAATTTTAGAGAAAAAAACATTTACAATCGAAACAATCAACAAACGGAAAGATGGAAAAGTTGTTCCAATCGAAGTCACTGTCAATTTAGTTGAATATGGTGGAAAACAATACAACTGTGCCATAGTTAGAGATATCACCGAACAAAAACTAAACGAATCTAAACTAAAACAATCAGCAATTCGGTTAGCAGAATTAAATGCCACTAAAGATAAATTTTTTTCGATCATTGCTCATGATCTACGTGGACCACTTGGAACCCATAGAGAATTTGCAAAACACCTGAGCGAAAGAATATCCTCTTTCACAGAAAGCGAAAGGGAAATTAATTTACAAGTATTAGAAGAATCTTCCGAAAACCTATATTCGCTGATGGAAAATCTTTTGAACTGGGCAAGAAATCAAACTGGTCATATCCAATTCCAACCAATTCGGATACAAATGTATGGCCTTGTAAATTCCGTTTTGGAATTATTCCTTTTGTCCATCCAGAAAAAACAATTACAAATCCGGAATGAAATTCCTCAGACACTCGAAATCATTGTCGATTCCTTTATGATGGAAACTGTATTTCGTAATCTATTAACCAATGCGATTAAATATAGTTTTTTAGACCAAACGATCACCATAGGTTATGAACTGATCCAAAACAAAGGGGAAACTTCCTTATTCACACATCGATTTTTTGTCAAAGATGAAGGTGTTGGAATGACCGAGGACCAAATCCAATCTCTCTTTCGATTGGATAAAAAGTATTCTACACCTGGCACTGATTCGGAAAAAGGAACAGGACTTGGTCTCATTGTCACGAAAGACTTTATCGAAAAACACAATGGAATCCTTTGGGTGGAAAGTGAACCAAAGAAAGGAAGTATTTTCTACATAGAACTAGGACAAATCGCAATTGAATGAATCATAATTCGTAAATCATTTAATTTTTTATTCCCTAACTGCTTTTCTATTATTTTTTAATGGATCACGAACCAAGCCTTTGCATTTTTGAAAGAATGCGAAGCCGCTTCATACTCCTTTGTTTCATTTCTTCTATCCTTACCTTTCCGTTATTAGCACAACCTGTCACCAATGGAAATGAACCCGTTAACGGAACACAAACTCCTCCGCCAAAAAAATCTTTTTTTGGATCCAGACTTTCCGTTTTGGAACTGGCAGGTGAGTTTGTTCAAACTCCTTCGGAAGGTGGTCCTCAATCTGTTTCGAGCATCTTAAATTCGGCAAGGATTGCCTCGAGTTTTGCCAACAGCTCCGCTTCGAATAATTTAAACCCACCAGGGATCATCACAGAAAGTGCAGAGTCAAGACCCGCATCGACCATCTCCCCTCGGATCAAATACTCTCATCAATTTTCAGAAGACTTCTTCATTGGTTTTGTTTATGCAAAAGGGGAACAATACAACGATACCAGAACCAGTTTTAGTACCAACGGTCTCTATCTAAATGATAAAATTCGCTCAGGAATCAATGAGGTAGGATTTCGAATTGGAATGGGCCCCATCAATTATCTCACAGATTCTTTCTCTTCCGAGTTTAGTTTTAGTTATTCAGAACTTTCTTCCAAAGGTCCATTTCAATCCTTCCAATTAAAATTTCCTTTTTTACGAACGGGAGAACAAACGGTTACAGAAGGTTATGCGTTCTCAACAGGTTCTGTTGAATTTAGAACGAAGAACTATGGTATGAATTATGGTTTCTCAGCATCGATTACAGATTGGCTGAATTTTTATATGATTGGAGACTTAACTATTTTCTCAGGGCAACTCAAACTCTTAAGTTACGGAATTGAAACCTCTTCCACAGGGAGTTTAAATGCAAGTAACCAAGTAGTATTTTCTTCTCCCGTTTCCAAAACAGACATTACCATCTTCCAGTCCAAGCAAGGTTTGGCTCGGGGACTCGGTGGTGCCACTGCCTCTTTTGAAGTTGGTCTTGTTTGGAAAGTGTTTGATACCTTAGGAATCAAATACGGTGGATTTTACCAAATTTCATCTTTCAGTGTTTCGGAAGTGACTGGATATAATTTTGGTCCAGGAAAAACTCCTGTGGAACTAAGCTCAGTTCCAGACCTCAATTCTTCCCAAAGTGCAAAAGAATTTGGCTCTTTTGGGGTGAATGTATCCCTTGTGAAAAACTTTTGATCTAGTTTTCTTGTCTTATCATTAGAGGGTGAACCTCTGGTGACAGGACAACTATGAAACACAAATCCATACTCTATGCGCAAAAATTAGATTTCCAATGGCCAACTTCGGATCCCTTCCTTTTCTGTGTCCACCACGAAGACTTTTATCCCAATGGAAATGGTAAATTCGGACCCAATGCGTCCTTACAAGGAAGGCAGATCGGACAAGATTTTGCGGGGAAGGATGGATGGAGGATGTATCATGGCGAAACCATTCCTGGATTTCCTGGCCACCCACACCGCGGTTTTGAAACGGTTACTGTGGTTCAGCGAGGGATCGTAGACCACGCTGATTCCCAAGGGGCCGCTGGTCGTTATGGGGATGGAGATGTACAATGGATGACAGCTGGTGCTGGTATCCAACATTCGGAGATGTTTCCCCTCATCAATGAAACAACTGACAATACAATGGAACTTTTCCAAATATGGTTGAATTTACCCGCTAAACACAAGTTTGTTGATCCTCATTTCAAAATGTTTTGGAATGAAGATATCCCTTTGAAACAAATCACCGATTCAAATGGAAAAAAAGTAAAAATCAAAACAGTCGCAGGTACTTTGTTTGGTGATAAAGCATTAGATCCTCCACCAAACTCTTGGGCGGCAGATCCCACAAACGAAGTGGGAATTTATATTTTAGATTTAGATCCAGAAGTACAATTCGTACTTCCTAAAACCTCAAATGGGAATCATCGCAATTTGTATTATTTCCGGGGAGAAGGTCTTGTTGTTGATGGAACACAAGTTCCAGGAAAACATATGTACAATTTGAAAGCGGATGAAGCTGTTGAAATGCGAAATGGTTCCGAAGTGGGTCGAATTCTCATTTTAGAAGGGAAACCAATTGCAGAACCAGTGGTTCAATATGGTCCTTTTGTGATGAACAAACAAGAGGAAATCCAACAGGCGTTTGACGACTATCGCCGAACTCAGTTTGGTGGTTGGCCTTGGGACTCCTATGATCCCGTTCACGTTGGCAAAGGTAGATTTGCCAAACATGCAAACGGGAAAGAAGAATTTCCCACAAAAACTTAAAGGTCTGTCTTTCTACAGATTGGATGATTTACAGACGGATTGGTAAGATTACCGGTCCGTCAAACAACCTGTACTGGCATCCTTCACCATTTGGATGTACTTCCACAGATAACCACTTGTGATTCGGTAGGGAGGTTTTTTCCACTGAGCGCGGCGTTTTTCAAGTTCCGTCTCACTGATTTTGAGATCCAGTCGGTTTGTGCGAGCATCGATCGAAATCACATCCCCATCTTGGACAAGAGCAATCTCTCCCCCTTCCATGGCTTCCGGAGTTATATGACCCACCACAAATCCATGGCTTCCCCCTGAGAAACGACCATCGGTGATGAGGGCCACATTGTCCCCAAGTCCAGCACCAATGATGGCAGAAGTAGGTTTTAACATCTCTGGCATTCCAGGTCCCCCTTTGGGTCCCACATAACGGATCACAACCACATGTCCTGGTTTCACTTTTCCATCACGAATGCCTTCGTTTGCTTCCACTTCTGAATCAAAACAAATGGCTTTTCCTTCAAACATTTCCCCTTCATGGCCAGTGATTTTTGCAACGGCACCTTTTTTGGCAATATTACCATATAACACTTGTATATGGCCTTCTTTTTTAATTGGATTGCTCACAGGTCGGAGTAAGTCTTGGTCTTTCGGAAGGTCTGGTAATGATTCTAAATTTTCTGCAATGGTTTTACCAGTCACAGTCATACAAGATCCATCTAACATTCCTTCTTTTAACATGAATTTCATGATGGCTGGTGTGCCACCGATGGCAAAAAGATCTTCCATAAGATACCTTCCACTTGGTTTCATGTCTGCAAGGAGTGGTGTGGTATCGGTAACTTTTTGAATTTGGTCTAAGTCCAAATCAATACCCATCGTGCGTGCAATCGCAATCATATGGAGAGCCGCATTTGTGGATCCACCAAGGATTGTGATCACACGTAGTGCATTTAAAATGGATTTTGGAGTGATGATATCAGAAGGTTTGATGTCCTTTTCTAAAAGATTGTAGATATACTTTCCAATCTCTTGGCATTCTTTCTTTTTTTCTTCACTGCGAGCTGGAGATGAAGAACTAAAAGGCAAACTCATTCCCATCACTTCGATTGCCGTTGCCATCGTATTGGCCGTGTACATCCCACCGCAAGCACCAGGTCCTGGGCAGGAATTTTTGATCACTTCTTTGAAATCTTCTTCTGAAATTTTGCCGTTAATCTTTTTTCCATAGGCTTCAAAAGCAGATACGATATTTAATTTTTCACCTTTAAAGTGACCACCATTGATCGTTCCACCATATACCATGATGGAAGGGCGATTCAGTCTTGCCATGGCCATAATGGCTCCTGGCATATTTTTGTCACAACCCGCTGTAAAAATAAGTCCGTCATAAAAATGAGCACCAGCAATGGTTTCGATGGAGTCCGCAATGATTTCTCTGGAAGGAAGGGAATAACGCATTCCATCATTTCCATTGGTAATCCCGTCACTTACCCCGATGGTGTTGAATAATAAACCAACCATTTGTTTTGTATCGAGGACACTTTTCTTTTGCAACGCAGACAAGGTTGTCAAATGCATGTTACAAGGATTCCCATCAAAACCAGTACTTCCAATGCCAACAAAAGGTTTGTTTAGGTCTTCATAAGGAACACCTGATCCTATGATCATCGCTTGGGATGCTGGGAGAGATTCATCTTGGGTTAAAACGCGGCTGTATCGATTCAAACTCATAATTTACAATTTCCTTGGGATTAAAGTCAAAATGAGAGAATGGAAGAGAAAGGAAAGCGGATTTTAAACCTAGGGAAGTGTGATTTCCAATAGGACTTTGTTTTCAAAACTTTCCCTTGCCAAAATTTGTTCCCATTCTAAAAATTCTAATCGTAAACAACTGTTAGCTTTGTCTCGACTTGATTGTGATAAAAATCCATTGGCAGAGATCGTTTTTGCTGCTTTGGCAATTTTACCTCGTGGGGATTCTAATAATTGGATCTCGGAAAAAGTGGCCAGTCGCACATTGGCACTTGGTACATAACCAGATGTCTCACAAGACTCTGTCACTTGGAATTGATATCGACTTTTCAACGTTTCGATGTTAGCGTTGGAAGTGGCTCCTAAAGAAAGAATCCCCGATTGTAAAATGGATTCTTGGCAATCTGGTGTACGATTTTGAATGGTTCGAGTTTCATTCAGGTTGAAATTGACTTCGGCTTGTGTGATGATGAGTTGGTTGTGGTCACAAACTCCCAAGGGCCTACGACTACAGGTTTTCGTATTGGGAGTCGTATCTACTTTGATGCAGTTTCCAAAATTCCTCTGCCAGTACAAAGTTGTGAGGATCCATGTTTGTTCTTCTTGCTTTTTCTTTTGCAATTCTTCTCCCGTTTCAAAACAGGAAACCAAACAGAGGAAGGATAAAAGAAAGATTTGGATCCAACGAATTAGCTTCAAAATCGAACCTCCATCCCTATATTGATGAGAGGTATGATCGCCATCTTACCATTTGGAGTTTGGGAAATGATAAATGGTGAGTTGACGGTATCATAGGTAGGACTTGGGTTTTGGTTTCTTTGGTAATTTTTGGTATTATCAAATTCAAATCCAGCTTGGTTCCTTCTTCCATAAAAATTCACAAACTCAATATAGGTATTGATGTACCCCCAAGAAAAATTTTCAATGCGATCAATTCGTAAATCAAATTGATGGAAGGGTAAAAACCGATCACTGTTGTAATTGTTCGAATAATTGGGAAAATATAAATTGAGTCCAAACGTTGCTGCTTGGTTTGCTCGCGTAGCACCCGTTATGGGAGTATAAGGAGTTCCAGAAAAGTAACGAAATCTACCACCAACCATCCATTCTGCATTAAATTTATAACCAAAAACTAAGTTGAGAATATGAGTGCGATCCAGGTCATACAATTCTTCTTTGTCATTATTATAAATCACTTCTAAATTGTTATCATCGTAATAGTTGAGATAGTTTGTGCCAAATTTTGTTTGGGCGAGAAGCCTTCTTGTGTTATTTTGTAAAGTTCGATTCCGTGATTCCTCACTGGTAAGTCGTGATTGGTTATTGATTCGTTTTGTGATGGAATTGGTATAGGAAATCCAACCAAAAAGACCTGATTGTTCCCTCGGATCCTTTGTTTTTTTTAAAAAGATTTCGACACCTTCTGAATACCCATAACCTGCATTTGAATAATTTAAATTTTTAGGAGTGATGGGATTGGCAAATACCTTCGCTGTTTCATTCACAAAAATCCTTGTGTCGTTATTGAGTGCATAAGGATCAACTATATAACTATCAGGAACAATGATGTTTTGGAAGATGTTCCGAAAACCTTCCACTTTGATTTGCCAGTGGTTTGCGAAGTCTTGGCTGATCCCAAGGGAGTTGTGTTCCGACCGTTCCATAAACAAATTGGGATTCCCTGATTTTTTGGATAAGGCTTCCACAGATACTGGAGCATTATAATGAATGCCATGTCCTGCCATTAAACTTGTTTTTGTGGAATCAAATACGTAACCAGTCGTAATTCTCGGAGCCAAATTACTTTCATTGCTACCCGAGTAGTGGTCAATCCGTGCCCCTGGTGTTAGGCGAAATCCTCCATACTTAAATTGAAATTCGCTATAAGCAGATTTTTCACGATAACGAATTCGATCTCCATCAATCACGGAGCGAAACGCTGCATTTGAATTGAGTAGGTCATTGAAAATATTATAAAACAAACGATTGTAAGATGATATATTTTCTCCCTTCAGTGTTGTTTCTCGAAATCTGCCTTGCACACCCACTTCAAATTTTAAGTGTTCTTCCCATATCTCCCATTCTAAGGCGTTTTGAACATAGGTGATAGTATCAGAAGTACGGTTTTGTAAACCAAAAATATTTTCGGCCGTAAGTGGGTTTGTGAAACGAAGTTCAAAAAATTCATCAAACCAAGTGCGTGAATAAGACAAGGTATTACGAAACGATTTTCCTTTCCAAATGTAACGAACTGCATCTGTGCGAAACATTCGGTCAAGACCCGTGGGAGGTCTTGGGTCTTCCCCTCCCCGTTCAAAATCTGCCTGTGCTTTGGTATAGGCTTGGCGATCTCGAGTGCCAAAGGTTTGCACTGTCAAACGATGGTCTGGATTGATGTCCCAAATCATTTTCCATTGGTAGTCATGGTATTCCGCATACTTGGCATCTTCCGGAATTCCTTGTGGGTAGGTTTGCAAAAGGACCACATTCGGATAATTTTTACGACCAGAACTGATCATGGCAAGACCTGGCAAAACTTTTGTTTGGTTGTAGATATCCGATAAAAACAAGTTGATATTGATGATGGTTTTGTTTTCATCCACTCGATCAGTTCCTTCGATGGCTATGATTCCTCCAGTCGCATAACCATACTTTGCTGGAAATGCACCTGTATACACATCAAAAGATTTGATTAAATTATTATTCAAAACCGAAGATTGATTTCCCAAATGGAAAGGATAAGGAAGTGGAAATCCATCAAAATAATATTGGTTTTGCCTCGTTCCTCCACCGCGTAAGGAGAGGTCCCCTCTTTCGCTATTGGAGTATGGATTTCCCGAAATCAAATTGGTTCCTATGTTTGTAAATACAGATGGCAAAATGCCAACGGGCGCACCGATCACAACCCCTGGAACCGTTTGTAAGGCTTTGAGTGAATCACCAGAAACTCCAGGCAATCGTTTGATTTCATCTTGGACAAGGCCATAACGAGAGAGTGGTGTTTTATCTCTCTCCCCACTCACGAAAATTCCCGAAAGAGTGGTTTCAGCGATCGTGACAAGAATTACTTGACCTTTGTATCTTACCTCTCGAAAGATGGATTCCGTTTTGTCTGCAGTGGAGATTTTGATTTCGTAATAACCAGGATCGGGAAATGTAAGTTTGGCGATCCCTTCGGAATTGGAGATTCCACTGGTTTTTCCTTTTTTGGAAATCACAACAGCGTTTGCGATTGGTTTCCCTGTGTTGGATTTGACGATTTGAAACGTGACTTCGAGATTCCCTTCCGCAAGGAGTGGATTGGTTCCAGAGGAAAATAAAAAAAACAAAACGATCAAATGAAACAATAAATTCAATCTTAGTAAGGAAAAGAAACAAAATGAACTTCGCGGAGGATTTGGTTTCATTCGGCGGTGGGAATTAAATTCTCAGCGATTTTGTACAATTCCTCTAAAGATTTTTTATCATCTAAGAGACGGTAACTTTGTAACACACCCTCATACACAATAAACAGCTGTTTAGCGAGTGATTGACAATCGACACTTGGTTTGGTATATCCGTTTGCAACAGATTCTTTTAAAAATTCCGATAAACAATTGATGGTTTCATTGGCAATCCTTTCAATTTCAGAACGGATATGAGTTTCTCCTGGATGGATTTGTGCTCGGAAATTGGCCATCCCACATCCAAACAATTGGGATTGTCTTGCTTCCCTAGAAAGGATTCGCACCCAAGCTTTGATAAAATCCAATGGTTTTGGATTTCGTTTCATCAATGTTTTGAGTAAGTTTAAATTTTCATCGGAGTAGAGTTTTAAAACTTCTTTGCCCAATTCTTCTTTGGAAGAAAAATGTTGGTACAAACTCGCCTTCACCGTTTTCGCTTCTTCTACGATTTGGTTAAGGCCAGTTTCGGCATAACCTTGTCTGAGAAAAAGGTCACGGCTTACGGACAAGAGGCGAATTTTAGTCGGTTCCTTTTTCATTTCTGTCCTACGTTTCGAGAAAACAAAATCTGAGCAAGAAATACACCAACCGGTCTGTTCAAAATTTCTTTCCATTTTTAGATTCCGATGGATTTTTTTTCTTGCAATTACATACCGACCGGTATGTATGTTTTCCAGAAGGTGACCGATGAACCAAGAACTGATTTCCATCCATGAAGTCGCAAAAACCGTTACAGAGGCAATGGACACTCGCCATAGCATTCGCGAGTATGAATCGAAAGAGGTTCCTCAGGAAATACTCCAACGAATTTTCACCAAAGCATTACGTAGTCCCAGTTGGAAAAATTCACAACCTTGGAAGGTTCACATTGTGAGCGGAGAAAAACGAAAGGAACTGTCAGAAGCACTTACCAATGCTGCCAAATCTTCAAGTCCCACACCTGAGACGGGTTGGCCGGAATCTTATCCGAGTGATGCCAAAAAACGAATGTTTGATTTGGGCATGAAAATTTACGGAGTGGCGGGAATTGATCGAAAAGACAAAGAAGCACGGGACGAGTTTATGTTACGTAATTTCAGTTTTTTCGGTGCACCGACTGCCGTTTTTATCACTTCCAAATTTGATCTGAATTTTTTTGTAGGAATTGATTTAGGATGTTTTTTGCAATCGGTTTTACTCTTAGCACGAGAAGAAGGACTTGGCACTTGCCCACAAGCCGCACTTGGTGCCTTCCCTGTGATGGTACGGAATGCACTGGACCTTCCTAACGAAGAGAAAGTGATTATGGGTCTAAGTATTGGTTATCCCAAAGCGAATTCTGATCTCAATCGTTACCACACGCCTAGGGAAGAAGCGAACGATTTAATTCGAGTTTATTAAAAAAACATTTTTGTTTTTGGAACTTTGGGATAAAATACACCAACTGATCAAAAAGTTAGGTATCTATGTACGACAAAGATTTCTGGAACGAACGTTATGCGAATGAGGAATATGTGTATGGGAAAGCTCCGAATGAGTTTTTACATTCACGTCTTCCCAATTTAAAAAAAGGAAGGATTCTGTTTCCATGTGAAGGGGAAGGAAGGAATGCTGTATTTGCCGCTGGCCTAGGATGGGATGTGTTTGCATTTGATCAGTCAGAATCGGGTAGGCAAAAAGCACTTCAATTAGCGAAGGAAAAAAATGTAAGTTTCCACTATGAGATTTCAGATGTCCTCAGTTACCCGTATGCACCAGAACAAATGGATATGGTGGCACTTATTTTTTGCCACTTTCACAAATCCATCCGAACCACTGTGCATAGAAATTGTGTGCGTACCTTAAAACCAGGTGGAATTTTACTACTCGAAGCCTTTTCTCCTGACCAATTGAAATACACATCTGGTGGTCCAAAAGATCCTGATATGCTTTGTCACTTAAAAGACTTACGCATGGACTTTTCTGAGATGAGTGTAGAATACGAAGAAGCTTTGGAAATTGAGTTAAATGAAAGTCCGTTTCATCGAGGTAAGGCGGCCATTGTCCGGCTCGTACTTCGAAAATTATAATCGAAAATTAAAAAGTGCGAAGCGTTAACCGAATTCTATTCGCCATCAAACATTTGTTTCACGATTAATGAGCAGTGGGAATGTTTATTTGAGAGAATCCAAATATTTTAGGATTCCCTCTTCTCCCCTTTCCTCTGCAAGTTCGGAAATGCTCACCCCACCCACTGTTTTGGCTTTGGTTTCGGCACCCGATTTTACAAGTAGTTTCACAAGTTCTAAATTTCCGCGATACACTGCACGGTAGAGGGCCGTCTCCCCCATGGTGTTGCGAAGGTTGACATTCGCACCTTTTTGGATGAGAAATTTTGTAAGTTCCATTTCTTCTTCATCCACAGCTCTGATGAGCGAAGAATTTCCAAGAGAGTCTTTGGCATTGATGGAAACACCTTGGGCTAACAAAGTTTTGACTTCTTCTAAATTCCCTTTTTCGACTGCATGAAAGAGACGTAATTCCAAACTAGGAGGAGTTTTCACAACGGTTTCATCC
>NZ_RQGG01000013.1 GCF_004769665.1 Leptospira kemamanensis
CTCTAGGATTCAAAACTCCAAACGAAGTCTTTTGGTGTGCCAATTAAATCGTTGCACTTAATTGTTGAATCCGCTATTTATAATGAATTTCACTTAAATCAAACTAAAAGAAGATTTGCTTAATGATTTTATCGAAAAAATATTGAAAATCTAAGTTTTTGAAACTGCTTTGTTTAGAAGTTTGTCATGAAACAATATTGTCTTAGCCAAATTTCATGTTTTAAAATTAGGCTAACAACATTTCCTATCTCCCTCACTTCAAATACATTTTAAAAAACCCTACTGTTCTTTTCTCCGCTTCCTTCGGATCGAAATTCCAAATCCGTTCGTGGCGATCACAGTCCGGTGCCCATAAACTTTTTGGTTCTTTCGCTTTCGCAAATAAATCTTCTGCATGATGGTAGTCCACATAATCATCTCGTTTGCAATGATAGATCGCAATCGGTCTAGGATGGATGTTCGCAATGACCTCAATTGGTCGAACGGAATTCATATCAATTCCACTACGGAAGTCCAAAACCCATTTCACAACAGGAATGAGTGGGTAATACGGAATTCCAAAATCTCGTTTGGCCGATTCTATAAGAACATCCATTGCACTCACATAACCACTGCTAAAGAGACCAACTTTGATTTCGGGATGGTTTGCCATGGCAATGATACTTGTGGCAGAACCCATCGAAAATCCAAAGATCCCAATTTTGGTTTCCCCTTTGGTTTTTAAAAATTGTAGAGCAGCCGTTACATCTTTTTGTTCCAGTCCTCCCATCGTAGCAAAACCACCATGGTTTCTGCGAAGGCTTAAGAGTAAAAGATTGTATCCTTCTTCGTGAAGGCTTTTTGAAAAACGAAGACCTTCATTTCTTTGCCCTCCATGTCCATGCACCATGAGAATTGTACCTTTGGATTGTTTGGCGGGAATCCAGTAACTAACAAGGTTCAATTTGTCTTCGGTTGGGATGGTCACTTCTTCATAATCTAAACCCAACTCACTAGGTCCCTTGCAAAAGACATGGTGGTCAGGGTTACAGTGAACTTTCGGATAAAGAACTAATCCTGAAAAATAATAAGCAATGCCAAAAAGTAGGATGATACTAAAAAGCAAAATGTATGATAAAAGCTGGAATGTTCGTTTCATGAGATTAGGAATCTAACTTGTTAAATAAAAACTGCAAGTAAAAAAATGAATCTATTTGTTTGATGGATGTATGGAAGCAGCCTTAGGTGTATTTTTTATCTGTTGTATGAGTGTTTTAAGTCCCTTTTCAGGGGTAGATGATGGGGAATTACGAGGATGTCCACCATCACCTAACTGTGTTTCCAGCCAAAGTATGAAATACAATTTTGTTCATAAAGTGGATCCAATTTCTTATTCCACTTCCAAAGAAGTTGCCTATCGCCGTATCTCGGAATACTTCCACCAATCAGAAAATATATACATTAGCGAAGAGAAGGAAGGGGAATACTTACGGATTATTTTTTTTACCAAAGTGTTTCGTTTTCCAGATAGAGTTGAAGTATACTTTCCAGAAGGGAAAAACGAAGTGCAAGTGAGATCACAATCGATCCTGGGACTTTGGGATGTGTTTGCGAATCGAAGGCGAGTGAATACATTTCGTGAAATCCTCGCAAAAGAAGAATCATAAAAGATCGTTGTGAGCTAAAAAGTAAACTCCACCTACGATCCTTTCTAATTTAGAACCGAAAAGCCAATCTCCGAGAATGGTAATTCCTGTTTCTTGACAAAGCGATTTCCATTCAGCAAATTCTTCCTTGTCAAGTTGTAAGGCGCCCTCCCGACCAAGGAGGGGCATTTGGGTTTGCGCAAATTTCCATCGGTGATTCCATATCTCGTCTGGAGGTGGTGCGGACCATTTTTCATTGACTCCCTGAATTAACATCTCTTGGTAAAACGAGTTTGGTTTTTTCTCTGCGTCCATCCAGGGATCAAAATGAGTTTCCGAAAACAAGGAAGAGAACTGAACGAGTAAACTCGAACCATCTCCCTTGGTTAAGTCCATAGGGTATTTGATTGACTCCCAACTTTGGTATTCCCAATCTTCACCACGATCTAGAATCGTCGAGACTGGAATGGGTTCTTCGGGCTTTAGGCCAAACGATTCAAAATTTGGTTTCCAATCCTTCCAAGATAAGAAACTAACAAGTGTTTTTCTGTATTCGTTATAAGGTTGTAAAAATTTGATCCAACGATCTAATTTTGGTTCTATATCTGAAGATTCAAAAATACTAACGATTTGAGGAATGGGAAGGGTGAGAAACACTTTGTTTGTTACCATCTCTGTCGATTGGTTTTCTAAATGGGAATGGAAGTTAAGTGACCATTCGTTCTCGTTCGTTTGCGATAGGGACTTGAGAGTCATACTCTGTTTGTAGGTTTTATCTACTAACATGGAACCAACGATCGATTCCATACCCAAAGTTGGATAGTGGTGGTGAAGATCGTAGATCGGTTTTGTATCGATTTTCACTCCACAGGTTTTCCAAATTTCAAACAAATTGTAGGAAGAAACTTTTCCCATCCAATTCACTTCCATTTGGTCGCAAAACATTGTAGCCCCAATATCAAAGCGAGCTCCTGAAACTTGGCTGACTTTGGTGGAAACTCTTCCGCCTGGTTTTCGTGCCTTGTCAAGGAGAACCACCTCGGGTTTCATCATGGCAATGGCAGCACCGGTAAGGCCCGAGCCTACAACAAGAGAGTTAGGTTCCGATGGAAAATGACGGGTCTTCACGGAAGATTAGACGGGCTCCGTCAAAGTTTTATAATTGTTTGATCAGAGTTTTTAAATCATTGATGAGAGAAAAAGGAACTGGTTTGATTTCCTCAGCCAATTGGATGGTATCTTGGATGGTGCGTGTGAGAACTTGTTTTTCAGCAAGGTATGCCGCTTGTGGGAGTTTGGACTTATTTTTTTTAAAGATAGAGACTTTGCTATCAATGATTTCGATCATTTGGTTTAAGTACTGTATTTTTTGGTCCATGGGAGAAATTTGTAACACAACTTGGTAGAAATGAGAAACCAAATTTTTATGAAAGATGAGAAAGATATCGTAGGGAAACCAATGACAGATTTGTTATTTGACTCTGAATTACCTTTCTCACTACAAAAATTATCACCTTACCAGTGGACACCAGTCTTCATAGTCAAACGAACTTGGGAATTTTTAAAAGGCAAAGAGGTCAGATCCATTATGGATTTGGGTTCTGGTCTTGGGAAATTCTGTATTGTTTTGTCTTTTTTGGCAGAGGATCAATTTCCGATTTATGGTTGCGAAGATCGGGAAGAACTCTTACAAATGGCGACTTCACTTCAAATGAAATGGAAAAGAAAGTCAGTTTGCTTTCAGAAAACAAATTTTCTGACTTCATTTCCCTATGGACATTCTCATTATTATTGTTTTAACCCTCTTTATGAAACGATGAAAGGGTCTCATTCTATAGATGATACAAAAGTAAAATCGGCAAAACTCTTTCTTCAGAATATCCAAACTTTAAAAAATCATCTATATCTTTGTCCCAAAGGAACCAAACTCATCACCTATCACGGTTTTGGTGGTTCGGTCCTTCCTGGTTATATTGTCATTCGAAAAGAAAATGACGACTTAGGTGAATGGATGGTTTGGGAAAGAGTCTAATGATTCCCTTCCTGTTTTCCTTAGTGGATCACCTTGGCATATTTTTTACGTAAGTGAGGTTTCGCAATGAGGAGGTAAAAAAGTCCAGTGGAGATGACAACAATGGATGTGAAGATCATTCCATAGTTGATAAACCAAGGTTCTTCTGGTGCTCTAGGCCATACCATGTTGGATACAGCGGCAATTCCATACACTAAGGCCAATACATTGATGAAGAAACCAAATCGTCCCAATGTAAACGAACCTTGTGGTTTCCAACCTCGTAACCTCGCAAACATTGCTCCAAAAACAACCATTTGAAAAGCAACATAGATTCCACAAGAAGCAAAACTGATAATGGTTGTTACAGTATCTTGTAACCAATGTCCAATACTTGTGATGACGATTGGTATAATCCCTGTGACTAGAAGTGCTTTTGTGGGTACCTTCCCTTTTTTAGAGAGGTGGTTTAAGTATTGGCTACCAAAAATCATTCCATCACGGGCGAAAGAAAAAAGTAAACGACTGGCAGCAGCTTGTAAACTAAGTAAACAAGACAAAAAAGAAATCATCACAATGACAATCACCATTCGGTATCCAGTAACTCCCATTGCCGTTGTGAGTGTCGTTGTGACAGGATCTGCATCTTCTCCCGAAATTGCTTTTTCTACATTCGGTAACGATAAAAGAAGTGCTAAACAGATAAATATTGCCGCACCACCACCTATATAAATGGTCATTCGCATCGATTTTGGTATCGCAGAACTTGCATTTGGTGTTTCTTCTGCCACATCTCCACAAGCTTCAAATCCATAATAACAAAACATGGCAGCAACAGAAGAAGCTAGGAAAGCAGGGAAATAACTCATTCCGTCCCCAAACGAAAACGTATCCCATAAGATGGATATGGAATTTACCTTGGCAAAGAGTAAAAGGTATCCTCCAACAAGGATGGCACCCACTAACTCACAAGCAAAACCAAAAAAAGCAATTTGTGCGAGTAACTTGGTTCCGCTTAAGTTCAGTAAGGTGGAGATGAGAATCATCCCAATGGCAATCCAGATAAAACCGGTATTCCCAAGTTCCACACCGAGTAAGTTGTTTAAAAAGGGAGCTCCCCCCACAGCAACTGCTGCGACAGACGTAAAGAGTGCCCATGCATAGACCCAAGCAGACATCCAAGCAAAACGTTCTCCGACTAACCGAAGAGACCAAGGATAAATTCCTCCAGAAATCGGGTATTGAGATACCACTTCTCCAAACACAAGGCAAACTAGAAATTGGCCAAGACCTACTAAAAAATAATTCCAAATCATGGGGGGACCACCCGCCTGGATGGCCAAAGCAAAAACAGAATACACGCCTACCACAGGGGAAAGGTAAGTAAAACCTAGGGAAAAATTTTCCCAAAAACTCATACTCCGATCAAATTCCGATTTAAGTCCAAGGCTCTTTAGTTGTTCTGCGTCATGGTCTAGGGCTTTTTGGTCCATTCCAATACCTGTTCCTAATTTAGGTTCTTTCGCTCCTTTTTTAAGAATAGGGTTCTTTTCTACAAACGATTTTGTTTTTCCATTGACGAAGGAAATTGATTCCCTAGTATACTTACCTTACGGGAAACATTGATGAAAAAAAGTATTTTGTTAGCAATCGCAGTTCTATTCTTTTTCTCTTGCGCAAGTTCTGAATCAACAGAACGCAACGCAGAGGAACCAGGTCTTATGGATAAGTTAATTGAAAAGGCAAGTTCAGAAGAAGGCCAAAAGGCAATCAAAATGGGGAAAGAAAAACTCCAAGATCCAGAGACTCAAGAAAAACTGAAAAGTATGATGTCAAAGGACAAAAAGAAAAAAGATCCAACAGCACTTCCTGGACAATAATCGAAAGAATCTTTCCATACCAACCATGACCATTTGTAACATGGTTGGTGTTTGCCCTTCATTCAAAACGAGCGAAATCTAAATCCCCACCTGACTCTTCAAAAATAGTTTTTAAGATCCAATGTTTCACATTGGTGACGTCACTTAAATCGCAGAAAAAAAACAAAGAAAACGATTCCATTTTCTCGTCATTCACCAAACAGAGTTGGTTCCCGATTTGGATTAAATCTTCCCAATTGGCAAATGGATATTCTTTTCCATTCCAAAGAAGAGATGTTTTTGTGATCGTGATTTCCCTTCTCTTGTTTTGTTGGTAAAAGACATGGAAAACAGGAATCAATCCAAGAAAGAGGGAAAGTAGGAAAAATGAGAGTTGGCCTATCGTCGGAGGTAAGGTTTCCCAATAAGCAACGGAAATTTCGAAAATATCTCCAAAGGCAAAATGGATCAAAAGAGTAAAAGCCAAACCTAAAAAGATAGAAACAAATAAAATCACTTTTGACTTATACTTAGAAACCAGTGAAATTCCATCATTTGTTTTTAATATCGATACATCTGAGTTAGGTGAAAACTGGATGTTTGCTTCTAAAATATTTGTAGGCAATTTTCGTTTGTGTATGGGTAAATCCAATTCTTTTGGTTGGATGAGAAGTCCATCGGTTGTTTGCAAAGGAATCTCTAATTGTTTACAAATCAGCTCTCCATCAAAACGTAATTTGGAAAAATTTGTACTTTCAATGAGTTGGATATTTTCTGCATCAGTGTGACCCATGACGGTATATACCGTTACCGTCCTTGTTCCGTTTTTTGTTTTAACGGTATAAGAATAATCAGAATAGGAAATCCGTTTTAAATTTTGGAAGGGAAGGGTGCGAACTTCTTTTTTTTTGGAAAACCAATGGATGGTTTTTGTTTCTAAATCAAAAACCGTTTCTTCTGGTTTCGATGTGATCGCCAGTAATACATAAGGAAGAGCAAAAAATGCTACCAAAAACGAGGCAATGATCACAAAGCTCATCATGTTTTCTTCTGTGAATTCCATAAACGAAAAGGAAAAAGCCACAATTGCTAAAGATAAAATTTCAAAGATGATGAGAAACCATCTGACCGTTTTGAGATTCACCGATTTATGATCAGACCATTGTAATTTTTTTTCCATCACCAAACCTTTTTCTTCTGAATTTCATACTAAAACTGATCAATTGTTGTTTGTATGTTTACTTGTTATAATTTCAAACTGGATGCTTCCGGAATGGTTGCAGAAGGTTTCATAAACAAAAATCCTTGGGAGAATTCAATACCAAGTGATTCCACTAAGTCTTGTATGGCGGGTCGATCCACAAATTCTGCCACCACTTTGGCACCTATGCCTCGTGCTAGTTCAACAATCCCTTGGACGAGTAGGTAAGCGGTTTTGTTTTCTGGTAGATTTTTGATAAACTTTCCATCGATTTTTAAGTAATCTGGATTGAATTCGAGTAATCTTGCTAAATTGGAATATTGAACTCCAAAATCATCGATCGCAATTTGACATCCAATCGCTTTTAGATCTTTGATAGTGGACAAACTATGTTTGTGTTCGGAAAAACTAATGTCTTCCAAAATTTCAAAGGTAACACGTTTGGGTTCAATTTTGTATTGGGAAAGCCTAGACTCCACCCATTTGCTGAAACTTTTATATTCTAATTCCGACTCTGTCAGGTTGATGGAAAAGTCATAGGGAAAATTGGAAAAGTATTGCATGCTTTCATCAATCATCTGTAAGCCGATCATCCGAATGCTTCCCGTTACTTTCGCTAATTTTAAAAATATGTCGGGAGTTAAGATGGTATCTCTGTCTTTGATTCGCGCTAAACATTCAAATTTATGAATCTCTTTGGTTTGGTTATTTAAGATCCCTTGGTAGAACGGAACAATTTGTTTATTGGTAATCGCTGTATGGATTTTTTGACTGAGTTGAAAATTCTGTAAATGATGATCGGTTGATAAATCTTCTGAGTAGGAAACAAAGTCTGTAGAGTTTTGTAATTCCGCTTGGAAGAGGGCAAGTTTTGCTTTGTAATAACAATCCTCTTGGCCAGAAGCGGAAGCATACCGGCAATCCAATTGGAATCCCACTCCATCTAAAAAGAATTCATCTGACTTTAACATCATCCGAAAACTGCGAAGTAGATCGACTAACATTGGTTCTGAAAGGTTGGATAAAATTCCAATCTCATCGGAATACAAATGAAAGACTTTGTGTTCGTTTTGCAAATGTACGGTGAGAAGTTGTAAAAACTTATGAAGGATCTTCCGATACACTTCGATCCCAAAGGTTTTGATGATGGTAGGGAAGTTGATGATTTTTATGAGCAAAAGGGATTGTGTAATTTTGGATTGATTATTGTTTTTTAATTCTTTTACAAGTGATTCAAAATTGGGAAATTTGGTATCACGGTGAAAGTATAGGGAATCCGCTAATTCTTTGTTTTTTTCTTCCAGAGATTTTTCTTGGAAATAGGCGTCGATGGCTTGTTTGATGGTGAGTTCCAAATCATGGGCGTCCCAAGGTTTGGAGAGGTAACGGTAGAGACAACCGTGGTTCAGAGCATTTCCGATTGCCTGAGCGGGGGCTTGCCCCGTTAACATGATCTTTTTGGTGCGAGGGTGGGTTTTTTGCATTTCGATCAGAAATTCATCCCCTTTTTGCCCTGGCATGACATGGTCACAGATGACAACCGCAAGGTCTGCTCCCACGGATTCAATTTCTTTCATGATTTCCTTGGCGGATTCCGCACTTTCTGCGGTTTCGATGGTGAAGCTGGAACCAAAAACTTTTTTCAATTGTTCCTTCAAGTTCCAAAGGATAAAGAATTCATCATCGATGCAAAGTATGTATGGTTTTTCGTTCAAAGGGGTACCTGGAAAAGTTTCTCAAATGAATCGGAAGGTAGAGAATATGCAAGAAATATTTACTGTTGACAATTTCTACCATTTCGTTCTAATTTAGCCGTTCCAAAGACTTTGGTACATGCATTTCTTTTTAAGAGGACAGGAATGGTTTCAAATAAAATTTACGTAGGGAATTTGAAATTTTCCCTAAAGGAAGAAAATATCCGTCAAATTTTTTCAGTATATGGAGTGATCCAAGATTTGAAAATGATTCACGATCGAGAAACGGGCAATTTTAGAGGTTTTGCTTTTATCACGTATGCCAATCCGAGTGAAGCGGAAGAAGCAGTGGCCCAAATGAATGGCCAACCCGTTGACGGAAGGAATCTCAAAGTGACGTTTGCAGAAGACAAAAGAAAAGAAAAACAGAACTAAAATTCTCTTTTCTTTCCATCCACACCCCATAAAGAAGGAGGATGACTTCATCCTCTCCATCTCCTGTTCATACAATAGAAGATTATTCACCAAACCTTTGGCTTACACCAAAGGTTCATTTACGGTTTGATTTAGATCCCCACCTCACAGTTGTCAGAGCGGATTACGATGTACAATTAAATGGCAAATTGCTTGGTCCTATGTTTTTGCATGGGGAAAAATTAGAATTTTTGTCCCTGCGTTTGAATGGAGCTGTAGCGAATCCCAATGAATACAAAATCACCGATTTGGGTTTAGAGATTTTACAACCTCCCGGAGAACATTTCCAACTCACCATCGAAAACCGAATTTGCCCAGATGAAAATACCTCCTTAGAAGGATTGTACAAATCTGGTTCGATGCTTTGCACTCAAAATGAACCCGAAGGGTTTCGTAAAATCGTCTACTCGGTTGATCGCCCAGACAATATGATGCGTTTTACTGTTACCATATCGGGTGATCCGACTTACTTCCCAGTGATGTTATCCAATGGAAATCTAATCAGAGAAACAGTTCCCGTAGAAGGAAAAAAGGAAGTGGTCTGGGAAGATCCTTATCCAAAACCAAGTTATCTCTTTGCTCTCGTGGCAGGGGAACTTGTGGAAACAAAAGATCAGTTTCTCACTCAATCAGGTCGAAATGTCACGCTTAAGATCTTTGTGGAAAAGGGGAATGAGGAGAAAGTTGGGTTTGCTTTTGATTCCCTAAAGAAGGCCATGAAGTGGGACGAAGATACCTTTGGCCTCGAATACGATTTAGATCTTTTTATGATTGTGGCTGTGGAAGATTTTAATATGGGAGCGATGGAGAATAAAGGATTAAATTTATTTAACGCGAAACTCGTATTAGCTGACAAAAAATCGGCTACCGATGAGACCTTTGAATCCATTATGGCTGTGATTGGGCATGAATACTTTCACAATTATACAGGGAACCGAGTCACTTTACGCAATTGGTTCAATTTAACTTTAAAAGAAGGTCTGACTGTATTTCGGGACCAGTGGTTTACGGAAGATATGACAGATCCCCATGTCAAACGGATCAAAGACATTCTGTTTTTGAAAGAATACCAATTTCCAGAAGACCAAGGCCCAATGTCTCACCCCATCCTTCCTAAATCATATACCGAGATGAATAATTTTTACACTGTGACGGTGTATGAAAAGGGAGCCGAAGTGATCCGTTTGGTGTCCGAGATATTGGGACGAGAGTCATTCAAAAAAGGATTACAATTGTATTTAACTCGTTACGACGGACAAGGAGTCACCTTTGAGGAATTTGTTTCTTCTATGGAAGAAGCGTATGGAAAACCGATCCCACTCTTACGCAATTGGTATCACAGAAAAGGAACTCCCAAAATTCAAATCGAAGAGAGATTTGATTCCAAGGAAAACGAATGGGAGTTTACGATCACGGATCCAAATCCAGGGGAATATCCACTTGTGTATGTGAATTCCTTTGCGGCCTTTGATCCCAATGGCAAACTCTTAGTAGAGGAGAAACGAATCCAAGAAGGACCAAAAGACATCCTTCGAATCCCGGCAAGTAGCGAAGGAGAAAAACCAATTTTATCTCTCTTTCGTTCTCTCTCAAGTCCTGTGTTAGTCGATAATTTCCTTTCCAAAGAAGAAATCCGAATCCTTGCGGAAAACGAACCAGATGGGGTGTCTCGATTTTTCGCGTTTCAAAACTTAATTTTCTCTTGGTTTGCTGAAACTTTGTTAGAAGGAGATACGGTGAGTTTACATGAGATTTTGGAAGTTCTTAAATCTAGTTTTCAAAAACCTTGGGACAAAACCTATTTTAGTTTTTATCTTACCTTTCCTAGCTTGGGTCAAATCAGTGAACATTTACAATCATTTGATTTTGTCAAATTAAACCAAATGAGAAATCATGCATTGAGAACCATATCTCAAACCTTTACCAAGGAATTTCAATTTTTGTATGAGGAAAATCGGAAAACAATTCCCACTCAAACCAAAGAAGAAATTGGAAAACGTAGATTAAAAAATGTGGCACTCTATTACTTGTTACACGATCCAAGTCGTGGGTTTGAACATCTTGCTGTGACGCAACAAAGAGAAGCCAAACATATGAGTGAAGAAATTTCTCCACTTCGTTACTTAATTGAAGTAGATTCAGCCGAAAAAGAAACAGCCATTTCGAATTTTTATGATCGTTGGAAACACGATGCCTTGGTTTTAGATGTTTGGTTTGCCGCCCAAGTTGCTTTTGGTGTTAATAAACGTTCTGTCGTGGAAGAGTTAGAATCAAATCCAAAATTCACTCAGAAAAATCCCAATAAAGTTCGGTCTTTGTATTTTAGTTTTGCGAGAAATCCACTTTCCTTTCATGAAGAAACTGGTTCTGGATACAAACTCATCGCAGAAAGAATCAAACAGTTGAATGGGATCAACCCACAAATTGCAGCAGGTCTTGCTAAACTGTTTTCACAAGCGTCAAAACAAAAAGGGAATTTGCCAAAAATCGCCAAACGTGAGTTAGAAGAGATTCAAAACCTCCCCCAAATTTCAAAAGATTTAGGGGAAGTTGTGGGAAAAATCATCCAATCACTTTAGCTGTACATAGATTTGATCAAATCTATGTATTTGTCATGGATGATATTTCGTTTCATTTTGAAAAGGTTGGTGAGTTCATCACCAACTTCCATGGCTTTCGGTAAAAATCGGAAGTCTGAAAGTTTTTCAAAGGATTTGAAACCGTTTTCGGAAGAAATTTGTTTTTTCACAATGTTTTGGTAGTATTGTCTCACCTCTTTGTTTTGGTTCAAATCCTCACCGTCTTTCCATTGTAAACCGGCCTCTTTCATCCGATCTTTATCAGGCCAAATCAGAGCCGTTAATGACTTTTGGTCTTGCCCGACGACAATCACTTGGTTGATCATCGCGTTTTCGAGGAGTAGGTTTTCGATTGGAACTGGTTCCACATTTTCTCCCCCAAGGAGAACGATGGTGTCTTTGACTCGACCACGGACAGATAATGTATCGTTAAAGGAGATAAATCCAAGATCTCCCGTATTCATCCAACCATCCACAATGGCTTTTTTTGTGGCTTCTTCGTTCTTATAATAACCTTTCATCACTTGAGGGCCTTTGATGTGGATGACTCCCATTTTTCCTTTCGGAACAGATTCCCCTTGTTCATTTACAATTTCGACTGCAGTGCCATCTGGCCATTTTCCAACGGATCCTTGTACCACATGTCCCACAGAACGAACCGAAATGATCGGAGCACATTCTGTCATTCCATATCCTTCATAAACAGGAATGCCGATCACATTAAAAAATTCATCTACGTGAGAAGGTAATGCACCTCCACCTGAAATGGTTCCCGTTAACTGACCACCTAACACATCTCTGATTTTAGAAAACACAAGTCCGTCTAAAATTTTTGCCAATAAAAATAAATTCAAAACATAACCAATGGAAACAGTTGTGTTTTTCATTCGTTCGAAAGGGGATTCTTCTTTTGTCAGAAGTTTATTTCCTGCTAAATAATCCTGACCATCTTTGAATTTTTTGCAAATGTCATAAGCAAAATCAAAAAGTTTCTTTTTGTTTTCAGGAGCTTTTTCTAACTTTTGTTTGATGCCAAGGTATAAGTTTTCCCAAAGTCTTGGAGCAGACGCCATAAAACTGGGTTTGATTTTTTGGAAATCATCTCGAAGGTCTCGGATATTGGTATAAGCGATGGATGCACCTTCTGCAATGATCGCATAATCGATGGCTCGTTCAAAGATATGCCAAACAGGAAGGATCGACAAAGTGCGATCAGAAGATTTGAGACCCACTCTTGGTGGCACCTTTACTACATTGTACACCATATTTTGATGGGTCAACATGACACCTTTTGGCATTCCTGTTGTTCCTGAAGTATAAATGATTGTAAAAAGATCATCTGGTTTCACTTGTTTGGATCGAAGTTCCAAGGAAGGTAAGTTTTTACGAAGTATTTCTCCTTCTTTTACCAAGGTGGATAAATTCACAACCATAGGATCTTTGGATTGAAAGTTTGGATCTAAGATGATTACTTTTTCTACTTTTGTATTGGAAAAAATAGGTTTTAAGCTATCATACAGCTTTTCATGTTCTACAAAACAATACTTACTCTCTGAGTGTGAGAGGATATATTCAATTTCTTGGGCAGTGGAATCGGAACCTCTTGGAACATTGACTGCCCCGTTTAACAAAGTAGCAATATCGGCAATCGCCCATTCCGTGCGGTTGTCTGCCATAAGACCAATGCGGTCACCAGGTTGAAGTCCCAATTGCAAAAGGGATAGGGCTAAATTTTCAGCTTCTTGAAAGATGTCAGAAAAGGTGCGTCCTTTGAAATTTTTGTTACTGTCTTTTGCAAAGAACATCTCCTTAGAACCATAGGTTCTTTTGGCATAATAAAATACATCATTCAGGGTCGTAAAATTTTTCATGAATCGAGTCTGTCTCCGTAGGAGCTAAACTCTCATGGTTTGCGTACTTTATTCAAGTAATATTTTGATTTGTAGGATTTCCCCGATTGGGTTTCTAAAAAAGGGAGAAAGAGGGGGTCTGTTTCTATTTTTTGGAACAGCTCTAAATCGATGAAGAGGGCTTGTTCGGCCCAGAGTTTTCCTTCATTTTCTCGTTTGGTAGCATAAGAGGCTCTTGCCAATTTATAATACACAATTGGTAAAAACATTTTTTCCCCACCAACCAATTGCGCTCGTTTCAAATTGGTATAGGAGTCTTCAAAATTACCCAAACTCAATTCACAAGACCCTCTATAATAAAACAGAAAAAACCGTGCATAGGGCATTAATCGTTTGTAATTGAGTTTTTCCATACTCGCTAAACAAGCTTTAGGTTCTTTGGCCATAAGGTAGGCATATGCTAAATTTAAGGAAATTTCAGGGCTAATTTCTCCATGTACCTTTCGATAAATTTCTGCTGTTTTTTTATAACTTTCTTTTGCGGATTGGAAATCATTTAAGACATATAAATAATAATAAGATTTGTATAGTAATACATCCAAAGAATCGGATTCACAAACCCGGTAGGAAAAAAACTCATCTAAGGTTTTGGTAAAGGAAGTAAATTCTTTTTCGTTGTATTCAATGTTTGCAATTTTTTTTAATAAGGAACATGTGCGAAGGGTTCCATTGGATACTTCCTTTTTGTATTCTAAAAGGGACTTTCGATAAAACTTTAATGCATCTTTCCATCGTTCTTCGGATTCGAATTTGATGGCTTCTCTTTCTTCTTTTTCGCCTACTCCTTCACAATAATTTTCTTTATTGTTTTCGTAATAACAAATTCTTTCTTTAAATCCATTTTCATTGGCGTCATATTCAATTCGTATCAGTTTACAATTTTGGAAATACCACCATTCATCGATTCCACCGAAATCATTTTTGTCTTTTGTGATTTCTTTTGGGCAACCTGAGTTTGTATAATAAGTAAAACTATCTTTTTTTCCGTTTTTGGTTTCATCTTCTTCGGTGAGATAAAGTTGTCCATTTTGGTTATAATGGTCATACCGAAATGGAAAAAATTCATTTTCATTTAAGAAAAAATGAATTTTCAAAAGGGCACTTCCATTTTTCCATCCTGAAAAACAGGTAAAACTAGGTTTGCCACTTAAAAAATTTTGAGATAAATCTCCATATAAATCGGTTAGGTGGGACCTAATGTCTTCTTTGAGTCTAGGATAAGGAAAATTAGTATGATACTTTGCAATGTATTTTTGGCAAAACCAAAATACTTCATGGTTTAAGGAATCTTTATAAATGGTAGCAGGGGCATTGGAATCAAAACCAAATCGAAATCGTTTCGGACTGAAATCATCCAATTCATATTTGTCTTTCGACTTTTGAATGGCCTCCCAATATTCCTCTAGAAGGGAACTTGCTTCCAGAGGAATTGTAAGTAAGAAAAATGTAAAAGTGAGAAAACGGAAAAAAATCAAGACTTACTTTTCAAATAGAGATCATAAAGAATAGGATTTTCATAAGGATTACCTACTTTACGAATGGAAAACAATTGTAAGAGAGGAGGACCATTTTCTAAGTAAAAAGCGCCATGTTCATTGTTATATCGTATAATGCCTGTATGTTGTGTGAGGTTTCCCCCTTTGGCAACAGTATGTTCAATGATATCTTCTTCATATAGTTCTTTGTCATATTTATCTTTTAGACCAGTGAAACTATTGACTATGAAATTATCTTCATTTGAAATAGGTTGGCCGAACTTTAAAAGTTTGCCATCTAAAGTTAAACTAAAACCTTTTTGCGAAAATTCTTTTTCTTGTTTGTCCCAAACTCGGAAACGAATTGTGAATGCCATAACTGGAACCAGTTTAAGTAAGTCAGAGTCCTTTCCAAGGAAAATTCAAAAAAAAATCAGTGGTCAATGTTGGAAATAGGGAAATTCTTTACCCCATGAAGGTGATTTCGGTTTCCAATATTAAAGGTGGGAGTGGAAAATCCACGACTGCTGCCCATTTAGCATGTGCCTTAGCTAGACGAGGAAAAACTTTGGTTGTGGATATGGATATGCAAGGGGATCTTACCGATTTTTCTTTGCCTGACATTGACCTAAATGCCTTAGATGAGGCAAATGTGATGAGTGTTTTACTCGGTATGAAAAAAATTTCTGACTGCATTCGGAAAACGAAACAGTTTGATGTTTTGCCTTCCACATTAAGCCTTGCCAAACTCACCAAATACAATCCTGATTCTACGAGTTTATGCCTTCAATTCAAACGGGCACTGGAGGAAATCCGGCAAAACTACCAATTTGTTGTGATCGATACACCAGGTTCTGCTAAACACGAACTCACCACCGCTATTTATAATTCGGAACTTGTGCTTGTTCCAGTCACTCCCAGTAAATGGACCATTCGGGCTGTGAATTTGCTTTTGGATGAAATATCACAAACGGAAACGATCTTTAGCCAAAAGAAAAAAATTGCCTTTGTTCCTTCCTGGTTTGGTACTTCCAAAAAACACAGAGAACTTTTGGAAAAATTAAAAGCCATTGAGGAGATTCCAACTTTAGGAGAGATTCCAAAATCGGAATCCATCAAAGTCAAAACGGAAAAACAGGAATCATTAAAAAAAGATACCAATGCTTGGTATGCCTTCGATCGATTGGCAGATGAAACCATCGCTCTCGTAGACCCAGAACATTCTATATCCAATCTACGTTTGTAGGATTTTGTTCGGAATTCTGGAATCTACCACCTATCGCACGTTTGGTGATCCACTTACAGTCCAATTTCGAATCAATTGGGATGTTTGCTCTGTGATTGGTGGACCTTTCTTTCGTTTGCAATTTCTTGGATGTGTTTGTCAAAACTTGGATGGTGTCTTAATATTTCTTGGAAGGCATCGCGGCTTAGCGTATAAACATCACAATAGGATCCAGCTTTGATGGTCGCTGTACGCAGGGAATCATCAATCAAACTCATCTCTCCGAAAAAAGAACCAGAATTCAGGGTGGCAAGGAGTTCCCCTGTTTTTTCTTTGATCACTTCCACATGACCTTTGGATAAAAAATACATATTATGAGGGACGTCACCTTCTCGAAAGATCATATCTCCTTTCATATAATACGCAGGTTTTAATTCTAATACCACTTCTCGTTTTAATTCTTCAGGGGCATGTTTGAAAAAAGGAACCACTGAAATCAAATGATTATGTAAAAACATCGATACATCTATTTTGATCCCAGAAGGAAGTTGGTCCCAGATTTCCGATTCATCAATTCCATGTTTGTTTTCCCATAAATTGACGTAGTAGGAACGGATCCGATTGGCAAGATGAGGTGGTATTTTTTTATATTTGATAAAGGAATTAATGGTATTTAATTTTTCTTGGAAGGTAACTCGAGATATATCCAAATTGGAGAGAAGGGTTGCGATATTACCAATCACATACCCATAAATTCCCACACCTAAGATCATCACACCCATGGTATAAATGGTTTGTTTGTTCGTGGTGGGAGTGATGTCTCCATAACCAATGGTGGTGAGTGTTGTGACTGACCAATACAAGGCTCGGATATAACGTGTGAACATGTCTTTGTCGGTAAGGAACTCTGGACTTAGGTGGATCCAACCACAAGCGACCCAATGGGCAAAAAGAGTGGTCCAATACACAAAGAAAATCAAACGGAAGGTCATCGGATTGATGACTTCCAATAACTTGAATCGATCTTCGGAATCGGCACCTAAGGCAAGCATCCGTAAGGATTTAAAAAGTTCAAAAACACGAACCGAACGCAAAAGTCGTAAGATCTTTAAACTATCGGTGACACCAAAATAGGCAAAGAAAAATCCACCGAATAAATCAAAGGGAAAGGCAGAAAGAAAATCGATGAGAAACCATGTTTTGAGATACGATTTGGCCACGATTTTGCGATTTTGGATGAGAAGTCTTTCTCTGATGATGGCCGTAAAGAAATTCAGGATGAGGTCGATTCCAAAGATGATTTGGATGAAGCGTTCCCATGCATTCACCCCTGAAGTCAATTTTTGATGGAAAACAAGTCGAAGCGGTACTTCAATTGCAAAATAGGTGATGCAGATAAATACAAATAGATCCCAGATTCGTTTGTATGTAGAATTAGGATGGATCATACTCTTAGTATCGACAACGACAGTTTTATATTTGCTTTCTTTCTCAGAAAAAAAATCCTGAAATGGAAAAGAGGTACTTATGTTCGGTGGAGCTGGTGGAAACAAGTTTGATATGCTCAAACAAATGAAAAAGATGCGTTCGCAAGTGAAAACGATGGAAAAAGAACTTGCTGGCTTAAATTTTGTAGGAATTTCAAAAAATAAACTTCTCTCCATCACTTTGGATGGAAAATTCCAAATGAAATCGATCCAGATTGAGGACGAACTTCTGGAAAAAAAGGATAAAAACCTTCTCGAACGTTCCATCCAAGAAGCTTATACCAAAGCTTTACAAGATGCACAAGCTGGGGCCGCAAAACAAATGCAAGCCATGGGTGGATTTCCAGGACTCGGGATGTAAATCGATTCGATTTTTCGTTTCAAATCTTTTGCAAAAAGAAAAAGCCTACAAATCATTTGTAGGCTTTTTTGTTTAGAGACAGAATTTTAAAAAATCCTGCCTCTCTCTCGTTTTAAGTTGGATTAACTTGCGGGAACGATTTCTACTTCCACACGACGGTTGGAACCATCTTTTGGATCAACGTTTTTAATAGGAGAAGAAGATCCAAGACCTTCCACAGTTCCAATTCGTTTTCCTTCGACTCCATTTTCAATGATGGCATCTTTTGCGGTGATCGCTCTATCCTTAGAAAGTCTGAGGTTTAAGTCTTCTGCTCCAGTGCGGTTTGCGTGTCCTGTGATATTGATTTTTGTTTCTGGGTAAGCAGCAAGAGCTTCCGCTAACTTATCAATGTTTTCTTTTCCTTTGCCTTTGAGGTCTGCTTTTCCGTCTTCAAACGCAATTCCACCGTCCATAGTTGCAGTAAGACCAACTGTCTCTCCACCTCTTTGGTTTTTTTCAAGAGTGATCCCTTGTTTTTTCATCTCTTCCGCCATGTTGTCATACATTGTGTTGAGATAAAAACCAGTTCCAAGTCCAGCTAAACAACCAGCACCAAGACCAATGATCTTACCTTTGTTTTGTGGCTTCTTTTTTTCCATAGCCAAAGATTCTTTGATTTGTCTTTGGAAATTATTCTTTTTGTCTTTTGTATCTTTTTTTCTTTGAGATTCGTCGTAAACGGCACCTAACGCAAGACCAACACCACATCCAATGGAAGTACTGAGAATGAGTCGTTTTGTGTTGTCGGAAAGGCCACAAGATATTGTGGTAAGTAGAGATAGGGATAAGAGTCCTGAGATGATTTGTTTCAAAGTAATTGTCCTCGCTAACATTTGAAATGTAGGTTTCGGACAAAGTTTAAAGAAATCCTCCCTGTTTGCAAGGAGGATTTCCATCTCTTAAAAAACCTTAGTATCTGTCCGTGAGGAGTTTTACTACGGATTCTGGTCTGAGATTTGCTTGGGCAAGCATGGCCACACCCGATTTGGTTAGGATTTGGTTTTTGGAATATTCCACCATTTCCGTTGCCATATCCGCATCTCTTACTTGGGATTCAGAAGAAACCATGTTCACATAGTTGTTACTCAGTGACTTTAAGGTTAAATCCAAACGGTTGTAGTAGGCGCCGAGATCAGACCGAAGTCGGTTGACCCGAGAGATAGCGTCATCCAAAACCTGAAGTGAGTCGGTTGCTTTGTTCGGAGTGGAAAGCGTGATTTTGTTTCCCGCTTGTTTCAGTTTTAAGGAAGAACTTGTCATCGTATTGATGTAGACTTCAATTTTTTCTGTTCCGTTAGCACCGACTTGTAAGGTCATTGGAGTTTTGGCTGCTCGTGAAAAGCGACCATCTAGTGGTTTGACTTTGTTAAACTCCGCAGATGTTCCGATACGTTCCACTTCTTCCACAAGTTGAGATACTTCTAATTGGACTAGTTTTCTGTCCTCATTGGAATAAATCCCGTTTGCCGATTGTACGGAAAGCTCGCGTAACCTCTGTAATATGGAGTTTACTTGGTCCAAAGATCCTTCTGTCACTTGCAGAAACGACATTCCATCCTGGGTATTTCGTTCTGCTTGGCCGAGGGCCCTGATTTGGGATCTAAGTTTTTCGGATACGGAGAACCCCAAGGAATCATCCCCTGGTCTGTTGATTCGCATACCCGTTGCTAGGTGTTCCATGGACTTGTCCATGTCACGACTGGTGTTTGTAAGTGCCCGTTTTGCAACGAGTGCACTGATGTTGTGATTGATAATCATTGTCACACCCTCCTGTGTGTCCATGACCCGCTTGTTTCCCTACAGGCGGAGAAAGAAAAAAATTCAGTTTCCAGAAATCCATTCCTTCGAGGAGAGAAGGGGGTTGCCTGCCCTTGGTTCTCCCGTGAATTTTTCCTTTCCAGATGATTCTACACCAAAAAACTAAGGACTGTAAAGAAAATTTAGGGTAAGAGGACTTAAGAATTTGAAAATCTATACCAAATTTGGCGATGGCGGACAAACCTATTTAGCATCTGGGAAAAAGGTACAAAAAACGGACAGAAGGGTGGATCTTTATGGAACCTGTGATGAATTGAATAGCACCATCGGCCTTGCACTCTCTCTCGGCAAAGACCAAACGATTGAAAAATCGTTTTTAGTCTATTTGCAAAACATCCAAAGTTTTCTGTTTGAAATTGGTTCCGAGCTCGCAGGTTATGTGCCAAAAGATGCGAAAGAGGGAACTGTGGTAAATACCGAAGATGTGTCTTCGATCGAACATGAGATTGACCGATTGATGGAGACCTTACCAGAAATTAAATATTTTATCTTACCTGGAGGAACCCAAATGGCAAGTGCTTTACATATGGCGCGTACTGTTTGTCGTCGTTTGGAGCGGGACCTACTTGTGTATGTCGAAGCAGGTGGTGAAATCCACAATGATCTCCGTATTTATTTGAATCGTTTGTCGGATTATTTGTTTGTTGCAGCTCGGTTTGTGAATTTTTCATTGGGGCATGAGGAAACCATTTGGCAGAGCCGAAGCAAATTCAAATAAATTCCCATCCAAAAGGAATTTCTGTTTTATTCCTCACTGAAATGTGGGAACGGCTCAGTTATTATGGAATGCGAGCCTTACTTGTTTTGTATTTGGTGCAGTCCCTTGGATTTTCTGATAAAGATGCCGGAATCATTTATGGATACTATACCAGTTTTGTTTATCTAACACCTGTGATTGGGGGTTATCTCACAGATCGTTATTTCAGTTATCGATTTGCGATTTTTTTGGGAGGTGTTCTGATGTTACTCGGCCATCTTTCCTTGGCAGTTCCTGGATTAGAATTTTTTTATTTAGGTCTCTTTCTCATTGCGATTGGAAATGGATTTTTTAAACCCAATATCTCCACTATCTTTGGTAGGTTGTATGTAGAAAAACCCAACCTTCGGGATAGTGGGTTTACTATTTTTTATATGGGTATTAATGTAGGTGGTCTACTTGGTCCCGTCATCGCTGGGAGTTTGGGTGAAAAAGTGGATTGGCATCTTGGCTTTTTTGCAGCGAGTGTCGGGATGGCGATTGGGATGATCGTATTTTATTTGGGAAGTCAGTCTTTACCAGACTCTGTTTGGCAAAAAGAAACAAAGGAAATTCCAAAACAAACAATTGAAACCTCACAAGGAAAGAGAGAAGATTTTAAGAACGACATGGCAAAGTTGATTCTCATCGGGTTATTATCCTTTTTTAGTATCTTCTTTTGGATGGCTTTCGAACAAATGGGCAGCTCTTTGAATTTATTTGCTCTTCGACATACAGACCGTGATTTTTTTGGATTGGAAATCCCCGCTTCCCTCTTACAGTCGTTAAATCCTTTGATGATCCTTGTGTTTGGACCTATGATTTCAGGTCTTTGGATAAGTCTTGCGAAATCCGATCAAAATCCGAATCCAATTTTGAAGTTTGTGATGAGTTTGTTTTTATTAGGCATTGGATTTTTGGTGATGGTGATTGCGGCCAACCAAGCGGAGACGGGTGTCTCCGTTTCTATTTTGTTTTTGGTATCTGTCTATTTTTGGAACACCCTCAGTGAATTGTGTTTATCTCCGGTAGGTTTGTCTTTTGTGAGTAAAATGGCACCTGTTCGATATGCATCACTTCTCATGGGAATTTGGTTTTTATCAACGGCCTTTGGGCATTATGCGGCCGGAATCCTATCTGGTTACCAAAACGAATGGGGAAGTATGGTGTTTTTTTACGGATTCTTTGTGTGTGTTTCTTGGTCTGCTGCGTTACTACTATATGGAATTTATCTCTGGAAACAAAAGACCATCCAAACTCTTCTGGAAGGGGACTAAAAACCCTATGCCATTAACCTTTTGTTTCTAAGACGAGAGTTTCAATCTCGTCAAACTTTTCTTCTCCGGCAAGTGTGATGACTTGTTCTGCAAGAAGTTTTGCTTTCCAAGTTGATATTTCGGATACTTTTTCTGCGACCTCTTTCATAAGAGGAAGAGCCGAACTCAAATCTCGAATCCCAAGACCAATGAGAACCGCAGTAAACATGGGATCACTTCCTATTTCCCCACAGATACTAATGGGTTTTTTCTGAGAGTTTGCCACTTCCACAATGTTTTTTAAAAGTAATAAAAAGACCACTTGCCATGGATTGTATAAGTCTCCCACCAAATGGTTGTTACGCTCAACGGCGAGTAAGTATTGTAGTAAGTCATTGGTTCCAATGCTATAAAAATCTACATGGTTTCCGAGAAAGGGTAGGTTTAGGGCACAGGCAGGTGTTTCCACCATGATTCCTAACGGAATTTTTTTGGTAATGACAAGGCCTTGCGATTTTAACTCTTCCAAACATTCTGCCATCAACGCTTTTGATTGTAAAATTTCAGATCGTGTTGTGATCATAGGCAACATGATTCGCATGGTTCCATATTCACTCGCACGGAGAAGTGCTCGGAGTTGTTCTTTAAAAAAATGGGGATGCCTGAGTAAGTAACGAATCCCTCTGTTTCCGAGAAATGGATTTTCTTCTTCGTATCCATTTTCCATTTTATCAGCACCGATGTCCCAAACACGGAACGTGACAGGACGACCCACCATTTTTAGTAAAATCCGTTTGTAAACGGCGAACTGTTCTTCTTCCGTTGGTTTGAATTCCACATAACGAATGAATAGAATTTCTGTCCGTACAAGTCCAATCCCGTCAGCACCTTGGAGAAAGGCTGTGTCGACTTCTTCTTCCGAATCAATATTAGCGCGGAGGGTGAACTTTTTTCCGTCTTTGGTTTTGAGTTCCTTCGGTCCATCACTGATTTCTCGGATGGGAATGGTGGTTTTGATTTCACTTTTGATCCCAGCGAGTTTGATTTCATCGATTCCTGGGGAACGATTCAGGATCCCTTTTGTGGCATCGAGTAAGATATAATCATCATCTTTTACGTGTGAGGTGATGTTTTTTAATCCCACAATGGTGGGGATCCCATAATTCCTGGCAATAATGGCAGTATGTCCCGTTTTCCCCCCGAAGTCTGTGGCAATGCCTCGGAGTTTGGACTTACCCAATTGGATCATCTCGGAAGGGGTGATCTCTTTTGCGATGAGGATGACATCTTCAGGGATAATGGTGGGTTCTGCCCCTTTTTCCGGATATAAGTTTGATTCAATGCGTTTGCCTATGTCTAGGATGTGGTCGGCACGTTCTCGAAAATATTCATCTGGAATGGATTGGAATTCATCATATAAGGAACTGACAGCTGTTTCTAACGCAAGTCCCGCCGATTCATTGTTTTGTGCGATTCGTTCAAAAACTCGGGCACGAAAGAGGGGGTCATTTAAAAAGACAATTTGGGATTCTAGGATTTCGGAGAGTTCCCTGTTTTGTTTGGATTTTTGAACAAGATCGGCTAAGTCGTCTTCTGTTTTTTGGAGTCCTTTTTTGAGGAGTTCAACTTCTTCTTTGATCTCTTCAGGGCTAAGGTCAGTACGGTCTTCTCGTTTCCGTTTGGTTTGTTTCCAACGAAAGACCTTTCCATACACTGTTCCTGGGTAGGCAGAGATGCCCTTAAATGTGGTTTTTTCTTCCATCCGAACCTTTGCCAAAAATACTTTTGGTTTGGCCTAGTTTGGAAAGTAAAAAACCGTACGAATTACCGTGTGGCTTCTTTTTTAGAAAAAAGTGGGATCCGTTTGCTTTTGTATTGAGTGAGTTCGTTTCCTGTGACTTGGCTCATAATGCATTTGGCAAGTGAGATATCCAAGGCATGACCCGCTTTGGAGGCAATTAAGTGGCCTCGAAACGGACGACCCATGACAGCAAGGTCTCCCACAAGGTCAAGGATCTTATGACGAACACATTCATTGTCATAACGCAGATGGTCATTCAAATACCCATCATCTGTGAGAACCACTGCATTGTCGAGTGACCCACCCATGGCAAGGCCTCGTGCTTGGAGGGCTTCCACATCTTTTAAGAACCCGAAAGTCCGAGCAGGAAGGATGTCGGTTCCCAAAATGGATTCGTCAAGTGTTGTGGTGTAAGACTGACCCCGGAGAAGTGGGTGGTTAAAATCGATGCTATAAGTGACTTTTAATTCCTCGGAAGGGAGCATTACCAGGTATTTGTCCCCGTCTACAACCCAAATTGGGTTTGTGATGGTAATTGGTTCTACTGTTTCGTCTAGAACCCGAATTCCTGCAGAACGAATTCCTTCCCAAAATGGGAGGGAAGATCCATCCATAATCGGGACTTCCACTGAATCAATTTCAAAAATACAATCGGTAATGCCTAGGGTATGAACTGCGGCGAGTAAATGTTCGATGGTTTGCACTCGGTTTGAGCTACCATCGCCAATCGTTGTGGCATTACTTGTGTCCACAACATGGTCAAGGGAGACCGGAATTCGGATTTTTTGGATGCCTTTGTAGAGATAAAAAATAAGACCTGTATTTGCCTCAGCTGGATGGAGGCGAAGTGTAACCACTTTCCCAGAATGTACGCCGATTCCCTTCAATGTGACAGAGTTTTGGATCGTTTTTCGATGGATCAACGTTTGCATAATCAATTCCTACTTACAGATTTGTAGGAATCCGGTCTCGGACAATTCCAAAACCGATCGGTGAAGTCAAAAAAATGTCTCTTTTTTACAACAGTGTGGTGGAATTGTGACGGCCAGAGTTTGGGGCAAATCCGACTAGTTTTCGCTACAAATTAGGCCGTATTCTCCGTGTTAGTCCCTAAAAAGCACTGAGGGCAGAGCGAATGAAGCTGGTAACAGGGGCTTGTTCTCTTGTGTCTTCCAAACCTTCTCGGAGTTCTTTCAAAACCACTTGGGCATCCCCGAGAGTGGTATTCACTGATTTATGTACGTCGTTCTCGTTAATCAGTTTGCCGAGAGTGCCTTGGCCCTCATTGATTTTCCCTGTGATGCCTGCGATGTTTTGCACCGTTTTTCGGATATCGGATCTGTTTTCAGCAATGAGTTCGGAAAGGGAAACCAGTGGGTCTTGGGTCACTTTTCCTTGGATGGGGAGGAGTTTTCCCGAACGCGGTGAGATTTCAATCTGGCTCATGGGAGTTTCCGTCATCAGGTATTCTTTTGTTTTGGGATCGACTGGAAACTTGGAGCCGGGATCAAGGGAGACCACGCGGCCCGATAATAAACTTTCGTTTTTGATCGTAATTTCGTAATTGGAGAAAAGTTGGACTTTGCCTTTGAGGAGTAAGGTGAGCTCCACTTTTGTTCCGATCCCAGTTTCCCCTTCTGGCAATAAATTTCCCATCTCATCAATTTGCACCAAACGGATTTTGGAAACATACCCAAACGGAACACCATGGATGGTGACCTTGTTTCCAATTTTAATCCCTTCTGCATCTGGGAAATACACTGGCAATTTGTAACCCGATTTTTGAAAGGGTCCACCTTCCGTAACAATGGTGAAATAACCAACTGCTACCAGTGAGAAGACAAATAAAAGTCCAACGATGAGAGCGCGACCTATGGTAGGCATTCCCTAAAATTCTCCTTGGGTTGTGAACAAAGTCAATTGGATTTTCCTTTTTTTAATTCAGAGTGGTCGAGGATCATCGGACCCACCGTATTTCCATGAATGAACTGTTGAATGACTGGATCCTTCGAAGATTGGATTTCTTCTGGTGTCCCGCAGAACTGCACTTTGCCTTCATACAAAAAACTAATGCGATCCGCAATTCGATAGGCTGAGTTCATGTCATGGGTGACCACAATGGATGTAAGACCGAGTTCTTTTTGTAATCGAATGACCAGGTCATTGATGACGTTTGACATTACAGGATCAAGGCCCGAGGTAGGTTCGTCATACATCACAATTTTGGGTCTGGAAGTGAGGGCACGGGCAAGGCCCACACGTTTTTTCATCCCTCCCGAGATATTGCTGGGAAGAGTGTCTTTGGCGGGAACTAAGTCTAACCACTGTAATTTTTCCATCACAATCCGATCGAGTTCTGCACCTGAGGCAATTTTATGTTCTCGTAAAGGAAGAGCCACATTCTCATACACGGTGAGCCAATTGATGAGGGCACCCGATTGGAAAAGAACTCCCAACTTGGATCGTAGTTCTTCGCGTTTCTTTTCATTCGCGTGGACTATGGATTCTCCAAAGATAAAACAATCTCCTTCATCGGGTTCAAGTAGTCCCGTGATGTGTTTGAGACTTACCGATTTTCCTGTTCCTGAAGGACCAAGGATGACCATGGTTTCTCCCTGTTTCACTTGTAAGTTCATACCACGTAAGATCTTACGTTTGCCGAAGGCTTTGTGAACCTGTTTCATTTCAATGGCAAATGGTTCCATACTGTCCTTTATTTATAGAAGAGTGCTGTGAGCACATAACCAGAAAAGATGACCATGAGAAAGGAAGTCACAACCGCTTTTCTTGTGGTTTGGCCCACACCGATCGCACCCCCTTCCGTTCTAAGACCCTGGCTACAAGATATGGTCGCAATCGACAATCCAAACACATACCCTTTTAGGAGTCCCACATACAAATCTTTGAGCCCTGGAACAGAAGAGATTCGGTAGTAAACATCTTGGAAATAACTAATGATATCAATTCCCAATTGGAAGTGACCCACAATTCCACCACCTAAGATTCCGAGAGCTGCTGAATACACACATAAAACCGGTACCATCAGTGAAAAACCAACAATCCGTGGCATCACGAGATACCGCACAGGACTAATCGACATCACTTCCAAGGCATCAATTTCTTCGGATACCTTCATCGTTCCAATCTCTGCCGCCATGGCCGATCCAACGGAGGCCGCAAGGATCAGTGAGGTCATAAAAGGAGACATCTCTCTTGTGAGTGTGATGGTAAGGAGGAGTCCAATTTGGCCTTCCGCACCAAAGTCACGTAAACCTAGGCCTGTGTTCAGTCCAAGGATCATCCCCGTGAAAACTGATACAATGGAAACGACAAATAAGGAACCAACACCAGCGATGAACATCTGTTCTAAGATCTCACGGCGTTTGAAATACAGATGGTGGGATTGTCCAATGGCTCTGAATAGCAGTAACACAGTATACCCAATGGCATATAGGAAGGGTTCGATGGTTTTACGATAGAATCGGATCATATTTCCCACCAAAAGAATTTGTATTTGTTTGTTTCTTCTCTTGTGTCAATACCAAGAAGGCCATAGGCGAAATCATAACGAAAACCTGACTTTGATTTTGAATATTCCATGAGGAGGGGAATATGGATATGAGTTTCTTCCTCTGTCCATCTGTGAGTATAAAGTCTTGTGATTAGGTGCAATCGTTTTTCTCCATTCGAAGACCTTTTGTATTCTACGAGGGAAAATATCGGTTCCCAAACATCTTCCATCACTTCAAATCGAACCGGAATGATGGCAAGAGTATTCCAACCAAAATTACCTTCAGGATCTTTGTGGTAACGAAAAAGTGGCCAAAGTTTCCAATAATAGTCTTCTCTTCCAGTTTGGACATACTCATTTTTCATATGAGAATAAAAGGGCAAAATAAAATGTGAGGTAGATTTTAAATGAGAAGTATTTTGCGACAAACGGATATAAAACGGTGTGATGAATTCTGCTTCTTTGTTAGCAAAATAAGAATATCCATAGAGAGGAAAAAATACAAGTTTTTCCGTATCTTTTTTGGTTGAGGTTGTGTATTGGAATAATATAAAAAGTGCTGTGTAATTGCTTTGGCCTGTTTTTTTATCATACCCATAAGAAAATAGGGAATTGATGAGTGGAAACCAAAGATAAGCTCGGCTTTTCATATTGCCATCAAGTGAATCTTTGCGATTGTAAAAAGGAAAATAGATTGTGTAAGAAGTAGGTTCCTTTTTATCCAAACGTTCTTCACCCCATTGGAAAAAAGGCCAAAGGACCGAATAACGCCTGTACTTTCCTTCATGTTCCTTCTTGGAATAAAAAGGGAACACTCGAATATCATCTCTTGTTTCGGAACCTCCCCACATCACAAACGGCCATAAAACCGATTTTGCTTTGTAGGTTTTGTATTTCCATTCTGAATACATCGGAAATAAAACATAATTTAATTCTTGGTAGGAAAGTTTGTTTCGTATTGTTCCATAGAGAGGAAAGACACTATAATAGTTTTCTCTTTGTGATTCTCCTTTGCCCCATAAAAAGAGTGGGGTGAGAAGGATGTCTTCGTCTTCATCTCCTTCTTCATGTTTGAAACCCGTTCCACTGAAAAAAAAGAGAGAAGACCAGGTATACCAGTAATTGGTTTCTTCTTTGTAATAAATGGGAGAAAGATAACTGCGAAATCGAAACGCGTATGTGCGATCCGTAAAACTCATATAAAAAGGACGAACAGCTAAAAAGTTTTGGCGACCACGGGATTCTGCTTCATACAAAAACCAAAATTGGGAATACTTGGATTTCGTATCTTCTGTAAATGAATTGGGAATTTTTGCGTGGATTGAGAAAGAAAGAAAGAGGAGAGAAAAAACAATTCCGAATTGAATTTTAAAGCGGGAATCCACGTAATTTCAATATCGTTCACTTTCACGAAAAGGAATCAAGTGATTTCATGTCCAAAACCAAAATAGCTTTGTTTTTCGGTGGAGTTTCCGGAGAACATATCATTTCCATTCGTTCTTCTTCTTTTATTTTTGCTACGATTGATAAGGAAAAATACGACGTTTGTCCCATCTACATTGATCTCAATGGAAAGTTTTGGATTCCCACCATCCCAAATCCGATTTATCCTGATCCAACGGGGAAAACGGAAATCGAATTTTCACAAGAATTTAATTTAAGGAACCATATCCTATCCGCAAGTGCACCAGGAATGATCGGCGAACTCGGATTTTCCTCCGTCTTTTTAGGATTACACGGTGGTGCTGGAGAAGATGGAAGGATCCAAGGATTTTTAGATACCTTAGGTATTCCTCACACGGGTTCCGGGGTTTTAGCATCTGCTCTTGCTATGGATAAATTTAGAGCCAATTTGTTATTCCAAACCACAGGGATTCCCGTTGCACCTTTTTTAGAGTTGGAACGAGGTAAATCAGATGCCAGAAAAACTCTTCTAAACCTACCATTTTCTTATCCTGTGTTCATTAAACCAACATTAGGTGGTTCAAGTGTCAATACGGGAATGGCAAAAACAGCGGAAGAGGCGATGACCCTTGTTGATAAAATCTTTGTCTCCGAAGACCGAGTTCTTGTACAAAAATTAATTTCTGGTACAGAAGTTTCGATTGGTGTCCTCGAAAAACCAGAAGGGAAAAAACGAAAGGCCTTTTCTCTGGTGCCAACAGAGATCAGACCCAAGTCTGAGTTTTTTGATTTCGAAGCCAAATACACAAAAGGTGCGAGTGAAGAGATCACTCCTGCCCCGGTCGGAGACCAAATCACAAAGACTCTACAGGAATACAGTTTGTTATGCCATGAGATTTTAGGTTGTAAGGGATATTCACGAACTGACTTTATCATCTCGGATGGAGTGCCTTTTGTTCTCGAAACCAATACACTTCCTGGGATGACAGGAACAAGTCTGATCCCCCAACAAGCAAATGCCCTTGGGATCAGTATGAAAGATGTGTTTACGTGGTTACTTGAGATTTCTCTTTCTTAGGAAAGAGATACATTCCCACGAGTATGGCAACAAGACTTGCGATTGTTCCATAGAAGTGGCTTGTCATATCATCTCCGTAAATTTCTAAATACAACCAAGTTCCAATTCCTGCAAATAACGAAAATAAGGCGGACCTTTCGTCTGCCCGTTTGCTGAGTAATCCAAACACCATAGGAATAAATAATGTCACAAGGGAAATTCCACCTGAATCTTCCACAAGCGCATAAATAGAAGGTTTTCCCACTGCAAGTAAAAACGAAATGCTTGCAATGATGAGAACGGAGATTCGGGAAAGAAGCAGTAATTTTTGATCCGTTACATTTTTAAATGCGTATTTTAGAATATTCTCTGATAGGATTGAGGATGGGGCAAGGATGGCACCAGATGCAGTGGATAGGATAGCCGAAATGAGTGCCGAAAAAAATAAAACCTGAATCCATGGACTTGAAAACTTGGATATCATGGTGGGAATTAAAAGTTGGCCCGTTTCTCCATTTAAATCAAAGTCTGGGAGTAAACTTTTAGCATGTAGTCCTAAAAACAAAGGAATCATGGCAAATAACAAGTATAAGATGCTAGACAAATAAGATGCACGAATGGCTACTTTTTCCGATTTTGCTGACATCACTCTTTGGAAAATATCTTGTTGGGGCAAAGATCCCAATCCTACCACCATCCAAGCGGAAAGATAAAGGGTCCAAGCATGGTAATTGGATTCGGGGAAAAAAGAAAAAAATCCTTCTGGTTTTTCTGTGATGGAAGACCAAATGGGTTTTACACCATTCAGTTCAATGATCACAACCACTAGTCCAACGATGATGGAAATAGACTGGAAAAAATCAGTTAACGATACCGACCACATTCCACCTAAGTAGGTATAAAACACAACAAGACAGGCACCAATCACAATCGCTGTAAATTGATTGATTCCAAAAAGAATCTGCACCATGATCCCAAATGCTACAAACTGTGCAGCAACCCATCCGAAGTAGGAGAAAATTAGACAAATCCCTGCAATGAACTCCATCTTTTTACCATAACGGTTTTTGTAAAAATCACCAAAGGTAAGAATTTGCATGCGATATAAATACTTCGCAAATACCAATCCGAGTAAAAACAAACAGAGGGCACCGCCAAACGGATCTTGGATGACTGATAAAAATCCACCTTTGGCAAATTCCACAGAAGATCCTAGGATGGTTTCACTGCCAAACCAGGTGGCAAACAAGGCTGCAGTGGAGATGGGGAGTGGTAAACTTCTCCCTGCTAAAATAAAGTCTTTTGAATTTTTAACCTTTTTTGCCGCATACACTCCAATGGCAATGGTGATGAGTAGGTAGGAAAGAATGAAGATGGATTGAAAATTCATTCTTTAAAATAAATCTTCTTCCGTTTGTTTCGAAGGTGTTTCTTCCTTCTTTTTTTTCACTGTGGATTTTACCACTTCGCCGTTTGGAGCTTTTGTTAAAAATTCAATTTTGGCTTCTGCATCGACAAGTCGTTCTGAGCAGATTTTTTTGAGTTCCATTCCCCGTTCATAGGCTTTGATGGAATCTTCTAAGGATAAAGTGCCTCGTTCTAATTTTTCGGCAATGTCTTCCAGTTCACGGATTGCTTCTTCGAAACTAATTGATTTTTTTTCTACCATCGTCTGATCCTACTGTTTTTCTTTCACTTCTACTTGGAGTTTTCCATCGAATAAAAATACTTCTAAATTCTCTTTTTCCTTAATTTGATGAATGGAAGAGATGACTTCTTTTTTTGCATTTCGTAAAACCGAATATCCACGTTTCAATGTTCCCAATGGTGAAAAGTGATCTAATCGTTGTTCTGCGAGTTTAAATTTGTTATGAATTCTTTCTAAATACGATTTCCAATTTGATGCCAAGGTATCAATTTTTTGAAACTCACTTTGTTTTTTGACAAGGTAGTTTTTTCCAAGTAAGGAGATTTTAGTCATCAATTCATCAAAATGATTTTGTCTTGGTTCCAAAATGGATTTGGGATTTTGAAGTACAACACGAGTTGTGACCCCCGTCCATTTCTCTTTTCCAATGCGAATGACACCGGTTAAAGCAGAACGCAATCGATCTTCCATTTCATCCAATCGGATTAGGGTATCCGATACATTCGGAATTGCTAATTTTGCAGCAGCAGTGGGAGTCGGAGTTGTGGCATCGGCAGCCAAATCTGTAAGGACTCGGTCAATTTCATGCCCAACAGCAGAGATGATGGGAATTCGAGACTGGTAGTAGGCCATGACCACCGATTCTTGGTTAAATGCCATTAAATCTTCAAACGAACCACCCCCGCGACCCGCAATGATCACATCTACTTCCCATTTCGGATCGTTGATCTCTTTGATCGCTTCGATGATGGAGTTTTCGGCTCCGTCCCCTTGCACAAGACAGGGAGAAACTAAAATTTGAATGGCAGGATTTAGGTCAGTGGCGATTCGAATGATATCTTCCACGGCGGCCCCTTTTGGGGATGTGACAATGCCCAAACGTTTCGGAAATTTAGGTAACGGGCGTTTGTGGGTGACATCAAAAATTCCTTTATCAGCAAGGGCTTTTTTTAATTTTTCAATTTTGAGAAGGATGTCACCTTCACCCAGTTCTTCGATCTTTTGTACTGTGAGACTATAATACCCGCCTGGTTCGTAAACGGAAACGGAACCATAAACAAGAATTTCCATTCCATTGCGCAAGGGAGTGCCTTTGTAATTTTTAGCTTGGAAGGAAAAAAATGCACATTTGATCACACTGGATGTATCTTTTAAAGAAAAATACATGTGACCAGAGCTATTGGTTTGGCTAAAATTGGAGATTTCTCCTCGCACCCAAAAGTTTTTGAACTCCGGTGAATCTTGGAGTTTCGCTTTGATACGGCGATTGACTTCGCTTACTGTGAGAGAAGAATCAACTGTTTCCATTTACGTTGTTTGAAATCGTGTTTCTCGGAAAATTTTCCAAAAATCCCAAAGGATGATGACTAAGGTTAAAGCCATCGGGCCAATGATGATCCCTGCGACACCAAACTCTTGTAATCCGCCAATCAGAGAAAGGAAAATTAAAAATGGATGGGTTTTCAGTTTTTTGTCTAAGATTTTAGGTTTCACAAAATTTTCTAAGATTAAGTAACTGGCTCCCCCAGCGATCATAAAGAGCACACTTCCTGTCCAGTTTTCTTGTACAAGTCCCATGTAGAGGCCAATGGGTAACCAGACAACCGAAGTTCCTACAACGGGAATTAGGGAAAAGATCGTCGCAATGCTAGAAAGTAAAAACTTATTGGAAACAGAAGTGAAGAGTAACAAAACATAAATGAAAGTACCTTGGAGTAAGGAAATGAATAAATTTCCCATCATCACCGTTCGAATTGCTTCTTCAATTCTACGCCCAAGTCTTTCTTCAATTTCAGTTGGGAAGGGTAATAATAAAAACAAAGCGTGTTCCATTCTACTTCCTTCTTTGTAGAGAAAAAAGAGAAGGATAAAGGTAAAAAAACCATTGAAGATAATGGCTCCTGGCACTTCAAAGGAACCAATCAAAAATCCTGACGAATTCTTTAACAAACTATAGATGGAATCTAGGTTTAAGATATCCATATGTTGGCCCACATACTCCCGGTACAAAATGGGAAGTTTGATCCAAAAGAATTCATTTTCCGTAAAAAAATCCGTTAAGATTGGACTATTGAGTAATAAAGAAACGATGGATTCTTCTGTGAGTTGGTTTCTTACATAACTCACCAAATTTAATGATTCACGGATGAGGGTTGATACAATTAAGTAAGACGGGATAAATACACAAGCCAACATCAAAATCACCATGATGTAAGGTGAAAGTCCGTGAAATTTGACACCTAATAGATTTTTTAATCGTTTGTGAAGTTTACGCGTAGTGAGATAAAACAACAAAGATAAAAAACTGGCCCATAAAAATGGTTTAAAAACAAAAAACAGGGTAAAACAAGTCGCAAGAAAGAAACCTGCTAACAGGATGTAGACGATTGTTTCGTTTTTATTTTTGATCCAATTCATTTTTAGTAACTAGAATGTTTTTTGAAGTAAAACCGCATTTGGTTTGTTTTGCCATGATTCGTAAGCGAAATGGAAAGGGATTTTTTAATATAACCTTCTAATAAATAAAAGACTTCAGAGTCTTTTGTGTTTTTCTCAATGAGTTTCCAATCCCCTTGGCTTGCTCGTAAATCAATTCTCTTTTGGATTTGTTCTAAGGTTTCTTCTGTTTCTAAAAGTAAAAAGGCTTCTTTGGTATGGATATGGCTCGTTTTGAATTCACTTGCTTGGATGAATTTGGCAGATTCCGGAAAAAAAGACTGAGGAAAGGCTGGTGGAGCATTTGTCGGAAATTGGCTTACAATCACGGGATCAAAACGATAGATTTCGGAAATAGGGCTCGGTTGGCATTGCCAAAAAAGAAGGGATAAAACCAGGGAAAATCGAAGCATTAGGGAAAGCAAATGTCCTGGTAGGGATTCCTTCCATTCATTTTTTAAATTCTTAGTTGCCTATCAGGAGAAAGGTATATCCTATCCCCTGTGCTAGATTCCATTCCGTTTGAAACGATTTTGAATCGAATTTTAGAATTACCTCCACTGGTTCTCTGGGGATTTTTCTGTTTTTCCAATTTTTTAGAGAATGTTTTTCCCCCTTGGCCTGGAGATACTGTCACCGTTTTTTCAGGATTCATCTCTTCCAGTCAAGATTCTCCGATTTCATTTTTCTCTGTGGTTTTGGCAACGTACGTCGGCAATTTACTCGGTGCACTCACGATGTACTATTTTGGAGAACGATTTTTACTCTTTTTGAAACAAACCAAAATCCCTTTTTTGTCGGCCTTATACCACGAAGAGAACTTACGAAAAACCTTGGTATGGTTTCGGAAGTTTGAAATCATTGTGGTTCTTGTGTCTCGGTTTTCTGCAGGGATTCGTTTTTTTGTATCGATCGTGGCCGGGATGTCCAAAATGAACATCATTAAATTTGTTGTTCTTTATTCCATTGCCATTTCGCTTTGGTGTGGAATCCTTTTATTTGCAGGTTCTTTTGTTGGATCTAACTGGAACCAAATCATTGTTATACTATCTTACTACAATCAAACCATCGGAATCATCCTTTTATTCATTTTTATTTATCTTCTTTACCAAACTTTCAAGAAACGAAATACGAAGTTGACATGATTTAAATTTCTGTTAGGGTTTTCATCCATGGAATCTTGGGGAAAGATAGCGTTTGATTTTTATACTTTTGGATCTTTAGTAGGAGTGATTTTCACTTTTTACAATGCACAATTATTCTTAACAGTGAAGGAAAAGTCGGAAGCCACCTATAATTTAGGAATGGCGACCTTATGGCTTGGCCTTTTTCATTTTGGGTATCTCATCAATTTTTCATTTATGGGACCTGCTTCTGCTTATATGAGATGGTTTGTGATCATAGGGGCAATGGCAGGGTCGGTGTATTTAACTGGATTTTTTCTAAGTTACCCAGAAGTTTATTTTCCTCGTTTGAAAAAAACAATCTTTCGGATCTTAAGTGCCGTAGTGGTATTGGTGACTGGTTATTTTGTTACCATCAGTTTAACAGCAGGTCGTTTGTTTTTTTTCAGTGGTCATTATTGGGATTTTCCACTTCCCGTATTTTATAAAGCATATGCCATTATCGTTTTAGTATTTTTTGTAGCGTTTACAGTTGTCGCCATCCTTCAGTTATTCAAAATTCCCAAGGAATCACGTTTCACCATCATCAGCATTCTCATTTCTTTTGTTTTGATAACGATGATTCCTGGATTTCTAAATGTTTTATCCCGAGATGGGGCCATTGGAAGAGGTTTGTACCAAACCATTACCGATTTGATTTTGGTAGTTGGGTTATTTGTGGCCAATGTGGTTTATATCAATAACACAAAAGACAAAACAACCATCATCTCAAGAATCATTGGAATCTCTTTGGCTTCTTTTTTACTGATCTTACAACTCGTTGCTTATTCTGTAATCCAACAAACAGAATCTAACTACGATATGGTGCACACGGCCAGAGCCAAAAACTATATTGCAGGACTCGAAACAGACCAAATCCCAAGTTTCCATTATTCTTATGATACCAAGGAAAGACGTTTCACTCATCACTTAGGAAAAGAAGAAACAAAAATCGAACCAAAGGCTTATGTTGCCGAATATTGGAATGTTTGGGCTCTTGAAATGATTCTTTCGTTTGAAAAAGATTCCCGTTGGAAAGATAATACCTCTAGTTTATTACTAGAATTGCCGGAAACAAGTCGTGGTTATGCGAAAGAGTTACAGAGATTGATTGCCGATCCCAATGTAAAGAGTCCTAAGGACTTAATTTTTGCCATTGAATCAGAAAAAAGAAAGATTTTATACACTCGTAACAAACTGAGAGAAATCCCCGTTTCTGGTTTTCAAGAAAAAGCGATGGGTCTTGTGAAAAAGGAAGAAGGTGCATTGTCTGGATTTTATGCAGAAGCACGAAATGTTTTGAATTCGAGTGTATCGGAAGAAGAAAAATGGGAAACCTTGGACCAAATGTTTTCCCCAATGCCGAATCACGGGGAAAGAAATTACAGGGGCCAAGTGAAGTTTGATACCCACCTTCCTAACTATTCTTTTTTTGTGAGTTATCTCATTGTCGACAAAAAAGATGGGATTGTTCATGAGGTGGGATATCCGTATGTCGATTATCGCAGCTTCCAACATGAAGTCACTTTGCCTTGGATCATTGGACTTGTTGCCCTCGGGATTTTAGTGATTTTTGGGTATCGGTTATTTTTTCTCATCGCACTCATAAGGCCTATTGAACAAATCATTGAAGGTTTAACCGAAGTCAATTCGGGAAATTTAGAACATCGCCTGACAGTTCATGTGGAAGATGACATTGGGTTTATGGCAAGATCGTTTAACCGAATGGTGCGTTCTATCCAAGCTGCCCGAAAAAAATTGCAACAATATGCAGAACAACTGGAAGAAAAAGTACAAGAACGTACCAAAGAATTAGAAAATACACTCAAAGAAGTGCAATCCTTAAAACACCAACAAGATGGAGATTATTTTTTAACTTCCTTGTTATTGCAGCCATTTAACGTCAACCATGCGATGCATGAAAACGTAAGGGTTGATTTTTTATTAGAACAAAAGAAGAAGTTTACGTTTAAACAATACGAAAAAGAGATTGGTGGGGATTTGAATATCGCCAACCAAATTGTTCTGAACCAAAGGTCTTATACTGTCTTTCTCAATGCAGATGCAATGGGAAAATCGATGCAAGGAGCAGGTGGAGCTCTGGTACTTGGTTCGGTGTTTGAGTCCATCATCACAAGAACACAACTACTCAGTGAAGCAAGAAACACTTATCCCGAACGTTGGATCAAAAATACCTTTTTAGAACTTCATAAAATTTTTGAAGGTTTTGATGGTTCGATGTTAGTTTCCCTTGTACTTGGAGTCATTGATAACGAAACAGGATTACTTTATTTTATCAATGCAGAACACCCTTGGATTGTATTGTACCGGGATGGGATTGCTAGTTTTATCGAAAATGAACTCATGTTTCGTAAACTCGGGACTTCTGGTGTGCAAGGAAATTTGTACATCAAAACCTTCCAATTAGAAGCAGGAGACATTTTGATTGCAGGTTCCGATGGTCGTGACGACCTTCTCATTTCTCATACGGAAGAAGGAAAACGAGTCATCAATGAAGACGAACGTTTATTTCTAAAGATGGTAGAAGCCGGAAAAGGGGAACTGGATTTAATTTACGACGAGATGGCTAAGTTTGGGGCCTTAACAGACGACTTATCTTTGTTACGTGTATCTTTTATCGAAGAAAAAGAACGATACAAAATCGAAAAAGACAAACTAAGAGAAATCCAATCCCTACTTGCAAAAGCAAAAGAGGCGAGTGATTCTTCCGATTTACAAGAAGCGGTTACCTATTTGGAGAAAGCACATTCCTTAGAGGAAAACATTCCTGAAATCAAAAAGAAATTCATCCAATTGTATTTGAAACTGAAGGACTACGGAAAGGCAAAAAAAATGGCAAAGGACTATAGCATCCTTAGGCCAATGGATACGGAAATCATGTACATCACTGCGTTTTGTGCAAGGAAAGTGGCTGATATCAAAACCGCGATTGATTTTGGAGAACGAGTGCGATTAAGGGATCCGAATCATGTCAAAAACCTGATCAATTTGGGACAAACCTATTTGGCTGACAAAAATTATGCACGTGCTGAAAATATTTTGAGTTCCGCTTTGGAATTGGATCCTGAAAATCCAAGTTTGGTTCGCCTGATTGAGCACATTCGGAAAAAACAAATCAAACAAGAGGAATCTCGATAGAGTCTAAGTTTGTGAGTGGATGTTAACATCAAGATAGAGATTTCTCATAGTTTCTTAGATTTGAATCGGGAGGAGTGGAATCGACTGGTTCCATCTGATTCTCTATTTCAAGAATATGAATTTTTGGCGGGACTTGAGGAAACAGGATGCATCGCCAAATCCGATTGGTTTCCCGTTATCGTTTTGGCAAAACAAGCAGGAATCCTCGTGGGAGCTCTTCCTGCTTATTTACGAAAAGATTCCTATGGGGAATATATCTTTGATTTCCAATGGGCCAATGCCTTTCACAGAGCAGGGATTCCTTATTATCCCAAACTCACAGTAGCAGTTCCCTTTACCCCTGTCACTGGATCTCGTTTTTTATTGGATCCCAATTTTTCACAGTCCGAAAAACAGGAATTAGGCGAAAAGTTGCGTTCTTCTTTAAAAGAATATGGAAGAAAGGAAAATGTATCTTCCATCCATATCCTTTTTTGTAAAGAGGAAGAACAAAGTTTAAGTGAATCGAGTGGATTTGCACCAAGGTTGTCTCATCAATACCACTGGTTCAACAGGGGTTTTCAGAGTTTTGAAGAATTTCTTTTTACGTTAGTGAAAGAGAGACGTAAGTCGATTCGCAGTGAACGAAAAAAAATAAACGAATTAGGACTCCAGATCCAAACCTTGACTGGGGATTCCATTCACAAAGGACACGCGGATTTTTTTTATGAGTTTTACCAGGACACTCATAGTAAAAAATGGGGTCAGGCCTATCTCAATCGAACGTTTTTCCACAAAATGGTGGAGGACTTCCGTCACCGATTACTTCTTGTACTCGCATCAAAGCCAAATGGCGATCCAATTGGAGGAAGTTGGAATCTCTACCGAGATGGTTTTTTATTTGGTCGGTATTGGGGAGCTCTGGAATACATACCCAATTTACATTTTGAATGTTGTTATTACCGATTGATCGATTTTGCAATTGAACATAAAATGGAAAGAGTGGAGGCAGGTGCCCAAGGGGAACATAAATTCCTACGAGGGTATGAAACGGTACCAATGTATAGCGCACATCATATCTATCATGAACAAGGTAGGAGTGCCATCGAATCCTATTTAGAAAAAGAGATCCAAATGGAAAGAGACAATATCGCCGCCTACAACTCACACTCTCCCATCAAATCTCTACGGGAGGGCTAATGTCAGAAACCAAACGAAAGTCTTATACTGATTTTAATGTGGAACTTTTAGAAAAGGAAAAACAAAAAAAACAAGTTAAGAAACCAAATCGCTATCAGGTCATTCTCATCAACGATGATTACACACCACAAGAGTTTGTTGTGTATGTTTTGGCCATCGTATTTAGGAAATCGATGGAGGAATCTCGTCAAATCATGTGGAAAGCTCACACGGAAGGTTCTGCTGTTTGTGGAGTGTATTCTTTAGATATAGCAAGGACCAAGGTGGAAGATGTACATCGGTTAGCTGATGATGCTGGACACCCGTTACAATGCCAATTGGCAAAGGAGGAATGATATGAATTTTTCATCGGATTTAGAAAAAACTTTAGAACTTGCCCAAAAAGAAGCAACTAAGTTTCATCACGAATTTATTACCTTAGAACATTTATTATACGGGTTAACCTTTAACGAAAAAACGAAAGAAGTCCTGATTAATGTCGGTTGTGATTTAGATTTATTACGTGAAGAGTTATTGGATTATTTTGAAGATGATTTGTCTTCTATCTCTGTACCAAATCTCAAAATTCAACCTAAATACACTGTTGGAGTTCAGTTTGTCATTCAGTTTGCTGCGTTTCATGTGCAAAACTCCGGCAAAGAAGAAGTGGATGGGAATAATGTCCTTGTGGCCTTATTTCGAGAAGAAGATAGCCAAGCTTGTTATCTTTTAGCAAAACAAGATATCAAACGACTGGATGTAATCAAATTCATTTCCCATGGTGTGAAAAAAGAGAAAGATTCTTCCTTCCCTGACTTTTCTGAAACCGAAGAAGGTTTCGAAGAGGAAAGTGAAGAGAAGTCTAAACAATCTGCTTTGGATAAATTCTGTGTAAACCTTACGGAAAAAGCAAAATTAGGAAAACTAGATCCTTGTATTGGTAGGGATATAGAAATTCAAAGGACCATTCATATCCTTTCCAGACGCCGTAAAAATAATCCGATTTTTGTAGGGGAAGCTGGTGTTGGTAAAACTTCAATCGTCGAAGGGATTGCCGAACGTGTTGTGAAAGGGAATGTCCCAAAAAGTTTATTAGGACTGGAGATATATTCTCTGGATATGGGACTTGTAATGGCTGGAACCAAATTCCGTGGTGAGTTTGAAGAACGGCTCAAGGCCATATTACAAGAGTTAGTGGGAAAACCAGAAAAGGTAATTTTTATAGATGAAATCCATACCATTGTAGGGGCAGGAGCAGTGTCTGGGGGAAGTCTTGATGCTTCTAATTTGATGAAACCAGCCCTAGCCAATGGGGAATTAAAATGTATTGGAACTACGACTTACAAAGAATACAAATCGATTTTTGAAAAAGACCACGCTTTATCGCGAAGGTTTCAGAAAATTGAAGTGGCAGAACCTTCTCGTGAAGACGCCATACAGATATTAAACGGTCTAAAACCAAAGTATGAATCCTTTCATGGTGTTCACTATAGTGCAAAAGCGATTGAAGCCTGTGTAGACCTTTCCACTTTGCATTTGCGTGATCGTTTTTTGCCAGACAAGGCTATTGATTTAATGGATGAAGCAGGTGCTTTTGTCAAATTAAGGGACGAAAACAAAAACAAGGAAAAGAAATCTGTTGGAATTTATGAAATCGAAACCCTTGTGGCAAAGATTGCCAAAATTCCAGAGAAAACCGTTAAGGCGGATGATAAAAAGAAATTAGAATCCTTGGATTCAGAAATGAAAACCATTGTGTTTGGCCAAGACCATGCCATCGACCAAATCGTAGATGCGATTCATTATTCACGATCAGGTCTTGGAGATGAAGGAAAACCGATTGGTAGCTTTTTGTTTGTTGGGCCTACAGGTGTAGGAAAAACAGAAGTGGCAAAAACTTTGGCCGAAAAAATGGGGATTGAGTTTTTGCGATTTGATATGAGTGAATACATGGAAAAACATTCTGTATCACGTATGATCGGAAGTCCGCCGGGTTATGTAGGGTATGACCAAGGAGGTCAACTCACGGATGCAATTGCAAAATCACCACATTGTGTACTTTTGTTTGATGAGATTGAAAAGGCACATGAAGATATTTACAATATCCTATTACAAGTGATGGACCATGCCACGCTTACCGATAGCACCGGGAAAAAAGCAGATTTCAAAAATGTAATTCTAATTTTGACCACAAACACAGGTGCCCAGGAAAGTTCCAAACCACTTCTCGGTTTTGATACAGATCGTTATGATGACCGATCGATGAAGGCCATTGAAAGGACGTTTACGCCAGAATTTCGAAATCGTCTAACATCCGTAATTGAGTTTAACTCGCTTACCGTTCCCATCGTGGAACAAGTGGTGAAAAGGATGTTCCATACCTTGCAGTTGAAGGCAAAAGAAAAAGGGATTCAATTGGAAATCTCCGATAAGGCAGTTCGTTATTTGGCAGAAACAGGATATGATAGAGCCATGGGAGCAAGGCCAATCCAAAGGATCATCAATTCAGAAATTGGAAAACCTCTTTCGAAAAAAATCCTTTTCCATAAAGAGAAAGTGAAGTCCTTTTTAGTGGATCTAAACGAATCAGAAGAGAAGAATAAGTTAGAAATTCTCGAACAAGTGTAAAAAGAGAATTGATTGGGAAACATAAGGGAGGTGTGTTGAACTTCCTTCCTGTTTCCCGTTTCTATGTGTTAGTTTCTTTCTTCTTTTTATTGAGTTTTTCTTCTAACGAGTCTGTAAATAAACTTCGTCTTCCTTTTGAAAACTTAGATATCCAAATAGAAAGGCAAAACTAAGTGATACCAAAAACAGATAAAACGGAATTTCTGTGCTCACTTCGTTTCCATTGACAAAGTCATAATAAGTTCTTTTCGGATCTAAATATCCCCAGAGCACCACAAGAATACAAATCATCTCCGTTGCAAAAAACCAGACTCTCGTCCAAGCTGATTTCCAAAATCCTAAAAAGAAAAAATTGAGTAAGCTAATGAGAATAAAAATTGAATTGAGTTTGGGACTTAAGGAAACAGATTCTTTGATTTCAAAAAATGCGATTTCATAACGAAACCAAGGGAATACGGAGAACAATAACTGTAAAAACAAAAATATAAAGAATAGCTTATCAAATAAAAGTTTTGTATTCCAATACTTGGATACTGAAAGCAAAATTTTTTGTCCTAAAAACCACCAAACTTTAATTAAATCTGGTATTAACTTTACTGTTTCTTTTAAAAACAAAAAAATCTCTGTGAATAGATTTACGATTGATGTTGTCATTCCACTTCCACAGTCATTTCTAATTCGACACAGGCATTTAACGGGAGGGAAGTAACACCAATGGCGAAACGAGCGTGTTTTCCCTTTTCTCCAAAAATTTCAGCTACCAGTTCAGAGGCACCATTGGCAACTAAATGTTGTTCGGTGAAGTTTTCTGTTGATGCTACATACACTCCCAGTTTGACGATGGATTTGATTTGATCGAGGGAATCAATGTGTAAAAGAAGGGTTGAGAGCCCATTTAGAAGGCATTGTCTAGCTTCTTGTTTTGCTTCGTCTAGAGTGATGCCACCACCGACTTTTCCTGTTTTTCGCAATTTTCCCGCGACAAGTGGGAGCTGCCCGGAAGTAAAAATCAAATTCCCTGAACGTTTGGAGGGGATGTAGGCCGCAAGTGCCGCTGGGACTGGTGGAATTTGAATTCCGAGTGCATTCAATTGATCAGAGATTGCCATTGCCATCCAAACTATGCTGACAAGGCCTATGAGACAAAATTTTTTTTCCTTCTTGCAAAAAATCTAAATTTTTCTTGACGATTGGCAGTCAAAGATGTAGAGTGCTAACGAAAATAGCAGGCTACGAATAAGAGTGCCAATAGGAGATTTTGCATGTTATTTCGAATTCTAGACCCACAAACCAAAGCAAACCAGTTTTGGAGAGACTTTGATCGATTGAATGATGAGTTGACTCGTTCCATTTTGGATAGCCAATTCGGAAGTTCATCGCATTTTCCTCCTGTCAATGTGTACACCAAAGAAGATGAAGCCCTTGTGACTTGCCTTTTGCCTGGAATGGACACAGACCAAATCGATATCAATGTAAAAGACAATATGCTTTCCATCCATGGAAAGAAAAAAGCCGAGGACTTGGCAGAAGGAACGGAAGTACATAGACGAGAGATCTTTTATGGGGAATTCCATAGAAGTTTAGAACTTCCATTCCGAGTGAATCAAGACCAAGTTTCTGCAAAATATGTAAATGGGGTGTTAAATATCCATTTACCAAGAAGAGAAGAAGACAAACCAAAAAAAGTATCCATAAACATAGGATAAGGAGAAATCTATATGAATACACTTACAACAGATAACAGACAAGAGTTAGTGGATAAATCAAAAGTGAATGATGTAAAACCACAAGTAAGGGTTTACTCTCCGAATGTAGACGTTTATGAAACAGAAAACTCGATTTTATTTCGAGTAGAGATGCCTGGTGTGGATGAAACATCGGTTGAGATCACAATTGAGAAAGACCAACTCCAATTAGAAGGAAAATTCCAGATTGGGGGCGATGAAAAAGGCCAGGTACGACTTGCGGAATACAAAGAAGGAAACTATTTCCGTAAGTTTACCATTGGCAAAGCGATTGATTCCGAAAAAGCGGTGGCAAAAATGAAAAACGGAATTTTGGAACTTTCACTTCCTAAAATCGAACCGAAAAAAACAAAAATTGAGATTAAAAACTCATAACTCTTTTTCTGGATTTCAGGATGATAACATCGAGAAAAAAGAGTTAGTATAAGAAAGAGAAACTGTTTCTCAAATCAATAGAAAGGTTGAAACACCAATGGACAAACGAATACCCAACAGAACAGTTGTTTTGTTGGGTTTCTTTTTAGAGGAGAGTTTTTAAGGTTTGGAAAACTAGGTCGTTTTCTTCCTTGGTTCCAATCGTGATTCGAATGTAATCCTTACAAATTCCATAGGAGAAATACCGAATGAGGATATTTTTTTCTTTTAAGGATAGGTAAAGTTGTTCTGGAGAAACACCAGGTTTTGGTTGGCAAAAGAGAAAATTGGTGGAGGATTCAGGAATGGTAAATCCAATCGATTCCAAATTGGTTTTGAGACGAGACCTTTCTTGGACCAAAAGTTTTCGTTTTTCCAGAAAATACTCTTTGTCTGCATAGGAAGTTTCGGCAATCACTTGGTCCAAGATCCCCACATTATAGGAGTCTTTCAATTTGCGAATCCATGCAATTGTCTCAAGAGATCCCACAAGATAACCCACTCGAAGTCCAGCTAATGCATAGGATTTCGAAAATGTTCTCGAAACGAGAAGATTGGGGTTTGTTTTGATCTCGGGGATCAAACTTGCCCCTCCGTCAGTAAAATCAATGTAAGCCTCATCGGACAAAACGAGTCCAGGAAAACTACGAACCAGTTTCAAAAGGTTTTGTTTTGGTTCTTCAATTCCAGTAGGAGCGTTCGGATGTGCAAAACAAAGTAATTTCCCTTCACATTTCATAAGAGTTTCTATATCAAAATGTAAGTTGGGAAGGACGGGAACTGCTTTGTATTTTGCCCCAACCATCATTTGTTCGGTGAGGACTGGGTAATACGAATAGGTTGGGTCAGGAGCTACCACAACATCTCCAGGGCCAACAAAGGTTTGGAATAACAAACGTAAGGCTTCATCAGATCCATTGGTGACTAGGATTTGGTTTGGATCTAAATCATAATCCTTTGCAATGAGTTCTTGTAATTTTCGGGAATGGTAATTGGGATATTTGCGAAGTAAACCTTTTTCGATAACTTCTTCTACCGCCTTTTGGATTTTAGGCGAAGGAGGGTAGGGATTTTCGTTTGTATTTAATTTGATGGTGGAAGTTGTAAGGCCTGGTTGTTCGCCAGGAGTGTAAGGAGAAAATGTCTGTAATTCGTTTCTTACAAACAACTTCGGATCAAATGGTTTCTCTACACTAAACATCGTTTACAACCGGTTGAGTGCATTGATATAGGCTTTCGCACAAGCCTCAATGATGTCTGTAGAATCTCCTTTGCCCACAACTCGACGTTCGCCGTCCTCCAAGGTCACTGAGGCTTCTGCCATGGCATCGGTTCCTTCTGTCACAGGGGAAATCACAAGTCGAGATAGGAGAGGGGAAAGCCCGGTCACAACACTGATTGCTTTGAAGATACTATCAACGGGTCCATCTCCTTTGGCTTCTCCCACTTTCGTTTCGCCTTTGATTTGTAAGTTGACTTTGGCAAAAGGAGTTTTGTCAGAACCTGTGTTTTGTTCAAAAGAGATCAGTCTGTAGGTTTCGTCCACTTGGGAACGACTGATTTCGGATTGGAAGAGAGCTGCGATGTCTTCATCAAAGACTTCTTTCTTTTTATCTGCAATTTCCAAAAACCGATTGTAGGCATTGTCAATTTCTTCTGGTTTGGGATCAAATCCCATACGAATGATTCGATCTTTGAACCCAGCTCTTCCAGAATGGCGTCCGAGAACCATACGGTTGGATTTTAATCCAACTGACTCTGGTGTCATGATTTCATAGGTTTGACGGTTTTTGATCACACCATCTTGGTGGATGCCTGATTCATGAGCAAACGCATTGGCTCCCACGATGGCTTTGTTAGGTTGCACCACCATCCCTGTGATGGTTTTTACCAAATGAGAACCACGTGTGATGAGAGTAGAGTCAATATTTGTTTCGACTCCGAAGGTATCTTTTCTTGTTTTGAGAGCCATCACCACTTCTTCCATGGCTGTGTTCCCTGCTCGTTCCCCAATTCCATTGATGGTACATTCAATTTGGCGACCCCCCGCAAGGACAGTGGCGAGGGAATTGGCAACAGCTAAACCTAGGTCATTATGGCAGTGGGCCGAAAAAATGACCTTGTCTGCTCCTTTTACCTTTGTTTTTAAAAAACGGAAAAGATCCATATATTCTTGAGGAGTCGTATAACCAACTGTATCTGGGATGTTGATTGTGGTTGCTCCTTCCTCAATGACAACTTCGACTAACTCTCGTAAAAATTCCCATTCCGACCTTGTGGCATCTTCTGGTGAAAATTCCACATCGGGCACAAAGTCTTTTGCCATTCGAACGGCAATCCTTGCCATCTCAAGAACTTCGGATGGAGACTTCCCCAGTTTGTGTTTCATATGGATGGGAGAGGATGCGATAAAGGTATGAATGCGTTTGGATTTGGCCGGTTTTAATGCGTCTCGGGCAGCTTCTAAATCAGGACGAAGGGCCCTGGCAAGGCCACAAATGGTGGGTCCTTCAATTTCACGAGCTATGCGTTCGACGGCTTTGAACTGGACAGGGGAAGAAACTGGGAATCCTGCTTCGATGATGTCTACCTTCATTCGTGCGAGGTGGCCTGCAATTTCTACTTTTTCGTCCTCACTCATCGCAGCACCAGGGCACTGCTCTCCGTCTCTCAAAGTCGTATCAAAAATCCGTACGTAATCTTCCATCTCCTTCCAGATCATAGTTTCCCCGAAGTCTGTCAAGGAGTATGGAAAGCACCTGTGATCCAACGATAAGGTTTCCCACCTTCCTCAATCGGAATCGGTTTTTGTTTCCCTTCTGTCCAAAACCGAATCGGTTTTTCCAGATCATAGGGAACTTCCTCGTTTCGGATCGATTGGTGGGTTTTCTTTACGCTGTTTCTAGGTTTCGGAAGGAAACTAAGAAAGAGAATCCAGAGGGTTAACGTCAACAGGAGGACCAGTATTGGGAAAGGTTTCATCTCATTTGACATCACCCAGGAAATTCCGAGAATTCCTAAAAACCAGATGGGAAAGAGATAGCGAATAGGATAGGGATGGAGGTAGGTAAAGCGACCTACGACTACAAGTAATACAAGAAGGATTGGAAACAAAACAATTAGGATTCGTTTCAACCGAAAAGGAAATTTGGGATAAGTCAATCCTAGAACAAAACATAATCCCAACAAAGAACGATTATGGTACAAGAACTGTTTGGCAAAATCAAATAGGTAGTGAACCGATAAAAATGAAATTTCTTCCCATGTTTTGGTTTGGAACGTAGTGAATAAAATTCCAAAACTATTGGGAATATGGAATTTGGATTTCAGAAAATAAAAAGTGAGTTCCAAAACCACCAGGGATACAATCGGTACTCCGATAGAATAAAAACATTTTGGATAGGAAATCTCTTTCCATTGTTTTTGATTTCCTTCCAAGGAGTGAATGACGAGAAAACAAATGATTCCAATGCAAAATGCAAATCGATCAGAAAGATATAACAAACTAAAACCAATGAAAAAAAGAAACGGGTAAAGGACCGCGTGGATTCGCAGGTTTTGTGTTTGATTGTGATTTCGATTCTCCGCTTGATTCCAACTAGGTTTAGGATTGGATTGATACTTGTAATAAAGACTCACAAGAAAAAGGCTAAAGAAAAACCCCGTACTATGATGGGCATTGGAAAAAAAATAAACTAAGGGAAGGGGTTTATCTCCTAAGATATCACCTAACAAAGAAAAGAGTGTGAATATGGTTTGGAACCAAATGAGAAAGGAGAGGGACTTTTGTTTGGAAAGGATTGATGACAAAAGCAAATACAATCCTAGGGATACTAATCCCATTTGGATCACACCATACATCGTGGGAAGAACCAAAAAAGGAAATCCTATATACAAAATAAACATGAGTAAGATGTCTGGAAAAAAATAAGGAGATGGTGGGAGATACCAATGAAGGATTCCTTCTCCTTTCACGAAATCAGAAACAATGAGTGGAGTATACAGTTGGTCAGCGGAGTGTAATGGGATAAAATAAATAGTTTCGCATAACAAATAATTGATACTAATCGAAATCAGTAAAAAAACAGACAATCCGATCCATTCCCGTGGATGGAAATGTTTTCCCAATGTATGGAAATATGATTGGAAAAAATTTCTAAAACGTTCCATTGGACTCATATGTTAGAAAAAAGTCCTCTGGATCCCCATCCGATTTCCCTCTATTCTGTGAATTTGGCAGGGGGAGAAGATTGTCAGAAACCACTTCACTTCTACCAATCCATTTTAGGGGGCAAAGTTCTGAAAGAAAGTTTTGGGCATGCCGAGTTGGAATTGGACTTGGGACTTCGGATTGTGTTTTCGAAAGAAACAGAGCACTGTCCTGTGCGAGGAGGAACCCTCACTCTTTCCCCAAAAGAGGAAAACCAAAAGCAGGTTCTCCTCTCAAAATTAAAACACATCCAGTCCGTGGATGCCAAAGGATATTCTTTACATGAAGATCCTTGGGGGAATTGGATTTGGATTTATGTAGATAATACTTGAGCTAATCGATCTGGAAAATCTGTGATCAGACCAGAAACTCCAACCTCGATGAGAGATTTCCATTCTTCTTCTGTATTGGGAGTGTAGGGAATCACAAGTAAATCTTCTTGATTACATTCAGATACAAATTCTTTCGTACATGCTGAAAAATGAGGAAGGATTAAATCTGGTTCAAACTCCAGATAACGTTCGTTTAGCGAATCTCCTTTTTCTATTAGTAATCCACGTAACACCTCAGGTTCTTCTTTTCTTACTAAGTCTACAAGTTCCCAATCAAAACTACTCACCCAAATTCGATTTTGTAATTTGAACTTGCGGATGAGTTTAACAACTGCTTTTGCCAAAGCTTCCCGTTCTTCTTTTTTCCCTTCACTTTTCAGTTCAATGTCAAAGACTGTGTTTTCTGGTAATGTTTGTACCACTTGGGATAAGGTTGGAATTTGTTCACCTTCAAAATCCTCAGAAAAAAATCCACCAGCATCCAGTTCAGCTAACTGACGATAGGGGATCTCGGCAACCTTTCCCTCTCCATCAGTTGTGCGGTCAACTGTAAAATCATGGATGACAACTAGTTCTCCCGATCCACATAACATGGTATCCAACTCAAAATAATGAGTGGATTCAGAACCCACAAGAAAGGAGACAAGTGTATTTTCCGGAGCAAGTCCTCTGGCACCTCTATGACCGATATTGGCCGGTGATTTTCCGAGAAGAGTTTGCAAGCGTTCGATTCTAGGTTTAAACATTGGATTATCCTGGTTGGATGGTAGATTCGTATCCTTCTTCTTCCATCGCTTCTCGAAACATCTGTTCTTTTAAGGTTTTTCCCAAGTAACGATCGATGTAGATATGAATCGCATAGAGGAGAGGTGTAATGAGAATGGCGATCCCCATTTTGTATAAAAAATTGGTACTCGCGATGGAAACAAGTTTTGGCACTGCGTGGTATTTACCGAGAGCAATGAAGATGACGACAAACGAATCGATGAGTTGGGAAATCACGGTGGAACCCGTCGCTCGCAACCAAATGTGTTTTCCCTTTGTTTTTTTTCGCAAAAAATGGAAGGTATGTAAGTCAATCATCTGCCCAATGAGGTAGGCAATGATCGAACCGAGGATGACAAGACCTGAATTGGCAAACACTCGTTCAAAAGAAGCATCATCAATTGGCGAATCAGGGCTTGCCGGAATTTGGATATCAATGACAATGAGGAGGTAGGCAAACCCAATCATCACCATACCGAGAAAGGTTGTGGCTCTGACAACTTTCCGCCCAAAGTATTCATTCAGTAAATCCGTGATGATAAAGGTGACAGGGAAAGGGATAACCCCCATCGTCATGGTAAATCCGAAGGCAAAAAATAATTTACTACCTGTAAGTTCTGCGAGGAGTAAAAAAGTGAGAAAAAAACTAAGTAAAACAGTATAAAGGATCACCGGTTTTTGTTTTAAGGCATTCATGGATTTCTTTTCCTCCCCATTCCAATTTCGGCTAGGAGAGAATGGCTCCTAAAAAATCATGGGATACAGATAGATAGAGTGGGTTTCGATTAATCTCTACTCTTTTTTTCTCAACAGTTCGATAATCAATCTAGAAGAAACGTATATGTCTGAATCACAATCCCCGAACACCCCAAAACGCCCTCTTTCCAATGTGGCGAAATATTCCTTATTATTTGCCTCTTGGTTCTTTTTATCCGCCATTTCGTTTTATTTGGGAATGAATCTCATGCAAAATTCAGGGAACACCTTGGTTTTGAAAGACCTTCCCAAAACAGGAAACACAAATCCAAGTGTGGTAGAAGCATCCACTCCTTCTCTCGGGACTCCTTCGGAGATCGAAACAGAAGAGAAAACCGAAACGAAAGAATCCGTCACTGTGGAAGAAGAGGTAGTCGAAGCACCGAACTTTCTTCCTGATGAAAATGTTCGTTTCCGTTCTTCTGCATGGTCTACGGATTGGACTGCCATGAAAAAAACAGTTCATCTCTATAATGAAATCCATCCCTTTATCTACACGATGAAAGGTGGACTTTCCAATAACGGAGAGCTCATTTCGAGTTGGTCCAGTACTTCTAGAAAAGAACGAGTCCAAGAACTTCGTGCTTTGAATCCAAAAGTCAAAATCATTCCTACCATTTTCCGTTGGGAAAATCCAAAAGAAAAAATCCAAGAAAACATTGGTATGGGCGGAAGGAATGATATCCGTGACCACCACATCCAAGTGATTGTGAATGAAATCATGACCTATGGGTATGATGGAATTGATATTGATTACGAAGGGATGTCTTGTGATAAAAAAGAAAAGTTCGAAGAATTTTTTGCCCTCCTTGCAAAAGAAGTCCATAAAAAAGGAAAACTAATCTCTGTTGCCGTTCATCCAAAAACCCCAGCAGAAAAATCAAAGAAGAAAGAACTCCAATGCCGTGGACTTTCCAAACCCATCCACTTAGACTTCCGTGAAAACTGGAGAGGACCAACCACTCATGATTATGAGTTCCTTGCCAAACACGCAGACCGAGTCAAAATTATGGCGTATGAACTCCACCCAAGGAAATACCATAACCCAGGCCCTGGCCCCCAAGCGCCTAACGTTTGGTTAAAAGACATCATCACTTACGCGAAAAAAAGAGTCCCCACTCACAAACTGTATATGGCGATCCCAACGTATGGGTATGACTGGGCACTCAATTGTAAAGCATCTGCAAAAGCGATTTACCACTCTGATGCACAGAGGATCAAAGCGGGAACTCACAAAAATCGCCAACCCACAGATATCAACCGCATCTTAAATGAAGAGAACAAAGTTGCTAGTTGGAAAAACCTATCGAAGTTTTCGGACATCCATAAAAACCGAGCTTACGAAGATCCATCTCTATGGTATAGCAGTGGTGGTTGTGACCGCGTTGCCTTTTATATGAACAGACGTGCCTTTGAAGAAAAGATGACCTTACTTCGTAAGTATGATTTGGGTGGATTTTCGTTCTGGCAACTAGTGACAGACAATGATCCTGAGATCAATGTGTATTTGAGTAAACTTGTCCAAGGGCAACTCCCTCCAGTGGAAAAAGCAAAAGAGGAAGAAGAACCAAAGGAAGAAACTACAATTCAAAATTCGGATTCCAAGGATGCTTTAAAAGTTTCCAATTCTCAAACCAAATCCAAAACAAAAATCAAACAGTTTTAACATGAAAACACTAATCTCTTCGGATGTTCGTTTGCTTGCGGACCTCATCCGAAAGGGAGGAGTGGTTGTGTTTCCAACCGAAACCGTTTACGGAATCGGTGCCTCTAGTTACAACGAAGAGGCTTGCAAACGAATTTACCAAATCAAAGGGAGACCCAGTGACAACCCACTGATTGCCCATTTTTCCTCCATCGAAGAAATCAAATCCGTCTGTGAAGTGAGTGAAGTTGCAGAACGATTGTTATGCGAATTTGCACCAGGACCTTTGACCTTAGTCCTTCCCAAAAAAAATCCCAACATTTTTCCAAAAGAATTATCTACACTTGCTGTCAGGATTCCGAAAAACCCAATCGTTCGGGATTGGATAAGAGCATGTGATTCTCCCATCTCAGCACCTTCTGCGAACCTTTCAGGAAGACCATCTCTCACTCGCATGACAGACGTTGTGCGATATTTTGATGGGATCGTTGATGGAATTTTGGTAACGGAAGAGCCGTCCCTTGGAATTGAATCCACTGTCATTGGGTTACATGAAGATCCACCCGTTTTATTACGCCCTGGTTCGATTGAGTCAGACGAACTGAAACGAATTTTACCGAATTTGGTGATTCCCAATTCCTCTTTTGTAGAAGGCCAAACGGTTCCTTTGAGCCCTGGGATGAAATACAAACACTATGCCCCAAAAGCAAATGTGAAATTACGAAAGAAAGAGGATTTCCACTCCGAGTTTGCAAAAAAGGGATTAGATCCAAAGTTTGCCTGGATTGGATTTCCTTCGGGATTTGCAGAAAGTTCGGAAGAAAACACGAATCTGATTTCATCTCCTCGCATTCGAGTTGTTACATCCAATCTAGACTATACAAAAGCACTCTATGCTTTCTTTGAAGCTTGTGACCAACTGGGCATCGAAACGATCTATTGTGAAGAACCAAAGGAAGAAACTGGCAAAGAAGGCCTTCTCAATCGTTTGCAGAAAGCCTCAGAAGCGAACTAAATTCGAATCATTTCCTGTCCTCATTTCCACTAAAAAACATATCAAAACGGATTCGATTCCGCAATGGTTTGGATTTCTATTTTGAATTCGTATGAAAATTACCTTCGATTTTTCCAATGAAGTTTGGTATGAGAAAGTAGGGACACCTCACCAAGTGATTCCAAAAGTTTTAGTTCCGAAAGAAGTCCACCCAGGAGAGGGATTTTGTTTTTGAGATTATAACTCGGTAATTCCTCTGTTAGGTAAATTGCCTTACCACCTAATTTTTCTTTTACGAACTGAACTGCATCCAGAAGTCCCCCGAGAGAATCCACGATATTGTTTTCCGTTGTTGGCAAATACACACGGCCCATTCCAATTTTAGGTAAAGTTTCCAGAGGGATATTCCTTCCTTCCGCAACACGACGGTAAAACAAAGCTTCTATTTTTTTGATCTGCGATTCTAAATATAAAATGCTTTGTTTGGAAAGGGGTTGGAATTCGGAGTGGATGTCCCGGAACGGATAAAACCCAACAGCTTCCTTATTCAAATGAAACTTTTTGTATAGTTTTTGTAAATTGGCGCGGATACTCACAGCTCCAATAGAACCTGTGATGCAAACAGGAGAAGCTGTGATATAGTCTGTGGCTGTTGCAATATAATAACCTCCACTGGCGACTGTATCTTTAAAGTAAGCAGTCACTAGTTTAGATTTCTTTAATTCCAATATTTCTTGGTGGATTTGTTCCGAATAAAACGCAGATCCCCCTGGAGAAGAAATCTCTAAGATAACGGCTTTGATTTTTTTATCTTCGCCTAAGGCTTTTAAGGTGGGAATGAGCGAGAAGGCTTCAATTTTTCCGTTTTCTCTGTTTTTATGTAAATAGTCTCCCCCTGTGATCCCGCCATCTATGGGGAGAACCACGACTTCTTGTTTTCGTTTTGGAAAGAGGGAAAACTCTTTTATGGTTTGGTAGAGGATCGGATAATTGGGTGAATAGATTTTCCGATCCTCACTAAAAAATTCGGTTTCTGTTTTGATGCCTTGGATGACTCCTGCCGAAAGAAGTTCATCAGCAGATAACATGGGTTTGTAGAAAAGAGACTCTAAGGTTTTTTGCCCATTTGTGAGAGCCTCTAGTATGACCGAACGAAGACTAAAAATGAGGGATTCTAAATTCTTTTTTGCTTCTTTGGAAAATTCGCCACGAGTAAAACTTTCAGCAAAGGATTTATATGGTCCTGAAGCAAATGCTTGGACTTCGATTCCCCATGTTTTTAAAAATTTCCCAAAAAACATAGGTTCGGCGCTTGGAAGCATCAAAGTAAATTCAGATTCTGGTGCTAGGAAGGTTTCATTTGCGATTGTGAGTAACAGTAATGTCCCAAGTCCACCTTCTTTGGCAAACATCCGAATGTTTTTCCCAGAATCGCGAATGGCTTTTAGTTCACTACGGATTTCATAAAATTCAGATAAAGTCCATTCGAGAGGAGGCAGGCTGATATCGAGTGATTTGATTTTTGGGTTTTTTTCGATCGTTTTCAGTAAAATGAGAAGTTCTAACCGAGTGATGGTTTCTTCCTTTCCTTGGAATTTTTTCACAAAAAAGGATTTGTAGGAGTCTTCAAATCTGGGTGGCATTTCCAGTTCATACACTTCCCGGTTCCGTTGGAAAAGGAGGCTTAGACGTAGGTAAATCAGGTACAAAGCTCGGAAAGGCAAAAAAAGAAGTAAAAAAAGAATTCGAAACACAGGCAGTCCTCTTCCCTCCATTCCTTAAAATTCTTTCCAGAATGAAAGAGGAAAACAAGCTATCCGATGTGGATTCCTTTATTCGTATTCGTGGCGCTCGTGAACATAACCTAAAAAACCTAAACCTAGACATTCCGAGAGACAAACTTGTGGTCATCACTGGTCTTTCGGGATCTGGGAAGTCATCTCTTGCCTTTGATACCATTTATGCAGAGGGGCAAAGGCGTTATGTGGAATCTCTTTCCAGTTATGCCAGACAATTCCTCGGGCAAATGGAAAAACCAGAAGTGGACCAAATTGAAGGTTTAAGCCCCGCCATCTCCATCGAACAAAAAACCACTCATCGTAACCCTCGTTCCACGGTGGGAACTGTCACTGAAATTTATGATTACTTACGTTTGTTATATGCTCGAGTCGGAAAACCTCATTGTCCCAAATGTGGGACGGCCATCTCTAGTTTGTCAGTGGACCAAATCACAGACAGGATCAATATTTTTCCAGAAGGAACCAAACTTCAAATTCTAGCCCCCGTCATCCAAGGGAAAAAAGGGGAACACAAAGAGGTCCTTGAACGTTTCAAAAAGGAAGGGTTCAACAGGGTTCGTGTGAATGGAGAAGTGTATTCCCTCGAAGATGAAATTCCCTTAAAGAAAAACTTTAAAGCGGACATTGACATTGTGGTAGACCGGATTGTGATGAAACCAGGGATCCAATCTCGTTTGTCGGACTCTGTAGAAACGGCACTTAAAACTGCTGATGGCATTGTTGTGGTAGAAGACGGTGAAAAAGACCATCTCTTTTCTCAAAAACTTTCCTGTCCCAAATGTGATGATGTGAGTATACCTGAACTCACACCAAGGTTATTTTCGTTTAACTCTCCGTTTGGTGCTTGTTCCAATTGTGATGGACTTGGCGCCTTACTTGAATTTGATGAAGCACTCCTTGTCACAGACAGGGAGGCTTCTCTTGCAGAAGGTTGTATTGAAGCATGGGGCGGATCCAAATCCAATTCCTATTGGTACATGGCCACCATACAGGCATTATCTAAAAAATTAAAATTTAATTTAAATACACCATGGAAAGATTTACCGGAAAAAGTAAAAAATACCATCTTACATGGAGATGCTTCCATTCATATTGATTATGATTTTCGTGGCGCCAATTCTCATTATGAATTTTCAAGAAATTATGAGGGAGTCATTCCCAATCTAAAACGCCGATACAAAGAAACGAAATCGGATTCTATGCGACAATGGTTTGAGTCCTTTATGACAAATCATGACTGCGATGAATGTAATGGCAAACGCCTCCGGAAGGAAGCCCTCGCTGTGAAAGTGCAAGGAATTGGGATTGATGCCTATACTGGTTTTTCCATTGAAAAGGCACTCGAATTCACCAAACAATCGGAATACAAGGGTGCAGAAGACACCATCTCCAAACCCATCCTAAAAGAAATTTTGCAAAGGCTTCACTTCTTAAATGATGTGGGTGTGGGTTACCTCAACTTAAGTCGTTCCGCGGGCACTTTGTCTGGGGGAGAGATGCAACGAATCCGTCTCGCCACCCAAATTGGATCCAGGCTTATGGGCGTTCTTTATATTCTAGATGAACCTTCGATTGGACTCCACCAAAGGGACAATACAAAACTTGTGCAAACCCTGAAAGGCCTACGCAATTTAGGAAATACAGTTCTTGTGGTGGAACATGATAAAGAAACCATGGAAGAAGCTGATTTCATTGTGGATATGGGGCCTGGTGCTGGTGTCCACGGAGGAGAGATCGTTGCTTTTGGAACACCCGAACAAATTAAAAAAGACAAACATTCAGTCACTGGAAAATTTTTATCGGGTGAAAAACGAATTTCGATGCCTGAAACGAGAAGGACTGGGAATGGGAAATTTTTAAAAATCACGGGAGCTTCGCATAACAATCTTAAGAATATCGATGTATCCATTCCGCTTGGAACTTTAACTGTTGTTACGGGAGTCTCCGGTTCTGGAAAATCCACCTTAATCAATGAAATTCTCTATAAGGAACTAGCAAGTTCTGTGATGGGGATGAAACTTGTTCCAGGTAAACATAAAAAAATCCAAGGCAAAGAACAAATCGACAAGGTCATCAATATCGACCAGTCGGCCATTGGAAGGACACCACGATCGAATCCAGCTACCTATACTGGTCTTTTTACCTTTGTGCGGGAACTTTATAGTGGATTAGAAGAAGCAAAAGTGAGAGGATATGGGCCCGGTCGTTTTAGTTTCAATGTGGCCGGGGGAAGGTGCGAAAAATGTGAGGGAGATGGGATCTTAAAAATTGAGATGCATTTTCTTCCCGATATCTACGTGGAATGTGAAGTTTGTAAAGGCAAACGATACAATAGAGAAACTCTCGAGGTAAAATACAAAGGGAAAAATATTTCCGATGTTTTGGATATGACCGTGGAAGAGGCCGTTGTATTTTTTGAAAACATTCCGAACCTCAAACGAAAATTAGATACTCTGATGGATGTAGGACTTGGGTACATCAAACTTGGGCAAGCGGCTACAACGTTTTCAGGTGGGGAAGCACAAAGGATCAAACTTTCTACAGAACTTTCCAAACGACCAACGGGAAAAACACTTTATATTTTAGATGAACCGACAACGGGCCTCCATTTTGAAGACATCGAAAAACTATTATCCGTTTTACAGGTATTAGTGGATAAAGGGAATTCCATGGTCATCATCGAACACAATTTGGATGTGATCAAAGCCGCCGATAACATCATTGATATTGGACCCGAGGGAGGTGATGGAGGTGGGGAAGTCATTGCCATAGGAACTCCAGAAGAAGTGGTTACCGTCAAACGATCGTTTACTGGTCAATACTTAAAAAAAGTATTAGATGAAGAAAAAACACTCGATGCCAAACAATCGAAAAAAAAGGGTAAATGAAATTGGTGAGTGAATCTCCTTACCATGTATTTGCCCGATTTGGCGAAACTGGTTCCATTCACCCCAAAGAGGCAGGAGAAAAACTTGGTTTTTATCGCAGTTGGAAACCTATTTTGGGTTCTCTTGGGTTTTATGACTTTATTTTAGGAAAAGAATCCTACTACGAATTCCAAAAAAAACTTTCGGCACTTGCCGAAGAAACAAATGGAGTTTCTCTCGCGCTTTCTTGTATGGTGGAAGTGAATGTCGCAGGTGGGATTCTCGTAAACTCCCGTTATGCGAAACCAGGGTCCCATCCCTTTTGGAATGCATTTTTACAAAATGATCAAACACTCATATTATCTGTGGGAGTGAGTGAGCCTGGTTTTGAAGGGAAATTAAAAAAACTAACATCGAATGTCAGAGAGGAAAAACTCTCTGGAAGGAAATCCTTTGTGACCAATGGAGGGGAAGCCGACTTACTCTTTTGGGTGACCAAGTCTGAGGAGAAAAATCCAGTGTATTGCGTTCACATTCCGAGTGATTCTAAAAATCCTTTTGTGATCGAAAAAGAAACCTTTCATACGGACTTTACACCCCATGTGAGCCATTTGCGGATCCAAGTGAAAGACCTACCTTTGGAAGCAGATTGTTTACTCCTCGAAGATTATGGACAATTGGGATTGGAACTTAGGCTAAAGGAATTGTGTTCTCTCGTGTCTCTTCTCATCGGCAAAACAAAAGACGTAAGTGAAATGGATGAAAGGGTGCAATCCGAACGAAACCAACTTATTTTATGGAGAGAAGGTTTTTTAAAACCCATTTTGGGAAATCCCACAAAAGATTTGTTACTCGAAGGTTTTCCCTATCCCATCCATCCCTTAATCGAAGCGGTCACGAACCACTTTCAGTTGGAAAAACCAGAAGAGTTAAAGTCCTTAGACCCGGATTGGTTACTCTTTGTTTGGGAAGATTCCTTTACGAAATACCTCTCGCAAAAGAAAAAACGAAACTAAATGAATCTTAACCGAACCATTGTAAAGAGGATTGGTTCTTCATCCCTGTGATACTGACGTGTCGTCCAAATCGAGGTCAGTGATGAGAATGTTTGGTTTGGTTCGAAACTTTGTTTCCTTTATGTTCATGGGAATGTCCATGTTCGTGTCCGTGATGACCAAATTCTCTTTCCGATTCGCGGATGGAGAGTGAATCTAATTGGGAGAGGACAGAGGCCGATACAATTTCTACAGAAACAAAGGGAACTCCAAATTCTTCTTTGAGAACCTTATGGATTTCGAATGTAATTTTGTCTCGATTTGCATTGTCTTTTACGGCCACTTGAATTTCGACAGAAAACACACCGGATGTCAGTTTCCGCACTGTTGTTTTGGGTACAGATTGGATTCCTTGTAAAACAGTGATATGTTCTAATAAATGTTCTTTGTCAAAATCACTGGTGTCCGCTTCGATTAGAATTTGCACCGATTCTTTTACGATCCCATAGGAAGTTTTTAAAATGAAGAGTCCTAACAAAATACTTAGGATGCTATCCACTTGTTTGACCCCTGTGAATCGAATGAGAAGGGCACCAAAAATCACTGCTAGTGTTCCAAGAAGGTCGCTTAATACGTGTAAGTAAGCAGACTTTAGGTTTAGGCTCGTTTTACTCACTCCGACAAGTAACCCAGCAGAAATCAAATTGATCCCAAATCCAATGAGTGAATACACAAGCATGGTGTCTGCTTCCACATCGGCATTTCCATGATAACGCATGTAACTTTCATATAATATAAAACCTGCGATCCCAATGAGAAGGAGACCATTTAAAAATGCGGCAATCACTTCAAAACGGTGGAACCCAAAGGGATATTTTGCATTTGGTTTTTTAGAGGCAATGAGTAAGGCAAATAAGGAAATGATATGAGCAAAAATATCGGTAAAGATATGGCCCGCGTCTGCAAACAAGGCCAAACTTCCACTTTCTTTGGAGCCAATCCATTCAATGAAAAATATCATCACAGACAAAAGCCCAGAAAGGCTTAGGAAAAATATGAGTTTTCTTCGTCTGGGACGTTTGTTAGTCATTGTTTGTACCAAGAGAACTGGTTGCTCTAGGAATCACGACAATATCAACCCTTCGGTTCAAAGCTTTGTTTTCTTTGGTGCTATTTGGAACAATGGGTTGGTATTCCCCATATCCAGCACTGGAAAAGTTTTTTGGATTTAGGTTTTTATTTTGTAAAATAAACTCCAAAACAGATAATGCTCGTTCGCTGGAAAGATGCCAATTGTTTCGGAATTTTGTTTTGATCGGAACATTGTCTGTATGGCCTTCTACCACAATGTAGTTCTCTGGATAAGCCGCGAGAATATCTCGAATTTTTTCAATGGCTGGAAGAATTGCAGGTTTTAGTTCCGAAGATCCGCTATCAAATGAGATTTTATCATCGATATTGATGATGAGTTTGTTATGAAACCGTTTGAGTCGAATTTGACCAGAAGTGATTTCCTTTGCGAGTTTCTCTTCGAATTCTTTTGTTTGTTCGGAAAGTCGTTCGAGTTCTCGTTTCTGTTCTTTGGTAAGTTTTCGTAAACTGGCAAGTTCTTCTTCTAGGTTACGAATCCGATCCTTCAACTCATCCATTTTGGATTCATAGGTTTCACGGAGTTTTTGTTCTTTTTGCAAACACTCTCTTTCTTTTTCTTCTAGTTTTCGTTTGAGAGCATCAATTTCAGCACGGTCTTTTTCTTCTCGTTTGCGATTCTCTTCCGCTAATACTCGTTCCTTGTCTGTTCCCTTTTTCTCCAAACTGCGAAGACGCATATCGTAGTCTCTGAGTTTGTCGGAATACTCATCTTGTTCCTTGGCTCGGTTTCGTTTTTCGAGTTCCAAGTCTTCTGTCAGATTCCGAATTTGGGATTGGAGTTCTTTTTTCTCTTCTTCTAATCGATTCAGTTCGTTTTGGTGTTGTTTGCGAATGTCAGCTAGTTCCAATTCCAAAGCATATTTCTCTTTGTAAATCTGGTTGTACTCATAAGGAAAGTACACCCAATCGGCTCGCAGTTGCGTAGGAATCACCATTCCCAAAATTAAGAAGACGAGAGATAGAAGGAAAAATGGAAATCGATTATTTAGAATCATCAAAACTATCCTCTAAATTGACTTTCGGTAAACTTGGGGCTTCCGCTTTCACTCGTTCCCAATCGGATAACCGACGTCTTGCGTCCGATTTTTTTTCGGCATATTGGGTTTCATAAATTTCTTTTTTGATGTATTCGGGATCTGCTGGGGTTTTTCCTTGGGATTCTTGGAACTTTACGGCAATCTCAGAACGAACTAACTCGAGTTCGGCGATTAGTTCCCCGAGCGCTGCTTCTTTCATTTCCAAATATGCTTTGTCTTCTTTTTCTTTTTGGACCCAGGTTTTGTAGCGAGTTTCTTCTTTTGCTCTCTCTAGTTCCACAGTTTGGCTTTCTTCTAAGTACCGTTTTGCCGAAACTTGGTCTTCCTTTAAGGTGAAGTAAGATTCTTTGGTACGTTTCAAATCTCTTTCTGCCGCATGTTTAATCACTTTGGCTTGGGAGATTTTGATCGCTTGGTTTGTCAGAGCATTTGCCTTTCTTTGGCTTGAGACTTCATTATTGAGTTTGATGATTTTTTCTGTGAGGATCTTTGTTGCATTTTTTTGCTCACCATTCATCACCTCTTCGCGCACATAAGCATCAGGGACTTTGCTGATTTTAGGTTCAAACAGAACACATTGTGAAAAAACTAGCAGAAGAAAAAGATTCGTTTTCAAAAAAGGAACTCGTGCCGACATAGGATATAGCCTATGGTTCACGTGACATAACCGTCAATTGGAAAATTCAGGAAATCCGCTGATTTATGGAAGAAGAAAGAAAGAAAGAGTCCGAATTCCGAATCAAAATCGATCGAGACAGTGATTCCTATGAAGAGTTTGTCGACCAAATCAGAACTTCCATTGAGGCAAAAGACCAAGCCGGTCTTAAGTCCATGCTCGATGGAGCACACCCCGCAGACATCGTCACTTTATTCAAAGACTTAGAACGCGAAGAAGAATTATACCTCTTTCGTTTGCTCTCCCACGAAGACCAAGCATACTCACTCATCAAAATGGAAGAGGAGACCCTCGAGTCCTTTTTAGAAGAACTTTCGGTGGATGAAATCTCCAAAACTTTAGGCCACATCGAAACGGACGAAACCACCTATTTATTATCCTATCTACCCAGCGCCAAACGAGAACTTGTCCTTGCGAACCTTAGCAAAGCCGATAGTTTTGAAATCCGCTCCCAACTTGGATTTCGGGAGTATTCGGCAGGTCGACTGATGTCGAAAGACTTTGCCACTGTCTCCATTACAGACAATGTCAGAAAGGGCATCATCAATGTTCGTAAAAAAGCCAAAGAAATTGAAGACATCTATCAAATTTATGTAACAGACGAAGACGGAGTGTTAGAAGGTTTCATTCCTTTAAAGGATTTGTTTCTCACTCCCATCAATACAAAAATTGCCAAGATCACAAACTTCTCTATCATTGCGTTTCATTATGATGTAGACCAAGAGGAAGTAGCCAATACCTTTAAAAAATACGATTTAGTGAGTGCTGCCGTGACCGATGATTTAGGACGGATCATTGGCCGAATCACCGTAGACGACGTACTCGAAATCGTTGAAGAAGAGGCATCGGAAGACATCCTCCTCATGGCAGGGGTTTCGGAAGATGAAAGGTTATCCACACCCATCTTACAATCGGTCAAACGAAGGATCATTTGGCTCAATGTGAATTTGCTCACTGCCTTTGTGAGCTCCACTGTTGTTGCTTTTTTTGAAGACACCATTTCCCAGATTGTAGTCCTTGCTACCCTTATGCCCATCGTGGCAGGTTTAGGTGGAAATGCAGGAACACAATCAGTAACAGTTGTTATCCGAAATATTGCCACTGGGGATCTTTCTTTTTCCAATTGGTGGGATGCGGTGAGAAAAGAATTCACCATTGGAGTTCTTAACGGTTTGGCCCTAGGGACTGTTACCTTTACGATGATTTATTTAGTAAAAGGGAATTTGACCTTGGGACTTGTTGTGGGAACGGCCATGTTAGTGAATATGATGGTTGCCTCACTTGTGGGATCTCTCGTTCCCATTCTCTTAAAAAGTATGAAGATTGATCCAGCGATTGCTTCGTCGATCTTTGTGACCGCCACGACAGATGTTTGTGGGTTTTTCTTTTTCTTAGGGCTTGCCACGGTCTTTGCAAAATATTTGGTTTAGGGATTGTCCTTTTTTTTGTTAAATTTCTTGCCAGTGGAAGAAACCACCAAATACTGATGACCAAATGAAATTTTCGTTTCACTCTGTAATAATTGTTTTCCTGCTTTTTACTGTTTCTTGCCAAACCACAAAAGATTCTACCTCCACTTCCACTGAGGAAACGAAAAACGAAACTTCGATCATCAAAGATTTGTTACCACCTCCAGGAGGCGAAGGGGAAATCATCCTGAATGAAAAAGGGGAAGAGGTACAAAACCATACGGGAGAGATTCCTTTTTTCCAGAAAAAAAGTGATCTTCCCCAAGAAGTGTTTCGTGTCTACATAGCCTCTGATTCTTATATGGTAAGACAGATCCGTCATACAGATAAAATCCGTAGAAAACCAGATCCAGGTGGAGATGAACTTTCCAAAGAGGAAATGAAAAAGTATGACCTCTTAAGTTTTGTGGATGATGGTATTATTTCCATAGGCCTGAATACCGTGACAGGGAAACTCGAATCCATTGCCTTCGACAGAAGGGTTCCGCGGATCAATGACATCGCCAAAATCATTCAAAACGATGCATCCCGATTCAATTATGAACATAGCTCAAAAGACGGAAGCCCGATCATCACTCGCTTTCTTGTGACTTATCAAATTCGTCTCTATCCTGGAAAAACCCGGGACGAAATCAAACAGATGTTACAGAAGAAAAAGTAAACCTTTCTCTTCTGTATTAAAAATCTCACCTAACGAAACTCTATTGCCACTGAAACTTTCCTTTTTTCTCATAAGAAAAGGGAATGTTTTCTCGTAAATTGGGTACGATGAGTCCTGAATCTCCCTGCAACTGGTACAATGCTTCTTTGGATTGGATGGTTTTGTAAAGTGAGGTTCCAATGGAAGCCAATGGAAATTGGTTGGATACTTTTACTGTGGATTCCTTCCCACCATTGATGATTTCTTTAGGAGATCCATTTAGAAAATTCTCTCCCGCCAATTGTAAATTGTATTTTAAATCTGTAAGGTTTAGATCAGAAGCCGCTTGATTTTTAAAAACAAAATCAAACTCAGTTTTTAAATTTAAATTGAGACCAGTTAACCCTGCTTTGGCGGCTGAAGTCACCGGAGTTTTCGATCCTCCGAGTAATCCTTTTAGAAACGTAGTAGTGGTTCCAACAAGAGATTCTGTATTCGATGCGCTGAGAATCTCTGATTCTGTTGGCATTAGGATTTTGAAATTTTGAATTTCCACGTCAGGTAAAACGGCAGGGATTTCTCTTTTTTGCACAAACGGAAAAGTAAGAGAGTCTTTTCCCAATAGTTGCCATTGTTTGGGAATGGGTACCTTCATATTCCCTTCCGCACTCACTTCTAACATTTGTTTTGTGGGAAATTTTTTGTATAACTGATATAGGTCTGTGTATTTTAGTTTCACTTCCAAGGGAAGGGATTTTGTTTTTTTGGCTTCGATGGCTCCCAAATCCGTTTTGACCTGAGAGAGTTTTAATCCTTCAATTTTGATATCCATATCCAAAAGGGAACTGGGAAGAGAAACTGGATAGGGATTGGAGACGGATGTTTCCACCCCTAAAGTGATGTCTGTGAAGGTGATTTGTTGGATCTGGATGGATTCAAAGGAAAATTGAGGTGTTGGGATTTTGTCTTGCAAAACACCAAGCATAGAACATTGAAAACTAAAACTGAGAGAAAAGACAAAAAGGATTCGTTTCATGACCAATGAATTGATCCGATAATTTTCATTCTGTCAAGAGAATTGGATCTCAAGGACAACAGGGGCATGGTCTGACAGGACTGGTTCTTTGGCAATTTTCGCAGTCTGGATTTCCACTGACTTTGATTTGGTCACAAAAAAATAATCAATTCGCCAACCCTTATTGTTTTTCCTCGCTTGGAAGCGGTAGGTCCACCAGGAGTATTCGTCGCGGATTTCGGGATGCACTGTTCGAAAGCAGTCAAAAAAACCCAAAGCTAAAAAATCACTTAGCCATTTTCGCTCTTCCGGTAAAAAACCTGAGTTTTTTTCATTCCCTTTTGGGTTGTGGATGTCCATTTCCGTATGGGCAATGTTCACATCTCCGCAAATCAGAAGAGGTTTTTTCTTCTTTAAAAACGGTTTTGTGAGTTCGGTAAATGCATCTAAAAACTTGTATTTTACCTTTTGGCGTTCTTCTCCACTGGTTCCCGAAGGAAAGTAGAGATTCCAGAGGTAAAACGAAGGGAATTCGAGAAAAACAGAACGACCTTCCGAAGAAAAGATCCCATCTCCATATCCAATCGAGACCGATTTCGGCTTGAGTTTGGTAAGAGCAGCAGTGCCGCTATAACCTGGTTTTTCAGCGAGGCAAAAATAAATTTCATAACCAAGGGCTTTGAAATCGTCCCGTGTAATTTCTTTTTCGGGTGCCTTCGTTTCTTGGAAACAAATGATGTCAGGATTTTCGTGACGTATAAATTCGAGTAAACCTTTACTGAGACTGGAACGAATTCCGTTGCAATTTAACGTGATGATTTTCATCTAGAAATGAGATCGATTGAAAGCCAATTTAAGTCGATACTAAAAACAGTATGTTAGAAATTTCTGCCGAAATTCCGTTCCTGAAGACGTCCAAACTGGTCTTACTTACTTGGGATGAAACCATGTCGAGTTTAGAGACTTGGAATGGGGAACAGGGAATTACCATTTTCTTCCAAACACGAAGGACCAAGGAATTGGAGTTTCGATTTGGCCCTCCACCATGGGGGATTCGGTTTGAAAATCATCGTTTTGAATATCCATTTGTATCCATTCATAATATTTCAGCAAACAAGTATTTGGCGAAAGAACTAAGCGTTGCCAGTGAAGGGAAAAATCTATATGTGATTTATCCAAAATCCGCTGAGGTAGAAGTTAGGTCCGTATTTGCAAGAATTGAGTATCTCTATGATGACCGAATTTCTCCAGATCGAATCACACATCGATTTGGTCTTACAGGAAAAACAAGTTCGATTCCTGAAGTGGTGACTGGAAAAACAAAAGACGTGGAAACAAGGAGTTTCTCTTATCCACCTCTCGAGCTTGTTGGTGCTTCCGGGAAAACAAAGGTTCGAGTTATGGAATTGGCAACTGTCGGGAGTGACAAAGAAGTTTCTCATTCCGATTTGCCTCCTACGGACAACAGAATCCAAATCAAAGAAAATCCAGAACAAGAAACAGAAACCAATGGATCTGATTTGGATCCAAACCATCCCTATGATTTGATAGAATCTTCCTTTGCATCCAATGAGGAAGAAATTCATACAAATGGCCATCAGACGAAGGAAAGAAAAGATTCTTCGGATGTGGTTTCCAAAATAGACACAATCTCTGATCCGCAAACAAAGGGACCTAAGGAAAAACAGGAAGAAGGTTCACAAGAGAAGGAAACTTCCGTGAACACAAAGTTTTCCTTACAGTTGAAGATGATGGGTGTGATTAGCTTACTCTTTGTTTTATCAGTAGCCACAATTATTATTTTCGCTTCCTTTTATTTCAAACAATCCATTGAGTTACAATTAAGAGATAACAACCTTCGACTCACTGAAATTATTGGATCAAAAGTAAGTTCCGATGTATTGGGAGTCGTGGAAAAAGGTCGCCAGATTGCCATCACATTGACAACTCAAGGGTTACCCGAAGAAGATCGAAAACTTTTACTCAAAACCTTTTTTAAAAATGATAAAGAATTCATTTACTTAGGTATTTTTGAAAAAAGGGAAAATGGTCTCGTGATGAAACGAGAGATCTTCAATGAAGAAGAATTAAAAAAAAGTGCCGTAACAGAAGAAGATTTCCATGCAGTAGTGAATCGGAACCAAGAGGAACTCACAAAAGCATTTAACGGACAAGCAGTATTACTAAATTCAAGTCCTGGGTTTGTGGAACCATCTTTTGCCATTGCCATTCCCACAGCGGAAAATGGGGAACTCGACAATGCCCTGATCATCATAGTCAAATTGGAAAAAATCATTGGTGCTTTTACCAAAAAAGGAATCGAAACCACTTTTATGGTCAATGGTTCCGGAACTGTGATTGCTCATATGAATGAGGAATTGGTTTTAGCGGCAACAGACTTAACCAGTATGCCAATCGTTAAGACGATGTTAACCAATCCGAATTCAAAATTCCAAATGAGTTATTTGGATGAGGAATTGGGTGGCTCTTATTTAGGATCCTTTCAGAAAATTGGATTTGCCGATGCGGGTGTGATCACCATCGTTTCTGAGGAAAAAGCATTTGAAGATGTGTATAAAAGCCAAAGATCTAATTTATATATTGCAGGCATTGGTCTCTGTTCCGCTTTAATTTTTGTATTTTTCTTTTCTAAAACCATTACAAAGCCAGTTTTACAACTGTTAAGTGCAACTCTTGAAATTGCCAAAGGGAATTTTAAAATTGGAATCAAACCAACGACTCAAGATGAAGTGGGTCTTCTTACCAAATACTTCATTGATATGGGGCAAGGTTTAGAGGAACGAGAAAAGGTAAAAAACATTTTAGGAAGTATGATTGATCCTGTTGTGGTCCAGGAAGCCATGGTGGATCTAGCTGCTTTAAAACGTGGGTCGGAAACCCATATCACTGCCTTTTTTTCCGATGTTGCGAGTTTTTCGACGATTTCCGAACAGCTAAAAAGTGCTGATCTTGCATCTTTACTCAATGAATACCTATCGGCTATGACCATCCTTTTGAAAAAACATGAGGGAGTTCTGGATAAATACATTGGAGATGCGATTGTTGGGATTTTTAATGCACCCGTACCTGTGACAGACCATGAACTGAAAGCGGCTCGTGCCAGTGTCGACATGGTGATGAAACTGAAAGAGTTACGGACCTATTGGACAGAAAACAATTTGTATTCCAAAGAAGCACAGGTGATGGATGCAAGGATTGGTCTCAACTCAGGGCCAGCGAAAGTTGGTTTTATGGGAACAGATGCCTTGGCATCGTACACGATGATGGGAGATACTGTCAACCTTGCCGCACGACTAGAAGCAGCTGGAAAGGATTACGGAGTGAATATTCTCATCACAGATCCCATTCGTGAGAAAATCCAAGAGGAAATGGTCACTCGTTATGTGGACTTAGTGCGAGTGAAAGGTAAAAATGAACCCGTTCGGATCCACGAACTCATAGGTTACCGTTCGATGATATCTTCTGATTTAATAGAAGCGGCAGGTCTTTATGAATCGGGATTTGATGAGTATTTAAAACAAAATTGGAAAAAAGCAATCCAACTCTTTCAAAACTCAGAGAAAGCCAAAGGTGCAAAAGACAAATCCAGTCGGATGCTTATCGAACGATGTGAAGAATACAGTCTTAATTCCCCAGGGAAAGATTGGGATGGTGTGTTTACGAGGACACATAAATAAACACCATGCGTTTGTTAAACGATGCAAAATATGTAGTAACAGGACTTTTACTTCTCATCCTGTTATTTTCATTTTTATTGTATCGTAATCTCAATACACGAGCCAATGATTCCACAGCTCCTACGATCGGTGTGATCACATTCAAAAACAAAACTGTGCTTCGCAAATACAATGATGCTGTGGTTTGGGACTTAATTGAATCCAAAACAGAAGTTAAAAATCGAGATACAATTCGTACAGAAGGATTGTCCGATGCGATTTTAACCTTAAATGATGGAACAAAGATTAATATCTCTGAAAATTCCATGATTCTTTTGGATATTTCCGACAGAAACATCAATATCAATTTTGCTTACGGTTCCTTTGAAGCGGCAAGAGAAGCCAGTACTTCTGGGGAAATCAAAATGAATATCACTGCGGGTGACAAAACTGTCGAAGTCGCGAGTGGTGATATCAAATTGGACAAAACAAAATCCGAACTCAATATCAAAGTGGACCAAGGGGAAGCAAAACTCACATCCAATGGGAAAGAAGAAACCATTGGCAAAGACCAAGTTGCAAATGTATCCGAATCTGGTGTGAAAGTGGGCAAACAGTTATTTCGTTTGGTGAGTCCAGAAGACAGAAAAAATATTTTGTCGGATACAGGTTCTGAAAAAATCAACTTTAGTTTAGCGGGATGGAATGTTGATTCTTCCAAAAAAGCAAATCCATTTCTTGAGGTATCTTTTTTCCCAGATTTTTCCAAATCTCTACTTCGGGAAAAATTAACTTCAGCCAGTGTGACAAAAAAATTGGAGGCGGGATCCTACTACTGGCGAGTTTCCTACACAGATCCCTCGAACCAATCCAAGGCGGTCACCGAAGTTTACCAATTTCGCATATTAAACGATCCTTCTTTAAAAATTCTATCTCCAAAAAATGGGGAAGTGATTTCCTATTCCAATGAAATACCGATGGTTCGACTGGTTTGGAATGCATTGGATTTGTATTCCTCATATACTGTTTCCATTGCACGTGACAGTGCCTTCTCTGAAATTGTGACCACCAAACAGACACAAAACCAATCTTTGACTTTTGATACTCTGAAAGAAGGAACTTATTATGCCAAGATCCAAGCCAAATCGAACCTTCCTGGGATCACTGAAAAAAATACATCCGTTGTTTCTTTTCAAATTCAAAAGAAAACAAGTTCTACTCCACCAGAATTACTTGAGCCTAGCAAGGGTAAGGTGATTGCTGAAGAACTTACCAAAACACAATTGTTTTTTTCCTGGAAAGATGATAAGGATTTTGATGTTTACCAATGGGAATTGAGTACTGATGCTAATTTTTCTTCCATTATTCAAAGAGAAAAACTGAAAAATAATTTTTATAAATTCACCCAAGGATTAAAAATTGGAACCTATTTTTGGCGAGTGAAAGGGATTGGAAATGGTGGCATCAGTTTAGATTCCAAATCCTATCCGTTTGTGGTCATCGCAAAAGAAGAGATGGAACTTGTAAGTCCAAGCCAAGGGGCAGAAGTGGAAGTCGATGAACGAAATCTAGTCATCCTGAAGTGGAAAAAACTAACGGGTAAATCCAATTACGAACTTGAAATCGCAAGACAACCTGATTTTACGCCTGTGATTCTCAAAGAATCGGTGGTTGGCAATTATTATGAATTTAAATCCAAAGAACTTGGTAAGTTTTATTGGCGAGTGAAAGTATTAGGTGATGAAACTAATATCAGTGGAACAAGAAATTTCCAAATGGTTTCCAATGTGGATCCACCGAGTTTAATTTCTCCATCGCGTAATGAAACCATTGACCTATTCACCAAAAATTCGATTGGGTTTTCTTGGAAACCAGTGGAAAAAGCTTCTGCTTATCGTTTGAAACTCATCGATGTGTCTGGGATTCGTGAAAAACTGGTTTTGAATGAACGAACAGTTTCCAACAGATTCCAAATGAATGAGATCCAAAAATTAAATGTAGGTCGGTTTCGATGGGAAGTTTCTTCATTGTACAAGGGAAGTGATGGAAGCGAACGAGAGTCTGCCGCCAATAAACAAGATTTTTTCATTTCAGTTCCCGAGCTAAAAGTTCCCAAAATCCTCACACCAGGAACGCTTTATGTGGAATAAACATTTCATATGTATTTTAGTTGTATTCGTTTTCTCGTTTCCTCTTTATTCCGAACCAGAAGGAGATGATGCCACCGAGCACCAGTTACGTTGGATGGAAGTGGAAGGCGCAACAGGTTATGTATTAGAAATTAAAAATTCCAGTGGATACCTTGTCCTTTCTGAAAAAGTAAAGGGAACCAGTTATGATTTGGTAAATTATACATCAGGTGTCTATGAACACCGAGTCGCTGTCATCAATAAACTGGGAAAGGTTGGAAGTTATTCAGATTGGGTAAAATTTGAAGTAGTGGTATCCAGAGTTCCGACACTCACCAAGGATTCTGTGTATTCCGTTTCCAAAGAAGAAAAAGAAAAAGTATTTTTACTCGAAGGAAAGGATTTTATCCATCCCATGAAGGTGTATATGGTAACGGGAGGAAAACGCATTGCTGCTAAAAAAGTAGTCATCGAATCCGATTCTGTCGCCAAAGCAACGTTTGCTGTTGATGTCGATACGGATACTGGGATTTATGATTTGGTTTTAGAAAATCCAAGGAACAAAACTCTGACCGTGAAACAACGAGTGGTTTTATCTGATTCGAAAGAAAAAGCAGCTAATTTTGCCAAACGCCAAGAGAGAATCATTCGAAAAGAAATTCCAGAAGACTATTATGAAACACCTTACTGGTCAACACTTTGGCGTTCATCAGTATTACCCGGTTGGGGACAAAAGTACATCGATGGAAAAAATTGGAAATTGTATGTGTATCCAGTGATAACCTTGTCCGCAGTAGGTGTTTATGCCAATTCCTATAATCGTTTTCTTGCCGCAAGGTCAGACTACCAAACAGCGGTTTTATTTGGTGCCATCCTTGCGGAAAATCCGGATACTCAAGTTTTATGGTTTTTGAATCGAAGTAATGCGGAATCAAGTTTTAATCGCGCAAAATCTGAGTTAGGTGTCATCCAGATCGGTGCTGGAATCCTCGGAGCCTTTCTAGTTTATAATTTAGTGGATTCTTATTTTTCAGCAAAACGAAATGTGGCCATGGAGCAACCAGGTTTTCCTTTAGGAGCTGAGAACCAAAGAGTGTATGCTACCATTTTGCAAGAATCTGGATTTTCGCAGGCGAGACCCGGAATCGAAGTCGGTTCTCGTTACCAAATCGAATTCTCTTCTCGTTTTTGACAAAAAGCTTGTTTAGGAAGGCACTTCCTACCATGCTGAAATTATGCCAATTCCCATCCTTTCTTGTGATCGAAATTCCAAAGAGAAATACTCTCGGTTTCTCTCAGGAGCAAGGGAAGACCTAACCACTGCCACCAATCGGGTATTACCGATTTTAGAAGAGGTCCGAACGAAAGGGGATCTGGCTTTATTTTCTTATACAGAAAAGTTTGATGGGATCAAGTTAGACAAACTCACCATCGATCCAAAAACCATCCAAACGAATATTGATTCCCTAACCAAAGAAGCATTTTTACGCGCAAAATCCAATATTGAAGCTTTCCACAATGCCCAAAAACGAGAGTCGTGGACAAAGACAATTGATGGCAACCGATTGGGTGTGAAATACACTCCTGTGCCTTCTCTTGCCGTATATGCGCCAGGCGGAAAGGCTTTGTATCCATCCAGTGTTCTTATGGGAATCATTCCTGCAAAGATAGCGGGAGTCCCAAGAATCCAACTCATCACACCACCTCAAAAAGAAGGGATCCCTGAGATTTTGATATGGCTTGCTCAAATTTTAGAAATCGATCGGATTGTTACCGTTGGTGGAGCACAAGGAATTGCCGCCGCCGCTTACGGGACTGAGTCTGTTCCAAAATCAGAATATATCGTGGGTCCAGGAAATGCCTATGTAGCTGCCGCTAAATCCTACTTAAGCGGTCAAGGACTCATTGGAATTGATAGCCCTGCGGGACCTAGTGAAGTATGTATCATCGCCGATGGTGAGGCAAATCCTAAATGGATCGCCTGTGATATGTTATCTCAAGCGGAACATGGGGAAGATTCTTCTGCGATTTTGTTAACAACAGACCAAACTCTTGCCGTACGTGTCCGGAACGAATTGGAAATTGCTTTTGTGGAACGACCCAAACGACTTGCCATGAAACAAAAGGCGATTTATGAAAACTCTGCCATTTTAGTATTTCCGTCTATGAATGATTGTATTTGGTTCTCCAATGAACTTGCTCCCGAACATTTGGAAATCCAAACAAAAGACAATGATTCGGTTTTTTCTAAAATTGAACATGCAGGTAGTGTTTTTCTTGGTCCATATTCACCGGTAGCCATGGGTGATTATATTTCCGGAACCAATCATATCCTTCCCACTGCTCGGGGTAGTCGCATTTATTCTTCGTTAGGTGTTGATACGTTTTTAAAACGGGTTACCTTCCAAGAGGTTACAAAAGAGTCTCTCGAAACCCTCTATCCATTTGTGAAACTCATGTCGGAACTCGAAGGCCTGGATGAAGAACATGGAACCAGTGTGAAGGTTCGGACAAAGGAAACAAAATGATCGTTGTCAGTGAAATTGGTAAACTGAAAGAAATCATCCAAGAATGGAAACAAAAAGGGGAAATCATAGGATTTTGTCCCACCATGGGAACTCTCCATGCAGGTCATATGGATTTGGTCACTCAGTCCAAAAAACAATGTTCCAAAACGATTGTTTCGATTTTTGTAAATCCTACCCAGTTCAATGATCCCAAAGACTTTGCCTCTTATCCAATCAACACAGACAGTGATTTGCAGTACTGCCAAGAACAGGGAGTGGATTTGGTGTTTTTACCGAGTGTGGAAGTGATGTATCCCAAGTCTCTCACACCGATCCAAATGAGTATTCCCAGTTTACAATCCAACTTATGTGGTCGTACGAGGCCTGGGCATTTTGAAGGAGTGTTACAAGTTGTATCGAAACTCTTTCACCTAACAGAACCTCATTTTGCTTTTTTTGGATTAAAAGATTACCAACAGTTCCGAGTGATTTCTGCCCTTGTTATGGAATTAAATTTTCCTCTCCAAGTCATTGGGGTTCCCACAAAAAGGGAACAAGATGGTCTTGCGATGAGTTCGAGAAATCTAAGATTAACACCAAAAGACAGGGAAACGGCTACTCTCATTCCTCGGATGTTCCAATTAGCAAAAAAGACACTCGTCGGTGGTGAAAAAAATATAAACACTTGGAAAGAAATCTTAACTGAGTTTTTATTAACGGGGATCAATTTGAAAATTGATTATTTGGAAGTAGTGGATCCCCTCACTCTCCAACCTGTGACAAACCTCAGTGGCGATATTTTATTGGCAACGGCCGTTTTTGTTGGTGAGGTGCGACTCATTGATAATGAAATTTTAACCTGCCCGAACTAAACGAATCCATGTCAAAAGAACTCGAACTTCGTCCTTTCCAATCAAAACCAGTTTTTTCGGAAGCAAAACAAACTCTTGTGAATTTGAGTGGGATTCCAGAATCCGCATTTTCCTTTGTGACCAGTGAACTCTACCAAACAGAGAACAACAAAAAAACGTTTGTGGTGGTATTAGCAACCAATCAGGAAGCGGAAAGTTTTTCTAGAGAACTCCTTAGTTTTTTAGGCAAAGAGGAAATCTTTTTTTTCCCAGGTCCAGAAAATATACCTTATGAATATACAAAATGGCAAGCAGAATGGAAACGAGACCGGATCCTAACCATCAATCGGATTCTAGCTGGAAACAAAAGTATTGTTGTTACCTCAGTTGCCGCTTTCCTTCGTAAATTACCAGAAAAAGAAAGTTTAAAAGGAAAATCGATTAACTTGAAGTTAGGAGTCGATTTTCCATTAGAGTTATTATTGTCTGAACTTGTTCAACTTGGTTATCACCGCGAAGAAGTTTGTGAACAATTTGGACATTTTAGTTTAAAAGGAGGGATTTTAGATATATATACTCCTTATTTGGCAAATCCTGTTCGAATTGACTTTTTTGGTGATACAGTTGATGAAATTCGAACATTTGATCCCAATACCCAAAAATCCATTTCCAAAATCAAAGAAGTGGTCATCACTGCCGCCAATGAAACAATTGTTACAAAAAAAGATTTAGAAAATTATAAAAATAAAATAAAAGAATATTCTGATAAACGAATGCCTGTTGATTCGGAAACAGAAATCATTGAAGAACATCTACCTTTGGTGCGTAAACAGGAAGGATTTTTGGATTTTTTCCAGGAAGAACCAATCCTTGTGTTTCCAAAATTCCAAGAAACCAAAGAACGATGTTATGGGATGGAACGAGAATACAATACACTTTTTGAAAAAAAGAAAGAAGAGTCTCTTTGTTTGCCTCCCGACGAGTTATTGTCCTTTGGTAAGGAATGGAAATCCTTAACTTCTGAGAATACACCAGGAATTCAGTTTTCGTTACTACCGAGTTTAGAACATAATTTTGCGTATGCGCCGATCACGGAAGTCAAAGGATTTCGTGGAAAAATCAGAGAAGCTAAAGAATACTTTTTAGAATTACTCACAGAAAATCCAGGTCATAGTATTTTTATTACCTCTTCGTTTTCTGCCCAAATGTTGAGATTAAAAAGTTTGTTCACAGAAACTGAAGTAACAACCATTGGTGAAGATTCAGAGGAACCAATTCCATTTCCATTTACAACTGTAAAACCTGGAATTCATTTGATCGTTTCCGATTTGAAGCGGGGATTCCACTTAATCGAAAAAGGGATTTTTGTTTTTACGGACAATGATCTGTTTGGCCGCCAATACAAACGAAAAACACGTTATAAAAAACAGTCTTCTCAGATGATCGAGTCCTTCATCGATTTAAAAGAAGGCGATTATATTGTTCATGTCAATCATGGAGTTGGTCGTTTCATCAAAATGGAACGGACAAAAGCCGATGGGAAAGAAAGAGACTTTCTCAAATTAGAATATGCGGGAGGGGACTCACTCTTTGTTCCTCTGGATCAAATCTCACTTGTCCAAAAGTACATTGGGGGAACTGACTCTCCAAAATTAGATACCTTAGGGAAAAATTCTTGGAAAAAAGCCAAGGAACGTGTCCAGGAATCGGTTGATAAACTAGCCGAAGAATTGGTGTTACTGTATTCCAATCGGATGAAGTTAAATGGGTTTGCGTTTCCTCCAGATACCATTTGGCAAGAAGAGTTTGAAGCAGCTTTTGAATTTGAAGAAACCCCTGATCAAATTTCCGCAATAGAAGCCGTGAAACAAGATTTAGAATCATCAAGGCCCATGGACCGACTTGTGTGTGGGGACGTGGGATATGGGAAAACAGAAGTGGCAATCCGTGCTGCTTTTAAAGTGATTATGGCAGGGAAACAAGTGATGTTACTGACTCCTACCACCATCTTGTCTTTACAACATTTTAATACTTTCAAACAAAGATATGAAAACTATCCCATTAAAATTGCCTTTGTTTCAAGATTTCGTTCAGCTGCAGAAATCAAAGAAGATCTAAAAAATTTTACAGAAGGAAAAATTGATATGTTAATTGGAACACATGCAATTTTATCTTCCAAAGTAAAACCAAAAAATTTAGGACTTCTGATCATTGACGAAGAACAGAAGTTTGGTGTCACTCATAAAGAATCTATAAAGAAGTTCAAAAACTTAGTGGATGTTTTGACTCTTACCGCAACCCCCATTCCTAGAACCTTACATATGGCTTTAACTGGGATTCGCGAATTGTCTATCATCTCTACTGCTCCGAAAAACAGACAAAGTGTTGAAACCTATGTTTTGGAAGAAGACGATACCCTCATCCAAGAGGCGATTCGAAAGGAAATAGAACGTGGGGGCCAAGTATTCTATTTATACAACCGAGTGGAATCCATTGAAGAAGAAGCATCCTATGTACGATCCCTTGTTCCCGAAGTCTCCGTGGGCATTCTCCATGGACAATTGACAGAGGATGAAATTGAAGAGACCTTGGTGGATTTTTACGAACGTAAATATGATATTTTAGTGACCACAACCATCATCGAATCTGGAATTGATATGCCTAACGTGAACACACTCATTGTGAAACGTGCTGATATGTTTGGTTTATCTCAATTGTACCAAATCCGAGGGCGAGTGGGGCGTTCTGATCGTAAAGCATATGCTTATATGTTTTATCCTTCTAAGAAATTGATGACCGAACTTGCTGAAAAAAGATTAAATACCATATTCGAATACCAGGAGTTAGGTTCTGGATTTAAAGTGGCGATGCGAGATTTGGAAATCCGGGGAGCCGGAAATTTACTTGGGAAAGAACAATCGGGTGACATCATGGAAGTTGGTTTTGACCTCTATGTGAAAATGTTAGAAGAATCAATTTCCCGAATCAAAGGGGAAGAGGTCCGAGTCGAAGTCAGAACAGCGGTGAATCTAAAAACGAATTTTTACTTACCGGATGAATATATCCCCGATACCAAACAAAAAATCGAATTTTATAAACGATTTGAGGGTTCTGGAAATTTAGAAGAAATTGAAGAACTTGCTTTGGAAATGGAAGACCGGTTTGGTGAACTCCCTCAAATTGCAAAAACCTTTGTGGAATTGGAAAAAATCCGAACCCTATCTTCCAACTTAGGTTTCGAATTTGTTACGGAAAAACCAGAAGAGGTTTTGTTTAAGTGTGGAACCTACTTCCGTGGCAATCCTGACCGGGTCATCCAAGCGATGAGTCAATTTAAGGGACTGACCATTGCACCATCCGAACCGTCTGTCCTCCGTTATACGAATGTGGAAAAGGATGACTTAAAAAAGATCAAAAAACTACTAGGGATTTTAGAATTCCTAGCCGCTTAAATTTTAAGCAAAGGAATCAATCCCTTTCTCCCAAAAAAGGATAGACATTGAGGGAATTGGAGAAACCATCATCTCAAATCTATTTTGGCACTAAAATAATATGAAAAAAATCCTTCCTTTGTTTGTTTTTTTGGCTTTCTTTGCCCTCGTACAGTGTTCTGACTCATCCCCGGTCATCGAAACCTTAGACAATCACAAAATTACCGTAAAAGATTTCGAAGCGGCTTATGACACGGCTCTTGATTCCATCAGTCGTTTGCAAAACATTGAGAAAAAAACACTTTTAGAATTCATTGAAAAAGACATCAATGAAGTTCCTCCTAACTTCCAAGACCTCAATTACCAACTCCAAAAGAAAAATTTCTACCAAACTTACCGTCAGATGATCATGACTCGTTTGGTTGCTGAGAAAAACGGATATATTTCTAGACCAGATGTAGCGGAAGTCATCAAACAAGTAGAGATGCAAACCATCGCACAGATGTATGTATCTGAACAAGTAGAGAAAAAGATCCAAATTACGGATGAACAAGCATTAGCAGAATGTGAAAGAATGAGAAAATTAGATCGTAATTTCAATCTAACCATCGACAAATGTAAAACATTCGCAAAAGCACAACTCAAACAAATGCAAACTAGAGAATTCCTTCCTTTGGTTGTTGAAAGAATCAAAGAAGAAGTAAGTATCAAACGAAATGAAAAATTTGACTTAGATGCTTACCTCGCTCCTAAGAAAAAGGTAGAAGAACCAACACCAACACAAACTCCAAATAACTAAGTTTAGATGGAAAATACATTAAATGCGTTTTTACGTGGCATCATTGAAGCTGTCACGGAATTTTTGCCAGTGTCTTCCACTGGCCATTTATTTTTATTCAGTTATTTTTTCCCTTTTCAGAATTTATCTGTTCCGCACGAAGACTTTGAAGATTTATTCGATATCTTCATTCAAACGGGTGCCATTTTTTCCGTTGTCGTACTTTATTATAAAACACTTTGGACTCATTTGAAATCAGCAGTTTTGTTTGGTTTAAAAAAAAATGAAGACCGTAGTGGATACCAATTTTATCTCAATTTACTGATTGGGATTATGCCAATTCTTGCTTTAGGATTTTTATTCAAATCCCAACTCGACCAAATCAAAATGCGTTCAGACCTTTTGTTGATCCTAGGAGCTTCATGGCTTATCGGTGGTCTCATCATGGTCGCGGTAGAAAAAAGGCATTTAGATGAGAGTAGTGGACAAACCATTGGTTGGAAAGAGTCCCTCATCGTTGGAATTTTACAATGTTTCGCTTTAATTCCTGGTGTTTCTCGGTCGGCAGCGACTATTATTTCAGCAAGAACTCTAGGTGTATCAAAAAAAGATAGTGCTGAGTTTTCCTTTTTTTTGGCGATCCCTGTTTTGACTCTTGCCGGAATTTATAAACTGTACAAACACCGTAGTATTTTGAATTCCGAAACCATTGGTTTATTATTATTCGGAAGTATTGTATCCTTTATCATTTGTTTTTTTATCATCAAATTGTTTATGGCATTTATACGTAGAAGGAGTTTTATCTCCTTCGGTGTGTATCGGATTTTACTCGGAATTCTCGTGATTCTATATTTTCTTCGTGGTTAACAAATTCTAAGTAAAAACTCTTCTTGTCATGGTTTTCGGTAATATCCAAAAGATGGAAAAAGAGTTTTGTGTTTTGTTTGTTTTCTTTGTTTCGTAAAAAATATCGTTCACTCCAAAGAATCGCTTCTTCTATTTTTCCCAATTGGAATTCAGCTTTAGCAATCATATAGAAGAGGGTTTCTTTAGCAGGATTCTGTTGCACTGCGAGTTTTAAGTGATACTTTGCTTTCTCCCAAAGTTTCTTTTGGAAGTAAATTTTACCCGCGAATGAATGGAAATTTGGATGAGGATATTGTTCAATTAATCGTAACAATTCTTCCAATGCAGAATCAATTTCGCCTTGTTTTGTCTTCGTTTGGATTTTGATAAATTGGGAACGGATTTCTTCCGAGATTGTATTTTTTTCACGCTCCGAATGATAAACAATTCTTAAAAAGGAAATATCATCCGTAATTTCCCCATTTTCTTCGATTTCTTTGACAAGGGGACTTAAGTTCGCTTCACTTCGTTCTACAAATCGCAAAATCAACGTTTCATCTTCATTGATCACTCGTTCCCCAGATGTTTGGACTAATCCAATATCATCTCGACCATCCGATCCAATGAGTAAAACATCTCCATCGAATAGAGATAATGTTTTAATTTGGAACTGAGAATTGTTTTTCGGAAATCCCAATTTGCGCATGGATAATTCAGTTTCGATAAAGGAGGCAACTCCATCTCGGTAGAGTATACTCCATGGATGTTCTGCATTGATATAATACACAAAACCATTTTGACCTACCATACCAAGCACAACACTTGATAACATAGAACCATCAAAACTAGCAAAGACCGATTGAAGTTCTACATATAAGTCTTTTAACCAAAGTTCAGGAGGCCTGCGTTTGGTATAACTTGATTTGGATCTAGATAAAACTGCTTGGAAAACGACCCCGAGTACGAGAGCACCACCTGCACCTTGGATGGATTTGCCCATGGCATCTGCATTTGCGAACACAGTGTATTCTCCTGATTCCAAATGGATGGATCCAGCAATACAAATATCTCCACCAATTTCTCCTGTTTTCCCTCGGAAATGGAATTTTTTGTTTTGATTCACATAAGATTCTATTGTGAGTTCTGGAATTTTGTTTTCGATTCTTGCCAGAGGTTGGATGAGTAGGGATGTTAAAAAATAATCTCCATCCTGTTTTTCTTTTAAGTTCTGTAATTGGTTTAAGGATTCATTCAACGCAAGTGTACGATCTTTGACTTTCTTTTCTAAATTACGATTCAGATCTTCCACTTGTTCATTTAATTTCACAAAGGAATTCGCAAGGATGATGGCAAGGGATACATTGAAGAATAAAAACGCGTACCCCATGATTCTCGGGAATACCCAAAAATTTCGATTGGTAGCTGTATCGATGATTGCTGCAATTAAAACAAAGATGAGCCCTAAGGTTATATAAATTGCTTTTTTCTCTTTTTTCTTCCAATTGCGGAAAAGGATGCTAAATATCAAAACTACATAGATAAGCCATGTAGGTTGTATTAAGTTTGATAATAAATAATTGGAAGTTTGGATTTGGTTCGAAAACAAAAAGAAAACAAAAACCAATCCTTGGATTCCATCTAATATCTTTCCCAAAAGTCCATATTTTTCTTTGAAAAGTGTCCTTAAAAAATGGTACATAAAAGGAACCAGTAATAAGATCACAAGGTATTCCGATTTTTTCATCGTTAAAAATGAAATCCCTAGTTCATACTTCAGTTGGTTTCGAAGGAAATTGTATAAGACAAAGGAAAAAGCAAATAAGGAAAAAAATAAGTTTTCTCTGTCCTTTCTCCTTCGCAGAAATAAAAATAGAAAATAACTTCCAACGGTAACATATACAGTTAAAAAAATCAATTTGATGAATTCATCTTTATCAAACCGCGTTTGGATTTCTTTGGATGGACCAAGTAGAGTTTCGTCTTGTTCGATTCCACCAGAATGTTCGAAGTAGAGTTGGATTTTGATGAGTAATAGATTCTTTTTTCCAGATTGGATAAAATGATTGGGAATTGGATAGATTCTCACCTTATCATAGTTTTGTGGTAATTCAGAGTTCCATTCTCCTGTTTTCCCAATGAGGTTTCCATTGAGATAAGTTTCGTCTCTATCATTGATGATACCTAAGCGAAAGCTGTATTGAATTTTGGGATCTTCATGGAATTCGATCCATTTTGCAAGGACTATGGTTCTTTGTTTGGAAGAAGGATCGATTTCTGGAGGTAAATTCCCGGGAATTTTTAACCGTTTCCAATTATAATTTAAAAAATTTTCTTCCGTAAGTGATTGGATGTCTGATTCCTCAAGATCCTCATCCAAAAAATACCAAAAGGATTTTGGATCAGAAGTATTGGAATCAAGTGACAAATTGGACTTTGGGTCTTTTTGAAGGCTTACGTCCAAATTGGGACTTGCTTCTATTTGGGAAAAAGAAACGACAAGAAGAAGGAGTAACTTTTTGATCATAATTTCGTAGGGAAATTTTCTCGTAAGAACATTTCGTAAATGCAATTGGATGAAAAATGGTCATTCGTTTAAAGAAGAATAAAGAAAAGGCAGTATTAAATTTTCATCCTTGGGTTTTTTCGGGTGCAATTGAATCCGTAGAACCGGGAACCAAAGCTGGTGATATCGTAGAAGTACAATCCTATGAAGGATCATTTTTGGCGTTTGGACATTTTGAACCAGGAAGTCAAATTCGCATTCGATTGTTCTCTTTTGATTCCCAAAAGGATGGAAAAAATTCTGAATATTGGTTTCAGAAATGGCAGGCGATTTTAGAATCCAAACAAAGTTTATTACCTAAACTTACCAATGGATATCGTTTGTTCCATTCAGAAGGGGATGGCGTTCCTGGGATTGTTGTGGATATCTACGACAAAACTGCTGTCATACAATTGAAAACCCCAGGTGCTCTTCGTTTGCGAGAGGATTTGGTTCGGTTTTTGGATCGTTCTGGTTTCCAGAACATCATCGAAAAAAAAGACAAGCTAGACAATCAAAAAGGGGACATGGCTATCCTTCTCAAAGGAGAACTAACCGATTCTGTTTTCTTAGAACATGGGTATCAATTCATCGCAGATATCGTAAAAGGTCAAAAGACAGGATTCTTTTTAGACCAAAGAGAGAATCGATTTTTGTTAGGAACGTATGCTAAGGACAAAGTAGTTTTAAATACATTTGCTTATTCGGGTGCTTTCTCTGTCTACGCCTTGTTAAATGGTGCAAAAGAAGTCCATAGTTTGGATATATCAAAAAATGCTTTGGAAATTTGTGAGAAAAATTTAATCCTAAATGGCCTAAAAGAAGAATTGAATCAAGGCAAACACAAATCTTTAGTTTTAGATTCCTTTGATTACTTAAAAAACATGGAAACGGGTTATTACGACATCATCATTTTAGACCCACCAGCATTTACTAAAAATATTGGAACGGTAATGCAAGCAAGCCGTGGTTACAAAGAAATCAATATGAAAGCGATGTCAAAAATAAAGGAAGGTGGCCAAATTTTTACCTTTTCTTGTTCCCAACATATTTCCTTTGATTTGTTCAAAAAAATCATATTTGGTGCGGCAAAGGATGCCAAAAAAAAGGTTCGTGTCCTACATCAGTTAACCCAAAGCCCGGATCATGGTTATTCCATTTACCATCCTGAAGGGGAATATCTAAAAGGACTTGTGATTCAGGTTGATGGAGAAATATAAAGGAAAATACTGGTGAAATCTTAGAATGAAATTTACATCGCTTAGTTTCCTTTTGTTTTTTTTGGTCGTTTACGGAGTCCATTGGATGGTCCGAGGCCAATACCGATTGGTATTTTTATTTTTAGCATCCTTTGTTTTTTATGCGGCTTGGTCGATCCCTTTCGCCTTCCATTTTTTATTACTCGTTGTCATCAACCACTGGATGAATCGGCAGATTCTAAAGAATCGTACAAGTATTTGGTATCCCATTTCGCTTTTTCTCAATTTTGGGAACTTATTTCTATTTAAGTACTTTTATTTTTTATGGTCGATTCTCTTTGAGATCACGGGTAGTCTCTGGTTTTCCAATGAATCCGTACAAACATTTTTACAATCCCAATTTGGGTTTGATTCGATCACCTTACCACTAGCGATCAGTTTTTACACCTTCCAAATGGTGGCTTACACAATCGATGTGAAACGTGGAAATGCCAATGAAGATCCGAATTTCCTTCAATTTGCATTGTTTATATTCTTTTTCCCACAACTTGTGGCAGGCCCAATTGTGCGTCATGGCGAATTCTTTTACCAACTCGAAGTTTGGAATGCGAAAAGAGAACAATTATTCGAAGGTTTTTATTTAGTCTTTTTAGGTTTGTTTAAAAAAGTAGTGATTGCGGACAATCTTTCCTCCGTCATCGATCCCATTTTTCTAAATCCAGACACTTATGATGGAGTTTCGAATATTGCAGCTTTGTTTGGTTATGCGGCACGAGTTTTTTGTGACTTTAGTGGTTACACAGATCTTGCGCGTGGACTTGGTAAATTATTAGGAATCAATTTGCCAGAAAACTTTCATGCACCTTATTTATCCACTTCTGTTCGGGAACTTTGGACACGTTGGCATATGACACTTGCCACTTGGATCAAAGATTACATTTATTTTCCGTTAGGTGGATCACGTGTTTCCGAGTATCGTGGTTATTTTAATTTGATCATCACTTTTACCCTAGCAGGTTTTTGGCATGGTGCAAACTTTACCTTCATCATTTGGGGATTTTTACATGGGTTTATGCTGAGTGTAGAACGAAAGTTTGATTTCGTATTCCCTAAAGAGAATGAAATAAAACCAAAAATATGGAAAAGGGGTTTAGGATTTTTTTATACCTTTTCTTTTTTTGTTTTATCCATCCCTTTCTTTAGTGCACCTAGTGTAGAGAATGCGGTCTCTATGTATGTTCGTTCCTTTACCAATGCCGGTGGGGAAAGGACAAACCAATTGGAAAAAATTGTTTATTCCTTAGTTTTAACCTTTCTATTGAACTATTTACAAACCAAACCAAGTTTTCCAAGAGAGTCCTGGTCCGCTGCTAAGAGTTTTGGATTTCTGTTTCTTTTTTCATTTATCATCATGATTTTATTAGGGTATTTAGCACCAGGGGGAACGGAGTTTATTTACTTCCAATTTTAATATGAAAAAAACGTTTCCTGTTGTTTTGTATCCACTCGTTTTAGCATTTTTACTATTTTGTTTGGATAAACTTTTTTTCCTACCTGTAGTTGTGGAGAATACCTACAGCTGGAAAAAAATTGAACGTAAGTTTTATGAATTAAAAGAAGATTTGTTTGAGGTAATGCTTGCAGAAGCAAAAAAGAATCCCAAAAAACAAATAGGACTCATCCTCGGAAGTTCTCGTTCCGGCGAATTTGATTCGGAGATGTTGGAGGAGTTTTTTCCGGATACCAATTCGTTTAATTATGCAGCACCCTTTGGTCCACCGAGCTTCCAATCGTATTGGCTGGAGCGGGTATTAGAAACGAAACTCCCCATTCGGTATGTACTGATTGAAGTAGATCCACTTCTTTTTGCCAGAGCCTCCATTGATTATTCCTTAAATGGTTCGTATGATCCATTTTATGTGATCCAAAACATTGATATTTTCCGGACTCGAACCAAGGACCCTTGGCAAACTAATGCCGAAGGATTTTCTGTGGATGAAGTAGAAGTATACTTTCTTAAAAAATTATTTGCTTTATACAAATACCCGTTAGATCCTACAGCTATCAAAGCCAATAACAAGGAAATTGAAATTGGTTTTTTCCCTGGTATGACCGCAGGAATTACTGGAAAAGAACACAAACGTGGTTATATTGATAAAATCAAACACGTGAATCGAGTAAAGTTTGGTGCACTTCCGAATGAAATCAAATTTGCCAATATGGATGTGTTTTTAGAACGAGATGCAGAAGCCATGTACAACCAATACTTACGAGGTCAAAGTTTATCTGCCACTCAGATATACTTTTTCAAACGTATGTTACAAAAATTGGATGGAACAGGGATTCCTGTGATCGTTTATTTTCCTGTGGTATCAGAACCACTCAGAAAACGGATGTTAACTGGTGGACTATTGGAAACCTTTAATGCGGAAATTCGAAAAGAAGTGGAGATTGTTTCCAAACATCCAAATTCGAAGTTTTATGTGGTGGATCCAAATACCGATCCAAATTGGAAATGTAAGGACTTTGTCGATTCACTCCATTTGAGTGGGGCTTGTTTTCCAAACCTATTACCGATCCTGTTTCCGAAATTCGTTCAATTGGGTTTTTGATTTCGACGTTTTTCCAATTGTTTTGGCAAATAGGTAAAACGAAAGAACAAGTATCCGAGAAAACTAAATCCTAAAAAGAATAGGGAGAGAGTATCAAATTGTGACGAATCTTCTTTTGCTTCCATAGGATTTGTGTGGCTTGTGATCGACCTGTACAAAACCAAACCAGAATACACGAGTAGGTTACCGACAAGGTAAATGGTCGTTTTTTTTAAAACCCAAAGTGTTTCCCCCATTTCTTCTCGAAACTTAGTAAACTCTTTTAGAATTTCTTGGTAAGACTTTTTATGGCCAAGGCGATAGGCATCGTAGGCTTCTTCGATTTCTGGATCTTTGGCTTTCCCATCCAAGAGAACAAATTCAAAGTCTAATTCCCCGTCGTATTTCTTTCGTTTTTGTGGGTCGGACAGTGTGAGATAGGCCTTGGTTAGCTCTAAAATTTTCTCCTGGGCTTCCAAACTCCCACTTGTCTCCAGTAACCGAAAGAACTGGATTTCCTTCAGGAAAACCTCCTCGATCGTTTCCCGTGAGGAATCTCTGGAAACACCCAGAATTTCATAATAGGTTTCCCGTTTTGTACGAGCCATATACCCTTTAGATTCGTTTCTTCTTTGCTTTACAAGGAATTTTCTCGAGAAAACATATCATTATGAACCCTACCGTCACAGAAAGCACGGAAACTCACCGCCCCGCGCAATTGGGAAAGGTCTATGTTGAGACCTATGGCTGCCAAATGAATGAATACGACTCTGGCATCGTGAAGGAATTGTTTCGCAAGGAACATTATGAAACCACAAATTCAGTGGAAGACAGTGATATTATCTTTCTCAATACTTGTGCCGTAAGAGAAAATGCACATGCAAAGATTTATGGCCGCTTACAATCGTTAGGATACCTGAAAAAAAAGAACCCCAACTTAGTCATTGGTGTTCTTGGTTGTATGGCTCAAAATTTGGGAGAGGACCTTTTTAACCAGGAATTACCCCTCGATCTCATTGTGGGGCCAGACAACTACAGAACCTTACCTGAGCTTATCCAAAACATTCGCCAAGGGGAAAGGGATGTGCAACTCACAAGGTTATCTCGCACAGAAACCTATGATGAATTAGAACCAAAAGTGGTGAATGGGATCCAAGCGTTTGTCACCATTATGCGAGGATGCAATAATTTTTGTACCTTCTGTGTGGTTCCTTATACACGCGGACGGGAACGGAGTCGGGAACCACAATCCATTATTCGCGAGATCAAAGAATTGGAAGCGATGGGTGTAAAACAAGTCACTCTACTGGGACAAAATGTAAATAGCTACTCGTATGAAAGGTTTGATTTTTGTGCTCTTGTGGAATCCATTCTAAAAGAAACCACAATTGAACGAATTAGGTTTACAAGCCCTCATCCCAAAGATTTTCCAGATCATCTGATCTCTCTGATGGCAAAAGAAGAAAGGTTTTCTTCACAAATCCATATGCCACTCCAAGCAGGAAGTTCCAAAGTACTTCGCGATATGAAACGAAGTTATACCAAAGAAGAATATTTGGAATTGGTAGAGAGAATTCAAAAAGTGATTCCTGATATTGGAATTACCTCAGACATTATCGTAGGATTTCCTGGCGAAACAGAAGAAGAGTTTCGAGAAACTTTGGAAGTTGTAAACAAAGTCAAATTTGACATGTCCTATATGTTCAAATATTCGGAAAGAGAAGGTACAATCGCCAAACGGAAGTTTATTGATGATGTGCCAGAAGAAACAAAGAGTAAACGCCTAATCGAACTTGTGGAATTACAAACCAAAATTTCATTAGAAAAAAACCTATCCAAAATCGGGAAAACGTTTTCGATTTTAATAGAGAATACTTCTAAAAAATCAAAACAAGAGTTATGTGGTCGTTCCCACTGCGGTCGTATGGTAGTGTTTCCAATTCCAGAAGGTCAATCCTTAGATTTGTCTGATTGGATTGGTAAAACGGTAAACGTAGTCATCGAACAGGCTACCAGTGCCACACTCAAAGGAAAACTTGTTTGAGTAAACCTGTTGACTTAAGAACGGTTCGTGTTTTCTCCAAGGACGAGTTACCACCTGGATTTATGGTGGATACAGATCGTTTGGGAAAATGGAAACGTTTCAAACCTTCCATTTTAAGGATTTACATCCTAAAGGAAATTTTAAGTCCCTTTTTAGTTGCTCTTTCTTTTTTTACGATGATTTATATGGCCGTTGCCATCCAAAAGATGATTGGTCTTTTTGTGGGGAAGGGTGTCGATTTCTTTCGCTTACTAGACTATATGGGTTATGTGTTTGGAAATACCCTTCCTATGACCATTCCCATGGCTTGTCTGATGTCTGGGATCATGGCAGCAGGACGTTTGTCGGGAGATTCGGAAATCACTGCCATGCGTGCTTCTGGAGTCTCCTTTCCCTTTATTTATAGTAATTTTTTATTATTTGGTTTTGTAATGACCCTATTTGTGGGTTACCTCAATTTTTATCTTGGGCCAGAGAACACGCGTAAGATGAAAGATTTTGACAACTGGATTGCCACTTACAATCCACTTCTCGCCATCCAACCAGGTCAATTTTCAGGGGATAAAACCCAGGATTTTTTTTCCGAGAAAGGTCGAACCATGTATTCGGGTGGAGTGGATGAAGACGGCAATTTAAGTAATGTACAAATCCGTGAGTGGGCGATCTCGGCGGATGGAACTGATTTTATCATGGTGAACAATTTGGCAGTACCGATGGGTGGATCCAAAATGTTACAGATCATCAATGCGAAAGAAGGATTACTCGTAGAAAAAAGGAATGCAGCTGGTGAGTTTGAAAAATCCGTTCGTTTGAAAAAAGGATATGTAATCGAGTGGGATCCCGAAACGAATGCGATTGGAGTCACCAATTTTATGAATGGGGAGATGGATTATAACACTCCAGCAAAAAAAGATACAAAGACTATGAGTATCAATGTCAAACCTGATACCTTCTCCTTACCCATGTTAATTGAAATCCGAAATGCCATTGAATCGGATGGATTGGAAAAAATTCCAGGATTAGAAATCTTAAAAGAGTATGGGCTTTCCATCAAAGGTGTGGGTGGTTTAAAACAAATGGTGGAACAGTTTAAATATGAGTTAATCATAGGAGCAACTTCCGGTAATCAAGAAGATATGGCGCAGAAATTTACCTTATACACTCAACTTTCTGAGCTTCTCAACGAATCCAAAAAGACTCTCACTGGATTTAACGTAGAGATCCACAAACGATTCGCCACTCCACTTTCCTGCCAGATTTTTTTCTTTTTATCGTTTCCTTTAGGTCTTGTTGTGAAACGCTCTGGAAAGGGGATGAGTTTTACCTTAGCTGTTATCTTTTTGCTGATCTATTATACATTTTTTATCTTTGGTTCTGGAATTTCTTATAAAGAAAACGTTCCGGATTGGGTAGGACCTTGGTCTGCCAATATTGTCATTGCCTCTCTTTCCGTTTATATTATGATTTCCCGAACCGATGCCAAATTACCGGACTCCATTCGAAAGAAATTAGGTTTTTACTTCCGATTGCGTGACCGAATCGAGACTGTTTGGGAATCGTTAAAAAATCGAATTCCCAAGAAAAAATAAGACAAAATTTGCTAGAAAATTACTCTATCTACAGTTCCATAGAGACTAGTTGTAGTTTAGGAGATCGGGTTTGAAAACTTCATACATTTGGAATCTTTCCCAAGGCCGTCCGTTTCCGGTGGAGCTTTGGAAACATTCAAAAATCAAAATCCAAGTCAACCAAATTGGTTTAAACGAATTGGATCAAATTTCAATCACACCGAACGATATCCATATTGTATTCATCCAAGCCAGTTTGGCAGAATGGAAACAAATCCAAAACAAAATCACTTCTATTTTTGAAGTTAGTCCATTTGTTTCTTTGATTTTGGTATCTTCTGAAGATGGTGCGAACCAAATCCAAGAGATGGTGCAATCGCAACCCAAGTATTTGGTACTAGAAAATCCACTCCATGTACGGGAATTGAGGATGATCCTTGATCGAACCATCCAATCCGAATCTTACAAAGCAGCTGCCTTGGATATAGGAAACTCTTGTTTAGAAAATGTTGGATTTTTTGAAGGTGTCTTTTCCTTGGCCCATCAAGAATACGAAGAATCGAAAAAGGAAAACGAAGCCCTTCGCTCCATCCTCCAATATGAGGAACTTGTGAAACGGAGCCAAGCCGGCATCAATTTTGCTCTCGAAAAAGTGAATGATATGAAAAATCAAGAGTTGATTGAATTACATGAACGTGTGAAAGCAAGCCAACAATTGGATGAGTTACGAGAAAAAGAATTAAAACAAGCTTTGGAATTGCAAAAGGCAACAGAAGAAGTACTCAATTATTCACGAATCGAAGAAATGAATTTAGATAAAATCTTGAGAGCACAAGATCGTTTGTTTGAATACACAGAACAAGAGATCAAAGAGCTTGTGGAAGAAAATCGTGCATTGAAAAAAAAGTTAGGGATGAGTTAGGACTTAAAAATCCTTTCCCACTTTTTCTTCGATCGTAGCAAACTCTTTTGATTCCCGTCCATAATGGAGTTCTGCAAATCGTAAGAGATGTTTTTTCTTGAGTTCTTTAAACTCATAATAAAGTTCTTGGTTTTTAGAACGAAAGGCATTTTGTTCCATTTTCTCATAAGATAGGGCAAGCAGTCGATGTGGTTCCGCTTCCAATTCGTTTTTCGAGGAAATATCAATGTATCGAGTGGTAAAGTCGATCACCTGTAAATAATTCTTAAACGATTCTTGGTGTTTGATGTATTCTCGGTAAATTCCCGATTTTAAATCGATGTAGGATGGACTTTCTTTTACTTTAGGGTTTTCAATTTTATCAAGCAGGTTCATTGCTTTGACAAGACGTAAAGTGGTTTGTGATCTCAAATCATACAATTGTTTCTGAAATTCTTTTTCTTTGTTTTCCCTTCTTGCTACCTTTTGCCATTCGTATCGGTCCTCGTAAAACACTTCCTTTTTAAAATCCTCGCGGCGTTTATCGATATTCTTTTTGCCTTGTTCGAATCCATCGATGGCAAGTGAGTATTCCTTACTTGCGTCACTCCAACGTTTTTGGGAATTTTTCTCATCCACTAAGTCGAGAACGGGAATGGTATCGGTGGCGAGTGCATTTTCTCCCCAAGGAGACCCGGATTCTGGCCTCGTGGGTAGGATCGACTCCACACGGGTATCCACATTTGGACTCACATCCTTTGCAAATGCTGATTGGAGGGATAAAATGAGGAAGATCCAAAAAAATCGGTTTCGATTGACCATTTCAGGGAAACTTTCCTTGAATCCTAGATATTGGCAAGAACTATCAATTTATGGTACTAATTCAAAGAAAAATGGAAATTACTAAAAAGATTGTCCTGATTGCACATGATAACCGAAAAGAGGACCTTTTAGATTGGGTGAAATTCAATAAAGGAACCTTAAGCAAACACCATTTGTCTGCCACGGGAACGACAGGTAAACTCATCCATGAACAAATTGGACTTCCTGTATTTCGATTTATCTCGGGTCCCTTGGGTGGGGACCAACAAATTGGATCCAAAATTGTGGAAGATTCCATTGATTTTATGGTGTTTTTTTGGGATCCACTTTCAGCACAACCTCATGATCCAGATGTAAAAGCCTTACTTCGCATTGCAGTATTATATAATATTCCTATGGCATGCAATCGTTCTAGTGCTGATTTTCTAATATCTTCTTCCCTTATGGACAAAGAATATAACAGGCAACTAATCGATTACGGTTCGAGAATACCCGCTAAAAATTAAACGGAAATTCGTTTTGAAATAAGCAGCCGTCATTTGGTGTCGTTTGCGAAACATAAGATATAAGATGGGATAAATAAAATATTTTGAGATAGGCCAAAGATAAAACGAAATTTGAACTTCATCAGATAGAATGGATTCATTTGGTTTATCTTCCACGTCTAAAAAAACGTGAGAGTGTAAAAACTTTTTAAATGGACCTTTTTCTTGGTTGTCTTGGAACATTTTGTTTTTTTCATATATTGTATGTTTGGCGATCCAAGTCACATAAAGAAAAGGAATCATGGGAACCAAGGGAACTTTTAAAATCGCAACTTCTCCCACAGCAAGGGACTTTGGTTTTTGTTTCACTTGAATTCCTGGATTTGCTGTCATCAAAGTGGAAAATCCAATTGGATCTTCGTGGAATTGAAATAACTGTTCTTTGGTGACAGGGAATTGTGATCGGAAAATAAAAGTTTCCATATTGATTAGAAGGAAAAGAAATTCGAATGACTTGGTTTTTTTGGCAAAAGAAGAAGAAAAGAACGAATTTGGAACCAGATGTAATTTGTCGGATCGAAGAAGAATCAAAGAAACTTGGGAAAGATCAGGTTTTATTTGTCAGTTTCAAACAAAACAAAAATGGAAGAGGAGACGTTCTCGTAGGTTTTCAGGAAAAATCTGAAACCGATCATGGGTATGTACGCTATGAATCCGAAGAAGTGGAATCCAAGTTAAAAAACGGACAATTCCAACTTCACGATGGAAAACTCTACTTCTATCCTAATGTGGATATCGAATGGTTACCCACATCCAAAAAAGAGATCCATAAAATTGTTTCCAATTATGAATTTGCAAAAGAGGAATTGTATTTAGAGGCGATTGACTTCTTTTCTTTACTACCTGAGTTGAATTTATTGTTTCAAAAAGAAAAGGTCCTTTCTCTTTTTATGAAGGGAACGGTTTGTCAATTAGAGCTGAAGGAACTAGATGAGGAAAAAGAAAAAAGAATATCGGAATCGCTTCTGACTTATCTATCTTCCTTTTATCCTAGTCCCGTTTCAACACCACGGAATCACCTGTAGCAAGTTCCTTTTCCCAACCTCTCATTTTTGGTTTCACACTGCATATGGACTTTCCTAGGTTTAGGATCTCACCATCAAACAAAGCCTTTCCTCTTCTTTCAAAAGAGAGAAGTGAACCTGTTTTTAAACCATCATCCTTTCCTAAGGATACAATCACTTCGTCTTTTTTGACTTTTAGGATTTTCCCTTCGACAGGTAATAATTGTTTAATACGTTCACCAATTCGGTGTACGATGGTTGGCAAACTATCTCTACCACGCTGATTTGTTTTCCAATTGGCAATATCTTTTAATTGATCTCTGTCATACACAGAAATATCAAATTTGATATCACCGTTTTCGATTTGGTATTTTCCATGAACAACATAACGTACTTTGCTTGCGTTTTTGCGTTTTGAATCTAAGTGATGTAAGTTATCAATTGAAAACGGAATGGTTTGGGAAAAGGGATGGTAACTAGATTCTTTTAATAAAGTACGAATTTGTTTGAACTCGGATCCTTCGATCACTCTGACAGATAACATATTTTTTAATTGGTAACGAAGTGCTTCTGCAAATAGTCTTCCCGCTTGCAAATGATAGGGAAAGGGAGAAATGGATTCTAAATCAAATACATAGACTTCAGGACTATAACGAATCGGAGTATCCAGAACGGAATTTGGTTCGATTTGTAAATATCCTTCTTTGAATTCAATGGAATCCTTTAAATTCTTTAATACAAATTCTAATTTGTTTTGAAGTTTAAAAGAATTAGGATCTTCTTCTCGTAACCGTAAAAGTAAATTTGTGTATTTAACGGCATCCCCAGATTGGTTATAAAATTCGAGTAACTCCTTTCTGACGGTGGGAGTTTGTGCACTTAAGTCCCTCGCACGAAACAAATGAAATAAACTGCTTTTATGATATAACGAATGTTTTTCGGAATAAAACCTGTCTCTTCGGTAGTCACCTAATTCTCTTCGTAATTTCGATTCTTCCTTTTCTGATTCAATTGTGTATTCTTCTGCTTCAAAACGCAAAACTTCATCTAAGTCATCGAGAGCTAAAGCTCTTCTATAATGATAAGACGCAAATTTTGTTTCACCTAGCTCCCATGCTAGATTTGCTTCCAAACTATGATACAGTTGATTTTCAGGAAATTCACGTGCCAGTTCGTATATGGTTTTAAAAGCCTTATTCTTTAGATCTTTATCCTGATTGGCATTACTTAAAATTAAATCATGATACACATAATAAAAACGAGCAGATTCATTTTTTGGATCCAAATTTAAAGCATTTTCCAAGGTTTCCTTAACTTTGGGAAGTGTGGAAACTAGTAAATTGGGATGAAAGTAGTGTTCGTACAAAAGGATTTTGGCTTTAAAAGCAAAACCATCTGGGTCATTGGGTTCTTTTTTTGTGTAGGTATCAATCGCAAGTAAGGCATTCTCAAATTGTTTTTTGGAAAAATAAATTTCCGCTAACATCCGAAGTAAGTCAGCTGGTTCATCCAATCGGTCTGCTAGGTTTTTGATTTTATATAATGCGGAATCCAGTTTCCCTTGTTTTAAAAGAGATTTCGCCTCGGAAATTCGTAGGCCTGTATGGTTTGGGTATTCCTTCAGTAATGGATCGATCAAACTAGAAATTGATTTAAAATCATCTTCTAATAGATAAATTTCCGAAAGTCCCGTTACAGCTGGGATGTATTTTGATTCTCTTTGTAGAATATCCAAGTAAAATTTTTTACTCTCTTTATACGAACCTAAACGAAAACTACAGTCAGCAATTCCCAATTTGGCTTCGATAGAGTTTTTATTTTTTTGTAACGCAGACTGGTATAAGGAGATGGCCTTACGACAGTTATTCCCTTGTTGGAAATTTTTTCCCTCTGCGATATCTTCCAAAGCAGATGACTCACCAAACACTAGGTTGATGTTCACAAATAGAACTATGAATAAAACAATCAATAATTTGGACTTACCGAGGTTCTGGTACAAAATAACCTCCTTCATCTCTTCCTTTCACTCCACGGTGATCCACTCCAATGCCAATTTTAATGTATCTGTTGATCAGCTCAGGATTCGTATCGGTTTTGTAGGATAAGATATATCGGTAATCGAGTTGCGATTTAAATTCTTTATACAACTCTCTTTCTTCACCTTCTCCATCTAAGACGATGTATTTTCCATTTGTTGGCCCTGTAATATCGGACCAAGATTCTTCTAAATTGGGATTTGGATTGGTAGTGAGAACGTAAATGGGAATGGAATGTGCTTTTGCATAAGAAACAATTCTTGATTTTTGGTATTGTAAAAAACTATCTTCTTTTGCTTCTTTGGAAACTAAATACACTAAAATTTTTGGTCCCGTTTCCATAGATAATTTTTTAATCGCGGTGATACTTGCTTTCCCAAAGTTAAACTTTTCTTCTGCTTGGCTGTCTCTGATTTTTGCGAGAATATCTCGGAGAGAAACTGTTTCAGGAAGGATGAGTTGGCTATCCTTTCCCGCTCGGTATAAAGTGACTTTGTCCGTATCATGTAAGGATCGAAATAAAGGAAACAAACCATCTTCTAAATTTAATTTTCCTTTTTTTAAGGACTCACTATTTTCAAACACCATTGCAATTTGCAATTTATCATTGAGTTTGTTTTTGTTTGCTAAAGAGAAAAGGGGAGTCATATTATCATTTTCGAAAATTCGAAAACTCAGTCGGTCAATTCCTACGATTTCTTTTCCTCCCCTGTTTTTAACTCGGGTATAAATGTGGATGTTTGGAAAATCAGAAGTATCAATGGACTCAATTTTTAAATCCAAATTGGATAATAAATTGTTTTTTTGGGAAAAAATATCAATTCTGTGTTTTCCAAAATCTACAAAATACAAACTACCCGTGGCATCCATATTCGTTGCAAAAGGTCGGAATAAAACTCGGTAAACTCCCTTTTTGTCGCGAAACTTAGGTAATTGATTCCACTCGCCGTTAAACAAAGAGTAGGTCCAGATGCCAGTTAATTCATCTGTCAAAAAAATCTGATTGTCTAAAACACGAATGTTACGTGGTTTTTTCCACTCTGGTTTTGAAATGGTTTCTAATGTATTTCCATCATTATCAAATACGAATACTTGAAGTTTATCTTTGTCTACTACATACAACTTTTGGTTATCAATCGTGATTCCTGATGGGTTGACTAATTTTGAATTTCCTAAACCCGTGATCTCCATGACAAACTGTTGTTTGGAATTGAATTTTTGAATCCGGCCATTCCCTGAATCGGCAACATATAAATTCCCTAATTTATCAAAACAAATAGAAGAAGGTCCGCGAAATTGGCCTTGGCCTTTTCCTGGACTTCCGATTGAAAATAAAAAACTTCCTGATAAATCAAAAACTAAAACTTCATCCCGTGCAAAATCAGCGATATAAATCTTTTGATTTTGATACACAATGGAAACAGGGCGATCTAATTTTCTCGTGATTCCTCCACGCCAATTGGCAATGGGGTTACCTGCTGCATTGAACTTGATGACATTGGAAGTGTCAAATCCTGCTACATAAAAATTTCCATCTTCATCAAAAGTGATATCAACGGGATTTCGAAAGCGATACCCTCGAATGGAGTCACCTTCAATTGTTTTAAAAAATACTTTTTCCTTTTCTGTAACTCCACCTGCAATTGCTAGGCGAAGTGTCTCAATTTTATTGGAAATGAGTAAATCGTTTTTAGCTTTGGATGCCAAAATTTCCAATTCATCTAAAGCTTCCTCCCATTCACCTAACAAATAGTAGTTGTTTGCTAGTTCAAGTCGGGCTAAGTGGAAATCTTTTTTTAAGTTTACTGCTTTTTGGAAACGTTCTTTGGCCGCGGAATATTCCCTTAAATTTTTATAAGTGAGTCCACGTTTGAATTCTTCCTTGGCATTCTCCTCACCTAAGGAAAAATTGGGAAAGTCTAGAGGAAAGATTTGGGTGCAGACCAAAAGAAAGATGATGGATACAAACTTTCGCAAAAAAAACTCTCCCTCTGTCCCCCAGTTTAATGGGACATAATCCACAAGTCAACCCCTTCCTTGGGATCGGGGAGCCCTGTCTTTCTTTATTCTCGACAGATTCGCCAATTTGGCTAAGATGGAATTGTCATTATGTCGCCTGAAATCATAGAAAAAGAAGTTAAGCGAAGAAAAACCTTCGCGATCATTGCCCACCCGGATGCGGGAAAAACCACGCTGACAGAGAAACTTCTTCTCTATGGAGGTGCCATCCAATTGGCGGGGGCAGTAAAAGCGAAAAAAGAAGGGAAATCGGCGACTTCCGACTGGATGGCCATGGAAAAGGAAAGGGGAATCTCGATCACCTCAGCTGCCCTCCAATTTGAGTACAAAAACAGTATTTTAAACCTTCTCGACACTCCAGGTCACGAGGACTTCTCAGAAGACACCTACCGAACTCTGATGGCTGCTGATACGGCGGTCATGGTTCTAGATGCCGGGAAAGGGGTCGAACCGCAAACCATTAAGTTATTTCGTGTTTGTCGGGATAGGGGAATTCCCATCATTACCTTTATCAACAAAATGGACCGTCCCACTAAGGATTTGTATGCCCTACTAGATGAAATCGAAAAGGTTTTAGGCATTAAGGCAGTGCCCGATGTATGGCCGCTGGGAACAGGTTTTGATTTCAAGGGAGTTTATGATTTACGAGACCAGCAATTGTATTTATTCGACCGCACCCCTGGTGGAAAACAAAAAGCAGGGTTTCGCATGGCAGGTCCTAATGACCCAAGTCTTGACGAACAGTTTGATGAAGAAATCGTAAAAGCTTTCCGTGAACAAATTGATTTGGTTGAAAATGGAATTGGGCAAGTGGACAAAAATTCCTTTTTATTAGGAAATGAAACACCCGTTTACTTTGGTTCGGCGGTAAATAATTTCGGAATTGAACTCTTTCTAAATAAATTTTTAGAACTCGCACCAGGTCCTGATCATATTCCTCTTCGTGATGGAAATTATCTCGATCCAGTGAATTCTCCTTTTAGTGCGTTTGTGTTCAAAGTACAAGCAAACATGAATAAGGCGCATAGAGACCGAATTGCTTTTTTAAGAATTTGTTCCGGTGTTTTTGAACGAGGATTAAACGTAAATCATAATCGATTAGACAGACCAGTAAAGTTATCATCTAGTTTTGCTTTTTTCGGACAAGATCGGAACACTGTGGATTTAGCTTACCCTGGTGATATCATTGGGCTTGTGAATCCAGGAACCTATAAAATTGGTGATGTACTTTCTACAGGCAATACACCACCTCTGAGGCCACTTCCTAGTTTTGCTCCGGAACTGTTTGCAACCATCTCTTGCAAAGACACCTTACAATTAAAATCCTTTAAAAAGGGTTTGGATCAATTAGCAGAAGAAGGGATTTTACATCTTTTTACTTCTCGAACCATTGGTGGTGGAGTTCCTATTATCGGTGCCATGGGAAAACTACAATTTGAAGTATTCCAACGTCGATTAAAAGATGAATATGGGGCTGATACTTCCATCAATATTTTACCTTATGGAATTTCCCGTTGGGTAAAAAAGGAAGACCGATCAAAAATTCCATCAAATGCGAATTTGGTGGAAGATTTGTTTGGAAATATGGCTTTGTTATTTGATACAGAATGGGATATGAATTATTTTCATAAAAATAACGAAGAAATTAAGTTATTGGACAATCCACCACTCGAAGAATGATCAAATCACATCGATGCCAATCCATGTGATGTCATCGAGTAAATCCATTCCTTCGGAAAAAGATCTGATTTTGAAGTCTAATTCTTGTTTTACAAAGGAAATATGGTTTTCTTTCATTTTGTCAAAAAATGACATCAGTTCCTTTTCCCAAATTTTTTCTTTTTTTGAATTTTCAACATCTTTTAATCCATCAGTAAAGAGATAAAACCGATCTCCTTTTAGGATCGGGAATTCCAATACTTTGGGTTCTAGTTTGGGTAACATACCAAACATTGGGTTTAATTTTTCATAACATTTAGAAGTGTTATTTGTATAATGAATCATTCCTGGGTGGCCTGCGTTTCCATAATAAACCAAGTTTACATTCAAATCAAAAAGTAAAAAGAGAAAGGGAACAAACGCATATGGATCCGGGAAATGACGTGAAATTCCTTCATTCATTTTGACTAAAATCATTTCTGGATTTGTTTCCGTTCTTGTGATTTGATGAAAAAGTACTTTCAAAACGGTCATCATCATGGCAGCTTTCACTCCATGACCAATCACATCTCCGATTGCAAATATGTAACGATTGTTACCTAAATCGATGTAATCATAATAATCTCCACCAACTTGGATGAGTGGTCGATACAGGATTTCATAATCAAAACGCGGAAAAAATAGAATTTGTTTGGGTAGGTATTTCTTTTGAAGATCCTTGGCATAATCCATTTCCCTTTCAAATTCTAATCTTTTTTTGGTAACATTTTGGACCAAAAGAAGGGCACCACTGGCAAAATGATTTTTCTCCTCAAAATACCAAATTTGGTAAGTGATCTCTAAAAGTAATACGGTTCCATTTTCTGTCAGAACTTCAAATTCGTCTTTTCGTAACGTTTGCCCATTTGGATTGGTTTGGTTTTGGGAATTCGATGGATTTTCAGAAATTGTTTTCTCTTTTGTTGTGACAATCGATAGGTTTTGGATTTCTTTTAGAAACACCAATACTTCTTTTTTTAACCAAGATTTCAAAGGTTCTTGGTATAAATAAACGTCTGTTAAATCTAAATTGGTTTCGATTCGGGGGTTTTCTAAAAGGACTTCGCCAACGGAATCATATAAAATTGCGGCATGAGGAAATTCATTTAGGATTAAACTCAATTTTTGTTTGGATTCAATTTCTCTGAGGGAAATCAATGTGGAGATAAAAAAGGTAAAGACGAGTAACAATATAAGTGTTGTGATATTCGTTTCTAAGGAATCAAGAATGGGTTGTAAGACTAGATGGATGGGGCTTACGACAAATAGGTGAACCGGTAATCCATACAAGGGGATCCCGACAAGAAAAAAGCCCATACCATCGATTTCGACCTCTTTGAGTGTCGGTAAATTGGAGTTCGTTTGCAAAGATGATTTTGCTTTTTCTTTCCAAATGGCTGAAACCAAAAATTGATCTTCGATGAAGCCGGAGATACCATAATTCCCCGATTGATTGAGTAAAAACAATCCTTCATTGGGATCACTGAAAGAAGAATCAAGTAACGCTTCCTCTAAAAATGTACTCGGAAACAATCGGTAACGATTCCCATCGTTTACCAAAAAGTAAGAATTGAGTTTCCCTTCAAACTCACATGGTAAGATGAAAAAGGAAATATTTTTGTTTTCCTCTAAAACGAAACCCGGACAAACGGATTGGATTTCTGTGAAAGAATAAGGATTCGATTTGAATTTATTTGTTTTAGAGAATTCTATTTCTAAGGTTTGTCTGATTTGATTTTCAATATCGATTGCTAATAATTGGATTCGCACCAATTGAAATCGTTGGTTCCAATCCAAAGCATCTTTGTATTCCCGATAAATCATCCTCCCAATAATCAAACTGTATGGTAAAATGAGAAAAACTAAGAGAGATAAAAATAGTTTTAGAAATGATTTGGATCGAACAACGAAAATAAAATTCGAATAAAGAGATCGAATTTTGGTGAATTGCAAATTCATGTTATGGTGATTTGGATATTTTTTGAAAGTGAATGGATTTTGGTGTTTCTTCGTTCCCTAATCGATCGATAGAACTCAATTCCAGTTGGAAATTACCTGGACATATGAAAACTAAATCTTTACCCGTTTCTTCTTTCCAAACAAAATAGTCAGTAAATTGATCTCCTTCACATTGATAACGATATCGAATCGAACTGATTCCAGAACCTGAGTCCTTTGCTTCTACAATCAAATGATTGTTTGGTGCAATATAAGTGGTTTCCGATTTACGAAACGTTGGAGTTTGAAACCAAAATTTTGTTTCGGGTGGAGTTCTATCTACTTTAAATTCCCAAATTTGCATTCCATCGGAGACACCTAAATCATTGGTGACTTTGTATTCCAATCGGTAGTTTCCATCTTTTGGAAAGTCCATTTGTGGGGAAGTTGTAGTTTGCCAAATCCCACCATTCACGCGGTAACGAACTTTAAAATGTTTTGTAATTGTGATCGGGACGATGGTGATTTGTTTGGATGTTAAAAATAATTCAGCACTTCCATCCTTTGTAGGAATAGGAACTAAGACATCTGTTTTGACTGGGATTTTAGCGATGGCTTTCTCTACGGGTTTCGGTTTTTTTCCAAAGGAATTGACATTGTATAAATCAGTCCAAAAGCCCCTTACTTTTCGTTTTGCCACAGCACGAATGCGAAAGAATCCATATCCTTCTGGAATGAATAATTGGATGGGACCTGGATTTGCCAACACACGGAAAGGAATTTCTAATTCTAAATCATCTGATTTCCAAAGTTCGATTTCATATTGGATGATGTCGTCTCTGTCTGGAACCAAAGAAAACTGAATTTGTTTTGCTTCCAATTTAGTTGGAAAGGCGATGAAAAGGAGAACGAAACAAACAAAACATAGGAAGGGAAAGATTCGAAAAGGCGAAATCGAAAAACTCATTTTTCTTCTGGGATGGGAGGATTTGGAACAGCAAATGGTTTCAAAGGAGGTTTTCCTTTTTCTACATACGTCGCAAAACCAGCGTTTACCTGAACCGTCACTTTTTCCGCTGAGACAAGAACGGCACCTTCATAACAACTGAGTGTTGTATTACCACTTCCATCCACTTCAGTTAGGAAATCGGTTCCTTTGACTACGGATTCCGCAGCTTCCGTTTTTAAGAGGAACATTTTTTGGTTTTTCCCAGAGGATTTCGGAATGAGGGAGCGAATCCTACCTTGTCTTAAAAACAGTTCATCTGGTTCTGTATCCGATTTTCCTCGTTCCATAATCACATGGCTATTTTCTGTGATTTCAAACCGAGAACCAGATAGAAAAACAAACTGAGCTTCAGAGTCTTTGAGGGTTCTCACTTCGTCTTTCGCATAAAGTCCTTCACCATTTTTTGCCTTCGCCCAATCATTTTGTTTTTGTGAGATTTTTAAAACTTCTGTGGTTCCGGTAAATCGTTGTAAGTCGGCGAGAGGTTTTTTCCCCAAACTTTTTGGGATCCACAATTTCATCCCTGGAATGATGAGATTTGGATTGTCGATTTGATTGGATTTTAGAAGTTCCTTCCATTTCCTTGGATCATCCAAATAGGTTTTGGAAATGATACTTAAGGTTTGTCCTTTTTCCACAATGATGGTGATGCCATCATCTGGGTTTGGTTGAATGATTGGTTTTTTAGAATCGGTAAATCCATGTGTGATCGGAACTACAATACAAAGGATCAGAAATAGAGTATGGAATAAATTGAATGAAATTTGTTTTTGGTGAGTCAGTAAATAACCCAAGAAAGAGTAACTTTTGTTATGCTTACTTGAGCTGAGAAAGGTCGAAAAAAAGGGGAAACGGATTTTTTTCATCTAATTTCCCCTTTTTTTAATTGTTAGTCGATGTTTTCTGCGACTAGTTCCGCAATGTCTTTTACTTTTACGGAATCAATTTTTTCCGCAGCTTTGACACCATCTGTGATCATCGTGATACAGAATGGACATGCAGTAGCGATGGTAGTTGCACCCGTATCAAGGAGTTGACCTGTACGTTTGCTATTCACACGCATACTTTCTGGGTTGGATTCATCTACGTGTTCTTCCATCCAGTACTGCGCACCACCCGCACCACAACAAAGTCCTTTGGAGTGATGGTCGACTGCTTCTTCAATTTTTCCACCAGATACTTTTTTCACAACATCACGAGGGTTGTCGTAATTGTTGTTATAACGTCCGATGTAACAAGAGTCGTGGTAAGTATACTTACCAGTGTTTGCATCATCAGCCACTTTTACATCGATTTTACCTTCTTTAGAAAGTTGGTTGATGTATTCCGAGTGGTGGATGACTTCAAAGTTACCACCAAATTGTGGGTATTCGTTTTTGATAGTGTTATAACAGTGTGGGCAAGCAGTTACGATTTTTTTGATACCGTATCCGTTGATCGTGTCCACGTTTGTTTGTGCTAGTGTTTGGTAGAGGTATTCGTTACCACCACGGCGAGCAGAGTCTCCCGAACATCCTTCTTCTGTTCCCAGGATACCAAAGTTCACATCTGCTTTTTGCATGATTTTTACGAAGTCACGAGAGATCTTTTTGTTTCTCTCATCAAAAGCTCCCGCACAACCTACCCAATAGAGTACGTCTACGTTTTTGTCTTCTGCTTCTGAAAGAACTTTTACATTTAAACCTTCCGCCCAGTCTGCTCTTGTGTGAGCACCAACACCCCATGGATTCGAATTGTTTTCCATGTTTGTGAATGCTTTTTGAAGTTCAGGGCTCATCTTGGATTCTGCAAGAACTAAGTGACGGCGCATTTCAATGATGGCATTTACTTGGTTGTTTCCAACAGGGCATGCTTCTACGCACGCATAACAAGTAGTACATCCCCAAAGAGCTTCTTCGCTAAGACCTTCGTGAGAGTTGATGACTCCAGTCTCAAGTGCCGCTACTGCTTCCGCTGCTTCTTCTGGGGTTTTACCAGCGCGTGCTTCCGCTACTTGTGGCATTTTCTCTAACATTTGGTGTTTGAGTTCCACGATGATGGCCTTTGGATTTAATACTTTGCCAGTTCTGTTGGCAGGGCATTCCACTTGGCAACGTCCACATTCAATACAAGACATACCGTCAAGAAGGTTTGGCCAAGGAAAGTCTTCCACTCGGTTGGATCCCCAAACTGCATTTTCATCATCCAAATTGAGTTTGGAAAGTTGACCTTTTGGAGTGTCAGTGGCAAGGAAGTAGTTAAACGGAGCAAAGATTAAGTGAGCATGTTTCGAAGTAGGAACATACAACATAAAGGAAAATACAGTGATGATATGGCCCCACCACATGATTTGGAAAACGATATCTGCAGAAGAGTTTGCCACTCCCACCGATTCCCAAAGTTTTCCAATCGCACCATCAATGAATCCAGCATGAGTGTAATAAGTTGCTGCAACTGTTTTGGCACCATTGCCAAGTAAGGTGGTAACCATAAGAGTGGCAATCATACTGATCACGATCGCAGATGCAGGTGAGTGAACATCGAGTCCTTTTGCTTTTTTGATCCAACGTCTCCAAGCAAAAAAACCAAGACCAGTTAAAACTAAAATGGATACGTAGTTAACGGTTTGTTCGTAGATATGATTTGCAGATTCGCCAAATAAAAAATTAGGCAGAGCAAATTGGTAAGGGTCTTCCATGGCATAACCAAAAACACCAGCGATCATTTGGCTTGTAGTATGGATCGTATACACGATGAATCCATAAAAAACAAACGCATGCATGATCCCGCGTACTGGTTCACGGAAGTTCTTTTTTTGTAAGATTACGTTTATGAAAAAACTTTTTAAACGGAATCCGATGTTAAGGTTCTTTTTTGCATCTTCGTTAAAGAATGCAGGACGACCATTGAAGATCAATCCGAGCCTGTAAAGGATAGCGCGGACAAACACTACGTTTGCCACGACGAAAAAAGCTGTGAATAATAGGTGAAAGAGAATTCTTCCGATATCCATTTATATTTATGCCCTTAAGGTGTTTGGTATTTCCTAGGATTTCTATAGAAAAATGAATGTCCAGGAAAATTCGGTTTTTACAGGGATATGTCAGAAGATTTCCTGTCCAAGTAGGTAGAGATATGAACTTGTCCTCTTTTTCCTTGAACCCCAATGACCCCGCCGATGCCGTCCTCATCAAAGCCACTGAAGGCAAACGAATCTCTCCCAGTGAGGCATTGGTTCTGTACAAGGACGCTGACTTTCTGAAAATTCAAATGGTGGCTCGGTTTCTACGAGAAAAGATCAGACCACACACAGAGGCCAGTTATACCATGTTTCGGGTGGTCAATTACACCAATTATTGCAATGTAGAGTGCAATTTTTGTTCCTTTATGGATGAAATCGGGAATGGAAAGGGCTATGTCCTCTCCAAAGAAGACATCTTACAAAAGATGGACTATGCCGTAGAAGAAGGCGCCGACCAAATGTTCTTACAAGGTGGGGTTTACCCAGAACTTCCTTTTTCGTATTACCTCGATGTGATTCGCACGGTGAAAGCCAAATACCCGAAGATGCACATTCGGGCTTTTTCTCCAGTAGAAGTGATCAATTTAGAAACCATCACCGGAAAACCGTTGCGAGAAGTATTACAAATCTTAAAGGAAGCTGGTCTTGACTCTGTTCCTGGGGCCGGTGCAGAAATCCTTACGGAAAGGATGCGCCAAATCATCTCTCCGAAAAAAGCCTCAGTCGCTGAATGGGTGCGAGCGATGGAAACCTGTCACGAAGTAGGCCTCAAAGGATCAGCCAATATTGTCTTTGGATCCGAAGAATCAGAAGAGGAAGTCATCGAACACTTACAGGTGGTTCGGGATTTACAAGATAGAACGGGTGGATTTTTATCCTTTATTCCTTGGACCTTCCAACCCCAAACCAAACGGTTTAAAGTAAGGCCTGTTCCGACTCACGAGTATTTGAAGGTTCTCGGAATTTGCCGCATCTTTTTAGATAATATCCCACATATCGAAACATCTGTGATGGTGCTTGGCAAAGGGGTCGGTCAACTGGCTTTGTATTCGGGAGCAGATGATATTTCCTCGGTTGTGATTGAAGAAAACGTATTACGTTCGTTTGGTTTGAAAACGGAAAAAGAAGCCCGTAAATTTTTGCAGGAAGGTGGGTTTCGACCCGTCCGCCGTGACCTGAACTATGCGGAAGTTAGTTCTCCATTAGAAGTAGCCTAAGACTCGATTTTCCAAAAGGTCGGAGGTTTCCAAAGGATTGGATTCTCTATGGCTATCCGCAAAAAAAAAAGATGGGGGATCTTTCCCCATCCTTCAAATTTTACACCTTATCCGTAATGGACATAAACTGAGAATCAGTCTCAACTACTAGCCTAAATCGATAAGTTGAATCCGTCGATTCTTTTTTTACATTTCGAGTAGGGTGATGCGGTTTCTACCTTCGTTTTTGGAAGTGTAGAGGGCAGTGTCAATTTTATGGTAGAGTTCATCAAAACTTGGATCATCCTCTGGGTGGAATAAGGTTCCCCCGATCGAGACTGTCAAAGTTAAAGATTCATTGGGATTATTATAAATGGGGATTTGTAATTCCTCCATTTTCTCACGAATGGACTCTGTGAGGATTTGTAATCCTTCTTTATCAATGGGAGATACAAGCAAACAAAACTCATCTCCACCAATTCTTGCGGCAATGTCTGTGATGCGAGTTCTTGATTTTAAGGTTTTGGCAAAGGCTTGGATGGCTATGTCCCCTTGTTTGTGCCCATAACGATCGTTAATGGTTTTCAATTTGTCCAAATCTAAGATCACAAGCCCAATGACAAATCCTTCCCTATGGGATCTTTTTTTATACAAATCAAATTGTTCTAAAAGATGCCTTCGGTTAAAAAGTTCCGTCATAGAATCCACTCGGGAAAGATCTTCAATCTTTTGGTTGATGCGAAGGAGTTTTCCCACTGTGATATGGAGTTTTTCTTTCACGCGGTATTCTTCAAAGCGCCAGTAGTTGATGAGAAAGTTTGCTACAATCCCGAAGGCCAATAAAAAGCTAACAATCAAAACATCTTGGTAAAAGAAATAACGATCGAACCCTTGGATTCGTGAAAAATTTAAATGAAGCGGAATAAAAACAGAGATATAAATCAAAGATAAGATACAGATACGAATTGGTTCTAACCAGAGTAAGATGGAAGCTCCCGCAATCACAATGGCGGAACCAAACAGATAATAGGCGTGATTGGGGTTATCAAAAACCATCATGGGAATGTATAAAGCAACAAGCCCAATGAGAACAAGGCTAGTGATTCCTAAGATATTTTTTTTGTAACGTTTGATCCCTCGTTTGGCCAATAAGTAGACCATAAAACAAATCGCAAGAGAAGAGATACGAAAGAAAGCAATCCAGAAACTTGCTTCTTTTGTGCGAACCAGTGAATCGACAAAGAGAAGAGAAATGATGGATGTGACTGCTGTCATCACACTAAAAATCTGTAGGGAAGAAGCGATATCATCCAAATTATTGGTAATGAATGTAGGATGGTAGGATCGTAAAAATAATTTACGTAATACAAATCCGTATCGTTTGAAAGTATACCTACGCATGGTGGAAACCAGGTTTTAGACTAGCATAGGTTGTTTGGAAGTAAACCATTTCGTGAATTAGAATAAGATCACTTTTCTTTGTGACTTGGCAAGCACATCAGGCAATGACAAACCATCACTGCCAAGGGAACGTATTCTTTCGCCATTGCTATATAGTACAACTCCTTGGATTCCAAAATTACCTACATAGGTAAAGGTAATTTGATCCAATCGGTCTTTTAGGATTTCCATGCTCCCGCCATAATTGACATCTTCAGAAACGGAAAGGTGTAAGATTCCGTTTTCCAAACGATAGCTGGGTTCGATTCGGATCTTTTTTGTGAGAGCCGAAAGTACACCCTTGGTTTTTTCTTCGGAGTTTGGACCTTTTGTTAACTCTTGGAATAAAAAGAGAATGGGATCTCCCCCCGGAAATTCACGGGTGAGTTTGACTAGTTGCGACTGGCTGTTTTTCCCTGTGCCATAAAATTTCAGAAAGTAAACGGGGAGGTAACCTGGCTCAGCACTGATTCGTTTCCCAGCACCAGGAAAACGGTCTTCTGGTAAGGTGATTTCGGGAATGGTTTCATCCACTAGTTTTGTCGGTTTGGGTTTCGGAGAACTGGTTGGGTATGTATGATTGAATACTTCTTCTTCCCAATTGAGGTCGTCTTCAAAGCCTTCTGTTTGGAAGGGATCGGTGGGTTCTGCAAATTTAGGTGTAGTGGTTTGTTTGCCTAAATTCCGAAAACCTTGTTTGGGAAATAAATTGGTTGTGGCCTTCGGATCAAAGCCCATTGATTTTTCAATGAGGACGAGTACAAAGAAGATCCCGCCAAGGAAATAGCGTAATGATTTCCATTTGTCTTCTTGAATTTGGGGAAGTACCGCCACACTATTTATGTCGGAAAGGAAAAGGGATTCAAATTTAAAAAAATTCTTTGAGAGAAGTTAAATCTTCAAATTTCCATTCAAAATCGGGAATTTCACCTGGGAGCCCATGACCATAGGTACAAAATCCAAAGGGACAACCGTTTTGTCTGGCAGCTTCCCAATCACTGAAGCGGTCTCCAATCATAGCAATTGCACTCGGTTCTAAATTGTATTTCCTGACATACTCAGCCAAAATTTCTCCCTTGGTGTGGATGGATTCTTGGTTGATGACAACGATGGGTTCGAAGTATTGCAAAACGCCAGCCGTATCGAGAACGGTTTCAATATAAGGTTTTCTCCCATTGGAGGCACAGGTGATGGTATATCCTTTTTCCTTTAGGTAATGGATCGTGGAACCAACCCCTGCATAAAAATCACCACCACCACTGCGAATGGAATCACAAAGTAAATCCAGGACTCTTCCTGAAATCGTATCTCGTTCTGGTTCTGGTAAGTGTGGAAGTAGGTTTGCAAAAATAGTGCGCACAGGTTTTCCGATTTCATTCATAATCTGATCGTGTGTTGGTAAAGACGTGATTTTTCCTGTTTTCTCGGCAAACTCTTCGATTGCCTGCACATACGTCTTAAAGATTATGGATTCTGAGGAAAATAAGGTCCCATCGACATCGAAGGCGACCATGCGGATTTCCCCCAAGCGGTTTTCTTGCATTACCACCAGAAAAGAATTTGGTGGTCTGTTGGCAAGTAAGGAATAAAATCTTATGCTCGTGCAAAACAGTTTATCAGAAGTTCTTCGGGCCAGAGAAGAATTGTTTTCCAGGACAAAATGGAACGATCCCACATCGCAGTTACAAAACCGCGTAAAGGGAGAAGACTTATCTCGTTATTTTATCCTAACCGAATCCGAACAAATGGGGATTCAAAACACCATTCGTTTGTTAGTATCAACAACTCCCTATTATCTCTCTCTTTCTGATCCGAGTGATCCTAACTGTCCCATCCGGCGAATGATTGTTCCCACCGCGGATGAGGCAATTTTTTCGATGGAAGAAAGTCCAGATCCTTTGGAAGAAGAGCGACTAAGCCCTGTTCGGGGACTGACCCATATGTATCCGAACCGCGTGTTACTTTTTTCCAACCATTCCTGCAGTGTGTATTGTCGTCATTGTATGAGGGGAAGAAAGGTCTCTTCCAATGAGGAGAGGATGGAAAAAGGGGATTTGGAAAATGCCTTTTTGTACATTCGGAATCATCCAGAAATCGAAGACGTTGTGATCAGTGGTGGGGATCCATTAAACTTGGGCGACCAAAGATTAGAATGGATTTTACAAGAACTGAATGCGATCCCTCATGTGAAAATCTGCCGGTTGGGAACAAGAAACCCTGTGACTTTGCCCTTTCGGATCACAGAAGCCGTTTGTAAGATCATCGAACATTACAATGATGAAAAACTATCTATCTTTTGCCATACCCAATTCAACCATCCCAGGGAATGTACAAAAGAAGCAAAGGATGCCATCTTACGGCTTTTAAAAGCAGGTGTCTCTGTGGGAAACCAAGCAGTCCTTCTCAAAGGGATCAATGATGACGAAGAAACCATGCTCACTCTTCATAAAAAATTACTCGAGATGAGAGTTCGTGCTTATTATCTTTATGATCCCGAACTCATCCCTGGATCGAGAGGATTTCGTACTCCACTGGCACGAGGGATCGAAATTGTAGAATACATGCGTGGTAAAATTGGTGGAATGGGAATCCCCCATTTTGTAAACGACCTTCCTGGTGGGGGAGGAAAAATCACAATTGGTGCGAATTGGTATTTGGGATATTATCCCAAAACAAGACAACATGCCTTCCGTTCTGCTGTGACTAAAAAAATTCATTTTTCTTTTGAACCTGTTGGTTCCGATCGGGAATCCTATTATCCCGTTTTATCGGATCTGGATTGGGAGAAATTACAAACCCAATGAAAACGGTTTTACTTGCTTGTGATATTTACAATCCAACAACTCCCAAACTTTCGCAGGAGTGGGAATCGGAAGAATCCATCACGTATATGGAAAAAACCATTCAGTCTTTAGGATATGATGTTGTGGTCCTTTCAGATGCAACGGAAATTACTTCTACTCTTTCCGGGATCGCAAAATCAAAACGAAACGAATGGATCGTTTGGAATTTCATTGAAGGCTATCATTCCAGCTCTAGAGAAGCCTACATACCAGCGTTATGCGAATATTTGGCAATCCCTCATACTGGAAGTGCCGCTTCCGTCCAAACCTTAACACTCGATAAATACAAAACCAAACTCTACTTAGAATCATTGGGAATCCAAACAACGAAGTCCCAACTCATCAAATCACGTGCTGATCTTCCTAACCTCAATTTTCCTTTGTTTTTAAAACCAAATGGGGAGGGTTCCAGTTTAGGAATCTCGGAAGACAATATCATTTCTTCCCTAGCAGATTGGAACACCCAAGTATCGAAGCAATTGGACGAGTATTCAGAAATCATTGCCGAACCCTATCTTTCGGGACGGGAGTTAACTGTTGCTGTAATTGGGAATCGGGGAAGTTACGAGGTTTTACCCATTGCCTATGTCGACACACCGAGTGGGTTATACCATGAAGGGATCAAATCGAAATCGGAATTTCTCGAATCCTTGGATTTCAATGTTTCTGAATCATTACAAACAATCTTAAACAAAACTTCATACCAAATCGCAAGTGCCCTGGGTTCTTCTGGATACATTCGCATTGATTATAAATTAGAAAACGAATCTGTTTATCTTTTAGAAGTGAATGCAACTCCTGGGTTTTCGCATATCTATTCCACCTTGCCATTGTTATGGGAAAAAACGGGAAAATCGTATGCGGAATTACTAAAAGTTTGTTTGGAACTGGGTTTTGAAGAATATTCGTCTCACAAACGATTCCAATATGGAAAGGATCAATTATGAAAAATTTCATTCATCAATTAAAATTCGATGTAGAATCTCATTCTGTTTTGAAATCCAAATGGTTACTAGACAGAAGGGAAACCTTAAGTTTTGAAGATTTACTTTTGTGGCTTAGCCAAGAATACTTTGTCTCCATTGGGTTTGTGGATTGGTTTTTACTAGTAGCTACCAAAACAAGAGACCAAAAAGCAAAAATTGTCCTTGTGGAAAATATATGGGAAGAGTTAGGCGAAGGAAAGATTGCCGATACTCATGTTTCCATCCTAACCGAATTTTTAAACCAATTGAAATTTGATTTTTCTACCCACCAAATTTTACCAGAAACAGAAAACTATTTGGATAAAATGAAATCAGTGATTGATTTAGGTTTTTACTATGGACTTGGAGCTCTTGGTCCTGCAAACGAATACCTTTTGAAATTGGAATATTCTCAAATTGCAAATGCCTATCAAAAACTAAAAAAAGAGTTTGGTTTACCAGAAGGAAAGTTTTTTCAGGTAAACTTGGATGCGGATGAAGGGCATAGCAAACGTATGTTTGATTTGATAGAAGAAGTGTCACTTACCGAAACTGCAAAAGAGCAGGTGATAGAAGGGAACCGATTGGCCTTAGAAGCTAGGAAAGATTTTTATTTGGGTCTCTCGAGATTGGACGAAATCAAACGGGGTCCAATTTCGAACGGAATCGTTTGAGAATCATAAAAGTAAACATCCCAAAGATAGGAACGAAAGGCAAATATAAGATCCAACCGAAATATCTGTAATTCCGTAAGTTCCAAACAAGGACTCTGAGTCCAAAAAAACCAGGATACCGTTTCCCATTTTGAATGATTTGTACTTCCCCTTGGCAACGTTCGGTAGTGAGCTCTGGATGAAATTTTTGCAGAGCTCCTTCTGAGAGATCATGATACGAAATCATTTTGATTGGTTTTATCGACTTCTTTTGTAAACCGTTCGCGATTCGGGTGCAAAACGAACAGTTCCCATCATAAATTAAAAGGGTTGGATTTGGTTCGTTCATCCTTTCTTTGATGCAAAGTCTTCCGGTTGGGATTGTAAAAGAGTGATGATGCCTGGGATCAAAGAGCGGTTTACTCCAAGCCAATAATAATACCAAGATTCATCTTTTACAATTCCTTGAGCAATAGACATATACCATTTGTTGATGGTATTATCTGGTTTACTCCGCCAAAAGAGAGGACTACAATGTTCTAATATTTGGTCCCAAATATCACGACCAACACCAGCACCACGTGCGACACCATTCACTGCAAATTTGGAAAGTAGGTAACCAAACTCTGTTTTTTGCATCCATGCACAGGCACGATAGGAATCTTCTAAAAACAAAACATCAAATTTGGTTTGGAAAAAACTTGGTTTTAATGGTTTTCCAAAGGATTCTTCTATCAAATGAAACACTCGTTTCATATCTACATCATCTGTTGATTCGTATTTATGAATTCTGTTTTTTCGTTTTACAAGAGTTCCACTTCCTTTTACGGTAAATAACTCAGTTAAGAGAGTGAAAGGGGATGTGAGAACAATACTAAATTTTGGATCCTCAATTTTGGAAACAAGGGCTTCTGAAAGTTGTACAAATTCCTTTTGGCTTTCTGTGATGGACATCTCACTTGCAATGGAAAACTGATGTTCCATTTGTAAAATTGATTTCACCTTGCCAGTGTTAGGATCTTTGAGTGGCCCATCAATGGAAACATAAATGATTTTTGAGGAATGAAGAATGGAACGGCAACGGTCAAGTACTGATTCCAATTTTTCGGTTTCATCATTCCAAAGTAAGATGGGAATTTTTTTCTTTGTTATTGCCGCTTTGACTGATTCTTTGAGAGGTTTTTCTCTTTGTATGATTTCATAGGAAAATCCCAATGATTTTTCATCCAATGGGTTTGGGTTCAATTGTTCGAGAGGGAAAAATACTTTGAGGTATTGGAAACTGTCTTCCTCTAAGACCACAAATGGATACAAATCCAATTGGTAGAGGAGTTTGAGATCAGAAAATAAAGCCTCAGAACTTTCAAAGATGGTTTCAGAATCCGCATAGAGGATGGCAAAGGATTCAGGTGATAAGGATTGGAATTCTTTTAAGAAAAGTAATCCATCTCTTGGATCCCTTGTGATTTCAAAAACACGACTTAAAATGTCCTTTGATTTCATTTCCCCCCTCTAAGTTCATAATCTACAATTTTTGCTTTTAGATTGGCATGTTTTAAGCTGATGTGTTTGTTTTCTTTTAAACCAAATTTTCCGAGTAAAGAAAAGTCAGCACATAATACAGTAAACTTCCAACCACCAAATTCGTTTTTCAAAACTCGACCAAACTGAAAGTACATCTCTCTGAGATCTTCCATTGGTTTCCCAATGCGATCTCCGTATGGTGGATTTGTGACCAAATGACCTTTGGGACCAAAACTATTTTTGAGTGTTAAACAATTTCCTACTTCAAAATGGACAAAGTCTTCCACACCTGCTTCGTAGGCATTTTCTTTGGCAATCCGAATGGCTTCCACATCGATATCATATCCAAAAAGATGAGGTTTAGAAGGTTTTTCTTTTTTACGTTCCGAAAATACATAGGTAGGAAATAAGATTTGAAACACAGGTGATTCCGCGAAGAGAAACCTGTTGATTTCTCCATAGAGTCGTTCCCTAAGAGCTGCCTCAATGAGAACAGTCCCAGATCCACACATGGGATCCACAAGGGTTTCTCCTTCCTTCCAATCTGACATCTCAAGCATTGCTTGAGCGATCGGTTCCCTCACTGGGGCACTTCCTGCGTGAAGCCTGTACCCACGTCTTCCTACTGGATCACCAGATAACGATAGTTCGATGCTAAATCGATCTGTATGTGACCTGACGACTATGGTAATATCTGCCATTCGTTTTTCAATTTCAGGAAGAGGGACTTTTTTTGCACGAAGTCGATCTAAGATGGCATCCTTCATGCGATGCATTGTAAATTCAGAGTTTTTTAATTTGTCTTTGGTTTCGGCATCAATGCGAAAACTCACATTGGGTCCTATGTATTTTTCCCAAGGTAACTCTGTTGCCTTTGTATAAAATTCTTCATAGGTTTCTGCATTATCGTGGATGAGTTGTAAATTCACACGAGAGGCAAATTTGGTATGGATGGCAAATTGGATGACATCCTCTTTTTTTCCTGAAAAAAACACACCACCACGATTGGTGCTATCGATTTTAAGGTGAAAGGATTGGATCTCTTGTTCCAAAAGCGGAGAAAGTCCTTCTCCGCATATGGCATGATACGTGGGATGAGTTGGTTTTATTCCGAATCTCCTAATTTTTGAGCCAAATAGTTTTGTAAGCCAATGGACTCGATAAGGGCTACTTGAGTTTCAATCCAATCGATGTGTTCTTCTTCGGAAACAAGGATTTTTTCCAATAATTCCCGAGTTCCGTTGTCTTTTGCTGCCACACAGACATCAATCCCACGGTTCAAACGTTCTACAGCATTGTATTCCAATTGTAGATCATGTTGCAACATTTCTGGAACGGTTTGCCCTACATTGATTTTCATGTATTTTTGTAAGTCAGGGATTCCATCATAATACAAAATGCGTTCCATGATTTCGTCTGCATGTTTCATCTCTTCGATGGACTCTTTTCGGAGGTAGTCTGCCAGATCCAGATATCCCCAATTTTTACAAAGTTTTGCATGAATGAAATACTGATTGATGGCTGTGAGTTCTGCGGAGAGAACTTCTGCTAGGATGTCGATTACTTCTTTTTTTCCCTTCATATGGGTATCCTCAAAAATCTCGGTTCAATTGGAAAGATAATTGGTTTTCATGGAATAGGCAAGCGGAAACTATATTCGAATGAAGAAAGTTTACATTCACAATCCAGCATTGAGTGTATTTGGTAAACACAAAGGATCACAACTCGATTTGTCCTTTGCCACCGCAAAACAATCTGTACATGAGTTTCAATCTCACAAAATTCAATTCATCATCTATGCTAGTTTTTCTCCAGATTCTTATACCAAGGAATACCACCTTTCGGCAAAAATCGCAGCCAAATTAGGTTTGAAGGAAGTTTATTCCATACGCATGGAAACAGCTTCGTCTTCGGGAGCCGCTGCCTTTCAATTGGGAGTGAATTTAATTCTCAGTGGAAGATTTGAACATGGTCTTGTGATTGCAACAGAGCTCATGTCTCAATTGAATCGAGAAGACAGCAATTTATTGTTAGGTTCTGTCCTTTCGGATGCGCAACGAAAACTGGGAATGTCGATGGCGCAAGGGGGAGCCATGATCACCAATCGTTACTTACATGAGTATGGTTACAAAGAAGAAGACCTATTTGCCATCGCCAAAAAACTCCATGACAATGGATTACAAAACCCAAAGGCTCATATCAAAAAAAATCTTACTTGGGAAGAATACAAAAACCAACCCAAAATCACAAGCCCACTTGGTCTCTATGATATCTCACCACTTTCCGATGGATCGGCAGCTCTTATCCTTTCTAAAGATCCGAGTTCCATTGCCATCCGTGGGATGGGTTCTGGACTATCTCCCTTTCTTGTCGGGGCAGAACCAAGTTTTTTAGCCAATCGCATTGCCTTTGCCAAAGCGTATGAAGAAGCAGGTGTTGGACCAAATGACATCCATTTTGCGGAATTACATGATGCCTTTACACCATTTGAACTCGTCGGTGCAGAAGATGCAGGTTTTTTCAAACGAGGTGAGGCACTATTCCAAGTCAAAGCGGGGCTCACTCACCCCAAGGGAAAATTGCCAATCAATGCTTCTGGGGGACTCAAATCTAGGGGTCATCCCGTAGGTGCTTCCGGCCTAGCACAAATTGTCGAACTTTGCCAGTTCTTTTCTGAATGGCCTGAAAAGCGGTTGGCAATAGCGCAAAGTATAGGTGGACTAGCTACAAACAACTTTGTTTCCATATTAGAAAGAGTCTGATGCCTGAAAAAATACTCATCATCCAAACTGCCTTCCTAGGAGATTTGATCCTATCCACTTCTTTTTTCCATGCAGTCAAAATGGAACACAAAGAAAGTGAAATCCATGTGGTTGTGAACCTAGGAACGGAATCTGTTTTGGACAATAATCCCGATATAACACAGATTTGGTGTTTGGACAAAAAGAAGATCAAAAAAAATCCTTTTGCCTTTTTCCAGTTCATACAAAAATTAAGAAAAGAAAAGTTTGATAAGGTGTATTCCCCTCATTTTTCTTACCGATCTAGTTTATTGTCTTTTTTTACGAAGGCAAAAATTCGCATCGGTTACAAAGAATCTGGATTTTCTTTTTTACATACCAAACTAGTCTCTAGACCAAAACAAGGCCCACACGAAGTCGAAAAGTTATTTGCTCTATTATTTGAACCTTATGATTATCCCACGGGTAGGGAACGAAGGCCTTATCTGTTTCCGAGTGCGGAAGAAGAAGCAAGTTATCTCACTAAAAAAAATAAACTCATCAAAAATGATTCTGGTTATATCTTAATTGCACCTTCGTCTTTGTGGGAAACCAAACGAATGCCGGAAGAAAAATTTGTCAGTGTGATCACTCAAATTTTACGTAAAAAAGAAGAAACAATCATTCTCATTGGTAGTAAAGCGGATCAGGCAATCGAGGAACATATCTTTCGATTGATGAAAACAGAACCGCTGGAATTAAAACAGAGAGAACGTTTGTTATCTCTCATTGGAAAAACCAGTTTAAAAGAACTTATGGTTTGGATCCAAAATGCGAAGGCGATCATTTCTAATGACTCAAGTCCCATTCATTTTGCTTCCGCTTTTAATACTCCCACGGTGATGGTGTATGGCGCCACCATACCTGCCTTTGGTTATGGAAGTTTATCAGATAAACATAAAATCCTGGAAGTGAATGGACTTGGTTGTAGGCCTTGTGGAATTCACGGAGGAAGAGTTTGTCCCGAAGCTCATTTTCGATGTATGTTAGATCAAAATCCTGTTCGTATCTTTGAAGCCCTTGAGGAGGTGATGAAACCATGAAACAACCGACCTTAAAAACAAATGAATTTGATTCCAATCTCTATCGCAAACGAATCCAAAAGATCCAAAAAAAACTAAAATCTGGAGAAATCCTGATTGTGTTTGCAGCGAATCATAAAATCAGAAACCGCGATGTAGAATATAAATTTAGGCAAAATTCCGATTTCTATTACCTCACAGGAATCAAAGAAGAAGATTCGATTTTCATTCTGACTTCTGTTGCAGCAGGTATGTTTTGTTTGCCAAAAGACAAAGAAAAAGAGATTTGGACTGGCATTCGATTGGGAAAAGACCAAATCAAATCAATGTTAGGTTTGGATTTTACGTATGACTTAAGCGATTGGGACAAACAAAAATCAGCAATTTTACTAGGAAATCATACTTTGTATTATTTTTTCGGTGAAAATCCTGATCGGGACAGAGAACTATTAACGGAATGTAAAACTTTATCAGAACGTGCAAGAGAAGGAAAGTTTGGTCCACATCGAATCGAACATCCTTATTTTTTACATGAAGAAAGACTTACGAAATCCAAAGAAGAAATCCAAATTTTAAAAAATGCAGCCGAAATTACGAAGTTTGGCCATATGCGGATCATGCGAGAAAGTAAACCTGGCATGTACGAATATGAATTGGAAGCCCTTTTGGAACAAGAATATCTTAAGTATGGTTCCATTGGTGGTGGATATGGACATATTGTTGCCTCTGGAAAAAATGCCTGTATCCTACATTACGTAAATAACGACGAGAAGCTACTAGATGGAGATTTGGTGTTAGTGGATTCCGGTGCTGAATGGAATTATTATACGGCAGATGTGACAAGGGTTTTTCCTGTAGGAAAACGCTTTTCTGAACCTCAGAAAACAGTCTATGAAGTGGTTTTGTATGCGCAAAAAAATGCCATCCGCCAATCAGTAGTGAGTGTTCCTTTTAACGAAGTTCATGAAAAAACAGTTCGATTCCTTGCGGACTGTTTACGAGAGATGGGTTTTTTAAAGGGAAGCCTGGATGAAATTTTAGAAAAAGAAACCTATAAAAAGTTTTATATGCATCGAACAGGTCATTACCTCGGGATGGATGTACATGATGTAGGTCGTTATTATTTAGATGGAAAATCTAGGCCTCTAAAAGATGGGCAAGTGGTAACCGTTGAACCTGGGTTATACTTTGATCCAACCGATGAATCTATTCCGAAAGAATTTAGAGGGATTGGGATACGAATCGAAGATGATATTCTCATCAATGGAAAAGATCCTATCAATTTAACAGAATTCATTCCCAAAGAAATTTCGGAAATTGAAGCCTTAAAACTCTAACAGGATCATTTACAACATGGCAAGAGAACTTCCCAGCCGGTTTCGTTCCGTGCGTTATTTTGATCGGATCAGTTCCGAAATTGCTGACATCGTACGGATCGAAATGGAAAAATTGGGATACCCAGGTCTCACCACATCTCATTTCGAAATTTTAACGTTTTTAATCCGTACATCCAATCCCATCAATATGACTCAAATTGCCAAAACCATTGAAAAAACAAAACCAACTTGTACGGTACTTGTAAATCGATTGGTGAAGGAGGGACTCGTTGATCGAAATCCATCTCCTAGCGATGGAAGAGAGTGGGCGATTTTACTTTCCAAAGAAGGGAAAAAGATTCGTAAAAAGATAGTTACGATTTCGGCGAAACTTCTTTCTTTACAAACCTGGGGAATCTCAAAAGAAAACGAGGATATTTTATATCCTATCCTCGATAAAATTTATAAACACATCAGAAAAGAAAAAGATGAGGAACCTCAATCTAAGACGTGAAAACGGGCCGTCTCACTTCTACAGAAGCTGAAATTCCTTCTTTTGCATCTGGAGATTGGATACTCGTGATTGTGTTTTTGATGTCTTCTTTCACAAGTGCAAGTAAGGGTTCATGAACTTTTAAAATTCCTTTTTTGGTATCCTTCATCGCTGAGTTAGAATTTTTCTTTAACTTTGTTTGTAAGGATTTTGATTTTTTCTTTAGATCTTCTTCCGATTCAACAATCTCTTCAAAAAGATTTGGCATCTCTTTTGCTTTAAACGCATCACCAAGTAAGACATGTCTTTTGGCGACGTCGTATCCTACAGCTTCCCCCATGAGTGCATAAACAAAGGATGGAACTTGGATTCCAATTTTCACTTCTGGGAGTCCAAAACGAATATCTGAAGTCGCATAACGGTAGTCACATACGAGAGCCAACATGGCTCCATATCCCAAGGCATGGCCTGAAATTTCTGCTATGGTGGGTATTGGAAGTTGGTAAAGCTCTGTTAAATTCAGGTAAAATAATTCCAAAAAAGCAGCTAAATCTTTTGCCATATCCATCGAACTGACGGTTGTCAAATCAAGGCCTAGGGAAAAAGAACCATTTGAGGAGCTCCTTAAAACCACAACTTTGGCATTGGATTCCTTTGCTGATTGAATCGCCTTTTTTAAGGCCAAAAAAGATTCATTGGAAAAACTGTTTTTGTCATTGATAGATAGGTTGATGACCCCAACACCATCATTTAGTTCGAAACTAATCATAAATCCCTCGGATTGGTTAGATATCTAACTAATAAAACTGTAGGTTTTCGTGACAAGAAAAAATTGATTTAATTTTCGGATAGGTAGGTGTGGATGACTTCTTTCATGACGGAAAGTCCGATAGGTAGGGCATCTTCGTCAAAATCAAAAAACGAACTATGGTGAGGGTGGATGAATCCTTTTTCCTCATTTCTAGAACCAATAAAGAAATAACAACCAGGCCGTTCCATTAAGAATGCGGAAAAATCTTCACCACCCATGGTCCTTGTATTTTCTTCTGTCAGGCAATCGTCGCCTAAAACCGTTTTTGCGGCTTTTCGAACTACGTCTGCCATCGCTTGGTCATTGATGGTTGGTTTATCAATTCGTTTGTATTCCAAATGGATTTTGGCTCCAAATCCGAGTCCAATTTGTTCCACTAATTGTTTCATTCGGAGTGGAATCATTTCGTACACTGATTTGGAATAGGTGCGAACCGTGCCATGTAAAACAGCAGTCTCTGGGATGACATTAAAAGCATTTCCAGAATGAAACGAGCCCACTGTGACTACACAAGGTTCTAATGGATCTACATTTCTTGAAACTAAGGTTTGTAAGGCGGTCACTAGATGACTGCCTACAAGGATGGGATCAACCGTATGTTGTGGCATGGCGCCATGGCCAGAAGTTCCTTGTACCGTGATTTTGAATTCGTCAACGGATGCCATCATGGTTCCGTTCACAACTCCCACTTTTCCTAAATCGATATGGTTCCAAACATGTAAAGCGAACACTGCATCCACTTGGTAACGATCCAAAATTCCAGATGCGATCATTCGATCTGCACCAGAACCACCTTCTTCCGCTGGTTGAAAACAGAGTAATACTCTGCCTTTTGGAACAAAATTGGATACATCCTTTTTTAAATCAGAAGATAACGCAAGTAAGATGCTCGTATGTCCATCATGACCACAGGCATGCATTTTGCCTTCATTACGGCTTTTATACACATGGGAATTTTCTTCATGGATGGGAAGTGCATCCATATCCGCGCGGACTAATATCGTTTTTCCAGGTTTCCCTGAGTCGTAAAGCGCCACAAGCCCAGTCTCTGCAATTCCATCTTCCACTTGGAAACCCAGTGTTTCCAAATGTCTTTTGGCAAACAAAGCAGTTTCCCTTTCTTCGTATTTGAGTTCTGGATTTTGATGAAAGGTTCGTCTGTAACGAACCATTTCTTCTTTGCGATGTGTGGGGAAGGATTTCATAATTTATCTGTTTCGAGTTTGGCGCGTTTTTCGACTTCTTCCAAGATGGAATAAAGATCTAATCCATATTTTTCAAAAAGAGAATTTTTCGCCAACTCATAACGAACTAAATTAATATTAAAATTGATTTTAGCTTGTGTGACTGCCAGTTCCGTATTGGCCAAACTATCCAAAGCATTTTTGACATTCACTGCTGTATATCGACCTTGTCTAAATCGTTCCATAAGACCGTTATAAAAAATCTCAGTTTCACGTTTGGTTTTCAAAAGATCTTTTAAGAGAGCATGACTTGCAAGAAGTGCCTCATAACGGATGTCAATTTCTTGTTCTATTTCCTGTTCTAAGTTTTGGATTTTAAGTTCGTTTACTTTTAAATTGGTTTCTGCGTCTCGAATGCCTGCTTTGATTCCCAAATCCCATAAAGGATAGGACATTTTTAACTCTGCATTGATTTGTGGGTAAAGAAAAGAAGTCACTCCACGTTGTCTTGCGATAAAATTTTCTTGTGGAGAAAGAAAATTTTGACCTATGGAACTATAAGAAACTGTAGCAAGTAGAGAAGGATCATCTTCGGCAAGTGCCGTCTTTAGCGCTAGTTTTGCGATTTCTCTTTCTCGTTTTAAGATTAAATAATCCGCTCGATGGTTTAACGCATATTCTTTGTCAGCTTTTAAATTGATGCCTGTTGGTAAGGTTTCACTTAAATCTGTGACACCTTCAATGGAGGAAGCTGTATCTACATTTAAAATTCGAATTAAATTACGTTCTGCTTCAATACGATCCACTTTTGCTTTTTCTAATAAAGATTGGGTTTTTAAATATGCTTGGTTCCATTGGTTTACTTCAAATCCTTCTGAAAGACCAAGTCCAGTTTTTCGTAAAGTGAGCCTTCGGATTTCTTCCGTGTTTTTAGAAACCTTTTCAAATGTGGCAATTCTAGAATCTACGATACTCAGTGACCAATAATCCACTAAGATCTTCACAACAAGTTGTGTGAGGATATTGATATAATTCTCCCGAACAAGTAATGTTTGGTTTTTTAATAATTTTGCTTTGTCTTCTTCTGTTCTACCAAATCCATATTTGAGAAGTTCCTGAGAAAGAGTCACAGACAATGCACCTGTATACATAGGTGGGGCAGCAAGCAAACTTGCAAATCCAGCGGTAGCTGGGTCAGGATTTTCAAACGCATTCACATCATAACGAACTGTGCTGATTTCTGTTTTGAAATAAGTTCCAGTTTTGAATTGTTTTTCGACACCTGCGGCAATTCGATCTTGAGACCGGATCGTTCCCGCAAAGATGTTGTTTCTGTTATTTGGAAATAATTGTTTGGCAGATTGAATACTTGCGAGTGCCTTCCAGGAATATTTGGACTCGTTTTTCCACTCAGGACTATCTGCTTTTACGATTTCCAATTTGGCATTTTGGACAATGGTATTATTTTCAATGACTTGTTCGATTGCTTGGGCAATGGAAAGTCTTAGTTTTTTCGGACCCGGACCTTGGAGTTTTTCCGGTAAAACATCACCGTTTTCCCACTGGGAAAGTTGCATCCTTTTTACATCATCGTCAAAATCTGATTCTGCTAAAATGGGGAAAGAAATAAGGCTCAAAGATATTAACCAGCTGGTCAACTTTCGAGAATTTGTGAATAAATATGGGGCAAAAAACGGATATGCTTTCAATGGAAACCTTTAAAACCCCTTACAGGAACAAGATGAAAAAATGAATCTTGTCAATCAACCGAAAATGTAAAAAGCTTGGTTGGGAAAGCCTATTTTCTCGGAGAACATTGTGGCAAATTTGTCTAAAAAACCGAATCGTTTGGTTCATGAAAAAAGTCCTTATCTGTTACAACATGCACACAATCCTGTAGATTGGTTTCCATGGGGAAACGAAGCTTTTGAAAAAGCAAAAAAGGAAGATAAAATCATCCTTTTGTCTATTGGTTATTCCACCTGTCACTGGTGTCATGTGATGGAACGGGAGTCCTTTGAGGACCAATCGACCGCAGAACAACTAAACCGTGACTTCGTATGCATCAAGTTAGACAGAGAAGAACGCCCTGACATAGATAAAATTTATATGGATGCCTTACATGCGATGGGAACCCAAGGGGGTTGGCCTCTCAATATGTTCCTCACTCCAGACAAAGAACCCATTCTCGGTGGAACTTATTTTCCACCAGAAAATCGATATGGAAAACGTAGTTTTAAAGAGGTGTTACGCCTGGTGTCAGAAGCTTGGAGAAACCAAAGAGAGGAACTCATCCAAGCCGCAGCGGATTTGACAACGTATTTAAATGAGAACGAACGGAACTCCAGTTCCATTATAGTCCCTGGAAAAGAGATCATTACAAACAACTTCCAACGTTACATCCAATTGTATGATAAAGAATTTTTCGGATTCAAAACCAATTCGGTCAATAAATTCCCTCCCAGCATGGCACTTTCTTTTTTATTAGAGTATTACCAAATTCAAAAAGACAATCGTGCTTTAGAGATGGCATGGAATACGGCGTATGCGATGAAATCTGGTGGCATATATGACCAAATTGGTGGAGGAATTTGCCGTTATGCGACAGACCATGAATGGCTTGTACCTCATTTTGAAAAAATGTTGTATGATAACGCTCTTTTTGTAGAAACTCTTGCCAAACTTTTCCAAATCACAGGCGAACATTTTTTTCTAGAAGCACTCGATGAAATCATCACCTACATCGAACGAGATATGTGTTTGGAAGAAGGTGGCATTGCCAGTGCTGAAGATGCCGACTCGGAAGGGGAAGAAGGAAAGTTTTATCTTTGGACAGAGAAGGAGATCGTTTCCTATGTGACGGATCCTGAGATTTTAGGGTATTGGAATGTAACGGAAGAAGGAAATTTTGAACACCAAAACATCTTACATGTCTATTGGAAGGGTAAAAATCCTTATTTGGATGGCATCCATTTCAATCCTGAATTTAAAGAAAAATTAAAGCAGACAAAAGAAATTTTATTGCAAGTGAGAAACAAACGAATTCGCCCTCTTAGGGATGATAAAGTTTTAACCTCTTGGAATGCATTGTGGATGCGTGCTTTGTTATCCAGTTATGAAGCCACTGGGAACGAATCTTATCTTTCCCAAACCAAAAGAATTTACCAATTTCTCTCCAAACATTTGTTACTGGAAGATGGAACTGTCCTACGAAGATACAGAGAAGGAGAGGCTAAGTTTTATGGAACGTTACCCGATTATGCGGAATGGATTTGGATCTCTATTCGATTGTTCCAACTGACTGGTGAAAAAGAATTTTACCAAACGATGAGCCGACTTTTCGAAACCATCCAATTACGTTTTGTTTCCGAGATGGGACCGTATTATGAATCTTTAGCCGAAAATTCAGATTTGATTGTGAGAACCATAGAAGGTTATGACGGTGTGGAACCTTCAGGTAATTCCACCATGCTCCATGTGTTTTATACCTTACACTCACTTGGATACTCCAAATCAAATTTAGAGAAAAAAGCCAATTCGATCTTTGCTTACTTTTTACCGGAACTCACTCAAAATTCATTGAGTTATCCTTCGATGATTTCTGCCTTTCAGAAATTCCAAACTCCATCCAAAGAAGTGATCGTGATTTACCGGAACAAATCAGAAGAAGAAGTAAAAGAGATCAGACAAAATTTAATGGGAATCTTAGATCCCTGTCTTGTATGGTTAGTGGTGGAAGAATCAGTTGCCAAGTCTTTGGAGGAAGAATTGGCAATCTTTAAAGGAAGAGATGCAGGAAATGGAATCCGTTACTTTGTGTGTCAAAATTTTAAGTGTGAACTGCCAACTGAAAACTGGCAAGATACACTTCTTCTCATACGGAAATAGGACTCGCGTCACCCCAAAGTCGGTCTAAGGAATAATACGTACGCATTTCATCTGTCATGATATGGACACAAATTTCACCGTAGTCGAGAAGGATCCAACCTGTTGCATCCTTCGGTAAATCTGCAAAGTTTTGACGTTTGACTGCTAGTTTTAATGGTTTCATGTACTTATCAATGTCTTTGGCACATGACCTTCCTTGTGTTTCCGTTTTGACAGTCGCAATTACAAATAATGATAAATAGGAATGAACATCTTTTAGATCCAGAAATTGAATGTTTTCACATTTTTTCTCAACTAATGTTTGTTTGATCTTTTTTAAATGTTCTAATGTTTCCGCGCTAATATTTGGCATTTTAATCCTTAGAATTTTGAAAGTCTTCCCCGACGATCACAGTGGCATCGAGGCCTAAATCTTTCCGTAAGGAAAAAAATACCTTCCTGCCTTGGAATGTATCCGAGATCATATCTGTATAATGAGTATTTCCGGAACGATTTAGAATCACTGTGGATTTAAAATTAGAATCCCAAGCATTGTCAACGGTGAGGACTTTCAGACCCTTATCATTGAGTAATACTTTTCCGTATTTGGCAAGTCCATTTTTGGGGGTTCCGTTCAGGACTTCGATCCTTGCCCTTTCTCCTTCCGCAAACGATGGGGATCGCAAATCACTTGAAAACTTATAAAAAGCAACCTTGATGGTTTCTTCATTTGCCTTTAACACTTGGTCTTTGGATTTGATGCGGGCGACTGGCTCGCCTGGAACTTCGGAAACACCAAACTGGAGTTTTTCTTTCTTCAAAAAATCAAAGAAGGTCTCCCATTCTTTTTGAGACATATTGGTGGACATTTGGCTGTGGAGATAAGCCACTTTTTGTTTTCCCATTTGTTCTCTTTTTTCGTGGATGGTTTCCAATAGAGTCAACATCACCGTTTCTTGAATTTCTAATCTACGAAAATAGGATAAAATAGAATCATCTGCTAAAGAACTCATCCAATCAAAACAATCAGGTCCATCTAAGAGATATGATTCTTTGTTTCGGGAATAGTTCTCTGTGACATGTAAGGATTTGGGTTCAAAAAATAAATGTAAACCACCTAGCAAATTGATCCAATTTTGGAACTGTTCTTTGGTCCACACAATCTTAAAAGGGATATTGGAATCCAAAGTATCTTCTAATACGGATTTCACGTAAGAGGGAGCCGAATTTCCTTTTTCCTTCAGAGATTTTTCGCCATCATCAAAACTTGTTTTAGGATTCACAAAAAATAGGGCGGCTTTTTTTTCATTGGGATAAAATTCCGCATACATCGAAAATAAATATTCTTCCTTATCTCCTAAAACTGAAAATAGAATCGGCATTCGTTTGCTTTGTGAAAATTTCTGATCCAATGAAAATCCCGTTTTCGATTTAAATACTAAAAAGAGCAGAGCGAATAAAAAAAAGGAACCCGCTGCGATGAAAAGAGTTTTTGCAGGGATTGTTTGTTTTGGGGAGGATTCACGTAACATTTATTTGGTTTCCTTTAAGGATTGTAGTGCATGGTTGTAAGTAAAAAATGTATGGGGATGGATTACTTCTTTTTTTTCCATAAGAAAGGATATGGTTTGGAATGCTTTCATAAAAATCCCAAAAGATAAATTTTCCTTTGTGTTCTGAATCCAATTTTCTAACTCAATTTGCTTTTGGCAATAGTCGGATCCTAAAAAATCTGCCGCATATACGATTTGGTCTAAAAGAGAAGGTTTGGGACTTCCTAAGGTATGATTTTGGATGGCAGAGCGGATCTCCGGGTCCACAAGTCCATATTCTTTTTGTAAAAACAAAGGAGCAGAGTAGGCATGATAGGCTTGGAAAGGAATTCCTTCCATTTCCAAACCAAATTCGGAGAATAAACTTTCGTGGACTTCCGCTTTTTTTTGTTTGGTGGTGTCGTGGCAAAGTCCAACCAAATAAGCTTTTTTAGGTTCGGGATATTTGTGTGCAATAGCAAGTGACTCCGCCAATTTTGCTACCCTTTGGATATGTTTCCACCTGCTTTCCGTTACATGGTTTGGGACTTCCACTTCAAAAAATGAGATCCATTCTTCTATTGTTTTTTCATTCATTTTTTGTTTCACGATTTAAGATTTCATTCCTGATTCTTTTTCCCGATACGATAACAAAAGTGACCTTGTATTCGGCAAAAGGGAAAAAGTTTCCCATTCTTCTGGTGTATGGTTTCTGATATGAGTGCTACTCATGGGGACGAGGGCATTGTTTAGAACAATGAGTTTTGTTTTGGGGATAAAACTGGGACAAGGGATGGTTTCGGGAGGTTTGGTAAAACGCCGAACCACAAGGAGAGAACGGATCAGAGTTAGAATTTCTTCATAGGACTTCCATTCCTGAAAACTCATCAAATTGTCTTCCCCGATCACAAGAGATAGAGACTGGTTTGGTTCTTTTGTCTGTAACGTGTGTAAGGTTTCAATCGTATAACTGATCTGATTTTGTTTGATTTCTTCATCCCAAAGGATGACCTTGGGAGAAAGTAAACCTTCAAATTCAGTTAAACATAAATTCCAAATTTCTTCTTTAGTAAATTTTCTTTCCTTTTGTTTAAAAGGAGAAACAAAATTTGGGCAAACGTAAAGTTTTGCCTGAGGGAATTCAGTTTGTATCGTTGTGATTACATGCCTGTGGCCTATGTGAGGGGGATTAAAACTCCCACCAAACAAAATCACATCCATTTTACCCTCTGACTTGTCCTTTTCCTGTGACATAGGTTGTGGTCGTTGTTAGGTGGATAAGCCCCATTGGACCACGCACGTGTAATTTCCCCGTTGAAATTCCTACCTCAGCTCCAAGACCATATTCTCCACCATCATGGAACCTTGTGGAACAATTCACAAAAATGGCAGCACTATCCAGTCCTTGTTGGAAGGTTTGAATCTCCGATACATCTTCTGATAAAATACATTCCGTGTGGCCCGAGCTATAGTTTTGGATCTGTTCCATGGCTTCTTCAACGGAACCTACGAGTTTGATACTAAGCCTTGTGTCTAAAAACTCTGTAGCAAAATCGTCTTCTGTTGCCAGTGGGATCGATGAATCCATACTCTGAATGGAAGAATCTCCTAGGATTTGTACTCCATTTGTTTTCAGTTCGCCAAGCAAAGATTTTATGTTTGGGTAAGCTTTATGGATGAATAAATTCTCTAAGGCATTACAAACACCAGGACGTTGGGTTTTGGAGTTCAGTAAAATAGGAAGAACAATTTCTGGATTGGCATGATTCGAAAGATATAAGTTTGTAACACCTTTATCGTGTTTGATGACAGGAATTTTGCTATTTTCTGAAACAAATCGAATCAGGGCTTCTCCACCTCTTGGCACTATCACATCAATCAAATCATCCAATTGGAAAAAGGGAAGCATGGCTTCTCGATTGGTATTGTCTACAAAACTCACTACTTCTTTGTTTACACCAGGTAATTTTGATTCTTCAATCGCTTGGTGGAAAAGGGAAGAAAGAATGGTATTGGAATGATACGCTTCACTGCCTCCACGTAAGATACAAGCATTACCCGACTTAAACGAAAGCGAAGCAATGTCTACAATCACATTGGGCCTTGATTCAAAGATGGTCATGACCACACCAATGGGCACTCGTTTTGTGAGAAGTTCGAGCCCATTGGGAAGGATGGTCCCTCTTACCACTTCTCCAACAGGGTCTGGTAAATTCCGAATTTCCTCGATACTTTTTGCCATCCCTTTGATTCGTTTGGAATCGAGGAGGAGGCGATCCATCATGGAGGAACTTAATCCTTTCTCTTTCCCATTTTTTAAATCAATTTGGTTTTTTGTTATGATCTCAGATTCATTTTCTAATAGCAGTGTTTCAAACTGAAGTAAAACCGCATTTTTTTGATTGGTGGTCAGTCGCTTTAAAGTACGACTTGCCTCTTTTGCTTTTGAAGCAATGTTTTTTGCGTAAGTAGTGTAGTCTTCAGCCATCATTTACTCCGTAGGGAAAGAAAAAAAGTGAGTTTGGATTTCAGATGCAGTAGGAATCCGATGTGGAAAACTACTATTTGCCACAAGAGTTCCAAAGTTTTCTCTGGAAAAAAATTGTGCAATGGCATGTTTTTTTTCTCCATTCACAATCCCTGTTTTGATTCCAAATGGTAATAGAAGTTTGGCGGCATTGATTTTTGTGAACATACCACCTGTCCCTGGGCCAGAAGGACCTGTCGCCAAAGACTCCGTCTCCTTCGAGATTTCCGTAAATAAATCTATTTTTTCCTGACCATTAAGGAATCCATCTACACCTGTGAGGATAAGAAGTAGGTCAGCGCCCACAATCGAAGCAACAATGGCGGATAAAATATCATTATCACCTAAATTTAGTTCTTCTGTCGAAACAGAATCGTTTTCATTGACGATGGGTAAAATTCCCCAATTCAAAAGTTGGCGAAAGGTTTGTTTGAGGTTCGTGAAACTGCTATCTTCATTTAAGTCTTTGCGACCAAACAAAATTTGGGCAATGGGAATGTTCACTCGGCTAAAAAAACTCTCATACAAATTGAGAAGTTTGTTTTGGCCCATGGCGGCAAACGCTTGTTTTTCGGCAAGGGTCGTTTTCCCGTTAGGCAATTCAGCTGTTCCACTTTTGTCTACGAGAAGTTTTTTCCCTTGGGCGATGGCACCAGAAGATACGAGAATAATTTCTTTTCCTTGGTCGCGAAGGGTTCTGATATCACCAACTAAATCATATAAAAAATCATTAATTTTTGATTCTTCCCCAGAAACACGAGCACTGCCAATTTTAATGACGATGAGTTTTGCTTTGTCGAGTGAATCTAAAAAATCCTTACGTGTTTTCATAAACTAACTTTGCTTTTTCGGGAAAAAATACTTTATCAATTCGTTCCAGTAGGTATTCCAAATTGGATTCTTTATCAGCAGAGATACAAATGATTTCACCAAGGGAAGAATAGTTTTTTTGAATTTCTTCTGTAAAACTTGGATCGTTATCCCAAATATCCATTTTGTTGATGACTATCAGATATTTTTTATCTAATAAAGATTCGTTATAATTGCCAAGTTCACTACGTAACATTTCCAATTCTTCTTCGAGTTGTAAATTACCGCCATCAAATAAGAACAAGATCCCTTGGACCCGTTCAATGTGTTTGAGAAAACTGATCCCAAGGCCTACACCTTTGGAAGCCCCTTCAATGATTCCTGGAATGTCTGCTACCGTATAACGAAATAAATCTTCATGTCTATGTACCACACCTAGGTTAGGGGATAGAGTAGTGAAGGCATATCCTGCAATTTTGGGATGTGCATGGGTGATTTTGGCAAGAAGAGTCGACTTACCAGCATTCGGAAGTCCTACAATCCCAATGTCTGCGAGAAGTTTTAATTCTAATCGTAATGAGAAACTATCTCCTTCTTCTCCGGGTTGGCTGTAACGAGGTGCTTGTTGGACTGAAGTTTTAAAAAAAGTATTGCCTTTGCCTCCACGCCCTCCCTTCGCAATGGTAAATGTTTCCCCATCGTGATTGAAGTCGTAGATAAGCTCCATCGTGACCGCATCAATGATCTGAGTTCCCACTGGAACTTTTAGAAGTAAATCTTCTCCATTTTTACCATTTCGGTTTTGGCCAAGGCCTGGTTCCCCGTCTTGTGCCGCATACATTCGGTCGGGTAGGTAATTTTCCAATGTCATCATTCGACCTTCGGCAACAAAGATCACATCTCCCCCTTTGCCTCCGTCACCTCCATCAGGACCACCAAATTCGACAAACTTCTCTTTGTGGAAGTGGACAGAACCTGCCCCTCCGTGTCCGGCTCGAATTTGAATGGGTACTTCGTCGATAAATCCGCTCATAATTTCCTTTGGTCAAAAAAAAACCCGTTTAAGGATGTCCTAAAACGGGTTTTGTCCTCTCGTTTTGTGAGAGGAATTAAGCTTTCGGGTAAACGGAGATTTGTTGTCTTTCTTTTGTTACGTGTTCGAAAGTCACAATCCCGTCAACGAGTGCATATAGAGTATGATCACGACCAATCCCTACGTTTTTACCAGGTTTGTATTCAGTTCCTCTTTGGCGTACGATAATGTTTCCAGCAATTGCTTGTTGGCCACCATATACTTTTACTCCAAGTCTTTTCGATACCGAATCACGACCGTTCTTTGTGGAACCACCACCTTTTTTTGTAGCCATTGTTTACCTCTTAATTAGTTCGTTGTGGACGGAAATCGCATGAGAGTGGGAATGTTCTAAACTTTTTAAACCAAACTCAACCATGGCAAGTAGGCTTTGGTAGACCTCTTTTTGGTTTTGTTTGACAAAAAACTGAAGATACCCGTCTCTTTTCTCTTCTCTTTCCAAACTGCCTTGTGATGCCAAATACGAGTGAGCACTCTGCACGAGAGTGGAGACTCCGGCACACAAAAGATTTTCGCCTTTCGAACCTAGGTTCGTTGGAGAATGTCCTTCCAGCTGGATTCCTGCGATTTTCCCTCCTAAATCTTTAAAAATTGTACTATAAATCAATTAACCGCTGATCGAAACTACTTGCAGTTTTTGGAGTTGTTGTCTGTGACCCCAAGACTTCTTGTAGTTCTTTCTTTTTTTGTATTTGAAACCGTGGATTTTTTCACCCTTGCAGTCTTCTAATACCTTTAAAGTGACTTTTGCTCCCGACAATGCAGGGGAACCAATGTTCACTTTGTTGTTATCGGAAAGGAGTAGGACTTTCGTTTCTACTGTGCTTCCAACCGTGTTTCCTGTTTTTTCTGCGACGAATACCTGGTCAGGAGACACTTTAAATTGTTTGGCTCCAAGTTCAATGATGGCGAACATATAACTATCCTAATCTCTTTCTCGAATGTAGTTCTTACCAGGATTTCTGACAGGCACCTCTTGTCAAACTGAAATCCCCATTTACAGCCTAAGTGGATTGGAATTTCTGGTAAAAACAATGGAAATTCGCAACATCGCCATCATCGCACACGTCGACCACGGTAAGACGACACTCACAGATTGTATCCTTCGCCATACGGGCGCCGTAACCGCAAAAGAAGACCGAGAAAGAATCATGGATTCCAACACTTTGGAACAGGAAAAAGGGATTACGATCCTTGCCAAGAACACTTCGGTAAAATACAAAGGCACTCGCATTAATATCGTAGACACTCCAGGTCACGCTGACTTTGGAGGAGAAGTGGAACGAGTTCTGTCCATGACAGACTGTACACTTTTACTCGTAGATGCATTCGACGGACCAATGCCGCAAACCCGTTTTGTTCTAGGGAAATCTCTCCAACTTGGACACAAACCAATTGTGGTTGTCAACAAAGTGGATCGTGAAGGAGCAAGACCAGGTTACTCGGTAGACAAAGTATTTGACTTGTTTAGTGACCTCGGGGCCACCGAAGAGCAGTTAGACTTTCCAATCATCTATGCTTCGGCAAAACAAGGTTGGGCGGTAAATCAACTTTCTGAAGTTCCTGGCTCTAACATTGAACCACTACTCGATAAGGTTTTGGCACATGTGCCAGCAGTGAAGAACGAAAGCGACAAAGCTCTTCAATTCCAAGTCACAGCACTAGATTATAATGAATATGTTGGTCGTATTGCGATTGGTAAAATCTACCAAGGAACCATGAAAAAAGGTGCCGATGTTACACTCGCCAAAACAAACGGAACCACAGCCAATTATAAAATCACAAAGTTATATGGTTACGAAGGACTCACTCGTTACGAAATCGACGAAGCGGGCTCAGGGGACATCGTTGCGATGGCCGGGATTCCGGATGTATTCATCGGAGACACGGTTTGTGATTTAGGAAATCCACTTCCACTTCCTGCGATCCAAGTGGAAGAACCAACTGTATCGATGTTCTTTATGGTCAACAACTCACCGTTTGCTGGAAAAGAAGGTAAGTTTGTGACCACACGTAACCTAAGAGAGCGTCTTGACCGAGAACTTGAAACCAACGTGGCACTTCGTTTGGAAGAAACAGAAGACAAAGATCGTTTCAAAATTTTAGGTCGTGGGGAACTTCACTTATCCATCCTCATCGAAAACATGAGACGGGAAGGTTATGAACTCCAAGTATCAAGACCAGAAGTCATCATCAAACACAACGAAGCTGGGGAAAAGATTGAACCTTACGAAACACTCGTAATGGACCTTCCAGACCAATACACGGGCGCTGTGATCCAAGAACTAAACCGCCGTAAGGGTGAGTTAACAGGAATGGATGCTCATACTTCTGGGATCACTCGTGTGGAATACACAATTCCAACTAGAGGACTCATTGGTTTTAGAGGACATTTTATTTCGGAAACTCGTGGTGAAGGGGTAATGTCTAGCCGCTTCTTACGTTTTGATAAATACAAGGGTGAAATTCCAGGCCGTAAAAACGGAGCTCTCATTTCTATGGACTCCGGAGAATCCACTGCCTATGCACTCTGGAAAGTGCAAGAACGTGGGGACCTTTTCATTGAACCACAAGTAGCGGTGTATCCAGGTATGATCCTTGGGATGAATAGTAGAGATACTGATTTAGAAGTGAACCCTGTGCGTGAGAAGAAACTCACAAACGTTCGGGCTTCTGGATCGGATGAAGCAATTCGTCTAGTTCCACCGAAAAAACTCACTTTGGAACAATCCATCGAATTTTTAGATGATGATGAGCTTCTGGAAGTGACTCCTCAAAGTTTGCGTCTTCGTAAAAAAGTTTTGGATGCAAGCATGAGAAAACGATCCAGTGGTGGAAGATAAGGTTCGATTTTTAAAAGAATCCAAACTTTCTTTTTTAGGAATGCGCTAAAACAAAAAAGGGACTAAGAGATTTGTCCCTTTTTTTTGTACCAATCATGATTGGCAAAGAAAGGGTTTCTCCTTAAAAACCCAAACCTTTGAGAGCGTCGCCTGCACCAGGAATTTTTTTCAATGCATCTCCCGCTTTTCCTTTGATCACTTCTTTCACGGCTCCACCAATTAGGTCTGTTAAAGTACCAAGTCCCACTCCCAGTTCTACATTAGGATTACGGATATCTCCATAAGTTCTAAAGGGAATAAACAAACGTTCGTCCTTTACCAAATTCCCAACAATTTTATTTCGAAGAGCTTTTGGATCTCCTTGGCCTTTGGTTGCTTGTTTGATTTTTTCATCTACCGAAGCGAGTGATTTTTTGGATTCATCTTCATCATACAACATTCCCATTTTCATTTCATGGTAATTGGTAGTCGTGACAATGAAGGATCCTTTTGTAATTTGGAGGTCGTAATTTTTTGTTGGAAAGGTTGGTTCGTCAAGGAACGTCACCTTGCCGTTGCTATACTCTACCTTAAAACTCACGTCTTTTTTCAGTTCAGCTTTTTCTTTTAGTTTGTCCAGTTTGAGCCCTGCTTGGTTCATCGCAGGAAGTTCTCCGGCAATGGCATCAAACGCAGCAAATCCAGAAAGGAACGAGTCTTCTTTCATCGTCACTTCATAGATGACCTTTGGATTCACTAATCCTGTTTTTTCCACAAAAGGAGTCACCTTACCACCTGTTTCAAGTAAAAACTTGGCTGCTTCCTTTTTGTTTTTACCAATGATTGTCACATCGGCATCAAAGTTCACATCTAAACTGTTATGCGAAGCTAAATCACTTCCATCGATATCAATGTCTGTGATTTCCAAATCCAATTTTTGCACGAGGATTTGTTGGCCTGTTTTCCGCATATTGACTTGGATGTTTCCTTCTTGGATTCCCACAAGTCCCATTTTGATGGCGATGGGAACATCTTTGATGGAAAAAGGACCAGATGGAGGTTCATTTGCTTTTTCCTTCGCTTCTGCTTCCGCCTCAGCTTTTTTTTCTGCGAGAGCCTCTGGTGATAGAGCTGGATTTTTTTCTCCATCTACGATTTTAGGAGTTTTGAAAAGGGAAGTCAAATTGTTCCCACCATCTTCATTCATCGTAAGAGAAATTTCAGGTTGTTTTAACACGAGTTTGTTGACTTTAACTGTTTTTGTGAGCAGTGCTAAAAAGGAAATTTTTACATCTACCTTTCCTAATTGGATGGCACCTTTTGGTTTTGATTTTCTTTCCTCAAGAGGAGTTCCCTTATTGGCTACTTCATCTCTAGGGGCAAGGATGATCCCTTCTATTTCAATTCCTGATAATACATTAAAGAGGTTGATATTTACTTTTTCAACATGTGCTCGGACATTTATGGAAGATTCTATTTGTTTGACAAGAAAGCTCGGAGTGATGATACTTCCTGCAAATACAAACGCGATGATAATGATTAGAAGAATTGCCGCAAAAAATGCTCCAATCCCATAACCTATTTTTTTCATGGTGACTCCTAATTCCAACTAAAACGGTGGACTAGAGACTATAGTGATTTTGGAATCTGTAAAGTAAAAAAGGGAAAGAAATTAATTCAAAAACCTGACAGAACTGATGATATTGGTTAGTTGTTGGAACAGTTCGTCTCCCACTTCTTCATCTGAATTATAAGTAAGAAGGATCATTCTTTCTTTATTGGCAACCATGTACACCATCCACACACGATCTTCTCTCATAAATTCACAAGCGCGAATCGCTGATCCCTCATTGTTTTCAAACACTGCTACCTTTTCTGGATCATAGTCAATTTCATGAATTTTTAAGTAGTTTTCTAATTCTTTGTCGATATCGAAATATTCTGCTTTGGATTCAAAGGCATACACTTGTAACGCACCACCCCCGTCTGGATGGAAAAAAGCAGGAATTTCTTCTACCACCATATGTTCCCAATTGACAGGAAAAAGAAAGGAATACCAACCTTGAGGGGAACGAAATTGTTTGTACATTGGTTTTGTCATGAGAAATCCCTTTTCTTTCCAGTAAATCTATGAGGGAATGGCAGTAAATGATTTTCAAACGAAAATATTTCTGGGTGATTTCCCTTTTTTTGATTTGGTTATTTCCCATTCGTCCTATTTCTGCACAGATTTCTGGATATGATGTAGCGTATCCCTCTGCTTATTTACTTGGACTATCTTCTCAAGGAGTGGTAAGCCAAAATCCCATGGCAAGTTTGTATGGGAATACTGCATTTTTATCTTACCAATCTAAACATATGATGGATGTTTCGCTAAACGGAAGTCATGCGAATGGAAAATTTTCACCTCTCTATATTTCCGGTGCTGGTTATTATTCATTTTCAGAATCCTTTGGATTTGGGGTTCGTGGAAAACCAGTTTACTTACGATCGTTTCCTACGGACGAACGGTATTCAAATTATGCATTTCAAACCTTTGCCAATTGGAAACTTAATCCCTATATTAGTTTTGCTCTGCAAATTGGACCAAGTGTTTCGGGAAGGTTAGGAGGTTATAGTTCTTACTCTTGGAATGTCTCTCTATCCACTGCTATCCAATATGAAAATTTTCGATTGGGGATCATTCTGGAATCACCAGGAAAATACCGCTTCGATGAATATTTAGGATCGGAAAGGTTAAAGGAAAAACTCCCCGAACGGGCATTAGTTGGATTTGGTTACCAATGCAATGATTGGATTTTTTTGCAGGCTGAATTCTCTCGTAAATTTTATGAAAGGACTAGTGTGAATTTTAACCAATCGAATGAATACACTCCGTATCCCATTCGCACCATGTATTCGGGTAATTTCAGTTTGGCGATTGGCAAAATGGAATCCTTTCAGTTCCTAACAGGCGTTGGTCGAGAAATTCGAATGGATACGGAATTACGTGGATTTTATACAGCCTCTCTCGGAATTGCTGGTGCTTTATTTCCAGATTGGTTTGGAGAAGGGTATTTTTATGCGCTTTCTTTCCAAAGGTCAGGCCTAAGTGTTCCCGAACGAGAAGGTGCTGAAACAAGAATGGCAACTCAATTGCAAGTTCAGTTCTAATTAGGAACATCATTTGCTTAATATTTACGCAAATTGGTTGTTTTCCATAAATAGTCTCCATACGATTTGTTCGGATTTCATACCGTTTGTAGAGAAATATAGGATATTCTTACTTCTTTAGGCGAGATGCATCGTCGGTACGATACTTGCATCTCATTGAGAAAGGTATCCAATATGGTTGATTTCAAAGTTTCCAAACGAATGCTCGTCAACTTCCGCGGACAGAACAAAGTTGTGGGAGGATTAACAGATAAAGATAAAATTGCAATCCTTCTTTATATCTCCAAAGAATTTGCCAATTTAGATAGAGAAGACCAACTCTTTTCCAAGGTCATCCTGATTTGCCAGGAGATTTTCGAATCGGATAATACCACTCTCCGGTTATGGGATGGTGAGTTTTTAGTTCCAGTAAAGTTTGTTAAAGAAACAGAACCTCCTAGAAGGAATTTAAAATCAGGGGAAGGGTATTCAGGTACCGTATTTGAATCCAGAGAACCAATGCTTGTAAACGACCTATCCAGGTCAGCGCATTACTTTGATGAGGGGGAAAAAACCAAGTCGGTGATGTGTGTTCCCATCATGCAAAAAGAAGAAATCTTGGGAACTCTGGCAGTAGAAAGTGAAAGGGAAAACTTCTATATCCTGGATGATTTAGAAATCCTAGAAGCCTTAACCTCACAACTAGCTCTTGCTTTATATGGTGTTCGTCTGATTGAAGGTCTTGTTACCGCTAGAGCACGCGAAGCTGCCATCTTAAACCAATTAGAATGGGATTTGAAAATGGGACGAAATGTCCAAAGTCAAATCCTTCCTCAAGACTTAAGTGCTTGGAATGGAATTTATTTTGCCAGTCATTATGAACCAATGGCGGAGGTGAGCGGAGATTTAGTGGACATTGTAAGACAAGGTCACTCTCTCACGGCGATTAACATCGATGTGTCGGGTCATGGAATTCCTGCGGCTCTTGTGACGATGGCCATTCACCACCAGTTCCGCCGTTCGGTGATGGCAGGTCTTGGCCTTACCGAAATCATGGAAGAACTTGGGGAAAAATTAAGAGAACAACTTCCTGAATCTACTTATTTTACAGCCTTTATGGTTCGAATTTTTAGTGATTATACCTTTGGTTATGTGAATGCAGGTCACCAACGTATGTTACACTACAAAGCTTCCGATGATACTTTTATTCAATATGATACGAAAGGTGTTCCCCTTGGAATTTTACCTGTTCGTAAAATTGATTACGAGGAAAAACAGGGAAAATTAGAACCAGGTGATTTTTTACTACTGATCTCTGACGGGTTTAGTGAACAAAGAAACCACTTAAAAGATGAAGTGGGAGTGGAACGAATCCAAACTTGGTTACATGACGAAAGAGAAAAACTCGTTATCGAAGGTCGTGGAAAAGTTGATTTAAAAAAACTTTCGAATGCCTTTATCAAACGTTTTCGTGCTTACCAAGGAGAAGTGCCAAACGGTGACGATTTGAGTTTTCTCTTTTTGTATTGTGGTGATTCCATTCCAGAAGCTTCCCATTACATCCAATTAGCAAAACAATCCAATTCGAAAATGAAAACGGAAGAGGCATATGCACAAGCTCTCAAAGCCTTCAGCATTGATTCTTCTTTAAAAGAAATCCTGGTTTTCCTTGGCAAAATGTATTACCGAGACGGGAAATACAAAGAAGCTATTCGGTATTTAGAAGAGTATTTGAGAACCTCTGGGGATAATACAGCTGCTTCCCACTTTACGATGGGAAGAGCTTATTATAAAGCAGGAATGATTTCGGAAGCAAAACGAGCATTAAAGATGGCACTTTCGAGTGATCATAGTTTTGCGAAAGCAAGTATTCTACTTGCTCAATGTTATTTGAAAGAAAATGCAAAACCAAAAGCGATTAAGGTATTGCAACAAGGCGTAAAAAATACACCTCAAAGTTTGGAATTAAAATCTTCACTTTTGAGACTAGAATCACATACCCAAAAGGCAATTTAAGGAACGTTATATGAAACATTTCGGAGTTTACTTTAGTTTGATCGTTTTTCTTTTAGTGGGGAATCTAGCTGCAGAAACAACCTCCCTGCCAGAAAAAGAAAGTTTGGAAAATTTGGCAAAAGACCTGGCAGAGATTAAATCCTCTCTTGCGGAAACCAAACTAGCATTAGAAACCACTAAACAAGAAGCCAATTGGGTTTGGACTTGTATTGCTGCCTTTTTAGTATTCTTTATGCAAGCGGGGTTTGCTTACGTGGAGGCTGGATTCACTCGAGCGAAAAATGCAGTGAATATCCTAATGAAAAACTTCTCTGACTTAACCGTTGGTGCGATTGCCTATTGGCTCATTGGTTTTTCGATCATGTTTGGACCTCAAGTATTGGATGGATTTGGAATTGGCGTGCCAACGTTCGCCGAGTCTCTCATCAACGCAGAGGATGGAAGTATGGATCCTGCCAATTATACGTTTTTTATCTTCCAAATCGTATTTGCCGCTACGGCAGCAACGATCGTTTCGGGAGCGATGGCAGAACGAACCAAGTTTTCTGCTTATTTGATCTTTTCTGTGATCATCACAGCTTTCATCTACCCAGTGTTTGGTTCTCTTGCCTGGGGCAGTTTACTTGGGATCTCCACCGGATTTTTAGAATCGCTTGGACTCGGGGGAGGAGAAGGCGTTGGTTTTCATGATTTTGCAGGATCTACGGTAGTGCATAGTGTGGGTGCTTGGGCAGGTCTTGCTGGTGCGATTGTTGTTGGTCCAAGGATGGGCAAATTTCAATCGGATGGTCGAGTGTATCCCATCTTAGGGCATAATATGTCCATGGCAGCTTTGGGAGTTTTTATCCTTTGGTTTGGATGGTTTGGGTTTAACCCAGGTTCGACGACCTCCATTGAGGGAGGAAGTTTTGCAAGGATTGCGGTGGTCACCCATATGGCAGCTTGTGCTGGTGCTCTCAGTGCGATGGCTCTCACTTGGTATCTTTTCAAAAAACCAGAAATTGGTCTGACTCTCAATGGTGGTCTTGCAGGGCTTGTGGCCATCACCGCACCTTGTGATAATGTGAGTATCTTAGGAGCGGTGATCATTGGTCTTGTAGCGGGGATTCTTGTGATTGTATCCGTTCTCTTTTTGGACAACCGAAAGATTGATGATCCAGTGGGTGCAGTTTCTGTGCATGGGGTTTGCGGAGCTTGGGGAACTTTGGCGTATGGGCTTTTCAGTTTGGATACGGGTCTTTTTTACGGAGCCGGATTTGCACAATTTGCCGCGCAAGCGATTGGTGTTACCACTGCCTTTTTCTGGGCCTTTCCTGTGAGTTTGCTGATGTTTTATCTGATCAAAAAAACCGTGGGTCTACGTGTTTCCGAAGAAGAAGAGCTGTTAGGTTTGGATATTCTCGAACATGGAAACGAAGCATATCCTGTTTCGAAATAGTCCTTGACCCTAGATTTTCTCTATGGGGAAGTCTAGGGTGTGTTCCGCATTGTTTGTTTTTTACTCGTTTTTTGTTATGGATGTTTTGAATACGAAGAGACCATTCTCTTTCGGAAAATCAGTTCTGGGACGGTCGAGATCGCATATACTGTCCCTCTAAAAAAAGATTCGAACGAATCTCTAGTGAAATTTTTGCCTACGTCAAAAGAAGAAATCCTAACCTCTGTTAAAAAGAAGTCCAATAACAATTTACAAGTTCGAGATTTTACATTTCGTGAATTGGAAAAATCCGAAACAACAGATATGTATTTCAAACGAAAAGGGAAGGTGTCTTATAAATTAGATTTTGAAGACCCAACTCATTTGGAAGGGGTTCTCATAGGAACCTTTACGATCAAAACAAAACCACGCTCCATTGCTGTGAAAAGAGACTTCCCCAATCTGACAGACAATGCCATTCTTGATTCCAGTGCGGGAGAGAAAAAAATCATAGCAGAGACTTCTCGTTTGCTTCGGGAAGGGAAAATTCAATTCAAAGTTCTGTTTCCAAAAGATTCCGAATGTAGTTCGAACCGTGGGTTTATCGGACTTGGGAATTTAATGTATCAAATTCCTTTACAAGAAACCTTAGAAAATCCAGAATCCAAAACTTGGGAATACAAAATCCGTTTTTTTTAATTTAGAGAAGTCCAAGTGACTTTGCCGTTTGGATGAAAAGAGAAAAACCTTCCAAATTCTTTTTTTCAGGAATGTAGTGTAACTCTTGTTTGAGGTAACGATCAGTGATTGCAATGGGCAGGCGTTTTTCTTCGGCGATGATGGAAGGTAGTTCTTTTAGTCCATATTCCAACGCTGTCAAAAATATTTGGTTGTCCCATGTTTTTCCTTTGGGATAGGCCCAAAAGGCAAAACAAAAATACAATCCAGTCATTCGATTCCACCATTCCGCTAGATCCAATACTTGGTATCCTGGAATCGGTGTTTGCAAAAGAGCATGGTCTCCAAATAATAAATGGGAACCTTTGCTTTCTTTCATCATTTCTGAAATTTCAGAAGCGTCGGTGGGAATCACTTCGACCGTTTTTCCATATTGCAAGTGGAACAAACATTGGAGGAGGCAAACACTCGACCTAGATCCTTTGTCTGTAAACACCTGATCGGGAATCCCCGATTCTCTTTCGTTTTGAAAGTACAAGACCGAACGCACCACATCCCTGGCACAAACTCCTACGATTTTGGTATAATCCAACTTGTCCGAATTTCGTTCACATTCAATCGAAGACACTAACGCACAATCTAATTCCCCTTTTTTTAAGAGTTCAATGAGGACACTGGGGTTCTCATACACCGGAGTATAGTTGGGAGAGCGTTCAAAAAAGAGGGTGAGAGGTCGTGCATTTAGGTGTTTTACGATGCCAATCTTCATGTTTGAACCTCCATGGGAAAAAACAACTTGTCAGATGGAAAAAACTCTGTTGAATCTTCGTGAGGGCAAATTGGACTTTCGAACATCTTTAAACACAATCGGTGATGCCGAGTTTGAATTCATCAAAAATTTAGTGTACAAACAAGCAGGAATTTTCCTCGCTCCACACAAAAAGATCATGGTGCAGTCTAGGCTCAATGCAAGATTACGTACTTTGGGAATTCCGAGTTTTGAGGACTATGTGGCAAAACTCAAAATGGATCAAAATTTTTCGACCCAAGAAATGCAGGAGCTTATCAATCGCATAACAACGAATAAAACTGATTTCTTTCGTGAAAACCATCACTTTGAATTTTTAAAAAATGAATACTTCCCTCAGTTGGAAAAATTAGCTCAAGATTCAGGTGCCTCGAAGAGTTTGCGCATTTGGTGTTCTGCTTCTTCCACTGGAGAAGAACCGTATTCGATCGCCATTACGGTATATGATTATTTCCAAAACAAACCAGGTTGGAATTGTAAAATTTATGCATCTGACATTGACACCCAAGTATTAATGACAGCAAAAAAAGGGGTGTATCGAGATGACCGTTTAGAACCAGTTTCCGAAGCGATCAAGAAAAAACACTTCACCGAATTCAAAGAAAAAGACCATGTTTACTTTGAAGTAAAACCTCATTTGAAGGCTCTGGTTGACTTCCGCCAAATCAACTTATTGCATTTTCCGTTTCCCATCACGGACAAACTGGATTTGATTTTTTGCCGCAATGTGGTGATCTACTTTGACAAACCTACACAAAAAACCTTATTCCAAAACTTTGAAGTGAGTTTGAAACCGAAAGGGTTTTTGATCCTTGGCCATTCGGAAACCATGTTTGGAATCTCTGACCAGTTCAAGTTTTTAGGCCATACCATTTACCAAAAGAAAACGTAAAAAAAAACGATTACGTTTCTTCAGTGACCCAAAGTTTTTTCAAATCCTCCCACATTTGGTAGGGTTCGTAGATGACAATCCTCGTATTGGATAGGACATCTAAGAATCCTGCTTCGTTGGGGAATCTGGGCACAATGTGTTCATGGATATGGGGGATGGAACCACCGCTGTTTTTTCCTAAATTATAACCTGTATTAAATCCTTGCACCTTCCATTGTTTTTCCAAAATCCGCATGGTTTTTTGGGTGAGAACGTGGATGTCCAAAGCTTCTTCGGCTGTAAGTTCCAAATAACTGATGATATGGCGTTTGGGAAAGATGATGATATGACCTGGGTTGTAGGGAAATAAATTGATGGAAACAATCGAAAGATCGGTTTCCGCTATGGTGAGATTCGGGACAATTTCGTTTTTATCTCGCACACCACAAAGGATACATTCCACATTGGGTCTGTCCCCTTTGGCATAACCCAATTTGCCTACGCTAAACAGGTTTTTACGAAGGGAATGTTCTTCATAGGAACTCATTGTTACTTTCAATCTCCGAGAAGGATTAAAGGATTGCAAGGATTTTGACAAGTATACAGTAAGAAAGTAACAGTGTTAGAATCTCCTCACATACCCGTCCTTCCCAACGAAGTACTCGCCTTATTACAAGATACCAGAAATCCAAACCCAAAGTGGTTTTTAGATGGAACGGCAGGTGAAGGTGGTCATTCCAAACTGATTTTACAAACCTTTCCCGAGGCAAATCTCATTCTGATTGATCGGGATGCGGTAATGTTGGAACGAGCGAAAAAAGAAATCCAAAAAGAAATTGGGTCTTTGGATCGTGTTCATGCCTTCCAAATGAATTTTTCTGAAGTGGATGAGACCCTGCTTTCGGACTTAGGTTGTCCTGGACTTGACGGTGCTCTGGTTGACCTCGGAGTTTCCTTGTTTCATTTTTTGCATTCGGGTAGAGGTTTTACTTTTAAAAATGAAGAACCTCTGGACATGCGCCTCGAACCCCAAGTGGGTCAAAAAACAGCAGCAGATGTAGTGAATTATAGTTCTGTCCTCCATTTAAAAAAAGTGTTTTGGGAATATGGGGAAGAACGTTGGGCCTTAAAAATTGCAAATAACATTGTACAGACGAGGCACAAAAAGAAATTTGAAACCAGTACCGATCTTGCCAAACTTGTGGAAGCTTCGATCCCAAGAAAATTTTGGCCAAAAGAATCTCATCCTGCCACAAGGATTTTCCAAGCCCTAAGGATTGAAGTAAACGAAGAACTGATCCATGCTGAAAAAGGGATTCGCACACTTGCCAATTCCTTGTGTTTGGGTGGAGTTCTTACTTGTATTTCTTTTCATTCCCTGGAAGACCGCATCGTGAAATGGACCTTTCGGGATTTGAAAGCAACTGATCATTTTGAAATCCTAACCAAAAAACCGATATTGCCTACGGACAAAGAAATCAAAGAAAACCGAGCCTCTCGTTCTGCAAAATTAAGAGGGCTACGTAAAATCGAACCGATAAAAGAAAGTAGATGGGAAAAGTGATTTACCATATTCAATCGCTGCCAAAGAATCTTTTTGCCTTTTTGGCACCACTACAAACGTTTGTGGTCTTATTCCCATTCCTTGGATTTTTTTTCTTTCATGTTTGGCAAGGTTTGGAAAAAGCCAGACTACAAAGGTCAATTCACGAACGTACAACCACCAAAGAAGAGTTAAAACGGAAAAATGATGAACTGAAAATAGGCATTGTTTCCTATACTTCTGCCGAACGAATCGAAACTTTGTATCGAAGGACATATCAATTTTTGCCTATTAGTCTGGGAAATCGAACCGTCACAATTGAGCTCCCTCCCATTCCCGATTCCACCTCCAATTCAAAACCATGAAACTCAGTGAAATCCTAAAAAAAATTCCAGAGATCAAACTCGTAACAGGTGATCCCAACAAGGATATCCAATACGTATGGGCAGACAGTCGTAAAGTCACAAACTCCGATGGATTTGTTTTGCCTGAAGGAAAACCAGAAGTCCTAGAATCCTATTTAAAAATGGCAAACGAGTTGGGTTGCCAAATTGTTTTTGTTTCAAAACGCCAATTGAAATTAAAAGCTTTGGCGTTATTTCCCATCATATTGGAATCGGAAGAGCCAATTGGAGACATTCATGGCAAATTAGCTTCCTTACTCGCGGGTTATCCTTCCAAAAAATTAAAAATTATTGGGATCACGGGAACCAATGGAAAAACATCTTTAACATTCATTTTATTTCATATTGCCAGAAAACTTGGAAAAAAAGCCGCTCTCATTGGAACCGTTCAAATCCAAATTTTTGATCGAATACTGGAATCAGGTTATACCACACCCGATGCCTCTTCCCTCAATTTGTTACTCAAAGAGATGTTAGACGAAGGTGTAGAATATGTTTTTATGGAGATGAGTAGCCATGGTTTAAAATTGGGAAGGGTGGCTGGCATTGAAATCACTTGTGCAGGATTTACCAACTTAACCCAAGATCATCTCGACTTTCATGAAACCATGGAAGATTATTTTGAAAGCAAATTTAAAATTTTCCAACTCCTCGAACAATCCTCCGTCAAAAACAAATTTGGTCTGGTAGCAGGAGATGTCTCTTTTGGAGAACAGATGATCCAAAAAATCAGAGATACCAAATTGAAAACGCCCATTTACATTTTGGGAAAATCAGGAGAATTTCACTATAGCAATACCAAACTATCGTTACTCGGTAGTGAATATCGTTTTCATAAAAAAGAAAAAAATTTACCGTTTATCGAAGTTCGAAGTGTTAAAACAAATTTACTTGGTAACTTCAATGTTTTCAACACAGCCTTTGCCTTGTCCATTGCATACGAATTAGGATTTCCTTGGGAAGAAGTGGTAACTGCCATTGCTGAGATCCCAACCGTTCCTGGAAGGTTTCATGTAGTTCCCTATCCAGATCGTTCCCGAATTGCCGTAGTAGATTACGCTCACACACCCGATGCCTTAGAAAATATCTTAAAAAGTTGTGTGGAAATTCGACCCAAACAATTGATTTGTTTGTTTGGTTGTGGGGGAGATCGAGATCGAACCAAACGTCCCCAAATGGCAAAAATTGCAGAAACTTTTTCCGACTTTGTGATTTTAACTTCTGACAATCCTAGAACGGAAAATCCAGAATCCATTTTAGATGAAATTGAAGCTGGATTTTCCAGAGGATTCAAACGTTATGAAAAAATCACAGACCGAAGGGTCGCGATAGACCGAGCCGTTTCCCTCCTGGAGAAAGATGGAATTTTGGTTGTAGCAGGAAAAGGCCACGAAACGTACCAAATCATCGGCAAAGAAAAAACTAAGTTTGTTGATTTTGAAGAAATCGAAAAAGCATTTTTAAAATTGAATACCTAAAAATAGAGGATACAGTATGTTCCAATGGATTTACGAAACATTTGGTAATGATTATGGTTTTTTGCGAGTGTTTAGTTATGTAACACTGCGAGCGATGATGGCGGGACTTACATCCATGTTCATTACCTTTATCTTTGGGAAATCTCTCATTTCCTTTTTATTATCCTTAAAATTTCGTGAATCAGTTCGTAACGATGGTCCTCAATCCCATGCTACAAAATCGGGAACTCCAACCATGGGGGGACTCATCATGATTTTATCCTTAACCATCTCCACATTGTTATGGGGTAATTTATCAAATTTAAATGTAATTTTACTTTTAGTATCTGCCATTCTTTTTGCGGGACTCGGATTTACAGATGATTATATGAAGTCTGTAAAAAAAATCAAAGGAGGGATGAGAGCCCGTACAAAATTCATTGTTACCATTTTGTTTGCAGTTACCATCACAACTTTGTATTTTTATTTTACAGGAAAATCCAACACCAATGCTAACAAAGGAATCGTATTTACCATTACTGATTTATTTTTACCCTTTGTCAAAGGACCGGTTTGGAATTTAGGATTTTTAGCGGTTCCCTTCGCCATCATCGTGTTAATCGGTAGTTCTCATGCTGTCAATTTGACTGATGGATTAGATGGTTTGGCATCAGGCACTGTTGTGATCTCAACGGCTACATTTGCTTTGATATCCTATGTCTCGGGAACACCTTCTGCAGCCAATTATCTGCATATACCCTATTTACCTGGGTCTCACGAATATTCTGTTTTCCTTGCAGGATTGTCTGGGGCATTACTTGGGTTTCTTTGGTTCAATTGCCATCCTGCTCAAGTATTTATGGGAGACACGGGATCCTTATTTTTAGGTTCTACCCTTGGTCTTGTAGCCATTATGTTAAAAAAGGAATTATTGTTAGTGATTCTTGGTGGGATTTTTGTAGCAGAAGCTGTGAGTGTTATCTTACAAGTTGGTTCGTTTAAATTAACTGGAAAACGAATTTTTAAAATGGCGCCACTTCACCATCACTTTGAACTCAGCGGTTGGTCTGAGGAAAAAGTGGTGATCCGATTTTGGATCATCGGAATCATCCTTGCCATCATCACACTCTCTACTTTAAAAATTCAATAATGGATTTGATCCGCTCCCTTCGTAATCTTTTGCGTTTTGGCTCTTCTAAGTTTGATGGGCCAATGCTGTTTTCTATGTTTTTACTTTTTGGGTTGGGAATCATTGTGATGTTTAGTGCATCAGTGATTCCTGCGGAAAGGGAGTTCTCTGATTCATATTATTACCTCAAGAAACAATTGTTATGGGGTGCACTTGGTGTTTTTTTGTTTTTAATATTTTGCCAAATTCCCTACCAATTTTTGGTCAAATGGTCGTTTGTATTTTCTCTTTTCAGTTTGCTTTTGTTAGTAGCTGTATTTGTCCCTGGACTCGGAAAATCAGTGGGAACTACTTACGGTCGAAGTTTTAATCGATGGATTCAAATTGCAGGTTTCCAAATCCAACCTTCCGAATTTTCTAAAATCAGTATTTTACTATTTTCTTCTTACTTTTTTTATAATTTTGATTTTAAAAAGATTCAGTGGGATCAGAAAAAAATAGTCTCACTCGTTGTGATCTTTTTAACACTACTACTCATTGTCGTCGAACCTGCGTTTGGTACGACAGTTGAGTTATTACTCGTTCTATTTTTCTTTGTATTACTTGCTGGTTTTCCAATGAAACGGTTATTCATATTAGGTGCCTCCGTCATTCCTCTTTTAGTGGTGCTTGTGACTCAAGTTGGATATCGAAAAAAACGTCTCGAGATTTGGCTTGATCCCTATAAATTTCGTTTTGATGAAGGCCACCAATTGGTCACAAGTTTTCGTGCCTTTTTTGACGGAGCTACTTCAGGAAAAGCAATCGGTACAGGATATGCGCACAGGTACTTAGCGTATAGCCACACTGACTTTGTATTGTCTTCCTTTGTAGAAGACTTTGGATTTTTAGGTTTTTTATTTTTTATCGCGGTAGTACTCTTTTTAATGATTCGAATTTTTCTTTTGCTGATGCGCACCAAAGATAAACTCGGATTCTTTTTAGGTTCGGGGATTCTCATTTTGTTTGGATTCCAAACCATTTTGAATTTATTTGTCATCACTGGAATTGTACCTGTGACAGGAATTTCTCTTCCCTTTATGAGTTATGGAGGTTCCTCCCTTTTGACAATTTTTATCCTTTTCGGAATTCTTGCCAACATTACCAGTAAAGAGAATTTGGTCGTATGAGTGGATCGGTAGTCATTGCAGCAGGTGGAACAGGTGGACATATCTCCCCAGGAGTGGCTCTCGCCGAAGTTTTAAGTGAAAAAGCAACTGGATTTGGTTTTGAATCAGTTTATATACATTCACTTGTCCGAAATCAAAACAATCCGGATCTTTTAAATCCTCCCTGTGAAGTGCTTTGGCATAATATACCACAGTTAGGTGGACTAAAGACAATCCTATATCCTTTATTATTTTTGTTTCCATTTTTAAAAACAATTCTTCAATTTCGCAAACTAAACGTAAATGCTGTCATTGGAATGGGTGGATATTCTAGTTTACCTGCGATTCTTTATGCGATTTTGTTTCGAAAATCTTTATACTTATGTGAACAGAATTGTGTTCCAGGTAAAATCACTCGTGTGTTTTCACGGTTTGCTAAAAAAATCGCCTTCAGTTTCCCTCTAGAAGAAGAATACAAAATTCCGGGGAAAACCATTGGGAATCCCATTCGCAAAAGGGTGATTCCTGAACACCTTAATATCAGACAAAATGAGAACCTACACGAAGGAAAAAAGAATACCATCAACGTTCTGGTGTTAGGTGGATCACAAGGGGCAAGGCAACTCAACCAAATGATTTTGAAAGCCATGGAAAATGCCGAAATTGCATCCAAATACAAATTTCGTTTACTTACTGGAACCAATTTATACGACGAAACCAAAAATAAAGCCAGTGATGATGCAGAAATCATCTCGTATGCCAATGACATGAAACCCAATTATGAATGGGCCAATTTGGTCGTTGCACGATCTGGAGCTGGTGTCATTGCTGAATGTTTGGTTTTTGGTTTACCAATGATTCTGATTCCTTATCCTTATGCAGCAGATAACCATCAAAAGGCGAATGCAAATCATTTAGAAAAAGAAGGGGCAGCCGTTACGATCCATTCTACAAGTGATGATCCGTCTCCTCTAGTCAAATTTCTACTCTCCTGGAAAGACCATTCAGAAGTTTTGCGGGAGATGGGCCACGTCAGTTTGGCATTATCCAATGTAAATGCGGCTTACCAAACGGTTTCATATTTTTTTACAGAACCGAAATAGGATCAATACAGTGAAGGGTCCAATTTTATTTTTGGGAGTGGGTGGAAGTGGGATGTCAAGTCTTGCTCATATGAGTATCGACTTAAAAATCCCTGTCATTGGTTATGATAAAAAAAGTTCGGAAGCTACAAATTTTTTAAAGGAACGAGGCATTACACTCTATCATTTGATCGAGGAGATTCCGTTAGAGGGAATCCAGATGGTAGTGTATAGTTCTGCCATCAATGACAAACACAAAGAGGTGTTTAGTCGCATCAAAGATTTGGGCATTCCTTTAAAACATAGATCGGAGTTTATGCATCTACTGGTGTCCAATCAGAAATCCATTTCTGTTGCGGGCAGTCATGGAAAAACTTCCACAACTACCATGGTCTCTCAAATTTTAACCGAGATGGGTTTTGATCCTACCATAATGATTGGTGGTGATACGAGTTTGTTAGACAAACGAGGTGGAAAAATTGGATTTGGAAGTTTCGCAGTGTATGAATCGGATGAGTCCGATGGAACTTTTCTCAAACACAAAGCAAATTACCGACTTCTAACAAATATTGATAATGACCACCTAGACTATTACAAAACACGAAACAATTTAGAAGATGCGTTTTTCGAATACATGGGGTTTCATTCACCAGGGGAAACCGTTTTATTTGTAGGAGATGAAGGCATCCAATCGGTTTTACAATCCAAATACAAAGAGTTTTCGTTTCATAAAGACTTTCATCTGAATCTCCTTGTCACAGAGGAAATTTTGGAAAAAAAATGGTTTAGCACCTTACAAAACAAATGGGAAACTCAAATCACAACGATTCTCTATAAAATCAGAAATGATGTATTGGAATTTACCATTAACGGGAAAACATATCCATTACAATTACCATACCCTGGTGTTCATTACCTGACAAATGGCCTTGTGGCTGTTATTTGTGCGTATCGACTTGGGATTCCACCAGAAGAGGCAACAAAGATTTTATCTCGTTATATTGGAGTCAAACGACGCCAAGAAATTTTGGGAACGTGGCAAGAAACCACTGTTATTGATGATTATGGACACCATCCAACAGAAATTAAGATGGTCATCCAATCCTTAAAACAGAAAAACAAAGGAAAGGGAAATCTCCATGTGATTTTCCAACCACATCGTTATACACGAACCCAACTGCTATTAGAAGATCTCGCGAAATCACTGTTAGATGCAGATTCTCTCTATTTATTACCGATTTATTCCGCAGGCGAAACTCAAATTCCTGGCATATCTTCTACGAGTTTTTTGCCATTTTTAAATGCAACTGTGACAACTCTTTTAGACGGAAATCTAAATTCCAATTTAGAAACCATTAAACCCCATTTGAGACCAGGAGATATTCTTTTGTGTTTAGGGGCAGGCAATGTGAGAGATTGGGGTGTTGCGTTAGTTTCTGAAAACAAAAAATCAAATTAAAAACTTACAGTTCATGGAAGAGGGGATTTACTTCTTCTAAATTACCTTTAAAATTCATATGACCCATTTTTCTGCCCTGTTTTGCTTCTTCTTTGGCATATAAGTGAAGGTGGTATCTGTCATCTTTTAATAATTCGTTTGCGATTGTTAGGCTTTCCTCATAAGAATTACCCAATATATTCTTCATCAATGTAGGTTTTGGCCTAACATCTGTTGGGGGAAGTTTGCCAACAATTGCCTGAACATGTAAATAAAACTGTGAAAAACTTTGGCAATCTTGTGTGTAATGTCCCGTATTATGAGGTCTTGGAGCAAACTCATTCAGATACAAATGATTGTCTAAAAGAAAAAACTCAACTCCTAAAGTCCCAACATAATGCAAAGATTCTGCTAATTTGGAAGCCATCTCGATTGCCTCTAAATTGAGAGCCACTGGAATTCTCGCAGGGAAAATCGAAAGATCCAAAATATGATCTTTGTGTTCATTTTCCACGGCACCATAACACACAATGTCTCCGTTTTGAAAACGAGTGAGGATGATACTAATTTCCTTTTGGAAAGGAATGACTTCTTCGATTAAGTATTCAGATGCATCAGACAGAAAAGCTGTATTTAAAAATTCTTTGTATTCTTCTTCGGTTCTAATTTTCACTTGGCCTTTCCCATCATACCCAAATCGAAGGGTTTTGATGATCCAAGGAAAAGGAATGGCGACAGCAATGTTTGCCGTATCTCGCGTTAGGTGAAAAAAATTAGCTGTGCGAAATCCTAATTTTCGAAAATGAGATTTTTCTAAAAAGCGGTCCTGGGCAATGATGAGTGCCTTGGGAGGTGGAAATACAGACACATTTTTTTGATTTGATAGAAAATCTAACGTTTGTTTGGGGATATTTTCAAATTCAAAACTGAGAACATCCACCTCATTTATAAATTTCTCAATTTGGTCTAGAGATTCATAAGAGGACGTGGTTGCCTTGGCTCCCACTTTTTCAGCGGGTGAGTTTTTCTCAGGAGAATAACAATAAAAGCCATAACCTAAAGGAACCGCTTCTAAACACATCATTTGGCCAAGTTGGCCCGATCCCAAAACTCCAATTTTCATTTGGAATCCAAAAGCAATTGGTCATTTTTAGAGAGTGCGGTTACTAAATTGGAATGTGCATACTCTTCTAATTTTTTAGATAAATTCGGATCCATTAAGGATAAAATACGAACTGCAAGTAATCCTGCATTGGCAGCACCACTCGTACCGATGGCTAAGGTTCCCACGGGAACTCCTTTTGGCATTTGAACGATGGAAAGTAAACTATCCATTCCATTTAATGCTTTGGAAAGAACTGGAACACCTAATACTGGCAATGTGGTGAGAGATGCCGTCATTCCAGGAAGGTGTGCGGCTCCGCCCGCTCCCGCAATAATCACCCCAAATCCATTGTCTTTTGCCTGTTTGGCAAATTCAAACATTCGTTCCGGGGAACGATGTGCAGATACAATTTCTTTTTCAAAAGGAATACCGAATTCTGTCAAGATTTCACATGATTCTTTCATGGTCTCCCAATCAGAATAAGAGCCCATAATCACGGCTACTTTTGGTACTAGGTTTGTCATACGTAGAATCTAAAAAAGCCTCTCTGCCTTTCAACCTTTAAAAGATTCGAGTTCTGCTACGATTTCTTCCATTTTCATGGAACGAGAACCCTTTACTAAAATCACAGTATTTTTAGGAATTTCCTTTTGGATGAAGTGTATGAGATCTTGTTTGTTCGTAAAAAGTTTAGCATGGTTTACTTGCTTTACCATGGGTTTTGTATCTTCGCCTAACCCTAACAAGATTCCTTTTCCAATTTTTTTCAATTCTTTCCCGATGCGCTCATGGTAAAATTTAGAAAATTTCCCCAATTCTTTCATGGTTCCAAGAACCCAAACAATATTTTTTCCATCAGCAAATTGCAAACAAGCATCGATACTGGACGACATCGATTCCGGGTTTGCATTATAACAATCATCGATAATCGTATAAAATCCTTTTTTGATATTCAATCGTTTGTTTGGACTTTTATAAGAACGAATCGTATTTCGGATTTGCCCGTCTGGAATGCCAAAGTAAGATCCGACTGCTACCATACCTCTCACATTACTGAGTAATTTCTGTCCTGGAATTTTCCATTGGATGGATTCCTTTTTCCAATCTAAAACAAATCCATTTTGATTGATTTGATTCACTTTTAGATCTGGATTTTTGGTATGTTTCCAGATGATGAGATTTTGTTTAATTTGTTTGGTTCTAATTTTGGCACGGTTTAAAAAATCCAAATCATCAGGTACAAACAGTACTCCGTCAGGTCGTAATCCTGTGATGATATCTATTTTTTCTTCTGCAATGTTTTCTCTGGATTTTAAATTTTCGATATGGGCAGAACCAATATTGGTAATGAGTGCATGAGTGGGTTCGGCAATTCTCGAGAGTCTTTCGATTTCGCCGCGGTGGTTCATACCCATCTCACAAATCACAACTCGAGTGAATTCTGTGATCCGAAAGAGTGTGAACGGTAAACCAATTTCGTTATTATAATTTTTCTCCGTAACCACTAGGCTTTTTGGTTCTAAAAAGGAAAACAATCCACCTAACAAATCTTTTGTAGTTGTTTTTCCAGAAGAACCTGTGATGGCAAGAATCACGGGACAAAATCGATTTCTATGAAAATTGGCAAGGGTTCCTAGAGAACGGAGTGTATCTTTGACAAAGATTGCTTTTTCTATTTCAGAGGAAGATAAGGATTTGAGAATTGGGTGGTTTTTCTCACATAAAAATCCAGTGGCACCGTTTCGTAAGGCATCGACAATGAACTCATGACCATCTCTATCTCCACGGAGAGGAACAAAGAGGGTGTTTTTTTTGATTTCCCGAGACGAGGTAGAAATCCATTGGAATTTTGGATTCTTTGGATTTCCCCAATCTGGTTTCAAGGAAAACAAACTTAGAAGAGTTGACAGGGAATATTCAAATGGTGCGATCATAGCTTCTAAGCCAGAATTTCGAAAGAAAGATAGATTTTAAAGAAAAACTTACATGAAACCACCCAAAATCAAAGTGATTCTCATCGGGTTAGGAAGGATCGCCTCAAAATTAGAAAAGGATCCATACCGTAAAAAACCCTGCACACATATGGGAGTCCTTGCATCGGCTTTTGGGAAAAAAAATTTTCAGTTTATCAGTGGTTTTGATACCAGTTCCCAAGTTTGTGATGAGTTTCGTGCCACATGGAATACGAATGTTTGCATTTTGCCAGAGAAATTAACAAATGAGTTTCGATTTCCGAAAGCAGATCTTGCAATCATTGCGACCCCGAGTACTTCCCATGTAAGATTAGCAAAAAAATGTATCGATTCCGAAATTCCAAACATCCTCATCGAAAAACCAGTTGCGATGCATGTAAAGGATGCGAAGTCCATAGAAACGATGGCTAAAAAAAAGGGAACCAATCTTTGGATCAACCATGAAAGACGATACCATCCCAGTTACTTGTTTGTCAAAAATGAACTAACAAAAGGGAATTTTGGCGTTTTAAAATCCATTCGTGCCTCCGTATTTACTTCAGCAAAAAATCCAGGCATCGCATTCTCTAAATTTGGTGGAGGACCCTTATTACATGATGGAACCCATGCTGTAGACCTCATCCATTGGATTGTGGGAAAACCAAAACTCATTCATTCCGTTTTAGATAGACCCAAAAAGGGAATCGTAGAAACAAGAGCCTACGCTTGTTTTCAAACAGAGAACCAAGTGGAAATCACCTTAGATGTATCAGGTGGACGTGATTATTTTCAGTTTGAATTGGATCTCCATACAAGCTCTCATCGTATCATTTGTTCGAATGATGGATTTCGTTTTTACCGATCCGTTCCCTCTCGTTTGTATCAAGGGTTTCATAGTTTGCAAGAGTATACTCCAAAAGGTTTCCCCAAACCTGAATTGTCGAATGCCTTTCTTGGAATTTATACCGAAATTGTGAATGTGATCCAAAAGAAACAGATCTATAAAGAAGCCACCATCGCTGACAATGTAAAAATCTTAGAAACAATTGAATCTATCTATAGGAAATCGAAATGAAATCCAAACAAAACCGTTCGATTTCCATTTATTCTTTTGTTCTGAAAACCTATTTTCAATATTTGATTTTATCAAAAATTTCAAAACGAGTTCTCTCCAAAGAAAGGTTTGATACAAAAAGAGTGAGTTTTCTCAAACAAAAGGGGATTGAGACCAAACATCTTTTTTTCCAGTTAGGTGGAGTTTACATCAAAATTGGACAATTTTTAAGCAATTTATTTCATATCCTACCAGAAGAATACCTTTGGGAATTACAAGACTTACAAGATAAAATTCCACCTAGGGATTTTTATTCCATCGATGCTAGATGGCAAATGGATTATGGAAAATCCATGAATCAAATTTTTACATCCTTGGACACGAACTCCTATGCCAGTGCTTCCACTGCTCAAGTGCATATCGGTTATTACCAAGAGAAAAAAGTGGCGATCAAAACCCTATACCCAGGCATCGAAGAAACTGCAAAGTCTGATCTTGGAACCATTTCCAAAGTGATTTGGTTTGTGGATCGATTTGTTGTTCGTGTCTCAGGCAAAGAAGTAGTAGACCAATTACAATCCATGATCCATGCCGAGTTGGATTTACGAACGGAGTTAAAAAATCTAAAAATTCTCAAACAGATGTTTGCACTTGAAAAAGATTTTTATATTCCAAATCCCGTGGAAGAACTTTGTAATCGCCACACACTGGTCACTGAGTTTGTAGAAGGGAAAAAAATTTACGAACTGGATTTAGATTTAGCACCGACTAAACGTAGCCTTCATTTAGAAAAATTAATCCGTGCTTATATCCTAATGATTTTTGAGTATCGATTCTTTCATGCAGATCCTCACCCTGGGAATTTGATTTTTATGGAAACAGGTGAACTTTGTTTGATCGATTTTGGAGCTGTTCAATCGATTTCAGAAGAAGAAACTCAAATTTTAGAACGAATTTTAGTTGGTTCCATGCGTAAGGACTACCACCTTGTTTCCGAATCACTTATGGCACTCGGTGCTGTGACGGATTCCTTATCCAAAGAAGAATTAACTCAAATCGTAAAATACTCCCTTGAAAAATTAAATCGAATATTAGCCGATACCAATCACTTTCGAAATTTGAGTTTTGATACTTTAAAACCTGGAGAGGACTTACGTTTTTTAAAAGAAATCCAAGTGAGTTTAAAACGTCTGTTATCGAGTTTAAAGTTGCCACCCAATTTCTTAAGTTTACACCGAGTGCTTGCCTTACTGTTAGGAAATTCATCGTATTTGGACCCAACACGTTCTATGATTGAATATGCAGAAAAACCGTTTTCCCAAATTGTATTGAAGGGAAGTTCACTCAAACGACTTTGGAAGGATGAAGGGGAAGAATTTTTAACCAGTTTATTTTCCTTACCAAAAGAATTGAATGAGTTTCTCTACAAATGGAATCGGGGCGAATTGACAAAACCCGACCAGTTAAAATCGGAAGAACTTCGATTAAGAGAAATTCTCACCTTTGGGTTCCTCGGATCATTATTTTTCTTTTTTGGAATGTATTATGCGGAAAAATCCTGGAAAGAACCAAGCATTATATTTTATATACTATCAGGACTTAGTTTTTGGTCTCTAGCCAAATCGAGTCTAAGTTATTGGAAACAAAAATAAACGGAATTAACTCAAAAATACCCCTTTTTATGAAATTACCAAACACACCCTTTTTCTCAGTATTTAAGCCTGGTTATTTGGCATTTGTTGCATTTGGTCTTTTTTTAGACTTACTCACTAAATACATCATCATCATCAAAATGTATCGTCATGAAAGTATCCCCGTTCTCGGTGAATTTTTTAGACTTTCATTAACATTTAACACTGGATTTGTTTTTGGTTTATTCCAAGACAACGCATTACCATCTTTATTTGCCACTGGGTTTGCGATCGTATTTTTGATTTTTTACCGATGGCAAAATTCTGATTTAGGGAATGTTTGGGGATGGAATTTTGTGATGGCAGGTGCTTTCGGAAATTTTATCGATAAGTTTTTTGTTAAAATCCCTGGCAGTGGTTTTCGATTCGGTTTCACTCCTGAAAAACCAGGAATCGAATTTATCGGTGTCGTTGACTTTTTAGACTTTGAATGGCCAGACTTCTTACTTTTTGACAGATGGCCTGCGTTTAATGTGGCAGACTCTTGTGTTTCGATTGGAATCGTCATTTTACTCTTTACCATGGACTGGAAAGAGATGGATAAAAAATAAAACCTAAAAATTGAATTTAAGGAACTGTTAGACGAATTTAGAAAAACAGTTCCTTATAACAAATAACTCCGCATCACATTGACAGAGAGAGTTTTGAAAACATCTTTGTCTTCTTCCACTTTTCCCACTTTCCAATTGATCCCAGAAGGGGATGCATACAAACTACGAGCAGCAATTCCATCCGATGGTCCACAAACTCGAATCAGGTGGATATTCTTCGTTTTAGCCAAGGACTCGTAAAAACTTAAGTCTTCCTCATAAGTTCGTTCACTTCTTATGGAATCCAAATGGAAAATGATTTCAATATTCTCTTTTTTGAATTCTTCCCAGATGGACTCGTTTTTTAAATCCTCTCCAAGTAAGATTCCAAATCGGAGTCCCCCCATAATGAAAATCGATTCCGTTTTACCTGGTTTAGTTCCAAGATCTATTTTTTCATTTGGTGTTTTTTTCTCATAAAAGTCTACAAGGACTAACGACTGTACGATGGGAAGAGCGGAAACTAAATTTCCGTCTTCATTTTTACGATAGTGGCTACCACCGAGGATCACACCTGTAAATTTTTCGGAAATTTCTAAGAGATGGTCTTGGTATTCCTTTTCATGTTTTGCCGCATCGGAAGGAGAAACACTTTGGAAGAAATGAGGATATCCTTCTGGTAAAAGTAAAAAATGGGCCTTACTTTGTTGGATCTTCGAAATTTCGTCAGGTGTGAATCGTTTGTGTAAATTCTTTTGGTAAATTGCGATTTTGATGACTGCCATTAAAAGGGATTTCCTGTCGGTAATATGTCATCGTCGGAAAGATCCTCTAAACTGTCATTTGTTTGCTCAGTTGGAGTTTCCTCTTTGGAAAGAGATTCTTCCGTAGTTGGATTTTTCCCTTCCAATTCTGCCTTTGGCTCACCCTCGAGTTCGGAAGCATCTGGAGAATCGGATTCCTTGGCAACTTCCATGTCCACACCGAACGAAGATTTCATTTGTTCTGGCGTTAATTCCACAAGCCCACCAAATAAATCACCAGTTTCGATCCTATCATGAAGGGCGAGTAAGTAACAATAGGCTTCCATGATACATTGTTTGACCGGTTTTTTGTTCAGTCGCTTTCGCGACTCCATGGAATCCAAAGTCAATACATCATTCATGTTCGCGACGATTTCTTTTTTTCCCTTCATATCTTTGATGAGGACGAGAAGGGCATCTCTTGATTTTAAACTAAACTCTTTGATTGCTAAACGAACGGTGCGCGACTGGCCTGTGCGTTTCTGTTCGATTCCTGTGAGTTTTTTGGAAGCTTCGATGTAATTCACACCAGGATTTGCTTTGTGTTTTTCTAATTCCCTTAGGATATCATGGTAAATGCGAAATTGGTCTATGATGGTTCGTGTACTTTCATAGATATCCAACATCTTTTGTCTATAATCCACTTTGACCCCATTTAAGGAACCAGGTTTGATATCGATTTTTTTCGTTGTCATAACAAACGAATACTCATCATCAAATTCATAAAAATAAAAAAGAGACAAAAGAGCTTTGTCTGCATCGGGAATGTTTATATATTCATTTTTTGGATCAAATTTTTTCCGTAATTTCGGAATGGAATACATTTGCATCAATCGTAATCCATACGCTTGTTCTTTGGACAAAGGAACTTCTTCTTCCTTTTTTTCCTCTTCTTTGGCAGCGTTTTCCGCATCCCTTTCTTCTTTGGTTTCTACTTGTTTACCACCAGGAACATTTTCACCAGATTTTCGTTGTCCTGGTTTGTCTTCTGGTGTGATGCCCAAAAGAGTTTCCATATAACGAGAAATGAGTGGGATGTTTTTATTTTCCGCACGGATCACAACCAAATACAAACGATCAAAGAAACCATCGAACAAGGTATCAATTTCTTGTAATACCTTTCGTTTTTTATTGGCATAAATGAGTGAAGGTTTTCCCTCTAACTTCTGTAATTCGTCGTAAGCTTGCGTAAAAGATTTTTTTAATGTTTCTTGATAAGGATAAAGGATGTACATCCTTTTAAATAAAGAATATATTTGATTCCGAACTCGTTCAATCGCTACTGGGGACTCAGGAGCAGTCATAATTGGTTCTGTAATGTCGGTTAATTCTGGTCCGTTGTATAATCTTTGACCCATCGCCAAAAGTTCCACGAGTAGAGGATTGATGCGATCAAGTGTCTTACTGAGTTGAGGTGAATACTGTTGGTTGGCGAGTAATTCATTTCCACTGTATTGCAATTCGATGAGAGCTTGTTTGGCACGAATGGAAAAGTCATGCATAAACTTGGGTGTGAGGTCACTCGAACCAAATGGGGTAACTCGTGCTAACCAACATTTCAGTTTGATGGAAAAGCGAGCGGAAAAACTACTGATTTCTTTTTCGAATTGGGCTTTGGAATCTAGTTGGGATTTGTTGGCATTGGCATCTTCTTTGGAAGGACTCCTTCCTTGGGAAGAACTTCCACCACCACGACTACCGGAACGACCTTCGTCACTCCCACGGGAAACAGAACCCTGTCTCACCTTAGGTTCAGGTCGACTTTTTTTGTTGTCATCTTCTTTGGCAGGTGTTTTTTCTTTGATGACTTCACCACCAGCGCTTTTAAACTTATTGAACATATCCTTTCGTTGAGAATCGTCCAGTTTTCCTACGCCAATCGCTCGTTTGGTATTATCGAAATCGCCCATATATTTATTATCGTTCCAATTTCTTAATATGGGAACCCAATTTCTTTCAAAAAGCAATTTTTAGTAGATTCCCCCGTTTTTCGAAAAAGATTGGAGTCCAAAAGGTAAAGACATGGCAGATTACATCCTATCAGAAGACTTAAAAGAAGCAGTACAAGTGGCTGAGATCACAAAGCGCCCACTTCTTTTGAAGGGAGAACCAGGCACTGGGAAAACCCTTTTGGCAAGTTTCCTCGCAGAGTCCAAAAAACTCACCTTTTACCGATGGCATATCAAATCCACAAGCCTTGCCAAAGAAGGATTGTACTTTTATGATGCTGTTTCCCGATTGAATGATTCCCGTTTTCCAGAAGAAGAAGCGATGAACCGAGTCAGAGATGTCAAAAATTACATTCGGTTAGGTGCTCTCGGGGAAGCCTTTTTAGACCCGAAGAAATCAGTGGTTCTCATTGATGAAATTGACAAAGCGGACATTGAGTTTCCAAACGACCTTTTACTCGAATTGGACAAAATGGAATTTTTTATTCCTGAAACCAAGGAACACATTGTAGCCAAAGAACGACCGATCGTCATCATCACATCCAATAATGAAAAAGAATTGCCTGATGCTTTTTTAAGAAGATGTATTTTTCATTACATTGAGTTTCCGAAACGAGAGTCCATGAAGGAAATCATCAAAGCCCATTATCCATCGATTGAAACTGAATTTATGGAAAAGGCACTTGCGATGTTTTATTCCATCCGCAAAATCGAGAGCCTCCGAAAAAAACCGTCTACGAGTGAGTTATTAGATTGGATCCAAGTGTTACTGGTCTCAGGGGAACGTTTGGAATCGAGTAAAATCCCTTTTGCAGGAACTTTATTCAAATCAGAAGAAGATTACCGAGTGTATTTAAACTAATATGTTTTTGGATTTTTTCTACAATCTGCGAAAGGAAACGGTTCCCTGTTCTACAGGCGAACTCATCGCATTTTTAGAAACCATCCGTAAACTGACGGATCCAACTGGTTACATCAATCTAGACCAATTGTATCGTGTGGGTAGACTTAATTTTGCCAAAGACTTAAAACACTACGACGCGTATGACTTGGCGTTTGGGAAAACATTTGGAAGTTGGAAGGAAGAAAGAATTCAATTCCGAGAAATTCTTCTGGAATGGTTAGAAGAGAATATTCAGAAAGATCTCTCCGACGAACAAAAAAACAAAGCACCTAACATGAGTATGGAAGAGGTGATTGAGGAATTAAAAAAACGCCTCGCCGAACAAAAAGAACGCCATGACGGTGGTAGCAAATGGGTAGGAACTTCGGGAACAAGTCCGTTTGGAAATTCAGGGTTCAATCCAAATGGACTCTCCATCGGAGGCAATACAGAAGGAGAGGGCAATCGGTCAGGCGTCAGCCTCTGGAATGAACGAAAATACAAAGCCTACCGAGAAGATGAAATTTTAGATACTAGATCCATCCAACTGGCTTTAAAGGAGTTGCGGTTTCTCAAAAAAGAAGGCAAACGGGAACTCCATGTAGACAAAACCATTGATAAAACTTGTGAGAATGGAGGCGAAATAGAACTTGTCGAAGAAAGAGAACGTAAAAATTCCCTTAGGCTAGTTCTCATCATGGACATCGGCGGCAGTATGACTCCTCATTCCGACCGAGTGAGCCAGCTATTCAGTGCTAGTCGGGGTTTGTATCATTTTAAGGAAGTACACCATTATTATTTTCATAATATCTTCCATGAATACCTGTACGAAAATCACGAATTTCAATCTAGAATCTCTCTGAAACATTTTGAAGAAAAATTCCGTAAAAATACAAAACTGATTTTTGTTGGGGATGCTTATATGGCTCCCTACGAACTATTGGGAACTCCATATAATTTGTATGCCTATCATTCCCAATCCAAAGAAGAAAAAGAGAAAAAAGCCAAAAGTGGATTGGAATGCCTCAAAGAACTTGTAGGTTATTTTCCAGATTCTATTTGGTTAAACCCAGAGCCAAAACGATTTTGGGGAGCTCCCACAATCGAAGCCATTGAAGACGTTGTATCAATGTTTCCTCTGACCATTGAAGGCCTTCGAAAAGCGGTCAAACACCTGGTTTAAAGCTTTAAATCCTTAGTTTTGATTCATTTTCTGATTTTAATTTGTCGTTAATAGAAGTAAATGTCCATTCAAATCTCCATCCCCAGTCTGGTCATTTTTCTCATCAATCTTCTCACCTTAGCGTTTTATTATTCCTTTTACCGTTTTCATTTTTATCGATTTACAGAAGGATTTTTACAATACACAGCACTTGCTTTTTCCTTATTTAGCGCAGGGATAGCCATAGGAATCCAAGCTTTGTTTTTGCATTTGGTTCCGAATGCAGATGTCCTTTGGAATTCCTTTTTTCTCTCCTCGTTTGTCGAAGAGTTTTCAAAACTACTGGGGATCTATTTGTTTTTTAGTAAAAACCAAGATGAATTCACTGTGACTGACGGGATTTTTTATGGCCTTGTCCTCGGAGGTGGGTTTGGTCTTTTAGAAAACATTTTGTATTTCATCAATACTGGACTTTGGTCGCAAGTACTTCGCTCCATCACCGCACTTCCGATTCATATGATGAATGGTGGACTCGTGGGTGCTTTTACCATGATGTTTCTCTTCCATAAAAATCCTGTGTTCAAATGGGGAAATTTGTCCATCGGATTTTCTCTCTGTGTTTTCATCCACGGTCTTTATAACCTTTCCTTATTCCAAGAAATTGACCTGCTTGTGATTTTACCCATTTGTATTCTCACACTTTTTTTTATGTTAGAGGTCACCATTGCCAAATCTAGGATTTTAGTTCCAGGCCAGATCTTAAAACTCATGGATATGAGTATGGAAGAGTATGAAATTTTGAGTCGGCACAACCGACATGAAGGTTGGATTCAAAACGTTCAAAAACATATCTCCACATCGGGAATCAGGTTGTTCCAATACCCTAACTTACGTCATACGATTTTAACCATCTTTTTTCTAATCCCAGGTATTTTATCCATTTATCTTTTGTATGATTCACCTGATTGGATTTCCCATAAGTTTCCCGACCTTGTGAAGCAAGATTATTTTGCCTTATTTGTCATGTATCCAATAGTACTTGCTCTAATGTTCTTTTTTGCTGGGATTCTCAACCCATATTTCTTTCGAGACCGAATGCTTGCCGTTCCCTTATTTAGTTCAGTGGATATGCAGGTAGGTGACAAAGAGGAAAATTCCGCAATCTTTCATATCACAGTAAATTTGTTTTATTTACCGACTTCCCAAAGTTACGATAAAAATACGAAAGCAACATTTGATTTATGGATAGGACTCACTTGTTTTTCCGGGTTAGGTGGAAAAATCCTATGGAGTCGGGAAAATGAAGAAGGAAATTGTGGGGTGATGTGCCAACTTGATTCCATTCCCTTTTTGTTTTTAATGAAGTGGAACTTATTACGACTGAAACAAAATTTAAAAAATCTTTTTTTACGAAAAGTCCAAGTATAAGACGATTTTGTTTTTCTAAAATGAAGTTTCAAAACTAAACCCATAATGAAGCGAATCATTGGGATTTGTTTGTGTTTTGGCGCTAAGAAATGGGTTCACATTGTTTTTGAAGTCTAACAAAGGTTTTAGATAGACAGCTTGTGAGTTTTCTTTATTGGAATCTCTCTGTCCTAAATAAAAACTATCTATAAAACTATAAGTCAAAATAGAAGCAAATACAGCAGCATAGATCGTAAACCTTTGTCTATGAAAATCATAACGATCATTTCCCAAGGTATTGGAAACTAAAAACACACGACCATCACCAGTAGGGATGTATTCCAGATCTTGGTTGATGGCTTTTACGGACATATTGTACTCATATGCCATTCCAAGTCCTGAAACAAGGGCAGTGGTAAACAAAAATGCGGCTTTCCCATATCGTTTTTCGGAAATCGAGGTATAACCAGGAATCACCTTAGGTGTTTCTTCTTTGATCACTTTTACAATGATGGATTTGTTTTGGTATTCGTAAGACTGAAATTCCAAGAGATCTGCTGTTTCTAATTTTTTATCCTCGGTTTCAAAAGTCATACGACCTCTGTCCAAAGATTTATAAAGTCCAAAAATTTCTTTGTTTTTAAAAGTCCACTTTCCTTTGGTTCCGATTTGGATGTAACGATCCACGGGAGAACCAGATTCTGCCGTCACTTTCATGGTAGCGATTTTTTTGATCGGAATGGTTTCGAGTTCCAAGGGACTACTTTTTTTGGAGAAACTAGCATTTGTTTTTGTCAGTCGAGTGAGGATTAAATCGCAGTCTTCCACACCAAAGGTTTTGTAATCTGCACAGGTCGGAAGGCCATCATATCCCACATCAATTCCAAGAACATCCTCGTTCAGGAATTTATACTTTTTTCCTTGGTCGATCCATTCCACATGGGTGGGGGTCACATTTTGCACTTTTCCATTCAGTACTTCCCCCGATTTCAATCGGATTTTATCCGCAGAGAGGGAAGAGACCAGAACTAGGATTCCCAAAAGGAAAACTCTCTGCCCTAACTTACGAATCAATGCTATGTGGATCTTTAAAACCAATGGAAATTCTCAAATTTGTGATAGATTTCTATCACTTAATTATCGACAATACTAGTAATTGCCGTGAACAAAAGCAAAACCAAAACGACGAATTCCTTACGCTTTAAGATTGGACTCTTTTATTCCCTTTTAGCCTTTTTAAATATCATCTTTTTTACGGTGATGATTTTTGAAAACCAATCCGACCTGCTTTTGAAAAACTTCCAATTCCAATCGGAAAATTTGGCAAACACGATCCTCACTGACATCCAAACCATAGGGCTCACTGGCAAGCGTGATGAAAGTTTTGAAGTGTTCCGTAAGACTTTAAAACTCTATGAAATCACAAAATTCACTTTTTTTGATCCAGAAGGAAAAATCATTCAAACGGAACCGGAATCTGAACTTTCCAAAATCTCCATTCCGGAATCAGTTCTCAAAAAAACCAAAGAAGTTTCTTCTGACAAAGAAGGGAATTTATTCAAAGCAAGATATAGTTTGGATTTAAATGAATCTGACTTTACTGTGAACTTTTTATTACCCATTCGATTGTCCGATGATAGAGAAGTTTTTTTATTTACCCATTTTAATATCTCACCCATCCAAGATAGATTAAAACAACTGTACATCCAGGTAGGTTATGCCGTCATCTGGGGAGTTGTATTCCATATCATTTTTGCAATTTTGGTGTATCGTGCGATCTTTAAAAGAGTGGGAGCATTGGAAGTTGCATCCAAAGACATGGCAACGGGAAACTTGGAAGCAAGGGTCACTTGGGATTTCAAAAGTAATGATGAACTCGATAGTTTAGGAAACTCCTTTAACCTTATGGCGGAAGAGATCCACAACAAAGTAACAACAATTACACGACTCAATCAAGAAATCAATCAAGAACTTCAAATTGGCAAAGAAGTCCAAGAACTCTTTTTACCTTCCGTTAAAAAATTTAAGAAATTCAATATCGGGAAATTGTACAGACCTATGCGGGAAGTTTCTGGAGATTTATATCAATACTTCCACGTTCCAGAACAAAATTTTTATGGATTCTTTCTCGCTGATGCCTCAGGTCATGGTGTTTCCGCAGCCCTTGTAACAGTAGTTATGGCAATGTCTTTACAATCCATCATGAAAGAAAACCCAGCACCCATTCATGCAATCAATTCTTTGGGAGAAGTGATCGCAAACCGATTACAAGCTTCCTTTTTTGCAACAGGTGTATTTGTTGTTTTTGATGAACCTGGTGTGGTTAAGTTTGTGAATGCTGGACACAATGCACCTTTTATCATCCGACCATCCACAAAGGAAGTGCGTTTCATCGATAGTTCAGGTCCACCTCTTGGTATGGGCGATGACATCCAATATTCTTTGGAATCCTTTCCTGTTGAACCTGGTGATAAAATTATTCTTTATACGGATGGAGTTGTGGAAACTCCCATCAAAGAAGGTGGGTTGTTTGGGTTAGAACGGTTTACCGAAATCGTTTTAGAAAACATCCATTTGACCAATGCAGAAATTGTTGAAAAAGCAATGGCTATGTTGGATGAAAAACATGACGAGTATAAGGATGATGTCACTATGTTAGTCCTTGATGTACCAGAATGAAAAAGTTTTTCTTTTTCTCCTTATTTGGAATTCTATTCTTATTTTTTGCCATGGCCTCTGATGCCATAGTCAGTGTTAAACTCCAAGAATTACGATTTGGTATTCTCAGAGACCAACTTATGAATTATGAACTTTCTTCGCAGACCTTGCGAGAACGTTTAAAACAAATGTTTTTATCGAAAGATGATTACATGACGGAAGTCAAAGTGAATATCTTAGAATCGGGAATCATGAACTCCGAAACGGAAGGTATGGATTTAAAAATGGGTTGGAAGGATCGATTTGGTCTTTTTGTGATCAATTCTGTACGTTTTCTCAATTTTAAATCTCCACTGGAACTAGAAGAACAACAAAAAACAATCATTCGTTTGCAGTTTGCCTTTTATATGGAGCGAACTAGGAAATATCCAATCGCTGCTAAAAAATACCAAGAATTGGAAGAATCCATTACTTCTTCTTTATCTGATGAGATGGCCTTTACTTTGTTACACCATGGTTATTGCCTTGTGATGATGGGGGAAAGGGAAAAAGCGTTTGTGAAACTGAATAAAGCAATTGATCTTTTTCCTGGTTCTCATTATTCAGAAAATGCAGCTCTTCTCATCAGTTTCTTAGAAGATGGGGAAAAGAAAAAAGAAGAATTAAAATCGAAAAAGAAATCACCAGAAGAGTTAGCATATTCTCTTTTCCAAAGTGGTGACTACGAAGAAACTCTACGAACTTTAGAAAGTTTACCAACTCTCTCAAATGACCAATCTTATATCAAAGCAAGATCAATGGAAGAACTCGGAAAAACTTCCAACGCTGTAAAAGAATACATCCAACTCGTCAAACAAAAGGAAAATAAAGAAGTAGCCATTCGTGCGAACAGACGGCTCCTGCTCATCGGAAATTTTTACCAAGAAAATAAATCCCTCGTTGCCTTCTCTAAAGAGGAAGCAAATAAACTAGGGGATGCCAAAGCTGCTGAAAATATCGAAGAAGGGAAAACCTTAGTTCTAAAACCAGTGATCATTGAAAAAATTCTGAAAACAGAATCCACTGGAAACCTTTCCGTAGAAGAAACCAAAGAATTAAACCAAATCAAAGATGAAATCAAACTATCGTTAGAGGATTCCAAAGAAGAAACTAAAAATTTAGCAGCAGTTGTCTCTGAAGAAAAAATTCCTCTGGTTTCGGAAACCACAGTGGCTACAGATACAAAACTAGAAACACAAACCAAACGCCCTGTCACAGAAAAACAAGAGTCCAATGTTCCCATCAAATTGAAAGTGAAACTGAGAGATGGAAGGGAAGTTATTTGTGATGAAGTTCAAATTGAAGGAAAACTTGCCAATCTCAAACTAGGTAGTTTCGGACTGAATGTGCCTTATGATCTAATTGTTTCTGTGCGATCCACAAATCCTAAAAAAGGAAAAATCAAATTGGGAACGGGTAGTGGAGTGATGGGTGAATCGAACCAGTGGAACCAAAACCAAACAGGAGACTGGATTTATGGACAAGGGGGAGAAAGTCCCGTAACAAGAGCCGAAGTCAAATTCTTTCGGCTCTAACAGGAAGGGGTTTAAGGAAGTTCGGCTTCGCTCCCTAAAATGGTGAAAAACTTATCTAAACTGGAAAGTTTTAAAATCACCATCACATCTTGGCTCACATTCAATAGAAAAAACTGACCTTCTTCCGATTTGAGTTTCTTTTGCAAATTAGCAAGTAAGGCAATTCCAGAAGAATCCAATAATTTAATATTGATCATATCGATTGCTACTGATTCAGCTCCATCATCAATGATTTTATGAAGCTCTTTTTTGAGTGCGGGTGCAGAATAAATGTCGAGGGATCCCTCTAAGGTAACAACTGTATGATTTTTAACTTGTTTTGTTGTGAAATTCATTGAACTTCCTACTGGCACGTATACTATCCGTTTTTCATCTAATTTTGTAAAGAATTTTTGTAGAAACTCATTGTTTGTGAGGGAGAAGAAAGAGTTTACTAGAAAAAACCCTAGTTTTGCAGTTTTTTTAAGACCAAAGTGATCGCCTGGTTAAAACCATCATACCCACCTTTATCATACTCACTTAAATCTTTGTATTCTAAGTCATTCATATCGAGCAGGAGTTTCCGCAACTCGTGTTCTAAGTATTCCTTTCGGATATAACTTGTTTCAAAAACCTTGGGATGCACTGACCCATTGGACGAAATTTAAGAGAAAATTTGAATCTTTTTTCGGTTGAGATTTCTAGTTTTTTGCATACACTTACCTGGGGAACAAAGCCGGTTCGGCATTCATAATGGCAAGTCCAATCAGTGTTTTAATATTAGAAAACGACTCAAACAGCGTTTTTGATTTAGTGCGGGAAATGAAGGCAAATGGCCTAAGTCCTTTGTATCGTGTGGTGGAATCATCTGCCAATTTTGAAGCAACCGTTTTAGAGGAGGATTGGGATGCCATTATCTGTAGCACACGTGCTCCGTTTCAATCGGAGATCTCATTCTTCTTAAAATTTCTGAACGAAAAAAAAATCGACATTCCAGTCATCTTACTCAGTGAACCAGAAGACTTTCATAAAAATCTTTTGTACATGAAATCTGGTGTGAATGATATCATTGATCGAAAAACACTTTTACGTTTAACGGAAGTTTTAGAACGAGAAAGAAGGGAACTTGTTTACCGAAAAGAAAAAAATACCACTGAAACGTTTTTGTACCAATCACTCAAAGAGATTCAGTTACAAAAGTTTGCATTAGACCAAGCAAATAAAGTTTCGATTACCGATGCAAATGGGATCATCACCTATGTCAATGATGCCTTTGCCAAAATCACTGGTTATGAAAGTTTTGAACTTCTAGGACATAACCATAGAATTTTAAAAAGCCAAAACAAGTCCAAAGAGGATTGGGCTAAAATATGGGAATCCATCCACAAAGGGAAAGTTTGGCGGGGAGAAATTCTAAACACAAAAAAAGATGGAAGTCTTTTTTGGGTGGATACAACCATTGTTCCTTTTATTGGGACTGATGGATCAGTATTTCAATACATAGCGATTCATCATGATATCACCGACCAGAAATTAGCGGAAGAGCAACTCACTCACGATGCTTTTTATGATAACCTCACGGGTTTACCCAATCGAGCCCTGTATCTTGCCCGGATTGAACAAAAAATCTTCACTTACAATATCCAAAAAGATGGATATCCAATTGTTTTTTGTATCAATATAGACAATTTTAAGCGGATCAATCACTCTCTCGGAAACGAATCTGGCGATAAAATATTAATTATTTTTTCAGAACGTTTAAAACAGTTTTCGGATAAAGATGCCATTATCACTCGGTTAGGTGCTGACAATTTTTCCATTTTACTCAATCATCTTTTGTCGATTGAAGAAGCGGTGGATTATGCGTATCGGTTGTTTGAATTTTTAGGAGACCCAATCCCTCTAGGTGGTTATGAAATTTATTTAACGGCTTCTTATGGGATTTCGGCTTTTGGTTTAGGGGGAAAAGAAGCCGATGTATTACTTCGGAATGCAGAAATTGCCATGTTCCATGCGAAATCACAAAAAGTAGGAACAGTGGCAGTGTTTAACCAAGCCATGCAGGAAAAAATCCACTTCCAGTTGGAAATCCAAAATGATTTAAAAAAAGCATTAATTCACAATGAAATCTCTGTGTTTTTCCAACCCATTTTGGATCTAAAGTCGAATCAGATTGGGCACTGGGAAGCACTCGTAAGGTGGCGCCATCCACAAAGGGGAATGGTTTCCCCTGCCGAATTTATCCCATTGGCAGAAGACTCAGGTCTCATTGTTCCCATCACTCGTTTTGTTTTGGAACAAACTGCTAATGTGATCGAAGAAGTCCAAATCAAAAAAGGATATCCGATCTCCATTGCCGTAAACTTAAGCCCACAAGTATTTTATGACCAAAATATTTTCCATTGGATTGTCGATTTACACAAAAGAAGAGGGATACCGTATTCTTCCTTACAAGTAGAGATCACAGAAAGTTTAGCGATGAAAAATCTATCCGATACCGTGCCAATTCTTTCCAATTTAATTGATATTGGTGTGAAAGTGGCTTTGGATGATTTTGGAACTGGATTTTCTTCTTTGTCCTATTTGGAAAAATTACCTCTTTCCATTCTCAAAATTGATAAGTCTTTTTTAAACAATGTCCACGTAGGAAACAAAGAAAGTTTTTTACTGATTTCAATTATAAACATGGCACATGACTTAGGTTATACGGTTGTTGCGGAAGGTGTGGAAGAATTAGAACAATTGGAACTATTACAATCCTACCAATGTGATGAAATCCAAGGATATTGGTTATCCAAACCAGTTCCATTTCCAGAAATTATACCATTTTTAGATCAATTTTACAAAAAGGAAACCTCATGATTCGAAGTTTAATCTTCCTCATCACAATCACTTTCATTACGCATTGTAGCACTTCCCCAACGGGTCGAAAACAAATCATTCTCGTCAAAGACGACCAAATGAATGAAATGGGAAACGAAGCCTTTGCGGATATGAAATCAAAAACACCCATTGATCCAAGATCCAATACCAATGCTTATGTGAAATGTATTGTGGAATCTCAACTGCAAGTGACAACGGATACAACTGGTGTTACCAATTGGGAAGTAGTTGTCTTTAAAGATAATACTCCCAATGCCTTTGCTTTACCTGGCGGAAAAATCGGAGTTTATACGGGAATGTTTTCCGTTGCAAAAAACAAAGATCAGTTAGCTGCTGTGATTGGACATGAAATTGGGCATGTGATTGCACGCCATGGAAATGAACGTGTTTCTCAAAACCAACTTGCTTCTGGATCGATGAAAGTATTGGAAACTATGGGAAAACCTACAGTAGCAGGTGCCCTCGGTATGGGTGCAAAGTTCGGAGTACTTTTGCCTTTTTCCAGAAAACATGAATCGGAAGCAGATCTCATTGGTTTGGAAATTATGGCAAAGTCTGGGTTTGATCCGAGAGAAAGTGTTAATCTTTGGAAGAATATGAGTGCTATGAGTTCTGGAAAACCAAACGAACTTTTATCAACGCATCCTTCTGATGAAACGAGGATGAAACAACTAAATGAAGCAATGCCAAAAGCAATGGCATTGTATGAAACTGCTTTGCAGTCTGGCAAAAAACCAAACTGCCAATTATAAACGAAAATTCATTCGCAGAGTAATTTTCTTCCAGAGATTTTACAGTTTCTGGATTTTCCTTCCTCTAATAAAACTCCGATACCTTCTTGGCCATCGGAGCTAAAGTCACCTGATACGGATTTACCATCTTTGAACGTATAGGTTCCTTTTCCATTGATTTGACCGTTTTGAAATTCCCCAACGTATTTATCCCCGTTTTTAAATGAATACTCTCCAGGGCCTTGTTTTTTATCTTCCACATAGGTTCCGTTAAACTTTTCCCCATCGGCATATAAAAAATTTCCACTTCCATCTCTTACATCATTTTTAAAAGAACCTGTGTATACATCTCCATTGTCGTATACATATTTACCTACGCCGTTGACGCAGTTGCCTTCGATACAACCGAATTTTTTTCCACCTTTTTCAGGGTCTTCTAAATTGGCACTACGTGAATTTGATTTCGAATCTTGGTCTTTCCCATCTGTAGATTCTTTTGTATCATTGGATGCACAGTTAACGAATAAAAAAACGAATACAATTCCCAAAAGGATAGTTTGCCGATAAAATTTCATAATTACTCCAAATCCGTCTCTATTGGACAGGTCTAAAATAAAAAATCAATTCAAAAAGTAGTTTTGGATGGATTGAAACGGATCAGGTGACCCATCATTTTGGCTCTGTTTTTCCTTTTTTGTATTTTCCTGATTCTGTAACTTTTCCCATTTGGTAAACAAATCTTTATCGTTTGGCAAATCGGATACGAAACGGCTAACGGACGTAAATCGATTTTTTTCATTTGTGACCGGATAGGTTAAGTACAGGGTAGATTTGGCCCTGGTGATTGCCACATACAACAATCTACGTTCTTCTTCCAATTCTTGCACTGTTTTGATTCTGTGATTAGGTAAAATTCCTTCCACAACTTGCATGGTCACCACATACTTCCATTCCAATCCTTTTGCCGAATGGATGGTGGAAAGAGTGACAAATTCATTTTCCTTATCGTCTAGAGATCCAATTTCCTTTCCTTCCACTGGATTTAAGACCAATTGGGAAAGATATTCAGTGAGATTGGTTTCTTTTTTCGAAAGGAACCGGAGTGCTTCTAAATCAGGTTTTCGTTTCTCAGCATCATCGTATGTGTTCTCGAGAATTGGTAGATAATGAGTTAAAATCTGTTCTAAAATTTGATATGGGTTCGATTGTTCTTTTGGAATTGCATGCAAACATTCTAATAATTTGACAAAAGAAAGTTTTGTTTGTTCCGGAAATCCCAAAAAGAAATTAGGATCATTTTTGTAATCAAAATGATTTGTTTCCAGTTGTTTGTATAAAAGGTGAGCATATTTTTTACCAATATGATCTTCCAGTAACAAAATACGATTCCATGAAAGAATGTCCTTTGGATTTTCGATTACTTTTAAATAGGCAATGGTATCCTTGATATGTGCTAAATCTAAAAATCGTTTTCCACCATACTTACGATATGGAATTTTTTTAGCAGTCAATTGCATTTCCAATAGGTGTGAAGAGTATCCTGCCCGAAAAAGAACCGCCATATCAGAAAATGATTCTCCATTTTCACTCAGTTCTAACAATAATGAGGAAATCCATTCAGCTTCTTCTTCCAGATTTTCTAATTTTACTAAAAAAGGTTTTTCTAATAATTTTGGTTTATTAGAAAAAAGATTTTTTTTATAATTTTCTTTACTTCCTTCTAAAACCGCATTGGCAACATCTAAAATAGGTTGTACACTTCGATAGTTTTCTGTTAGTTGAATGATCTTTGTGTTTGGGAAAATTTTGGGAAAATCCAACATATTTCGAACATTGGCACCACGAAATCCGTAGATACATTGAGCATCATCTCCAACCACCAGAATATTTTGGTGTTTACTTGCAAGCAAACAGGCGATATGTGCTTGGATTCGATTTGTATCTTGGTATTCATCCACAAGGATATATTGGTAAACCGAAGCCATTTTTTCGCGGATGGTTTCGTCCGACATCAAGATACTTCTTGTGAAATCGAGTAAATCATCAAAATCCAATGCATCGTGTTTTCGTTTGAATTCGATAAACTTGGTTTTGATTTCTTGGATCTCTTTGGTTAACCCGATAAACATTGGGTATTCTTTTTGGATGAGTTTATCTAGTGAGATTTGCAAATTAAAACTGGTAGAAAAAATTTCCGCCAAGGTTTCTTTTTTGGGGAATCGTTGTTTTGTATTAGGTGTGACGATTTGATCTCTTGCCATCCCCACAAAACCCAAGGTGTCTTCCTCATCTAAAATTGTAAAATTAGGATGTACGGAAATAGAATGCCCATACCGACGGAGAAACAATTGGCAAAAGGAATGAAAGGTTCCTCCCTTTACAGACATCATCCTTTGGTCAAGGATTCCCGCGGCACGACCAAGCATTTCCTTGGCTGCTCTTCGAGTAAATGTGAGTAGGAGAATGGATTCAGGATTTGTACCTGTTTTGACAAGGTGGGCAAGTTTGTGTACAAGTGTATTGGTTTTCCCCGTACCTGCACCAGCGACGACTAAAATGGGACCATCTTTTGTGTGTACCACTTCGTTCTGGGCATCATTTAAATCCATCGTCACAATACAGAGATTTGTTGTCTGGTTTCTGTTGACAAACGGAAATTATTCTGTTTGATTGTTTGGACTGGTAATGTAAAACAATGACAACAATGGTTGGCACCGAAAAAGAAACAGATGTAAAGAAGATTCTCGTAGTAGAAGACGAGAGGATCATTGCCATTAATATTTGTTCGACATTAAAACAATATGGTTACCAAGCAAGTTATGTGTCAGAAGCAAACGATGCCTTGGAACAAATTGAAGCGGAACATTTTGATTTGGTTCTCATGGACATCATGTTAAATGGTCCCATGGATGGAATTGAAATTGCGGGAAGAATCAAACGCACCAAGGAAATCCCTGTCATTTATCTCACAGCGTATTCCGATGAAGCCACCATCAACCGTGCCAAAACCACAGAACCTTTTGGATACTTAATCAAACCCTTTAATAGCCGGGATTTGTACATCTCGGTAGAAATGGCCATTTATAAATCCCAAGTACAAAAACACATTCGTGTTGTGGAAAGTAGACTTGCGGAAAATCAAAAATGGGAAACCATTGCCCTTGTTGCTTCGGGAATTTCCCATGAAGTGAATAATCCTCTCACTTCCATACTAAATTTGGCAGACCTCATCGCTTTAGAAGCGAAAAAAACTTCGAACACTTCCTTAAAAGAAAAAGCAGACAAAATTACAGAAGAGTCAGAACGAATTGCAAAGATTGTCAAAAATTTAGTGTCCTATTCGCAATCGACCAACTCGCAGTGGACGTATTCAAATCTGGTGAGCATTTTAAGTGACACACGATCTTTTTTACACCAATACTTTTTAAAAGAAGGCATCCAATGTGAATTGGAAATGGGGGACATTCCTCATGTCTATTGCCAACCGCAGAAAATCAAACAAGTCCTTCTCAATCTCATCCAAGATGCAAGGCTTCGTGTGAACACAAGAGAAGACTCGATTGGCAGAAAAATTGCTGTTTCCCTCTCGATAACCGAAGACAACGGAAATGAATTTGTGGAAATCAAAATCAAAGACAATGGGGGAGAAGATCTGATGATGGGAATCTCCCAAATGAACTCCCTGGATGTCACAAGAAGTATCATTGCAGAACACAAAGGGAACCTCAGGCGGGATGATCTACAATCCGCTTGGATTTTCACCTTGCCTGTCGTGAAGCCAATTTAGTTTGGAAATAAGGACTAAGGATGACCCAAGAGAATGGGCTTTTTTTCCTGTTTAGGCATTTCTATCATTTTAAAGAACAACTCAATTCGGTTGGAATGCAACATCCAATTGTCTTCCGATAAAAGACCTGCTAAAAAGAAATTGAAATCTTTGTAGTGCGCAAAGGAAATTTGAGGGTTTTTCGTAAAATCCAGAAGAACGGCTAAAGCCAAACGATTGGCACTCTCCAGAGGTCCAAATCCATCCGTTGTGATTTGGATGGAAGGTTCCGGTACTTGGACACAGTGTTCTTCGATTCCCTCTCTAATTTTTAGAGTGTACCGCAGAGTACCAGGGATTCTTTCGCCAGAGTAGGTTTTCGCCATTCAAAACTCACCTATGCCCAAAGATTCAAGCCCTTAGATTATGTCCATTTCAGAGAAACTTATGCAACCTCTTTTTTGTATGGATGGAGGAGATTCTACCTCGAATTTCTACCTGGTTTTCCATTGATTTTTTCGATAGGTGTAAAACTGTCGTTCTATACTTCTGAAGCCCGCTGTGCAAAAATCCATTCGTTTTCTCATCCCTATTTGTTCTTTGCTCATCGGAATGGAAATTCTGGCACAGGATACGAATGGCTTAAAATTACTCTTTCCTGACCAAACTTTACTCTCAAAAAACCAACAAGAAGAAGAGAGAAAACAAACCACGGCTCAAATCCAACGAGGAATTGTGCGAAAATCCGTGGATGCGATGACGGACAGAGAAGTAGAAGACAATCTTCGTAACTTAGGATTGAATCCAACGGGAACAATTTATAGTAAACGGGAAAGACTTAGGGAAGCGTTAGTCCCACCCGAAGAACAACCGTTAACTCCCGAATCACTCCTCAGCTCTCAACCTAAAAAAGGTCCCCCGATTCAAATCCAAAACGCGGCGGAAGGGCAACTCTTAAACATTGATAAAACCAAAGGTGGTGTTCTTGTTTTAAGAGGGAAAGTTCGAGTCAAAATCAAAGCTGGTGAACTGGTTGCTGATTCTGTATCCATCGATTCGGCAAGGCAAGAAATCTATGCGGAAGGTGGTGTCGAGTACAAAGATGGAAATGCCAAAGTAGTGGGAGATCGTATGATTTACGATCTCAAACTAAACCAAGGTGTTGTATACAATTCGAAATTGAGTATGTTTCCCTCACACTTCATTGGGCAAAAAATCAAACGATTAGATGAAAAACGATATTTATTAGAGATGGGTTACTTTACTGCTTGTAATGCAGAATTGCCACATGAATCGTTTCAGGCAAAACGAATCATCATCCATGATGATCGTACGGTCGTAGCACAATGGGTATCTTATAAAGTAGGTGGAACCACTCTATTTATGTTCCCTCTCCTTTATAATTCGGAATCAGGAAATGGTGTTACCACACAATTTGGTAAAAACAATTCCCAAGGATACTTTTGGCAGAACTCATACCAATGGTCTGACTCTTATCCTAACAACTTATTTTTAGCAAATGGATATAAGTTTCGTTTTGATGTGTATGAAAAAACAGGACAAGCTGCCCAACTGGAGATGTGGAAACTCTCTCCAATCCTCAATTACAATATCAATTTAGGATATGCAAATTATAAAAATAACGCCATCACACCTGTTTATGAAGATCGATTTAAAAACCTTGGAATTGGAAATGTTGCCGTCACAAATAATGTAGATAAAGGAGAGATGTTTCCCAATTCAGGACTCCCTTACCGCAATACAGGCGTTAACTATGATCCATGGTGGAAAGCTGATTTAAGGTTAAACGCAAAATTTAATGATTTTTCAAAAGATGCTACACGTAACTTCCAAGTGCAATATGAAAACTACAGCAATCGATTGTTTGATTATGAATTTGGAAATCGTTACCAACCATCCAATTCCTTACAATCAATGTATACCTATCGAGATGTTCGGTTTGGTCTCATCCGTAACTTACTTAACTGGAACTTCAATTATACGGAAAACAGAGGAGATTTAAGTGTTGGAATTTCGATGAGTCGAACGCTTGTCTACCAAATCCAAGCCAATCAATACTTTGCAGCACAAGATACTTTACCTGCAGTTACTATTCGTAACTCAAGTAACATCGGTCTCGTTCCAGGAACAGCAAGTCCAATTTATTGGGATATGTTATTCCAAACCAATATCAACCGAATTTATGGTCCACCACAACAAAAGGTAAACCCAATCAATGGGGTTGTGGATCCTAGAAGCCAATTTCAAGACTATGTGTTACGTTCCCAAACCAATGTGATTGGGGAAACAGGACTTCGTTCTCCGATTGCAGTGGGAACGTATGTTTCTTTCACGCCTTCTGTTTATATGGGAGCAACAAAACAAACAGTGGAATTTCCTGGAACAGGCAGTGAATTAAATGGACCCGACCGAGATGTAAACCGTGCTTACGCAACATTACTCAAACAACAATCTTATCAATATGTGCGTCAATCCCATACGGTTCGTATGGGAATTCCAGAAATCTTTTTGTCTACCACCTATCGCCGTTTAGATGCTGATAAAGCAGAAGCAAAAGATCCGATCTTAGGAAATTTACGCCAACACGAAGCTGAATTGTCATTAGAAAGTTATGCATTAAATGATTGGGATATTTCTGTAAGAACCATTCGTGATTTAAGACAATTTTCTTCCGCGTACAATCCTGGACTTACAAATATGCAACGTTGGTATTATACTGTTGTAAGAGTGGGTGGTTTTTTTGATTTTGTTGATGGATTTACCACGAGACGACCTAGTTTACTCGAAAGAAAACGGAATTTTTATTCAGGTCTTTTCGTTAACAATGATTATGTTCACCATACTCCCCAAAATCGATCTTTATCAAACAACCTAACTTTATCTTATAAAATGGGTGGTTTTTCTTGGCCTATCATTCGAGCCTTCCGAAGTTTAGAAATTGGTTCTACGTGGTATCATGTTTATAAAGACAGTTTCCTCGACAGTTATCGTTTTTTCTTTAAAACAGATGTGAAAGTAACAAGATATACGGGTGTAGAACTTGAACTGGATTCCCGAGTCACTGAACCTTGGCGCTTAACTGCATTAGCACAAGGGCAGTTTTATGCCCTCAATACAAGTCCGGAATTATATACTTCACAAACAGGAACCAATTACGACCAAACAACAATTTGGGAAGACCTTGCGGCAGGAACGGGTGCCCAAGGACAAAATGAAAGGCAAAAAACTGTATTTAATATCAATCGGTTTATGATGACCTTAAAAATGGACCTACATAACTGGGAATACCGTTTGGGATATAGTATGAATTTACGGGCGTTACCTGGTGGTTTAACACTTAACAACCAATTAACTTTCTATGACCAATCCGTTTATTTATCTGTGAACCTCACCAACTTCAGTTTTGGAGATTCCGCATCCGCTCAAGCGACAAGAGTTCGTTTGTATCGATTTAGAAAACGTCCTTTGGATGGGACAACGACAGACTTAACGGAATAATTATGTTAAAAGAAAGAAGCCAATCCTTTAAACTTTTGTTTCTGGTTACTGACTTTTTTATCGGTTTAACTAGTTTTTTATGTGCTTATGTGATTCGGTACTATCTATCACCTGACTCAAGTTTTCAAATCCAAACCATTGAACCAGTTTACTATTTGATTTTAGGAATCGTTCTTGGGTTTTCTCAAGTGTTATCTTTTTTATCCATCGATTTGTATCATCCCAGAAGAGGTTTATCGTTTTCGGATGAATTATTTGCTATCATATCAGGTGTTGTTTTAAATTTACTTGTTGTACTTTCCTTACTTTTTTTCTTTCGAGGAGAAAGTTTTTCACGCCTTGTCATTGGTTATTTTGCTGTTTGTACTGTCGTTCTAACTTCTTTTTCTCATTTTGTTTTAAGAACCTTTATGCAATATTTAAGAAGTAAAGGTTACAATCTTAAGGCAGTTCTCATCATAGGAACGGGAAAATCTGCTATCAATTTTTCGAAAACATTAGGCAAACATTCGATTTACGGTTATACAGTAAAAGGTTTTGTATCTGGTAAAAAAAACCTCTCACCCAAAATCATTCAAACCGTTACAACGACAAAATCACTGGAATCCTTTGTAGAAAATAACCATATTGATTTAATCGTATATGCTCTTTCTCACGAAGAAGGGGATTCATTGAAAGACGTCATCGATATTGCAGACTTTCATGGAATTGATTTAAAAGTAATTCCTAGTTATGAAGAAATTGTAACTGCCAAAGGAAGAGTGGAAGTTCTGGATGGAATTCCTATCATTTCCATCCGAAATATTCCACTTCGTTTAGGATACAATTTGGTATTAAAACGAAGTTTTGATATTGTTTTTTCCTTAGTTTTTATACTCTTATTTAGCCCTTTTTATCTTCTCATTGCACTGCTTGTCAAACTAACAAGTAAAGGTCCCATCTTTTACAAACAAGAACGAGTTGGTTTGGACAACAAAGTATTTGGAATGATTAAATTTCGTTCCATGGTGGTACAAGCAAAAGAGAAATCAGATACACTTTGGACAGTCAAAGACGATCCCAGAGTTACTGCAGTCGGCGCCATTCTCCGTAAACTTTCATTAGACGAAACACCGCAATTTTTCAATGTCTTGTTAGGTGATATGTCAGTAGTGGGTCCAAGACCTGAACGTCCTTTTTATGTAGAAAAATTTCGAAACGAACACCACCAATACATGCGTAGGCATGCTGCAAAAGCGGGAATTACTGGTTGGGCACAAGTCCAAGGATTTCGTGGTGATACTTCCATTGAAAAGAGAATCGAAGCTGATATATTTTATATAGAAAATTGGTCATTGTTACTTGATATCAAAATCATTTTACTTACACCACTGAAAGCGATCATAGATAGGAATGCATATTAGGAAGCCATATGGATGAAAAAGAACTTAAAAACATTGCAAATTTAGCAAAACTCAATATCGAAGAATCCGAAATTGCTGGGATGTTAAATGATTTCTCTCGTATCGTACAATACGTTGATGAAATCAAAAACTTGGATACATCCAAAGTTGGTGATGATGAAATTTACGAACAAATTTTCTACGAACTTAGGAAAGATCTAAGCGAAAACGCTTTAAAACGAGATGATTTAGCTAAAATTGCACCTTCGTATGAAAATGGTTATGTGGTCGTGCCAAAGGTAATTGAAACATGAAAGATTTAATTTATTTATCCTATTCTGAAATCAAAAAAAAGTTAAATGATGGATCCTTATCATCAAAGGATTTGACATCTGCATATCTGAAACGAATTGAAGAAACCGATTCCAAAATCAAAGCATTTCTGGAATTGGACAAAACTAAAATCTTAAAGCAAGCGGATGAAAGTGATAAACGAAGAAAAGAAGGAAAACTTCTTTCTGAATTTGACGGAATCCCAATAGGAATTAAAGACAATATTTGTATCACAGGTGAGATCACTTCTTGTTCGTCCAAAATTTTAGAAAACTTTCGTTCCCCATATGATGCAACTGTGATCACAAGGTTAAAAGAGAAAGGGTTTGTCCTATTTCCTAGATTGAATATGGACGAATTTGCTATGGGATCTTCCACAGAGAATAGCGCTTTTCAAACTTCTAAAAATCCATTTGATCCAGAACGAATTCCCGGAGGATCTAGCGGTGGTTCGGCGGCAGCAGTCGCAGCTTCGATGTTACCAGTATCCTTAGGATCTGACACTGGTGGATCGATTCGCCAACCTGCTTCTTTATGTGGAATTTGGGGTTTAAAACCTACTTATGGACGAGTGAGCCGTTATGGACTTGTGGCATATGCTTCCAGCTTAGACCAAATTGGACCATTTTCCAATGATATGGAAGGAATCTCTGATTTACTTCAAATTCTATCTGGCCTCGATCCCAAAGACCAAACCACTGCAAAAGTAAATCCATTTGAAAGTAATTCTGTTGTTGAAATCGACTGGAAAGGGAAAAAAATTGGAGTGATGAAAACGGAAGAGTTTAATTTCTCCGAAGACGTAAACACACGTTATCTGGAAGTGTTGAAATCTTTAGAATCCAAAGGAGCAACTCTTGTCCCATTAGACTTTTCTCTCTTGAAGTTTGCAATTCCTGTATATTACCTCATTGCCACAGCTGAATGTTCCTCCAATTTAAGTCGCTTTGATGGAATTCGATATGGACTGCGAAAAGAAGGATCTGGAAAACTAGATGACCTTTATTCTGATTCTAGAACTGCTGGTTTTGGAAAAGAAGTCAAACGAAGGATATTACTCGGAACATTTTCTCTCAGTTCCGGATATTATGATGCATATTATGGGAAAGCACAAAAAGCAAGAGTTCTCATTCGTAAACAATATGCTGAGTTTTTTAAATCAGTAGATGTCATTGTACAACCAACTTCTCCAACTACAGCATTCAAAGTCGGAGAAAAAACCAAAGACCCGATCCAAATGTACCAAGCAGACATCTTAACAACATCGGTTAACCTAGCAGGTGTTCCTGCAATCAATTGCCCGGCTGGTTTAGATCAAAACGGATTACCGATTGGCATCCAATTGACTACTTCACATTTCGATGAATCAAAGTTACTTGGTTATGCTAAGTCACTTGCAAGTTTAGAACTTTGTAAAATTTCATTACCCAAAGAGATTCCATAATATGGACGAACTGACCAAAAGAGTGATTCCCTGTTTGGATATCAAAGGGGGAAGGGTTGTCAAAGGGGTTCAATTTGTAAATTTAATCGATGCAGGGGACCCTGTCTCCTGTGCGATTGCTTACGAAGAAAACAAAGCAGACGAACTTTGTTTTTTAGATATCACTGCCTCTTCTGACAAACGAGACATTCTTTTGCATTTGGTGGAAGAAGTAGCAAACAAACTATTTATCCCATTTACGGTTGGTGGCGGAATTCGAACAATCGAAGACGTTAAAGCTGTACTCAACAAAGGTGCTGATAAAGTATCCATCAATACGAGTGCATTCCAAAATTCAAAGTTATTAAAAGATGCCAGTGAAATTTATGGCTCTCAGTGTATCGTCTGCGCAATTGATGTGAAGTTCCATCCCGAACGAAAACGGTATGAAGTGTATCTCAATGGTGGTAGAAAAGAAACGGGTAGAGAGGCGTTGGATTGGGGAAGAGAGGCTTATGAAATGGGAGCAGGTGAAATTTTACTCACCTCCATGGACAAAGATGGAACAAAAGATGGTTTTGATATCACACTCATGAAAGCATTCACTTCCCATTTATCCATTCCCATCATTGCCTCTGGTGGAGCTGGAAATCCTGAACACATGGCTGAAGTGATTTTACGAGGTGGTGCAGATGCAGTACTTGCGGCATCCATTTTTCACTTTGGAGAATTTTCGATACAGGAAACGAAACAAACAATGAAAGAGATGGGAATCAAAGTGCGATTATGAGTTCGTTTCATCCACTGGATACCCTGTTTTTTATCCTACCATTTTTTGTTATCCTTGTTATCTTAATTCGCTTTCGATCTAAAAACCAATCGACAAAAGAATATTTCCAAGCGGAAGGAAGTTTGAGTTGGTTTGTGGCAGGAACCGCCATGGTAGCAACAACCTTTGCTGCAGACACACCTCTTGCCGTAACAGAGATTATACGAGGTCAAGGTATCTCTGGAAATTGGATTTGGTGGTATATGGCTGTCGGTGGGTTTGTCACTGTATTTTTCTTTTCCAAACTTTGGAAACGATCGGGAGCAAGCACTGACCTTGAATTAATTCAAATTCGTTATAGTGGGAAAGAAGCACATTTTTTAAGAGGATTTAAAGCCTTTGTCATCGGCTTTTTATTAAACCTAGTCATTCTAGGTTGGGTTAACTTAGCCATGTTAAAAATTATCCCGGTATTTTTTCCAGGTTATGATGCCTCTTTCATCCTGATTGCCCTTTTAGTCTTTAGCGTATTGTATACTTCCATCGCTGGACTTCGAGGTATTTCTTACATTGATGTATTTCAGTTTTTTCTTGCCTGGTTTGGTTGTATCTTATTTGCCTATTTTGCCATTCAACTTCCTTCCATCGGTAGCCTTGAACATTTAAAAACCCAAGTACCAGAGAATAAAATTCTCTTTTTTCCCAACGGAGAAAATGGCTCTTTACCATGGGACCATTTTTTGATACTATTAACAGTTCTTTGGTGGTCAAGTTGGTATCCAGGTTCTGAACCCGGTGGTGGAGGTTATATTGCACAAAGGATTCTTGCAACTAAAAATGAAAATGCTGCCCTAAAAGGAAGTCTTTGGTTTGTGATTGCCCATTACTTCGTAAGACCTTGGCCTTGGATTTTAGTGGCTCTCGTATCACTTGTGTTATATCCAAATCTAACGGAAGTGGAAAGTGGGAAAGGGTTCCTCATGGTTTTAAAAGAAGGGATGCCTAATGGTATGATGGGACTTATGCTCAGCGCCTTCCTTGCAGCTTATTTATCTACTTTGGCAACTCATTTGAATTGGGGTGCTTCGTATTTGGTAAATGATTTATGGAAACCAAATGCAAAAGGAAACAAACCTGATTCTTACTTTGTCAAACTATCCTATTACCTCCAATTGATCACAGCGGCTTTTTCTTTTGTTTTAGCGGTGTATGGAATGGACACTATCAAAGGGGCTTGGGTGTTTTTATTAGAAGCCTCTTCGGGGATTGGATTTGTTTTAATCTTTCGTTGGTATTTTTGGAGAATCTCTGCGTGGACAGAAATCCTTGCTTTGGTTCTCTCTCCCATTTTTTATCTTGTTTATTCACATTGTTTTGCAATTCCGTTTCCCTATTCGATCTTATATACTTCTTTCAGTTCCGCGTTTGTTCTGATCCTATCGAGTTATCTATTTCCAGAAACGAAATCGGATATCCTTTATTCCTTTTATGAAAAGACGAAACCTCCATACTTTTTATGGAAAGGTTTTTTTACTAAATATCCAAATTATACGCAAACCATTTATGATAACCAAATTTTAGTATCAGTTCTCGGAACTATGGCTGGTCTTTCGTTTGTCTTTGGTGGTTTGTATTCGGTGCAGTGTCTTTTGTGGAGGGAAGGGAACTTACTTTGGGGAATGGTTTTCTTTGGGATAGGAATCCTTGGCCTATATTGGGCCATACAAAAATCGCAAAACAAATCTTAAGGATAATTTCTGATTTCCGTAATGACTTGTGTAAATAAATTCAAACTTTTTGCATCATCAACATTCACTGTTTGGAAAGCCATCATGGAATGATCACAATCACTGATATTGATTTGTTTATAACTTAAGTTTCCAAGTCTCGCACTATTAGAAGTCACAATACCATCAGAGCTCGTAAAACCAGCATTATTTAAAATACTACAACCTGTGTTGTAATAAAATGTTTCCCCCATCGAACAATTACTCAAAATCCCAGCAAAACTGATGAATTTTTGATTTAGACTTGAGTTCAGATAAGAATCGTTGATCGCATCCAATACTTCATTACTAGCGCCTGTTAGATTTGTTTGTAAATTTCCATGATTGGTATATGCCAGTTCCTGGCCACCTTGGGTGTCGACTAAATAGGAACCTAACTCATTTACAAATGCATTGGAGCTAAAAAAACTTTTCGTCGCAAATGGTGAACCGAATTGAGGGCTTGCTAACGTGACCACCAAACGAACAAAAGGTAAAGATCCTGTTTCCTTGGCTAATGCCACTCTTGTCACAAGGCCACCCATAGAATGGGCAATGATGGCCACAGAATCGGAATCAGAAAAATGGCTCCGTAAGGTAGAATGAAACTGCCTTCCATTCACAAGAATGCTATTCGAAGTGCGATAGGTATACACATACAAATCAAATTCTGAATTCGCAGAAGCTTGTCCTTCTTGGAAATGAACCAATCCGTTTCTAAACGTATTTTTGATATTTTGGATTTTCTTTTCATCGTTTGTAATGGGATCGGAATCTCGTTCCGCAGGATTCCAACCATGAATGAGAACCAACTTCTTTTTGTTAGTTTTTGGAAACCATTCCGCATTTAAAAATTGTGAATTGGAGAGATCTCTGGAAGCTCCAGGAATAAATCCAAATAGTTTTTGATTGGGATTGGGAAGGATTCCGAGAAGTGCGAGAAGTAATACTTCATCATTTTTCTGTTTTTCCGAAACAAATTCCTTTCGGTAAAAATCATAAATACATGTTTGGAATAAAAAAGAGAAAATAAAGCAGTGAATTGCAAAAGAGTAGGTTCGCTTATTGCGAAACATGATGAAGCCTATCGAATGTAATTCCACATGCTACCACAACGTTGAGTGAGGTAACAGCTCCATACAAAGGAATCCTAGCAACATAATCCGCATCTTCGAGTAAAATTCTTTTGACACCTTCCCCTTCATTGCCCATGATCACTGCCATTTGTGATACATCAGGTAAAGTTTTCCAAATGTCTTCATCACCTTCTTCATCCGTTGCCAGAATCCAATATTCATTTTTCTTTAAAAATTCGATTCCATGTTTTAAATTGGCAACTCTGTAAATTTGCAAATGGTGAATCGCTCCGGCAGAAACTTTTTCAACAACAGGTGTAATGGGGGATGTATCCCGATCCGACATTAACACATGTTTTACGCCCATACATTCTGCTGTACGTAGTAGATTTCCCATATTGCCAGGATCTTGGATTCGATCTAAAATCAGAATAGGTCCTTCATTTGGTACAATGTTTTGTTTGAATTGTTCAAATCCGAGAGAGGAATACGATTTTTGTTTGGTACGAATGATCACATAACCTTGGTGGTTTTTGTCTTGGGCGATCCGATCCAATTCCCGGCTCGAGACAGTTGTGAACTTAATGGAATTGGGAATATAGGACTTAATTCTTTGTTTTTCTTCGTTCCCAATTCCATCTTTTACAATCACTTCTCGAATCGTTTTAACCCCTCGTTCGGGAGCCATTTGTTCCAATGATTCTAAAAATTCAAAAAAGTTACGTTTTCCAAAAAGTATTTCTACTGGGCTTTTTTCCATGTTGTTTTTCCTTCTTTAGTATCAGCGAGAAGGATCCCTTGGTTTTCCAACTCTTTTCGGATCGAATCTGCGGTAACAAAATCTTTGTTTTGTTTTGCTATTTTTCGTTTTTCGATTTGTTCCAAAATCCAATCTTCTGAAATTCCATTTAATTCTTCTTTTGGTTTTTCAAATTGGAAAACGGCAAATAAGGCATTCATTTTGAAAAACAATTGGAGACACTCTTTTTCGAATGTGAGATCCGAATCTGATGTTTTTTGGTCCAAGGATTGGTTTGCAATCCTCACAAGTTCAAATACAGTCGCCAATGCTTTTGGTAAATTCAAATCATCGGCAATGGCATTTAAAAAATCAACTTCCAGTTTTTGGATCTCTGGTAATGAAAACACAATTCCTTCCCAAGTGGCAGGGATTGGATCGGTTAAGATGTGAGATTCTAGTAATCGATAAATTGTATTTTGAATGCGATCTAAGGCTACTTTTGATTCTTCTAATTTGGATAACGAGAAATTCAACTTACTTCTGTAATGCGCCGAAATTAAATGGTAACGAATGACTCTCGATTCAAAACCTTTTTCTAATATATCTCGTAAGGTATAAAAGTTTCCCTTACTTTTAGACATTTTTTCCCCATCCACTAAGAGATGTTCGCAGTGAAGCCATGTGCCTACAAACTCTTCCTTGGGGTATGCTCCTGTTGTTTGTGCAAACTCGTTTTCATGGTGGGGGAATAGTAAATCAATTCCACCTGTATGAATATCAATGCCTGATCCATAAATTTTACGAATCATTGCGGAACATTCCAAATGCCAACCTGGCCTGCCTGTTCCAATCCTTGTATGCCAACATTTTTCGGTCTCAGACTTTTGGTTTTTCCAAAGGACAAAATCTCTTACATCATCTTTTTCATATTCGTCGGCATCATAACGAACACCAGACTTCATTCCAGAAACATCAATTTTTGATAACTCACCATACCTTTCAAACTTCTGAATGGAAAAATAAACATTACCATCCCGCTCATAAACAAGACCATTTTTTTGTAAGGTTTCAATAAGAGACACCATATCTTCAATGGATTCAGTGGCTTTTGGATAATGTTCTAATTTCTGAACTTGAAGTGTTTCTAAGTCTTTAAAAAAAGCGTCTGTCCATGGTTTGGTAAATTCTTCGACACTGATGTTTTGTTTGATGGATTCATTGATGATTTTGTCATCAATGTCAGTGATATTCATGGATTGGTTTAATTTGTATCCACCAAGTAGTAATGACCTACGAAGTACATCTACGAACAAAAATGATCGGATATTCCCAATATGAGCAAAGTTATAAACCGTTGGCCCACAGGAATAAATCGTTACTTGATTTACATCTTTTGGTTGAAACAGTTCTTTTTTACCTGATTTGGAATTCTGAAAGAAAAAGGGAATGGTTGTCATAGGGCAAAAATTTCTTTCACAAACTCTAAGTTCGCTTGTGGTTGTTTCTCTTTTCCTGCTTCATTTCCTTCTGTTGGATATAACTGCATCCTTTTATCACAATTCATATGATTAAACAAAGCAAATGTAGATTTTGGATGTGACATTTGGTCTTCCATTCCACAAGAAAAGAGGGCAGGGATTTTGATTTTTTTTGCAAAATTCATTGCATCAAAATAGGCGAGTTCTTTCTTATAATCGATTTTTTTCGTTGCTCGTTTCTCAAAAAAAGGAGTAAGTTCTCGCACCCAAGGGTTTCCTTTCAATGACATTTGTTCTTTATCAATATAACAAAAAGAAGGTGTTTCCAAAATTAATCCCTTGATCCGATCCGAATATGCAGCACCAAATACAGATAATGCGGAACCCAAAGACTTTCCATGTAAAATGATTTGGTCTCCATCAATTCCATCTGTTAGCCTTAAAAACTCAATGGTTCGAATGACATCCAAATAGAGTTTTCTCATATAAAACTCTTCTTTTTGGTCGAGTCCATGAGCAAAGTAATTGGGAGTCCAACCAATTGGAGATTTTCCTGTAGTTGGATCCACTGGCATTTGGATCATTTCCTCTCCATGACCTCGAAGGGTAATATGGAGTTGAGCCACACCTAAATCGGAATATCCTTTTTGGATTTCTTCTGGAGTCGCAAGATAATCATGAAAATAAACAACTACTGGACGGTTTCCACGTTTTCTGGGAATCGCCAATTTGCCATATAACACATGATTGTCGATACTTTGAAAACTAACATCGTTTAAAGATTCCCAAATAAAAGATCCTTTGAGAACTGTTTTATAAGTTGCTTTGATCGGGATTTTTTTTAATTCTCCGATTCCTGTTTTCCAAAAGGTATCTAAATCACTTGGTGGATCCAGTTTTGGAACTGTTTGAAAACATTCATCAAAACTAACGGTTTGAGACATGAGAATCCAACTTTGGAGAAAATTGACCTAAAAAACTATACATGGTTTGCAAAAGAAGAACTGATATGGTCATCGGTCCCACTCCACCTGGTACTGGTGTGTAATATGAAGACTTATCTTTTGCTTTGGAAACTTCAATGTCTCCTACATTCCCCACATTATAACCCGCATCCAAAATGACTGCTCCCTCTTTGATCCAATCCGCTTGGATGAATTCCGGTTTGCCAACTGCTCCTACCACGATATCGGCTTGTTTCACAAGTTCTGGTAGGTTTTTGGTTTTAGAATGACAAAGGGTGACAGTCGCATTTAAATTCGTTAACATAATGGCCATTGGCTTTCCTAAAATAGGAGACCTTCCCACAACCACTGCATGTTTTCCCGTTACATCAATTCCATATTCCTGTAATAACAAAACCATTCCGTACGGAGTGCACGGATAATACGCTTCGCTATCCATGGATAACTTTCCAAAGGAGATGGTAGTCACACCATCCACATCCTTCTCCAATGCAATTTCATCAAAGGCTTTTCTTTCATCAATTTGATGTGGGACAGGGTGTTGTAATAAGATTCCATTGACCGAAGGATCCGCGTTTAATTTGCGAATTTCCAGAAGAAGTTTTTCTGTGGTGGTCTCTTCTTTTAAGCGGATGTATCGCGAATTCATTCCTACTTTTTCACAGGCTTTCACCTTCATATTCACATAGGTTTCCGAAGCAGGGTTATTCCCAACAAGGATTGTCGCAAGGGTAGGAATTCCCTTACCATCTGCTTTTGCTTTTGCTAATGTTTCTTGGATTCGATTTCGGATTTTTTCGGAAATCGCTTTACCGTCTAATAGGATGCTAGATTTCATTCTGTAAGTTCAAAATTTCAGAGAAAATTGAACTGGCAAACAGAAAAAACCATCCATGATTCCAAGTTTAGATCCAAAAGAGTCCCAACCATCCCTCACACAAGTTTCCCTACCATTACGTGGTTGGGTGCAAGGCCTTCGTGGCAATAACCATGTCCAATTTTTACAACTACGGACGAATGGTGAGATTTACCAAGTTGTCTGTGAAAAAGAAAAACTAGGGGAAGACTTGTTCAAACAAATCAAATCCCTTCCACAAGAAACCTCTCTCGTTGTTACAGGAAATTGGCAAGAAAACCCAAAAGCTCCTGGTGGTGAAGAACTTCTTTTGTCCTCTTTTGAAATTGTAGGAACCTCTGCGGATTATCCCATCACACCCAAGGAACATGGACCTGATTTTTTACACAACCATAGGCATTTGTGGTTACGTTCCAAACGCCAACTTGCCATCCAACGGGTTCGCTCCGAATTGTCTTTTGCTATCCGTGAATTTTTCCGTAACGATGGTTACACCTTAATTGATACTCCAATCTTAACGGGATCCATTGGTGAGTCTGCTGGGACCCTTTTTTCCACCGAATATTTTGATTTGGGTCAAGCCTACTTAGCCCAAACAGGACAATTGTATTTGGAAACAGCTGCGTTTGCCCATTCGAAGGTATATTGTTTTGGTCCCACCTTCCGTGCCGAAAAGAGTAAAACGAAACGCCATCTCACTGAATTCTGGATGTTGGAGGCAGAAACCGCCTTCCTTGGCCAGGAAGGGAATTTAGACCTCCAAGAACGATTTGTGAAATCGGTTCTAAAAACCACGGTCGAACGAACCAAAGAAGACTTAAAAACCCTAGACCGAGATCCGTCTCCACTTTTGCAGTATTTGGAAAAACCCTTTCCCCGGGTGGATTATGGAGAAGCAATCCGCATCCTAAAAGAAGTGGGGGAAGTCATTGAATGGGGGGAAGACATCAACGCAGAACGCGAACAAATCCTTACCACTCATTTTGGAGGCGCCATCTTCATCCAAAATTTTCCTCGTGCGATCAAAGCCTTTTACATGAAACAAAATCCAAACGATCCCAAAACTGTTTTGTCAGCAGATCTAATTGCCCCAGATGGAATCGGTGAAATCATTGGAGGTTCTGAACGCGAAGAATCCTATGACAAAATTGTAGAACGTTTACAAGAAGAAGGTCTACCACCAGAAGATTATTCTTGGTATTTGGACCTACGCAAATATGGATCTGTGCCACACGCCGGTTTTGGAATGGGGCTTGAACGAGTGATCGCTTGGGTTTGTGGTTTGCCACATATCCGAGAGTGTATCCCGTTTCCTCGTATGATTTACCGATTGGCTCCTTAATTTTTTTTAGGGAAAAAATGCCATAAGACCGATCCTTTTAAAGAAAGAGAGGTACCTTATGGCACAACAAGCAACCCAAGTTTTAACAATATCCGTCGAAAAAGAAGCTTGGGAATTATTTGAAGTAGGTGCAAACGAAGATGTTGTGGTCCTCGCCAAACGCCATCCTGACCATTTTTATGTACAACACTTAGGGTATTTAGCTCTTTATGAACTGACTGGTCGTGCCACAATCCAAGCACCAAAAGGGATTTCCAATTTAGCACCCCTTGTAGATGCGATTCAAAATTTTGAATTGGGAAAAACGGGAGAGGCAGTTAAAAACCTAAACCTATATTTCCAAACCCAAACAAACCCACTTTGTTTTTCCATCATCCAAGTAGCGATCAAAATCTATTTCCGAAACGAAGCATATGAAGATGCTAAGGAAATCATCACTCGTTATAAAAAACAAAAGAATGATCTTTCCTTTCTCAAAGAAGAATTAATTTGTTCGTATTACCTCAAACGATATGACGAAGTCATCAAATTGTTTCGTGACAACATGAAACTTTTAAATGATTCCGACATTCACAAACTCGTAGGTATGGCGTTACTCTTTTTGGATCGTCACAAAGAAGCGAATCTCATCTTTGAAAACATTCCCAATAAATTAAATTTACCAAGTTTTGAAGAGAAACGTAAGATGTATGATTCAGTGTATCGTAACATTGCTGAGTTAGAAAAAAAATCCAGTTCTCTTGGTCATAAAGATTTAGAAGACATGGGTTTTGCGTATCTCTTCAATGGAGAATATGGCAAAGCAGAAAAAATGTTTTTGTCTCTTACTGCGAAACTAAAATCAAAACTCTGCAACGTGTAATGTTTTTTCTGGATTCGGGGTGGCTAAGAAATTTAGTCGCCTCATCCGTTGGGATTACAAGATCGGTTTGGTTTTTTCCTGATGTGGAAAGCGCCAATACAAAATAAGGATTTTTCCCCACCTTCGTTTCATACGCCTTTCCATTTTGATCAGCACGGTAAACAATATATCCCGTTTCAATGGCATAAGCATCTTTCACATAGAGTGGAGAATAGACATCAAGTCCACGGTCAGTTTGAATTTTTGGAAATAACGCACGTTTTACGGGAAGATGCCTTGCGTCCACTACAAGTCCAGTAAATTCTACTGGTATCATCTCTTCACTAAATTCAGGAACACGTTCAGTACCATATTCCATGGGGATATGTGCAAGGATTCCATCCTTACCTTTGATGGGTAAACTTGCTTTTGCTTCTAAAACATTTTTGACAAACTGAAAATCATATTCTTCTTTTTCAGCTCCAATATAAGAATTGAGTCGCAAACGTGCTTGTTGGTTGACTTGTGTGTATTCAAAAATTGTATAATCAGCGTTAAAGAGAATGGATTCTAGTCGTTGGCTAAGTCTTATTTTCAGTTTTTCTTTGGCTTTTTTTCTCGCCATGGAATGTGCTTTGCCTTGGCTAGTAGCAGTATTTTTTCCCGAAAACTCTGGATCATCTTCATCAAACACAATTTTGGGAATGGTTTCTTTGACATTGGATACAATGACTTGGTCAGTCCAATTGACCACAGAAGCATAAATGTCCTTATCCTCAATCGGTTTTGAACCCAAGGAAACAGAAACTAACGAGAAGAGTGAGAGACAAACAAAATAACGCTTCATACAATTCACTTCGGCAATAAATGGAATTTTCTTTCTAAATCATTGAATTCCGTAATGAGAGGAACGCCTTTCGGTAAACTTTGCAAGACGTTTTTTCCATAAGATTTTGTGTGAATTCGTGGATCGAGGATACTCACCATTCCTGTATCGGACCCGGAACGAATGAGCCTTCCAAACCCTTGCCTAAGTAGAAGACAGGTTTTTGGAACTTGCATTTCCCAAAATGGACTTTTGCCCTTTTTTTCCATGTCTTCCATCTTTGCCTGTAGAACAGGTTCCGTAGGCACTTGGAAAGGGAGTTTTGTCACGATCACATTTCGAAGTTTATCTCCCTTAATATCTACCCCTTGCCAAAAACTGGAAACACCAAAAAGGACACTATTCTCATTGGCAAGAAACTCTCGTTTGGCGGCAATAGGTCCCATTTCCGTTTGGGCAAAAATAGGATATGGTACTAAATGGCGAATCTCTTCATAGAGTTCTGTCAAAAGTTTATTCGAAGTAAAAAGTACAAATGCATCTCCCTCGGAAAGTTTCAAAAGCCTTGTGATCCAATACGATAAATCTGTTTTATTTCGTTTGGGGTCTATCACTGGATCTGCAATTTGTTTGGGTACAAACAATAGAGAGTGAGTATTGTATTGGAAGGGAGAATGAAGTGTTTTGGTTTTGACTTCAGTTGTTCCCACTTCCTTAAGAAAGTATTGGAAGTTACCTGCTGTTGGTGATAAGGTAGCAGAGGTCATCACCACAGAGTCCATATTGGGAAAAAGAGTATTTGCTAATATTTCATCTGTGTTTTTCGGTTGGGAAAATAAATAATAAAACGGATCTTTTGAAACTTGAGAAGGTGGTTCAATCCAAAATACCAAATTAGGATTTGCTTTTAAGCGAAAATCGTTCAGAAAAGAAGAGGCTTTTTTTAGATTTCCTGCGACCATTTCGATCCCCAGAGCCAATTCCTTTTCTTCCATGTCATCACTATCTTTTTTGTATTTGGAGAGTAATCCTTCCAAAACGGAAGCTAAATCACCTAACGTATCTTCTAATGCGCCATTATCTAGTTTAATTCGATCGGTATGACGTGTTGCAAATTGATTGAATTGTAATGGAATGGCAGATAATAACATGCGAAAAAAATCATTCGCATAACCAATACTTGCTTCCACAAGTTTAATGATGGATTCACTCGATTTTAGTTTTAAGACAATACCAGTTCTTTTTTCAGGAAAATATAAATAATGTAATAAGTTTAAAATGAATTCATATCGAATTTCCGAACCAAAGGCTTTGCCTACAATTTCAGGGAAAACATGCGCTTCATCAATGACCAACTGCGAAAAAGGAGGGAGTAGTTTAAAATCTCCAGCCATATGGCTAGCAAGGAGATGATGGTTTACAATCAGAATATTTGCTTTTTTCCATTTCTCTTTTTCTACAAAATAATAAGAGGAACTAAAATTGGGACAGTTTCTCCCCAAACAGTTGTCAGACTCCCGAGCTACAGAGGACCAAAACGAATTGGAAAGATAACCATCATATTCAGCTCGGATTCCACTTTCGGTTTGTTTTTCCCAATTCACAAAATATGAAATGGAAGATTCCATTTCAGGTCCAAAATCCCCACGTTCCATAATGCGGTTGTATTTACGTTTGCATAAATAATTACTCGCACCAAGTGCCACCATCGCATTGATGGGAACACCTAGAGCCTCTGAAACAAGGGGAATGTCTTTATAGAGCAACTGGTCTTGTAACGATTTTGTTTCCGTGGAGACAACCACCGTACATTCATTTTCAAGGGAAAACAAAGCACTGGGAATGAGATAGGCAAGTGACTTCCCAACTCCTGTGCCAGCCTCGATCACCCAATTGGTTCCCGTTTGGAAAGCAGACTCAATGGATTCCGACATTTCCATTTGTTCTCTACGAACTTCGTAATCTTTCCAAAGTTTCGGAAGTTGTTTGGTAAAAACTGTTTTTACGTCCAAATCTTAATGCCTATTACGGATGAGTAAAATCACACAAACTACAGTTAGACTTGTGACAGAAATTAAGGAAATCGACATGATAAGGATACCTTGCCAATTGAGCTCTGAAGTTGGCATTAAATTGTCACCCCTTTGTCTTTGCGATTGGTTAAGGCTTTTGTTACTAAAAAGTAGATAAAAACATAAATCAAAACTAGTGAGATCACAACAGACCTTGCCACAATTGCTTTTGTTTTTGCATCCTCCACACTTTTACCTTGGTTTTCTGCCAGAAGTCCCATCACTTCCGGATTCATTTTATCCAAGTATTCAGGAAGGTTCATATAACAAAACGAGACAAAGATAAATAGTAAAAACCAAGGAGTGATGTATTTCAAAACAAATTGAATGAGTTTAGGGAAGGGGATAAGACTTCCTTCGTTTGCATCTTTTACCCCACGATCCACACCAATTTTAAACACAAAGATAAAGATTTGGATCGAAGCCAAAATATAAATCATAATGGTTCCGATGTAAAAATCAGCAATATCTAACGCCGCAAAATCTTTATTAAAATAGATGATTGGTAAACACAAAACAAATGTGAATAAAAACAGTAATAATGAAGACTTACGTCTTCCGATGCGAAAACCCTCTTCTAAAAATAAAATCCCCGGTTGTAACATCGTAACCGATGAAGTGATGGCCGCAAGGAACAGAACTAAAAACCAAAGACCACCAAAAAAATTCCCACCGGGCATCATACCAAATACAGAAGGTAAGGCAATGAATCCCATACCAAAGGTTCCAAACTGTGTCACTTGCATTCCTAAAAACAAAAATGCAACGGGAATTGTAATCATTCCACCAAACACCACTTCTGCGAACTCGTTGAGGGAAGCAGAAGACAAACTTGATAACACAACATCATCTTTCTTTTTTAAAAAACTAGAAAATACAAGTGCAATACCAAATCCAGTGGATAAGGAAAAGAAAATTTGACCGGCAGCACTGATCCAAACTTTGGGTTCGGTGAGCTTAGTCCAATCCGGATTCCACATCACAGCAAGACCCGCTTCGATTCCAGGAATGGTCAGTACCCGAACGAGTATAATCGTCGCACAAATACCCATAAGAGGCATGGCAAATTTAGCGAAAGTTTCTAAACCTTTTGACAGACCTCGGTAAACAAGTAAAAAGTTAAATAAAACACAAAAGAGAAAGAATATGATGATAGGAGATTGGAAACTGGAACCATTTAGTCCCGCACCCGTTAAGGTCATAAAAAATTGGGAAGCATCCTCTGTCATACGATCTCGTGTGGTCGCAGAAAGTGACATTTGTCCTGTGAGAAAATAATACGCATATGCCAAACACCAAGATTCGATGAATACATAGTACACATAAATCATGACGGGAATCATGACTCCAATGGTGCCAGAAAGTTTGAGAGGGAAACCTTTTAGATATTCCCGAAAGATAAAAGGGGTGCTATGACCATGTTTTCCGCCCATCCTTCCCATGGTCCATTCCGCAAGGCAGACAGGAATCCCTAACAAAAGAAAACTAATGATGTAAGGAACCATAAAGGCGCCTCCACCGTTTTGTGCCGCTTGTCCAGGGAAACGTAAAAAATTTCCAAGACCAATGGCGCCACTGGCAACTGCTAAAATCAAACCGACTCGACTGGCCCAACCTTCTTGGTGTTCCGCTTGTCTCTCTTTCATCTGGGACTATTGAATGGTTTTGGAATTATGTGACAAAATCTTTTTGCCGAAGAGGTGAGAAAAAGCAAGGCTTAAAGTAGCCTTGCTTGGTTTGTTTTCAATTTAGCCTAAAAAAAGCTCGTTTTTTTCCATTTTGAGAACTTTTGATACCAGATTCTTAAAATCTTCTGGTGGTTCTAAAAGTCCAAGTTCCACTTTTGACAGAAACGGAGTCGAAACTTTTAATTTCTTTGCGAAATCGTATTGTTTGATTCCTAACTCACGTCGAACTGCCCAAAGTTTGTTTTTCAATCCATTGGAAAACTCAGGGTAGATGTCTTCCACAGCGCTTTCGTTAAAGAGTTTATCAACGGACGTTTTGAGATACTTTGCACAAGACGACTTGAATTTTTCAGTCGGATCTTGGGCACCAGTCTCAATTTTGGAAAGATAACTCGGAGATACCCCCAAAGCCCTTGCCATATCGTACTGTTTGATGCCTCTCTTCTTTCGAAGCATGTAAATGTGATTGTTCATTTATCCCCCCTAACAGTCAAAATATGTCAAATATGGCAAAATTCAATAAAAAAATTTTGCCATATTCCAAATCTTGTGAGAGATTACAGTGTAACTTCTTTTAGGCGATCGCTAGCGATCACTAAATTGTATGTAGTTTTGAGACCGGTAACTTTTTGCTCAATGAAAGAATTTCGTTGGGATCCTTCCATTTCAGACTTAATCCTTTCGCGAACTGCCGCATATGGTTTTGGAATTCGGTTTTGTGGATTTCTTGGGTCTTGGTCAGAATACGCATATAACTTTCCTGCCTCGTAAGCATCACGCATTTGCGCTTCTGTTACGGTTACAGGAATGGCTTTGATCTCATCTTGAAGAGATTTTAATGCCAAACTCACCTTCATTTTATCCAATTGCATGAGGTATCCAATTTCAGAGTCAATTCCTTGCACACGTTTGGATGTTTCAGCAATTTTACCTTGGAGGATTGTGGATTGGAATAAATTCAACATATCCCAAGTTTTTGCTTTTTCTGTTTTGTAATCTTGTTTGAGTTGTGAAGGAATTCCTTCGAAATCTGCAGTGAGATCTTTCCAAGTATATGTCTTTCCATCTTTGTAGGAGAATAGGATATAATCTGGAGTAAACTGTTTTGGATCTACATCATCTGGACCTGTGAATCTAGGTAGATTTTCTACTTTGATTCCACTTTCCTCAGTAATCTTTTTCAATTCTTTTTGATACAAACCTTGTTCATACTCTTTCATTGTATGCGAAGCAAATTGGTTTGCTTTGTCAGCTGTTTCACCTTCCGTAAAGTACGCGATACTTGCTTTTGTCTCTGCATCGTCATGAGATTTTCCGTATTCAATGGCTTCCTTTTTGAAATCATCAAACACAGATGTAAAATATTTGCCAAGTCGTTCTGGATGTACTTTTTCTGTGCCAATGGAACGAACTACATATGCAATTCTACCTTCACCTTGTTTGGCATAGGCGATGAATTTTCCTTCTTTGACAATTCTTACTTCATTTAAAATTTCTTCCAATGGAGTTTCTGCACAGTTCGTGCAAAAGGGTTCTAATTTTCCACCAATTGGCTTTCTTGTCATGTCATCAGTTTCTTTTGCAACTTCGATCGCAATATCTTTGTCGGACATTGAATTCAATCGATTGGCTAAGTCTTGAGCTTTTTTTAGATTTTCAGCTTCATTTTCTCCGCGAACAAGTGCTAATTGGAGGTTAATAAACTCTAATGGTTTTTCTTTTAATCCATTTTTCACATACTCACGCATATAAACATTGAGTTTCAAAAAATCTTTTACTAGAGCTTCAATTTTTGTTACGTCTGCTTCCGAAACTTTTTTGGAGGAAATGGCATCCTTTAATAAAATTTTTTCTAAAGCGATGCTTTCTAAAATTTTCACTTGGATGTCTGCACTAATTGGTTGTGGTTCAGAGTTACCTCGTTTGGAGGCTTCAATTACAAAATTCATCTCTCTACGTGTCACCGTACCACCATCAAACGTTGCCAGGATTTCTGTATCCTTGGAACAATTGAGGAAGGGGAGGAGAATTAAACCGAGTAAAACCACTCGGTATATTTGTTTGTTTCGAATCATTTGGGTTCCTTGTCTTTTACAGTCTTTAAAATTGATTAGTATTTGCGAACAGGGCGTTCTGGTTTTTTCGGTTCTTGCGGAGGGGAAATTACTTCTTTAGCCACTGCTGTCGGTTGTGAAGTTACGGAAGCCAGTGTCGATTTTCCGGGTTTCACCACACCACCTTGTTTTTCGACCCGAAGTCCTAAAATCTCGGTTTTTTGGTCTTCCAATTTTGTCATTTCGGATAAAAATGTTTCTTTTAGGATGGGAGAATATTCTCTGTCAGTAGCAAGCCTGTCTGTGAGTTTTTTTAATTCCACCACATCGCGGTCAAGTTCTTCCAGTTTTTTGTAAAGATGAGCAACAGTAACCTTCAAATCGCACTTCCTTCCAAAACTTTTATTTACTTGCAATAGAGTGCAAGAATGAAATAAGAAAATTAGAAAAATTTATGAGTTTAGACGATTTAGTAGTTTCCACTGAGAAAATTGATACCGTTTACGTAACCAAATTACAGGGAAATCTAAACAACTTCACCGCTGAAAAATGCATCAAATCGGTTACCAATTCCTTAAAACACGGATCGGTGATTTTGGATTTGGAAGAACTCAATATGGTCACAACCCAAGGTATCGTCGCATTTAAAACCTTAAATGAAGAAGCATTTTTACAAAAATACAAAATCATTCTCATCAATCTCCCGTTAAGCGTAAGACAAGCCTTTCTCATGGCAGGTGTTCGAAATTTATTCCCCATCGCAAATAATGAAGAAGCCGCATTTAAAATGGCATCAAGACCCAGTAGGTAATGGAACATGAATTCAGGATTTAATTTTTTTCGTAAGATTTGGCATGTATTAGGGCTTATCATTCCCGTGACTTTGTATTTGGATCCCTTCCAAGGTATGTTTGATTTGGTGTATGCCACAAGAGCCATTCTTGTCACTTCCCTTGGGATCTTTTTAATTTGCCTGATTCTGTTAGAAATCGTAAGGCTCACAAATGCGAGTTTTGAAGCATTTTTTTATCGTTACTTTGGGTTTCTGATGAAAGAATCAGAACGACAAAGGTTTAATGGAACCGTTCCCTATTTTTTAGCAAACCTTATCGTTGTTTGTTTTTTCCCTGCAGAGATTGCCATTTTAGCGATCCTATTTTTAGTCATAGGAGATCCGTTTGCGGCATTTGTAGGAAGTCGTTACGGAAAACACCGGTTTTATAATGGAAAATCCATTGAGGGAGTTTTTGGTTTTTTAATTCCTGCATTTTTGTTTTCGGTCCTTGTTTTGTATCTCATCACAAAGTCACATCCAGAAAGTTTTTTATCTTTGGTTGACCACCACGGGTTTACCTGGAAACCGATTGTCATTGTTTTGGTTTCGGTAATCGTATCCTGTGCAACGGAGTTTTTTTCGAATACAACCGCCAAGGGACTGATCGATGATAATTTACTCATCCCAGTGATTGGTGCAATTGCATTATCTGTTTTGTCGCTTTTGTATTTGGATTACACACCGATGGATTTTTTCTTTGATCCAAACGCATTGTACATTCAAAAATAAATAGAATCTTTAGTGATGGATTAAGACTTAGATGCAACCGTTCCGTTTCCTTCGATTGTGAAAGTCGTTTTTGACAGTCAAGAAATTGAACTTATGTTTATGGTTTCCACTGCAATCGAACAATTCTTTGTTTGGTGATGGGAGTATGTCCCGGAACTTTGACAAGATAGGTTAATGGGATCTCTCCCAAACTTTCGATTTGGAAAGGTTTGTCTGCGATTCCTGTGTGTCGAAATTCTTCTTTTAAGAGAGCACCCAGGTAATGAAAGGAAATTAGGACGTTCGGCTGAAACACGTTCCCTTCCATTCGTTCTTTGGAACTTCCATAGAGGAGATACGCATGATACTCTAACTTAAAGGCATCCGATGACAATCCATTCCAAGACTTGGCAAACTCCAAACGAATCCCAGGTGTTTCTCTGGCTGTGAAGTATAAAAAATTTCCAAAATCTTCATAACTTGGATTTTCTTTTTGAAATTTGGTTTTCTCTAAAAAAACGATATCGTTTTCCGTTTTCGGTTCCGTACATTCGAGGGCATCGTTAAAATTATCGCAGAATTGAAAACTCACTTCATCTTTGGTTTTGCAATGAACACTCAGAAAAATAGAAAAGACCCAGAATAGAGCGATGGACCATCGACTCACGAACCCAAACAAATGTTTAAGATTTGAATTTATTGAATTCATACGATTCTCGTAAGGTATTAAAAAAATATATCACTTCTCTTTCTTTGAAATAACTTTGGGTAGAAGGAAGAGGTAAAAGTTGCCCTCTGGAAAAATGATAAACAGTTTCGGCGTAAACCCCTTGGAACAAATACATCCGATGAAAATCATCTTTTGATTTCGCAATGACTATGTTATGCGAAGTGACATATCCAGGAATGAGCAGAGCACTTAGATCTTTTTTTTGTAACAAGGTTTGGAATTCCAAACAATCCTTTTTTTTCTCAACAATTTCTTCTCTATGGATTCTTTGTTTGAAGGATAAAACCTTGGTATACCTTCCAGGATAGGCAAACTCTCTTTCGGTTTCATCTGCGACCCATTTAGGCAAAAGCAATGATTCGTATAAAACTTTAGAAAATCGTTTTTCAGCTATAGACTTTAGTTCAAAAAAAGTATCTTCATTCTCATACGAAACGATCAGAAAAAAAGAAACTCCTTGTGGTCTTTCTAAAATCTCTTGTGGCATTGTTAGTCTTCAGTGACCCCAGTGATCGTAAAACCATCGAGTAACATATAAGGAACAAAAGAAGATTCTCCTAAAAGTTCCCCTTCTTTAGAGATGGCTTCAATTTGGTGTAAGGCATCAAAGGCATTCCCAACAATTTGCACCTCACGGACAGGAATTTTTTCCCCTGCCTCTAAAAGATAACCACCTTTCACAACTCCAGAAAAATCCCCCGAGGCTCCATCTTTTGTTCCAGAGATTCGGTTCACAAAAAGTGTTTTTCCTGGGAGTTTGAAAAACTCATCCTTCGAAGAACTGCCAGGTGCTATTTGTAATTGTTTGGGACCACAACCGGGTAGGCTTTGGGCGCCACCAGTGGCTGAGCCATTGGATTCCTTAAGACCCGCTTTTTTTGCTTCATAGGTATTGTAAAAATAAGATTCCAAAACTCCATCGGTAAGAACATTTTTCTTGGAAGTTGGCATACCCTCCCGGTCAAATCCAGTGGATCCCATATAAGCCTTGTTAGTAGGATCATCCCAAATCGAGAGAAGGGTAGAGGCTACTTTTTCTCCCAGTTTTCCTGCCATTTTCGATTTGCCTTTGCGTAGACTTGTTCCGTTTAAGGAACCAATAAAAAGACCAAGGAAAAAGGAATACACTGCATCCGGAGGGAGAAGCACTTTTCCTTGAAAACCAGAAGTGGGTTTTGCATATAAGGCACCCATACATTTGTTTCCAAACTCATGGAAGGCTTTTTTCCACAAGGATTGGAACTGGTCTTTTGTGAAACCACTGGCAGAATCATAATCGAAACTTCCAACTAGATCGCCATCCACACCCATTCCCATCACAGATGCTGAGAGTTCCGCACCCAGTTCATGAGCCATCACACCTTTGGAAGAAACAATGAGTTTATAACCTTTGCTAAGCGAAAAATCCCCTGAGTCAATATTGACTTTATCATAAAGATCACTTCGCCAACCGAGAGCCTCTTTCGCATAACCAACTAAATCTTCGATTCCCATGAAATCAAGTGTTGTGTCATAGGTATCAAAATGATTTGTAATCGTTCTCGCTTCTGGTAAAACTAAATCGACATCTGGTGTTGATTGGCTTTTGGCCAATTGGTATGCTTCTTCAATGGATGTATACAAACTCGGGATGTGGTTGGAAATGAGAAATCCCTGGTTTCCTTCATGGACCACTCGGATTCCAAACATATTTTCTTCTGTGGCTGTACAATTGTTTAGATCATTTTTTTCTAAACTTACATCTTCCGAATATCCATAACTGGAATAAATTTCTACTTGTTCCATCCCATTGGATTTTGCTTTCGAAATTAAATTGGTGAGTAAATCTTTTTGGTCGTTTAAGCGTTTTTCAATCGTTCCACGATCCATTATTTTCCACCTAACAATACTTTTGTGCGAATATATGGGCCACCTGCATCCACCTTCGCAGGTTGTCCTTTCCCGCAATGACCCGATCCCAAATCCCATTTAAATTCTTTAGAGACCATATCTACATTTTGTAAAACATCAAAGGCAAGACCAGAAACAGTTACCCCTTTCAATAGGTGAGTAATTTTTCCATTTTGGATGCGATAGGCTTTTTGAACGGCAAACATAAATTCTCCCGTCGCATCCGCTTGGCCGTTTTTGGCACCATCTAAATAATACCCATCTTTGGTACTAGCGATCATCTCATCCAAACTCGAATTTCCAGGAAGTAAAAATGTATTTCTCATGCGGATGAGTGGTACATCACCGTATTCCCAAGCTCTCGCAGAACCCGTCGGTGCCACACCAAATCGTTCGGCGGTTTCCCTATTGTGAAGGTAAGAGGTAAGGATTCCATTTTTGATGATGACTGTATTACTCGGAATGACTCCTTCATCATCCACAGGGATGGTTCCACCAGCTCCTTCATAAAATTCGGAAGACCCTGAGTCGCATAACGTCACCAAGTCGGAGCCAACGCGGTGGCCAATTTTTCCTTGTGCCACAGAGCCAGAGAGTACGAAGTCTGCTTCCACGGTATGTCCAATGGCTTCGTGAACCAGTAGGCCTACAATCGAAGGAGAAAGAATCACAGTCGAAAGTCCACCATCCGGTAATTCACTCGAGAGTAAATCCACAGCTGTCTTACAAGCCTCTTCTGAAATTTGAGAGGCAGTTTGGCTTCGGAAGAGACAATCCCATCCACCAGTCACTCCTATCGAATGAGAACCAGATTCTAATTTTCCTTCGTCTTTGGCAACAGCGGACACACGAAACTCTGGCCGAACCAAACTAAAAAAACTATCTGCCCCGTCTGTCGTGACAATGGCTTTTTCTTCATAAATTTCAGAATACCCACACCCAACTGACTGGAGTTTGCTGGATTGTTTTGCCGCTTCATTTTGGATATCAAGAACCATCTTTAGTTTTTCATCCACGGAACGAGAACGAAAGTCTTCGATCCCTTTCCCAATAAAATCACCGACGGCAAAATTTGCTTTGGGTAAATTTGGGATTTTGTCTTTGCGAAGAGCAGAGGAGAGCCTTGCTGCTTTTTTTGCGATTTGAATGGCATTTTGGATGGATGCTTTGGAGATTTCACTGGTAGAGGCAAAACCCCAAGTACCTGATTCTAACACTCGAACGCCAACACCCGTTCGTTTGCGAAGGGCCGTAGATTCCACACGCCCACGTTCTGCAAAAAAGGAACGACTTTCTTTGTGATGGTAACGTAATTCAACAAATCCAGATTCTTCTGATAAACATTCTTTTAATAGGTCACGCATCACACACCGTCCTGAATTCTATTGTAGTTTAAAAATGAGATTTGATTTTGGAATCAAAAAAATCGAGTAGGATCTTCGGTAACCATCTCCCTTCGGGATTTTCTGGAGATGGATCACTGATAAACCCAACATGTCCCCCTTTTTCGGTGAGAACTGTTTGTAACATGGGTAATGATTTCCAACGAATTTCATGCCACACTTCTGATGGCACAACAGGGTCATCGTCCGCATGGACAATGAGGCCAGGAATTTTAATTCCCGATAAATACTTCACACTGGAACATATATTGTAGTATTCTAGAACATTCGCATAACCAGAAACTGGTGCTGTAAAAAAATCATCAAAGTCAAAGAAGGACTTACTGCGAAGTACTTGTTCTTTTCGTTTTACAGTGATGTCATAAATTCCAGAAGCAACTTTTTCCTTCATGGTCTCTAAAAAATGATCTCTATAAAAATTACCAGCTCGTGAATCGATAAAATCACAACTGCGTTTTAAATCCAAGGGAGGGGAAGTCGCCGTAAATGCTTTCGCATAATGTTCTCGTTTTTCACCGAAAAACTTCAATACCATATTGGCAGATAAAGAAAACCCTGAAACGAAAATGGATTTTGTAAAATGATTATGAATGTATTTTAAGACAACTCCAATGTCTTCCGACTGACCTGCGTTATAAGGCTTCTTGGCAAGTCCCAAACCACGACCACAGTTTCTTAAATTCATCCGTATCACACCATAACCACGATTAAGTGCTTCTTTACCCACACTGACCATATAATGGGATTCGGAACTTCCCTCCATACCATGCACTAACATGATGTAAGATCCATTCCAAGGAGAAACTTTTTTTCGGACAACGGAAAGTGGAGGATTGTGTTCAAGCCACAAAAGATCCCCAGACCCATCGTTTGTGGGAATGAGGATACTCTCGGAATAATACTCATCCTCCAAAGCATTGTCTGGAGGAAACAGTACATTGTAGACAGTTTGAAGGTGACGACCTTCTAAAAATCTTCTAGGTTTAAATTCTTTGTTAGACGACGTCAATTGTGTTTACGATTTTATCCACGATGCCATAAGCAAGTGCTTGTTCTGCATCCATATAATAATCGCGATCAGTGTCTTCCACCAATTGTTCGTAGGATTTTCCACAAGCGTCCGCTAACATCTGATTCAATTTTTCTTTGGTTTTCACAATGTCCTGTGCATGGATGAGTAAATCCGTAGCAGGAGCTTGGATTTGTCCACCGATGGAAGGTTGGTGGATCATCACTCGACCATTAGGCCAAATGTAACGGTTTCCTTTTTTGCCACCAATGAGGAGAATTGATCCCATAGACGCAGCCATACCCATACACACAGTGTGTACTGGAGAGGAAATCATTTGCATGGTATCGTATACAACTAGTCCGGAGGTAACAACACCACCAGGGCTATTGATATAAAACGTAATTGGTTTTCCAGGATCTACCATTTCTAGGTACATCAACTTGGCAGTAAGTTCTTTTGAGGATTCATCAGTGACAGGACCCCAGAGAAAGATTTTCCGTTTTTCCAGGAACTTCTTTCCCATGTTTTTGTCGCTAATGAGGTCTTGGATGGTTTCGGTGATTTCTTTTTCTGGTGTTTCTTCTTCTGGCATATTAGTTCAGTCTTTTCTGGTTAGACGTATGAGGCAAGCGTTTCAGCTTGTAGTACACACCTAGAATCAGGAAAACACTGAAAGAAATAAAAAAGAAACGTAATAAAAAGAGTGGGGGTTCTTTCCACTCTCCTCCAAAGCCTGCAGCTCGAATCGAAGACGGGAGAACCTTTGGTTTGGCAACGGTTCTCTCTGGAAATTCTTCAAATTTTAGAACATGAGCGGTTTCGGAGAGTAAATAGTATTTACGTGCCTCTTGTTCCAAGGCATAGGCATCATTTTTCAGACGTCTTTCCTTTTCTTCAAGTCCCTGATTCTCAACAACTAACCTCTCTACTTCTGCATTTAGATTCGTGAGTTCTTTTTCCAAACGCATACGTTCCGCAATCCCTGACTCGGACAAAAGTCCGAGGTAGAGACAAGCACAAACATAGGTTAAGAGAAGAGAGGCTTTGGTTGCTGTCATATTATCTCAGGTTGTAAAACGTATTTACTCCACTGTAAGTTGCATTTTTTCCAAGTTCTTCTTCGATGCGAAGGAGTTCGTTGTATTTTGCAATTCTGTCCGTTCGGCTTAGGGACCCAGTTTTGATCTGTCCTGAGTTTGTGGCAACGGCGATATGGGAAATCGTTGCATCTTCTGTTTCTCCGGATCTGTGAGAAACAACTGCTGTATACTGCGCTTTTTTTGCCATTTCAATCGCACTGAGGGTTTCTGTGAGAGATCCAATTTGGTTCACTTTGATGAGAATGGAGTTACCAATCCCTTTTTCGATCCCTTTAGAGAGCTTTGTGATATTGGTTACGAACAAATCATCCCCCACAAGTTGGATCTTTTTCCCCAGTTTTTCGGAAAGTTTTTTCCAGCCTGTCCAATCGTTTTCATCCAGACCGTCTTCCATAGTAATGATCGGATACTTGGACACTAAATTTGAGTAGTATTCTACGAGTTCTTCGGCAGTCTTCTCTGGTTTTTTTTCGGCTTTGAGAACATACTTTTTCTTTTTCTCATCATAAAACTCAGAAGCTGCACAATCGAGACCAATTTTGATGTCGAGGTCTGGTTTGTACCCCGCTTTTTCGATCGCAGTTAGGATCACTTCGATCGCTTCACTATTGCTTGTAAGGTTTGGAGCAAATCCACCTTCATCACCCACAGCAGTGTTCAGACCTTTTCCTTTTAATACGGTTTTTAAGCTATGGAAGACTTCTGCACCCATCCGAAGTGCCTCACGAAAGTTCGGAGCAGACACTGGTAGGATCATAAACTCTTGGAAGTCGATGTTGTTATCCGCATGAGCACCACCGTTGATGATGTTCATCATGGGAACAGGAAGTTCACGAGCAAACGTTCCACCAATATAACGGTAAAGAGGAAGACCTGCGTGAGTCGCCGCAGCTTTTGCCACTGCCATCGACACACCCAAAATGGCGTTTGCGCCTAACTTAGATTTATTGGCAGTTCCATCTAGTGAGATCATGGTTCCATCAACGAGGAGTTGGTTGGTTGCCGAGAGGCCAAGAATGGATTTAGAAATTTTAGAATTTACGTTATCAACCGCTTTGAGAACTCCTTTTCCGGAGTATCTTTTTTTATCACCGTCACGAAGTTCCACAGCTTCGTGTTCCCCAGTGGAAGCCCCAGACGGAACCGCCGCGCGACCAAACGAACCGTCTTCCAAAGTGACATCCACTTCAACGGTTGGATTTCCTCTGGAATCCATAATTTCACGGGCTTTGACGGAACGAATGCTATCTTTTTGGGACATCGGGTATTGTTTCTCCTAAGGGATAATTTCCTCCCAGTCTTAGGAAATTTAAGCCTCTGACAATAAACTTTTTCGACAAAGAGCCTCGTTCCAGGAAAATGACTTAAAAAGAAGAGGGAACCGTGAACGAACGCCAAAAATTCACCCGCAATTTTTCCATCATCGCCCATGTCGACCATGGAAAGTCCACTCTGGCGGATCGTTTGCTTGAGATTGGTCTTGTAACGGACCAACGTACGAAAAAAGACCAAATCCTCGATTCCATGGACATCGAGAGGGAACGTGGGATCACGATCAAAGCAAACAATGCTTCCTTCGATTACCACGCCAAAGACGGAAATATTTATCACCTGAATTTAATTGATACTCCGGGCCACGTAGATTTTACGTACGAAGTGTCTCGTTCTCTCGCCGCCTGTGAAGGGGTCCTTCTCATTGTGGATGCAAGCCAAGGGGTAGAAGCTCAAACTCTTGCGAACCTATACCTCGCGATGGACTTAGACCTTCGCATCATCCCCGTCATCAATAAAATAGATCTTCCTTCTGCAGACATTGATAAATGTAAACTCATGATCGAAGAGTCTCTCGGTTTAAACCCAGAAGAAGCAATTCCTATCTCCGCAAAAACAGGTCTCAATGTACAAGAAGTACTCGAAGCCATTTGTTACCTTCTGCCACCGCCGGCTGGGGATGTGGATGCTCCACTCAAAGCTCTTATTTACGATTCCTTTTTTGATACCTATATGGGTGTTGTCGCAAAAGTTCGATTATACGACGGAAAACTCCGCAAAGGGGAAATGATCCACATGATGAACATTGGCCGTCAATTTACGGTCACAGAAGTGGGGATCAATAGGCTTTCCATGGTGGCTTGCGAAGAACTCCAAGCGGGAGACGTAGGGTATGTTGTCGCTGGGATGAAAAAGATGGGTGACGCCAAAACGGGAGATACCATCACTCATGCTAATCGCCAAACAGAGGAAGACGTAAAAGGATTTAAGGACGCAAAACCCATGGTATTTGCGGGACTGTTTCCGATCAACGGGGAAGATTTTGACGCCCTTGTGGATGCCATCGAAAAACTAAAGTTAAACGACTCTGCTCTCACCTTTGAAAGAGAAAATTCAGCGGCCCTAGGATTTGGATTTCGTGTAGGGTATCTTGGACTCCTTCATATGGAGATCGTTCAAGAACGTTTGGAAAGGGAATTTAACCTTGCCCTCATCACAACGGCACCATCAGTAAAATTTCGCATAACCACAACCAAAGACGATGTAATCGAAGTGGATAACCCAAGTAAATGGCCAGACCCCATTCTCATTGGAAAATCAGAAGAACCCTTTGTCAAAGCAACCATCATTGCCCCTGAATCCTACGTGGGAAATATCATGTCTCTCGTGATTGAAAAACGTGGGATCCATATGGATACCGTGTATTTATCCAAAGACAAATTGCAACTCACCTACGAACTTCCTTTGGCAGAACTGATCTTTGAATTTTATGACAAACTTAAGTCCTATACCAAAGGATATGCTTCCTTAGATTATGAAGAAGTGGGTTACCGGGATTCGAAACTCGTTCGGATGGATATCCTTGTGAATGGGGAACCAGTGGATGCACTTTCTTCCATTGTCCATAAAACAAAAGCGGAAGAAAGGGGAAGGGTCATCATTGAAAAACTAAAAGACCTCATCCCAAGACACCAATTTATGATTCCACTCCAAGCTGCCATCGGTTCCAAAGTGGTAGCTCGGGAAAGTATTTCAGCACTACGCAAAAACGTAACCGCAAAATGTTACGGTGGTGATATCTCTCGTAAGAAAAAACTCCTCGAAAAACAAAAAGAAGGAAAAAAGAGAATGAAACAAATCGGAAACGTGGAAATCCCACAAGAAGCCTTTTTGTCCATTCTCAAAACGGGAGATTAATCTTTCTTCAGTTTGCCTATGGTCTCTCTAGGCAAATGTTTGGGATTTTATTTCTACCAATTCGAAATGACCTCAATACAATCCCTCCTTCCCATTCGCCTAACGAAGTTCTAGTGGAATACAGATGGAAGCAAAATCTAGTCATCAACCAAAATTTCCAGATCGTTTTCCAGAACTTCCTCTTCGGTTGGCAAACCTTCCAGAATTTCCCAATTTTTTTATGATCCGTGACGACTTGCTTCCCTTGGGATTCGGAACCAAATGGCGTAAGGCTTTCGGGATTCAGGAAAATGCAAAAGAGAAAGCGGTAAAAGAGATCCTTCTTTGGGGGGCCGTACATGGGAATTACTTGGCAAGTTTTTCCACGATCTTTCGTTCCCTTGGATTTTTTGTGACAACCATTGGATACTCCAAAGATCCACACTTAAAGACTTATAATGAACGTTTGGTGCAATCTCATTCACACTCCTTTCATTGTTATGCGAATCGTAAACTTGCCCTCGAGGCTTTTGTGCAAATGAGTTCCCGATTTGCAGGACTTGTATTACCCGAATTTGGTGTGCACCCAAACCAAATTCTCGGTCTGAAACAATTATGGTCAAACCTGGAGACTAAAATCCAATCACTACTGAAAGATTCGGAATACAAAACATCTCCAAATGAACCACAGGCCATCCTAGTTTTGGAAATCGGTTCCGGAGTGAGTTTTCTTTCTGCGTATGATTACTTTCGAAACTCTCAGGTCCGTGTCCAAGGAGTGATGATCGGAGAAAAAAAAGACTCTTGGCTCTCTAGAACCAAGAAATTACAAATGAAACTAGGTTTGCAACCTGTTCCCATCCCAGAAGAGAATGTAATGGAAGTGGAAGGGAAATTGCCTTCTTCTTACTTAACGATTGGGGAAACTGAGAGAAACCAAAAAGAGAATCCGTATCAGGAAGCTCAGAAAGGGATGGGTTTTGGAAAAGGGCAAAACCATTACAAGGATTGGATCTTTGAGTTTTATCAGAAGAACGAGATAATACTCGAATCCATGTATAGTGCCAAAACTCTTTTCCATTTTCTCAAAATACAAAACGAAAGAATGGTATATGATTCAGGAATTCCCATTTTTTACCTCCACCAAGGCGGACAAATCCAACATTTGGACTTGGTGTTTCCAAAGACGAGGGTTTTGCCCTGATGACCCCAAACCTTCCCCTTGTTTCCATCCTCATTCCGACGCATAACAGACGTCACTTGATTGAACGTGCAATACTATCCGTTCTTCAGCAAAACTATCCGCATTGGGAACTTCATATCATCGATGATGGTTCCACAGATGATACTTGGTCGTATCTTTTGTCTTATCTTCCTAGTTGGAAACGACAAATCCAATCCTTTGGCAGATATGAAAAATCAATCCAACTCCACCAAACAGAACATAGGGGAGTGAGTGCGACTCGAAATTTTGGAATTGAGAAGTCTAGGGGAGAGTGGATCGCTTTACTCGATTCCGATGATGAATGGTATCCAGAAAAACTAAAACGGCAGATCCAATTTCACAAAGACCATCCTGAATTTTTATTCTCCCAAACGAAAGAAGTTTGGAACAAAAAAGGAAATCTTCAGGAGCCAAAAGGAAAATACCAAAAACTTTCAGGTCGATTTTTAAAAGAATCTCTCTCAATCTGTATGGTCACTTGTTCCAGTTTTATGGCACATAAACAAACCTGGGAGTCGATTGGATTTTTTCGGGAAGAAATGAGAACTTGTGAAGACTATGATTTATGGAATCGTATCCTACTCAGAGGATACTCCATTGGATTACTAGACGAAAACCTCTTAGTCCGTTACGGGGGACATGATGACCAGTTGTCAAACCAGTTCCAAGCCATCGAACGATTTCGACTGTATTCCTTACTGTCTACTGCAAACGAATTGAATTGGAATTCGGGAAAATTGAAAGAATGGAATCCAGAAAACCAGGAAGAAAACAAAGAAGACCGAAACCCCAAACTTCTATTGCGTGATGCCATTTTGAATCGATTGGACACCTTAATCCAAGGACGAGAGAAACGTGGGAAAGAAGTTCAATTTTTATACCACTACCGATCTCTCTTTTTGGAAAACAAACCCATTCACCAAAAGGAATTGTTGACTTTGTTAGATGACCGTTTATTCTAATGGAACCATTTTTTGAGGTTCTATGAAACGTATTTTGCCTGTTTTTCTCTCTTTGTGTTTTATATTCTTTTCCCTGCCTCTCACTTCGGACGAAAACCAAGGGCATGACATTCGATTTCGTGTCTCCGTCAATAATGTTCCTCATCCCACCCAAACCAATCCTTATTACCTCAGCCATATTTTGGAGGTAAGAATCTTTCGGCATCTAAACCTCGATTTTTCTCCGAGTGAAATGGAAGCGATTGTGGACTTTATGATCACCCATGCCTCCAAAGAACACCCAAACCAAATTTATTTGCCAGGGTTTGAGAAAGAGGAAGAACTCATCATTGGATTTCGTTATATAGAAAAAGAAGGGGATTTACTCTTTCTTGTGGTCACTAATTTTAATGTAGAAAAAAACAAAATTGATACGAGTGATTTACAAAAACAGTTAGCGACCATCTGCCAAGTAAAGGCAAATCGATTTGTTTATTTTGAAGATTTGTATTCAGACAAAAGAGCAAACGAATACAAAGAAGAAGGAAAACTATTAAGTTTAGCAAATTTATATTTGATGGACGAAGACCCAAATAACGATGAATTGGTGGCACCACTTCTCGAGACCATTTTAAAGGATGAAAATCGCCATCCCTTGGAAAAGTTTTATGCAATTCTCACAAAAGGCCAATTGGCATTAATCCAAAAAAACTTCCCTGTAGCAGAAGAAATCAAATCCAAATCTTCCACTTTTCTATCCCAATTGAAAGGGGAAGAGAAACAAAGAGCCGAATTTGTATTCAGATTGTTTTTAAAGGAAATGGAAACAATGAAAGCCTTTCAGAAAACAAATAACAAACTCTTTCAGATTTAGGCATAAAAAAACCCGGACAAAATCCGGGTTTTTCCAATTAACAAAGGAAACAGCAAGAGTTTTAGCTCGAAATGTATTCCTTATTGAGACGAGTGATGAAATTGACCGAAATTTCTTTTGGACAAGCAGCTTCACATTCGTATTGGTTTGTACAATTTCCAAATCCTTCTTTGTCCATTGCCTTCACCATTTTACGAACTCGTTCTTTTTTCTCCACCACACCTTGTGGTAAAAGAGCCAAGTGAGAAACCTTTGCCGAAACAAATAACATAGCCGATGCATTTTTACAGGCAGCAACACAGGCCCCACAACCAATACAAGTTGCCGCGTCCATCGCAAGATCCGCATCTACTTTTGGAATCGGAAGTGCGTTTCCGTCTGGAGCTCCCCCTGTGTTTACATTCACATAACCACCCGCTTGGATGATGCGGTCAAATGCCGATCTGTCTACCACGAGGTCTTTTGTGACAGGGAAGGCTTTGGCACGCCAAGGTTCGATGACAACAGTATCACCATCTTTGAACTTACGCATATGCAATTGGCAAGTAGTGGTTCCTTTTTCTGGACCATGAGGAACACCGTTGATCACCATCGAACAAGACCCACAAATTCCTTCGCGGCAGTCGTGGTCGAAAGCAATGGGATCATCTCCCTTTTTGATGAGGTCGTCGTTCACAACATCAAGCATTTCCAAAAAGGACATATGTTCGTTTACATTGTTTGCTTCGTAACTGACCATACGACCTTTATCGTTTTTGTCTTTTTGTCTCCAAACTTTAAGGTGTAACTTCATTGAATCCATTATTTGTAGCTCCTTACGGCTAAGTGGATGTTTTCGTATTCGAGTTTTTCTCGGTGTTCTACTGGAGTTTTTCCTTCTCCTTGGTATTCCCAAGCGGATACGTGGCAGAATTTATCATCGTTACGTTTTGCTTCGCCATCTTCTGTTTGGTGTTCTTCGCGGAAGTGACCCCCACAAGATTCTTCTCTTGTCAGTGCATCGAGACACATTAGTTCACCAAATTCTAAGAAGTCAGCAACACGACCTGCTTTTTCTAGTTCTTGGTTGAGTTCCGAACCAGACCCTGCTACTTTTACATTTTTCCAGAATTCTTCACGGAGTTCAGGGATTTTTTTCAAAGCATCTTTAAGGCCTTTTTCGTTTCTTGCCATACCACATTGGTCCCACATGATTTTTCCAAGAGCTCTGTGGAAATCATCAGGTGTTTTTTTCCCGTTGATGGAGAGGAATTTGTTGGTCATCTCACGTACACGTGCTTCAGCTTCTTTGAATTCAGGGCGGTCTGTGGAAATGTTTTTAGCACCTTCTTTGGCAAAATAATCACCAATGGTGTAAGGGATCACAAAGTATCCATCTGCAAGACCTTGCATCAGAGCCGATGCACCTAAACGGTTGGCACCATGGTCAGAGAAGTTTGCTTCCCCAAGGACATGAAGACCAGGAATATTGGACATGAGGTTATAATCTACCCAAAGACCACCCATAGTATAGTGAACCGCAGGGTAAATTCGCATTGGCACTTTGTATGGGTTCTCTCCCGTGATGCGCTCATACATTTGGAAGAGGTTGTCGTAACGGTCAGCAACGACGTTTTCACCCAATCGTTTGATGGAATCAGAAAAATCCAAATACACACCAAGGCGTTTGTCCCCAACTTTTGGGCCTACACCGAGACCATTGTCACAGGCTTCTTTTGCAGAACGAGATGAGATATCACGAGGTGCTAAGTTCCCGTATGAAGGATATTTTCTTTCTAAGTAATAATCTCTTTCTTCCTCTGGGATTTCGTGAGGAAGGCGAAGGTCATCTTTTTTCTTAGGAACCCAAACACGTCCGTCATTTCGGAGTGATTCCGACATGAGAGTGAGTTTTGATTGGTAGTCTCCCGATTGTGGGATACAAGTAGGGTGGATTTGAGTGTAACAAGGGTTTGCAAATGCTGCCCCTTTTTTGTAAGCACGGTAAGTTGCTGTTACATTGGATCCTTTTGCATTGGTAGAAAGGTAAAATACGTTTCCGTATCCACCAGAAGCCAAAATCACGGCATCCCCTGCATGAGAAGAAATCTCACCTGTTACTAAGTCACGAACAACAATTCCTTTCGCATGGCCATCCACTAACACGAGTTCCAACATCTCTGTTCTTGGATACATTTTCACTGCACCACGAGAGATTTGTTTTTCTAGAGCAGAGTAGGCACCAAGGAGTAATTGTTGACCTGTTTGGCCTTTTGCATAAAACGTACGAGAAACTTGCGCCCCACCAAACGAACGGTTGGCGAGTGTTCCACCATATTCACGAGCAAACGGAACACCTTGAGCCACACATTGGTCAATGATGTTTGTAGATACTTGTGCCAAACGATATACGTTTGCTTCTCTTGCACGGAAGTCCCCACCTTTTACAGTGTCGTAAAACAATCTGTAAACAGAGTCACCGTCGTTTTGGTAGTTCTTTGCCGCATTGATTCCACCTTGTGCCGCGATCGAGTGAGCTCTTCTTGGGCTATCTTGGAAACAAAATACAGATACTTGGTAACCAAGTTCGGAAAGAGTTGCTGCAGCGGAAGCACCAGCAAGACCAGTTCCTACGATGATCACTTTGTACTTACGTTTGTTAGCTGGATTGACTAATTTGATGTCTTGTTTGTGTTTGTCCCATTTTTGTTCTAATGGGCCTGATGGTATCTTTGAATCTAATTTCATATTCTCTCCTGAATCCCCTTAGCGAACATACCCGAGTAAAATCGAGAGTGGCATGGAACAATTTCCAACAAAAACGAGGAGTCCTAGTCCTGTGGAAATTTTTTGAATTGCGGGATTGTGTTTTGGGGCAAGGATTCCAAGTGTTTGTAACATCGAACCCAAAGCATGGGAAAAGTGTAAGGCCAAAAATACCATAAACACAATATAACTGATTGCTATCGTTGGGTCTTGGAATCCGAGGATGACCATAGCATACACATCATGCACTACATCACCATTCTTCAGAATGTATTCGTGAGTGTAGTGGTCAGGGTTTGTATACCCTAAAGTGAAATGTGCTAAATGGTAAACAAGAAACGTTAAAAGTAATAACCCACTATAAGCCATCGTGCGAGATGCAAACGATGCTTGAATGGTTGTATTCTTTGCATAAGAGACGGGTCTAGCAGAGCTGTTTTCTAGTTTTAGGAGGATGGCAGTGCAAACGTGTCCGAAAAAAGCCACGATGAGTCCAATCCGCGCTACCCAAAGAAGGGGTCCTAAATCTTTAAGAAACTTTGCATAGGTGTTTAATTTTTCTGGTCCTTGGAAAACTTGAAGGTTTCCGACCATGTGAAGGATCACGAATCCAAACCAGATAAATCCGGTAATGGCCATTATGATCTTCTTTCCAATTGAGGATCGAAAGAAGTCTAGACTCAACGTCATTGAAGAGCTCCTGTTAGAGTATAGGTGTAAATTTTTCTATTACGTCCAGATTTAGACAGATTCCACTTTCCGTAAATTCATAAATCTTAAGAGGATCAAAATGAGATTTTGAGTTTGTTTCTCAATAAGTATTAGAGCAATTTGGGGGTAAAAAGGGATTGAGTCCATTCCTGGAAAGGAAATCATTACTTCAGTTTGCAGATCATACCAAGGAAGAGAATCTTTCCACCTCTCATACCCACAATTTTCTTCTGTTTCCATTTTGTATGGATCTGTTTGTTCCTCTTATCTTGTGGCAGTTCCCGTCCGAAAACAAATGTTGAGGAAAGAAAGGACTATTTACGTGGCGTTGGATTGCCCATTCTTGTGTCCATCCAACCAAGGCATAACAGGGACAAAAAAGAGTTACAACTCTTCATCAAAACAGAAAACCTAACAAAGATTCCCATTTCGAAATTCCAAATTTTATTTTTTGCCAGTGACGGGAATCGTCAAATTTTGATTCCAGAAGAAAGTAAAACTCCAGAACTGATTTGTTCCATTCGAAAAAAAATCCAACCCCATTCGATTCACAAATGTTTGGTTGGCCCATTTGCTTATAGTCAATTATGGAATTCCATTCATGTGCAATCCATTTCCTTTACCACAGAAGATGAAGTGCGTCATGTCATTGATGAAGATGATTTGAACGATGTCATTCTCTGGTTGTGAATCCATTTTTTATTTTTTCCGTACAAAATGATACATTTCAAAAGACATACTCTTTCATTCGTGTTGACAGCTAGTTCCACCTCCATTATTTTTTCCTGACTTATATGTTTTCCAATCTCCGACAAGACATTCCTTCTGGACTCGTTGTATTTTTAGTGGCTCTTCCCCTTTGTTTGGGAGTAGCTTTAGCCAGCGGAACTCCTTTATTATCCGGTGTGATCTCAGGTGTAATTGGAGGTATTGTTGTTGGACTCATAAGTCACTCTAGTACCAGTGTGAGTGGTCCTGCCGCAGGTCTTGTTACCTTGGTCATTGCCGCTTTAGTCACTCTCGGGGACTATCGCAGTTTTTTACTTGCTGTTTTTTTATCTGGTCTCATCCAAATAGGTTTTGGTTTTCTTCGCGCCGGATTCATCGCCAATTATATTCCATCCAATGTGATCCAAGGACTACTTGCTTCGATTGGGATCATTCTGATTTTAAAACAAATTCCTCACGCAGTAGGATTTGATATTGATCCTGAAGAGGATTTCATCTTTTTCCAAAGAGACGGAGAAAATACATTTTCCGAATTATTGAATATTAGCAAATACTTTTCCTGGGGTGCTGTCATCATTGCATCCGCCTCTCTTTTGTTAATGGTAACTTACGACAGAATCAAATGGAAGGGATTAAAATTCATTCCTTCTCCCATCCTTGTGATTTTGGTGGGAATGTTACTGAATCAATGTTTCCAAATCTATTTCCCGGGAATTTATCTTTCAGAAAAACATTTGGTTTCCATTCCCAACATTCAGGATTGGGAAACCATTTTTGTATTTCCGAATTTTTCCAAAATCACTGATTCTTATGTATGGTATTATGCATTTACGATTGCTGCGTTTGCCACTTTGGAAACTTTACTCAATTTGGATGCGGTTGAACGAATTGATCCGCACAAACGTCTAGCATCGCCTAACAGAGAACTCGTTGCCCAAGGAATTGGAAATACTCTATCGGGCCTCATTGGTGGTTTACCCATCACTTCTGTCATCGTAAGAAGTTCGGTCAATATCTATGCGGGAGCAAAAACAAAAATATCTACGATATTTCATGGAGTTTTACTTGGCTCAAGTGTTGTTTTTTTTAGTTCCTTGTTTAACCACATTCCGTTGTCTTCACTTGCTGTGATTCTGATTGTAACAGGATTTAAACTCACCAATATTGCAGTTTACCAATCAATTTACAAAAAAGGTTTTTATCAATTTTTACCTTTTATCACCACCATCCTTGCCATCATCTTTACCGATTTACTCACGGGAGTGATCATTGGTTTATGTATCAGTTTTTTGTTTATCTTAAAAAATAATTACAAAAATCCATTTTCTGTCCAAACCGAAAACCTAAAAATTGGGGAAACCATTCGCATTGAACTTCCCAACCAAGTTTCGTTTTTAAACAAAGCATCCATCAAAGATACCTTATGGTCTTTGCCAGAAAGTGCCAAAGTGATTGTGGATGCCACAAACTGTAATTTTATCGATCATGATATCTTGGAAATCTTAGAAGAATTCAAATCCGTTGTCTCAGTCGAAAAAAACATCCAATTGAATTTGGTAGGTGTCAAAGAGAATTATGAGCTGAGTGACCAGATACAATTTGTGAATATTTTAGACAAAGACGCACAACAGAAATTAACTCCTGATGACATTCTAGAATTTTTAAAACGAGGGAACGAACGGTTTCGAAAAGGAAAGTGGTCAGAGAAATATTTCAAACACCAAGTGAATGCCACTGCCTTTGGTCAAAACCCAATTGCTGTCGTACTTTCTTGTATTGATTCTAGGACAAGCCCAGAGATTATTTTTGATGCAGGACTTGGTGATATCATCTCCATTCGAATTGCAGGAAATATTGTGAACCAAGAGATTTTAGGAAGTTTGGAATTATCCTGCGCCAAAATTGGAACTAAACTCATCGTAGTCCTTGGTCATTCCAATTGTGGGGCTGTCTCCAGTGCCATTTATGCATTGAAAGATGGAAACATTGCAAGCATCACAAACAAAATCCAAAAAGCCATTGATGATACCGATTCCATTGAACAGAAAATGAAACAAGGAAACGAACATATTTTCAATCATGTTGTGAAGGCAAATGTGATGAACTCAATCCATGAAATCTTAGAAACAAGTTCTTTTTTGAAAGAAAAAGTAGAGTTGGGGGAATATAAAATTGTCCCCGCATTTTATGATACTTCCTCTGGGGAAGTGGTCTTTTTAGAATCGGTTCCTGCGTTCACAAAAACCGAATGAAAAGTCATTTTTATCCTTTGTAAACTGGAACAAATAATGGTTTAAAGGCAGACCGATGGTAAAACCCGAGAAACGCATTTGCGACCAAAACAAAAATACCAACTGGCAGACCGTCATTTGCAATCATTAGGTGTACAAAAAAGATATTGACCACAATTGGAGCAAGAATCACTGAAGCAAGGGGTACAAAACGTCCTGTTAATAAGGCAATGGCACAAACTAGTTCCGTTATTTTGAGTAAGGTGATGAGATACCCAGATGCCTTAATCCCATCGTTGAATGTTTTCATATTTCCCGTCAATTCTGGTTCTTGTACTAAGTTGAACAAAACCGCAATGGAGGAAAAAAGAAACAAAGCCCCAAGTAAAATCCGAACTGTGTGGTAAAGTACTTTCATAACCTTCCTTTTTCTCTTTCCACTCAATTGGCGTCAATCTCTTCCGATGTCGAATGGATGGGTTCTCCTTGAGTTCATTTTTCAAAAAAACTGCAATAAATTCTTTGATTGGCGACATTGGTAGTATGACGCCATGAAAAATAGAATTTCAATTTCATTCTTTTTTGTTTTTCTATTCTTAGTTTCTTGCTCTTTCTTAGAAAACAAAAAGAGCGAAGGCCATCTCGTTTCCCAAAAACCAAATTCTTATTCTTTCCAATACCAATCAGAACTCACCCATCAATTCTTGAAAGTAGGACCGAGTTTGCAAATTTCCATTGGGCAATTTGCCGTCCAATCATTCTCCAGTTTGGTTGCAGAGACCTTTGCAAACCAATCCCTAACGGAAAAACAAACAAAAGATCCCTTGGAACCCAATTCCATTGTTCTCAATCGAATCCAGGTGAATCGGACAGTTGTATTTGAAGAAGGAACAACTAAATTCAAATATGCTACATTTTCCTCGATCGTCGAATTTTTATTAGTAAAACCATCTGGAGAAACGGTGCGGATCCTCGGACATTCTTTGCCAATCGAAATCCATCAGATTCCGTTTAGTCCTGAAGATGGTGAATCAGAAGGAAAAATCGCAGGTAGCCTCCATTCCGCTTTAGAAGAAGGACTGAATCAAATCTTCACCTTACAAGCGAAGGGAAACGAAAATGAAAGTCGCAATATGTTTCAAAGATAATGGCAGGGAAAGAAATTTAAGTTTTACTCTTTTTTCATACTCTCAAGGCAATCTGCGATGACACGAAAATAAGAATCTTGTTTCAAATGATCCATTTGGAGTTTCATCCCTTCTAAGGGTTTTAGATCTGCCAGTAAAAACCTACGAAATAAAAATCCAGCCAATTTCATCCGAAGGAAATTAAACACAGGAAATGTTTTTTTTTGCACAAGGATACCCGAAACCAAGGTGTAAGTGGGGAAGGGATTGAGTGATAATAAGAGTTGGCTTTTCACTTTCCCTAAATCAGATTCGATTGCAAACAAATGCCCGTTAAACGAACGAATTCTCACCTGAATTTGGTTTTTTGAAATCCACTTCATGATGCAATCCGAAAGTTTGTACCCTATGACTTGGGAAGTATATAGAAATTCTAAGATACGATTCTTTTTGTCCCAATGGAGAGTCGGACTTCCCATGAGTTTTCTTTTATGAACAAACTCCAAATGGTAGGGATCAAACGCATTGACCAAAATCGCATCTTGGGTTGCCATTACCTTTTGTGTTCGAAACGTTTCAAACATCTGTTTGTTTTCTGGAATGAGGGAGAAATCAGGAAATACAGGTTCAGGTTCCTCCCCGATGTATACGAAAACAGAACCAAAACGTTCCTTTGTTTTAAACTTTTTTTGTTCATACTGACCAAACGGGGAAGGTTTGGATTTTCCGTTACTTTGAAAACAAATTTGGTGTAAGGGACAGATGATTCCTTCTGTCGACAATCTTCCTGATTTTAGATTGGCTCCTAAATGAGAACAGTGCGCATCAAATGCAATGACTTCATTTTCTGAATTTCGAAAGAGAACAATTTCTTGTTTATCCGTTAAGAAGGAAACGATTTCAGATTTCGTAATCTCATTTGATTCTCCGACCAAATACCAAACTTCTTTCAAAACAACCAACCTTTCTGTAAGGCATGAAATAATTGGTGGAGAATATTGGATACTTTTGGTGTCCGAAAATAATGATCAGCACCCCAAACAGGAATGATTTTGGATCCAGGGATCATCGCATCCTTTAAAAGAGTAAATCCATCATTGGGACCAAATTGGGATAGATACTGATACCGCAATCGAATGGTACCTTTTAAATGAGCTTCGATCGGAAATCCTACAACAGATACAGTTGGAATCTGTTTCGGAAGTGCAAATGGTAAACTCAAAAACCTTGAACCTAGAGAAAAATCAGAAACGAATTCAATCGGAATCCCAACAACGTTTAACAACGATTTGCTAAAAAAAGTTTTTAATTTAGAATTGGAAACAAAACGTTCTACTAAATGTAAACCGCGATGAATACCACAGATGGATACCCATAATTGAACCTTTTTGGTAAGTTCGGGATACGATTCTAAAAAAACTCGAAAGTCTGAACTTCCTTTACTAAAGGAAAATACATACAATGGCTCTTTTTCCTTTTCGATACATTCCTTAATGATGTTTACATTTTCACTGATTTTGCCTTTGCTGAGAACAGGGATTTTCAACGTATTGAGTCCAAATTTCTTTGCAATTGCCAAAACAAGGGAACCATCTCCTGCATATTCAGGAAGTTCTTCATATAAACCAGCAGGTACCACAAGGACTTTTCCTTTGATTTTTCCAAACTTACCCGATTCCGGGACAAAGGATTCAAACTTCTCATAGAAGGAAGGATGTGGGGAACGATTGCGAACTACATCATATAAAAAAGCAGTCGCTAAATCAATTCCATCAGTATTGTGTACTTCTGTTATATGTGATTCCGTTATATCTTTGTATTTGAGGTGAGGTAAAATAGATTTCGCTTTTAAAAATAAATCGGTTTCATCCAAAACCATGGATGGAATTTCTTTTTGCAAAAATCGAATCAAAGACATAATGGATGAGCGGAATCAAAAAGGATTCGTCAAGAGATTAGAACCAAAAAAATTTGAGAAGTAAATCTTATTTTATGAAAAAACCGAATCAGAATCAGATTATTTCTTATTCGATCCACTTCGTTTGGTTAAGTTTACTATTTGTTTTCCTGTATGGATCTACCAATTACTTGGCTTCCCTAGAAGAACATCACTTAGAACTGTATTTAGAAATCGAAAAAGAAATTCCATTTTATCCCACTTGGATTTTGATTTATTTTTCCATTAATGGAATGTTTTTACTCCCTCTCTTTTATCTAAACAAAAAGAAATACCGTTTTTTATCATTTTGTTTTGCTTGGATTACCATCCTTGCTTCCCTTTGTTTTTACTTTTTCCCGATGCGACTTGGTTACCCTAAACAAGAAATCATTTCTAGTGTTCCGTTTCTTTACGAAGTCCTGTATTCTTTGGAATATCCACATAATTTATTTCCTTCCTTACATGTAGCGTATTCCTTTCTCATACTCCGAATTGTTTTACCAAAAACAAATTTCATTGAAACATGGATCTTTTTGATTTGGTTTTTTTTACTTCTAGGCTCCGTTTTGTTTACCCACCAACATCATCTCATCGATATCTTAGGTGGTTTGTGTTTAACGGAAATGGTTTTAAAACTGACGATGTACGGGAAGAGGAAGAGGTGGTGGCTCTTCCGAAGAAACAGGACCTAACCACATTCTCATATATTGTTTCCCATACATTCGACTTACGTTTCTCCTTTTTCCAAGAGTGGGCAAAAAAATCCAAGGGCATTCGGGAAATTCATGGTGTTCTCTGTCCCAATTTCCATATAATAAAATTTTTTCATGCCAACTTGATGTGGTTAGGTTAAAGGCTCCTTCCACCACTTTTCTTTCGGAAAAAGCATGTGTGATATATTGCCGTGTTGACCAATTGAAAGCAAAGGATCCATAAAGGATTCCAATTCCATAGGGATTCAAAAAACCAGAGGAAAGGATGAGTCCCCATCCTACTAAATTGATGAATGTTTCCAGTCGTATTTTCGGAATATCGGATGTCTGAAGATCCTCTAACATCAGTTTTGTACTCATCCGATTCTGAAAGAGTTTCCAATGCCTCGCATTCGGGAAAATTGCTACAAGTAAATTTCCAAGAATCGCGCTGGGCCAAAATAAACCGAGTAAAATGGAATACCATTGGAGAAATTTGATGAGACGGTTGTCTTTCGGAGAAATGAGATCAAAGGATTCATATTGAGTGCGATTGCAAGCATGGTGTTTCGAATGAGTAACACGGACCAACGTATAGGAAATGGGAAACAAAAATCCACTGAGGACTCCACCAAAATCATTCAGAAGTTTGTCTTTGTGGTAATTTCCATGAGAAGCTTCATGAAGAAGTGCATAATTAGTTAGGAGGAGAAAGGATACAGATACATGTGATACAACCGAAATCCAATGGAAGGGAGATTCCTTCGTGTAGTATAAACAAACAAAAACGAAAAAGTAAATCAATCCTTGTATGAAAAAATTTAATCTTCCAGGAATCCAATTTCTTATCTTGACAAATGATTTAATACTGATCCTCTCTAAAGTCCGTATGAAACTTCTCAGAATTTTATTCCTTTTTCCATTCCTTTTCATGCTCCATACCCAAATTTTTGCAGAAGACCAGGTTCACAATGAATTGAGAAAATTCAAAATTGAATTGGAAGACGCTTTGAAGGAAAAAGACATCTCAAAAATCCTTCCCTTCATCCATCCGAACGCTGTGGTGACCTTTGCCAATGCGGAAGCGGTTCGTGGCCCAGAAGGAGTTGCGAATTATCTGAAACGAATGTTAGATGGACCTAACAAAATCGTAAACAAATTTGGAACCACGATTTCAGTAGATGAACTAACAATTCTGTACGGAGGAGGAACAGTTGGGATTTCGTTTGGTGGTTCAGACGATTTTTTCGAACTAACTGAAGGTATTTCCTTCCATTCCAAAAGCAGATGGACAGCAACTTTAGTGAAAGAGAAAGGCAAATGGATGATTGCTTCAGCCCATGTATCCATGAATTTATTCGACAATCCACTTTTAACTGCTGCAAAAAATAGTATGTATTGGGTTGCTTCTTTCACGTTTCTCCTTGGATTGCTTTTGGGATTTCTCTCCACTCGATTGTTTTCCAAAAAAGGATAATCTCTTTTGGCAAAGCCATTCCAAATCGCTCTCATTTCCCCCAAAGGTCCACTTTATCGCCATCGAACAGGCATTTTCCAAAAGGACCTCCGGGCAGCCCCACTCACCTTAACCACATTAGCTGCCTTGGTCCCCAAAGACTTGGAAGCCGAAATCAAAATCTACGACGAAGGCATTGAAGACCTTCCTAGTCGTATTGAAGCAGATTTAGTAGGGATGACTGTCATCACAGGAAGTGCACCTAGAAGTTATGAGTTGACTGCGAAATTTAAACAAGAGGGAAAAACGGTAGTCCTTGGTGGTCCTCATATTACCTTATTACCCGAGGAAGCAAAACGACATGCAAATTCGATTGTCACAGGTTATGCGGAAGAAACTTGGCCAGAACTTTTATATGACTTCAAAGAAGGCAAATTAAAAGAACATTATTCCATGTCACCATCCTTTAGTTTGGAAAAAAAGGAACTTTTACCGTTTCCTAGAAGAGATATGTTAGATCAAAAAGGGTATAAAACACTCAATACATTCGAAGCAACAAGAGGTTGTATCCACAGTTGTGAATTTTGTGTGGTACCAGTAGCATGGGGAAGGAAACCTTACCAAAAACCGATCGAACATGTCATCGAAGATATCAAACAACGTAAAACGAAACAAGTTTTGTTTTACGATTTAAATTTAATCGCTGACAAGGATTATGCGAAAGAACTCTTTCGTGCCTTAATTCCTTTAAAGATTTATTGGGTAGGTTTATCCACTACACTCATTGGAAGAGACGACGAACTATTTGATCTGCTTGTGAGAAGTGGTTGCAAGGGGCTTCTCATTGGTTTTGAAAGTATATCCAAAACCACTTTAAAATCTACGAAAAAGTCATTTAATGATCCAGATGGATATGCGGAGTTAATTCGTAAACTGAGAAGAGCCGGGATTATCATCAATGGCACATTTGTATTTGGAAATGATGATGATGGCACAGAGAGCTTTGACGCAGTAAGAGACTTTGTCATTGAAAATAAAATTGGGCTTCCTAGGTTTTCGATCCTAACTCCATTTCCAGGAACTGGATTGTACAATCGATTGGAAAAGGAAAATCGAATCATCTCCAAGGATTGGAGTCGTTATGATGGACAACATGTAGTGTTCCAACCGAATAAAATGAGTGTCGAAGAATTACAATTCGGACATGAAAGGGTATGGAAAGAAGTGTATTCTTGGAAAGGAATTGGAAAAAGAGTGATGGGAAATTTCACAATGATTTTTCCGATAGTTCTTGCAGCAAACTCAGCTTACAGATATTATGCGCATAATCTATCTAGATTTTATACCTGCCGAGGGGGAATTGTTTGAGGTTAACGATCGTTCATCCCTGTATAGGAAGAATTCCTGGGAAAAAATACATCAAGGGTTGGCAAATGGAATCACTTCCAGCTGCCCATTTGGCTGGTTTAACACCGAAACACATTGAAGTAAAATTTTATGATGATCGGATGGAAAAGATTCCTTTTGATGAGCCTACAAACTTAGTTGCGATTAGCATCGAAACCTATACGGCAAAAAGAGCTTACCAAATTGCCACTGAATATAGACGAAGAAACATTCCTGTTGTGATGGGTGGATTTCATGCTACCTTAATCCCAGAGGAAGTTTCAGAATATGCGGAATCTGTTGTAGTAGGCGAAGCAGAAGCTGTTTGGAAAGATTTGATCTCTGATTTTGAAAGGGGAGAACTCAAACGAATTTATAAATCAGAAAAAAGGCCAGACATTTCTAAAATCCAACCGGATCGTTCTATCCTGAAAGGGAAACGATATTTACCCATAGGCCTTGTAGAAGCAGCAAGAGGTTGTACCTTCAAATGTGATTTTTGTGTGATCCAAACTTATTTTGAATCCACACAAAACAGGAAAGAAATTGAGACCATCTTAGATGAAATCAAAAGTATATCGGACAAAAGGAAATTAATCTTCTTTGTGGACGACAACATTGTCTCCCACCCAAAAGAAGCAAAAGCTTTTTACAAAGCCCTTATCCCTCTTAAAATTCGTTGGGTAAGCCAAGCTGCCATCACCATGACACATGATGATGAAATGTTGAAATTACTAAAAGAGAGTGGATGCCAGGGTGTCCTCATTGGGTTCGAATCTTTAAACAATGAAAATTTATTAAAGATGAACAAATCATTTAACACAACAAAGGGTGGAATCGAAGCCGCTGTCAACAAAATGAATTCTTATGGCATCAGGCTATATGCTACCTTTATTTTTGGATACGACAATGATACAATGGATTCGTTTCAGGAAGCTGTTCAATTTTGCATCAAACATAAAATATTTATGGCAGCATTTAATCATCTTACTCCATTTCCAGGAACACCTTTGTACAAACGATTAGAAGAAGAGGGGAAGTTGTTGTATCCCAAATGGTGGTTAGCTGACGAATATCGATATGGGCAGGTTCCTTTTCGGACCAATATGGATCCCGAGACAATTCAATTGGAATGTGTCAAAGCAAGGAAATCTTTTTATTCCTACTCTTCCATTTGGAAACGAATGTTTTCCAAAACCAATTCGGGAAGTTTTTTTATGTTACAAGCATACCTTTTCATCAATTTCTTATTAAGAAAAGAAGCATCTTTACGCGATTTGTATCCGCTAGGTGATGAATCCTTTCAAGGTGAATTATTAAAAGTAAAGGAAACTTCACTTGCCTTCCATAAAAATTCTTAGCGCCCAAAGAAATGATGACAAAGAGCTCGTCATTTTCAGTTCCAATTTCCCCTCGGAAGGTGGCTTAAAACTTGCGTTAGATCGTTCTCCATCTTATTTCGATTCACTTTCCCAAGAAGGATCTCATCCTAAAATCATCATCGGAAGAGAAACCAATTCGGGAGAGATGGTAGGCATTGGACATAGAACAGAATCTGATTTTTACTGGAAAGGAAAGAAAACCAAACTAGGGATCCTTTCTGGCCTTAGGCTTTTAAAACAATATCGTTCCGGGATCGCACTCGCAAGAGGGTATCAAAAGTTAAAAGAAATTCAAAATCGATATCCACTACCAGGTTCCCTCACAACCATCCAATCGGAAAACACAATTGCACTCAAGATCCTTACCTCAGGTAGAGCCTCTTTACCTAACTATCATTATCTGGATGAACTCATCACCTTTGTTTGGAAACCGAGAGTAGGGAAGGGGGAAAATCAATTTTCAATCCGAGATTTCTCTCAGACAAAAGAAGAATTGGAACTTTGGGAATCAAAGAGGATGAATAGTTTCTTAACTCCAATATTAAAAAATTCGATTTTTACAAAATCCCATTATTCACGATATGCCGTGTACAAAAACCAAACACTCGTTTCTGTATTTGGACTTTGGGACCAATCTAGTTGGAAACGATGGAGGGTATTAGGATACACTCCGCCATGGAAGTTGTTTCGATTGTTCTATAATCTTTGGGCAAAAATAAAACATTTGCCTTTCCTTCCCAAGGAAAAGGAACCTTTACATTATGTTTTTCTAAGCCAACTCAAAATCACAGAAATTGAGAACAAAGAACTTGAACCCATCTTAAAAACGATTCTAGAAAAATCAAAACAAGTTTATCCGAATGCGTATCTTTGTTATACAGTTTCCAAAAGAGATCCTTGGTTCCATTCCTTTCAAAAAATGCCGGCTTGGAAAATCAAAAGTCTAGGGTATTTTGTTCACTGGGAATCCGAGTCTCCTCTCAATCAAATCTCCGAAACAGGTTTTACAGAATGGGAAACAGGACTTCTTTAAACTTAGATTGTAAAATCGTTTCTCCCGAATCCTTAATTGATTCACAAATCCAACAAATGTATTCCTTAATGGAAGAGAATTATTTAGGAATGGAATTTCCTTCCTTTTGTTCCGACTTAATGGAAAAAACAAAAGTATTTCTCTTTCATAAAGAGGAAACAATCCAAGGTTTCACGACTTTAAAACTAAAAACACAGGAAATCGAAAACCAAACCATTCAGATTGCCTATTCAGGTGACACAGTCCTTTCCAAAAAATTTCGAGGTACACTATCCATACCGATCTATTGGGGAAGGTATATGTTAGAAGTATCTAAGGAAGAGATTCCTTTGTACTGGCTTTTGACTTCCAAAGGATTTCGTACGTATCGATACCTTTCTGTTTTTTTCAAAGTTTTTTACCCAAATCCTTTGATAGAAAATGAATCTTTAAAACGATATAGAGACCTGATCGCCTCACTTCAATTTGGCGAGGAATTTAACAAACAGACAGGGATTTTAAAAAGAAAAAAACAAGTCCAAACAATTCGAGACTTGGACTCGGAAGAAATTGCAATCACTCATACAAAAGATCCATACATCCAATACTTTGTGTCCCAAAACAAGAATTACCATCTGGGAGAAGAACTCGTTTGCCTGGCGCCATTTTCGAAATCAAATATCATTCCGATTATCTATCGTTACTTATTATCCAAACATGAATCATAATCAAATTTTAACCCATCTTTGGAAACTAGGTTGTTTTCCCTCCTACCAAACATTTCAAAAAAATAAAAATCATGTTTCCCAAGTTCAATCTCAAATCTTAAAAGACATTTTACGACTTTCAGAACAAACAGAATTTGGAAAAAAATTCAAGGTTCGCGCAAACTGGAATATCAAAGAATTTCAAAATAGGATTCCAGTTTCAGAATATACGGATTATGAAGAATTCTTAAACCGAATGATCCAAGGAAAATATTCTGTATTATCAAATTCCAAACTGAAAAAAATGGGAATGAGTAGTGGAAGTTCTGGAAAACATAAGTGGGTTCCATTTACAGAAAAATTAGCAAAAGAATATGCAAAATCAATCAGTGTTTGGATTTACGGATTGTTCCAGTCTCAACCCGAAATCAAGAAGGGAAAATTTTATTTTTCTGTTTCTCCTTCCGAATTTCCTACGTTTGAGGAAAGTAAAGTTCCCATTGGATTTGACGAGGATAGAGACTATCTAAATCCCATCGAACGTATGTTTGCAAAATCGCTTCTTGTCGTTCCAGAAAACATAAGTCAAATTCCCGATACCAATTTTGTTTTATACATTACATGTCTGTATTTACTGAACTCGAAGGATTTAAGTTTTGTATCAATTTGGCATCCTAGTTTTTGGATGTCCATTTTAGATCGGATCCAAAAAGACCATATACAAATACTCGCGGATCTCGAAAACGGAACCATCTCCGAACCAATCCAAATGTCCCAACCAAAAGAAGAATTTTCAAAACGCTATTCACAAAAAAATCCCAAAAGAAGTCAGGAACTAAGAGGAATGTTATCTTCTAAAGAGATCCATTGGTCAGATGTTTGGCCAAACCTGAAACTCATCAGTTGTTGGACTGATTCTTTTGCAAAAGAATCCTATTTACAAGTAAAGGAATTGTTTCCAAACGTTCCATTTGAAAGCAAAGGAATCCTAGCAACAGAAGCGGCAATTACCATTCCATTTTATGAAAACCGTTTCAACACCAAACATTTATTAGCATATACATCTCATTTTTTTGAATTTATGGATCCAAATGGAAACATCTTTTTACCTGAGGAATTAGAAATTGGTCAGGAATATGAAGTTTTGGTAACGACAGGTGGTGGATTTTATCGTTACCTCCTGGGTGATCGATTTGAAATGGTATCTCGATATGGTCAAATTCCAGAATTACGATTTCTCGGACGTAACGACGAGGTTTCTGATTTGGTGGGTGAAAAACTAAATGAAAATTTTCTTCGAGTGAGATGGAAACCGATATTAACCAAATTCCACTTACCGGAACGGGAAACCTTTCTCCGCGGAAACCTCTCCGAAAAAACTGCTTATTATGAATTGGTGACAACCACTGCACTTACCAATTCGCAAATCAAATCGTTAACAGATTCGCTCGAACTCGTTTTACATGAAAATCCACATTATGCGTATGCACGACGTCTTGGGCAACTAAGACCAGTTCAGTTCAAACACGTAGTGAAGGAAAAAGGGATCCAAGGGAGATTGTCTACGAGTAAAATGAAGATTCTAAGGGCACCGATACGAAAAGAAATCCCGAAGAGGATGTAAGATGTTTCACCCATATGAGGAATCGAAACTGTTACCGATGTGACTTTCTATACAACGTGGTACGAAACCTAATGCGACATAATACTAATTATGGGAAGTTCCTCACTGCATCACGTAATCATCTACAGAGAAACACTAGTCGTTGCATCATCTTAAAATCTACTCCAAAATTAGATAAGGAAACAATTCACTCATGTGCAGGTGATTTCCATGACCATGAAGCAATCGAAGACGGTGTATCCTTTGAGACCTTATGATTTTTGTAAGGTTTCCAAATACTTGGATAAATTGCCGACGTGTTGTTTTCCACCTTCAATCGCGCCATATTTCTGATTCACTCGTTCTAATTCCTGTTTGCTCTTAAAGACTTGGATCATGGTTAAGTTGGTTCCATCTCCTTGTGATTCAAAGAATATATCGGATTGGAAATCCACATCTTCGTCTCCCTCGCCATCACCAATATGTTGATAAGAAATCAGTTGAGATTTCTCAATCTTGAGGAATTGGATTTTATTTCGATAATCCTGTCCATCAGGTCCATGCATGATGAATTCGAAAATTCCTTCGCTTCTGAAATCAAAGGATAAAACAGTCAGAGTAAACCCATCTGGTCCCCACCATTCCTTCAAATGGTTTGGATCAGACCATACTTCAAATAATATTTCTTTGGGAACATCAAATTACTTCCGAAAAATAACTTTGTTATCATAAATTTCTGTAATTACGGGAGTTGAAGTCATATCTTTTTTCCTTTCTTTAATTTTAATGCATAACGTTCCAATCGATTCAATCGTTTGATTCCATTATCTTTGACCTTCTGAATGAATTCTTCCATTTCAGAAAAACCGTCCAAGTTGACTGAATAAATTCTTTTCTGCGCTTCTTTTTTTACTCTCAAAAATTGTAAGTCTTTTAACAATTTCAGATGTTGGGAAATTGCTGGTGCACTGATGGGAAATTGTTTTGCTATATCGGTGGAAGTCAGTTCACCATTTCTGGCAACTAAAAGGATAATTTCTCTTCTAGTTTCATCACTCAAAACAAAAAAAGGATTCATAAGGGTTAATTAATTAATAAACTTCTTAATTTAGTCAATACTTAATTAAGCAATATATTAAATACTTTTTTTTCCATACACAAGTTCAGAACAGTTTGCCCTATTCTTCGTGATTCCATTTTAGATATCATCCTTTGGAACATAGCCGATAACTGTTCGTTTATAATGCTTGCGATTTTAGAATGACTCTTATCATCCAACTTGAAACTGAATTACCTTTTTCACCTTCTTTGTGTTTTTTTGATTGCAAATGTTAGTAGAATTGATTGAATTTTCTTCCAATGATTAAAAACGGAACATCGTTCAACCCAATGAATTTCGGTGTTTAAGGAATGAGGGAAGAAATGACAAAACAAACGTTACGGGATCCGAAAGTCGTCATCATCGGAGCTGGAATGACGGGAATCCTACTGGCAATCGAATTGGATCGCATAGGAGTAAAAGACATCACCATCCTAGAAAAGAAATCGGACCTAGGAGGAACATGGCGTGAAAATACTTACCCAGGTGTTGCCTGTGATATCCCCGCCCATATGTATACTTATAGTTTTGCGCCAAATCCAGAATGGAGCCATAGGTTTGCTCATGGAGATGAAATCCATGCTTACTTCAAACGAGTGAGTGAAGAATTTAAGGTCACTCCCAAAATTCATTTCAATGAAGCGGTTACGGAAGCCACATACCAAAATGGAAAGTGGACCACAAAAACGTCCAAAGGACAAACATACATTTCTGACTTCTTAATTTCAGCAACTGGTATCTTACACCATCCCGCAAAACCGAATATCCCAGGACTTGAAAGTTTTCAAGGGAAATGTTTTCATACCGCGGAATGGGACCATTCAGTAGCATTAGAGGGAAAAAGAATTGGAGTCATCGGCACAGGTTCAACTGCAGCACAAGTGATTCCTGAAATGATTAAGGTTGGTAAAAAGGTTTCTGTTTTTCAAAGAACACCGCAATGGATTGTAAAAGTTCCAGATACAACCTATACAGAAGAAGATAAACAAAAATGGAGAAAGGAACCAAACATCCTCAAACGATTTCATAAGTGGTATACCTTTGCCGTGGAACAAACCTTCTCTAAGGCTGTGATTGGTAAAAAAATTCCTCACTTACTCATGAGTTTTTTGTGTAAACGGAATCTTCGTACATCCATAAAGGACCCAGTGTTACGTCAAAAACTGACTCCGAATTATCGAGTTGGTTGTAAACGTGTGATTGTAAACTCTACATTTTATGATGCCATCCAAAAACCAAATGCGGATTTGGTGACAGAAGGGATTGAAAAAATTACGGAAAAAGGTGTCGTTACAAAGGACGGCAAACTTCACGAATTGGATGTATTAGTGCTTGCGACAGGGTTCCATCCTTTTAACTTTATGCGCCCAATGAACCTAACAGGCGAAAATGGAATTTCGATTGAAACTGCCTGGAAAAAGAAAGTGCAGGCTTACAGATCCCTCTTCATTCCACATTTTCCAAATTTTGTTCTAATGCTCGGGCCAAACACCCCCATTGGAAATTTTTCTGTCATCGCGATGAGTGAAGTCCAAACCAAATATGTTTTAAAAATCATAGAAGATTGGAGAAAGGGAAAATTTAACGCAATTGATGCAAAAGAAGAAGCCTTACAACGATTTGCTGCGTATCTAAAAAAAGGAATGGTCGGAACCGTGTGGCTTGGAGGTTGCCAAAGTTGGTATTTGGATCCAGATGGAGACCCTGCGATGTGGCCCTATACCTGGAGTCGATGGGAAAAAGAAATGAAAACTCCTGATTACCAAGACTTTCGTTTGATTTCCCAATAATCATTTTTTTCAAAACCTAAACAACATTTTGCCGGTATTTGTTATGAATACCGGCTTTTTTAGCGATTAATTTTGACTCGATTGTAACCTCCCTTCTAAGTCTCGCAAAGCTTTGTCCATAACTAACAAGTTAGTAGATTCGATCATCTTTTCAATGTTAGCGGTTCTGAAAAATCCATAAATTTCAACAGTATATTCAGCTTCTTCCTGTAATGTATTGGATGTTATGAGTTTGGAACCCTTGTAAAGGCTATATTCAAATTGGACTTTGTAGGAGTGCTCGCGAATTTGTACAGGCCAGTAGGCAACCATTGGGTAAATGGCAGGCCAAGTCCACCAATAGTTGTAATTATCCGAATAACGAGGGGTAATTGTGACGTCAATGGCGTAATCATCAGCTGTAATTTTTGAGTTTTCATCGGGAATGGACACCTTATTAAACATCCGAGCCGATTTTAAATATTCAATGAAAACAGGTTTCCAACCTTTCACAAATCCTAAACGATCTGAAGTGATGATATCAAATTTGCCGATAAAAATTTGGTTTGGGTATTTGGCAATCGATTGAACTGTATCTTGTTTAGAAGGTGGAATTTGTCTGATGTCGACTTGGCAAGAAACAAAGAAGAATAAAAACAATAGGCTAACGAAGGAATTACGCATATTCTTTGTTATTCCTTTGGAACTAACAATTGTCAAGTTTAACTAATATTCTATTTAGATTTTTATTCAATGTTTCTTTCAAATAAGATGTTTTCCATATCAATTTTCAGTTGAGGAAGTGATGACGAGGTATGGATTTTTTTTCCCATCCAAAGTTTCTACCATTTTGAATAAAATGTCCCGGTTTACACCCACACAACCTGACGTAGGTTTGGTTTCTTTCCATGGATGCAGGAAAATCATACTTCCCATCCCAGGGAAACTCGGATTTGTATTATGTTCGATGACCACAAAGATCTCATAAATCTCAGAATCCCATAAAGAATGAGAACCCTTTTCTTTTTTTGAGACTAGTTGGTTATAGTGTTTTGATTTTGGATCATCATTCCAAAAGTGAAACTTTCGAATTTGAGTGTATTCTAAATGACGAATGGAATTTTTTCTTTTCCCAAGAATTCTTTTGATGGGAAAATACCCTTCAGGCGTAAATCCGTCGCCTTCTCGTTTGTGTTCGGATAGAGTCAGTCCACTGCGACCAAACCAAACAGGCACATCTTCTAAATCGGTTCGCCACTCACCGTCAACAAGGGTGAATAAGTGCAACTTTCCTTGTGTTTCCCCTGGTCGACCGATCACAATTACCACTTGTTCGGATTGGAAAAACGTGTGTGGCAAAGTAAATTTCGCAGGATTCCCTTCGGGAAATACGTCGAGTTTGGGCAAAAATAGGAATAAATAGAGAAAAAAACGAGGAATGGAAGGAAATTGGCACGAAAAAATTAGGGAAATGGAGGATTTTCTTTTGCGGAAACTGGAAAATGGGGTAAGATGGATGAATTCCAAATGGCGAATCAGAAGATCCGCTCCCCCTGCTGGGCTCGAACCAGCGACCCAATGATTAACAGTCATTTGCTCTACCGACTGAGCTAAAGGGGAATCTCGAATCTGTGACCATGCTACGGAGAAAGCCCGCTAGGTCAAGGAAAAAATTATGTCATAGCGACGAAAATTTTTGAAAAAATTCTAAAAAATCCGATCTCTTACTCTGAAAAAATAGATGTTTCCAACTTAAGATTCCTTCATTGTGACATAATCCTCTCCGCTTCTGGTAGAGGAAAAAATAGAAATTTTATATGTTGTTTGAGATGGGGTTCTTGCATGAAGATTGAGAGGCATTTTACCAAAGGGAACAAGGGTTTATACCCGAATTTAACATGGGTTCGTAAGGACTCAAAAATTACAAATACGGACGGGTCGGTTGTGTTTGAAGCAAACGGCGTCGAAGTTCCCGATTTTTGGTCGCAAGTGGCTACCGATATCCTCGCGCAGAAGTATTTCCGCCGCAAAGGTGTTCCCAAGTATCTCAAAAAAGTCCAAGAAAAAGGAATCCCAGAATGGTTACAACGTTCGGTTCCTGATGATGAAAAACTCGTCGCTCTAAACCCCGAAGACCGTTATGTAGGAGAATCAGATTCCAAACAAGTTTTCCACCGTTTGGCAGGATGTTGGACGTATTGGGGTTATAAATACGGGTATTTTACAGATGAAGATAGCGCTCGTGTTTTCTATGAAGAAGTAATCTTTATGCTCGCAAGCCAAATGGCTGCTCCTAACTCTCCACAATGGTTCAACACCGGTCTCCACTGGGCGTATGGAATTGATGGAAAATCACAAGGTCACTACTACGTTGATCCAAAATCGGGAAAATTAGTAAGATCCGCCTCTTCTTACGAACACCCACAACCACATGCTTGTTTCATCCAATCAGTCGATGATGATTTAGTGAATGAAGGCGGAATCATGGACCTTTGGGTCAGAGAAGCTCGCCTCTTTAAATACGGTTCGGGAACAGGAACAAACTTCTCCAACCTACGTGCAGCCAATGAATCCCTTTCGGGTGGTGGCAAAAGTTCAGGCCTTATGTCCTTCTTAAAAATTGGGGACCGTGCCGCAGGTGCGATTAAATCCGGCGGAACCACTCGACGTGCCGCAAAGATGGTTTGTCTTGATATGGACCACCCTGATATCGAAGAGTTTATCGATTGGAAAGTCCAAGAAGAGAAAAAAGTGGCATCCCTTGTCACTGGTTCCATTCTAAACAACCGACTCTTAAATGAAATAATGAGCGCTTGTGCTTCCGCCAAACAAACACTTGGTGAAGAAAAAGCATACGATCCGACTGCAAACGTTGAGTTGAAAAAAGCCATCCAAAAAGCTAGAAAAGCCTTTGTTCCAGACAACTACATCAAACGAGTGATTGATTTGTCAAAACAAGGATACAAAGACCTACTCTTTGAAGAACTCACAACCGATTGGCAATCTGAAGCATACAATACAGTTTCTGGACAAAACTCCAATAACTCCGTGCGAATCACAAATGAGTTTATGGAAGCGGTAGAAAAAGACTTACCATTCCACCTCATCAATCGCACAGAGAAGGATAAAGCTCTCAAAGAAGGTCGTGAACCAAAAGCGGCAAAAACCCTACGGGCTCGTGACCTTTGGGAAAGAATTGCTAACGCAGCTTGGAACTCAGCGGATCCAGGAACACAATACCATAGCACGATCAACGAATGGCATACTTGTCCAGAAGATGGAGCGATCAATGCCTCCAACCCATGTTCTGAATACATGTTCCTCGACAACACAGCATGTAACTTAGCTTCTGCGAACCTAGTTAAATTCTTAAAAGAAGATGGAACCTTTGATGTAGAAGGATACCGTTACCTAAACAAAATCTGGACCATCATTCTAGAGATTTCTGTTCTCATGGCGCAGTTCCCATCCAAAGAAATTGCAGAATTGTCTTACAAGTTTAGAACATTGGGGCTCGGGTATGCAAACCTTGGTTCCCTTCTCATGATCATGGGAATCCCTTATGATTCTCAAGAAGCGATGGCTGTGACTGGTGCGATTTCTTCCATCATGCATATGACTGCGTATGCGACATCTGCTGAAATGGCAAAAGAACTCGGACCATTTGCTGGTTACGAAAAAAACAAAAACCATATGTTACGTGTCATCCGTAACCACAGACGTGCTGCTTACAATGCACCAAAAGAAGAATACGAAGGTTTAACCATCACTCCAGTGGGAATTAACCCTTCTTTCTTACCGTCTTACTTACTCGAAGCAGCAAAAGAAGATTCCGACAGAGCCCTGGAACTGGGAGAACAATTCGGATACCGCAATGCACAAGTAACAGTGATTGCTCCAACAGGAACCATCGGTCTTGTCATGGATTGTGATACGACTGGAATCGAACCTGACTTTGCTCTAGTGAAATACAAAAAATTAGCGGGTGGTGGTTACTTTAAAATCATCAACCAATCCGTTCCTGCAGCATTGAAAAAACTTGGTTATAGCCAAGCAGAACAAGACGCGATTGTGAACTATTGTAAAGGTCATGCGACATTCAATGGAGCACCTGGTGTCAATACAGCACGATTGAAAGAAAAAGGTTTCACGGAAGATGTTTTGGAAAAATTAGAAAAACAACTTCCATTTGTTTTTGATATCCAATTTGCTTTCAACAAATTCACATTAGGTGAAGATTTCCTTGCGAAAACATTGGGAATCGATCCTTCCCTTTACAATTCCATGGGTTTCAATTTGCTTGAAACATTGGGATTTACGGCAGATGAAATCGCACAAGCAAATGATTATGTTTGTGGAACGATGACCATCGAAAACGCACCATTCATCAAAGAGAAGGATCTTCCTGTTTTTGATTGTGCGAACAAATGTGGTAAATACGGAAAACGTTTCTTATCTTATCAATCACACATCCGAATCATGGCAGCGGCTCAGCCATTCATTTCGGGTGCGATTTCCAAAACGATCAACCTTCCAGAAGAGGCAACCATCGAGGATGTAAAAAATGCATACCTCATGTCCTGGAAAGTGATGATCAAAGCAAACGCTCTCTACCGAGACGGATCAAAACTTTCACAACCACTTAACTCCGTATTTCAGTTGTTAAGTGCTGTGGGAGAAGAGGAAGAAGAACTAAGCACTACTTCCGCTCCAAAAACGGTAACAGAAGTAGCAGAAAAATTGGTGTATAAATACATCTCGGAAAGAAGGAAACTTCCACACCGACGTGCAGGATACACACAAAAAGCAATGGTGGGTGGTCACAAAGTTTATCTCCGAACAGGAGAATACGAAGATGGCCAACTCGGTGAAATCTTTATCGATATGCATAAGGAAGGAGCGGCATTCCGTTCCCTGATGAATGCCTTTGCGATTGCTGTTTCCCTTGGATTACAACATGGCGTTCCATTGGAAGAATTTGTAGAAGCATTTACCTTCTTCAAATTTGAACCAAACGGAATGGTATCAGGTAACCCTCATATCAAAATGTCTACTTCTGTAATCGATTACATCTTCAGAGAACTTGCGATCACTTATCTTGGTCGATACGACTTGGCACAAGTATCACCAGAAGATTTGAGAACAGACGAAGTGGGAAGAAAAGCAGAACCGGCTCGAGATACTGTGGGAAAGCAGGAAAGTAGCGGCCCTCGCACTCCGCTACAAGTGAATGCGATTTCCATGAAATCAGTTCTCGAAGATAAACCGGAAGCTGTGGCAGTGGCTGGAGCGCAAACGACTCAACCCACACAAGCACAGTCGGCAGCAGCAACACTTAAGATCATTGCGGAAGCAAGAACCAAAGGGTATACAGGAGATTCCTGTACAGAATGTGGTTCCTTCCAAATGGTTCGAAATGGAGCTTGCCTCAAGTGTATCTCCTGTGGATCCACAACAGGTTGTTCATAAAGAAAATCCAATCACCATCTAGTTTGCAAAAGACTCAGATGGTGAATCCAATGGAGACCGCAAATCAAGGGGTCACATTACGGATGAGGAAGTGGGAAAGAAGGGACCGAACATTCGGTCCTTTTTTTTGCTTTCAGGTGTTTTCCTTTCAAAGGAAAATCTGACTACTGTGGAAATGTTTGTGTTACAGGGATTTCAACGTTTGATGTAATTTAAGGTGTAGGTGCAGGTTCAATCGAACCGTCATCCTGTTTTGGAACTCCGCCACCTAATTGGTTTAAGTTGGGAAGGTCTACTTTGGGAGATGATAAAGTTCCGCGAACAGGAATACAGGTTTTGCCAGCTTCTTGTGGTAATAAAGCTACCATCCCTACTAAATCTTGCCTTTCTTGTGCAAATTTCTCTGTAAAAGAAAAACAAACCTTTAAGTCCAACTGGGAAAACGAAATGGTATCAGATAAACGCACCACACCTTGGAATTGGAACTTAGCCAAATTGGAATCAAGGTTTCCTCTTTCAATGAGAAGTTTTCCAGATCGAATTTTAAAAAGTAAATTTGCCCTTTTGATCTCGGTTCCTTTTAAAGATCCTAAAAAAGGAATGTCCATTGATTCCTTAATTTTTGCGCCAGAAACGGTGATTTCCCCTTCTCCATTCCATTTGGTGATCTTTTCATCTAACGGAGACAGGCGGATCGGTAAATCTAAAGTTTGGATCCCAATAGATAAGTCACTGCCCTCATAACTAAAATACCCAATATTGACATCCCCTTCCAAACGAGATTGGATTAACCCAAATAAGGAAATCCCAAGACTCACTTCTTCTGCTTTTAAAGAAGTTCCCGATGGAAAACTCATAACAAAACTATCAAAAGACTTTCGGCCAATCATGGGGAAATGGATTTCTTTTGCATCCATAAAGATTCCCGTTTCTTTGCCAGTTTTAATCAGGACAGACCGAACAATTTCATTCAGAGGGAATATAAAAATTGTAAATAATATAAAAGAAACAATGGAGATGGCGACAAGAGTGAGAACTTGTTTGCGATTGACTTTCGCGTGTTCTTCATCGTTGTCCTCTTCAAACTTCTCGGAATCATCTTCCAAAAGAGATTCCTGAATGGCCAAATCCTCTTCTAAATCAAAATCTTCCTCAATTTCGTTTTCTTTTGCCATTTTATTTTCCTTTCGACAAACGACTGTAGGATGAAACCTTTAGATTTACATCGTAAATCTCTTTTTCGGCAAAAGGTTTTCGAAAACTAAGTAGGTCTACTTTTGCTTGGATTTGTTTATTCTTTTCAATATCGTAAACGAGTTTGATGATATCTTGTAACAACACGGATCGAAAGGATACATCAATCGTGATTTTATTATAGTCCTTTTGGATGACATTACTTGTATCCTTCATCGTTTGGACTTTGTCTTTTAGATTATAACGTACCAAAATTTGATCCAATTTGGAATACATGACACTTACATCTTCTTCACTGCCACCAGATTGTAGACCACGCAAATAATTGTATTCACGGATCACTCTGTCGAGTTCTCCCGCTTGTGATCTTGTTTCAAAAATTTCATCCGACAAACGATTTCTTAGATCGGATAATAAAGTCACAATCGTATACACTCCAAGTAGTGATACAAAACTAATCAGACCAATGACAAGGACTCGTTCTCTATCATTCAAACGATCAAACATCAGGGTTCATCCTTTGGAGTCACAACATCCATTTTGATTTTAAAACTAACTTTGTATTTGTTCACACCCGTGATAAGACGTTTGTTTTGAATTTGAATATTCGTGAATTTTTCTGATTTCTCCAAAGCAGATTGAATGGTTCCAATCTCCCCAAACTCATTCACCCTACCGTAAATTTGGATTTCCTTTTCTTCAAAGTTAAACTGATCTAAAATAAAGGGTAAAACATCTGGTGATGGGAATTGTTCGGTTGCTTCATTTAAAACATCGAGAACACTTTCTTGAGATAAAAACAATCGGTAAATTTCAGTTTTTTTCCGTTCAGCTTTTAACTTTTTATTAGCCGCGTCCAGTGGATCTTCGTCTTCCCCTAACTCTCCACCAATTCCATTTTTGTATTTTTCCATTAATATCTGTTTGTTGGCGGCAATTTTACGTTTATCTAAAATGATACCAATGATAAACACACCGAAGAGAAGAATGAGGGATATACTGACCAAAATGATATGAGGTTTGAATGCTGCCAATTTGAAGCGATTGGTGTGAATTTTTTTTGCAAAACCAGTTTCTAAAAAATTCACTCGGTTTCGAGATTCAAAATGAACACCCGTGGCAACTGCCGTCACAAAACTAGGGTCATTGATTCCTAAAAATTCGTACCGCCCAATTTTGATTCCCAGTTTTTCTTCTAAGTAACCTGTTAAACTTGGGTAGAGGCTTGCTCCACCAGAAAGTAAAATGAGACTTGGTCTTTCTTTTTCGGGAAGAGAAAAAATACTATTTTCCACTTCATGAATGATTTGTTCGAGTTTTGCGAGGATGAATTTACGAAGGACCTTCAATTGGCTGTTTGTAATATGAAACTGGTTTAGAAATTTTGTTTCTTCTCCCTTTTCAATCGAATCAAATAAAAATCCAACTGGAAGTGATTCTTTCACTAACCTTGCGTCTTCAAAATCTATTTTTAAAAGGTTTGCGATCTCTGCCGTTACCTCTTCTCCACCGATATAGATTTGGCGAGTGTGTCTTAATTTCCCTTCATGTAAAACATTCAGAATGCTATACCTTCCCCCTAAATCAAGTTGCATGATGGAGTGATCTGCAACTAACAGGGGATAATTTTTTGAAATGAGAGAAGCAAGCACATAAGAATCTAAGGACAAACAACTTAAGGTCAAGTCCCCTTTGGCAAAGGGTTTTAGAGCTCGAAATAACTCCGAATGATGGACATTAAAGGTAATGACGTCTGAGTTTTCTTTTCCTGTTCTCCAAGTTTTACCAATGACTTCAAGTTCTTCCATAGGGTAAGGGACTAAATTTTCCACTTCAAATGGCAAAACTTCTTGGATGGCTTTTTCGGAAACCAATGGAACAGTGAGGTCTCTCACAAATAAATTATGAATTCCTAAATTGAGTAAAAATCGATTTTCCTCTGGGAAAAAACTTTGGATGAAACGAATGATATTGTATTCGAATGGGTCCCCTTCATTTTCATCTAGTTCCACGACGGGTAAACTTTCCGTCCTGAGGATGACCACTTTTCCTAAAACTTTTTTGAATAAAACACCCTTTAGGAAGGTAGAGCCGTAATCGATTGCAAGGTATTGGTCAAATGATAACATAATTAATCTTCAGTATAGTATAACATCTGGTTGTTGGTAAGATCAAATAATCCTGTTACCTTCCGAACCACTTTATCCTTAATAATCCCAACCCCTGTAATTTTATAAACTTCGCCCTTTGTTTTGATCCGGCCTCCAGAAACATCGGTTCCTTCCCCTGCCAGTTCCTTATACAAAGTGAGGTCCCCTGTGGTTTTCACTTGGAACTCAGGTTCTGTCTCCAGATCTTTCAATTCTTTAATATAGCCTCCTTTCTGCAACTTGAGTTTCAAAATTTTCATGGCGGCTTGTTTGGTCATAAAATCAGAAAGGGAAAGTAGGACAAAATAGGGTGCCGTGTTGATATTGATCCTGTCATCATAGGAATCACCCGCAGGCAAATAAGCTGTGATATTATTGGAGAGCACATAATCTTTATCGGAACGAAGGGCTCTTTCCTCTTCTGTCATAAAGTCTTTGGAATTATTTTTGTCGTAATCTTTTGGTTTTAAACTTTCATACACGATAGCGCGGTCATATCCCTTCACATTCAAAAGCTCTGAAAGGGAATAAAAAGGAGCATTTTTGATTTTTCTCGGTGGACTTAGGCGACTGTAATAATACTGTTCGGCCCCTCCCCCTGTTTCTGTATGGTTTTCGTCAATCCAATCCAAAATGGGGAAAATCATCTCTCGTTTCAGACCAAATTGGTAAAATAAACGAGTGACCATCTCAATGGTTCTTTGGTTCGGTTGGTCGTCATAAATTTTCACAAGGGAGTTGATATTGATTTTGCCATCTTCCGGACTCATCGTATAATAAATCACACCTCCCCCAAGGGGAATCGGAGGTGGGTCCATGGCTAGACCTGACTGGTATAAAACCTCTTCCGGAATTTTTTTTAAAGCACCAACTGCCCCCATAAACCCAGCCTTCGCCAACATATGAGCTCGAAAACCGTCTGCTTGTGCTTTCGCAACTTGGTATTCCGTGGCTGCATCATTATAGAATTTGATCGCAGTAAAGGAAGAAGCTGTACCAATGGCCATCACAAGGAGATAGACCATAAAACCTTGTTTCGGTTTTTTATTTGTAGAGAATAACCGGATGCGCAAGTGATTCATATTTAACAAAGGCACTCCCCACTAATGATATGATTTCAAACCGAATGAGTCTTGGAATTTTTTTTGTAGTACGGGAATTCCAATCATCAACCCATTTGTCACCGCGTTCCGAAAATTTCATTTGGAAACTTTTCACATTTTCAAGTAACACGTGTTCCACGCCGCCTTGCGTGGGGAAGTTATCCACCATTTCATCTTCCCGGCGAATTAGATAAGACAGTCCATCCACTTTTGGATTGGGCATTTTACGTAGATAAAACGAAACTTCACGGACAGACGCTTGCCCTTCTTCTTCAGAGTTGGGATTGGACGTCGCAAAAACAATCCGATCATTTCTTGCCCCAGTCACTCCTTCCTGTTTTCCCACAAATAAAATCCGTTTTTGATTATCAATAAAATAGGCTCTAGAAAGTGTTCCACGAATGTTTTCCATCGCATACAAAATGTCTTTTCGGTTCGCTCCCTTACTCGAAGCTCCCTTTTTGGAGATTTTATTGGCGGTATAAAACACAGAAAATATTCCCGTAAAAATCACAGCCATGATCATGATGACAATGGAAATCTCTACCAAGGTAAACCCATTGCGAAAAGGAATTTGATTTTCTTTGTTCGGGAACCTACACAAAACGTTCATTAGTATTTTGTGCTCCGGAATGTTTCTACAGTATATGTTTCTTTTTTGTTTCCATCCATATAAAAAATGGAAACTTTCACTCGAAAAACCTTTAAAACTCCCCCAGTTTCAAAACTTTTTTTCTGCCCTCGTTTTTTCATAAGGTCACTGAGGCCAACATCCTTATCCCCTAACATATCTTTTGGTGCTTTTTTACGAAGTTCTTCCGCGTTAGGACCACCTGCCAGTTTGAGTAAATCCATTTCTTCATCTTTGATTTCTGTTTCAAAGGTATAACCAGGAAATGCATCAATGGAACCTTTGGAAGTATCAGTTTGCATCGTTGTAGAAGAATCCACTTGTGCCATTTTGATTTTCGCTAGGTGAACAGCATTGGATAGTAAAACAGCTTTCTTTTGAAAGGAAATCCCATCGGCAATCCTAGCATATGTGAGAGTCATGACCATTGCTGCCATCGCCATGGCAATGGTAACTTCAATCAAAGTAAATGCAGAGCGGAATGAATTAACGAGGTTGAGTTTTCGCATTGGGATCAATTTGTTCATCTCGTTCATCCAAACCATAAGAAATTTTGGAGATTGAATTTGTTTCGGGTTCTGGAAAAAATTCTGTTTTATGGATTTTGATTCTTCCTCCATACCGATAAATCTGGATTGTCCGTTTGATTTCCGTATCAGAGCCTATGTATAAAAATAAATCGGTAGTGGTTCCTTGTGGCGTAAATACAATCCGAATTTTACCTTCGTTTCTTGGTTTGCCACCTAAGTCTCGTACGCTGACAATTTTAGAGTAAAAAGGAAGAATTACTTTTTTTAAAATCGGTTCTTCTTCCAATCCATTTTCATCTCGTTTGAGTAAAAAAAATTGGTATTCCCTTTTTTCAAAATCATATTCAAAAAGCACTGCTTGGTTTGTGAGTTGTGCTTTGTTATAACCAAACTTAAAGGATTCTTGTAATTTGACAGAGATGTCTTCGGTGCTTGGAATGATGAGGTTACGAAGAGAACCTCCCACGATTACCATGAGAAGTCCCAAAATCGAAATCACAACGACGATCTCAATGAGTGTGAGACCGTCGCGAATTCGTCTTTTCCGTTTCGGAAATTGTTTTTTATCGGAAAGCGGCTGGATAGTCATCAGGAGATAGGATATTGAAGTCTTTATTCTTTCCGTCTCCACCTTCTTTTTTATCTTCGCCGAGTGTGTAGATTTGAGGAACAGCTCCTTCAAATTTTAACACATAAGGAGTTTTCCATGGGTCCTTCAAAACTGCCTTTTCTCGAATGATGGGTTCGTAATCGTCCCCAATTTTGTCATCGTCTGGTTTTTCGATTAACGCTTGTAAACCTTGTTCTTCCGATGGGTATTTGTCATACACTTCCAAATAACGTTCTAATGCAGTTTTTAAAACCGCACTGTCATTTTTCAGTTTTAGCTTTTTTTCCCCTTCGCCTCGGTTACCGATACTCGAGTAAAGAATTGCCATAAGGGAACCTAAAATGAGCATCACCACTGTGATTTCGATTAGAGTGAGTCCCTCACGGATCTTTCTGTTTTTTCCTTTCATTTTCATAAACTCTACATCCCCTGGATTTCTTGAGTTAGTTTGTACATTGGCGTCATAATCGCCGCCATAATGGTAAAAATAATTCCACCCATTACAATGATCATCATAGGTTCTAAGGATTGGGTCAAAGATTTTATTGCTGTATCGACCTCAGATTCGTAGATTTCTGAGAGTTTATTCATCATTTCTGGTACTTTATCCGAAGCTTCCCCGGCACTCAGCATCCCTAACACCATCTGCGGAAGGACTTGTGACCCTTGTAAGGAATCCGATAATTTTCCACCTTCTTTGATTTTGATGATGGCCGCATCAATTTCTTCTTTAAATACAGTATGCCCAACAACGTCAGAAACAATATTCAGAGATACGATGAGTGGAACTCGGTTGAGAAGTAAAATGGAAAGGTTTCTTGCAAAGTTAGAAACTAGGATTTTTCGAAGAAGTGTACCGATGACAGGTAGTCCAAGTAAAAACTTATCCCAAACTTTTTTTCCTTCCGGGGAAGATTTCCACTTCATAAATCCAAGAAACGCAAAAGTAATGAGTCCTAAAATAAAATACCAATAATTGGTTAGTACATAGGATAAAAATATAACCCCACGTGTGAGAAGAGGGAGTTTGGCATCAAAAGAAGCAAATAATTGTTCAATTTGAGGGATCACCACGACAAGTAAAAAGATCGATACACCAAGGGATAGTAACCCCATAATCATCGGATAAATCATAGCCACTTGAACTTTTGATTTTAGTTCAGATGACTTTTCTTCCAATTCCGCTAACCGGTGCAAGGTGTTCTCGTAATTTCCTGTTGATTCACCCACAGAAATCAAACTAGGATATTGGTCTGGAAACACTGTTTTGTGTTTTTTCATGGACTCCGAAAGACTCATTCCTTCCGTGATGTCCGCTCGCATCTCAATCAAAACTTTTTTAAAATAGATATTTTCCACTTGGTCAATGATGGAAAGTAAACACTTATCCAGCGGGATCCCAGCTCCAATGAGTGTCCCCAATTGTTTACAAAAAAGTCCTACTTCTTTTCTTGGAATTCGATAGAGCAGTTTGGATAAAAAAGGGAACAATTCCCTTTCTTCTTTTTCCCGATCCTCTTGGATGGAACGAACATAGAGCCCTTTCGCCTTTAGTTTGTTACGTGCCGCCTGTAAATTGACCGCATCAATGATGTTTTTTTCTTCTTTTCCTTTTTTGTTAAAGGCAACGTAGGTATACAGTGGCATATTAAGATACCCGAAGCACTTCTTCTGGAGTGGTAACTCCCTCAATCACTTTGTACTTTCCATAAACTTGTAAGGTAGCAAGACCATTTTTTAGAGCAAGTTCCTTAATTCTGTTGGCATCCGCTCCCTGTAAAATCGCACGTTTGATTTCATCATTCATGGTAAGAAGTTCATATAAACCAGTTCGGCCTTTGTATCCCGAATTGAGACAAGAACTACAACCTTTGCCCCGAAATAGGACTCCATTTTTGAGTTCTTTTCTTTGGATGCCTAGACCCGCCAAATCCTTGTCAGTTGGTTTATAGGAAGTTTTACAGTCTTTGCAGATGACACGCACAAGTCGTTGTGCCATAAAACCTAAGACGGAACTTGTAATCAGATATGGTTCAATTCCCATATCCACAAGTCTTGTCACTGCTGAAGAAGCATCATTGGTGTGAAGGGTAGAAAATACCAAGTGACCTGTGAGCGAAGCTTGGATGGCAATCCTTGCTGTTTCTTCATCACGGATCTCCCCTACCATTACCACGTCCGGGTCTTGTCGTAAAATGGAACGAAGTCCCGCAGCAAAAGTCAGACCAATTTTTTCATTCATCTGCATTTGGGAAATTCCATCCATTTGGTATTCCACTGGGTCTTCACAAGTAATGATATTTCGTTCTTCGGTATTGATCTCCGAAAGTGCGGAATATAGGGTAGTTGATTTTCCCGATCCAGTCGGCCCCGTTACTAAAATAATTCCGTAAGGTTTATAAATGAGTTCTTTAAATTCTTTTAGAATTTGTGCATTAAATCCCATGGTTTCAATGGAATACTTTTGATCGGTTTTATTCAAAATCCTCATTACAATTCGTTCTCCGAATTGGCAAGGAATGATCGATACCCGGACATCCACATCCTTTCCCGCTAACCTAAGTTTGATCCTACCGTCTTGCGGAAGCCTGTTTTCCGCAATGTTTAGGTTCGACATAATTTTGATACGGGTGGATATTCCCGCCAAATATGATTTAGGTGGACTTAATACCTTTTGTAAAACACCATCCACACGATAACGTACAATCACAGATTTTTCAAAAGGTTCGATGTGAATATCGGAAGCCCTTTCAGAAACAGCCTGTGACAAAATCACATTCACCATTTTGATGATAGGTGCTTCGTTTGATAAATCTAATGCATCGGATTCAAAGGCATCAGAAAGTTCTCCAAAACTTCCATCCATCTCATCCATCATCTCTTTTGCTTCCGCAGTTGTTTTATCAAACTGCGAATGCACGATGCGCATGATTTCATTTTCTGTAGCGAGAACGAATTGGATTTCGTATCCTTTTAAGAAAGAACGCATATCATCCATGGGATGGAGGTCCGTTGGATCACTTGTAGCAACAAAAACCTTTTTTCCTTTCACAAGGAAGGGAACAATTTTGGAACGTTGTACTAGTTTGAGTGGGATTTTGCTAAAAATTTCATCACTGGCAACAAATTCAAGTTTGTCGTGAAACTCCATTTTATGGAGTTTCGCGAGTGCCTTTAGGATATCGGTTTCGGATGCGAGACCTTTTTTTTGAATGATATGAGTGATGGGAAGATTTGTTTTTTCCTGTTGTTTGGAAATATCCTCTAAATCCTTAATCGTAAGGATTCCATCTTCTAAAAGAATCTGACCTAAACTTTTTCTCATCTCAGTTTCTTTTCTCGTTCATCCACCATCCTTTCTTGTTCATTTTTCTTTTGGATGGTCATACGATCCGATTTATCACGATCATCTAAGATGTGTGGAGTTAAAAATACCATCAAATTCGTTTTACGATTTTGATTGGTGGTTCTTCTGAATAAAGTTCCCAGAAGTGGAATCTCCCCTAAAATTGGGATCTTTTGTACTTTCTTTTGTTTGTCATTGGAAAGTAGTCCCCCAATCACGATGGTTTGGATATTGTCCACAACGATGGTTGTTTTGATATCCCGTTTATTAAAGGTTGGGTTTCCACCGGTTGCTTCCGAAGAAATCCCCGCAACGTTTTTGATCTCTTGGTATAGGTCGAGAGTGATGCGATTGTTTTTATTGATGTGAGGTGTGAATTTAAGTTTAATCCCTGTTGGGCGGTATTCAAAGTTTGCCACTGTTACCGCATTGTCTCCACCAAGTCCCGCATTTCTATTTTGGGTACGAACGGGTACATCCTGGCCCACATTGATCTCCGCTTCTTGGTTGTCTAAGGTCAAAATTTGAGGAGCAGATAATACATTAAAATTTTCATTGGTTGAGTTTGCGTTTAAGATACCAATGATTTGTTGCCCACCACGTCTGATAAAACCAAGTGAAAATCCTGAAAGAGTGTTTACGTTTGTGGGACGACCATTTTTATCAATCACACCCCCTTGTGCCGCAAGACCAGTGTTAAACTGTCCATACGCAAGCTCTTGGTAACGCCAGTCGATACCAAAGTCATTTAAATCTGTAGAACTTAGCTCAACGATGAGCACTTCGAGTAACACCTGTTTTCTGGGAGTATCCAAAATTTTAATGATCTTTTTGATTTCTTCCCATTCCTGGGGAGTTGCTGTGACAATGAGTGAGTTCGATTCTTTGTGAGCAACTGCTTTGATTTTGTCTTGTTTTCCCGGAACTTTTGGAGCTTGCGCGACAGGTGGAGGTGTTTGTGGTTTCCCATCAGGACCGGCTTCCCCAGGTGGCCCTTGTGTTGGCGCCACAGGAGCATCTGGCATATCCAATTTGACAAGGATGGCCGCAAGTTTTTCAGCCTCATTGTATTCTAGGGTATAAATATGAATGTCACCCGCAGAAGAAATCGAACCCGGTCCATCTGCTCTTACATCTAAATTATCAACTAACTTCAGTAACTTGTTGATATCAGATGTGGAACCAGAAAAAATTAAAGTATTTTGGTTCTTGGGAATGATGATGTCGGTATCAGGACTTGTCACTCGTTTGAGAATGGGTTCGAGTTCAATCGCATTAGAAAATTCCAAAGGAACAATTTGTGTGATGGTTTTATTTAAGGCAACTTCTGAATCCGAAACGGGATCCTTTCCAATCCGAACAATTTGTGATTTGGCAAGAGCGTCTTTGATTTTTACAACTTTGATCAGGTCATTTTCTTCAATCAGACCAAACCCTTGTGTTTCCAAAACAGACTTCATGAACCCATAAGCATCTTCAATGCGAACTCGTTTTTGCGAGATGATGGTAACTTTTTTCCCTTTCACAGCATCATCAATTAAGATGTTCTTTTTGATGATGGCACTCATTCCCATAAGGAAATCTTTGAGTTCTGTATCTCTCCAATCTGCTGTAAAACTTGCTGGTTCTTGAGATGTTTTTGATTTTGGTTTCCCTTTCTCTTGTGAGAAATTAGGTGTCACAATTAAATAAAGGCAAATACAAAGTAAAAAGAATGGGAGACGATTTCTCATTTTAATTCCGAATGATAAATTCATATGTGATAATTTTGCCTTGTCGTTCTAAATCCACTGTAATTTTCGGAGCTTGTTTGATCGAACCCCAAATTTCCAACATCTTCTCTGTTTCATTGAGAGGCATTCCATTCACACGTTTGATGATGTCACCACCCCTCGCGCCAAGAGAATAAAAGACATGGTCTTTTGCCACTTGATAGATTTTGTAACCCTCGATCTTTCCGTCTACCAAATGAGGGCCAAATCGTGCATTTTTGTAGATGGTATTGGGATCTTTTAGTTTTCGATTCACGTCTTCTCTGGATAGAACTTTTTGAATCGTTTGGCTAGATGGTCCCAAATTGGAAACGGCACTTGCTTCTTTTGGCCGAATTCTCTCTTTTGCTTGCGCTGGTGTTTCCCCAATATTGACTCGAAGGCTAAGGCCCCCTTTTTTTAAAACCACGTAGTGTTGTTCGATGGTTTGCACTTTGTAACCACCTACCATTTCTCCCACTGCGTATTCTTCCGAGTCGTTGTTTTGTTTTTCACGGATGGTGACCCGTGCAAAAGACCAGTGGCCAGACAGAGTCCCTGTCACGAGCATTTGGTCATCGTCGCCATTGTCTTGAGCAATTTCGGGATCCAGTGGTGTTCCGTCCGCGCCACGTTTTGTGGCATCATTTGGATCATACACTTGGCCTCGGATGAGATTGCCTGTGACAATATCTTCATACGTGCTTACAGCAAGGATCACTTCTTGTCTTGTTTGTTTGGGACGCACTTGGCTTCCGACATTCATCCCTGTTTCTGTGGAAAAAAGAAGTAAAAGGACAAGTTTCAGTAAATAAGCGAGAGAAAAGGAAAATAATAAAACCGCCGGAATCAATGTAAAAAACTGACTCGATTGGATTCTTTGAAGGATTAAATTCATGCTCCCCACAAATCGGAGAAAAACTCCGATTACATTCCGGCTACTTCAGATTTGGGGAGTTTTGTCACATGTTTTTCAGTCATGCCGAGAGCTGATTCAGGATTCATAATTTTCCCGTTTCGGAACACTTCAAAATGCAAATGAGCGCCAGTCGCTGTACCTGTCCTTCCGACAAGTGCTACCACTCGACCCATCTTCACCGTTTCCCCAACCTCAACTAAAATCTGAGAACAATGGGCGTAAACTGTTTTATACCCATTTTTGTGTTGGATGGTAACGGAATTTCCATATCCACCGTTTCGACCGGTAAACACAACCTCACCATCGGCAGCAGAAAGAACAGGTGCCCCTACTTTTGCCGCCAGGTCAAGGCCTGAATGGTATACACGATTGTATTTGTTAAATGGATCTACTCGACGACCAAAACGAGAGGTCACTCGGCTTTGCGGAACTGGTAAAATAAAAATCTTTTTTAAAACGACACGAGAGGAAGAAGCATTTTTCACTTGGACTGGAACTTCCAAAACTTGCCCAATTTTCAATTGGTCAGATGTGAGGGAATTTGCTTTTTTTAGTTTTGCCACATCAATCGAAAAGGAACGAGCAATCTTTGATAAATTGTCCTTTTTTTGGACTGTGTATTTTTTTACAACGATCCCTGATTCGTGAACCACGGTATTACTCACAACGGGGGAAACATTGATGTATTTGGGAAGGTCAAGGGAAGCAAGTTCGACTTCTTCCTCTTCTCCTGTTTGGTTCACACCAACAGAGAATAGTTTTTGCACTTCTTGTTCTTGGGTTTGGTTGCCAAAGAGACGAAATACGGTGGAATCACTGTTGGGAAGGCTTTCATTGATTTCTTGTTGGAGTTTTTGGAAAGGATTAGCGAGTAAGCTTGGCCCCGAAACCAAAACAATCAGAAATGTTACAAATCGAAGTACCTTCACAGATATTCTATCGGGAACTGAACGGAAGATTCTTGAACAAGAAAGAAAGAAAGCAGGAAAATCAATAGAATAGAACAATGAGGGCATCCCAAACCTTTATTTCTTTGTTTTTTTGGCATTTTGTTCGACGAGTGTGAATTTTTGGTTCACCCACTCTTCTACGTCATCCAAATCATATTCTCTTTTTTTGATATCATCATTGATGATATAATCTGCCAGTTTCCCTACCGAAGACTCACGTGTCTCTTGGATCGGGTATACCTTCAATTTCAAAAGAGAGGGAGTTGATTCGATGTAGATCTTAACAAGGGTTCCTTTTTTCCAAACATCCGTTTGGGTAAATTTGATTTCCTCGCGAAGCGCATAAGTCTTTCCGTCATAGAACTCATTGATCTCCCTTAATCTTTCTTTTTTGATCAAACGTTGTGAACAGTGACTGAACACAAGGAGAAGAACGAGGGGAATTACACGAATGATACTACAAACCAAAGCAAACTCTCAGGAAAAGTCACCATACTGCCTTATTTATGAAAAGTCTTTTTTATTTTTTGAACCAAAAGCGGAAAAACGAGACCCAAAAGGAATGTGAGCCCCAAACGAGCAGAAGTTGGAAGTTTGCTGTATGAATGGAATGGATCGAGAGAGATCCAAGTGGAAGTGGGAATTCGAAGGGGATTTCCCCATTTTCAAATCTTAGGGAACGTTCCGCAAGACACCAAAGAGGCCAGAGATCGCATCCGTTTGGCTCTGGAGGCTTCTGGGTTCCAGTTTCCGATCGAAACCATCATCATCAATGTGAAACCGAGTCACATCCCCAAGAGACGGATTTCCCTAGACTTAGCCATGGCCGTTGGAATTTTACAAGCCACAGAACAAATCCAAACCAACTCCAAACAGATTTTGTATTTGGGAAACCTTGGCCTTGATGGAAGCCTTGTGGGCGGAAAGGAACTCCTACCCTATCTCTGGCAAAGGAACCAAACAAAGGATCACATCCTTTGCCTTCCTCGGTCGCTACAAGAAGAATCGTTGCCTGATGGAGAGTATATCTTTCTTTCCCACTTACAAGAATTAGATGTTTTCTCAAACCAAATTCCAGAACAAAGAAAACAGAATCCATCTTCAAAAGAACAAACCATTTGGGAGGAAGTGTATTTAGATCCTTACCAAATGAAAACCTTTCAAGGACTTTTGTATGCAGTTCTTGGAAATCATCATAGCGTGTTACTCGGAAGTCCTGGTGTTGGGAAAACCATGTTACACCGGTTACTCGAACCACTGCTTCCACCCCATTCCACTAAAGAAAGATCTCATTTGGGAATTTGGACAAGCAGTGGAGAATTTGAAACTCCCACAAACAAAAGGCCATTTCGATCACCTCATCATTCCACAACAGAGGTGGGTCTTCTCGGGGGAGGACTTCCCTACCAACCGGGAGAAATTGCAAAAGCAGAAGCAGGGATTTTATATTTAGATGAGGCTTTAGAATTTAAAGATCGGATATTAGAAAGTTTACGTTTGCCTATGGAAGATTCTTATATCGAAATTACAAGGATGAATGAAGTCACAAAAATCAAAACCGATTTCACTCTTCTTCTCTCTACAAATCCTTGCCCCTGTGGGAATTACCAAAGCCAAAACCATTGCCACTGTTCCCTACAAAAAATTCGTTTGTACCTACAAAAGATCAGTGGTGCATTTCTCGATCGCATCACCATTTTCCAAACATTATTCGAATCCTCATTAGATAGAAACATTCATTTGGAAGAAGAGAAACTAAAAGAGATTTTAAAAAATCGATTTGTATTTCGAAACGAAAGGAAACTGATTGAAGAAGAATCGCAAACTGTATTAAAACAATTGGATCAAACGAAAGAAACGAAACATCTTTCCCTACGAAAGAAAAAACAAATTGTTTCTCTCGCAAGGACGATTGCAGATTGGAACCTCTCCCCTAGAACAAAGGAAGTACATATTCAAGAGGCTTTGGATTATACTTTGGGATACCAGTGGATTTATAGCCTAGGTTGATTATTTGGAAATAAAATGGGATATTTCCATAGCGATCTTATTGATCGCATAATCCATATAGGCAGGATCATCGATTTTTTTCTTGTAGGTATCAAATTTCTTTTGGATGGTAGATGCCATTCCCCGTTTGCGTAGGAGGACTGGATCTGGTCCAAATTCTTCGGTTTCTGCTAAATTCCCAAATACAGTAAATTGACTCATGTGGTTACTTCCTTGTAACAATCAAACTCTCATCCTTGAGAGCGTTTCCCTTGTGGGATACAAAACCAATCGGTTCGGTACAAAATTCCCTTGATGAAGTATTTAGAAGATTGACGAATAAAAACGCACTTCCTTTTTTTCGGTGATATGGAGCAAATTAAAGCTAGTTGTTAGGTGGTAAAAGGCAGGATATTCAGAGATCAAATAGAAATATACCTTCCGCATTCGGAGACGTTTTGTCTCATGAAGGCATTCTTTGGGATGAAAGCCATTATTTTCCTTCCAAGTTTTGACTTCCGAACAATGCAGAGTTTCGTTCATGAGACTAATTATGTCAATTTCACCAAATCGTTTTCGGTAATTTTGAAAGAGTATGGTATGACCCAAAGACTGCAAATACTCCCTAGCAAGGGTTTCTCCTCGTTTACCGATGGTTACTTTTTGCATATTGATAATCCTGGGAACTTGAACTTTCGTAAACCCTAAAACCTAACAAAGAAAAACGGGGATAATCCTTAAATTCAGAAATCGATTCTAAAAAGAATACAATCGAATTAGTATATCTGCGAAAAAGGAATGGCTTGTTGGATGTATAAATTGAGATCTTTCATAAGATCTATAAATTCAAGGTGTTTGAGTCGTTTCCCGTCTGCATCTTTTGTGACACGGATTACGGGTCTAAGAGGTTTGTCTTTATTGGATTCAATGACCATTCCCATTCTGAGGTCAGAAAGAACGACACCGGACCCCACCGGAAACATAGAAAGTTTATTTAAAAAGAGTCTCACCATTTTTAAATCAAAACGGTTCACGTTTTCACTGATCATGATCTTCATTGCTTCATAAGGAAGAATGGCTGTTCGGTAGGGCCTTGGGTGAATCATGGCCGCAAACTGGTCTGCGATCATAAACACTTTTGTGAGTTCTTCGATTTGGTTGGCTAGGATTCGTTGTGGGTAACCGGATCCATCCACTGCTTCATGGTGTTGTAAGGCGACAATCGCAAGTGAGTTTTTTAATTTTAATCTTTGGGTAAGGATTTGGTATCCGGTGACTGGGTGGCGTTTGATCGTCTTTAGATCGAGTTCCGTAAGATTGCCTTTTTTCTCAGAAACTTCTTCAGGAACCGTAACCATTCCGATGTCTGCAAAAAGAGAAGCAAGAGCCAAATCAATGAGTTTGGGTCTAGAGAACTCTAAGAAGTTTCCAAGCATGACGGAAAAGAATGTCGCATAACAAATATGAGTGTATAAATAATAACCTGAATGGGAATGGGACAAAAGTAAAATGGGAATTTGTGCGTTTGTTTTGGTATGGTCGGCAATTCGTTCTGCAATTTCTCGAAACTCCCGAATCTCCGTATAACGGCCTTCTGATGCTGATTTGTATGTTTTTTGCACCAAATCAAAACAATCTTTAAAGACTGCATTAAATTCCACTTTGGAAGAATTGGCTTTCTCTAATAGGTATTTATACCTGGTGGAATTTTCATCATCTTGGTAAAAAGGAAGGTTCGTGTCAAAATAACCTGGTCCACTGGCGCCAGAAGATTTGTCATTTTGATCAGCCGTGACTTTTTCCCCATCAGTCAGGATGAAGGTGATCCCAAATTGAACCAGACGGTCTAAGTCTTGTTGTGTGATGGGTTGGTCTGCTCCAACAAAAACAGTATCCTTATCTAAGTAAAGAGACTTGGTAAACTTAGAACCAGCCTCTAAGTCACGTATGGAGATTTTCCGCATAATTGCGTAAATCTTAGTAAGAAGCGTAGAAACATCAATTGTTTTTCTTTTCTCTTTCCAAAACGAGAATCCGAAAGACGGAAGCTACCACTTCATACAATTCTCTTGGAATTTCTTTTCCATTAGGGAGATGTGCGAGTGTATTCACCATGATCTCATCTTTTACGATGAAAACCCCTGCTTCTTCGGCAATCCGAACTAAGTTTTTGGCAAGATTGCCTTCTGCCTTAGCCACTAGTTTCGGAGCATTCTGTTCTTTTGGGTTGTAGGCAAGCGCCACCATTTTCTCTTTCATCTATAATCCCCGTTATAGGAAGATTCTTTCCAGTCCTCAAAACTAAGATCACCAATTTGAGGGAAGACCCGTAATAAATCCTGTAACTTCTGTTTGAGGGAAAGGGACAACGTAGGATCAGAATTTCGATCCAATTCATTTGTCACAATCTCGATCCGTACTGGATTTGTTTCTTCTGGTTGGTAATAAAAAAAGATCCCATAGGGTCCAAACCCTTCCGCCTTCCAAAACACATAGAGAGTAAATCCTTTCTCTTTTGGTTCCACAACCATCTCCAGATTCTCTTTTTTTTCACGAGTGTGGTAAGAAACAAAACTTGGTTCCTTTGATTCCGAAAGAAGGTAATTCCAAATGCCTTTGTTTGAGGTGGCTTCCCCTGTCTGAGCATCATTCCTCGTCTGTTTTGTGAAGGTCTCCCAACGAGACAGTTCCTTTGCCCGTTGATTGAGAAACGGATGCGTTAGGAGTGTGTTTTCTCTCTGTGTGTGTGATTCAGTCTGCGTCTTCGATAGGGAAATTGATTTTGATTCTTTTGGAATCGGAATTTGTATTTTGGATCGGAGGGCCAAACTTCCGTTTGTTTCTACATGTTCTGGAAGTTGTTTCCCAATCGAACGTAGGAGTTGGGAGAGGGCATTCCCTGAGGAATTAAGTGGGGAAAAGAGAGGGCTCACTTCCTTCCCTTCGGAGAAAATCACAAAAACTCAACCTGTGGATGGGAGAAATTCCGAGTTTTCTGAGGGCGTCCCTGTGTTCTTCTGTTCCATACCCTTTGTGTTTGGCAAATCCATAGCCTGGGTACTTTCGATCCATCTGTTCCATGTACTCGTCTCGGTAGGTTTTCGCAAGGATGGAGGCCGCAGAAATCGATGGAACTAAATCATCTCCCTTAGGAATCGATAGATACCCTTCGATGGGGTTCTTGATTTTGAGTTTGTAGTTTCCATCCAAAAAGAGAAATGGTTTTCGGTTTGGATTTGCTTGAAGATCTCTTTTTTCGGCAAGCGAATCGAAATGGATTGGAGAACCATTTCTGAGATTTAGGTTTTGGGAAGGAGAGCTTATATTTCCATCTGGATTCGAAGGTTGCTTAGGAGAACGTTCCTTCGGCAAGGCACGGCCTATCCCATAAAAGATGGCTTGGTTGATATTGAACTTGTCGATGAATTTTGCACTGACAAAGGATACATGCGAGTACTGGACGTATTTTAAAATCTCCTTTCGGAGTTCGAGTCGTTTGGGTTCGGGGATTTTTTTGGAGTCGCGTAGACCTTTTAAGATCTCACCAGACTTGATTTTTTTTAACGTATCGAGATCGAAGGAAACGCAACCCACAGAGACAGGCCCTGCGAGTGTTCCACGACCTGCTTCATCAAAAGAGAAGGTAACAAATTCGGGGATTTGGAATTCAGGAAAAAACGGCCGTTTGATGGCCGTTAGATCGAAAGAAATTATGCGCTAGGTGCTTCCGCTGTGGCTGCTTTCGCTGCCTTAGAAGCTTCGTCCTGTCTCTTTTTGTCTTTGGCAACAATTGCTTGTCCACCTTTTCTTTCTTTGATACGTCCCGCTTTTCCTTTTTTATCACGGAGATAAAATAGTTTCGCACGACGAACAGATCCTTTTCGAACGAGTTCAATTTTTGCAATTCTTGGGCTATGAAGTGGGAAAATTCTTTCCACTCCGATATCGTAAGAAACACGTCTTACAGTGAAAGTTTTGCTTTGTGATTTGTTCGCAATGGAGATCACAATCCCTTCGTAAACCTGAACACGTTCTTTTCCAGATTCAACGATTTTGTAGTGAACTTTTACAGTATCACCAATTTCGAAATTAAGTTCGTTCTTTGCTTCGCCTGCGAGTGCTGTTTCTAGAATCTGATTCATGGCTTCCTCTAAGAATGATTTCTTGTTTTGCGGTTTTTTTGCCGCCATTTCCGGATCTCTTCATGATGTCCACCGAGGAGCACGTCAGGAACAGTCCAACCCATAAAATCATAGGGTTTTGTATACTGGGGGTATTCTAATTCTTCCGTTTCGTTGTGTGATTCTTCGAGAAGACTTTCTTCCTTCCCCAAAAACCCCGGTACAAACCGAGACAGGCAATCTGCCACAACGAGAGCAGCTAAATCCCCCGATGAAATAACATAGTTTCCAATGGCCACTTCCCTGTCAATTAAATGCTCCGTGACACGATGGTCGACGCCTTCATAATACCCGGAAATCAAGGTAAAGGTATCAGAAGATTCAAAAATTTCACGAGCCAGGGTTTGGTTAAAAAGTTCCCCCGAGGGGCTGAGTAAAATGACCTTTCCTTTTTTCTCACCCAGGGATTCTAGGGCACGATAAATGGGTCCCACTTGCAATAACATGCCTGGTCCACCACCGTAAATGGTATCGTCTACCTTTTGGTGTTTGTTGTCGGCAAAGTCTCGGAGATGGACGGTATTGATTTCCACAACGCCTTGTTTGACGGCTTTACCAGGAATTCCAGTATCAAAATAAGAAGTGATCTTTTCCGGAAACAGTGTGATGAAATTAAAGCGCAATCCACTGCTCCCATTCGATCATCTCAAGTGTTTTTGTTTCTAAATTCCAATCTCCCACAAATCGATTGAGAAAGGGAACCAGGATGGTTTCTCCTTCGCCTGAGGTGGGTTTACATTCTAAAATGGGATGAGCCGGGTTATCGATGACGTCAGTGACTTTGTAACCGAGTGGTGTTTTGGTTTCTTTGGAAATGATTCTGAGACCAATCAGGTCTTCTGTATACACTTCCCCATCCTGTGGTTTTGGAAGTTCTTCCTTCTTCCAAAGAATTGAGAAACCACGATACTTCACAACCGTCTCTGGTGTGTCATACCCTTTGATCTTTACGAGAAAATGATTTCCGTTCGATTTGATGGATTCAATCGCTATCGTTGTGGTATTGCCAAGTGGATCCCTGACAGTACAGGTGGTAGGAGCTTTTAGGGAACTCAGTGTTTCCCCATCTGTGAAAACTTTGATGAACCCTTTGATTCCATGTGAGGATCCAAAGACCCCCACTTTCACTAAACTTGGTTTAGTCGACAATTTCTAAAGTATAGTTTTTGCCTTGTTTGGTTCCCGCGGCTTGTAGCACCGTACGAAGAGATTTTGCAATCCTTCCGTTTTTTCCGATCACCTTACCGAGGTCTTTAGGAGCCACCCGAAGTTCGATCACAGTTTCTTCCTCTCCGGGTACTTGGTTGACAGCGACCTGGTCAGGTTGGTCAACGAGAGATGTCACGATATAACGAACTAAGGAATCCATTTACAGACTAACCTTTGAATTTTGACCAAACGTCGTCTTTTTTCAAAAGAGCAAGAACCGTGTCAGTTGGTTGTGCGCCTTTTTTTAACCAAGAAAGAGTTTTTTCTTCGTTGAAAGTTGCTTTTTTCACAGCAGAAGCAGTTGGGTGAAAGTGACCAATCGCTTCGATGAATTTTCCATCTCGTGGAGCGCGAATGTCTGCTGCAACAATGCGATAGTGCGGGTCTGCTTTTGTTCCCGTTCTTTGTAATCTTAATTTAACCAAGGAAAAATACCCCTTTTCTAGCGAGTTTTTTAAATATGGACGTTCTGTCAAGAGCGAGTTCTTGCACTTGCAGCTAGTTCCTTCAATTTTTTGCCCTGAGCATTCGGATCACCCGTTTTGTAGAGCCCAGAGCCCACAACCGTGATGTCCACACCCAGTTTTGCGAGTTCTTCCATATTGGATTCGTTCACTCCCCCATCCACTTCCAGTTCGATATTGTATGGTTTTGTGAGTTTTCGTACCGCAGCGATTTTCTCAAATCCGGATTTCACAAAGGATTGTCCATAAAACCCAGGATCCACTGTCATAAGAAGCACGAGATCTAGATAAGGCAAAATTTGCGAGATGGATTCGGGTGGCGTTTGGGGATTTAAGGAAACACCCACTTTGATTCCCGCCTTTCGGATCTCTTCGGCAAGTCGCACAGAGAAATTTGTCGTTTCAATATGGAAGGTAATGCAATAAGGCTTTAGATCAAAGTATTTCGGAACATGGAGTTCGGGGTTACTCACCATCAGGTGGACGTCGAGTGGGATGTCTGTGTGAGATTTCACTTCTTTGGTAAAGGCTTCCCCAAAGGAAATCTGAGGCACAAAATTCCCATCCATCACATCAATGTGGATGAGATCAATATTTTCCTGTTTGTAAGTAGGAAGTTCCTGGGAAAGACCAGTGAGTTTCGCGGCAAGAATGGATGCAGAAATTTTCATCTTAATATGTTCCTTTTAATTTCCAAACTTTAGCAACACCCGTTTCTTTTCCCACGAGTGTGACTTTTGTATTTACGAAACGATGGATGACCAAACGAACCATTTCATCTTCTTTAAGAGATTGGCTTGTTAGAATTTCCTTTTCGATTTCCACATCTTCGCCAGGCTTCGTATAACTTACCTTAGCCGAATAGACATCATCGTCGTCAATTTCGTATTCTAAAAATTCATAATCCTGTACAAGAGACGCTGATGGTTCTAGATAAAAAGCTCCAATTTCGGCACCTGTCGGTTTTAATTCATAAGAGGAAACAAGTCCATGCCCATCACGAAACTCGGGTTTTGTGGCTTGTTTGATTCGATAAGGAATTTTTTTTCTTTGCAGATAGTCTACGGCAAACGGAACAGGAGTTCCAACTAACTTGGATTCATCCGAACCATCTTTTAGACTTTGGTTGGATTTTTTATCTGAACTCGCTTCTGTTACGAGAAGGTAAATTTTTTCGCCGGAATGGGTTTCTTTTCCCGGAGCTGGGATTTGGTCAATGATGGTGTCAGCGGGTTCGTCTCCTACAGCAGGAACGTATGTGATCCCACCAATTTGTAAGGGAACGTAGACTTCGCCAGATAACACCTTTTCTAGAATTGCTTTGGCACGTTTTAAGTCTTGGCCTTTGACATCTGGGATTGTGACTCGATCAAATCCAATGTTGACGGTAAGATACAATTTGGATCCAGCTTCTACTTCTTTTCCCGCATCAATGGATTGGCTTAAGATGATCCCATCTGTTTTTTCCGGGATTCGTTCCGATTCCAAACGCACTTTGAGTTGCAAACGTTGGAGTTCGTTATGCACTTCAATGTAGTTTTTTCCAATCACATAAGGCATCATGACCTTTTGTTCTTCTTTGGTACGAACCACAACAACCAGGAAGGCAGCGACAAAAAATACTAAAAGTCCTAAGGAAACAAATAGAACATAACCACTGTAAGGTAAAATTTTAAGAAACTTTTCTTTCACGTAAATGATTCTCCGGCCAAAACCCGCGCCCCATTAAAAAATTCAAATCCCTTCATGGGTTTTTTCCCTTCGGGTTGTAAGGTATCTATACCAAGCAGGTTTCCGTCTCCACAGAGACAGAAAAGCCTTTTTTTCTGGTGAAGAAAAAAGGAACCTGGTTTTGTTCCTTCGGGAACAGGAATGGGTTCAAGACTCGCTTCGGGTAAAAAGGAAGTCACAAGGATGAGTTTTTTTCCCCGAAATTCGGTCGTAGCCAGTGGGTCTGGGTAGAGAGCACGGATTTGGTTGTGGATCTCGTTTGCCGATTTCGTCCAAAGAACGGGTCTTTGGTTTGCCGTGATTTTTTGGCAATGAGTGGCATCTTTTGCATTCTGAGGGGTTCCTGGCAAGCGTTCACCAGTAGACTCCACAGTTTTTAAGAGTTGGATGAGTTCTTCTCCCCCGAGAGATGTGATCTTTTGTAAAAGCGAACCTGTCGTTTCCTCGTTTGGGATCTTCCAAGACTTTTGGGAAATGATATCCCCCGAATCCACTTCTTTTGCCAAATATTGGATGGTAAACCCTGTGACTTCTTCTCCATGGAGAAGAGCACTTTGTACGGGCGAGGCACCTCTGTATTTGGGAAGGAGACTTCCATGTAGGTTGATACTCCCCCATTTGGGATCTAAAAACACAAGGTCTGGCACAATGGATCCATAGGCATAGACCACATGCACGGGAGACCGGTAAGAAAGAATTTGTTTTTGTGCCTCTTCATCCGTGCGAAGGCGAGGTGATTGGATCACAGGAATTCCTTTTTCTTCTGCAAGCATTTTCACTGGCGTGGGAGTGATGATTTGTTTTCTGCCCACGGGTTTGTCGACGTTTGTCACCACAAAATCCACCTGGATTCCCGCATCGAGAATCATTCGTAATAATTCTTTAGAATGTTCTGGGGAACCAAAATATCCAATGGAGAGTTTCATATGTTTTCCTTATACAAGTTCCAAAGGATCCAAATCATACTCGATGTAACATTTGTGATCTACTTTGAAGTTTTGTTTTGTTTCTTTTAACAGGGTACGAAGTGCCGTAATGGATTTGCTTTTTAGCAAAATATGATACCGAAAATTATTATCAATTTTATAAAAAGGACATTGAGTAGGTCCTAATAGAATGACCGAATCGTCTTTTTTTTCTTTTAAGAGCTCACCATACAAAACGGACTGTTTGTTTGCCACCTCTTCATATTTGGAACGAAAGACAAGTCTTGCAAGCCTTGCAAAAGGTGGATAAAATAAATCCTTCCGAAATTCCAATTCCCACTCAAAAAAAGCGGGGTAGTTTTGTTCCTTTGCCATTTTGAGCACTGGGTGATCGGGGTCATTGGATTGGATGATGACTTCTCCCGGTTTTTCCCCACGTCCCGCACGGCCTGCGACCTGAGAAACGAGAGCATAAGTTCTTTCGCTACTGCGAAAGTCTGGAACACCTAACCCATGATTGGCGTTAAGGATTCCCACTAAAGTAACATTCGCATAATCTAAACCTTTAGCAATCATCTGAGTCCCCGTGAGGATATCAAGTTCCCCTTCTCCTAATTTTTCAAGTACCGAACGGGTCACATCTTTATTTTTGGAACTATCTTGGTCGAGCCGTTCAATCCTTGCTTGTGGGAAATGGGAAAGTAAATACTCTTCGAGTTTTTGTGTCCCGGCACCAAAGAGTTCTAAATCTTCCCCCATCATTTGTTTTAAATTGCGAAAATTGGATTTGTAACCACATAAATGGCATCGCACGGTTTGGTCGGAATGGTAACAAAGAGTTGCCGTACACTTGGGACAATGGACAAACTCCTTTGTGTTAGGTGAAAAGATAAAAGGATTATAACCACGACGATTGAGTAGTAAAATGATTTGTTCTTTTTTTTTCAGTCGGTCTGCAATTTTAAATTGTAAGTCACCCACAATGAGATTTTTATCATCTCCTTTTTCTGCCATTTCCACATGGGGAAGTTTTGCCAGGGGACTTGCTCTATGTTCTAACTTAGAAAACCCAATTTGACCCGACTTGGCCAGGTAGTATAATTCCACACTTGGTGTAGCTGATCCAAGAAGGAGTTTTCCATTCGATTTTTGAATTCGTTGTAAGGCTACTTGGCGGGCGTGGTAACGGGGAGATCCGTTTTCTTTATAAGACCCGTCATGTTCCTCGTCCATAATGACAAGTCGTAAGTCAGAAACAGGTGCAAAGATTGCAGAACGCGTTCCAATACAAATTCTTTTTTTCCCTTCTTTTAGATCCAAGTAGTTTTGGAATTTTTCAGAGTTCCTTAAATGGGAATGTAATACGGCAACTTGGCCTGGAAATATTTTTTCAATCCTTGCAATCGTAGGATAGGTCAAAGAAATTTCGGGAACAAGAAAAATCACGGTTCCTTTGGGTGATTCTAAAATATCTCGCATCAAATGCAGATAAACTTCAGTTTTTCCACTCCCAGTGATTCCATATAACAGATGTGTGTTGAAAGAATTTTGCGACTTGATTTCCTGGAACGCTTTTCTTTGTGCCTCATTTAACGGAAGTAAAAGTTGGCTTTGGATGGTAAGTTCTTTTGGCTCTAGAATTTTTCTTTTTTTGCCTTTGGGCACCATGAGAAACAACGCTTCTCCAAGAGATGACAAATAATGATCCGCCATCCAATTGGCCAGATCCATTTGTTCTGTTGTGAGCACAGGTTCGGTGTCAATTTGTTTGAGAATGGATAAGGTTTCGTAATTTGGTTCGTTCCTATGGAGCTCGGTCACAACTCCATCCCATTCCTTTCCATTCAGAGGAACAAGGACTCGTATTCCTGGTTTTAAACCAGTCATTTCCCCTGGAACTTCGTAAGTTAAGGTTTTACTTTCCCAGGATAGATTGAGTGCAATTTCTGCATATTGGATCATTTTATAAGTATGGTTTTAGAATCGAAAGGTGAGAGATAAAACTTTCCTCTAAGTCTTGTTTTTCTTTTCCATATTGAAATAAGTTTGTTTCGGAATCTGCTTTTTTGGCTTTTTCTCCAAGAAACACGAGGGCTTCAGGTGACCTGGTTGTGAGTAAGGGAATTTTTTTTCCCTCTAAATCCCATTCGATGACTTTGCCCAATTGTTCTTTTGCTTTTTCGGCTCCAAAGAGTAACCTGGCAGATGATCCCAAAATCACAATGGCTTTGATCCCAAATTCCTCAACGGTTTCTTTCACATGGACTTTACAATTTTCCAATCGTGTATTCCAATCTGATTCTTTGGAATCTGTATGAGAAAACGTACAAGCAGGGTATTCTTCGTAATAAAATTCTTCATAGGAAAATCCAAAAACTGTTTTAATAATTGAATCCCAACTTACCTCCGTTAACTTATCTTTAAAAATTTGATTGGGCCTTGTTTTCGTGAATGGTTTTTCTTTGGCCGTGGTTGCTCCAGAGTAGTGTAAAACCAAAATGGGTTTACGACCTTTGTGTAAAAACTGTCTCACTCCACTCAGTTTTCCTTGGCATAATGTGCAGGAAAAATTGACCAGATCTCGATTGTTACGTTGGTTTTCCTTTTGTTGTTTTTTCTGATTCTCTATAGATTCCGGAACTTTTGATTTCCAAGGAAACACATAATCATTTGGATCTTGTTCGTCCTGGAAACGAAAGATAGAGACCGCTTGATTTTGGATGAGGAATTTTGTTTCTTTTAAGATATCGGTAAATGTTTCTAAAATTGTTTTTTGGTCCATATTATCCCTCAATCAGTTGGTCCACGGAAATATTGAGAGAACGTAACTTTCTGTACAAGTGTGTACGTTCGATCCCAAGTGCCTTCGATGTGCGGGTCACATTGCCTTCACAAATTTGTAAGGTTTTGATGATGTATTGGCGTTCAAATTCTTCTTTCGCATGTTTTAAATCACCTCTTGCTACCATTTCATTTGCTTTTTTGAAACCGTGCAAAGCTTCTTTGACATCTTTCGCTCGGATGGTATCACCTGGGACTAAGATACTCAATCGTTCAATGATATTGGCAAGTTCCCTTACATTGCCTGGCCAAAAATGAGAAGTGAGTGTCTCTAACCCTTCTCTGTCTATGGTTTTGGAAGGAAGTTGGTTTTCTGAAATGGATTTTTTTAAATAATAATCAGCAAGAAGTGGAATGTCTTGGTTTCTTTCCCGTAACGGTGGTAAGTCGAGCGGAATTACATTTAAGGCATAAAATAAATCTTCTCGGAATTTTCCTTCCCGGATGGCTTCTTCCACATTGGAATTGGTGGCAGCAATAATTCTTACATCCACTGGAATGGATTCTTTTCCACCCACTCGTTCGATCTTTTGATCAAGAATTGCTTTTAATACTTTGGATTGGAGAGATAAACTGAGATCACAGACTTCATCTAAAAATAGGGTTCCATTCTGCGCTTGTTCCCATTTTCCGATTTTCACATCGGTTGATTCTGTTGGAGATAGAAGTTCAGTCCCGAATAACTCTTGTTCCAAACTCTCTTCGGGTAAGGAAGCACAATTACATTCTATGTAAGGCTCCCCTTTTCGTTTGGAATTTTGATGGATGGATCTGGCAGTGAGTTCTTTCCCCGTTCCATTTTCACCATAAATAAACACACGTGCATTGGTTTCAGCGGCTTGGTAAACCGCAAACTTCACTCGGGTAATGGAAGGAGACTCACCTAAAATTTCATCCACTTCCAATTGGAATTTGGGAATCTCATGGTCTTTTGTTTTTTCAATGGACGATTCAATTGTTTGGATCACCTTTTCAATCGATAAAGGTTTTTCTAAAAAATCCACTGCCCCTTTTTTTGTGGCATTGACCGCAAGTTCTATGGTTCCGTGGCCTGAGATCATCACAATTGGCAGACTTGGGTAGAGTTTTTTACATTCTCCTAGGATTTGTAATCCATCTTCTTTTCCAACCCATACATCTAGTAAAACAAGAGAAGGCCTTTCCTTTGATAATGCTTTTAAAAGAGATTTACCGTTGGAAAAATCCTCAACGGAATATTCCTCATCTTCCAAAATCACACGTAGGGACTTTCGGATTTCCTTTTCATCATCTAAGATATAGATCAATTTTTGCATTATGAAAGTTCCAAAGGAAGTTCGATACGAAACTTACATCCACCTAACTTCGAGTTCTCCACCGAGATATGTCCATGGTGGTCGATAATTGTTTTTTGGACAATCGCAAGTCCGATCCCAGATCCATGTTTTTCCTTGGTAGAAAAATAAGGTTCAAATATTTTTTCCTTCCATTCCTCTTTCAGTCCAGGACCCGAATCGTCTATTTCGATGACAATACTTCTACGAAGAGCTTTCTTCTGTAATTTAGACATCACTCGGATTTTTTTCCGTTTTGTTTCCAATATATCCAATTCTTCTTTGGAATTTTCTTGTGATAAAATCGCTTCTACAGCGTTTTTAATCAGATTATTTACAACACCAAGAAACAATCGTTTGTCGAGAAATACTTCCGGTAGGTTTTGTGCAAGTTTCAGCTCAAATTCAATATCTGAAGTTCCTCGAAATAGAAGAACCGCTTCTTCCAAAATAGGATTGATGTGTTGGTTGATGAGAACAGGAACTGGCATTCTTGCAAATTCACTAAATTCTTTCACTAGGTGTTCTAAAACTCTTACCTGGCCAATGATGGTTTCAGTGGCATCAAAAATCACCGATTCCAAATTCTCTTTTTTAGGATTTTGGAATTTCCTTTGGATTCTTTGGGCTGAAAGTTGGATCGGTGTGAGTGGATTTTTAATTTCATGAGCCATTCGTTGTGCCACTTCTTTCCAAGCAGCAATCCTTTGGGTGTGCATAAGCTCATCTGATTTTGCTTTTAAGTCGCTCACCATCTGGTTAAAACTATCAATGAGAATTCCCATCTCACCTTCTTCCGTTTTTTCTAAACGAATGTCTGATTCACCGAGTGAAACTTTTTTAGTAGCGTTAGCCAAATTGATGATGGGTTTTGAAATTCTTCTGGCAAAGAAAAAGGAAAAAAGAATCGCAATGAGAAACATGGCGAATGAAAAACTAGCGATTGTCATACGAACACTAAATGGTATTTTTTCTTTCCACAAACTGACTTTTTCATACGTAGAAGTGGCATTGATGATATTCAAAACATCAGATTCGAATCCTCTGTGGATTCTTTCGGCAATGATCACAGTCCTTTCCCCTTCCAGGGAAAATTTTGCGACCATATACGCTTTGTCAGCGGCATAATAGCGACTTATATAAATTCCTTTTTCTTTCGACTCCAGGTATTCTAAGGAAGAAAGATTACGGTATAAATTTTTGGATTCAAACTGAACTTTCTCTTTTTCGATATATCCCAAATAAAATTCATTTTTTTCAAACAGTCCATTTTTGATTCCCTGTTGGAATATCGTGAAACTATCGGATTGCCCCTTTACGAGTAGAGTTCGAAATCGAGTGACAATCTCCAAAAAGGGAGTTTCGTTTTCCTTTTCGATGGAAGAAACAAAACTACTCGCGGAACGTAATGCATTGGAAATATCAACTCGGTAAAATCCTTCTATGAGTTTGCCAGTTAGATTCGAAGACAAAATAAAGATGGGAAGAGAGGGAACAAGAGCTACAAACAAAAAAGCAAGTGTAAGTCGATAACGAATCGAACTTCTGATTTTTCCCGTTTCCCTGTTTCGCCTGTTCCGATAAACATAACTTAGGATGAGGGATAAAATGAAAAATGGAATTAGAATGAAAACATAGGTATCTAATTTTGAATAAAAAGAAATGTCTTCTTCTTCTCTAAAAAATACAAGTTCTGAAAATCCGACTGAGATGGCTAAGGTTAAAAAAAAGATAAATATATCGCGTAAATAATACCGATTTTCATCGGATAAATTCGGTAAAAATCGTAAGAGTCTACTTGGCATTCGTTTCAAAATTCTGAAGAACTAAAGTCTCTAACGCTTGTAGTGCCTCCTCTTCATTTTTTCCATCCGCAATTACAGAAAAAACAGTGCCTGGACCAAGTGCTAACATCATAAGCCCCATAATCGATTTTCCATTCACTTCGATATCATCTTTTTTGACAAAAATTTCGCAGGGGAAACTCGCTGCGACTTTTACAAACAAAGAGGCTGGTCTTGCGTGAAGACCTGTGCTATCTTCTCTAATCTTTAATTGGATTTGTTTCAATGGTGCTCTGCTGTATATAGGTATTGAGTTTATTCGAAAATTCTTTGGCGCTATTTTTGCCCATTTTACGAAGTCTTTGGTTCATGGCTGCTGTTTCGACAATGATAGGAATATTACGTCCTGGTTTCACTGGAATTTCAATAAAGGGAACAGACACACCCAAAATTTCTTCCATACTTTGTTCAATGCCTGTCCGTTCATAATCACCAGAGGTTTGTTCTTCCCATTCTTTTAAGTTGATAATGAGTTCGATGAGTTTGTGATCTCTGACAGAACCAACACCAAACAAATCTTTGATATTGAGAATTCCAAGTCCTCGAATTTCCATATGGTGGCGAAGTAAATCGGAACAAGATCCAATCAAATAACTTTCACTTAAGCGACGAATCTCTACCATATCGTCTGCCACAAGACGATGCCCACGTTCAATGAGCTCAAGTGCTGTTTCACTTTTCCCTACACCCGACCGACCTGTGAGTAAGGTTCCAATTCCAAAGACTTCGATGAGTACTCCATGACGCATGGTTCTGGGAGCGAGAGCCCGGTCTAAAATTTGAGAGATTAACGTGATGAACCTGTGTGTGGCAATTTCTGTTTTGAAAAGAGGTATGCCTTTTTCTTTGGCTCTCTCTACAAAAGGAATTTGAGGTTCGTTGCCATGGGTATAAATAATACAATTGAGATGGAATTCGAAAAACTTGTCAGTGATCTCACCCAGTTTGTCTTCGGATAGAGAATTGAGATAGGCCCACTCCCCTTTGCCTAAAATTTGAATGCGATCATTGGCAAAAAAATCAAAAAATCCAGTGAGGGAGAGTCCAGGTCGATTGATCTCAGCACTATTGATTCGATTGGAAAGACCTGCTTCCCCTGTAATCAGAACCAGTTGTAAGTCTTCGTGATCTCGGAGAATGGTCTCCACTGTGATTCCTGGAACTGGCATTCTTTACCCCTTGAGTGAACTCATTCGTTTTCTTTCGTTGGAAGGTAGGATTCGCAAAACCTTTCGGTATTTTGCCACTGTTCTACGGGCAATTTCAATACCTTTTTTCTCCATTAGTTCCACAATGTCTTGGTCGGACAAAGGATTGTTTTCATCCTCTTCTTTGACCAAATTCCGAATGATCTCATGAATTTTTTTGGAACTCTCTTTTCCCCCTTCTGCTGACTTCACACCAGAAGAAAAGAACCATTTGAGTTCAAAAATGCCCCATGTAGTTTGGATGTATTTATTCGTTGTGATCCGAGAAATGGTAGATTCATGTAATCCAAGTTTTTCAGCCACTTCCTTTAGCGTGAGAGGTTTGATAAACCCAATCCCACCCCGGAAAAAATCCACTTGGAAATCAATGATACAACTCACTACTCTTTGTAAGGTTTGCCTACGTTGTTGGATGGACCTAATGAGCCACTGCGCAGAACTATATTTGGTTTGGAAGTATTCCTTTTCTTTGGGAGGAAGTTTGTGGTTTAGGAGTTCTTTGTATTCTTCTTGGATGGTTAACTTGGGCAACCACTCATCATTAATAAAAATGTTAAATTCGTTACCTACTTCTTTCACAACCACATCAGCGACCACATAGTCAATTTTTCGACCTTGGTAAGTGGTGGCAGGATAGGGTTCTAATTTTTTGATCAATCTTGCGAAACTTAGAATTTCTTCTTCTGTAATTTTTAAATTTTTTGCGATTTTTTTATAATCTACTTTCTCTAAATCAGACAAGAATTCACCAATTAATTGGTGTAAGATGGTGTTGTCTGGAAACAAAATACGTGCTTGGATGAGTAAGGTTTCTTGCATATCCTTAGCACCAATTCCGATGGGATCCAATTCATGGATGACTTGCAAAACCCTGCGCAGTTTTGGTTCCGGAAACCCCATCTCTTGGCAAAGCAAAGACAAGTCGTCTGCGATAAACCCTTTCTCATCAATCATACTAATGAGAACTTCTCCAATTTCAAACTCCAATTTGGTAAGTTTGATCAAACGTAATTGGTTCAAAAGGTGTTCTTCTAAGGTTTCCCCTCTTGTCGAAGATTCTATGTATTTTTGATTTCTATCACTTGCTTCGGAATCATATGTTCTTGGCCCTTCCAAAGAATAACTATCTTGCCAATTGACATCAGTACTTTTTTCGTGATTGAGTTTTTCCAAACGTTTGACTTCATCAACGGAAAAGAGCTCAGGCATTTTCGTTTTTTCATCTATACCCAACTCATCTAAAAGTGGGTTTTCCAATAATTCGTTTTGGATTTTATCCGAAAGTTCTAAAGTAGAAAGGGATAATAATTCAATGGACTGACGTAAGTCCTGGGTCATCACCAGCTTTTGTGTTTGGCGTTGTGAAAGTGAAGCCCCAAGTTTCATTTAGAGTTTAAAATCCTCACCTAAATAAATACGACGTGTTTCTGGGTCATTGATGAGATCATCTGCAGTACCAGAAATCAATATCCTTCCACTATACATAATGTATGCGCGGTCGGTGATTTTTAATGTTTCTCTTACGTTGTGGTCCGTGATTAAAATCCCAAGCCCTCGTTCTTTTAAAGATTGGATTACATTTTGAATGTCTTTGACGGCAATCGGGTCAACCCCTGCAAACGGTTCATCTAACAAGATAAAGTCGGGATTGGTCACAAGTGCACGTGCAATTTCACATCTTCGTCTCTCTCCACCAGAAAGAGTATATCCCTTTTGGTTTGCCACTCGCATGATCTGTAATTCCATTAAAAGTTCATCCCTTCGGCGAATGATTTCGTCTCCAGGCAAATTCATGGTTTCTAAAATCGCTTCCAAGTTTTCGGCAACAGTGAGTTTACGAAAGATACTGGCTTCTTGAGCAAGATACCCAACTCCCATTCTAGCGCGTATGTGCATGGGAGCTTTGGTAAGGTCTTCGTTATCAATATAAACATGGCCTTCGTCGGGAGTCACAAAACCAACACTCATATAAAAACTAGTGGTTTTGCCAGCACCATTGGGTCCTAAAAGCCCAACAATTTCCCCTTTTTTAATATAAAAACTGACTCCATCCACAACCTTACGTTTGTTATAGATCTTAACCAAATTCTCCATCCGAAATGTTTTTACATTCGGATCAAATTCCTTTTTTTTCACAGGAAGTTTACTTTTTTTCACCATTCGGGATTACCTTTAGCCCATCTGTTAATAAGGCTTTGTCCGATTTTGGATACAGTATGATTTTTCCAGCAGAGACCTTTGTTGCATCTCTCACAAGAGTGGGATTCCCTTCCAAAACAAGTTCATCTTTTTTTTCATAATAGGTAGCAAACTCACCAGTGGCTTTCGCGGATTGTGTTTCCACTTGGACATCACCGCGAGCCACTGTTTCATTGCGTTCGTCAAAACGTTCCAAAAACACAGAGGTCAGTTGACCCCGTTCCACCAAATCTTTTTTGTTTAGAAATACAATTTTGGGACTTTCGGAAAGATAGGAGTATCCTTTTTCTTTATCATAAAATAAAAGCCCTCCTTCCATACGATATCCATTCTCTTTATCTAAATAACTAACATTGCCTGTTGCTTTGATTTCTTTATTATTCTTTCGACTTTCCAAAAGATCTGCTTTAAATTCTGCGTTATTTCGAAACATGTTGGCATCCCCTTTCATTGCTGTCACAGTTTCTTTGCCTCGGTTCGTATGTGTGAGAGTTTTTCCTGAAAATAAAGTAAGCACTCTTTCTTTGGACACCACTTCTTTTTCTTTGTCTTTTTTGTTTTCGTAACTGACTTGGTATATGGTCGCATCACCATCCAATTGAATGCTTCCTTCTTTTACAAAATAAGAAAGAGTTTGGCCTATGAGAAAACGTGATTCCGAAAACAAAAAGGGTTCCCCTTTTAAATCGATTCGGTCTTCTTTTTCACTAAACAATGCATCTTCGCCGAAAACTTGGAATTCATCGGAGGTAACCACAACCTTACCTGCGAGTGATGTTTTTGCTTCTTCTAAATTACGAACAATGGATTGGCATTTGATTTTAACGATTTTACCGTCTTTTTTTTGAGTGAGAACAGGTTGGTTTTCTAAACTTACCGTTCCTGCCATCTTATCGTAAACACCTCGAGTGGCAGTCAGAGTCACTCCATTTTGAAAGTCTTCTACAATCACCTGGCCTTTTAAATTTCCAAGTAATGCTTCTTCCCCAATGATTTCAATTTCCCGAGCACTGAGTTTGATGGTTTTATGCATGATGTAGGCACCACCACCAAGGATAAATACCTTTACCGGAAATCCACTGATCACTCGTTCTTCTTGTGTGAGACTACTTCCACCCCAAACGATTGGTATCTTATCTTTTTTTTCTTTTTTGGTTTCGATGAAAGGAAGAGTATCCTCTTTTTTCAAAAAGTCTTCGGTTCCATATAAAATGGGAATGGGGGAAGCAAAACTGAGACTCACAAAACAAAGGAAACACAAATACCCATGGATTAATTTCATGGTTTATCCTTTAAGGGGTTTGTTCCCCCAACCGTGATTGCCTTAGGTTGGATGATGGTAAATTTATTCAAACTTTTATCGGCTCGTAGTCCTTTTCCTCGTATCGTTGTTCCATCAGAATACACAACAACATCAGCTTCCGAAAACAATGTTTTGTCTTCTAAATTATAAGTCAGTGCTTCCGATTCGATAAACTTACCATCGTTTGTTTTCAAACGCACTTTCCCTTCTAAGATTACGGTTTTTGTTTGGTGATTGATTTCTCCCCGATTGCCCGTCATCATCGAAGTCACTTTCCCTTTTTCAAATTGATTGAACTCAAATCCATAAACAATGGTTTTGTTTTCTTTCGGAAAAATATACGATTCATCACCCTTTAGTTTCCATTCCAACTCACCTGTTTCTTTGTAGGAAGAACGGCTAAATTGACGCATCGAAACCATGGATCCAGATTCTTTTTCCACTTCAATCCGAAGGTATTCCTTGTCTTTACAAGTGGAGAATCCCAAAAGCAAACACAATGTCCATACCTTCGTTTTCATAGAAAGTTTGTTTTTATGACTCTAAGAAATTTGTTTTCACCAATCGGTCCAACTCCAAAAGTTGGGTGAGTAGTGTTTTGGCTTTGGCTAAAGGGAATTGGGTTGTGGCGTCGGACAAAGCCTTTTCTGGATCAGGATGAACTTCCATAAAGAGACCTTCCACACCTACAGAAACCGCACCACGCATCATATGAGGGATGAACTCTCGTAGACCACCTGTTATGTTACCCGCGGCTCCTGGAAGTTGTGCCGAATGTGTTCCATCAAATACAATCGGGATACCATGTTTGTGCATCATCGGAATCCCACGAAGATCAAACACAAGATTCCCATATCCGAAACTGGCACCCCTTTCTGTGACCATGTATTTTTCAGATCCTGATTCTTGGATTTTTGTTTTAATATGCCTTGTGTCGTCAGGTGCCATAAACTGACCCTTTTTGACATTCACCCATTTTCCAGTTTCTGCTGCCTTAGCGATCAAATCCGTTTGGCGGCTTAAGAACGCTGGAATTTGGAAAATATCAACCGTATCTTTTAAAGGATCTACTTGGATTGTTTCATGGATGTCCGTGAGCACTGGGACATTGTATTTGTTTTTGATAAAATCAAGGAGTTTACGACCTTCGTCGAGGCCTGGCCCACGATAGGAATTGATCGAAGAACGATTGGCTTTGTCAAAGGAAGACTTAAAAATATAAACAATCCCTAACTCGTCACAGATGGCTTTCATCTCACCACAAACGCGATCGAGTAAATCTTTGTTCTCCATCACGCAAGGTCCTGAAATCAAAAAAAACGGATTACGGCCTCCGATTTTTTTTCCAAAAAATTCTCTTTCTTCAATTAAATCGTACATCTTATTCCTCCGATTTTTTAGCTAGTTTCGAAGCGGCTTTGATAAAACCAGCAAAGAGTGGATGGGGATCGGTTGGTTTGGATTGGAATTCCGGATGGAACTGCACTCCCATAAACCAAGGATGGTTTGGTATCTCTACAATTTCCACCAAACTTCCATCAGGTGAAAATCCAGATAAATTCATTCCTTTTTTCTCAAAATCATCTTTGAAACGTAATGTGAATTCAAATCGATGTCTATGACGTTCGGAGATGCGATCTGCTTTGTATTCCGAATGGGCCAGTGTACCTTTTTTTACAACACAAGGATAAGCGCCAAGTCGCATCGTTCCACCCATGCGTTCGATTTCTTTCTGTTCTTCAATCATGGAAATCACAGGGAATTCGACATTGGGTTTGAATTCTGTAGAATTGGCATCTTTATAACCAAGCACATGGCGAGCAAATTCAATCACGGCACATTGCATTCCCAAACAAATTCCAAAAAACGGAATTTGTTTGGTTCTAGCATATTGGATGGCGGCAATTTTTCCTTCGATGCCTCGTTCTCCAAACCCACCTGGAACAAGAACCCCATGAACACCTTTCAAAAGTTCTTTGATGTTTTTTGCATCTATATCTTCCGGATTGATTTTGACAACTTCCACTTCCACATCATTGGCAATTCCACCATGAGCCAAGGACTCATATACAGAACGATACGCATCTTGTAAGGAGATATATTTTCCAATTAACGCAACTTTTACGGTCTTTTTCGTATTACGAATTTTTTTAACCATATTTTCCCATTGGGAAAAATTGAGTTTTCGTAAGTCCATACCAAGAGCATTTAAAACCACTTCATCTAATTTATCTTCTCTGTACATGAGAGGGATTTCATAAATAGAAGTAGTGATATCAACAGCAGAAATCACGTTTTGTTCTTTTACGTTACAAAAAAGAGAAATTTTATTTTTCATCTCTTTTGACATTGGTTTATTGATACGGCAAATCAAAACATCTGGTTGGATTCCAAGAGCAAGTAATTCTTTCACAGAGTGTTGGGTTGGTTTGGTTTTTGCTTCCCCGGCAGCTGTAATCGTTGGGACGAGCGTTAGGTGAAGAAACAATACTTGGTTACTTCCATGTTCGTAACGCATCTGACGAATTGCTTCCAAAAATGGAATGGATTCAATGTCACCAACCGTTCCACCAATCTCCACGATCACAAAGTCTGTCTCTTGGTCTCGTGTTAGGTTGTAGATCCGATTTCGGATTTCATTGGTGATGTGGGGAACCACTTGCACCGTTCTTCCAAGATAATCCCCTTTCCTTTCTCTCTCTATGACAGCATGATAAATTTGACCAGTGGATACTGAATTTTTTCGTGAGAACTTGGATTTGGTAAATCGTTCGTAGTAACCTAAATCCAAATCTGTTTCGGCACCATCTTCGGTGACGTAAACTTCCCCATGTTGGTACGGACTCATAGTACCTGGGTCAATATTGATATAAGGATCCATTTTTTGTAAAGAGACGGTATAACCTCTCGCTTCGAGTAAACAACCGAGAGCGGCAACAGTGACCCCTTTCCCTAGAGAAGAAGAAACACCACCGGTAATGAATATATATCTGGTCTTGGACAAACTGGACCTCAAAAAAGAATGTTTTTTACAGACTGTCGGGATTTGGGTCCAAAATCAATACGTTTAGGAGGGAGATTTCGCTTTTTCTAAAATCTTCGTTGTGGATTTTCCCGAGACAAAGGGCAAAATTTGAATATCCGCTCCCATCTCTTTTAAAATTTGGTATTCTGGGAGGGTTTCCACTTGGTAATCCCCACCCTTGGAATGGATGGATGGTTTTACTTTTTTTAAAATCTCAAGGGGAGTGTCTTCCGAAAAACTGGAAACAAAATCAACCGAGGACAATGCGGCAAGAACCATCATTCGATCTTCACAGGAATTAATAGGACGAGATTCCCCTTTCAGTCGCCTAACGCTCGCATCTGAGTTCACACCAATCCAAAGAAGGTCTCCTAAATCACGTGCTTGTGCCAAATAAGAAACATGACCTGGATGTAAGATGTCAAAACAACCATTGGTAAATACAATTTTTTTGCCTTCGAGACTCTTTCGTTTGCTCTCTATGGTTTCATAGGGAATGATTTTATGGCTTAGATCACTAAAAAAACTCATGTGGTTTCATCCAAATATCCAAGATTTCGTAGGGCTTCTTCAATTTCTGATTGAGTCACTGTCGCTGCACCCAATTTACCCACAACAATCCCTGCACTCACATTGGATACAAGTGCCGCATCTCTAATACTCATACCTGTGGCAACAAACGCAGTATAGGTGGTTATCACAGTATCCCCCGCTCCTGTCACATCAAACACTTCTTTGGCAACTGTTGGGATATGATAAAACAGGTCGGTTTTACGTTCATAAATGGACATCCCTTTTTCACCCCTTGTGATCATCATGGCATCAGGTGTGAGTTTTTCTGAAATTTCACGACAGGCAGTTTCGATTTCTGCATCCGAACTCAGTTTTTTTCCCAAGGCCTTTCCCGCTTCGTGGTGATTCGGTGTCATGATATGAATATTTTGGTATAAGAAAAAATGACTCACTTGTGGGTCGACTGTCACAATTTTTTTTTCGGCATTACAAACAGTGATGATAGACTGGATCAGAGATGGTGTTAAATACCCTTTATCATAGTCAGACAAAATCACAGCAGAGGCATCTTTGATTTTCACTTGTAATTGTTTCAGAATTTCAGCTTCTTCCTCTTTGGTTAAAGGAACAATTTCTTCTCTGTCCACACGACACACTTGTTGGTGAGAGGCGATGATACGTGTTTTGAGAATGGTGGGAATTGTTTTGGATTTAAGTAAAACCAAATCTTCTTTGTTTACCGAATTGGAAAGTAAAATCGATTCTAAATTTTCACCAGCTTTGTCTAAACCAATCCTACCAAACACGATGCCATTCACACCGATGGAAGTGAGATTTTGTACGACATTCCCGGATCCACCTAAAGTTTGTTTTTCGTTTCGTACCCAAACCACAGGCACTGGGGCTTCTGGGGAAATCCGTTCCACTGAACCAATTAAATACTCATCTAAAATCAAATCCCCGATCACGAGCACTTTGGTTTCTGAAAGTTTAGCAAATGATTGTTTGAGAGAAGATTTTTTAATTTTCAACAAAGCCGAATCCTTGAATTGGTTTACAACTAAACATGGAATCTAAAACCTTTCTCTGTGTCAACCTTCCCCTTACCTCTCTTTCCTTTACCAGATGTATTTCTGTTTCCAGGTATGTTTTTGCCCTTACACATCTTTGAGCCACGGTATCGGATGTTATTAGATTTTTGTTTGGAAAATGGTGGGGAGATGGGAATGGCACCTTACCCCAAAGGATGGACTGGCAGTGGTTTACCACCGATCCCAGAAGTTGTGGGTTTTGGACACATCATCCAAAAGGAAGCACTACCAGATGGCAGATCCAATATCATCTTAGAAGGACTTGGGACAGCGGAAATTGTAAGTCTCGCCTCCACCGAACCATTTTATATCGCACAAGTTTCCAAAAGAGACCATGAACGAAACAAAAATGTGTCCCCTGATTTAAAAGAAAAAATCGAAGAACTACTTGTTCTCACCAAACGGATCTTACTTGCAGAAGGTGCAGAAGAAGATCTAATTCTCAAAATGAACCAAATTTTGGGGCACCCTTTCCCTGTAGATTTTATTGCTTCTCTCATCTACTTTGATTTCAAAACCAAACAAAGGATTTTAGAAACCACTCATTTGGAAACAAAAGCAGACCTACTCAAACAAGTATTAATGGGTCTTAATTTGGGTGAATGATCGATTTGTTTTTTAACTCGGCTACTAAAAATAGAAACGCAGGAAATTCTGAATTGTTTTCTCGATAAAACACACGTGGATTAGAATCTTTTGCATTTAAGTAAAGATAACTTGAGTTTTCTTTTCTAATGTATGCTCGATCCAAATAATGATTGGCTTGTGAATACAACAAAAAGTCTTTCATCAAATCACTGATCGCCACATCACCTTCCGATTGTTTGCCTGATGCCACAAAAAATAAAGAAGTGTAGTCACCATCTATTCTTTCAAAATGAAATTCAACTTCCCAATGACCTTTTTTTCCAAAACTGGTTTTGGGACTTGGATTTTCACCAACCAAGTTTGGAATAAAATCTAAGGTCTCCCAAGGGATTTGTTTTCCTAAAAAATTTTCTTTTGCTAAGTAAGAACGCCAGTGTTTAGAAAGCCCTCTCACTTTTAGTTTAGGCAATTGTAATTGTTCTCGTAAGTATCCGCGTAAGGTTAAAAAACCTAAAAATCCTAACTGGATTTGTGTGATGGATTGGAAGTCCCAAATTTCCTCTTCTTTGAGGGGAGATAAAAACAAGGAATCCATGGCATAAAAATCTTGGTGTTGGTAGGGATAAAATACACCAGCCGGGGAAGAAACAAAGGATCCATCTAAACGATTCACATTAAAAGTATCGACGGAAATGGGAAAAGAGAAGAGAATATTCCGCCCCAGATCCGAGGCGGAAACGTTTTGAGAAAGGAAAAACTAATCTGCTGCGTAAAGAGCGGCGATTTTGTCTTTGTATTTTTCTGTAATCAAGTGGCGTTTCATTTTGAAGAGGTTTGTCAATTCATCACCCACCTCAAATGGTTTTGTGATGAGAATGAAAGGTGTCACCTGTTCAAAAGACTTAAAGCCAGTTTTTGTGTTATTGAGAGCTTTGATTTCCTTTTTATAGAAATCTAGAACCTTTGGATTTTCGATGAGTTTCTGTTTGTCTGTCTCACCAATTCCATTTTCCTTCGCCCAATTCGTCAATTGGTCAAAATCTGGAACCACAATGGCACCCAAATTCTTTTGGTCTTGTCCAATCACCATACACTGAGAGATAAAAGGAGACTCCGTGAGTTTGTCTTCGATTGGAATCGGTTCCACGTTTTCCCCACCAAGGAGAACCACTGTATCTTTGGCACGACCTGTGATGGTGAGTGTTTTTTTGAAATTGAACATTCCAATATCACCCGTATCCATCCAACCGTCTTTTAGAACCTTTGCAGTGGTTTCAGGGTTTTTGTAATACCCCTTCATCACTTGTGGTCCTCGTATGTGGATCACACCTCTTTGGCCATACTTACCAGAAACCAATTTTTGGTTCGCATCCACATGTGTGAGAACTTTACCCACATCATCTCGAATTTGCACTTCGGTTTCCGGAGTGATGACACCCACAGAACCTTGCACCAGTTTCTTAAAAGTTCGAACAGAAATGACAGGAGACGTTTCCGTCATTCCATATCCTTCGAGAACATTAATTCCGATGTCATTGAAGAAAGCATCCACGTGTCTTTGGAGGGCACCACCACCAGAAACGGAGGCCTTTAATTCCCCACCAGTCGCCTCACGGATCTTGGAAAGAACCACTAGGTCAAGAAGGAAATACGGAATGGCAAGAACCACTGCGACCACAAAGTAATAAATCCCTTTCACTAAGGAAACGATTGGGTTACGTCCAACGTAATCCACTTGGTTCCCTTTGAGAAAACGTGTGGCTGCATTGAAGTGTTTGGAGAAAAAATAAGCCAAGTTAAACAATCCTCTACGAACGGCAGGAGTTTGTTTTGGATCATTGATTCTTGTATAAATTCCATTATAGATACTTTCCCAAAGTCTAGGGGCAGATGCCATAAACGTTGGTTTCGCTTTTTTCATATCATCGCGAAGATCACGTACGTTTGTATAATACGTAGCACATCCCGCAGCAATTGCTAAGTATTCAAATACTCTTTCGAATACGTGCCATACAGGTAGAATTGATAACATACGTTCGTCGGCATTGATATCAATCATACTTCCAAGAATAGCCCTAGTTTGGTGAATCATGTTACTGTGTTTTAACATTACCCCTTTTGGCATTCCTGTTGTTCCAGAAGTATAAATGATGGTGAAAAGATCATCAGGTTGGATCGCTTTCATCCGATCTTCTGCTTTTTTAGAACCTTTTGCTCTTAATTCTTTTCCTTTTTCAATTAGGTCGTAGAGTTTTAGAACACCAGTCGCTGTGGATTTTTTATCCAAGACGATCAGAGTTTTTGCAAATTCTAACTGAGAACGGTTCTTTTGGAACTTCTCTAACATTTTGTCATTTTCTAAGAAAACAACTTTTGCTTCACAGTGATTGAGAATATAAACAATTTCTGAATCCGTAATATCGGTCCCACGTGGAACATCAGCTGCTCCTGCCATAAGGATTCCATAATCGGTAACAATCCATTCCAATCGGTTGTCGGCAAGTAAGGCAACATTTTCCTTGGCATTCACACCTAAATCAATGAGTGCTTCTGCTAAGTTGATCCCTAGATCATAGACTTCTTTGAAGGTAACGGGTTTATAGGACTTCGATTCGTCTTTACTAACGAATGCGGGACGGTTCCCAAATTTTTCAGCACTCTGCTGGAAGAGTTCGGGCAAATTGGCTGGCATGATTCTGACTCCTTTCTGAAAAGAAAACGGTAAAAGGTATCTTTAAGGGACTTTTTTAACGAACATGAGTCAAGACATTTTCATTCTTGTCATTGAAATCAAGGAACGTTCAAACTTTTGTTTCGCATTGCACAATTATGGCAGTTCCGACTTCGCCCACACGTGGGAACGAATCACAAGACCTATTAGGTCTTCTTTTTCCAATCCGTACTGACGGTACACAATCTTTCCCGAACGATCAAATACAAGGACACATGGGATTCCCTCGACTTGATAAAAATCTGTCATTTTCCAGTCTTTATCCAGTAAGGTGGGATAACTCATTTTTAATTTAGACATGTCTTTTTGGATGTGTTCCAGTGGCTCTGATGTGTCGGTGTTGATTCCACGAAATACAAAATCAGAGGAAGAAACAGACTGTTTCCATTCATTGATCGTAGGCACAGCCTTCGCACATGGCTCACACCATGTTGCCCAAAAATCGAGGACAACCACTTTACCCCGAAAGTCAGAAAGAGACTCCATTTCACCAGAAATGGTTGGAAGTGGTTCTGGATAAAAATCTACTTTTCCGGTTGCAGGTTGACAAAAAAAGAAAGAAAGGAAAACGAGAAGATAAAATCTGGATGATAACTTAGGGATTAAATCAGTTTTTATTTTTGAATTCATTAATTTACAACTACTTCTCCAACTTAGACGAATGGAATGATTACGTAAAGGGAAACTGGAAGGGAAAAGGAATTTCGATGATCCCTTCTTTCACAGAACCGTATGAATCAGGGGACGAAACCATCGTTACATGGAAGTTCCAACCAAACCAAATCAAATCCCGTTTTTCCCGAGGAAAGTCCAAATACAATCTCACTTGGTCTGTGGATGGAGCCATCCTATGTGACCGGATCAAACTTTTTGCCAACACAGAAGACTGGGAATGTGAAATCCAAGCCATGACGAAAGATCGATTTCACTTACATGTAGTTCCAAGAGGTGACAAAAATAAAATTTTGTTTTCGGGTGTTGTGACCAAAAAAAAAGGATTACTCTCCCTCTTCTAACACCTTACGAAACACATCTTCTGTAATGTTTGCCGCATTTTCCCACCGAAAGGATTCCACGGACACATCAACTGGACTCGGATTTTGAAAAAACTGGTCGATGGTTTCTGCCCACTGTTTTGCATTTTCTTTTGTCTCTGTTGGTAGATAACGAACTCCCTCTTTTCCAATTTCATGAAACGTTGGAATATCCGAAACGATACAAGGAAGTTTATGGAAAAGTGCTTCCACCATCGGAATTCCAAATCCCTCATATTTACTCGCAAACAAAAATAATCCAGCTCGTTTGTAGAGATGTTGTAATTCAGAATCAGAAACTGAATCTAAAATAAAAATATCTTTGTACAACGTACGTTCTTGGATGAGTTCTTCAATGAATTCAGGTGACTCCCAACCAATTTTTCCCACGATCACCCATGGCCTGTAGTGATGAGGGTTTTTCTTTCGATACTCCCTGTATACTTCTAACAAAAAAGGATAATTTTTTCGCGGTTCAATGGTTGAGACAGATAAAACATATCCTGTTCCTAAATCTTTCACTCGGTTGGTTAGATTTGTTTCCAAAAGTTTTGTCATTTCTTCTGGATTCACACCAGGGTATGCCACCCCAGTTTGCTCTTTGGGATAACCAAACTTTTTACACATATCATCACTTGTTTGTTTGGAGATCGATAAAATGAAACTAGATCGCCTAACAGAATACCTTTGAAACAATCTTTGTTGGACTTTGGCGATCCAACGCATGGTATTCGGATACAAATACAATACCAAATCACAATACGTTAATACTGCCTTTAACTCCTTCGGTAAACAGGGAGGTAATACTTGTTGGGACCCCCAAAACAAATCCAATCGATGCGTTAATAAATAAAAAGGGATATATACATTATAATACAATCCACCTTTCCATTTTAAGAATCCGCCCCCTTCAACCCATTTCACATTCGGTAAATCCAAGACGGCTTTGTGATCAGGATGAATAGGCAAATGAGAAAAGAGTAAAAATTCATACTTTTCTTTTTTGGGAAAAGCTTTTAAGGTTTCAGCAATGAGGCGACCCACTCCGGAAACACGAGTGGATAAGGGTCTTGCATCCAAACCAATTTTATAGGTTTTTACCATCGTTCTTTTACCTTTAGTGAAAGTTGGTGGAAATCAATTTTTGATTCGAGGTATTGGACAGCTGATTTTTTTCCTGCGACCAAACCAAAACTCAGAGTTGTTTTTTGATTAAAAATATAAGGTTTGTCTTTCAGGGGAAAACAGATAAAATTTTCTTCATCTAACAAAGAAATTCCACCGCAGATATCCCATTCATTTTTCGGTTTTAAGGAAACAATTAAATCGATAAATCCAGCAGACAGTAGTCCAAGTTTGTAAGCAATACTTCCCATTGCGCGCAAATCGAAGTCTTCTGTCCAAAAAGGATCACTAAAAAGTCCTTCTTTCATTTCGGAAACAGAAACAAGCAAAATCGGTTTTTTCCGAATTTCTTTTCCCTCTTGTAACGGATGTAAAACGGAAGAACTCTCAACCATTAAAGTTCTAAAATTTTCTTCTGTGGAATAAGGAGCTTGGAGTTTTGCAAAAAAACTATGTTTGCCTTTGGAAAAAAACTCACCTGTCGCTGGATTAAAAATAATTCCCCAAATGGGATCTCCATTTCGAACAAGGCCAAGGCTCAGTGCAAATTGATCATTTTTTTTAACAAATTCCCTTGTGCCATCAATGGGATCTAAAATCCAAACCCATTCTTTGTCTAAACGAAGACTGGTATCCGTTTTTTCTTCTGATAAAAATCCATGGTTTGGAAATCGGTGTGAGATTTTTTCATTTAAAAACTCACTCGCATAAAGGTCCGCTTCCGTGACGGGATCATTTCCCCCCTTGTCACGAATTTCAAAATCTGTTTTATAAATGTTTAGGATGGAATCACCAACTTCTAAAACCCACCGCCATACTTCTTGAAATTCTTGTTCTTCCATTCCTTCCTATAAACGAATCTGATTAATTCTTTTTCTCTTCTTTATGTGCACCTGAACTTAAGTCCAGACCCTCTGGTTTTTCTAATACAATTTCTTCAGAAGGCAGAGTCACATAGGTCTCCGGATCCACTGGAAATTGGTATTGGAAATAATAGTTTTTATATTTTACGTAAAATGTGTTCGTTCCTTCCGGACGTTCTGTTTGTAAGTCTTGGAATTTTAAATCCTTTAACTCTTTTTTTGGATTTGCAAAACGTTTAGAGAGGGTACTTCTCACTGAATTCACCAAATTGGATTCAAAGTTTTTTTTCTTTTGTTCTTCGGTGAGTTTGGGGTTACGGAGATGATCTTCCAATCGTGTAAATTCTTCCGCTAAACCAGTGTTTTGTTGTGCTTGGAGTGCCAAACTCATAAAACAGAATAGAGTGAAACATTTTAATAACAAATTCATATCCTTACCCCTAATTTTCTCATGATATTATCTCTAATGGTGTATATGCCAATAAGAATTTTTTATCTAAATGAGCTCCAAACCGCACTTCTACTTTTCGATTGTCTCCAGAACCAGAAATATTTAAAATACGGCCTTCTCCGTATACTTTATGTCTTACTTTTGTCCCAACTTGGAAATCACCGGATCCTAGTTTTCCTTGAATGGACTCAAACTTTTCCTCTGATTTTTGATACCTTTCTGCTCGAGGTGTGGCTTCGGGCCTTCGCACTCCGAATTTAGATTCGGTGAACTCACCTTCCATATATTCTTTAGGAATCTCTTCTAAAAACTGAGACGGTAACCTTGCATCCACTTCCCCAAATTTCCTTGTGAAACGTGAATAACTAATGTCTAAATGTTTTCGTGCTCGTGTGATCGCCACATAAGCCAACCGTCGTTCTTCTTCGATTCCATCTGGTGAATCAATGGATAAAAAGTGAGGGAAGGTTCCCTCTTCCATACCCGCCATAAATACATGATGGAATTCTAATCCTTTCGCATTATGAACTGTCATGAGGATCACATAATCAGGAAGGTCTTTGGTATTTTCTTCACTTGTAATGAGAGAAATGGAACTTAAATATTCTTCTAAACTTGCTTCAGGATTTGTTTCTTCATACTCTTTGAGAGCATTCACAAACTCGTTGAGGTTGGAAAGTCTAGAAAATGAATCTTCGGTTCCTTCGTTTTCTAAAAACTCCCGGTATCCAGAATGTTCTAACACATCATAGGCGATTTCAGATGGAGTTTTTTTACCTAAGTCTTCCATTTCCGATTCAAACATTCTGTGAAGGGAAGACAATTTTTGTAAGGTGCCTTTTTTGATTTCAGGAACAGCTTTCCCTAAACATTCATATAAAGACAATCCTTCCTCCACAGAAAATTTTAGCAGTCGATTGACAGTGGTATCACCGATTCCTCTCGGTGGGGAATTGATGATTCGAAGTAAGGAAGTGGAATCCACTGGGTTCACTACAACAGAAAGATAAGCGATGAGATCTTTTACTTCTTTCCGATCGAAAAATCGAAATCCCCCAAAAATTTTATAAGGAATTCCACGTTTGCGAAGAGCCTCTTCAAAGTATCGAGACTGCGAATTGGTTCGATAAAAAATGGCAAAATTGGAATACTTTTGGCCTTTGCGAACACCAACTTGAATTTTTTGAACAATTCCTTCGGCTTCTTCAATTTCATTTTGAAAGGAAGTAAACTTAATTTTATCACCTAACGGATTCTCGGTGCGTAAAGTTTTGTTCGTACGTTGTTTATTATGAGAAATTAAGGCAGCAGCAGATTCAATGATCGTTCTAGTCGACCGATAGTTTTCTTCTAATTTGACGACTACGGCTTCTGGATAATCTTTTTTAAAATTTAAAATATTAGAAATATCAGCCCCACGCCAGGAATAAATGGACTGATCATCGTCTCCCACCACACAAAGATTTTTATGAAAGGAGGAAAGGGATTGTACCAAATGGTATTGGATTTTATTCGTATCTTGGTATTCATCTACCATGATGTATTTCCAAAGTCTTTGGTATTTTTCCAAAATCACTGGAAAATCACGAAATAAAATCACTGTCTTTAAAATCAAATCACCAAAATCCAAAGCGTTTCTTAAATCTTTTCGTTTTTCATATTCCAAAAAAACGGAAGCAATGGATTTTGTATAAGCATCATCCGCTTTTTTTTTGGCAAATTCTTCTGCTGTTAAGAATGAATCTTTTGCTTGGGAAAACTGATTGGCAAGGCTTGATGGACGAAACTCTTTTGTATCCATATCCTTGGATTTTAGAATTTCTTTGATCAGTGATTCTTGCATATCACTATCATACACTGTAAAATTGCTACCAAGTCCTAAAACTTTCCCTTCTCTTTTCAATAGATACAAACAAAGAGAGTGAAAGGTTCTCACAAATGGTTCATAAGTCCCATTTGGCAATAAACTGCGACAACGGTTTCGCATTTCTTCTGCCGCTTTATTGGTAAAAGTAACCGCTAAAATTTGATTGGAGTAAACTTTGTGATTTAAGATTAAATTGGCGATTCGATAGGTGATGACTCGGGTTTTACCAGAACCAGCACCAGCTAAAATCAGAAGTGGGCCATCAACAGTCTCAACAGCTAACCTTTGCTCATCGTTTAGACCAACTAACTCCACCTAGAAACGCATATCTCCGATACCAAATACGAATTGGAAACTATTATTATCTGGATACAATCCAAAAGGTCTATCTTCCACTCCCGTATAACGAATCCTTTGTGCAAAATACAAACGTAATGGTAATACCGGGATTTGAATCCTAAGACCAAAACCCCAAGAAAATCGAAAATTTGACATCGATAAATTTTTACTAGATAAAATCAGGTTTCCTGGATCGTTCACAACGAGTGGTGATTCAGGAAGTTTTTGTCCAAACGTATTATAATTTTCAAACAAATAAGTTTCTACTGGTTCGGAAGACCTTTGGGCTCTAACTAAATTATCATAATTTTTGAAAAATTCTTTTCTTTCCCCAACAGCTCGGTTGATTTCTTCAAACATGGAACCTGCATCAAAGAAAACAACAAACCATAACAATGATGGTTCGATTGGGAATCTTAACTCAGATGTAAATAATACCCGACTTGAGGCTCCATCCTTCCACTCATCTGGATAATATTTATCATCAAAAAACCAACCACGAAGAGATTCGTAACCACCGAGAAACAAACGATCTTGCACTTGGATGTATGGAATTCGTTCTTTATCTTGGCTTCCATATTTTGGTTTACGTTCAAATGTAAAAACAGAGGAAGTACGAAATTGTTGTACCACACGCCATCGCCTAAGTGCGTTTTTGCGAATGAGTCCAAAAAAAGTATAATCAAACCAAGTATGATAATATTCTAAAATAGGACTAAACTGGTCAAAATGGCTTTCTCCACCCAAATATTGACCCACGTTATCAACGGAAAAAATTAAATTAAAACCCTGCGTGGAGTTAAAAATATTATCACGGCTATCGTAGGCGATCCCGTTTGTCAATTGGGAACGGAACTGCCAACCTCGATCCACCTCAGCTAGGACTTGGTCTGATACAAGAGAAGTTGGTCGAGTCGATGCAAAAAAAGACGGAGAATAACGATGGAAGTGTGTCCAGTTGATTAAAAATCTGTGACCAATCCCCGCACTCACACCTACCCCAGTTCGTTCGTAAGAAGCAACTTCTTTGATCCCTTGGTTATTGTTTTCCGTAATGGAAGTAGCACCCACAAATAAAGTACGGGAGGAATAAAATGCAGAAAGGGTTAAAGACCAAGGTTTATCCATAAACCAAGGTTCTGTCCAAGACAATTGTAAATACCTTCGGATGGGACCAAATTCGATACGACCCGTGATTTGTTGTCCTGTTCCGTTTAAGTTATTTTCACCTAACTGCGTAAAGATGGAAAAACCAGTAATGGTTCCATAACCGCCACCCATTGATACAGTTCCTGTGGGTTGTTCCACAAGTTCAATGATCAAATTCATCTTGGTTTCATCGGAACCAGGTCTCATATTAAAGTTTACTTCCTTGAAGTAACCTAAGTTAAAGATCCTTTCCCTTGACCTATTTACAAGAGAGGAATTGAATAAATCACCTGGTTTGAATAACAACTCCCTTCGGATGACACGATCTTGAGTTTTTTTATTCCCTTTGATGATAATGTTTTCAATAAAAGCAAGATTGTTCTCACGAATGGTAAAATCAACGTGGATGAATTTTTTACCACGTAGTTTTGGTTCCGCTTCGTATAGTTTCCGAAGTTTTGCAATATTCAAACGACTGAACTCTTCCGTACAATCGGAAATGGCGTCGGTATTTCCTCGTTTATCACAATTTTCATATCGTGATAAAGAGGCATCACTCAGTTCGACAACCTTTCTTCTCGGAATTACCTGAGCAAATAAATACCCTTTGGCTGAATACGCTTCGTTGATGGTCGCTCTATCTTTTTGGAATTTGGATTCATCAAACACTTCTCCTACATCCGCAGGAGCAAATTCGTATTGGTCTTCTAAAAATTTAACTGGATAAACAGGAGCCCATTCTTCTTTGGGAGTTCCTACTGGGTTATTTTCTTTATTTAGAAATTGTGGCATCCCATTGGGAGCGATTGTCAAATCATGGTTAGTCGTATAACCATTGTAAAAGTATTGTTCCCCTTCAATAATTTTAAAATTAACGATGACAACACGTTTGTCTTTTTTCTTGGGATTTTCCCAACGAATTTCCCAATTGGTTCCTTCGTTACTGATTTCCGCGTCCACATACCCACGAGATTTTAAGTAGGCAGCGATTTTTTGTTTGTCCGATTCGAAAGCAGATTCCTTAAAAACACCCGATTCAATGATCCCACTTTCTTTTAAATCCATGATCCCTTGGAGATCATAGGTATCGATTTCATTGTTTCCGAAAATATTGACTTTACTTACGGGAATCTCTTCCCCTTCGTCGATGATGAACTTCACCTTTACCGTGTTGGTTTCCGGGTTTACAGGTTCTGTTTCAAATCGAACGTAAGCGAGAAAAAACCCCTCATCACGGTATTTCTTTAAAATGACTTCCTTAGAAAGTGTTACTTTTTTAGGTGTGATGACTTCATTTTCTTTTAATGGGATTTTATCACGTAAGTCAGAAGGGAATACCTCATCCGCTCCAATAAAATCGATGTCTTTTACACGAGGTCGTTCTTTGACAATGACTAAGATTTTTACTCCATCCCCATCTGCTTCCCCTTGGATATCGATGTGATAGAAAAAACCGGAAACAAACAAAGCCCTCATGTCAGCATTGAGAAGGCCTTGCGTTAATTGGACACCTGGTCGCATGTCCATTAGTTCTAAGATGTCGTCAGAGGAAGTATTGATGTTCCCCTTAAATTCAATTTTTGTAATGACTTTATCAATAAATACAGAGCGGTTAGACCATAAGGAAACCCACTCTGCTGATGTAATCAAAAGCAAAGACAATATGAATAGACTAATGAATTTTAATTTTTTTCGAATGTCCAAAAATTACTTAGATGTGCCTTTTACCATAGCTAAGTTAAAGCGACTCACACCAGCTGCATTCACAGCATCGATGACTTTAACAACGACTTGGTAGGACGCACCACCATCCCCACGAATGATCACTTTATTTTTCTTAGGATCCCTCTCCTTTTCTGGTCCTAAAAAACTATTAATTTTTTCAGTAAGGCCTTCCAAAGCAACCGGTTCGGAATTTTGATCCAAATAGATTTTGCCTTGTTTATCTACTGTAATCACCAGTTCATCTTTTTGTTTTTCTTTTGCTACACTCGAAGACCGTGGCAATTCTACCTTTAATGCAGTATTTTTTTCCAAAGTTGCATTCATTAAAAAGTAAATGACGATAAAGGAAATCACATCGATAAGAGGTGCCAATTCGATGTTATTAAAAGACTTTGTTGATTTACGAAACTTCATTCTTCGATTATCGTTTATTCAAATGAGGTAATACAAGATCCGTTACGTTTTCCATTTCCGTAATTTTTTCTTCCTTCATTCGATTGAACACATTATAAAAAATATATGCTGGAATCGCAATGGCAAGACCCATTGCGGTTGTGATAAGGGCTTCAGAAATCCCCACTTCAGCACCTTGAGTTCCTGCTCCTTCAGCAAAGGATCTTACGATTCCGATCACTGTCCCAAGAACTCCGAGTAACGGAGCAATGGTGGCAATGGTTCCAAGTCCCGTCAGGTAACGTTCCATTAAATAAATTTGGCGGAATCCCTCTTGTCGAATATCCTCTTCCCAAAACGCAACTCCTCGACGTTTGAGGTCAAATGCCATACGAAGTAAAGTTGCAGCAGGAGATTGAACTTCCTGGGTGAGAACATCTTTTGCATCATCCCATTTGCCTTCACGCGCTAGTTCCCTAACACGGCGGAAATGATCTTGTGAGATGCTTTTTAATCTCCAAAAGTAAACAAATCGTTCCACAATGATGGTAAAACCAACGATGGATACAAAAATGATAAGAATGGGAATGGTTTGTGGAGGAACCGATGAAATGATTGAATCTGATTTAGCGAAAGGAAAAGACATGAATGAGACCCCATTGGAGGATTACGAATAGAGTTTTCAGTCTTCCCTTTTTCGCCAAATACTATTTTTAAAGGACTAACCCGCTTTTTTCATGAGAAGGTCGGTTGCCGCTTTGAGGACAGCAGTGGTGACTTGTTTTCCCCCAATCATCCTCGCAAGTTCCCGTTTTCTTTCCTCAAAGTCGAGTAGTGATGCTTCCGACACAGTTCGACCACCTTCTTGTCGTTTTTCGATCTTAATTTGATGGTCCCCTGCCGCTGCTACCTGTTGGGTGTGCGTAATCAGAAGAATTTGCGAATTCCGTGCGAGTTTTTTCAGCTTCGTAGCCATAGCTTCCGCTGCTTCCCCCCCAAGACCCGTGTCTACCTCATCTAAAACCAACATCTGAGGGGAAGGAGCTTGTTTCCCGAGCACACTACGAAGGGCAAGCATCACCCGCGAAAGTTCCCCACCTGAAGCCACTTTTCGTAAGGGGCGCGGTTTTTCGCCTGGATTGGCACTAAAATAGAATTCGATTTGGTCAAGGCCCGATTCAGAAAGGAAATAGGACTTGGAGCCTTCTTCTACTTCTCCTTCTGGATTTTCTTCCCAACGGAGAACCACTTGGAGTTTTCCTCCTTCAAGACCTAAATCCACCATCTCTTTTTGCACTTCTTCCTCAAATTGGGAAATGGCATTTCGTCTTAACTTGGAAAGTTGGAATCCTAATTCTTTCAGTTCCACCAGACATTGGTCCTTTTTAATCCTTAAAAAATCTTCGTCTCCTGCTTGCTCCTTCCAACGTTCCAGTTCCGATTTTTTCTCTTCTAGAAGTTGATTGATTTCCCCGATGCTCACATTGTATTTTTTCTTCAATTTCTTCAGATCTTGCAACCTTGCTTGCACCATATCGAGTCTTTCGGGACTAAAAAAGAGTTCTTCTTCCTCTTCTCGGATCACCGACTTTAAAGATTTGAGTCGGTCATACACTTCTTCCCATTCGTCAAGCATCTCCCTTTTTTCAGGAATGAGGATGGTGACTTTTTGGATGGCATGGATAAGGCTTGGAAACACTTTGAGGATCGAATTTTCTTTTTCCGAAAGTTCCTCTAGCACCAAACGGTAGTTTTCTGCCAATTTTTCTCCATTGGCGAGTAAACTTTCTTCGGAACTCAAACTTTCTTCTTCTCCTTCTTTCGGAGAAATTGTCTCAATTTCTTCCACTTCGTATTCGAGAATTTCCTTTCGTTTCAACATGGTTTTTCGTGTTTCTTCGAAGTCGGAAAGTTTTTGTTTCCAATGTCTGTATTGTTGTAAGGCAGATTTGAATTTAAATTTCAATGATTCCAAATTTCCAAATCGGTCGAGAAATTCCAATTGGTTGGCTTTTTCTAAAAGGAAAAGTTGTTCGTTTTGGCAGTGTATCTCTGCCATCGTTTTTCCGAGTTCCCGTAAATGAGTGGTAGAAGCAAGGCTCTCTCCAATTTTCACACGAGCTTTTCCATCTTTCATCAGTTCCTTGGTGATCAGAATCTCATCTCCCGTATAACGGAATCCTTGTTCCATGAGATAGTCTTTGGCCAAGTTTTGCCCAGAAAGTGACAAAACCGCTTGGAGGGAATACCGATCCTTTCCTTGTCTGATGTTCGCTGTCGAACAGCGACCACCAAAAAGCGAAGCCAATGCATCGAAAATTAATGATTTTCCAGCACCAGATTCTCCAGTGAAGACAGTGAGACCGTCCGAAAGGGAAAGTTCCAAAGATTCAAAAAGGGCAAAATCCTTAATTTTCAAATGTGTGATCATATAGACTCCTGTTTGCTATACATACAGTTACTACTTAACAAATAAGTAGTCAATAAAAATTTTTAGAAAACTTAAAAAATCGCAATTTCTCTTCCTTTCCTTTTTGAAACACTGGTGGAAAAGGCACCCTATGAAAGATTTTGAAGGCAAAATCCATCTTGTTTCAAGTTTACCCCTCTTCCGCAGTCTTTCGAAAAAAGAAAAAACTTGGGTGGCTGAATCCGTTCATATTGTGGAACGCGAAAGGGATGAAATTCTATTTACAGCAGGGGATAACGATCGAAGTTTATTTTTGATTTTATCGGGGGGAATTAAATTGTTTCTTCCCAAAAAGGGAGAAGGCAAACGCGAAGAAGAAGTTCAATATTTAAAAAAAGGAGAATACTTCGGCATTCAAGCTTTGTTAACGGGAGAGAAACATAACCATTCGGCTGTTACCGTGAGTGAATCAAGATTTTTGGTTTTGTCTCAAGTCGAATTCCAAAAATTAATCCAAAAAATTCCTTATTTATCCATCACCTTTTCCAAAATGCTTACAAAATCTCTGCGTAGTGAACTTTTGGGAGGAAAAGAATATTTTCGAAATTCCGTTGTTTGTTTAGTCCATTCGGATCCAGTCACCAAAGATCGATTTGCCAGTGAACTTGTGGAAAAAATCGAACAGGAATCTGGTAAAAAATCAGTGATCCTACATTTTTCTCAAAATGGAAATTCCACTTCCCCACAAACAAAATCTTATAAATTCAAAGATGCAGACCGAATCAAAGATAATTTAGGCAAACATTATGCAAGCCACTCCTTTATCTTTTTAGAAGTATTTCCAGATACCGATGAAGACCTAAAACACCTGTTAATTGATGAAGCAGATCATATTGAAAATTTAGTTTCCAAAGAAACGAATGCCAATCTCTGTGATTCGATCACCAAGGACTCAAGAGAAAACGAAATCCTTTATCATGAAACCAACATTCGTGACATCTTAGATCATGGAAAATGGGACATCTTCATCCGAAGAAAAGCAAGAGAACTTTCTGGAGTGGAAATGGGTGTGGCACTTGGTGGAGGAGCTGCTCTTGGTTTAGCTCAAGTGGGAATCATGAAGGTGATGGAAGAAGAAGGGATCATTCCAGACATGATTGCAGGAACAAGTATCGGTGCCATCATCGGTGCCTTTTGGGCCAGTGGACTGGGTTACAAAGGGATCCTCCCCTTACTCGGTGAAATTGATAGTCTTTTCAAAATGTTTAAATTGGTCGATCTATCATTTCCTGGGCAAGGATTACTGCATGGAAAACATGTTCGTACTCTCCTCGAAAAGTATTTAGGAGATCTGTATTTTGAAGACTTACCGATCAAACTCAGACTGATTAGTTGTGATATCTCAACGAGACAGGAAATTGTTTTGTCAGAAGGAAAGGTTCTCGATGCGGTGATGGCAAGTATTTCCATCCCAGGAGTCTTTGTTCCCCAACCTCAAGAAAATGGGAAAACCTATGTTGACGGAGGAATCGTCAATCCCCTCCCCGTTTCTGCCCTCACCCAAGAAGGAATTCAAAAAATCATCGCCATCAATTCCATGCCCAGTTCCAAAGATGAAATGAAAACAAACAAATTACTCAATTTGAATGTCCTTGATATCATTGTGAACAGTTTGTATTCTTTGCAGTATCGTATTGGCAAATACAGCGCACAAGAAGCAGATGTGTATTTGAATCCGATCCTCCCTAATTCCAACTGGTTTGAATTTTGGAGGAGTAAAGAATTTATTGAACTGGGTGAAACAGTCACGAGAAGTTCGCTAAACGAAATCAAACAACTGTTTAGCGAATAAAACTAATCTCTATCTGGAGAAAGGATTACAATATTATAAGGATTCCTTTCGTTTTTTTCAGACTCAGAAAGTGTTTCTGAAAAACGTAAGGCTCCTGTGATCACAGTTCCAGTCGTAAGACCGGCAAATATCCCTTCTTTTTCATAGAGATCCGCTTGCAGGTGTAAGGCTTCGTCTTTTGTGACATGAAAATAATGATCGATGAGTTTTGGATCATACACCGCAGGAAGTTTGATTCTTTCCCTTTCTTTGGGATTGTCAGTTTTTCCATATTCCATAAAGGGGGAATTTTGTTTTCCCGCTATGATGGCCTTTACCCTTCGGTCTTGGGACTTTAAGTAACGACCGATGCCCGTGATGGCACCACCAGAACCAGGCGCAGAAATGACAGCTCCCACTTTTCCTTGCAGATCACGCCAAATCTCAGGCCCTGTGGTTTTAAAATGAAAATTGGGATTGGCAGGGTTTTCCAATTCGTCTGGCAAATACCCACCTACTTTTTTGGCTTTTTCTTCAGCAAGTTCTGTTAATTTTGTAGGATCAGAAGTATTCGTAACCGTTACGTCAGCTCCGTAACTGCGAAGGAGTTGGACTCGTTCGGGAGAGGTTGTGAGTGGAACAAGGCAAGAAACAGGATAACCTTTCACCTTTCCAATCCAAGTAAAACTCACAGAAGAAGATCCAGCTCCAGATAGGATGATGGACATCCCTTTCTTTAATTTTCCGCGTTTTTCTGCATCTAACACCATAGCGATGGCAGTTCGATCTTTGGCAGAACCAGTTGGATTTAAGAATTCCGCTTTTAAGTAAAATTGAACACCCGAATATTCAGAACCAATATGGTTCAATCGGATGAGTGGTGTGTTGCCAATCAATTGTAAGACATTGTCTTTGATTGGTTTGGCAACGGAAAGTTCCTTTCCAAAGATTCCTTGTACATTATTCAAGGCTTGCAACAAACTGTTGCCAAAGTCATCTATCCCTTTGGAAATTGGATCTATCATTTACTTAACTTTAATTAACTCAACATCAAAAATTAAAGTGGAATTAGCAGGAATTGGACCAACTGCTCTTTCCCCATAACCATATTTAGGTGGAATGGTCAGTTTTCGTTTTCCACCTTCTTTCATTCCTACGATTCCACGTTCCCAACCTTGGATCACTTGTCCTTGGCCGAGTTGGAAACTAAAAGGTTGTCCTCTGTCGAGAGAAGAATCAAATACTTTTCCATTTGTGAGTTTCCCAGTGTAATGGACTACCACAGTAGTTCCACGGATTGCTTCTTTGCCTAATCCTTGTTTGGTGTCTTGGATGAGGAGTTCCTCAGCCGATAGACTGGTCACAAAAAGAAGAATACTGAGAGTTAAAAATAGCTGTTTCATGGGGCTTATTATACACTCTTTCTGTACAACCAGGGAACTTCTTTTTGGTTCTTTTCTTCAAATTTTTGAATAAAATCTGCTTTTTGGAGAGTAAGTCCGATGTCATCCAAACCATTCAGTAGGCAATGTTTGCGAAATGCATCCACTTCAAAAGGGTATTTTTTCCCTTCTTCTGTGATCACCACTTGGTTTTCCAAATCGATTTCCAAATTGGCACCTGGTTTTTTGTCGATGGATTGGAAAATCTCTTCAATTTGTGCTTCTGGCAAAACAATCGGAAGCATTCCATTTTTAAAGCAGTTATTGTAAAAGATATCTGCGTAAGATGGAGATAAAATGGAGCGAAACCCATAGTCTTCTAATGCCCAAGGTGCGTGTTCTCTGGATGACCCACATCCAAAATTGTCACGTGTGACAAGAATGGTTGCCCCTTGGTATCTAGGTGCATTGAGAACGAATTCTGGATTTGGTTTTTGTCCCGCGTCGTCGAGAAATCTCCAATCATGGAACAAATGTTTTCCAAAACCAGACCTTTCAATTTTACGAAGGAATTGTTTTGGAATGATTTGGTCTGTGTCTACGTTTGCTTTGTCAAGAAGGGCAGCGATCCCTTTTAATTTTGTAAATGCTTTCATCTTATTTCCACTCCCGAATGTCTACAAAGTGACCTTCCACTGCAACTGCTGCCGCCATAGCAGGACCCACTAAATGAGTCCTTCCCCCTTTCCCTTGTCTTCCTTCAAAGTTTCTGTTGGAAGTGGAAGCACAACGGTCTCCTGGAGATAAAACATCGTCGTTCATCGCAAGGCACATCGAACAACCTGGGTTACGCCATTGGAAACCCGCCTCTAAAAAGATCTTATCAAGTCCTTCACTTTCTGCTTGGCGTTTCACTCGGCCAGAACCTGGTACGATGATGGCTTCCACATCTTTGCTCACTTTTTTCCCTTTGACCGTGTTTGCCACAACGCGAAGGTCTTCGATTCGTGAATTGGTACAAGATCCGATGAATACTTTATTCACCTTCACATCAGAAAGTTTTTGTCCAGGTTTTAAATCCATATAGGCTAACGCAGATTCTGCGGATTTACGTTGGACTGGGTCAGTGAAATCATTTGGACTAGGAACGGTAGCAGTCACAGGGATCACTTGGCCAGGAGAAGTTCCCCAAGAAACCATCGGTGCAATTTCATTTGCATTGAGTGTAACTGTTTTATCAAACTTTGCACCAGGGTCAGTCGCATAAGCCTTCCATTTAGCAGCCGCTATTTCAAATTGTTCTCCCTTAGGAGCGAAGTCTCTTCCTTTGATGTAATTGATAGTAGTTTCATCAGGAGAGATGAGTCCAGCTCTTGCGCCCGCTTCAATCGCCATATTACAAATGGTCATACGGCCTTCCATACTTAGAGAACGAATCGCTTCTCCAGTAAATTCGATCACATACCCAGTGGCTCCGTCTGTTCCAATTTTACCGATGATGGCAAGGACAATGTCTTTTGCAGAAACAAGGGGAGAGAGTGTTCCATCCACTCGGATTTCCAGAGTCTTAGGTTTCTTTTGCACTAAGGTTTGTGTTGCTAACACATGTTCTACTTCTGAAGTACCAATTCCAAAAGCAAGAGCTCCAAAGGCTCCGTGTGTCGCTGTATGTGAGTCCCCACAAACAATTGTCATCCCAGGGTGAGTGAGACCAAGCTCTGGTGCCACAACGTGAACAATTCCATTGTCGGGATGGTTGATATCAAATAATGTAATTCCGTTTTCTTTGCAGTTGTCCATAAGCGTTTGCATTTGCAAAACGGAAATGGGATCCACTGATTTCCAATCTCTTGTCCTTGTGGATACGTTGTGATCCATCGTCGCAAACGTAGCGTCCGGACGTCTTACCTTTCTGTTGGTTAATTTCAGACTTTCAAAGGCTTGTGGGCTTGTGACCTCGTGGACGAGGTGTCTATCAATATAGATTAGGCAGGTCCCATCTTCCTCGTGAACCAAATGGTCATTCCAAATCTTCTCAAACATGGTTTTCATAACTAGACTCCCCCACTTCCAGTCATAACTCGGACATGGGGGTCTGTGTCCAGGGAATTTGAAAAAATAGATTGATTCTTAAGGAGTTTGGACGGTGGAGCCGTCTACGTAACTACCGGAAATCCCCGAACAGTGGGTAGCAGCGGTTCCGCCACCTCCTCCCGTCAAAGGTGCCGTATACACACTGATGATATAACCTACACTGGATTGGGTGACTTTACAGGAGCCAACCACACTCGTTTCTGTACACTTTGCTGTTTGTTTGGTTCCAGAGAGGCAACTGGTTAGGTAACCATAGTAGTTTTGGCAAACTCCCCCTCCTACAGCACAAGCAAATTTAAAGGTTTTTGTAGAACCACCATTGAGTAGGTCCGATAAGTCTGAGTCGGAAACCGTTTGTACCGCAGTTCCATCAGTCAAAACTGTTACTGGGTTTGCTGTTCCACTTTCTTTTTGGTAAAGGTATAAAAGATAACTTCCTGATTTTGTAAAACTAATGATCGTTTGTGGGGAATCAGTTTTCGTATATTCGGTTCCTTCTTTCGCTAGTGGGGCGATATTCAATTCCAAAGGGCAACTTGAGGAAGTATAAACTGCCACTTTCGCATAACGTGAAAGTACGACACGGGTTCCAATTTGGGCACCTTTAATTTGCATCACCGCATAATACGTATCCCCTGCGAGTAAAAACGAAACTGATTGGGAAGTTGTCGTGATTCCTGTATAACCTGCTTTGAGTTGGGATCCAAGCCCAGCTACCGTACAACCATTTTCCCCTGTTTCTTTTGCTAAGAATAAAGAAGTGGCAGTGTCATTATTAGAGGTTTGCCCCGAACAAAACAGAGAACCCAAACAGAAAAATACGAGGAAAACCCTTTGGAACAAACGAGTGGTTCTAGGTTGGAATGTAGTTTGAATCATCTTAGTATCTCCCTCGAAATGTAAGGATGGTTTTGCCAATTTGGATTTCATCTAAATGGTGTAACACTTTGGGACGTAATAATTTTCTGCCGTTTAAGTATACACCCGCTTCGGAGACACAATCAAACAATATATATTTGCCTTTTCGATTTTTTATCTTGGCATGAAGTCCAGAAACACTTGGATCATGTAAAACAATATGATTGGATTCAAAATTTCCAATGGTCATTTCGTCCCATTGCAAAGGAATGGGTTCGTAAAGCTGACTTCCTTCTCGGACTTGGATCACCGCATAGGTATAAGAGGTTCCTGGTAAACTTTCCTTTTCCTTTGTGAGTAGAGCAATCTCTCTTTCCCTTGCTGCCTTTTCTAAGGTTTCTCCATACATCCTGTCATAAACTGCCAATTCGTCTTTCCGTTCAAACGTTTCCACCGAGGACATTGGTTCCAATGGAAGAGCTGCCACTTCCCTGTTCGAAGTTCGTTCAAACCCACGTAAGTAATACAATGCAGCCAAACACAATAAAATGAGAAATAAACTAACAGGAAAAAATACTAAGGGATCAGAAAGAGTTCTGTAAAAAGTTTGGAAGGGAGAAATCTCATAAGAAAACTCAAAAGGATTACCTGATGTCGGAGAAGAAAGGGTAACAGAGATTTCATTTTCTTTCCACAACGATAATTTCCAAGGAGAATCATATACCAAAATCCAATCGGGACTCATCCTTTCTTTTAGGTCATTGAATAAGGATTCAAAACTTTCTTGTTTTGCGATGGAATAAAAATCTCCTTTCGCATAACTTACCAGTTTATTCGCTTCCAGAGAGTTAGGTGACAATACGATGAGTTTTAAATTTTTATCTCGAATGCGTTTAGCAAACTCTGGGATCTCAAATCGATCAGGCCATTCTTTCGAAAAACTGACTAAAAGTAATATATGATCTTCGGTAGAATGATCTTTCGGTAACGAGTCCACCAACCGTTCCCAGTTACGGATCGGAAATTGAGATGGATTTTCTTTGGGAAACGGAAACGATACATCCAAAACTTGGGAACGTATCCGATCGAAAACGTGAAAGGAATCATCCGACTGGATATGGAGTTTCGAATGCCCTCCACTTTGTTCCGAAAATTTTACGAGTTGGCTCGCTAGGTTTAAAAGCCATCGTCTGTCTTCTGCATTGGAATAACTAGGAATGGAGATAGTCAGGTAAATTGGGTTTTTCGAGATTTGTTTGTCCCAATGGAATGTGTCCGTTAGTCGGACAGTCTCATTCACTTGTTCCGATACGGTAAATCCGGATCCATCCAAAACACCATTCACATGCAGGCGAACTTTGACTTGAGGATAGGACTGTAAATCAATGGAACGAAGTGTAAACGGACTTTGGGCAAATAAGGGAAACCAAAGCAAATAGACCAAAAGGAAAATCCATTTAGGAAAATAAAATAGACGCTTCCTTAAGTTGTTTTCCATATTCTGAATTTGGCTCCAATTGTTGATTTCGAATTGGAAGAGATTCGACTACTTCCCCTTCTTTCATTATCGTAACTTGGGTAGCCAGACTTGCGACGATCCTAAGTTCATGAGTGATAAAAACAACAGTCATCCCCGATTTTGCAAGGTTTAACACCGTTTCCAAGACAATTTTTTCGGAAAAGGCATCTAACCCAGTCGTTGGCTCATCTAAAATCAAGATTTCAGGATGACGTAAAAAAGCCAAGATGAGTAAAATCCTCTGTTTTTCTCCTCCAGAAAGATTTCGAGCATATTGATTCCAATGCCCCCTAGGGATCATCAGCCGATCAAAATAGGAAAAAATCAATTCCTCCGAAGTAAGGTAAATTCCAGACAAGGAAATAAAATCTCTGAATTGGCTTTTGATGGTTCGGTAAGGATGAAAGGCTAAATTAGGATTTTGCGGAACTAAAAATAATTTTTTTTTGGATTTGAAATTCGTAGAAAATACTTCTTCGCCTAATACGGAAAATTGGTCGTAACTGATCTTTGCCTCATCAGGGATCATTCCAAACGAGGCCATAGCGAAGGTTGATTTTCCAGAACCAGATTCCCCAATGATTCCGTGGATCGTTCCCTTCTTAATTTCAATTGAAATGGATTTCCAAATGAAATGCCCTTCTTTGGTTTTTAAGTTGGCATTTTGAATTTGGATGGCGACATCCTTAGTCAAGCCCAAACAAATCCTTTTCGATGATGCTACAAAGTATATGGCCGATGAGGATATGAGATTCTTGGATCCTCGCTGTCACCTTAGAAGGCACAATGATTTCTACATCTGCTTTCCCTTTAAGTTTTCCACCATCTCCACCTAGGAGTAAAACAACCTTCATTCCAATTTTTTTTGCTTCTTCTACCGCCAATATAATGTTTTGCGAATTACCAGATGTGGTAAGTCCCACAAAAACATCTTTTGGTTTTCCAAATGCTTGGAGTTGCCTTTGGAAAAGGTATTCATATCCATAATCATTGGAACATGCGGTAAGTACTGCTTGGTCGCTATTTAAGGCAAGGGCTGGAATGGCTTTTCTTTCGTTTCCTGATTTGTAACGAATGACAAGTTCTGCCGCAATATGAGATGCATCACAACTGGATCCACCGTTCCCACAAAAATACAAAATTCCATCGGAACGTAAGGATTCCACAAGAACCTTTCCCGCAAAAGAAATATTCGGGAGAAGAGATGATAACAGTTGTTCTTTGACTCGAATGGATTCTTCGATGTGTGATTGAATTAATTGACTATGTTCCATGGTTTAGTTCCTTTTCTCTTCTTTCTCGGATCAAATTGATTTTATTTCCAAATTCTTTTAGGGCATTGGCAAAACCATAAAGATTTTTAGTTTTGGAATGGGGATTGGATAGTTTCTCATTCCCTAAATTGAGATAAAATAATTCATCTCGTACAAGTCGTTTTTGTCTTTCCGTTGCAATCTTCAAAAAGAACTCTTTACACTCTTCCCCAATGGCGAGCAGCACAAGTGCCATGGAATTTGGCGAAATTTGTAAGAGAAGTTGTTCCTGCCAAAATCGCTCCCAATCAAGAATTAATCTCCAATCCTCTTTGGGTGCATCTGTTTCCAAAAACAAATCCGCCCTTGGAATCGCTTGTAAGTCTAAAAAATCATCTAAGTTTCGAATTTCTTTTGTCAGATTTTGATTTAATAATCCTTCATCGACAAGTAGTACCCCTGTCCATTTTCCATCTTTGTTTTTATACAAATGATTATCCGTAATCAAAATAATGGAATAATCTTCACCTTCGATGCGAAAGAGTTTTTCATTTGTCTTTGTTAAGCGAAACTTTTTATTTTCTACCACTACTCCAGAACTCACTTGTTTAGTAGGTAGTTTTTTTTTCCAAGTATCAAATGCAGTGGCCCATTCTATCGCAAACGTTTTGGGTTCCTTTTTTCGTTTCCCAGAATCCAAACCTCTTTGGTTTTTGTTTTTGGAAAAGAAAGAAAAGAGTTTTTTCCAAAACCCAACTTTCTGTTTCGAATTATTTTTTGCCATAGTCTTTTCTTACATTGGAAGGTCGTTCGATGTTTAACTTGTCCAGTTCATACATTTTCGCATATTTCAAAAAAGTCGAAAAAGAAGAAGCAAGGGCAATCCAAAGACCAGGGATTCCGTCCAAAAATCCAAACTTAAAAATATAAATTTCAAAAAATTTGCCCAAGGGTTTCAAAATGGTTTTGAGGAGCGAAAACCTTTCCCCTTTCGCATAACGAGTGTAGGCGACAATACTCGAAAATTGATTGATGGTATTGATTTGGTGACTAAAGTCCGTGAAACTATAATGTAAGATATCCCCTTTCATCACCTTTCCACGAGATCCCTCTTTTAAGGCAATGTAATCATGTGGGTTTTCCCCAACCCACTCTGCATTTTCCTTTTGGAACAATCGGTATCGTCTTTGCGGATACCACCCACTGAAACGAATCCACCGACCTAAATGAAAGGTTAACCTGGCAATTTTATACCCATCTGCCGAAACTGTTTCCGCTTCCAAAAAACTCTGGATCGATTTTTGTAACTCATCATTTGCTCTTTCATCGGCATCCAGGGAAAGGATCCAATCATTTTGGCAAAAGGAAATGGCTTTGTTCTTTTGTTCCACGTGGCCTGGAAACGGTGCTTCAAAAAATCGCACCTTGGGAAACGAAGTTGCAATCGATTTGGTCTTATCCGTACTGAGTGAATCTAAAACAATAATTTCATCGGCGAAGGATTCTACCGATCGGATACAATCCCCAATATTTTTTTCTTCATTGAAGGTGATGATGGCCACCGACAATTTTCTTTTTCTCTTGCCATCCATAGGAGTTAAAACCTATTCTAGGAACCAAATATGTTTGGGAAAGAAACATTTCACAAGATTTCCTTTGTTTTTCTCTGTCTTTTTTTTCTCCTCTCACCGTTTTCCATAAGCCTTAGCCAAATCTTCTGTGGCTTATCCCTTCTCTTTCTGTTTTTGGAAAGCATTCAAAAAAAGACATCACCCAAACCCCCAACTAGCTTTTGGTTTTGGATTGGTTTGTATTTGAGTTTTTTAATCACACCAATCCTACATCCCGAATCCTTCCATTGGCAAAAAAATGTCATCAAATCAGAGTTTGGTGATATATGGATGGGTTTTTTATTATTACACCAGACAAACTTAAAGCCGTGGGAGAAAAAACAACTCAAACGATATGTCTATATGGGTGGGGTTTTTCTCATCCTTTCAGGACTTGTTTCCCTTTTTTCCCATTACCGTTTGGCCCCTTACGTAATGGATGGATTTAGGTATTTAGAAGGGAAACGACTTCCTCACCTTCTTTCCCAAATCCAGGGAATCTCCATTTATCTTCCTATTGGTTTCCAAAGCACTCACCTGACCTATGGGGGACTTTTGGCCGTATACTTACCTTCCGTCTGGGAAAAAACCTATCGATTCCTTCGTTCCGAAACCATGAGGTCTCGGTATTGGAAATGGGCATTGAGTTCGATTTTTCTCTCTGTTCTTAGTTTGGTATTCCTTTTTTTAAACCAAAGTCGTTCCATTTGGATTGGTTTTCTTCTGGGGGCAGTGATTCTTTTCCAAAAACAAAAAACATCATTTCGAAAACTCTTTCCTTGGCTTCTCGGTGGGACTTTTTTTCTCTTAACGATCTTTGTCCTATTTTATCAAACCAATTGGTTATTCCAGAGGGCAATTGACGATCTATTCGCTAAACGTTCGTTAGAGAACCAAAGGATTTGGATCCATAAAATGAACTTCGCAATCTTAAAAGAAGATTTTGGACTTGGGATTGGTGCAGGGATGTATTCCGAAAGGTTTTTAGATTTTGCCATACCCATTGTGGATGCCCTTCCCGAATTGTATTATGATTTATTGATCACACCCAAATCCCATGCTCATTTTGATTTTTTACATGGGGTCCTTCTGGGTGGGATATTTGCTTGTTTTTTTTCCTTGGGATTTTTATGGACCGTCACCAGAAGTTTAGAGCAAACCAAACGGCACCTATTCTTTTTTTTAGGTGTATTTGTTGTTCTCATTGCAGGAAGTTTCCAATGTTTTTTGTTAGATGATGAAGTTCTACTTCCCTTTTTAGGTCTTTTGGCACTGTTGCCGAATGAAAATACAAAAAATCAAAACCGGTTTTCCAAAAAACAAACAATTCGATTCCGCGAAATGTTTACAGCTACTGGTTTTCGATCTCTTCCTTTTAGTTTTGTATTTCTTCTGTTATGGATTTCTTTGTCCTTGACCGTGACTTACCTTTGGAGTCGTACAGAAGACAAAGATTTACTCCTTCACAGAACAAGAACCAAGGATAACTTTCCAAGCCCGCTCTCTCAACTCAGCATCAATGGAGAGAAAACTCTTCCCTTACCAGAAGGAACCAAGGACTGGTATTTTAAACTCGCTGGTTGTCTGGACAAAGAAGTAAATTTTCGAAGGGAACCAAGACGTCGAGAAAAACCAATCCAATTGCAGATCCTTTCCGAAAATGACAATACCATTCATCTACCGAAAACCATTACAGTCGAAATTCGCAAACGGGAAAGTTTTGACCAAGACAAGGAATACCGCGTGCAAGGGGAAACTGTTTGGAAAACCATTAGATTTTCGAATGTAGAAGAATCAATACGAATCTCAGTGGATCCAAAAGAGTTTACGAATGAAGCAGCTGAATTTGTCGATTTTGGGATTTTGTATGAATGGGAAGGAAATTCACCCCATTTGCCACGGATTCAAATCTCGGGCAATTGTGAATAGAGGCGCATCCTGTCCTCAGAATAATGGCAGCCCGCTCTATCCAACCTTGGCCCAAGGGCCAACTTCGCCTACGGCTTCTATAAAGCCTTCGCGGGGGGTATTAAGTGTAGGATATGTCGATTGTAATTTGGCTTGGTTAGGAAAGTCCGCGGGAATCGCTTCAAACTTCGGCCATCCAGGCCTTTCGTTTTCAGCCCGTCCTACTCGCGACTTCGGACATCCTGTCCTCAGAAAAATGGCTTCACGCTCCCTATGGGTCGCTACCATTTTTTTCGCTCCTAGTCGTTCGATTTATACCTGGAGCGGGAATCGAACCCGCACGGGATTACTCCCACAGGATTTTAAGTCCTGTGTGTCTACCAATTCCACCATCCAGGCGTTTGTTGTAAGACTAGGCGTCGGCCGGATTCGAACCGGCGGTCAAGCTTTTGCAGAGCCATGCCTTACCACTTGGCCACGACGCCAATCGTGACTTTGGATACGCTAAAATAGGAGACCTAGGTGTCAAATGGAAACTGAATTCACTTTTCATCGGATTGTAACATTTCTTCCAAAATTCAAATTGCTCCCCACTTTTTTGCAAGGTGGAGTGCAATTATGAAGCTCCAAAGAATTGTATTTGTCTCCATTTTATCATTTTTCCTCCATCCGCTCCTTGCAGATACAGTGAAAGTCAAGGCCACCAAGGAAGTTTTAGAAAATGTAAAAACATCCTCTCCTACTGCCAATTTTGTTTTAGTGGAATCACAAGACGGCACCAAACAAGCGTTCAAGAAAAATGCCGTAGAAGTAACAACTCTTCCAGTCACTTGGGAACAAATGAAAGAGGAAGAAAAACCTGGTTTCTTTTCTTCTTTGTTTGCGTCGAAAGAAAAGAAAGAAGAAACAAAAACAGCTGAGTCGACTAGTGAAACCACGAGTGAGTCACCAAAAGAAGAAACAGAGAACAAAGGTTTTTTTGCGAAACGTTTGCCAGAGCTCACGATGGGGGGAATGGCCCTTCTTTGGATCCTACTTCCGTAATCGAAGTAGGAGTTTCCAATTCAAACTGCAAAACATCTCACTCGTTTCATTCTCTAAACGATTCAGGCGAAACAAAGAATCTAAAACAACCTTCCTATTCCCACTCAATGGTGCCAGGAGGTTTGTGTGTCAGATCATACATCACAAGAGAGATCCCAGGCAGTGCCAAAAGTTCACTTGTGATCCTCGCTAATATATTCCGATTCATTTGGTAAAAATTCGCGGTCATTGCTTCCGTAGATTCTACAGGACGTAAAACCACTCCATAGGAATTTTCTCGTAAACCTACAGGCACAAGAACAACAGGCATTTGCCAAATCTCATTGTGGATCGACTCGTCATACAGAATTTGATTTACGATGGAATCTGCTTCTCTTAAAATATCAGCATGTTCTTTATCTAACGACAGTTTTGTGTAAAAAAACTGTTTTTCAAAATGAGTGATTCCTGGGGCAAATACCACTCGATTGATTTCCTTTTTGGTATTGGTGATCTCAACAGACAATTGGTCGAGTTCCTTCCAATCAGAGGTAAAGTCACTGAGAACGGCGCAGTGGGCATAACTTCGTTGATCACCCTGAACACCGACCGACAAAATTGGTAAAATTTGAATTTCCGCTTTTGGAAATTTTTCCTTCCAAATTCCAAAATCAATGGAAGGTGGATTGGTTTTGGGACTTGCGATCATTCTGACCACGAGACCTGGGCCAGGGAACGGATGGCGTTCGATCCATCGTTCAGGAAGGCCTAGTTTTCTTCCTAAATCGCGAACTTCGTCTTTATAAAGATCCGCAATTGGTTCTACAATTTTTCCTTCACGGATGAGAGCCTCGATTTGAGGCACACGGTTGTGGTGGGTTTTGATTTTATGAGAATGTTTTGTTCCACCAGACTCAATTGTATCAGGATAAATGGTACCTTGTCCAAGTAACCAGTGTTCTGCGTCGAGTCCAAGGGAAGTGGTTGCTTTCCCTTGTGCTTCTAAAAATAGATCTCCAACGATCCTACGTTTTTTTTCTGGTTCAAATTCATTTTCTAAGTATTGATAAAAAACCTTACTTTCATCCCAAATGGTGAGATCAAATCCCACTTGGTGCAGGTTATCCATAAGATCTTTCACTTCATTTTTCCGCATAAATCCAGTGTCCACAAGAAGGCCTTTGACACGGTCCTTGCCGAGGGCTTTTGCTAGTAGAAGATAGGCAACGGATGAATCCACTCCTCCAGACACGAGTAAAAATACATTTTTACCTGGAGGGACTTTTTTTTGTAGGGTTTGGATTTGTTCCTCTAAGAACTTTGAGATACTCCAAGTGCCAGATGCACCACATAACTCTACAAAGTTTTTGAGTAAAATTTCGCCTTCTTCCGAATGTGTCACTTCTGGGTGGAATTGTATGCCAAAAAGTTTTTTGTAAGCATGAGAAACGAACGCATAACGACAGTTGTCCGACTGAGCAATCACTTGAAACTCATTTGGCAATTTTACTACTTCGTCTCCGTGACTCATCCACACTTTTGTTTTGATGGATAATGATTTTGATAATTCTGAATTGGGATTTTGAATTTCTAAAATGGCTGGTCCGTATTCTTTCGTGTGAGCAGATACGACTTCTCCACCTAAAGTTCGCATCATCAGTTGGTGCCCATAACAAATTCCGAGTACAGGAACGGATACTTCAAAAAATCCTTCCGGCAATTGAGGTGCACCTGTCTCATACACACTGCTTGGTCCACCAGAAAGGATGATCCCAGCATACGATTTGTAAACAGACAAAGGTTCTTCGTTAGAAAGGATCTCGGTATAGGCTCCGAGTCTTCGAATCCGGGAAGCAATGAGATGAGCATACTGGCCGCCGAAATCGACGACTGCGATTTTTTTATCACTTTTCATGGGATGGTTCCAAAATATTTTTGCATATGACGGGGTAAACAAATGTCGGAAAAAAAATCAGAATCTTCTTACGAGGACAAACAAGACCATATCCCGTCTTGGACCACCCCTCCCATCGAATGGTTTGCCAATGTTTACGCTGGCAGAGAATACAATATCGAATTTACGATCCCTGAATTTACCGCTGTCTGCCCCAAAACGGGTCTTCCTGACTTTGGAACCATTTTCATCGAATACATCCCTCGTGAAAAATGTGCCGAATTGAAATCTCTCAAGGAATACATGATGTCTTATAGAAATGTAGGTATTTTCCATGAAAATGTGGTGAACAAAATCCTAGAAGATTTTGTGAAGGCCGTGGATCCCCTCTATGTCAAAGTGATTGGGGATTATAATGTGCGCGGTGGTGTAAAAACGGTTGTGAAACGAGAGTACAAAGCCTAAATGGAAAACCTAATCGGATATGTGGCTGCTTTTTTAACCACAGTCTCTTTTTTGCCCCAAGTATTACGGGTCGTTCTCACCAAACAAACAAGAGATATCAGCCGCAATATGTACATCATGTTTTTTTTAGGTGTGGTTTTGTGGTTTGTGTATGGGATTTTAAAATCAGATTTTCCCATCATCCTGGCCAATGTTGTCACTTTATTTTTTGTAACGATCATCCTATACTATAAACTCAACGAAGGGAAAGAAACATGAGAAAGGCTTATGTAGATAAAGACAATTGTACTTCCTGTAACCAATGCGCAGATAATTTACCTAAGTATTTTATGATGGATGAAGATGATTTATCCCAAACTCATATCGGTGGATCGGCCATCAATGATGCGGAGATCCCTGAGGAAGATGCAAAAAAAGTGCAAAAAGAAATGGATGAATGCCCAGGGGAATGTATCCACTGGAAAAAACACTAAACCATCCTCATTCGTTTTTGAGATTATTTTTCAGATTGTTGTTTGATGCCTAGTAAATCCAAAACGATTCCAAAAACATCTTTGACTGAGTGAAACGAATGCGATTTACCTCTTGGGTCATAAACAAACCCAATGGTTTTCATTTCTGAATTTTGATTCCAATACCCATGTCCATGGATTTTGGAATTGGATTTTTGGTAAACTTCCCCTTTTCTCGTTCCACTAAAAAACAAGGTTTCTTTGGTGCGTAATAGTCCAAGGGCATTCGGGTGGATTTTCAAAGGGTCAAAAGATTCTTTCCCGTTTTGCTTTAACGGAGAAGAAGTATCTTCCCCGAAGAGCTGTTTATCGAACGAAATCCATTCGGCACCAGGACATTTTGTTTCGATTTCAGTTCCGATGGTTTGGATTTCTTCTTTGGTTACTTTTAGGTTCGCTCCAGGGAGTAAGATGGCAGTGCCACCCGAACTTTTAAAAGTCAATTGGTAAGTTCCCAAATCGTCTTCAATCAAACCTCTTTGTTTTAATACCACATTCGGTGCACAGATGACTTCTGCCGAATGGAACCCATGATCGGAAACAATGACAACCCCAGGGCCATTTTTTGTAAACGCTCCAACACTTGTCAAAAAGGTATGAATTGATTTGTCAATTTCTACTAATCTTGCGAGCGCTTTCTCGGAACCTGGACCATACCCATGGTGCATCGTATCCAAATCCGTAGTATAAACAAAAAGTAAATTTGGTTTTTTCGTTTGGAAGAGCCAAGTGGCAGTTTTTAACTTCACTTCATCTTTTGCCACATCGTTTAACGGAAATCCAACGGCAACTTCCGCTTCTTTATGTAAGCCATTGGAAGAAATGACACGGAGAAGTTTGTCATCTTCGGGAATTTTTTTTCGCCAATACTGAGGTAAATTCCAATCTATATTTGCACCCACGGTCACTGGCCAAAACACATTGGCAGTGGATTTTTTCTTTTTTTTGGCAATGTCCCAAAGTGTGGGAACAGAGATGTCTTCTGCATACCACATCCAACCACCATCATTCTTTTCAAAAGGATCCGAGAGGGTATTATTATAAATTCCGTGTTCGCCTGGGTCTTTTCCCGTCACCATGGATGTATGAGCGGGATAGGTGACGGAAGGATTTACCGTTTCAATTTCAGTAACCCCATATTTGCGAAAGAGTTCCGCTAAGTGAGGAAAGTAAACATGGTATTTTGGATCGGACCAATAGTAGGCGGGGAAACCATCTAGGGAGAGTACAATCGTTTGGCGAAGAGGACGAGAATCTTTGGCAAACGATTTCGCTTTGTGTTTGTTTAGAGACTTGGATTCCGAAGTGGATTTCGTTTTTTCCTTCGGATTTGCCTCTATTTTACTTTCGCAAATGAGGAAAATCGAAATGAAGAACCAAAAAAACAAACGGGAGAGATTTCTAAAAAGACTAAAACTCTCCAAACACTTATTTTTTCGCATTACGATCGTTTAGCGAATGAACTAATATTCTTGTTCCGAACGAGTAGATCCAAGTAGTTCGTCTGGGATGTCTTCAATGCTATCTCCAATTTGGATGGCAAGACGGTTTCCGACACGTCCCGGTGTGGCCTTAAACTTACTACGATCTCCCACTTTCACCATCAAATCTGTTTTGATCGGTGTGTTTTCTAATTTGATCACATCACCTACATGAAGGTTCATAAGATCATTTAAGGAAATGTCCACACTTCCAACTTCAGAAATGAGAGGGATTTTGACTTGGTCGAGTCGCTCTTGGATGACAGCGCGGTTTTCATCCACTTCCCCTTTTCGAATCGAGGAATACCAGTACTGCGCTGAAAGTTTATTGATGATTGGTTCAATAGTAATGTAAGGAATACAAAGGTTTGTCATCCCTTCCACTTCCCCTACTTTTGTTTCGAGGGTAATTAATACCACCATGTCATTAGGAGGAACTACTTGTGCAAACTGTGGGTTCGTTTCAATGTTACCAAGTCTTGGGCGTAAATCAATCACCGTGGACCAGGATTCCCGTAAGTTTCCAAGGATCCTCACGATAATCCCTTCCATTACCGACAACTCGATATCCGAAAGTTCTCGATTCACTTTGGATGATTCACCTTTACCACCAAACAAACGATCGATGATCGTGAAGGAAATGGATGGGTCAATTTCTAAAATGGCAGATCCTCGCAGTGGGTCCATATTGATCACAGCAAGAGTGGTAGGATTCGGAATGGAACGAATGAATTCCTCGTATGTTAACTGATCCACTGAAGCCACGTGCACCACAACCAGGGCACGTAACTGTGCCGAAAGACCAGTGGTTGCCAAACGAGCAAAGGTCTCGTGCATCATCTGGAGTGTACGAATTTGGTCTTTTGAAAATTTATCTGGTCGTTTGAAGTCGTAAATTTTGACTTTTTTTTGTTCCCCTACGGATGAGTATTCATCCTCAGAAACTTCTCCCGAGGAGATGGCATTTAACAGGGCATCAATTTCGTCTTGGGAAAGGATTTCCGTCATTTTTTTACCTTTACGAGTAAGTTTTTAATCTGCCAAAATCCAACACGGCTTCCTTCTTCTTGTCGCAAGGTGTATATATATTCGTACCTTGTTTTGAACCGACCCATCATTCTTTCCACATACACTTGCACACGAGCATCCCGTTTAGAAGGGTAATCCACACTCATCACTTTAAAGTATTTTAAAACACCAGACGGAGACTCCGTCAAATATTCTTTAAAGTCTTCAATGATGGTTTCCCTCTCCCCAACACTCGCTTCCGCGTAAGCACTGCTATAACGATCATATGCTAAGATATATTCTGAAAAATCGATCCATTTAAAATGGTATTCCCACCTTTTTTTCATTTCCGCCCCAAGGAATAAAAAGATGATTTCTTCGGGAGAAAGGCCACCATTTTCCGTGATTTGGCGTGAAGCAGAATCCTTTCTCACTTGTTTGGAATTTTGAAACAAAAATCCAACAGTGTTTTGAGATCTTAAAAAAGCTGACTTATCTTCTGTATAATTGGGGTAAAAGTAACCCGTAATGTAAAATTTTTGGTCTGGCAAAAACTGATAGTACTCATCCAAATAAATGGTTTTGGAAAAAGATTCATTTCGATGTAGGCTTACTTCTTTATTTTCATCACCCACCAAATTCACAATCGTTGTGCGGCGTTTGAGAATCGGATCGGGGAAATCAGGATCTTCCATCGGTGTGAGGATCCGGTCATTCTCATCTTTTACGATGATTTGGAAGGAATAACGAAAGTCAAACGAAGGGAAAATGCGAACCACTTCTTTGCCTGTATTGGTGACAGTAAACGTAAGAGGAATTCTTTCTCCCGCTTCATAACTACGTTTGGTTAAACTCAAGCTAATTTTGGACTGCAGAGCGACAAAATTATCTACCCTCTCCCCACGTGCATCTCGGTCAGGAAAGGCAAACAGGGTATTTGTGACAAACATTCCCAAAAGTATGTAAGATGGAAGGAGACGCATTCTCTATTCAATTTCGGCAAAGAGCCGAATTTCCGACAGAAAAATTAAGAGAATTTCAAGGCTGAAAACAGCGAGTTAACTGGTTCCGAGTTTCGCTTCGTCAAGGATATAGTCGGCAATTCGTATGAGGCGCGTCATCACGGAACTGAGTTTTTTGTATTGGTAATAGTTTTCCCTTTGTTTGTCCAAATGGGGCTCAATGAGAGCAACAGTCTTAGAAGCAAGTTTCAGGTTTTTGAGTTCGTTGTCAGTGACACCGTAAAGATTTGCTTCGGACACAAAACGATTCAGTTCTTTCACCAAACTTTCATCCGTCAAATCTTGGATTTCAAAGACCTTTTCGATTTTTAAAATGAAATCGGTCAAAGTTCGTTTGATTTTTGCTTCTTCTTCCGTTGGTCTTTTTTTAGAAGTGATTTGATTTAAGGATTCATAACGATTCAAAGCAGTTTCATACAATTGGTTCATTTTTGATTTTTGACCCAAAATAAAACTGATAAAACTAAGAATTCCCACAAAGGTATCGGGGTATCGATTGATCCCACCAATTTCATCTAAGGCATTCGCAAAGGCTTCCTCATTATGAGGAACATTCATAATAAATCGTAACACAGGTTCTACGGAAGAACCTGATGTGTATTTTTGTATGACCTCTATGCCTTCTAAGTAGTTCATTGTCGTTTGTCTAAAATGAGAACCTTACGGATCGTGGTTTGTAAATTACCCTTGTCGATGATTCGGTCAAGTACATCATATCCAGTGATCAAAAATCCAAACACGGTATGAAGTCCATTGAGATGTGGTGTGTCCACTTGGTTGATGAAAAATTGAGATCCATTGGTATTCGGACCTGCATTTGCCATGGCAAGTGCCCCACGAGTTGCTTTTTTACTAGGTAACACTTCGTTAAAACGATATCCCACTCGGTAAAGGACTTCCAAAACAGGAAGTTCCATTGCTTCGTGGTAGGCTTTTTCTACTTCAGTTCTTTTTTCTTCGAATTCTTGTCGAGATTTGATATTAAACTCAGCTAAAACTGCTCTTTGCAATTGGGCTTGGTATTCAGGTGCGTCTTTTACTTTCAGTTTGTCTAGGCCTAGAGCCTTTCCATTAATTTCATCTTCGAATTGGAATCCAGGTCCACCTGTTCCGTCCCCTCTAGGACATCCCCCTTGGGCCATAAAATTTTCGATCACACGATGGAATTTTAAACCATCGTAAAACGGGCGTCGTTCGGAACCTTTTTCGGAACGAAACTCCTTTTCCCCTTGAGCCAAATCGATAAAATTTTGGACGGTCTTTGGTGCTGCCTCGTCATACAATTCTACAATCAAGTCTCCTTGCGTGGTTTGGATGAGGGCATAAATCGCAGGTTTATCTGGCAGTTTAACGGAGGTTTGGTCAGCACGTTTCACCAATACCTTTGTTGGCGCATAGGTGGTTGGTTCGTACGTAATTTTTTTAAAGGTTTGGTCACTACAAAACGCAGTTTGGCTAAAGATCAGTAAGGATAAAACAATTGTTTTGAATGGGAAAATGGAAAATGGTTTCATGTTTATTTTTTACCTTTGGATTCTAAAGATTTTAATTTTTTGGTCAATTCGTTTAACTTGGCTTTCGCCTTTTTGATTTGTTCTTTTTGGCGAGAAAGAGACGTTCCGCCATATACATCTTTTTTGTCACAAGAAGTTTCGAGAGAAATTGCTGCCTCATATCCAGGATCAGTAAGGACTGCATGGATTTGTCCCCTTTCCCCACTTGGAATCGTAAACAGGTCATACCCTTTGACAGAACAATGTTTTACAAGTTCCCCTACAATTTCATGCGCGGATCGGAACGGAATTCCTTTCGCACTCACAAGCCAATCCGCAAGGTCTGTGGCCGTAGAAAATCCATTTCGCAGACTCTTTGTCGCGTTTTCTGGAAAAATTTGAATCCCTTCCACCATGTCCCGAATCCCTTCTGCACAAATTTTGATTTGTTTGACTGTATCAAAGAGTGGGATTTTATCTTCTTGAAAATCTCGGTTATAAGAAAGAGGTGTACCTTTTACCATCACAAGTAGATGGGTCAGATTTCCCACTACTCGTCCCGCCTTTCCCCGAATGAGTTCTGCCACATCTGGATTTTTTTTCTGAGGCATGATAGAAGAACCTGTTGTTAGGTGGTCTGGCAATTTAAAATAACTAAATTCTTGGGATGTGTATAAAATGATTTCTTCACAAAACCGGGAGACATGGATCATAAATTGCGATGAGGCAAATAAAAATTTAAAAATATGATCCCTTTGGCTAACGGCATCCATGGAATTTTCGGACAATCGGTTGAGTTGCAGGTCCTTTCTTAAAAACTCTCGATCTGTTTGGTAATTGACACCTGCTAGGGCACCGGAGCCTAACACAAGTTCGTCCGCTCTTTCGTAAGCAGAATAAAAGTCTTCAAAGTCTCTTAGGTTTGCCCAAAAATGAGATAAAAAATAGTGAGAAGCACGAATCGGTTGAGCAATTTGTAAATGGGTATAACCCGGGATGATCGTTTTTGTATGGGTTTCTGCTTTTTTCACCCAAACAGAAAGTAAATCCAAGAGAAGCACCAATATTGAGTGGATTTCCGATTTGATATAGAGACGAACATCTTGAGACACTTGGTCGTTACGACTACGTCCCGTATGGAGTTTTTTTCCCAAATCTCCTAGAAGTTCCGTTAGGCGAGACTCAATCGACATATGAATGTCTTCGTTTTCAATTTTGAATTCAAATTTTCCGGAATCAATTTCCTTTCGGATTTGGACAAGGCCAGTTTCAATTTTACGTTGTTCCGACTCTGTCAATATTCCAATTCGTTTTAACATACGAGAATGGGAAATCGATCCTTCTATGTCATGAGCGTATAATTCTTTATCAAAACTAATGGATTCACCAATTCGAATCATCAGGGATGATGGTGCAGAATCAAAACGCCCACCCCATAATTTTTTTTCTTTCATTCCGAATCCTCACTGAACGCAGATGCCCAGTTTTTTAAAACCTCTTTGTCTTTTTCTGACAAACGGGAACTGGGGTGTAAAAGTTGGTAGTCTTTCGGTGGCATCTCGCCCTCATCTACTTGTTCCCAAACTTCATAGATTTTTTTTCTTTGTTTTCGTTCAGCCAAATTCCCAAATTCCGAAAAATTCAATTCATCTCGACCTTCCGTAACATGGTTTGTCACCAAATAGGAAACGGGGAAAACATAGGAATACAATGGCCAAATCGTTTCATTCGAGTGGCAATCGTAACAACTTCTCTTGAGAATGTTTTTAACTTCCTCGGGGGCAGAAATTTCTGCCATGACTGGTGGATTTTCTCTAGAAACAGGAAATAATTGGAAAAAAAGGAAAATAGAAAGAAGTAGGTAAACAATTCGTTTCACACAAGACAGGTTCTTTTTCCTCTCTCTTGATTCAAAGTATTATTTTTCTTGCCTTTAGGTGGTTGGAACGGTCTACTCTCCTAGAGGTTCAACCATTGGATATCATTTTCGCAAACACTCCTTACCTTTGGATCATTCTAGGAATCATCTTACTTTTTTCGGAATTCCTATTGCCTGGGACCTTTGTTATGTTTTTGGGTGTGGGAGCTATCTTTACTGGAATCCTTTCGCGATTGGTTCCTATGGAATTTTATACCCAAGTCATCGTTTGGGTCATTTCTAGTTTTGTTTCCATTTTACTCGGTGGATCCTTAATCAAGAAGTTTTTTAAATCCGAATCAAGTGTGGATCCGTTTATCAAAGATGATTACCTAAACCAAATTGTCCCTGTGGAAATTGATGTGCTTGTGGATCGGCACGGTGGAAAAATTCGATTCCAAGGAACGTTATGGGATGCGATCTCCAAAGAATCCAAAATCCCCAAAGGAGAATACGTGCGCATTTTATCCCGAGAAAATTTGACCTTTACAGTAGAAAAAGTAGAATCGTAAGCTACCCATTCATTTTTTTTCCGACAAAATAAAAAAACCCTTTTCTCTTTTGAAAGTCCATGTACGGTCTTCAAGTCACAAAGGAGGAAACAATGGGCGCATCCGTCATCGTTGTATTTTTGGTCGTCGTTTATATCATCAAAAAGACAATCATTATCGTACCAGAACAAAGTGTTTATATTAAAGAAAGATTAGGGGTTTTGAATGGAGTTTTAAAATCGGGGTTTTATTTTATGATCCCGTTTGTAGACCAAATTCGTTATAGACAAAACCTAAAAGAACAAACCATCGATATCGATCCACAAGTTTGTATCACGAAAGACAACGTCTCTGTAGAAGTAGATGGAGTTTTGTATCTGAAAGTCATCGATGGAGAAAAAGCATCTTATGGGATTGATAACTTTATGTTAGCAACCACACAACTTGCACAAACCACTCTCCGTTCTGAAATTGGAAAATTGATTTTTGATAACCTACTATCTGAACGAGATGAAATCAATGGCCGTGTGGTTTCCAACATCGACAGAGCCACAGACCCTTGGGGCATCAAAGTCACTCGTTATGAAATCCGAAACATCACTCCTCCCAAACAAATTTTGATTGAGATGGAAAACCAAATGAAATCAGAACGGGAACGCCGCGCTGAAATCACCATCTCCCAAGGGGAAAAAGAATCCCGAGTCAACCATTCCGTTGGGGAAAGACAAGAATCCATCAACATCTCCGAAGGGGAAAAAATCCGATTGGTGAATGAGGCGGATGGTCGTGCCCAAGAAATCACACTGATCTCCAATGCTACCGCCAAAGGACTTCAACTCATTTCCGAAGCGATAAGCAAAAAAGGGGGAAAGGAAGCAGTGAGTTTACAAATCACACAAGAGTACTTGGATGCCCTCGGTCATATTTTAAAAACATCCAAAACAACTGTGGTTCCCGAAACCTTAGCCAATATCGGTGGGGTCTTTGAAGGGCTTTCTAAAATCACAACCAAAATCCCACAGGTAGGAGAATAAGATGGAATTTGTATATTTAGGCTTTTGGTCCATTGTTGCCATCTATTTGATTTATAAAATCTTTCGATGTATCCGCATCATTCCTGCACAAGATGTACTCATCGTCGAAAGGCTTGGAAAGTATTCTAGATCACTGCGAGCAGGGTTTCATATTTTGATTCCTTTCATCGACAGAGATGCGTATTACCACACCTTAAAAGAACAATCGATTGATGTACAACCACAAATTTGTATCACACATGATAACGTTCAAGTGAAAGTAGATGGAGTGATTTACTTAAAAATCATCGATCCAGTACGAGCATCGTATGGGATTGAAGACTTTCAATTTGCAGCCATCCAACTTGCCCAAACGACAATGCGTTCGGTAATTGGAACGATGGAACTCGACAAAACCATTGGAGAAAAAGATTTAATCAACTCTACCATTGTGGCGGCTATTGATCAAGCTTCCGAACCTTGGGGGATCAAAGTGAATCGTTACGAGATTCTCAATATTGTTCCGCCTAAATCCGTGTTAGATGCCATGGAAAAAGAAAAAAAGGCTCAAATTGCAAAACGATCCCAAGTCCTTTTATCGGAAGGGGAAAGAGATGCAAGGATCAACCGCTCTCTCGGATTCAAAGAAGAAGCCGTGAACAAATCGGAAGGGGAAAAACAACGTAGGATCAATTCCGCGGAAGGTAAGGCAACAGAGATTGAAGCTTTGGCTGTCGCTACTGCCAAAGGGATTGAAGCCATTGCAGGTGCTATTTCAGACCAAGGTGGTGCCTCTGCGATCAAACTGCAGATCACCAAAGCCTTTATCCAAAACTTCTTACACGTAGCAAAAGAAAGTACGGAAATTCTCATCCCAGCAGATGTGATGAATTTACCAACTCTCATTGCTAACCTTACTGAAGCTAAAAAACCAAAGGCATAGTTACACCGCCTAACCAAAAGATTCCGGTGGGTCCTCCACCGGAGTTTCACTAAACAATCGAAAACTAGGTTTAGCCATGGCTTGTGCAGCTAGTGACACAAGTAACGCTTCGTTGTCATCAGGTCCAATTCGATTGGCATGGATCACCCCACACCCTTTACAACGATGTAAAATCACCCATTCTCCCTTTCTCACCCAAATCGAAATCGCCTCCATTTTACTTCCGCAGGTTGCTTTTCTATCACCAGGCGTGGTGTCCAAGTGAAGGCTTGTGAGACAATTTGGGCAATGGTTCCTTTGGTCGGTTCCAAAACCTGGAGGAAAAACCATTTGTTTGCATTCGACACATCGGAATTCTTCTGTATCCGAACGATAGCGATGTGATATTTTAGAATTCGCAGGATTAAATCGATCCTCGTCTTCCTCTAAAAAACGTTTTTTCTTGGAAATCTTTTGGAAATTTGTTTGGTCATTATTACGTGACATACCAGTTTTTGCGGCGAAACAAAAAGAGGACACCAAAACAGTGGATGAGAGGGATTAGACCGCCTGCGCGAAGATAGCCGCCTCCTAATGAAATTTAGGCGGGGTATCCAAAACAAGATCACCGTTTTGGCGGTCTACACAATGGCTAAAAGTAACATAGAATGTCATAGTGTTTGGAGAAAGAATTGTCGTCAAGGAGAATCCTTTGTCAATTTTTTACAAAGGAAATAACAATTTTGGCCTTCGGGGTAATTTGGGATTTTGCCTACTTCTTCATAACCAAGTTTGGTATAAAACTTGGGAGCTTGGAATCCAAACGAATACCCAAACACAAGAGTGGCTCCCAATCGAATTGCCTCTTCTTCAATCTCTTGTAAGAGTTTGGTTCCAAGGTCCTTTCCACGTTTCTCTTCGGCTACCCAAAGCAGTTGGAGATTGAGTCCTTTAAAAAACAAATAACATAGGGAGGCTGCAATGAGAGTCTCTCCTTCTTTCACTAATAGGGCAAAAAATTCTTTTGATTCGAGATTTGGATCGCCTAACTTGGAGACACTATAGTCATGTAATCTCTGCCAAAGGTCTTCCTGGAGGGATTCAGAAGGATTGGAAATCCTTTCGATTTTGTATTCAAACTTACTCGTTTCCAAACGTGATCCATCCTTCTCCGTTTCAAATGAAATCCACGTTATAAAAAGGCTGGCCCACCCAAACGTTCCATTGGATCCACAATTTGTGTGATTTGAACACCGTAATAATCATCGAGAACGATGAGTTTTCCACGTCCCACAAGTTTGCCATTCGCTAAAATATCGAGTTCTTCCCCGATATTTTTATCGAGTTCCACCACAGTTCCTTCCGTGAGTTGTAATACATCTTTGATGAACATGGTGGTTCTACCGAGCTCAATGGTCAGTTGTAAGGTAACGTCGAGGAGTAAGTTGAGATTTGCTGTATTATTTCCAGAACTGGACTGGGTTTTTGCCTGTCCACGGGAAGGAGCAGGAGTGGCACTAGGACCTAGAGCTGCGGCAATATCGGCAAAAGAAGGACCATTATCATCCCCGCCACCACCTCCGACTAGAGCATCGAGGTCATCAAGACCGCCACCACCTCCGCCAGAACCACCACCCGCAGGAGTGCTTCCGCCGCTAAAACCACCGAGTAGCGCGTCTATATCTTCTTGTGATAGTGAACCTTCACCCATAATCCTACAACCTCTACAATGTATTCGTCGGAGGAAATCAAAATCCTTCCTTGAAAAAAAAGACAATCTTCCCTATTTTGTTCTTTATGTCCAATTCTCCTTCCCAACTGGATTTTTTTAAGGCGAAAGAACTCTTTGCCATTGAACTCAAACAGGCAAATTACCAATTTGTGCAAGAGAAAGAGGAAACCATCTTCCGATTTCGCCAAAATGCAGTGGGAAAAGAAAAAATCCTGGATTGCCTTGGCATCGTCCGTAATTATATTGAAAATTTTCGAATTTATAATTTTGAAGAAGGTTATCTCAGCTTACAATCTTTAGGTGAAAATCTATTTGAACCTCAAAAGAATTTGTCTTCTAGGTTTCGAATTCGATTTTCCTTTAAATCAGATCTCAAAGTGGAATGTTCCAAACTCGGTGATTTTTCCACAAAGGAAGTGCAAACCACCCTCCATCTCTTCCAGTTTCTAACTTTAGATGGTGGAACGACCAAGGACCCACGATCCATTTTGGAACCCCTCGGTGTGGAAGTGTATGATCCCATCCTCGAAAAGGCAAAGGGAAACGAACTGAGTTTTGATTCGGTTTTTGGGTATGACTCGGTAAAAGAACAAATCCTGGAAAGTTTGGTCTTCCCTCTGCGTCGACCCGAACCATTTTTAGAAATCACAAAACTCACGAGACAAAAACCAACGGGCAATCTTCCGCGCGCCGTTCTCTTTGAAGGAGAACCAGGAGTCGGAAAAACAAGTATGGCGAAAATTGTTTCCCATTTATGTGGAGTTCCGATGGTCTATGTTCCCATTGAATCCATCTTAAGTAAGTATTACGGGGAATCGTCTCAAAACTTGGCCATGGTCTTTGATGCAGCGGCCCTCTTTCCCAAATGTATGTTGTTTTTAGATGAAATCGATTCTCTAGCCACCTCCCGTGAAGACGGCCTATTTGAAGCGACGAGAAACCTTCTCAGTGTGTTATTGCGCAAACTAGATGGATTTGCAGAAAAAACGGGAACCATTACCATTGGTGCCACAAACCGCAAAAACGATTTAGATTCGGCGCTCCTCTCTCGATTTGACCGTAAAATTCTGTTTCCCTTGCCCAATCGGGACGAAAGGGCAAAAATTCTGGAAGGATATGCCAAACAACTCACCCAAAACGAGAGAGAAACCCTTGCTGACCTACTTTCTCATGCCTCAGGGCGTAATTTAAAGGACTATTGTGACTATGTAGAACGACGGTGGATCACAAAAAACTGGTCCCAATTGGAGACTTTGACGGCACCCCCAATCCAATTTTATTTGGATTCCTTTCCAGATTTTGGATGGAAACACTAAAAAGAGAGCGATTCGGCTTCAATCTTCTTAAGGATTTTACCGATACTGAAAACAGGATATTTGTTTACGCCCATGGGACGTTCCTTGGTATCCTCAAATTAACCTTTTAGGATGATTCGGACATGAAAATAAAATTAATTCTCCCCATTTTACTACTTAGCATTGGGGTTTTCGCTCAAACTGGTAGCTCAGAAACAGGTTCTACTTCTGCTGGAATCGATCCTTCGCAATCCGGTAAGTCGATGGCAGACACAGAAAAAGAACTGGATGACAATATTTCTGAAGTGAACAAACGCCTTCGTCTTCACACAGTTTTATTTAAAATGAAAGTGCGAACTCTTCCGCATAAAACGGTTCTCTACAAAGGAAAACCAAGTGCAGATGGAGAACGTTGTGAAGCCGCTGATAAACAAGAAGCACAAGATAACACTTGTTTGCATTTGGAAGTGTTTGATTTCGTAGGAAGTGAAGATGGAAAGTCTTCCAAAAACTTAGGTGCGAAATTCAAAAAAATGGAACTTTTCTATGAAGGTGCCAACAATGCAGATCCAGATCCAAGAAAAGAACAACCACGTAACCTAACTAAGGTGAGAACTTATATCTACCAAAACAACTTTTTGTTAGAAGATAAGATCATTTCCGTAATTGCGGATGTGGCTCCAAATGGTGAAGCTGCACACAACGATAAAATTGAATTGTTTTACCAACATGATGATTACCCAATATGGGGAACTCCTGAAACTCCTTCTGAAAAAGGTGTTGGAAAATACATTTTAGCGAATGTGGAAAACACTAAGTCCAACCCTATTCGTAATAATTTCAAAAAACAATTCTACTTCAAAAACTTAGATTATTTTGATAAATTATTCACAAAAATCTTTGATTATAATGATCGTGATTCAAACAAACATTATAAGAAAAACGTAGAAGCATTGAAAGGTTCTTTGAAATACTAAGAACATACAGGTTCTTAATTGAATCGCGTAAAACAATGTCCGAATTGTTCCACAATGTTGAGGTTCCCTGTCACCCAGGGAACCATTTTGGTTCAATGTCCAGTTTGCTCTCACCGTTTTACTTTTGATCCTGAAATTGAATTAGAAAATAATTTCAGTGCAAGTGAAGTAGAGATCCCCTCCTTTCAATTCAAACCTTCCATTCAAAATTATAAAGATCTTTTCCTGGATCTGCTTTATGCACCAATTGATTATTTAAAATCCAAACAAGGGAATCGCAAAAAAGAAATCCCTTGGATCCCAATTCTTTTGTTTTCGATTTTGATGCTCTATGTATGGAAATGGTCGAGTGTCAAGGAAACTACTTTAATTCCTTCGTACCAAATTCCTTCACAGGAAGAAGAACCTAACCAAGAAGGAACTCCTTTTGAATTCACAAATCCTGAAGATGGCTCTCCTTACGAAAACCCAGAAGAAAACACGACTCCCAATCCACCGAAATCACCAGGTTTCGAGATTTAAGTTTTGAATTGGATTGTCATTGAAACTTCGGAAATCAATTCCGAAACATCGGTGTTAGTTACCGGCCCTCGCCATGAACATATCAAAAATATCTTGAAAAAAAAGGAAGGTGACCTCGTCCAAGTGGTCATTCCGAATGTCGGGAATTTTCGTTTCCAAGTGATTCGTTTAGCTGAAAACGAAACTGTCTTAAAAGAAGTAGAGGTTCTTCCTCGAGAACTCAGTCCCCTTTCGATTGAATGTTTTTTTTCCTTACCTAGGCCACAAACGACAAAGAAGATTCTTCACCTAGCAGGCGCATATGGAATTGAATCAGTATTCTTTTTTGCTACCGAAACAAAAAACAAAGAGTATTGGACCTCACCTGTGTATACCAAAGAAGGGAGCGATTTGCTTTTTACCGGTATGAGCCAAACAGGAAATTGCCAAATGCCAAAAGTGCATATGGGTAAGAATGAGAACTGGAAAACGTTTTTAGAGTCTTACACAGGTACTGTGCAAATACTAGACCGTGTGGGAACAAATGAGATTGAGATACTCCGAGAACAAGGTAATGCGACAAACCAACAACTTTTTGTTTTTGGTCCCGAATCGGGATGGAAAGAATCAGACTGGGAGTTTTTTGAACGATTGTCCCTAAATACAGTGAGTTTAGGAAATATCAATCTTCGAACGGAATTTGCTTTCTCTTCTCTTCTTTATTTCTTGTTTAAAAACTAATACCACCGGAAACAAGGAAACGAACTTCATCTATGCTTAAGAAAGTTTTTTCACTCGAATCCAAATAATATTTTCTATAGTTTTGAAGCCTGAGAACAATGGGACCAAATGCCTTCGAGATTTCGGCAGCAGCTTGGGTGTTGTTATCTAACTCAAATGCTTTGCCTTGGGAATCAAAACCTTTTTTGGTGTAATAAAAAGACATGAGAAAGGAAGAGCCTAAAGGAATATAAGCGGCAGCAAACACACGTTTGTTTCCCTTAATCCCATAATCTTCTACAGCAAACTCAAAACCCAAATGATAAAAATTCACATAAATCGTATGATAATATCCCGTGACTTTGGCATTGGATTGGTTATCCAAATACTCATACTTAGGTCGAATCGGTGCAGAAACAGGAAATTTCTGAAACCGTTCTACTTCGTAAAAACTATCAAAGTACATAGGAGCATAATTGGCTGTCATTTGGCGAAATTCAGGTTTCAGGATGATATTTAGGTCTTTTGTTCCTAAACGAAAAATACTTCCATAGTGAGCACCTTGTGCGCCGTCCAGTCCTTTGATTTTATTAAAATCCACATAAGGAGTGAATTCAACAAAAGGAAGGTTTAACAATCGGTATTCGATATCCATCCCTTCAATGGATGCTCGAGTCACTTCAGTGGTTTTCGGATTGTCTAATTTTTTTTCAGTAACAGGAGAACCATTGGTATTATACGACATTTGTACGGGAGCTTGTCTGTCCCAAGCTTGTGTATACCCAATCGTCAAACGATTGTACCATGGATCATTGTCGACCAACTCCATCCGAGAATCTTTGCTGATTGGACGGATTTCTTTTTTTCGAAGTTCTTCTGCTTTTTTCTTTTGGATTTCCTCGGAACCAGCTTCTTCTTCTACGCTGAGTCTCCCCGATTCATCTAAAACATTTCCACGCAGATTCATCAAATAAACTAAATCCGCGGATTTATCAAATAAAGAATATAAAGACCTGCCAATCGCCAGTGGTTTGATATAAACCCTCGCCGCATTCACCTCGAAGTTGACGACGGAATTGGAAAAGTATTGAACACCACCGTAATCCGTATTTAAATCTGCCATAACCCCTGGGTTATAGGCATCAAAGCGCGAGGAACTCTGGTATTTGTTTACGATTGTTCCGTGACCAATATAACCATCTACCATCTTACCTGTGTAAGCAGAATAGGTTACCTTTCCCGGAACTTGTTGGTTGTAAGTTCCATAAGAGATATAATTTAATACACGAGCATAATCATTGCGGCTATTATAATCCATCTCACGGATTTTACCCGCCTTACTTTCTAATTGAATGGGTTCTTTGTCTACGGCGAGTACATTGATAGGAAGGGAAAAAGAATACCCAAATTGGCTCCCATGGTTGTAGGTGAAATTTGGGGAAATGTATCCATAATAGTCCTTTTGGAAACTCGAACCACCCGCATCAAACTGCAATGCCGAGGAACGTCTCGATTCTGTGCCAGTGGGAACCCAAACTTGTGCTTGGATACCTGTCACGAGGCTCAAAAAAACAAAAACAAGGCAGATTGCATTACGAGATAGAACCACGATACGTTCATTATCGTATGCTTTTCCCTTGAAAATAAGAAATAATCTTGCATCCAGATTGTTCAATAAAACAGAATTTATTTCTATTTTATTGGATATTTTCTTGACAATTAAGAAAGCATGCGAAAACTAGGCGATACCATCGGGGGAATCTATGCCACGTCAATACAAACCAGAAACCATCGCACTTCACGGAGGCCAAGAGCCAGATCCAACTACCACATCACGTGCAGTACCACTTTACCAAACCACTTCCTATGTTTTTAAAGACACTGACCATGCAGCAAGGTTATTTGGACTCCAAGAGTTTGGAAATATTTACACAAGACTCATGAATCCTACTACTGACGTTTTGGAAAAACGTGTGGCGGCCCTGGAAGGTGGAGTCGCAGCTCTTGCTACAGCGTCTGGTCAAAGTGCTGAAATGTTAGCCCTTCTCAATATTGTAGAAGCAGGACAAGAAATCGTCGCTTCTTCTTCGTTATACGGTGGAACTTACAACTTACTCCATTACACATTCCCAAAATTAGGAATTAAAGTTCATTTTGTTGATTCTTCTAATCCTGAAAACTTCAGAAAAGCATCTAACGATAAAACTCGTGCTTTTTACGCAGAAACTTTAGGAAATCCAAAACTGGATACTCTTGATATCGCAACAGTCAGTAAGGTAGCAAAAGAAGTGGGTGTTCCACTCGTCATTGATAACACAATGCCTTCTCCTTACTTAGTAAATCCATTGAAACATGGTGCTGATATTGTTGTTCATTCCTTAACTAAATTTTTAGGAGGCCATGGAACTTCGATTGGTGGTATCATCATTGATGGAGGAAGTTTCAATTGGGGGAATGGAAAATTCAAAAATTTTACGGAACCAGATCCTTCTTACCATGGTTTAAAATTCTGGGATGTCTTTGGAAAATTTGAACCATTTGGTGGTGTGAACATTGCGTTTATCTTAAAGGCACGAGTGCAAGGTTTACGGGATTTAGGTCCTGCTATTTCTCCTTTCAATGCTTGGCAAATTTTACAAGGAGTGGAAACTCTCCCTCTTCGTATGGAACGCCATTCTCACAATGCGCTGAAAGTTGCTGAATTTTTACAAAAACACCCAAAAGTAGAATGGGTAAATTACCCAGGCCTATCTTCTGATAAAAATTATGCGACAGCGAAAAAATACCACGAACGTGGACTATTTGGTGCGATTGTAGGTTTTGAGATCAAAGGTGGGGTGGAAAAAGCTAAAAAATTCATCGATGGACTCGAACTCTTTAGTTTACTCGCTAACATCGGTGATGCGAAATCTTTAGCGATTCATCCAGCGTCAACGACTCACCAACAATTAACGAGTGAGGAACAAATCTCTGCTGGTGTAACTCCTGGATTTGTCCGTTTGAGTGTAGGACTCGAAAACCTAGACGACATTCTTGTAGACTTAGAAGAGGCTTTAAAAAATATCTGATTAAGACTATGCCTACCTCCGAAACAAATGAATTTTTTCACGGATCCGTAGGTGTCGTACAAACAAATCTGTTAACGTTTGACTCGTTAACCCTTGAGGGGGGTGAAACCATCACTCCTCTCGAGATTGCTTATGAAACATACGGCACTCTCAATGAAAAAAAAGACAATGCAATCTTAGTTTGCCATGCTTTATCAGGGGATGCACATGCCGCAGGTTTCCATGATGGCGACAAACGACCTGGTTGGTGGGACTATTACATTGGACCTGGCAAGGCCTTTGATACCAACAGGTATTTTATCATCTCATCAAATGTGATTGGGGGTTGCAAAGGATCTAGTGGTCCATTAAGCCTCAATGGAAAAACGGGGAAACCGTTTCAATCCACATTTCCTTTTGTGTCCATTGGCGATATGGTCAATGCACAAGAAAAATTAGTTCGTCATTTTGGGATTCATAAATTATTTGCAGTTGCTGGCGGTTCCATGGGTGGAATGCAAGCCTTACAGTGGTCAGTTGCTTATCCTGATCGATTGAAAAACTGTATCGTCATGGCATCTTCCTCCGAACACTCTGCCCAACAAATTGCCTTCAATGAAGTGGGAAGACAAGCGATCCTTTCCGATCCCAATTGGAACCAAGGTTTGTATACACAAGACAAACGTCCTTCCAAAGGTTTGGCACTTGCTCGTATGATGGGTCACATCACCTATCTCAGTGATGAGATGATGCGAGAAAAATTTGGTCGTAAACCTCCCAAAGGAAATATCCAATCCACTGACTTTGCAGTAGGAAGTTATTTAATTTACCAAGGTGAATCTTTTGTAGATCGATTTGATGCTAATTCCTATATTTATGTTACAAAAGCCCTAGATCATTTCAGTTTAGGTACGGGAAAAGAACTGACGAAAGTTCTATCCAAAGTTAGGTGCCGTTTTCTTGTCATTGCCTATACTTCGGACTGGTTGTATCCTCCTTATCAATCAGAAGAAATTGTAAAATCTTTGGAAGTCAATGCAGTTCCAGTGAGTTTCATTGAACTCAATAATCCTGCGGGGCATGATAGTTTTTTGTTACCGAGTGAAGAACAAGACTCGATCTTACGTGATTTTTTAAGTGCCACGGATGAAGGAGGTTTCTTTTGAACATTCATACCAATGAAGCACTTGGTTTGGACTTAAAAAATAGACCAGACATATCATACATTGCCAATCTGATCAAACCAGGGGAACGGGTTTTAGATTTAGGTTGTGGTTACGGCGAACTCATGTTAATTTTAAAAAACAAAGGAGTTCGAGTCCAAGGAATTGAGAAGGATGATAAATGTATCATTCAATGTGTCAAAAAAAGTTTATATGTCCACCATGGAGATATAGACGATGGTTTAAAACACCACTTAGATCATAGTTTTGATTTTGTAATCTTAAACCAAACCATCCAACAGACCTTAAACCCAGGGGAAATCATTAAAGAATGTTTACGAATTGGAAAACAAGTCATCATCGTGTTTCCCAATTTTTCCCATTGGCAAATCAGAACTTCTATTTTACTCAGTGGAAAAACTCCAGTGACTGATCTTATGCCATTCCATTGGTATGATACACCAAACTTACATTACCTATCTGGAAAAGATTTTGAGGATTTCTGTGAGTTTGAACGAATTAAAATCCTCCATAGAGCATTTTTCAATCGCACTAGACAAATCAAATTATTCCCCAATTTATTTGCCACACTCGCCTTGTTTGTCATTCGAGCATAAATTTTTAGTTTCACGTTTCGAATCACATAACACCGATTTTATCTACTTCATCTTGCATTGATGAAAATTTTTTTTTCAAAAAGTTCATGGTAATGAAAAAACCCGGCAATCACTCCGGGTTTCTTAGCTGTACGGCGATCATTAGGATCATTTAGAGTATCGTTCTGTTTCCAAAATCCTTTAGGAGAATCCATAAATTTCAGAATAGAATTTATAAAAAATGAATCTCGATTCAAAATGGGAAAAAAAGAAATTTTGGATTAAATCAAATACTCAAATAAATTTTCATCTTGGTTAATTAAAGTAAAATTCAGATGAAATTCTCTCATTCGATCCAAAAGACATTGAAAGTCATCTTTTGATTTGAGTTCGATTCCAATGAGAGCGGGTCCAGATTCTTTGTTATTTTTTTGGATGAATTCAAAGCGTACGATGTCATCGTTAGGTCCTAAAATTTCATTCAAAAATTGTTTGAGTGCTCCTGGTTTTTGCGCAAAACGAACGATGAAATATTGTTTCAGACCTTCATATAGTAAAGATCGTTCTTTGATCTCTTGCATACGATCTATATCGTTATTTCCACCACTTAAAATACAAACGACTGTTTTGCCTCGAATTTGATCTTTGTAATCATCTAATGCAGTGATACTAAGAGAACCTGCAGGTTCACTGACAATCGCATCTAAATTATATAAATTTAAAATGGTTGTACATACCTTTCCTTCAGGAACAAGGCGTAAATCATCTAACACGGATTGACAAACCGGAAAGGTGAGATCCCCTACTTTTTTTACAGCTGCCCCATCCACAAATTTTTCAATTTTATCGAGGACAACAGGTTTTCCATGATTGAGAGCCTCTTTCATGGAAGGTGCACCAAAGGGTTCTGCTCCAATGATTTTAGTCTTTGGGGAATGATTTTTAAAATAGGTACCAACTCCTGCGCATAATCCACCTCCACCAATTGGTAGAAATAGGTAATCAATCCCACTTAAGTCTAATAAAATTTCTTTTCCAACGGTTCCTTGCCCTTCCATAATTTTTGGATGATCAAATGGAGGAATAAACGACATGTGATTTTCTTTTGCAAAAAGAATCGCTTCCTTTTGGCATTCATCAAAGGTATCACCAACTAATTTGATTTCGATGAATTCACCACCAAACATGCGTACTTGATTGATTTTCTGTTTGGGAGTCACTTCTGGCATATAAATCACACCAAAAATTTGGAGTAATTGACAAGAATAGGCAACCCCTTGTGCATGATTGCCTGCACTTGCACAAACAACGCCCCTTTTTCTTTCGTCCAAAGTCAAACTTTGGATCATATTGTAAGCTCCTCTAATTTTATAAGAGCGAACTACTTGTAAGTCTTCCCGTTTGAAGTAAATGTTAGCTCCATAGACAGAAGAGAGGCGTGTATGGTATTGTAATGGGGTATGATGGATGATGGGTTTTAGAATTTCGTAAGCGGAATCAATCTCTAACTGCATGTGAAGAACTTTGAACCACTCATTTGTTTTGTTGGAATTAAAAAAAAGAAAATCGAGAAACCAAAGCCGGGGCCCCAACCACCCTGCCCGGGACTTTGGTTTCTCTTATCCTATTACTGGAGCAATCTCATCACTGACTGAGACTTCATGTTTGCTTGCGCAAGCATTGATGTAGCAGCCTGAGTTAAGATTTGGTATCTCGTGAAGCTGGTCATTTGTTCAGCCATGTCAGTATCACGGATACGAGACTCAGAAGCTTGTGTATTTTCATAAGCATTCATAAGTCCTTTCGCAGCATGCTCCATACGGTTGTAATAAGCACCAAGGTCAGCTCTTTGTTTAGAGATCACTCTTAGGGCATCATCACAAAGTCCGATTACGGAGTTTGCTTTACCTGCAGTCGAAAGAGAAATGAAAGTAAGAACCGTAGGGTTTCTTAATCCCAATGCCGCAGTGTTCATTGTTTCAATGTACACGCGCTCTCTTTGGTGCATGTTAGCTCCAATATGGAACCACATACTAGCAGTTGGGTTGAGTCGAGCAAAAGCTCCTGTAAGCAGTTTCATTTTGTTGAATTCTGCTTGAGAAGCAATACGATCGATCTCGTCCACTAGCTGTGAAACCTCGACTTGGATCTGTTGTCTATCTTCTTCCGAGTAGATACCGTTCGCAGCTTGCACCGCGAGTACACGAACACGTTGAACGATTTCGTGTGTTTCTTGAAGATATCCTTCCGCCGTTTGAATGAGGGACATACCATCTTCAGTATTCTGTTCTGCACGTCGAAGACCAGCAATCTGAGTTCTCATTTTCTCAGACACTGCAAGTCCAGATGCGTCATCTCCGGCTTTGTTAATCCGCATACCAGAAGACAACTTTTCGATATCTTTGCTCAGGTTCGCGTCGTTAGACTTCAAAGTTCTGTGTGCAAAGATCGCACTTACGTTGTGGTTGATAATCATCCGGGTTCCTCCTTGAATCCGTTCTCTCACCGCTCAAGGTTTTCACCTTGAACCCAAGAAATTGATGAATTTTCGAAGAGGCCATCCTTGGCCTTTTCAAGATAAGGATCGGTCATTCTGGGAGGGAGGATAATAGGGAAAATGAAATAAAATTTGAATAAAAACAGAACTTCCCCTTTTCTAAAATATGTCCTAGGAATTCTATGGAATTGGATTCCAAGAAAAGGCAGGCTTTTTCCCGTGTTAGAGACAATTTATTTAGCGAACCCCCGAGGATTTTGTGCTGGAGTGAAATATGCGATCTCCTATGTCGAAACGGCATTTCAGGAAAACCCAGATTCACCTCTTTATGTTCGAAAAGAAATCGTTCATAACCAAAGAGTGGTCGAGGAAATGAAAAAAAAGGGAATCCGATTCATCAGCGAACTGAATGAAGTACCAGATGGAGCAACTGTTGTGTTTTCAGCCCATGGAGTGTCCCCAGAAGTGGTAAAAGAAGCAACGGAACGTAAAATGAAAATTGGGGATGCCACTTGCCCCCTTGTCAACCGGGTCCATAAAAAAGCCCGCAATATCAAAGATACCCACCAAATCATCTACATTGGCCACAAAGGTCATGACGAAGCCATTGGAACCATGGGCGAAGCGGAAATGTATTTGGTAGAATCTCCTGAGGATGTGGAAACCTTACAAAATAAAATCAATCAGGACAAACCATTAACGTATTTGATGCAAACTACTCTCTCTGTAGCGGATACCAAAAACATCGTCAAAAAAATCGAAGAGGTATTTCCTCACGTAGAACACCCGCAAAAAGATGACATTTGTTATGCGACCACGGAAAGACAAGATGCCGTACAAAAAATGTTAGAATCTGTAGATGCCATGTTAGTCATTGGTGCTGAAAACTCATCCAATTCGGTTCGCCTTTGTCAATTAGCAAAGAAAACAAGACCTGCCAGTTTCCAAATTTCCAAAAAAGAAGATGTAAATCCAGATCATATCATCAGTTCCAATATCAAAATTTTAGGAATTACGGCAGGTGCTTCCAGCCCACAAGTTTTGGTGGATGAAATTGTAGAAGAAATCCTAAAACACTTTCCCAAGGCAACTGTATCTTTGTTTCCGGAAAGTCGCGAAGATACAATGAGTTTCAAACTTCCGAAAGAATTACTAAAGCAGTATTAGTATGATTTTAGATCCCCTGTCCTTGTTTCAAGCTTCCCTGGAAGGAAATGACTCAGGGACAGCGATTCTAATGATCGATTCACAAACAAAATCCTACGAGATTTTGTTACAAAACTCAATCTATACCGAACTTGCAAAAGAATTTGATAGCCGTTTTTTTTTAAAAAACAAAATCAAAACAAATGACTTTAACACTGAAATCATCTACAAAGTAGATGGTAAAATTTTAGAAACTTCCTTCGGACATTTTGATTACACAAAGGGAATTCCAGGAAAACAATATACAAAGTTTTTTGTAAAAGACATCACCATCAAACAAAAACAAGAAGAAGAAATTGCCTGGCGCCTTCGATTTGAATTAGGTGTTGCCTCCTCCATCCAAATCCTCATCCAAAAACCATCCATCAGAGAGAGTTTACCACAAGCACTCTACCAACTTCTTTATTTCACAGAAATGGATTCGATATTTTTCTTAAAACATATGGAAACCACAGAAACAGATATTGAAAACTTTGAAATTTGGGTGAACGAACGTAAATCAACAGATTTCCCTTTATTACCCACAAAATTTCAAAATTTAAATTGGAACAGGGAAGGAATCAACCGGTGGATTCATAAATTAAAGAATGGAAAACTCATTTATTTACAAAAAGAAAAAGCCCTTCCCAAAGAGAAATGGTATTTTGAAGAATCCAAAGTGGAAACCTTGTTATGGATTCCCGTACATTTTGAAAATCAATTCTTAGGCATTATGGGATTTCAAAAACACACTCCCAATTTTGTCATCCATCATGAAAACTTACTCATCTTCCAAACAGTCAGCCGCTGGATGGGTTTATTTGTACAAAGAGACAAAGACTTAACTGAATTAAATCGTTATAAATCGAGTTTGGAGTCCCTTGTCTTAGAACGAACGTTAGACCTCAGTCGTACCAAAGAAGAATTGGAACGTGCCTACAAAGCGAAAACAGAATTCTTAGCTCATGTAAGCCACGAACTACGTACTCCACTCAATTCTATCATTGGATTTTCCAAACTCATCCAATTACCAGAAGCAGATGAAACGGGAAAAGAATATTTAAATTATATTTATTCGGGTGGTACACGACTGCTAAAAATGATCAATGAAATCTTACATTTGATGAAAATAGAATCGGGGCAAATCGAATTAAAAATCGCGGAATTCAAACCAGAAGAGATTTGTAGGCAGGCATTGGAACTCATTAAACCCCAAGCCGATGCTAAACGAATGGAAATTCGTTTTTATCCACCCATCCAATCAAAATCTCTGGTTTCAGACAGTGGAAAAATCCAACAAATCCTTTTGAATTTATTATCTAACGCGATCAAATATGCGAATCATTCCTTCGTTGAATTCCATTGCGAATGGAATGATTCTAATCTTTTATTCAAGGTCAAAGATTTTGGTCCGGGCATTCCTAAAGAAGATCAGAATCGCATCTTTCACAGTTTTACAAGGCTCTATGACGACGGTCAAATCGAAGGAACAGGACTCGGTTTATCCATTTCACAAGGTTTGGCAGAAAAACTGGGTGGGAAAATTGAACTCACCTCCCTTGTCGGCGAAGGATCCACATTTACTCTCATAATCCCTGAAAATAGAAAATAAAGGTATTGAACCAATTGGAATTTAGGAATAGAATTTCCGATATTCTATATGGTGGAACCAAACGAACTAAATCTAATATCTGTTTCCAAAACAGAACGTCTTCGACGACCCAATGAACCAATCCTTATCATTGAAGATAAAAAAGAAAACCAAGTTCTCTTAGAAGGAATTTGCAAACGGATCGGTGTGGTTTCGGAAGTAGCTGAAAATGGAGACATCGCCTTAAAAATGGCGAAACAAAAACATTATAGTTTGTTTTTGGTGGATCTGATGATGCCAGTGATGGATGGCAAAACCTTCATCGCCGAACATAATAAACTCGAACCAAATGCAGTGTATATCGTTCAAACAGCGATTGATCAAACAGAAGAAATCATAGAAGTGATGAAATTGGGTGTTTATGATTATCTAATCAAACCTCTTCATGTAGAAATTGTATCTGATCGTTTGGAAAAGGCATTAGAATACGTCTACTTAAAGAGAATGGAAGCACTTCTCATTGATGAAGAGAAAAAAGAACTCAAAAGCCAATTGGAATGGCTCAACTACAAAGAGTCTCACAGAAAAACAACGGAAGTCAATGCTGAACTCAATTCCATTTTGAATTTAAAAACCACAATGATGCAAGGCTCAGGTCTTGGCGCCATGACAACTCTCATCGATACGATTGATAAAATCAAAAAAGAGGAAAACGGAAATTATCTCATTCAAAAAGAATACTGGGATTTACTCGCTGAAAACCAAGACCACAACATAACAATGTTAAAAGGTCTAGATTTAGCAGTGGAAATCATCCAATCCAAATTCACTTTAAAAAAAGTATCTAGCGACATTCTATTGTCACTTTTACCCGATATCACAAAGGAATTTCACAAGGAATTGAATGACAAACAGATCAAAGTCAATTTACCAGTTGTGAAACAAATGGTGACTTTGGAGATGGATATCGAATCCATTAAAATCATTCTCTTTGAAATTTTTACGAATGGTTTAAAGTATTCCAAACAAAACTCTAATTTTGATATTTTTGTTACCTTTGTAGATGGTTATTTTTGTTTGTCTGCCAAAAACAATGTGATTGAAGACGATTATGCAAAACAACTACTCCATGCCGAAAAAAAATTAGTAGAACCTTTTTACCGCATTCATCCCCCAGTAGAAAGTTTTTACCACAAAGAAAAATTTAGTTTAGGTCTTGGACTTACGATGGTTGATTTTATCTTACAAAAACACAATGGAATGTTTTTTATCCGAAATGCCATCGACCATACAACGGAAACAAAGGCAAATTGTGTGATCGCCGAAATCTTTCTCCCAATTCAAACATAAAAGGAAATCAAATGAATAGAAAAATCTTAATTATCGATGATTCAGCCGTGTTCCGAAAAATCATTTCTGTCCATCTTAAAAATGCAAACTTTGATTTGATCGAAGCAGGTGATGGACTTGAAGGCTTAAAACAATTAGAAGCCAATGCCGTTGATCTAATTGTTTCCGACATGAATATGCCGAATATGGATGGAATTAGTTTTATTAAAAAAGTAAAAGAAAATTCTAAATTTAAATTCACTCCGATCATCATGTTAACCACAGAATCACAACCAGAAAAAAAACAGCAAGGGATGGATGCAGGTGCGAAAGCATGGTTAACCAAACCATTTTCCCCTGAAGAACTTTTGGATACAATCACCAAGTTATTACCTTAGTTATGGAACCAAACCAAACCATTCAAAATACAAATAGCGAAACTGAAATTGTTTGGTCAGGTTACCTTACTGTACCTTTCATCAAGGAATGGTATGAATTGACAAAACAATGGGAAAACAACAAAGTCAAAAAGATAAAATTAAACTTAAATGACATCGAAAGGATCGACTCATCAGGGATCCAACTTCTTCTTTTTCTTAAAAAAAGAAGTTTACAAAACCATCAAAGTTTAGAACTCCTAAACCACTCTCTCGCTGTTCTCAAAAGTTTTGATTTGCTTGGACTCGTATCTTACTTTGGGGATCGTATCAAAGTGAAAAAGGAACATTCAAATGAAGTCGAATTCCGATATGGAACAAGGAAAGTCTCCTGATGGATTTATCGGAAGTCATAGACGCCTACCTTGTCGAATCGGAAGAGCTCTTACGAGACATGGAATCCATTTTACTTCGTACAGAATCTTCCCTTCCCTCGGATGATGATCTCAATGCCATCTTTCGAGCAGTCCATACCATTAAAGGTACGGCTGGGATGTTTGGCTTTGATGCCACAGTTTCTTTTACACATGTAGTTGAAAATCTTTTAGACGAATTACGTTCTCATACCATTCCGTTCCAAACCTCTCTCACCGAACTACTGTTAAAAGCAAAAGACCATTTGAATTTTTTAGTAGCAGAAGAAACCAAAGGAAAAATCCCTTCTGAAAAAATTGTTTTGGGTCAAACCATCCTCGATGCGATGAAACCTTACTTACACGGAAACGAAAGTAAAGAAAACAAATCCTTCCCAAAATTTTTGGAAACAGAGAATCAGTCCCAAGCAAAAGCAGAATCGAAAAGCGTAGACCTGAATAACAATGACGCACATGACGAAACAGGATTTCCAAATTATCTTATATCGTTTCGCCCAAATTTAAATGTATTTTCCCATGGACTTGACCCCATCTCCTTCATTGGTTATTTAAAAAAAATAGGTACCATTGTTTCTTTAAAAACAATCGAACAATTTTTACCAGATGCAAACGAGTTTGATCCCGAAAACTGTTATTTAGGATTTGAAATCCAATTCCAATCCGAGAAGGATTTGGATACAGTCAGCAAAGTATTTAACTTCATCGAACAAGATAGTTTTTTGCAGATTTACCCACCTGGTTTTCAAACGGCAGACCTCGTTGATTTAGCAAACCAACTTCCAGAAGAAGAAATTTATTTAGGGAATGTTTGGAAAGAAATCCAAGTGTTGGATGAAAACGGTTTTTTGGTGTATTTAGAAGAAATCAAAGCAAGAAAAACCGGATTTTCCTCCCAAACAACTGGATCCCTCACTTCTCCAACTCTAACACCTTCTCAAACATCACATCCTACACTAGAGATAGCGAATGGAGAAAATGATTCGAAACAAACGCAGAATCTTTCCGATCCCAACAAGGAAACCACTAAATCCATCACCATCAAAGTGGATTCCAAACGAATTGACAATCTCATCAATCGTGTAGGAGAACTAGTTGTTTCTTGTGCCAATATGAACCAATTGATTGGTGATACCGAAGATTCCAACTTACAAGAATCCTCATTGCTTGTGATGCGACTTCTGAATGAAGTGAGAGAAATTTCCTTAAAACTACGAATGGTTCCCATCGGTGAAAGTTTTCAAAAGTATTCTAGAATTGTCCGAGACTTAGGAAAAGATTTACAAAAAGACATTCGACTCATCACGGAAGGGGATGAAACAGAACTGGATCGTAACATTGTCGAAAAATTAAGTGATCCCCTCACCCACCTTGTCCGCAATGCCTGTGACCACGGATTGGAATCTCCTGAAGTTCGGATCCAAAATGGAAAACCAAAACAAGGTACCATCAAACTGAATGCCTATCATGAAGCTGGTAGTGTTGTCATCGAAGTTTCAGATGATGGAAACGGAATTTCAAAAGAGAAAGTATGGAATAAGGGAGTGGAAAGAGGTTTGGTAACTGGACCTATCCCTGATTCCGAAGAAGAAATTTATAAACTCCTCTTCCAACCAGGTTTTTCCACGGCATCCCATGTCACCAATGTTTCCGGTAGAGGGGTTGGACTGGATGTTGTGTATAAGAATATTGAAGCCCTTCGCGGTTCCATCACAGTGAGATCTACACAGGGAAAAGGAAGTCGTTTCATTTTACGATTGCCTCTGACTCTTGCCATCATTGAAGGTTTCCTTGTAGCCGTTGGAAAAAGTCATTTCATCATCCCTATGGAAATGGTTTTAGAATGTTTACATTTTTCAGATGACCATAAAACAGATCACAATCAATTTTTTGCACTTCGAGGGAATTTGATTCCATTCCTTCGACTGAGGGATTATTATCATTGTGAAACTAGTGCAATAGAAACCAGGGAAAACATTGTGATCGTTCGCAATGGAGATAAAAAAGCAGGAATCGTTGTTGAGAAATTGTTAGGTGAATACCAAACCGTGATTAAGCCAATGGGTTCGGTATTCCGTCATGTAAAAGGTGTTAGCGGATCCAGTATCCTTGGGGATGGAAATGTGGCACTAATAATTGATGTTCCCTCTTTATTTGAGAGAACAATTAGCATCGAAAATCAGAAATTAGTAAGTCGTAGAGGTTGATATGAAGTCAGTGAATACAAACACAAAACTAGTCGGATATTTTTTAATCGGATTTTTGTTCACAATCTGGGTCAGTGTTTATCACTCCGGATTGTTTGACAAAAAAGAATCCATCCCTTTGAATGTAGAAGAACGGACAAAGAAACTTGATTCCATATCTCATTTGTTAAAGTCGAGTATGTCGATCCAGGAAGCGGTTTCGGCCATTACTCATACCAATGGTTCAGATGAAACCTTAGTCGCAAAAACAAAGTATGATATAGATAAACTCAACCAATCCTATGAGCAGATTTCCAAAATCTTTACAAAAGAAGATGAAATATCAAAATTCTATGTTGTCACAAAAGAAAAAGATAGTTACTTAGAAACAGTTTCCAACCAAATCAATTCCCTTGAGAGAGATAAAAAAGGAAAACAACCATCTGCCATTCTTCCAGAAATTTCAACAAAATGGAAAAACTACTCAAGTCACTTGGAAGACTTTCAAAAACAAATTTTCCTCTCGAGCTTAAATGAAATCCAAACAAAACTCACAGAAACACCAAAGGACCATACCATTCTTTATGTTAGTTCTGGGATATTTTTACTTTTATCTCTTGGATTATTAATTTTATTAATCAAACAAGTTAGTAAACCTTTACAAGAAGCGATCAAAATTCGAACAGCTCTGGATTCTGTTTCCACAAACGTAATGATATCCGATGTAAATTTAGATGTCGTTTATATGAATAAATCCATTCAAAAAATGTTTTCCAATTCGGAAGCTGACATCCAAAAACAAATTCGAAATTTTTCCTTAAAAAATCTAATGGGTAGTAATATTGATTCCTACCACAAAGATCCAAGCCACCAAAGAAAACTCCTGGGAACCTTTACATCAGAACACAAAACAAATATTACGATTGGCAATCGCGAATTCAATTTAATTGCCAACCCCATTTTGACTGATAAAGGCGAAAGATTGGGAAGCGTAGTAGAATGGGCAGACGTCACCGAATCGAATGCACAATCAAGAGCCGTTGATCGGTCTCAAGCGATGATTGAATTTAAAATGGATGGAACCATCCTCACTGCAAACGAAAACTTTTTGACATTGATGGGATATCAATTAACAGAAATCAAAGGCCAACACCATCGTATGTTTGTGGAAACCAAGGAAGTAAATACAGACGCCTATCGCCAATTCTGGGCCAGCCTCAACCGAGGAGAATTCCAAACGGCAGAATACAAACGGATTGGAAAAAATGGAAAAGAAGTTTGGTTACAGGCGACCTACACCCCAATTCTCGATGCTAATGGAGTGCCGATGAAGGTAATCAAATTTGCAACAGACATCACAGAGAACAAAAAACAAATTCGAGAATTTGTTGGCCAAATTGAAGCCATTAACAAAGCACAGGCGACAATCGAATTTCAATTGGATGGAACGATCCTAACTGCCAATGATATCTTTTTGAATACAATGGGTTATACCCTTTCAGAAGTGGAAGGGAAACATCACCGGATGTTTGTGGAGTCAAATTACGTGAATTCGGAAGAATACAAACAATTTTGGATTTCACTCGGTCGTGGAGAATTTCAAACCGCAGAATACAAACGGATTGGAAAAGGTGGAAAAGAAGTTTGGTTACAGGCAACTTACAATCCAATTTTGGATCTAAATGGTAAACCATACAAGGTAATCAAATTTGCATCCGATATCACTGACCAAAAAAAATTGGCAATCGAAACAACTCGTATTGTAGAAGATTTGGTAGTAGGCCTTGCAGCTTTAGAAAAAGGAGATCTAACACAACTCATCACAAATCATTACGATGGTGGATTTGCAAGACTCAGAGACTCCTTCAACAATACTTCTAAAAAATTAGTGGAAATCATCAACGAAGTAAGAACCAACACGGATGCCCTTGTGAATGCGGCTGATGAAGTTGCCTCAACAGCGAGTACCCTCTCCCAAGGTGCCAGTGAACAAGCAGCTTCCGTTGAGGAAACTTCGGCCTCTTTGGAAGAGATGGGTGCCTCGATTGACCAAAATGCAGAAAATGCAAAACAAACAGATACCATCGCAACAAAGTCCGCCAAAGATGCAAAACAAGGTGGAGAGGCTGTCAAAAACACAGTATCTGCCATGAAAGAAATCGCTGATAAAATTTCGATCATCGAAGACATTGCTTACCAAACCAACTTACTTGCATTAAACGCTGCGATAGAAGCAGCAAGAGCAGGAGAACATGGAAAAGGATTTGCCGTAGTCGCATCTGAAGTTCGAAAACTAGCAGAAAGGTCACAAAAATCTGCCAATGAAATTGGAACCCTTGCTGGAAGTTCCGTTCAAATTGCAGAATCTGCAGGAAAACTAATCGAGGAAATTGTTCCAGCTATCAATAAAACAGCTGACCTTGTCCAAGAAATTACGGCAGCAAGCCAAGAACAATCCTCTGGCGTGAATGAAGTGAATAAAGCCATGGGCCAACTTGACCAAGTTTCCCAACAATCAGCGAGTGCCTCAGAGGAACTGGCTGCCATTGCAGAAGAACTTCAAGCACAAGCAGAACGTTTGTTGTCTTCGATTAGTTTTTTCAAACTTGGAAAATTATCCGCTGTCACACAACCCAGTGATGTAAAGTCCTTAAAACACCCTTCTCCCAAAATGCCTACTACGAAAAAAGAAACATTGGCAAAAAAAGGAGAGGAGTCGGATGAGCATGGAAAGTTCCAAAAATACTAAAGGGAGTTAGACATGCAAGAGATCCAATACCTCACGTTCCTACTCTCCAATGAATTATTTGGACTTGGGATTTTATACATCAAAGAAATCATTGAGTATGAATCCGTCACTCATGTTCCGATGATGCCAGACTACATTCCAGGGGTCATCAATTTACGTGGAAATGTTGTGCCCGTGATTGATTTAAATACTAGGTTTTACAAAAAGAAAACGGAAACAAATCGTAAAACCTGTATCATCATAACCGAAATCAAACTGGAAAAAGAAAATTTGGACGTTGGACTACTTGTTGATGCAGTCAATGAAGTAGTCGACATTCCAGAAAACCAAATTGAAGAAGCCCCAAGTTTTGGTTCCAAAATTCGGTTGGATTTTATCCAAGGCATTGGCAAATTAGAAAATCAATTTGTGATTATTTTAAAAATCAATCAAATCTTGGATTTATCAGAGATTCAAACCATTCAAGAAACTTCTGCTCAGTCTAGCGAGTGATATGGAACCACCAATTGAAGTGATAGACTCTTATTTAAAACCCGGTGAAATCTTTTTTGGAGATCGCCATAATAGAGTCCGTACACTTCTAGGTTCTTGTGTCTCCATTGTTTTATGGCATCCAAAATACTATTTTGGAGGGATGTGTCATTTTTTACTCCCCTATCCCACTGATATCAAATTCGAAAAAACCTTTAAGTATGGAACCGATGCATTTCAGTTTTTCTTAGATGAAATTAAAAAATCACACACCAAACCATCTGATTATTTAGCTAAAATTTTCGGTGGATCGAACATGTTTTTGAATGAAGAACGAGAAATATTAAGAAATGATGCGACAAGTCTCATTGGAACAAGAAATGCAGAATTTGCTAAAAACATTTTATCGGAACACCAAATCAAAATTATCTCAGAAGATTTAGGCGGGAACCAATCTCGGAAAATTTATTTTTCCATTTGGGATGGTGAAGTTTGGGTGGAAAAAAAATAATGATGAAGAAAATCAAAGTTTTTGTGATCGATGATTCTGCAGTCGTTAGACAAGTGTTAACCGAAACTTTCAAACAAGATTCTCAATTCCATTTTTTAGGAAGTGCTTCTGATCCCATCTTTGCTATGGACAAAATGAATAATGATTGGCCTGATGTCATCGTCCTAGACATTGAAATGCCAAGAATGGATGGATTGACTTTTTTAAAAAAAATCATGTCAGAAAGACCAACACCAGTTGTCATTTGTTCCACCCTAACAGAGGAAGGATCAGAAACGGCAATTCTTGCCATGAATCTCGGTGCCTGTGATATCATCACCAAACCAAAAATTGGACTCAAAGATTTTTTAAACGAAAGTACAATCGCCTTAACAGATGCGGTAATGGCTGCAGCTCAAGCTACGATCAAACAATTACCGAATCCTAGTAAGACAAAAGAATTCAAAGTTCAGTTAGAAAAAAAACAAGACCTATCCTCTTTACAAGCAACGGAAAAGATTGTTGCCATTGGAACTTCCACTGGTGGCACCATTGCCTTGGAACAGGTGTTAACCAAACTCCCCAAGGACAAAACTCCAGGGATTGTCATTGTCCAACATATGCCAGAAAAATTCACCGAAGCCTTCGCCAAACGCCTAGATTCCATCTGCGAAATCGCAGTAAAAGAAGCAAAACACGGAGATCGTGTGGTGCGAGGACTTGCCCTCATTGCCCCTGGGAACAAACATATGACCGTCAAACGATCTGGTGCTCAGTATTTTGTAGAAGTGGTAGATGGACCTCTTGTCAACCGCCACAAACCATCTGTGGATGTTTTATTTCGTTCGGTGGCAAAGTCTGCTGGGAAAAACTCCCGTGGCATCATCATGACAGGTATGGGAGATGATGGAGCGGCTGGACTTGTGGAAATGAAAGAAGCCGGTGCGGAAACCATTGCTCAAAATGAGGAATCGTCTGTTGTCTTTGGAATGCCAAAAGAGGCAATCAAAAGAGGATGTGTGGATCACATCCTCCCTTTAGGTGAAATTTACAAAACCATTGTAGGCTACGGTTAAATCAACCGAGCCCCAATTCCTTTGTCACTTTTATTTTTCTAGCGCGAATGTCTTCTGGAGATTCTTCCTTCAAAATTTCGTCTGGTTTGATTTTGAAGATGGGTTGTGCTTTTGTCACAATCTTTCCATCAGAATCCGCCATCAAATTTTTGACTACGGTTCCACTCACTGGTGCCAGGATTTTGTTAAACATCTTCATTACTTCAATGATAAAGAGAGGTTGCCCCGCTTGGAAGTGGTCTCCTTCGTTGATGAGAGGAGGAAGGTTGGGAGCTTCTTTGGAGTAGAACATACCACCCATTGGTGCCACAATTTCATCCCCTGACATCTTCGGTGGAGGGTTCAGAGTTTTGATAAACGCATCTCTTGTGTCTTTGTTTTTAAATTCGTCAGGAACCACTCCGTCCAAATCTGCATTCACATCGAGACCAAAGAAATTCGATTTGATACCAATTTTCGGAAGTAATAACAATGTCTCAAGTCCTGCTTGGAATCCGTTATGACTTGCTTTTACTTTTTCCCAAAGTTCCTCAGAGATTTCCTTAGAAGGATTTTTTCCTTTCGCTACTGCTTCAGAAATTTCTTTCCAAGTTTTCAGTCCAGTGCGTTTGGAAAGTTCCGCATAAAACTCTTTTGCTTCAATAAGTAACTTCTCGTCGTGGTCCCAAATTTTTTCGGAACTTGCTTTTTGTTCCGTGGTATCCAAGTTTAAGTAGTAATACAAAGAATCCAAAAACTGAATTGGGTTTTCGTTGAAACTAACATTGTTTCCACTGCGAGTCCAAAGTTTCCCATCAAAATACCCGAGAAATCCACCAAGTAAGTGTGGATTGGCAAGGAGACGTTCCATAGGACGGATCACAAGAGTCATTTTTTTACTGAGGATTTTTTTCAGGTCGGCATCAGCGGCTTTTGTTTTTTCTGACCAAAGGTATTCTAAATCCAAATCATTAATGACTGCTTGTAACGCACCAATCCCTGCTAAGTAGGAGATCATAAACGCAGTCGATGGTTTGAACATCGCATCCTTACCTAAAATCCACTGGATGAGTCCATAGTGAACGAGTAAGTTGGTTTCTAGATTTTGGCCCCTAAGCTCTGTTTTGCGAAGGATGTTTCCTAAAATTTCTAAGTTTTCTGTTCGGCTTTCTCCATAGGATACAATGAGAGCTACGTTGGAGTCGTATGCTCCAGCCAAGTTGTAATGAACAAAGGCACCTGTATCAGGGTTACGCGTACAAATCCCTTGGTCATCCCGGATCTCTTCTGGAAGTGGGTTTGACCAGTTTTGGATGATCCCACCAGCGTGAGGTTGGAGAGCACGGTTTGTCGCATTGATCCGAACTTCTGCTCCAGATACATTGCGTACAATTCGTTCTGGTTTTGGAACTCGTGGTCCGTGGATGGATAACACTGCCATCGCTTCCACGAGGGAATCAATGTAGAAGAAGTCATTTGGATCGTTAGGATTGGTAAACTTCATCTTGTAAACCATCTCGGTGACTCGGTGTTCTACCTGGATCCGAGTGTTCACTTCCATAAAGAAAAAACTATTTCCTTCTACGATACATTCAAAGGTAGAAACGGAATTGAGGCGAATTGCCTTTCCAAACACTTCTGCTTGGTGTTCCATATCTTTGAGTGTTTGTACATCTTTGTCGAGGATAGCTGCTTTTTTTGGATTGGAAGAACGAACAAGGTCTGCTTCTTTTTGTAAGAGTTCCACGGTTTGGGAAATCTCTAAGAGTTTTTGTTCGTGCATCTGAAGGGAACAATCCCGTCCCCCAAGAGACAAGGACCATTCTCCGTTCCCGATGAGCTGGATTTCATTGTGACGAGTGTTTTCAATGTTTAACTCAATGAGGAAGTTTCGATTGGATCCAACGGCAGTCACTTTGGACTCTGCCAAAATTTCCATGACCGCAGATTCGATTTCTCCTTTGGAAGAGATCACACGTTGGCCTTTTCCACCACCACCACCGATGTATTTGAATCGGATTCGTTTGCCAGGATACTTTTTCCAAATGTCTTCACAGAGAATTTCTGACTCTTTTTGTAGGTCAGGAATGGATGTGATATCAATGGTTTTTTCGTACGAAAGTTGGAGTAAAATTTCTGCGTTGTCTTCCAATGATTTGGAATCGTTGAAAGAAAAGTTTAGATTGTTTTCTTTGGCAACTTTCAGGAGACCATCTTTGGAATTTCCCGTTTTACGAAGTAAAGCAAGTGCTGTGATGTTATCCACACCTGGGGTTACCGATACATTGAGGCTACGTGCGAGTTTTTTTGCTTCGTCTTTTGCCCCAGCACCTTTTGCCACATGGGAACTTGGTCCCATAAAGATGATTCCTGCTTTTTCAATGGCTTCAATGAACTCGGCATCTTCTGCCATAAATCCGTAACCAGCAAAGATATGTGTGTATCCATTGTCTTTTGCGATTCCAATGATTTGTTGGATACGCTCCTCTTTTTCTTCCTTACCAGCTCCCATATAATCAGGAACTCGGTGGATGTTTTCTGGGAAACGGAAGTTACGAAGTTCAGGAGCAAGTGCTTTTGGATACACGATGGAATCTTTTTCAGAAAGTAAAATTCCATACTCTTTCACACCAATGGCATCAAAGACATCCATGGTTTCCTTACGAACAGGACCACGGCAAACGATGAGGCATTTGATTGATTCCACACTGAAGGAACGAATCCATGCGGATTCTGATTCTTGGAACTGAATGCGTTTTAAATTCTTATCTAACATGGAAATTATTCAAACTCCCTTTGAGGTCCGGACATTTCCGCCGGTTTGTATTTCGACATCAGGAAACTTAAGTTTTTGGATAAAACATTACGAGTGTAACCTGGTAGGATGATGGAAGAAACAGAACCTAGAGAAAGAGCTTCTTTTGGATTCATGAGTTCTTTTTCGTATCGTTGGCCAATTTCAAAAAGTTTTCCATCGCGAATGGAAATCGCTTCTTTTTCACTCATTCCTTTTTTGACATTGGCAAGGAATTCTTTTTGAACCCCAGTGATTTCATCTTTGTATACATACTCTTTTCCAGCAGGACCCATAACGGCAATCCTTGCAGTAGGAAGAGCAAACACCATCGATGCTCCCGTAAAATACGAGTTAAATGTTGCATAAGCACCACCAAACGCATTACGAATGATGAGTGTGAGTCTTGGAGTTCGTAAATCAATGATAGAATCGAGGAGTTTTCTTCCTTCGAGAACAATCCCATTATGTTCTTGGTCACGGCCTGGTAAAAATCCAGTTGTGTCTTCTACAAACACCATTGGGATATTGTACAAGTTACAGAAACGAACAAAACGAGTTCCTTTACGAGACGCTCCAATGTCAATCTGCCCAGAAGAAACAGCGGAGTTATTGGCAAGAAAACCAACTACATGACCACCAATGCGACCAAAAGCAGTGACGATGTTTCTTGCTCTTTGTGGTTGTAATTCAAAGAACTCCCCATGGTCACAGATCTGTTGTAAGTATAGGGTGATGTCAAAAGGAGTGTTCATCCCTGTAGGGGAATTGAATGTTTTACGGAAAAGGATATCTTCTTCGTAGATGAATCTGTCCACAGGGTCAGACGTTGGATAAAAAGGCGCAAAACTATGGTTATTGTCTGGCAAATAAGAGAGAAGACGGATGGCTGTGCGTAGAGATCCCAACTCATCACCAGTCACAAGGTCTACCACCCCAGATTGACCGTGAACCTTTGGGCCCCCTAAGTCTTCTGCCGAGATATCTTCCCCGAGAACTGACTTTACCACACCAGGTCCAGTGAGACCAAAGAAGGTTCCGTCACATTGGATCATAAACGATCCTTGGCGTGGAAGGTAAGCACCACCACCAGCGTTAAACCCAAACATGAGCATGACAGAAGGAACCACACCACTGATTTTACGAAGTGCTGTGAATGCTTCGGAGTATCCGTCAAGTCCACCGACACCCGCTGGCACATAAGCACCTGCAGAGTCGTTCATCCCGATAAGTGGGATTCCATGAGTTCCAGCCATTTGGATGAGGCGAGCTAGTTTACTACCGTTTGTCGCATCCATGGAGCCAGCACGTAATGTAAAATCATGCCCGTAGACCGCTACGTCGCGACCCTTGATATTTAAAATTCCTGTTACGATGGAGGCACCATCTAAATTGGGACCCCAGTTTTGGTACGTGATGTTTGGTTCTTCGTCTGTGAGAACTTTGATCCTTTCCCAGACCGTCATCCTGTTTTTGGAATGTTGGACACGAATTCTGTCTTCACCACCACCAAGAAACGGTTTTTCGATTAATTCTTTACCGAGTTTGAGAGCATCATCATAAATTCCGGTTTTGGTTTCCGGAGCCTTGGATTCTTTGAACGGGTTGTTTAGGGAATACTGCATGGTTTCCATAAGTTTTTTTCCAATGTTTTGTTTAGGATCACTTAGAAAAGTGATTTTTACTTTAAAGCTGCATCTAAATCAGGATAAATTGTGAATAACTGCTGCATTCCGATAATATCGAAAACTTTCTCGACAGCTGGTTGTAATCCACAGATAGAAATGCTGATTTTCTGCTCTTGGCAATGCCTGAGTGTCGTGACAAGAAGGCGGAGTCCTGCGGAAGAAATAAAAGGTACTTCACTCAAATTAAAAATCACAGATTTGCCAGAAGAACTGACGAGATTTAGTAAATCTTTTTCAATTTTATGTGTGTTGTGAACATCCAAATTGCCTTGGACATGTACAACCAACTTATTTCCCAATTCTTCTGATCGGATTCCAATTTTATCTTCGTTCATACGATTATTTTCTCCAAATAGGTTATGTTTTGTTTCCCATTGTACTCATATGAAACTTTGTCCATAAGGGTTTCCATGAGATAAACGCCAAATCCTCCCTTTCGTTCGCCTTTCAAATTGGCTTCTACGGAAGGTTTCGGAACTTTTTTTCTGTCGAAGGGTTTGCCTTCATCTACGAGAATAATTTTTAACTTATCGCCCATCAGTTCAAATTTACATTCAAACTTTGGATTTTGAAGTTCTGTATCTTTGTAACTATGCATCACAATATTAGTGGCTGCTTCATCCAAAGATATTAAGATGTCATCAAAGGCAAAAGGTTTTGTGATTTTTGATTCCAAATGTTCGGAAATAAAATCACGGAGTTTGGGAATTTCATTTGGATGTGCATCAAAAGACTTTACCATTTCAAAACTCGTCACCTCTGCAAATTTTAAGATCATCACAGTAAAATCATCATATTGTTCTTCCGACCGAGAAAAGTCCCGAATGTCGTCATACACGGATTCCACGATTTTTTGAGACGATTCATCCCGCCTTTGGATGATAAAGTCAATGAATCGCTCGAGTCCGTATTCTTCTCCATCGGGACTTTTTTCCTCAATGGCTCCATCTGTATAAAAAACTAAAATATCGCCAGGTTCCAGTTGGATTTCTCCCCCCTGGTAGTTTGTATGAGGAACCACACCAAGTGGCGCCCCTTTTCCCTTTAGGAGTTCAAAACTCCCATCCTTTTTGATCCAAATTTGGTCATTGTGGCCAGCCGATGCAAACTTTAAGGTACGTGTTTTCCTTTGGTAATTCACAAGGAACAAGGTCACAAACATCCCGGATTGGGAATCTTCATAAATCAATTGGTTGGCACGAAAGAGGAGTTCAGAAGGAGAAAGATCGGTTGTACGAGAGAGAGTCCGGATGATGGAACTTGACATGGCCATAAAAATAGCAGCAGGTAAACTTTTCCCAGACACATCCGCCACAAGAAAGGAAAACTGTTCATCTCCAAAGGCATGGAAATCATAAAAATCACCTGATACTTCTTTGGCGGCGACAGACATGACTCCTAAATCAAAGAGTGGAGATTGGATGAGGGCATTGGGTAAAATATTGTTTTGGATCTTACGTGTGATTTCGATTTCTTTTTCGATCGATTTTTTTGTGATGATTTCTTGGTTGAGGCGTAAGTTCTCGTATGCTTTTGCTAAAGGAGAAGACAATGTTTTTAACATACGCAGATCCGTTTCATTAAACGAATGAGCGGAATGTTTTCCACTCACATACAAGGCCGCACGTAAATTGCCACCTCTAGGAGCGATCGGTAAAATGAGAAAGTTTTTCTTCAGAGTGTAAAACTCGAGTTCCAAAAAGGATTCCTCTAGTTGTGGGGTAACCACTGCCATCCTAGGATTTCCAGATTCCATTAGGCTTAAAAACAAACGACTTTCAAACATGGGAAAAAAGGATTCACGAACAATCCCAAGTTGCCTAGCATAAACCTGGATTCTGTTTTTATTTTTTTCCTCGATAATGACCATTCCCGCATCTTCGCATGACAACTCTTTGGTGAGAATACTCAATGTTTTGGACATGAGTCCCAATTCGTCATGGGATTCAAGAACAGCCTGGCCTAAATCAAAAATGGATTCGAGTGTACTTAATTTTTGTTTGAGTTCGAGGTTTGTGATGTTTAGGTTTTCTAAAAGTCTTGTTTTTTGAATGGCAACTGCACAAGCACTCGAAAAGGATAAAAACGTATCGATATCATCTTGGCTAAAATTATTCCGATCAATGGTATTGATTGCCTCAATGACACCAATGACCTCGTCTCCCACAATCAGAGGACTTGCCAAAATATTGCGAGTTACAAAATTAGAAGCCTTGTCTACATCACGAAATACCCGATCATCATTTTGTGCATCATTGATGATCATGGGTTGTTTCGTCACAGCCACAGTTCCCGCAATTCCCTGTCCCACAGGAACTTTGATTTTGGAAACCTCTTCTCGTTTTTCACCTGTAACCGTATGAAATAACAAAAACTCTTTCTTTTCATCTAATAAAAGTAAGGAACTAGCTTCTGTACGAAACACTGATTTGGCAGATTCCATCACCATCACAAGTACATGTTCCAAATCAACACTAGTATTGATGAGAACAGCGACACGAATGATTTCTTCTAAAAAGTATTGCAGCCGGTTATTATTATTGTGGATGTTCGCATTGTCGATGAGAAGTAAAACGGAAGTGGCTAAGGAATTAAAAAACTGTGGTTCTTCTTCCGAAAAAACAGTGTCCTTAAACAGCGCATTTAAATTGGCACTAAAATAATTAATGAGATCTAAATCTTGTTCGGAAAAATTCTGAAAATGTTTGATGCCTTCTAAAACCAAAACACCAAGCGACATGTCTCCCAGCTCATCTCCCAAATAACACGCGATATACGACTCCGAAACGGGAGCATCATTTGGATTGATGTGAGTTCCTTTTTTGACTAAGATACTTTTTTTGGATTTGAAAACATGTTTTGCAATCAAAGCCGCATTGGCTTTATCTTGCATAAGACCAATCTGACTTAAATTTCCCCGTTCATTTCGTACGTAGATGGCCGCTGCTTTTGCGGAAACAAAACGTTTGGCTTGTCCTAATATGAAATGGTATACATCATCGAGTTCTGATGAGGAGGAAAGATAGAATCCGCCATCTTTGTTTTTTAAGATAATTGGCGGAAGGGAATTTGGTTTCAATGGTTTAATCTTTGCTAAACTTTAAAGATTCTTCTCTCAGTTTACGATTGGCATCTTCAAGGGATTTGATTTTATCAAAGGCTGACATGAGTTCGTCACGACTTAAATTGGAAACCATTGTACTTGCTTCCACAGTTTCTTTTGCTTGCCTAAGTTCTACTCGTGAGTAATCGATGATTTGTTCATACATACGAATGATTTCATCTGCATTAGCTAATTCTTGTTCATTGAGTCTAAGAACTTTTTCATACCCTTTGATGATATCCGATTGGATTTTCAATTTTTTAGTGAGTTCTTCTACCGTATCTTGTCCCATAAAATCTCTGGTTCCTTAGCCATTTTGGGATTCTGTTGACAGACAAACGCAGTCTCTCACCTTGGATTAGCACAAGGGGACGTAGCTCAGTTGGGAGAGCGTTTGAATGGCATTCAAAAGGTCGGGGGTTCGATTCCCCTCGTCTCCAAAATCCCTCCCGAGATTTCAGCGTTTGAACCCTTCCCTGTCAAATTCTTTTTCATTTGGTTAGGAGTTCACTTGATCATTCAGTGACCTTTTTCAATCTATTCCATATTAGATTATGGCTGTACGTAAAATATTAAAAATTGGGAATCCTCTCCTTCGTCAAACGAGCGAAGATGTCACAGAATCCGAAATCCAAACAAAAGATTTCAAAAAATTGATTCGAGATATGTTTGAAACCATGCGCCATGCGGATGGTGTGGGTCTTGCCGCCCCACAAATTGGTGTTTTGAAAAAATTGGTGGTCGTCGGCCAAGAAGATGACAACGAACGTTATCCTGGAACCCCAGAAGTTCCAAACCAAATCATCCTCAATCCAGAAATCACCCCACTAGCTCCTCCGGGAGATGGGTTTTGGGAAGGTTGTCTTTCTGTGCCTGGAATGCGTGGGTATGTAGAACGACCGAATAAAATCCGTATGAAATGGCGGGATGAAAACTACGAGGAACACGACGAAATCATAGAAGGATACCGAGCCATCGTATTACAACATGAATGTGACCATTTGTTTGGTGTATTGTACGTGGATCGCTTGAAAAGCACCAAGTTATTTGGTTTCAATGAAGACATTGATACTGCAGGAAAATTGTTAGATTAAATTAAGATCGTTTTGGTTTGCAAGTGAGTTCTTGCAGGAGATTCCATGGGTTCATCCATCGTTCAGTATTTTCTTTCTAAAAGTTTATTCGTAAACCTATTAACGGTTCTTATCATCTTAGTTGGTGGTTTTACTGCAGCTACGATGAATCGAGAAGCATTTCCCAATATCAATTTTGATATAGTCAGTGTGACTACGATTTACCCAGGGGCTGCTCCTGCTGATGTAGAAAAACTGGTCACCAAACCATTAGAAGACGCCATCAAAGAAGTGGATGGTATCAAAGAGTTTCGTTCGGCATCCTTAGAGAATCGATCTGGAATCATCATCACCATCGATCCCAATACAAAAAACACACAAAAAGTAGTAGATGATTTAAAATCAGCTATTGATCGCATCCAAGACTTACCAACGGATGCAGAAGACCCTATTGTGACGGAGATCACCACCGCAAGACAACCCGTCATTGAAATTCACCTTTCTTCCAACTTAAAAGAGGGAAAACCTGTTTTAAGTGCAAAAGAACTGAGAGACCAAGCGAAAATCTTAGAAGAGAAACTGAAAGATCTCCCGTCTGTAGCAAGAATCACAAAACGTGGATGGCGAGAAAGAGAAATGAAGGTGGACTTAGATCCAGACAAACTCCGAAGTATGTCTCTCTCATCCACACAAGTGATCAATGCTCTACGCCTTCGGAATATCAATTTCCCAGGTGGAAACATCAATGAAAAAACAAGAGAAATCATTGTACGCACTGTCGGTGAATTTGATACAGCAGAAGAAATTGAAAATGTGTTCATTCGTACAAATGATGCCGGTCGTTCCGTTCGAATCCGAGATGTAGCTCGAGTCACAGAAGGGTTTGAAGACTCGGAATACCTAGATAAATCCAATGGAAACATTGCGATTGCTCTCACCGTGATCAAACGAGAAAAGGCTGATGCCATTTCTGTTGTAGATGATTCTAAAAAAGTAGTTGAAAGTTTTATCAAATCCTCAAACGGAACCATCAAACATGCGTTTGTAAATGATTTATCGAAATACATCCGAAGACGTCTGGGTGTCTTAACATCCAATGCAATCTCAGGCCTTATCCTTGTGACTGCCTCCCTATTTGTATTCCTCGGATGGCGAATGGCTCTCATGACAGCACTCGGAATTCCGATCTCCATTGCCATGACCTTTGTAGCCATGAATTACATGGGTCTTACGTTAAACCTAATTTCCATGATGGGACTCATCATCGTCGTGGGAATTTTAGTGGATGATGCCATCATCATCTGTGAAAACGTTTACCGCCATTTGGAAATGGGAGAAGAACCATTTGAAGCAGCAATGCGTGGGACAAGCGAAGTTCTAGCACCTGTTACAGCAACGGTAACAACAACCATCGCTGCTTTTGGTCCTATGTTGTTTATGACAGGGATTTTTGGAAAATTCATCCACTCCATTCCACTTGTTGTCATCCTTTCCCTTTGTAGCTCCTTGTTTGAAGCTTTTTTTATGTTACCGTCTCACTTATATGATGTGAGTAAAGCGGGTGATATGAAGGGAGAAGTAAAAGAAGAATCACACTGGTTTCTCCGATTCAAAGAAAAAACCTATCTCCCCCTCTTACGTTTTGCCCTCTCAAACCGTTGGAAAATGGTGGGACTGCTTCTCGGACTTTTTGTGTTTTCCCTTGCCATCCAAGCCAAATTTGGAAAATTCAAACTCTTTCCTGGAGCCATCGAAACCTTCCAAATTCGTGTCACAGCTGAAACCGGTTTAAATTTAGAAGAAACAGATCGTTTCATTCGAGCCATCGAACATTCAATCGCCAAACTACCGGAAGGTGAGGTTGAAAACTTCATCTCACGAGTGGGGATCATTCAAAAAGACCCGAACGACCCATTCACCAAACGTGGAAAAAACTATGCACAAGTTATGGTTTATCTCACACCCGATGACAACCGCGAACGTTCGACAGAAAAAATCATCGAAGTTGTGCGTGAAAATTCTAAATATTTGCTAAATGATAAGTCCCTTGCCTTACTCGAAGAAAAATTAGCCAAAGAAAAACTGGATCAAAAACTAGAGGAAAAAATCCAAATCGATCCCATTCCCAGTGAGTTTTTACCCCTCAAAGGAAAACTCGTCAATTTAGAGTTTGAAAAACTCGCTGGAGGTCCTCCCGTTGGAAAACCAGTGGCCATTGAGATCAAAGGGGATGATTTTGCCACCTTACTCAAAATTGGTGCTGAATACAAGGAAGCCCTCGCCAAAATCAAAGGTGTCACTGATATTGGGGATGATTTTAACGAAGGAAAAGATGAAATCAGAGTTTCAGTGGATGAAGCCCTTGCGTCTTTTGCTGGAGTGAGTGTTCAAACCGTTTCCCTAGCGATTAACACTGCCTTACAAGGAACTGTTTCCACAAAAATCAAACGTGCCGATGAAGAAGTGGATGTGCGTGTTCGTTTCCCCGAAGAATATAGGTCTTCCCTCACCCATTTGAATAAAGTGTATGTGAATAACCTCACAGGAAACCTAATTCCTGTTTCACGACTGACAAGTTATGACAGAAATCCAGGACGAGCGTCTATCAATCACTTGGATGGAAAACGTCTCCTTACAGTCACTTCCAATATTGATGAAACAATTTCTACATCCAGGCAGGTCAATTTAGAAGCCAAACAACTCACAGAAGGCATTATAACCAAATACCCTGGGTATTCGGTTCGGTTCTCTGGAGAAAACAAAGACACGGAAGAATCGATGGCCTCTCTTGGGCGAGCTTTCCTTGTTGGACTTCTCATCATCTATATGATCCTAGCTTCCCTATTTCGGTCGTTAGCGCAACCACTCATTGTGATGAGTGCCATTCCGTTTGCTGTGATCGGTGTGATTTTTGCCTTTTTAGTGCATGGACAACCCTTCTCCTTTTTGGCCTTCCTTGGAATCATTGGACTTGCGGGGGTAGTCGTGAACGACTCCATTGTGCTCGTGGATTGTGCAAACCAACTCAGGATTGAAGACCCTTCCAAATCCACCTTTGATTTGTTAGTGGAAGCAGGAAGCATTCGCCTGCGTGCGGTATTGTTAACAACAGTGACAACGGTTTTAGGTTTACTGCCAACAGCTTATGGAATCGGAGGAAAAGATCCATTCCTCGTTCCCATGGCCCTTGCGTTTGGTTGGGGACTCGCCTTTGCCACTTTTATCACGCTCATTATGGTGCCGGTATTTTATCTCAACTTGTATATGTTTCGAGATTCGTTTGCTCTCAAATTGAAAAATCGAAAACAAAGATTTACCTAAAGAGAGTTTAGTCTTTTTGGTCGTTTAGAACTTCGGAAAGGGTTACGAATTTGTAACCCTTCTCTTTCATCCTTTCAATGAAAGTAGGAAGGATATAAATCAATTTGTCAAATTTACGGGGACCACCGAGGTGCATGAGGATGATGGCTCCATTCATTCCATTGGGATCTGCTTTTTCCCAATTCTCGAGAAAGGTAAGTGTTTCCTCACCCGTTTTATAGTGAGGATTTTTGACCACTTCCTTTTTGCCTTTGGAAGTTTTTTTATACAGAAATTGTTTGCTGATATAATCGGGTAAGTCGAGAGATCCTTTGGCATTATTCGACCACATAATATGATCTGTATAGCCAAGGCTTGCATGGGCATCTAAAATCAATTGGCTAAGAGCTCCATAAGGCAAACGATAATACTTCTTTAACTCTTGTTTTGTGAGCGAATGAAATGTATCTTCCACTCGTTTGAGTTCTTCCGCCATACGAGGGAGATCAAGTACCGACTTAGATAAATATTCGAGTACCATTCGTTTTTTTAAGGAGGTTTCGGTAACTGATCGTTGGTAGTTAAAATGAGACCAGGTATGGTTCCCAAATTCCACTGAACCTGTTTTTGCCATTCGTTTGATGTAATCTAAGTTTTGTCTGATAAAAAAAGATCCATTGATGTCAGAAGGCCTTTCATTGGATAAAAACAAAGTCACTTTTATTTTATGTTCTTTGATGTAATTGTAAAGGACAGGGAGTTCTTCCCCTGTTGCCAAGTCGAAGGTCAAAGCAATTTCTTTATGAGCTTCGTTACCTCGTAGGATATTACGACCTTTGGTATTTTGACTTACTTCTTTCAGGAATTCAATATTCTCTTCTACTTGTTTGGCAAGTTCGGCATCGGGTTCGGTATCCCCAGCCAAGGCATTTTCTTCCCTAAGTTGTTCTTGGTACATCAAGGAAAAAAGGGACTGCTCGAGTTCGCGAAGGTTTCGTTCTTTTTCTTTTACCTCAGATTCGAGTTTGGTCACACTGAGGCTCAAATACAAAAGATAGCCACAGAGTACAAGGACAGTTGCACCAACAAATGATAAAGCAGAGATAAAAGCGAAACGACGGAGTTTTTTAGCAAATAACCGATCTTTCTCGATGTCCTTAGAAAGTTCGTGGACGATGTCCTGGATTTCTTTCTCTTCGTTTGTCGGATCGAGTGACATGTAGGTATGGCTTTCCTTAGTATCGATTATCGGATGGGAGACAAGGGTTCTGTACTCGTCTCCCCCCGCTTTAGGTTTTGATCTTTAAAAATTTCCCTTTCTTCCCTTGCCGGATCAGGTATTCCTTTCCCTGTTCCAAAACAAGTGTCGGATCGGTAATTTTTTCCTCATCCAAATACAATCCCCCCGCTTGGATGAGCCTACGGCCTTCCGAAACACTCGGAATGAATTTGAGTTGGGACAACACATACACAAGAAGGGGTGGTTTTTCTGCAAAATAACTGGAGTCCAAATTTTCTGTTGGAATTTCGTCAGGAAGCGCTCTGTTTTTGGTATTGTGGATGGCAGTCCATTCTTCCACGGCTTTCCGGTTCTCTTCCGTTGGATGGAGTTGGTCCATGATAAGGAGTGCTAGTTCCGTTTTGACTTCTTTTGGGTGAAGGGCCTTTGTACGAATTCCCTCTTTTCTTTTTTCCACCTCGGACATAGGAAGGTCTGTGAGCAGTTCAAAATAATTCCACATCAGATCATCTGAGATCGACATAATTTTCCCATACATATCAATCGGTTTTTCAATGATGCCCACATAATTGCCAAGGGACTTGGACATTTTTTTTACACCGTCTAGACCAACTAATAGTGGCAAGGTGATAACGGCTTGCGGTTTTTGGCCGTATTCTCTTTGTAAGTCGCGGCCCACAAGCATATTGAACTTTTGGTCTGTTCCCCCAAGTTCGACGTCAGACTTCATGGCAACGGAATCATACCCTTGCACGAGTGGGTATAAAAACTCAATCATGGAAATCGGTGTGCCTGCTTTGTGTCGTTTGGTAAAATCATCACGTTCTAACATTCGTGAGACCGTATACTTTGAGGTGAGAACAAGCACATCTTCGAATTTTAATTCCGAACACCAATGGGAATTGTAAAGGATACGAGTTTTCTTTGGGTCGAGGATTTTAAAGACTTGGGTTTGGTAGGTTTTGGAATTTTCCAATACCTCTTCTTTCGAGAGACGTTTGCGAGTTTCTGATTTTCCAGTGGGGTCACCAATCATGGCTGAAAAATCACCAAGCATAAAACATACATCATGACCCAAGTCTTGGAAATGTTTGAGTTTTCGGAGTAAAACAAAATGACCTAAGTGTAAGTCGGGTGCCGTCGGATCAAATCCTGCTTTGATGGTAAGGGATGGTTTGGATTTGATTTTTTCTAAAAGTTCCGCTTCGCTGATGATTTCAACAGTGCCTCGGCGGATGGTTTCTAATTCTTGGTTCAATTCTCTTTCAGTTTTCATAACAATTTCAAAAATTTTCGATGGTCGAAAAGGTGACTTTTGACAACACTAACCTTAGAATCTCTATAGGCAACCACCAAAGTACGTAAAAACCCTTATGAATCATTTAGATGAAAGAAAACAAACACTGAAACAGTTAGAATCCACCCAGTATGATATTTTGATTTTGGGTGGTGGTGCCACAGGTTCTGGAACGGCCCTCGATGCCAGTCTCCGAGGATACAAAGTAGCGCTTCTGGAAAAGGGAGACTTTTCCCAAGGGACAAGTTCTCGTTCCACAAAACTCATCCATGGTGGAGTAAGGTACCTAGCACAGTTTCATTTTAAGTTGATCTACGAAGCATTGTCAGAACGAAAACGCCTTCTCACAAACGCACCCCATCTGGTAAAACCACTCCAATTTGTGTTACCAACCTATGTTTGGTGGGAAAAACCATTTTATTCCATTGGGCTTACGATGTATGATCTTCTTGCAGGAAAGTCGATTGTCCCAGGACACGAACGGATCTCCAAAGCAACAGCTCTTGATTATTTTGCCTCCCTCAAAAAACAAAACCTAAAGGGTGGTATTTCTTATTACGATGCCCAGTTCAATGATGCAAGGCTTAATGTAACAACCGTTCGTGCTGCCAAAGAAAGTGGAGCAGACATTGTATCCCGAATCGAAGTTACTTCCTTTCTCAAAGATACTAGTGGAAAAATCATTGGTGTGACTGCCAAAGATTCTCTCACGAAAAAGACCGTTTCCATCAATGCGAAAGTAGTCGCAAATACCACTGGAGTTTGGATTGATTCCCTTCGCAAACTTGATGATCCAAAGGCAGAGAATGTCCTTGCACCGAGCCAAGGAATCCACCTCGTATTTGACAAAGAAAAACTCCCCTGCCGGACCGCGATGATCATTCCCAAAACTGCCGATGGCAGAGTTGTGTTTGTCATCCCATGGGAAGGAAAAGTGCTTCTCGGAACCACCGACACACCGATCCAAAAAATCGAAGACGAACCTCTTCCCTTACAATCGGAAGTGGAATTTTTACTCCAAACAGGAAATGATTATTTAGATACCAAATTGACGAAAGACGACATCGAATCGGTGTTTAGTGGTCTACGTCCTCTCATTTCAACAGGTGATAAAAAAGACACCAAATCCATCTCCAGAGAAGAAGCAATCTTAGTCTCCGAATCGGGACTTGTGACTATGTCCGGTGGAAAATGGTCAACGTTTCGTAAAATGGCAGAAGACCTAACGGATAAACTCATCTCCGTTGGAAAATTACCTTCCAAGATGAAGTGTTTTACCGCTAGTTTTGCCTTCCCAGGAGCAGATGGATATAGCAAACACCTCGTAGCAAAAATCCAAACCATGTACGACCTTTCCTATGAAACAGCCGTTCGTTTGGTAGATGCTTATGGCGGAGAAGTCCCAATGATCCTTGGGAAAAAACCAAAAGAAATCAAAAAAGGTTCAGGTTATTTTGCAGAAGAGATCAAACATTTTGTGAAAAAGGAATTTGCACTTTCTGTTTCGGATGTTCTCGCAAGACGATGGAGAGCAGTCTTCCTTGATTTAAAACTCGCAGAATCACTAGCGGCTCCTGTAGCAACTGTGCTTGCAAAAGAACTTGGATGGAAGGAAACCGAAAAAAAATCTTCTTTAAACGAACTCTTAAAACAAATTAAAGATTTAAAGAAAACCATCGCTTAACGCGATGGTAGGTGGAATTTGGGGTAAGTATGAATCGGATTACACGAACCGCTTGCAATCACATTGGCATTCCCTAAGCTTTGTTTCCAATCAAACCTGTCTTTTTAAAACTACTTCGGAATCGGAAGTTCGTAATGATAAAACGTCCGGCCTGTTTCCTTTTCCTTTAAAACAAAGAGAAAATGCGTTTTGGGTTGGTAGACTTCCGAAAACTTGGTTCCGAGTTTCGTTTTGAAGTTTTCATAGTCTTCGTCTCCCACTTCCGCACGTTTGAAAATCCAAGATATATTTCGTTCGATTCCACCGTTATCAAAATAACTTAAGTTGATCTCGAGACCCTCTTCTGTTGATTGTAAGATAGTGTAAGTGCCGATGATGGAAGGTAAAAAACCAGTGGGATCCCCTTCTCCATACATCTCCGAAAAACTAAAAGTTTGGTCAGGTTTAAAAAAAACAGGAAGCACGGTTCCTTGGTCATAAAACAAAATGGTTCCCTTGGCATTAGCTAAAACCAATTGTTTGAAACCGTATGCATGTCGTTCGGCTTTGCCAAACTGAGTGATGGTTCGTTTGATTTTATCAAAGGAAACCCAAGGGTAAACAACAAACCCTTCTTTTTTCACTTCCCCCATTTTTACCTCAGACAAACAAACTCGGCCCGTGTTTCCATGTCCGTAGGTTTCGAGAATTTCAAACCGAATCACATTCCCCGAGAATGTAGTATCCAAATCCACAACAGACAAACCTGATTTTCCAAATTTGCCTTTGCTTAGTTCGATATCTTTTGTGTGGTCTTCTTTTAATTTGTTTTTGGAATCGTTTTTCTCCATCCAATAGGAAGAGACACGAAGTTTTTTTACTAAATCATTGGCTTTCCAATCATTGACAGACCGATGGAATCCATTTAGCAACTGCAAGGCGGAAAAACGAGTATTGTTTGATAAAAAAATAGTAAACCCTGAACCCACTTCTTTGGCACTGGCACAAAAAGCTGTGCCATACTTATCATCGAGAGCAAATTCTGGGCTGTATTTCCAAGGTTCTTCGGGACTCACTTGACCCACACTTTGAGTTTTGTCATAGTCCAACTGGGTTTCTGATTTTTGGCAGTGTAGGACCAAACAGGAAAAGAGTAACGTAGCAAACCCTTTCCGAAAGGAATGTTGAATGTCCATTTTTAAAAAACGAAGTAAAAACTGCCGGAGGCAAAAAGAAGAGGTATCAGACGGAAAACGGAAACAAAATCGATTTCGAAACAAAAAGAGATCCATGGACTTTCCAAACCATGAATCTCTTCCAAAGACCGATCAAGCGAAAAACGATTTCGATTAATCGATATAGTCTTTTAGTTTTTTGGATCGGCTTGGGTGACGAAGTCTTCTGAGAGCTTTTGCTTCAATTTGACGAATCCGTTCCCGAGTCACTTTGAATTGGTAACCCACTTCTTCCAGTGTTTGCGCATACCCATCATCCAAACCAAATCGCATCCGAATCACTTTTTGTTCACGAGCAGGAAGTGTTTGTAACACTTGTCTAATTTGTTCGGAAAGGATTGAAGACGCCGCAGAGTTCAATGGTGAGATTACTTCTTTGTCTTCGATAAAATCTCCGAGTTCTGAATCTTCTTCCGAACCCACTGGAATCTCGAGTGAAATTGGTTCTCTTGCTACGTTTTTTACAGCCTTTACTTTTTGTACAGGCCATCCAAGACGTTCAGCAATTTCATCATTGGACGGATCGCGACCAAACTCTTGCACAAAGAGTCGAGTTTCCCGGATCACTTTGTTTACCTGTTCAATCATGTGAACTGGAACACGGATCGTACGAGCTTGGTCGGAGATCGCACGAGTGATGGCTTGTCTGATCCACCAAGTCGCGTAAGTGGAAAACTTATACCCTTTTTTGTATTCAAACTTATCTACGGCACGTATGAGACCAATGTTTCCTTCTTGGATAAGGTCAAAGAAATGCATTCCACGGTTAGCATATCGTTTTGCAATGGAGACCACCAAACGGAGGTTTGCTCGCACAAGTTCTCGTTTGGCTTGTGCAATTTCCCTTTCCCCTTTGATGATTTTTTCACCCCAGTCTTTGATTTCCCCAACAGGAGAACCAGCTTCCTGCTCCATACGACGGAGTTTCCGTTCATTGTTACGAATGTCTTTGATGACTTCTCTGACTTCATCAATGTCACAACCCATCATCTTTTCGATTTCATCTAAGTTTTCATTTTTTTCGATGAAACGGTTGAGGGCTTTGATTTCCCGAACGTCATGACCGTATTTTGCTTTGATCTTCAGGAAATGTTTTTCAATTTCCTTAACACGGAAGACCATCGACTTAATCTTTTGAGAGATCTTTTGGATTTCTTTTTGAGAAACACCAATTTTACGAATGGCTTCATCGATTTTGCCCGTAGACATATCGATTTTTTCTTTGAGTTCTTTGAACTTCTTAGAATTTTCAGAATACTTACGAATGCGGTTTGTGGATTCGTTGAGAACTTTTTCATCCTGTTGGATGAGTTCCATGTTTTCAAAAAATACTTTTTCTAATTTGTCCGCTTGCTCTTGGTTGAGTGCGTACATTTTGTCCACTTTCACCAAGTCATAAACTTTGATTTTTTTGGACTTAATTTTCGGAATGAGTTTAGCAAAGTTTTGGCGGAGGATCGAAGAACTTAAAATCGTTTCTTCAATGATTTTTTCACCCTTCTCAATCCGTTTGGCAAGAAACACTTCTGTTTCCCCAGAGATCAATGAAACCTTACCAATTTCTTTTAAATAAAGCCGAATCGGATCCTCAGAACTCGATGAAACACTGGACTCTCTTTTTTTACGTGCCGGTTTTTCCTTTGTTTCTTTGGTAGTTTCTTCTTTAGTCGTTGTAAGAGAACTGGATTCTTCCAAAGATTTTTTGGAATACTCCTCTACGATTTCAATCCCCATCTCGTGTAACAAGGTGAAGACATCGTCAATCTTTTCGGAGTTTAGAATTTTATCCGGTAGTATTTCATTGATCTCATCATACGATACCTCTCGGTTTGCTTTTCCGATGGAGATAATCTTTTGTACTTCTGGTAGGCTTGCTAGATTTTCCATTCTACCTTTATCCTCTTTAGACTTCTAACGTTTGGATCGTTCTGAGATACACTGATCTCTTATTTTTTTCACTTTTCAAAAGTGAAAGTTCTGACAGTAGATTGTTCTTTTCTTCAATCGTTAAGTCAGGTTTGGCCATTTCTTTGACAAGTTCTTCCATCCTTGCGTCATCCAACAAATCCGCATGGTAAAGAAACATCGCTTTAAATGTAGCTGGGGTTACTGATACATCGGCCGAAAAATGTTCAGCAATTAGTCCCAGGTATTCCGAAGGAATTTCTTCCCTCGAAAGTATTTCTGCAGCTGTTAGGTTCTCATTCTGCAAATACTTTGTATATAAATAGTCCCAAAAAAAGGCAGATACCTCATCACGAAACTCAAGTGATAACAAATCATCAGCAAAACTGAAAAGTTCCAAATTTTGGATGAGCATTGCGATCATTTTCCGTTCACAAATTAAAACCGGAGAGGGTTTCCCTGGTTTTTGTGGTAAACGGTCTTTCTTAGTATCGACAACCGAAGGGGTCGAAGTTACACCTGGTTTCCCACGAAAGTCCTGAAAAAGCGAAGAAAAGGAAAGTCCAAGTTGGCGTGCACCCTCTTCCAAATAGACCTGTTTGTCGGTTTCCTTCTCCATCGGTTTCAAGAATTCGAAGAGTTTTTTGACTCCAGCTTGTTTTTCTTCTGCAAGAGATGTAGGTCCCGCTCCACCGAGGATTTCTCGGATCATAAATTGGGAAGCAGGTGCAGCTCCTTCGAGTATATCCCTGATTTCTTGTTTGTTATGATGGAGAGAATAATCAAAAGGATCTTTTCCTTCTGGGATATGACACACTTTGACTACCACTCCTTCTTTGGAGAGAAGGTTTACCGCGCGAAAAGCTCCTTTGGTTCCTGCTTTATCAGAATCCATCATTAAGTACACTTTGTCCGCCATGTTTTTTAAAATCCGTACATGGCCTTCCGTAAATCCAGTTCCGAGAGGGGCGACGACAAACTCAATACCTTTGCGGAAGAGTCCAATGGCGTCAAACACACCTTCTACGATGACAGCTTCTCTTGTTTTTCGAATGCTATCTTGAGATAAGTTTAAATTATAAAATGTGCGACTTTTATCATAAATAAGAGAATTAGGACTATTGATGTATTTTGCTTCTTCCGATTCACCAAGAATCCTACCGGAAAACGCAATCACTCTTCCTCTTGTATCAATCACAGGGAACATGATCCGATTTCGGAAAAAATCATATGGATCTTTGTTTTGGTCTTGGCGTTTTAAAAGACCCAATTGTTCCCCAAGTTTGACTTCTGCTTCCGTTTTGAACAACTCTCCTCGTAAATTCCCAAATCCAGGAAGCCCATATCCAATTTTAAACACTTTTAAATCTTCCGAATACAAACCTCTGGATTCCAGATACTTTAACGCTAGTTCGCCGGCAGATGTATTTAAATTATTTTGAAAGTATTCGAGAGCTTTTTGGGAGATTTGGTAGAGTGCTTCTTTTTTTCGTTCTGATTCTTCCTCTTCCTTGGTTCGTTCTACAAGGGGAATTCCAGAATAATCAGAAAGGATTTCTAAAGATTTGAGAAAGTCTACCTTTTGGTAGTCCATCACAAATCGAAATAAATCACCAGATGCCTTACAACCAAAACAGTGGTAAAATCCACCTTCTGCATTTACATTGAATGAGGGAGTTTTTTCGTTATGAAAGGGACAAATGCCAACTAGGTTCCTACCCATACGGCGCAAAGGAACAAATCGGTTGATATAGGAGTCAATGGAGACTTCTCTGCGAACTCTTTCTTTAAAACTTTGGTAAGGATTCACAGTTTGGTAATTTTAACGGGCGCTAAGTGCTTGTTTAACGAGGGTGGATACCTTGGAGCCGTCTATATTTTGTCCTTTAAATTTTGCCATTACATTCCCCATCACTTTTCCCATATCTTGAGGTCCTACAGCACCGAGTGTCACCACTGCTTCACCGATTGCTAAATTGATTTCTTCTTCGGAAACTTCTTTTGGAATATAACGGGAGATGATCTCTGCTTCCTCAATTTCCTTACTCGACAGATCGGGACGATTCGCTTTGTCGTATTCCACAGCGGTGTCTTTTCTTCGTTTGTAATTGGTTTTGAGGATCTGCATCACTGCAGTGTCCGAAAGTTCGGACGCACCGGTTTTCGTTAATTCATATTGAATTTCTGCTTTGATCAGACGTAAGGTGCCGAGGACTGTTTCATCCTTGGCTTTTAACGCCGTTTTTAGATCGGTACTGATCGTCTCTTGCAGGGTCATAGGAAAACCGGCTTAAAGATTAAAGTTTATCTTTTTTAGCGAATAATCTTTTCTTTTTGTCTCGTTTGCGTTTTGCAGCTTCAACAGCCTTTTTCTTAATCACACTAGGTTTTTCAAAGTATTCACGGCGTTTGATTTCGCTCATAATACCAGCATTAGCACAATCTCTTTTGAATCTACGAAGCGCTGCTTCAATGGATTCCCCTTCTTTTAAATAAATCCCTACTTGTGGGGTCATAGACAAACAACTGTCCTTTTGTAAAAATGGTCTAGTTTTGACGGTATCGGAAACTGCCCTATCCTGTCAATTCCCCCTAAATTTGCTTTTAGAAATTTTCAAGAAAAATGGAAGAAAATTTGGCATCATCCGCCAACACCTCGGCATCAATCGAAAAAATCTTCAATTTATAGTCCAAAATCAGATGTTTAGACGGAAAGTAAAGGGAACCAAACCTGTTGTTGGCACCATCCAAGGTTTCCCCTGGACAAAATAAAAAGTAAGAGCGTGGATTCAGTTGAAAATTGAATTCATTGTCTCTTGTTTCTTTGTGGAGGGTGGCAGTCACTTCTCGTAAAATTTCCTGGCTTTTGATGACTCCCATCGGTTTAAAAAAAGGACTTAGGTCTTGTAAGTGGAAAAAAGCGATCACTCCCGTTTTGATTTCACCAGAAAATGCTTTTTCCATTCGTTTGCGGATGGGTTCTGTGATGGTTTCGAAATCTAAGATATTTTTTTCACGGAGAGAGATTCCCGTCGCACAGAACGTCAACACTTGGTTGGAAAGATCTTCCCAGTTTCTCGTAGCTAACTCCATTCCTTTTTCGAGTAAAACCAAAACAAAAACAGGAACTTCTCCCTCTGGCAAACGCACAAGAAAAAGTTCTAATTCCTTCCCTCTTTCGGAAAACGTCAAAATGGATTTGGGATCGAGATAAGAAACATTGCGAATCCAAATTCCAATGGAATCAGCGACTTTCGAACGAATGTTTTCTTCGTTTTCGGTTTGGCCAAATTCGAAGACAAGTTCATTCCCCAAGTAAACCCAACCCAAATGAGCTCCCACACTGGCAAAACTAAGGCCCAAACGACGGGAATGGTAGTCTGTCATTTGGATGGAAGGAGAAGGACTTAAATGCATAGGTTCTGTCATGGAGTTTCTCTGTTACAGTATCGGAAACCAAGGTCTCATTCAAAAGGAGAAAGGATTTGCTCCCTACCCACAACCACAAAAATGGAGTAAAAATCACGTCGGGGAAACTGTGAACGCAACACCGAAACAAAAAAAACTCATCTCTCTCTCACAATTCATCCTAGAAGAGCAACTCAAAATCCCACATGCTTCCGGAGAATTCACTGCCCTTCTCAGCCATTTGGTCTATGCCGCAAAAATTGTAGGTCGAGAAGTTCGAAAAGCTGGACTCCTCGATGATATCTTAGGAGCGACTGAGGACACCAATGTCCAAGGGGAAACCCAGATGAAACTCGACCAATACGCAGACAATGCCTTCAACCAATCCTTGAAAATCTGCGGTCACCTTTGTGTGCTTGCCAGTGAAGAACACGAAGCCATCATCCCAATCCCTGGTGGATACAATATTGGAAAGTATACCATGGCAATCGACCCACTCGATGGTTCTTCCAACATTGATACCAATGTCTCCATCGGAACGATATTTTCCATCCACCAACGCCTAGAACCAAATTCCAAAGAACCAGGAACAGAAAGAGACCTATTACAAAAAGGCCATTTGCAACGCTGTGCGGGATACATCATTTATGGATCCTCCACGATGCTTGTCCTTTCTACGGGAACTGGTGTCTCTGGATTTACCCTCGACCCAAGTGTGGGTGAATTTTTACTCTCCCACCCCAATATGAAAATGCCAGAGTCAGGGGATATCTATTCGGCTAATGAAGGAAACGCATCCTACTGGTCTCCTGAAGTACAGTCGTATCTACAAAAAATCAAATCCATCGAAGGCGGAAGAAAACCAAAAACAGCTCGTTACATTGGTTCCCTTGTCGCAGACTTCCACCGAAACCTTTTGAAAGGGGGAATTTTCCTCTATCCGAACGATACCAAATCAAGCAAATACCCAAATGGAAAACTTCGTTTGTTGTATGAAGCAGCTCCCATGGCGTTCATTGCAGAACAAGCTGGTGGTATGGCGGTAACTGTCAAAGGAGAACGCATTTTGGATCTCACTCCGAAAGAACTTCATGAAAGAACAACGCTCATTATTGGTAGCAAAAAGGAAGTAGAAGAATTCCTTACATTTGTTCCGAAATAAAGTTTCACTAATTTTCGGTTGCACCTCAGAAATTTCTTTCAATAGAAACTGAGTTCGTATAGTTTTGGCAGAATTAAAAGATTTTTTAGGAGAAAACTTTCGATGAACAAAAAACTACTCGTTTTAATTCTCGGTGTTACTATGGTTTCTGGACTTGCATTCTGCAAAAAAGAAGAACCAGTTGTAGAAGAAAAAATGGAAACTGTTGAAGATGCAGCGAAAAAAGTAACTACAGAAGTAGAGAAAAAAGTAGATGCAGCGGTTAAAACTGCTGAAACAGAAGTTAAGAAAGCAGCGACTGGCGCGATCAAAGACGCAACGAAAGACATTAAAAAACCAGCTGGTTTCTAATTCTTTCCCAATCTTTTTTGAAAAGAAAAAACCAACCGATCTTCGGTTGGTTTTTTTTTGCCCTAGGACTCGGTGTATTTGATTTTCGCGTGTAGTTCTTCTTCTAAAGCACATTTCGGATACGTTCCGACTTCCAGTGCCGTACCAATATGTCCAAATGGATCTTGTGGGGTAATGATCCGTAAGTCCCATCCATTCACAATCCAAGGGCATTCATAATTTCTATCCTTACAAAGAATTTGGGATGATTTCGGTTTGGGATAGGCCCATGCAGATGTTTGAAACTTACATTTGTTTTCAATTTCCGCAATGATTCGAATGCGTTTGATGGCATGATCAAATTCTTTAAAGCGACTGGTCATAGGATCCGCTAAATCCTTTCGAAAGAGTCCCTTCTCTGCATTATAAGTAAACATCACAAGTAGTTTTTCTGACACATGTTCTTTGTCATTAGTTGCCTTAAGATTCTCCATGATGTAACGGGCAATCTTCAATGCATCTAACGTGACTTCTGCGGTGTTGTCAACATATTCTCCTGCTTCTTCTTCATCATCACTCGCATCGTCTTCCATCCCACTCCCAGCAAGTAGGTCTTGGTTTAATTGGTGTTTTCGTAAGTCTTCGAGATTCACATTGGCAGGATTTACACCAGGAATTTCAAAATTAGAATTTCCATGGTTATTAATGGCACTGATGACTTCTTCTGGTAAATTGAGTTTTCGTGCGATTTCAATGCTCAAACTGACAGCAGAAGTCAGGGAAGAACCAAAAAAACTTTGTCTGTATAATCCTTCTTTTGAGACTGCTATGTCTGCACATAATCCGGCAAGAAAACTATAACGATTCACCATTTTGAATCCATATTGTTTTTGGATGACGGCACCCAAACTGAGCAGTCCAAAGTCTGCTAAGTGGTTAAAAAATTCTTTGTGAGAAAGTAAAATACGAAAAAAAGATAAGGCAACTGTTTTCGAATAAAACGAGTTTTGGATGATGCCTTTTAGACTTGCCATCCTTTCTGCATTTTGTTCATAAAGATGAAAAATAAATTCATTGGAACGATCATCAATTCGACTTAAGATGGCTTTCGACAAAACCAACCTTAACATCTTTAATAAGTCTTTTGACATAGCAAGTTTAAAGGATGGAATGTAGTTTCCTTCTAAACCTTCTAACTTCTTTAAAATGTTTTCTTTGATGGCTACTTTTTCTTTGATGAGAATGTTTCCATTTTTATCGACAACCGGTTCACTCAAAGAAACAGAACCTAACAGATCATAATCCACAGCAAAATTTCTAAATTCATTGAATTCGAGGAATTCGATACCAGCACTCGTAATTTTCATAAAGGTCCTAGGGAAACTGTCTTTTATGTTCTTTTAAGAGCAAGATTTTTGCTTTCTTTCTCTGTCTAAATAGTGTAGTTTTTTAGTGGTTTTGGAGGTTCTATTTGGTTTCTTCTATCCCCAAAGACTCACACTCTGTGAGCGAATTGAAAGAGTTCTACAGACAAATGGTTCTAATACGTAAGTTTGAAGAAGCTGCTGCGAAGGCGTATAGTGTCGGAAAAATTGGTGGTTTTCTACATTTGTACATAGGCCAGGAAGCTGTGGGAGTTGGTTCCATAGCCGCCCTCACACCACATGACTACATCGTTTCCACTTACCGCGACCATGGTCATGCACTCGCTCGTGGTTTACATCCCAATCCCCTCATGGCGGAACTCTTCGGAAAAGCCACAGGAATCTCCAAAGGAAATGGTGGTTCAATGCATTTTTTTGATCGTAATGCACATTTTATGGGAGGCCACGGAATTGTGGGTGGGCATATTTCCCTCGCCGCAGGGATTGCCTTTGCTTCCAAATACAAAAAAGAAGACTCCGTCACCATTTGTTTTTTTGGAGAAGGTGCTGCCAATATTGGATCCTTTCATGAAGGACTGAACCTAGCCGCCATTTGGAAACTTCCCGTTGTCTTTATCTGTGAGAACAACCATTATGCGATGGGAACACCAGAATACCGAGCCCTCGCTGTCAAAGATGTATCAGTGAGAGCCTATGCTTATGATATGGCGAGAGATCATATCGAAGGAGACGAAGTTCGTAAAGTCAGAGACCACGTCAAAGTTGCTGTGGACAGAGCTCGCCGAGGGGAAGGTCCCACTCTCATCGAAGTTTCTACTTACCGTTTCCGTGGACACTCCATGTCAGATCCGGCGAAGTATCGGACCAAAGAAGAATTGGATGCATATAAAAAGAAAGATCCACTCATGCGAGCAAGACACGAACTCGAGTTAGGTGGAATGAAGTCAGTGGAGTTGGACAAACTCGAATCAGAGATCCAAACCCAAATTGACGAAGCCTATACATTTGCTGAATCCTCCCCTGAACCACCTCTTTCCCAACTCCACAAGTATGTGTATGCGGAGGACAAATAAATGGCGATTTTAACGTATAGAGAAGCACTCAACCGCGCCATGGTGGAAGAAATGGAAAAAGACCCACTCATCTACCTCATGGGTGAAGAAGTAGGACATTACCAAGGTGCCTATAAAGTTTCCCAAGGAATGCTCGATAAGTTTGGGGAGGAACGAGTGATCGATACCCCCATTTCGGAAAATGGTTTTGCTGGAATTGGTGTGGGTTCGGCCATGGTAGGCCTTAGACCCATCATTGAATTTATGACTTGGAATTTTTCATTAGTTGCCATTGATCAAATCATCAACTCAGCCGCGAAGATGAATTATATGAGTGGTGGTCAGTTTCCGATGCCCATTGTATTTCGTGGTGCAGGTGGAGCAGGAGGAAGGCTCGGGGCACAACACTCACAAGCCTTTGAATCCTGGTATGCCCACTGCCCTGGCCTCAAAGTGGTTTGTCCGGCGACTCCTAAAGATGCCTATGGCCTTTTAAAATCATCCATCCGAGACAATAACCCAACCATCTTTATCGAATCAGAAGTATTATATGGTTCCAAAGGAGAAGTCCCCGACGAGGAATATTCCATTCCCCTGGGACTCGGAGAAATCAAACGGAAGGGCACCGATATAACTCTCGTTACCTGGTCAAGGGCACTGAGTTTTGCAGAAGAAGCCGCGGCCATTTTAGAAAAAGAAGGAATCTCAGTGGAAATCGTGGATCTTCGCAGTTTACGTCCGTTAGATGAGAATCTAATTTATGATTCCGTGAAAAAAACAAACCGAGCAATCGTTGTGGAAGAAGGATGGCCTGTCGCTGGGTTTGGAGCACAAATCTCTCACCTCATCCAAAAGAATGTTTTTTCTTACCTAGACCATCCCGTGGAACGCGTCACTCAAATGGATGTTCCTATGTCTTACGCTGCAAACCTAGAACGTATGAGTTTGCCAAATGCCAACCGAGTGGCAAATACCATCCGAGAGATGTTACGGTAAGGAGACTAAGATGGCAAAAATACAAGAAATGACCCAGTTATCCCCTACCATGGAAGAGGGAACGATTGTCAAATGGCTAAAAAAAGAAGGGGATTCTGTAAGTCCTGGCGATATCCTCGCCGAAGTCGAAACGGACAAAGCCGTCATGGAGATGGAAGCGTACGATTCAGGTGTAATTTTAAAAATCATCCAAGGGGAAGGCACCAAACTAAAAGTAGGTGAAGCACTTGCCGTCATTGGAAAACCGGGAGAAGACATCACTTCCCTACTTTCTAACCTTCCCAAAAAACAAGGCTCCTCTGGCGGAGAAGAAAAACCGACTTCCTCCTCACCTACCCAAGCACAAACCAAGGAAACTACCAAAGAAATACCCACATCGAGTGTGAGCTCTCTTGGAGATGATGGTTCCAATGTAACCAAACAAACGGTCAATGTTGCGGAGACAAAAAAACCAGCTGTTACTAATGCGCCAACATCCCTTTCGAAAGACACAACGAATATTACACCAAACGTTCCCCGAGGGACGCTCCGTGTCCTTGCTTCTCCTCTTGCCAAATCCATTGCCATCGAACATGGAATCGATTTACACAAAGTGATTGGTACGGGCCCCGAAGGAAGGATCACGAAAAAGGATGTACTCGATACTCTGACCAAAGGTCCTTTGACAACATCTCTTGGTTTCGAAACACAAGTGAATGATGAAGTGGTGAGTTTGAATGGGATGCGTAAAACCATTGCCAAACGACTGACGGAATCGAAACAAAACCTCCCTCATTTTTATTTGAATGTGGATGTGAATGCAAGAGCTCTTGAGACCTTTCGCAAAGAAATCAACGAGTTCCAAACCACACAAAATCCAGAATCACCGGCCAAGGTAAGTTTAAATGACATCATTGTCAAAGCAACTGCTGCGGCACTTCGGCTCCATCCGAAAGTGAATGCCAGTTTCCAAGGGGATTCCATTTTACAATTTGGACGAGTGGATGTTGGCATTGCTGTCTCTATCGACGGAGGACTTTTAACGCCCGTCATTCGAGATGCGAACAGAAAGTCCATCCTTCAAATCTCCAGTGAAGTGAAAGAACTCGCAAAAAAAGCAAGAGACAGAAAACTAAAACCTGAAGAGTTCACCAATGGAACCTTTACGATCTCCAATTTGGGAATGTATGGGATCAGTCGGTTTACAGCCATCATCAATGAACCAGAAGGAGCAATCCTTGCCGTAGGTTCTGTGGAAGACAAACCCGTTGTGGAAAACGGAAACGTAGTGGCGGGAAGGGTTCTTTCTCTCACACTCTCCTGCGATCATCGGGTGATCGATGGAGCGGTGGGAGCAGAGTTTTTAAAGACATTAAGGAGCTTTTTGGAAAAACCAAACCTTCTCCTTGCAGTCGGTTAAACAAGTTTGGCCTTAAGCAGCAAAAAAATCTGCACTTTGGATATCGGCAATGGGAATGCGAACTACTCCGGTTGCCAAATTCCCGATGACGACATCGTCCATCATTTGGCGGTTTTTATCGAGTTCGATGCTCTTTCCATCTTTGAGGTGTAAAACGATGTCGATTCCTCGGTAGTGAATGTAACGTTCTAATGTGTTTTTGAATTTGTGAGCTTTATCCATCTGGTTTTTCGTTCCTTTCTCTTTGTAACTTACAAAGGGTATCGTACGAAGTGAATGAGACCTTTAGAAAATTTTGTCTCATTAGATAAGTTTTTTTTGACATCCATGGGAAACTCGGAGAATTATGTCACATGAAGTCTGAGAACCCAACCTCCGCCACTCCTGGCGTACGAAAAGCTGCCCTCCTCCTCCTTTCTCTTGGCAAAGAAAGAGCCGCCGAGGTTCTAAGACACCTGGATGATGCCATGCTCGAAGCAGTGATTTTGGAAATGTCCAAAATCAGATCAGTTTCCAAAGAAGAAAAAGAAAACATACTAAAAGAATTCCATCATACCATTGAAGATCTGACAGAATCCACATCTGGTGGACTCTCGACTGCGAAATCCCTTCTCGAACATACTGTCGGATCTGAAAAAGCGAATGTGATTTTAAAAAAGATCCACAAAGAAGAAACAAAGAACGATTTTGAATTTTTAAACCAAGTAGCACCCAGTGTATTACAGAATATGTTAAACACAGAGTCACCACAAATCATTGCTGTGACCCTATCTCATTTGGATCCGAAAAAGGCTGCCGATGTTTTGAAACTTTTCCCTAAACCAGAACAGGCAAAAATTGCCGTTCGACTTGCCACAACTTCTAAAACTCACCCTGATGTGATCCAAAACATCGCCAGGATCTTAAAGAAACGCTACGAAGAACGAGACAAACAAGAATACTCGGAAGCTGGTGGAGCTCATGTCCTGGCGAACATCCTCAACTTTATGGAAAAAGGGGCAGAAGAAACCATTTTGTCCGAATTAGAAGAGTCTTCTCCGGAAGTGGCAGACCAAGTCAGAGAAAAATTATACACATTTGAAGACATCCTTTCCCTCGATAACAAGGAGATGCGAATTCTCATCAATCGATTGGCAGATGATACTTCTATCTCTCTTGCGATCCGAGGTGCAGGTGATGAAATTCGAAAAAAATTCTTAAACAATATGAGCCAAAACCGTGCGGAAGACATTTTGGATCATTTAGACATGAAACCACGAGTCACCTTACGAGAGATAAACGAAGCAAGAAGTAAAATTGTCCAGGTAGCAAGAGTGCTCGAAGAGGAAAATCAAATCCTATTCAAAAAGGAAAAAGAAGAATACATTGAATGAAACTGGATTCGTTGAGAAGGGAAAATCCCGATGGCGGAGTTGACGGGGCTCGAACCCGCGACATCCTGCGTGACAGGCAGGCACTCTAACCAACTGAGCTACAACTCCATCGGAATAAAAACCAGGCTATAGATTCGACTCCAAACGTCAACATTGTTTTCATTTGTTTTCTTGCCTTCGGTTAGAATTTTTAAATTCTGGCATTGGTTCTATGCAAATCGAAGAAAAAAAAGCCAAAGACCTTTTCCAGGATCGGATCTTCACTCTATCCAATTTTTTATCTATATTTCGTGTATTGTTATTACCCTTTTTCTTCTATAGCACTTATGATTATGCCAATGATCCTTCCAATTTAAAAGCCTTCTTTGCCTCAATTGGTTATGCACTTGCAGCGGTCTTCAGTGATTATTTGGATGGGCTCTTTGCAAGACTCCTGAACCAAGAAACCACTCTGGGTCGTTACTTAGATCCTGTTTGTGATAAACTGGTTACTTTAGGTGGACTCTTTGTTGTCACCATTCATTTTGATTTTCCCAATTGGATTTTAATCGTTTATTTCATTCGAGAGATTTTAGGTGTATGGCTTGGTGGGTTTTTATACTTAAAACGCGGGTTACAAGGTAGACCCAATTGGTGGGGAAAATTTGGTGTGGGAATTGTGGCAGTCTCAGTGATTTGGTATATGTCTTTACCTTATTTTCATCAGTTTGGAGCACCTTATTCTTTTCTTTTGCACCCTGTACTCTCCGCTTACGTTTTACTTTTTGTACTCACTGCGGGTGTCATAGCGTATGTAGTGCGTTATTGGAACATTGTCTTCCATCCGGAAGCAATTGAACTGGATCCAGAAAACAAAAAACAAGCAAAGAAATACCAAAAGATTTAAGGGAATGATTTCATCGATGTAAGAGAGAATGGTAGGTGAGATAAGGGATAATAGGTCCAAAGGTAAAACACGATATGTGTGTCCGTTGGGAACTACTACCCCATTCGAATTTAACGTCTTTTTTTCTTAGCCGCTCTTTTTTTACCGGCTTTTTTCTTTGCCGTTTTCTTTTTTGCGGGTCTCTTTTTAGAAACTACTTTCTTTGTTTTTTTCTTTGCAGGTTTCTTTTTAGCTGCTTTTTTCTTTTTGGCAGCCTTTTTCTTCTTAGGAGCTGCTTTTTTAGCTCTTTTTTTCTTAGCCGCTTTCTTTTTCGCTGCTTTCTTCTTTTTAGGTGCTGCTTTTTTAGCAACAACTGTTACTTCAGGAGCAGGTTCTTCCATTACGACTGGCATTTCTATTGTTTCGTTTTCTTCCATACATGTAACCTTATGAAGATTGGTTCTATCTTCCGTCTGGAAACGATAACAATGGTTGTATTCCAAAAAGTAAATTCATTTTTATTTTCTAAAGATGATCTATACCAATTTCTTTCCCAAACATACAAGAATGATTGTATGAAGGAGTATCATTGAACATGTTACATTCTTTTTAAGATCAAAAGGATTCTAAAAAACTAAGAAAAACAAATGAATCACCATGTTTCCAATTACATTCATCCCGTTCACTTCGAATGATTGAGTTCATAAGATAAATTTCAGAACGATTCAACTCCACTCGATTCTTTCCACCTTTTCCATTTTCAGTTTCATTGAACTTCCTAAACATTCTGTTTGGTCATACAAACGGTTTTCTACGTTTACGAAATCGTTCTTTCCTCAATAGAAGATTCATAACAAATATTTCCATACTGCTCTTGGATGATTTGGATGAAAATGAGATCCCTCATGCAAAAGGATGTGGCAACCATCCAGATTGGGATATATCCTTCTTTCGAGTCAGGTCCTATCACGGTAAGCGGTAAATTCTTTGCACAAGCACCTCCCATCAGAGGATAGATGCAACAAGTGACTGATTGCCTAGACTCGTTCCTATTAAAAATTTTAGTCGACACTTGTCGATTATTTTCGCAAAATGGAAACTAGGACATAATGATGGGAACAAACAATACAAATCTCCAAACCATCCAAAAAGAGATGATATCCGCCTGTATCCAGTTAGCCGATCTTGGTTTTTTAGCAGGAATTGGTGGAAATCTTGCTGTCCGGTTGGATGAAAACCATATGGTCGTGACACCTTCGGCAAGTGATTATTATACCATGAAACCAGAAGACCTTTGTGTCTTACGGATTGATACCTTGGAGATGGTGAAAGGGACAAAACAACCTACAACAGAAAGTGGAATCCATGCTAGTTTTTTTCAAAAAAGACCCGATCTCAAAGTGAGTTTGCACACACACCAACCTCTTGGAAGTGCCATTACTCTTCTTGGCAAAGACATTCCCTTACAATCCAAAGAAGCAATGCTTAGCATAGGAACGAAACTCGTGTTGGTTTCCTATGCTCCTTCAGGAACATCTTTTCTCGTACGTGCGTTTCGTAAAAAAATCACAGAGAATCAAAATGGTTATCTGTTAAAAAATCATGGGATCGTCTGTGGTGCCAATGACCTAACTTCGGCCATTCGATCTGTGACACACATTGAGAAGGAAGCAAAAGAGTATCTTCGGTTTTCCATTCAAAGTAACCAAGAATTCAAAAACGTTCCGATTCCCTTACAAAAACAAATCCAATCTGTTTTTGTTTCTTAGAATGGACACTGATTAGGTAACCCAATGATTGCAAAGGTCAAAAAACAAAAACCGAAACAAATAAAAAAATCACCTGATGAAAGGGAATTATACGATTTATGGAATCGTTTAGAAGCAAAAGGATTATTCCAAAATCAAAGGGTCAGCCTTTCGTTTCGAATTCCTGGGGAAGGAAAAATGATCCTCATGGCAAAAGATTCTGGTAAAAAAGGAACTCTTTTTGTCTCTACGTTTTCTCTGGAACATCCAAACACAATGTTTGGTGGGAAAACATCTTTCCCTTTCCTTCCAAACCTCATACGTTTCCATGCACAACTATTGACTCTCCGAAAGGATGTGGGAGCGATAGTCCGGTTCTGTCCCCCGTGGAGTTCACAACTTCATCGTTTGGACCACCCTCTACCTCTTGTGTTTGATGAACAGTGTCGCCAATTAGGAGCTCCCGTGGAAAACCTTCCACTCGACATTCATGGGAATTTGATCCCAAGTCCCATCCTACTCTCTGGTGCCAATGGGTTTACCTTAGGAGAAGAAGTGATCATCACAAGTGTCACAAGAGAAAAAGCCATTTATAATTCGGAATTGATTGAAAAATGTGCCAAAGCCTATCTTTTAGCAATTGCCACAGGTGGAATGGTGCGTAAGATCCCTTGGTTTGTGCGGTTTATCGCCAAACAAAGATTACTAAAGGATGAAAAAAAAGCTACGGAATTCTACCAAAGAGGAGAAAGGCCTACTGGATTTAAGGCTTACTGATCTTAGAAACCAATTTTGTTTTTAAGGATGAATCCTAATTTGATTTCATGCTGATTTAGATACTTCGATTTCTTCTGGCCACTCAGCTTTGATTTCAAGAATTTTTGGAATTACAGTTAAAAATTCTTTCACTAGTTTCGGATCAAAATGAGTTCCTGCTTCTTTTTGTAAATAACTTAGAGCATCTTCTACTTCCCAAGCTTTTTTATAGGGTCGTACTGTTGTTAGAGCATCAAACACATCGGCAATTGCAATGATTCTGCCTTCCAAAGGAATGATTTCTCCGACAAGACCTTTGGGATAACCTGAACCATCAAATTTTTCATGATGAGTGAGGGCTATGGACTTTGCGAGTCTTAATAAACTAGAGTGATGGTCTCCAATGATTTCGGCACCAATTTCTGGATGGCGTTTCATGATAAGCCATTCCTCTTCTGTGAGTTTCCCTGGTTTTTGTATGATGGAATCAGGAATTCCAATTTTCCCAACATCATGCATGGGAGCTGCGTTTAAAATTTCTTCTGCCCCTTCTTCACTGTATCCAATTGCCCGAGCTAAGGTTTTGGAATAATGACTCATCCGAATCACATGCATTCCCGTTTCATTGTCTTTGTATTCCGATGCCATTCCCAAACGTTGAATGATTTGTAACCGAGTGATTTTGACTTCCTCTCCATCCACAAGCGACAAATGTGTTTTGACTCGCGCTTTCACGATAGAAGGACTTACTGGTTTTGTGATATAGTCCACCGCTCCTAAAGAAAATCCTTTTTCTTCATCACCAACATCGGTTAACGCTGTTACAAAGATCACTGGGATAAACTTGGTGATTTCGTTTGCTTTCAATTTTTGGCAGAGATCATAACCGGTAGTTTCTGGCATCATGACATCTAATAAAATTAAATTTGGCCTTTCGTTTTCTGCCAGTTCCCAACCTTTTTTAGCATCTTTTGCAAAATACAACGTATAATCATTTTTTAAAATTTCATTTAATATTTGTAAGTTGGTTGGTTCATCATCGATGATCAAAATTTTTGCTTTTTCGTAGGAATTCACTTTTTTTCCTCTCCCAATTGTAGTTTTAGGTTTTCTAAAATCTGAATCGCACCTTCAAAATCAAATTGTTCCACAGCTTTTTGCAATTGAACCTGGACCTGTTTGTATCCACTTGTATCCATCCAAGTATCCAATTCCTTCCAAACTTCTGGATTCAGGTTTCCCTTTTGGAAAGACTGGATTAAACCTTCCAATTGCAATCGAATGGTTGCCCAATCCAAAGCGGAAACCGGTTTGGCTTGGTTTGCCATTGAATCCGCGCCCCAATCGTTTCTCAAAGATGGATCCAAAACTTTTGATCTTTCTTCCTTTCCGCTCTCTAACCAATGGAATACTTGTTGTAGAAGAGATGTTACCGTCTCCTCCATCACTGCCCAATCGGATTTTGTGAGGGACAAAATCCCTTCCTTTTTTTCCCAATGAGTCAGTAGAGAAACCAAAGGATGGATCCCTAAATTGGCGGATGCACCCTTCCATTTATGAAGGAGTTGTTTGTTTGTTTCTAAGTCAGGTTCCTTAGGATTCCTTTCTGAAAACCAAAGCGCTTGGCTTTCCAGAAAGTCTCTCACAGCTGTCAGATAAAGTGTTTCCGAGCCATAAATCGCAATCCCGCGTTTCCAATCGAGAGTGGACAATTCTTCCTTGGAACTCAGTCCGGATTTTGAAATTCTTTTATCACCAACTTCCAATCTCACGTTTGGACTTTCATTAGCCTGGGGAGAAATATTCGGAACTTGAAACCATTTCGCAATTTCTAAGAATAATTCTTCTACATCAATGGGTTTGGAAACAAAGCCATCCATTCCCGCTTCTTTTGCTTGTATTTTGTCTTCTTCAAAAACACTGGCAGACAATGCAAGGATGGGAATTCGTTTCCCTTCTCCCTTCGTTTGCATCAAACGAATTTGTTTGGTTGCTTCTAATCCATCCATCTCGGGCATTTGGATATCCATTAAAACCAAATCAAAATCTTGTTCACGAAAACGATCTAGCGCCTCACGTCCATTATGTGCAACAACCACATCATGCCCGTCTGCTTCCATAAGAATTTGAATGAGTTCCACGTTTTGTTTGACATCATCCACAATGAGGACTTTCATTTTTGGCAAAGGGATTATTTTTAAACCGGCAATTTCGGTGGTCGCGTTCCCAGAAAGAAGAGGCAAAGTAAAATAAAAATCACTTCCCTCTCCCACTCGACTTTCCACCCAAATCCGTCCTCCCATAAGTTCTACCAATTGTTTGGAAATGGTCGTGCCAAGGCCAGTTCCTCCAAATTTTCGACTCATCGAAACGTCTGCTTGTGTAAAGGGTTCAAATATTTTATCCAATCGGTCTTCTGAAATTCCAATTCCTGTATCATGGATATGAAAGAGCACCATACCACCGCTAGGTTTTACAGATAACCTAATTTTACCTTCTTTGGTAAATTTAATCGCATTGCCCACAAGATTGGTTAAAATTTGACGGATTCTTAAACTATCCCCTTTATAATAATCTCCTAAATCATCCGCATATTCGGTATGGAAGGAAAGACCTTTCCTCTTGGCTTCCATTCCCAGTGTAGAAGAAACTTGGTCAACAAGGGATATCAAAGAAAAATCAACGATCTCCAATTCCACCGCACCACGATCAAGTTTTGCTGAATTTAATATATCATTTAAAAGTCGTAACAAGGATTTGGCGGAATTGCGAATGGTTTCTAAATGTTTTCGTTGGGATTGAGGGAGAGAATCCGCAAGTAACACTTCGGTAAAACCTATGATGGCATTCATAGGTGTACGGATTTCATGGCTCATATTGGCAAGAAACGTAGATTTTGTAAAAGAAGCCATTTCTGCTTTTTCTTTCGATTCAATCAAAGCTTCTTCGATCCTACGACGATCGGTGTTATCTAAGATGACTCCATCTAAATACTTAACTTCTTTGTTCTCATCATAAACAATTCCTCCGTATTCCAAAACCCAACGAATGTCTCCATTTTTGTGTTGGATCCGATAGTTTAAAACAAAGGTATCCGCAGTATCAATTGCATTTTGAATGGTATTGGCAACATGTTCACGGTCTTCGGGATAAATGATGTCAGAAAAATTACGAATCCGATTGGGCTCTAAAAAGTCTTTCGCTGGGTAACCAGATAATTGGTAAATCGCATCACTTAAAAAAATAGAAGACCAATATTCGTCAATCTCACAGCGATAAACAACTCCCGGAATATTTTGGATAAAAGACTTTAGTTGTTCTTCATTATCTCTTAAGGCATGTTCGATCATGATTCGATCAGAGATATCACTGATTAGTCCTACAAAAATATCGTCTTGTGGAAGTTTGGTGTGACCTATGGCAAGTCGAATGGGAAACGTAGTCCCATCTTTTCTGAGAGCAATTGTTTCTCTACCAATTCCTATGATTTTTGCCTGCCCTGTAGTCAGGTAATTATTTAAATAACCATCATGTTCCTCTCGAAACGGACTTGGCATAAGAATGTTTACATTTTGTCCGATGATTTCTTCAGCGCTCCATCCAAACATTTTCTCAGCAGTATGATTGAATTCCTGAACAATACCCTTGGTATCAATCATCACGATGGCGTCGGCAGCGGTTCCAATAATCGCGCGAAGTCTTGATTCACTCTTTAATAGGTTTTGGAATAAATCTTTATAACTGATAAAAGCGGTGGTAACGATAGCAGAGCCAATGACAAATAAACTACCAAAACCAACAAGAAAGGCTAAGAACACTTGGTCAGTAGATGAGTTGTCAAGCTCTGTACCAAGTGGAACCACAAAACGTGCAGCTGCCATACCAGTATAATGCATCCCAGAGATTGCAGATCCCATCACAATGCCACTGACACAGGAAAGATACAAGGGACGAATTTTCCATGTATTATTCTTCAATCGAAATTGGATAAACAGAGAAAGAATTGCAAGTGATATCGCAACCACAAGAGATACCAAAAACAAAATGGGATCATACAATAATTTTGGTTTCATCTGCATCGCAGACATTCCCATGTAATGCATAAAACCAATGCCCGCACCCACTAATACCCCAACAGAAATTAATTCCCAACGGGATATTTGTTTTTTGCTCAGTGTTTTTAAAGCAAAGTAAGAAGCAAAAAAACTAGGAAGAATGGATAATGTTGTGATAAGTTTGTCATAAGTAACAGTTGTACACAAATCAAAAGACATCATTCCAATGAAATGCATCGACCAAACTGCTCCCCCAAGGGATAAACTAGCGGTAAACACAATGGCAAACTGAGAAAGTTGATTCCCTACTTCCGAAAACCGGTGTAAGAGGTAGAGGGATATCCAAGAAGCAAGGATTGAGATGAATATGGATAGGACAACCAACCACGTGTTATAGGTTCCTTTCAGAAAATATATGTCAGTTGGGGAGAGGATAAAAAATTTCTGCAACAAATCCATAGATGATCAAATCAGAGGTTTAGAAAAAACGAATGTATTCTGTCCCCATTCTTTGACAATGGAATCTGATGAAAAGGAAGTAATTACAAAGAATGGAAAATGAATTGGTATGTATCCGTACTTTTCCTAATCAATAAAAAGGAAATAAAAAGAATGCAAAAAAGGTAATGAGATTCGCTATAAAAAATGCTGTTTATCATAGGTTTAAGTCTTTTACGCAACGAAACCCATTATTATTAAAAGGTGAATCTTTTTGAATCTTGCCACGATAAGATAGTCCGTGGCCTTTGCAGGTTTTTTCAGAACACCACCAGGATCCACCTCAAGCAACATATCCCCTCTCAGCTTCAGTGGGTAACCTCATTTGGTAAAATTCACAGTATGCTTTTGCATCTAGATACGAAACACAAACAATAGGATCATCGTCCCGATTCGGAATGTTTGATTGTTTTCCAAACGGATACAAAAAATTGGCCCCCATCTTTTTTTCCCATTCCCAATCTTTCATTCTTTCCAAAGAGAGCATACAATTTCCATTCTTTCACATTCCTTCACATCACGTTCCTATATTTTTGTAATGCGTTCTATCTCTTTGGCTGTCAATAATTCAGGAGCGTTTCGACTAGTGAATCTGAGAAAAACCCAACCTTTCAATCAATTCTTTTCGCAGTCTCTCCATTTCTTTTTGGAAACTTGAATTCGATTGGGATCTAATTTGGAATGGTCCCAAAAGTATACCGATAGGTTCACTTATCGGCTAACATTGAATTAAAATGATTTGCCAAGTACCTTAAAAGTACAACATTTACTAAAATGGATTCTAGTTTAAAAAGTAAAAATGCCATCGTTACAGGTGGTGCGCTCGGTATTGGAAAGGAAACATGTATTTTACTCGCGAAACGAGGAGCCAATGTCCTGGTTTCTGATATCAAAGTGGAAGAAGGAACACTTGTCGTAGAAAAAATTCAATCATTTGGTGGAAATGCAACTTTCCTCAAATGTGATGTCACCAAGGAAGATGAAATTATAGAACTCACCCATCATTTTGTCAACCAAAACAAACGCCTAGACATCATGATCAATAATGCAGGCATTGCAAACAAACCGACTTTTATGCATAAAGTGACAACAGAGGTTTGGAACCAACTCTTACTTTTAGATTTAACAAGTGTCTTTTGGTGTCAGAAGTATGCAACTAAACTAATGTTAGCCGACAAAAAAGGGGGTTCCATTGTCAATGTTGCGTCCATCGCAGGGCTTGGTGCCTCCCCTTCGCTTGGGCCCTATTGCGTGGCCAAAGCTGGTGTGATCGAACTCACTACAACGGCCGCATTGGAAGTAGCAAAAGCAGGGGTTCGGATCAATGCAGTTTGTCCTGGTTGGACAGAAACTGCCATCCTGGATGTCGCAGGAGAACGAGGAAGAGTCGCTATGGAAAAAAACATTCCAATGGGACGACTTGGCAAACCGAGTGAAGTCGCAAATCTCATCGCTTTTTTAGCATCAGAGGAATCCAGTTTTATCACGGGATCTGTGTATAGAATTGATGGTGGGACTAGAAGTTAGTTCCTTGAAAGGGATACGGCGGGCTTGGTCTGACGGATGTCAGACGGGAGCGTTAGCGCACCCCGAAGGAGCCCGGTCCCCGAAGGAAATCAATCCCTACTTTTTTTAAAACGGTAGGGATAGGAACAGATCAAAAATTCTTCGGGGATTCAAACCCCCTAATCTCCTCATTCTAATCCGCACAAATCCCCTAATTCCCATTCAGAACTTAACACCTGTGCCCCAAAATTAGGCTCTTCCAACGAGTCACCTTCTAGAAGCCATTCCCATAGAACCATAAACTCTAGAAAAGTCTCTCCAAAGCTAGGACACACAGTAGAATCTAAGCCTAGAACCAAAAAAGGAACAAAGAAATTAACCGCAAAGGGGAAACATTCACCCATTCCCTCAAAAACTACAAACGAAGGAGCCTACATTCCCCAACCTACTTCCTCAGAGATACATTTAGAAGGGATAAACAATCAACAC
>NZ_RQGG01000043.1 GCF_004769665.1 Leptospira kemamanensis
CATAAAAGCAATTGGAATGGATCGTTTAGTGTCTGCTCAAAGAGACGGATTTGTGCCTAATGTATCTAGGATATAACCCCTAATCTCTAAGCTCCAATCCGCACAAATCCACCATTTCCCCCATAAAACCTAACACCTCTGACTCAAAAATAGGCTCTCCCAACGTTTCCCCTTCTCCAAGCCTATCTCATAAAACTACAGCCTCTCCAAATGTATCCTCGAAGCATAAACACTCCAAAGAATCCACCCGTAGAAGTAAAAAATCAACCTCAAAATTATCCTCAAAGGCTAATGCACCTACTCCCTCAAAGACTACATACGAAGGAGCCTACATTCCCCAACCTACTTCGCAAGAGATACATTTAGAAGGAGATAACAATCACCACTCTAAGGATCACCTCTATGAGAACCTTACAGATGATATTTTTTTAGAAGCAGATACTTTTAAGGATCAGAAATATAAAAGTACTTCGGGAATCCATACTGAGAAATTTCAAAAGCTTACATATAAAATCTTGTATGATCTCTACCCTAAGTATTGTCCTAAGTGTAATGTAATTTTAAGCAAAGGGGTGAAGAATAGACCAGACCTCGTAAGATGTGGAAATAAAAACTGTCACACTCAAGTATCCAGGCTCTCATATACTCCACTTCATCATTTCAAGCTACCAATTTGGATGTTTGGGTATATCTTAGAAGAATCTATCCTACAATTTCCAAAGGTCATTACTTCAGTAGAAATTAGCAAAAGACTAAGCATATCATATAAGTCCGCAAGGCTTTTGAAGCAACGAATTCAGGTGTTTTCTTCACATCAGGTAGAGGTTCTAAGGAAATTATATTACAATGATCTCAAGGATACTTTTAAGGATGTGACTCTTCCCAAGGTAGAGGAAGAAAAGGATATTAAGAAGTATTTAGGTAAAAAGCTTTATAGAAAAATACCACATACAGATACCGCAGTCCTCTATTCTGCCTCTCAGAGAAGTAATCAACATCGTAAAAGATTTCGTCATGGTGGTCTCACTGCCAGTATCTATCAAAGTGACTCAGTTGGTGGTAAGCAGGTAGGTATATTAGTAAGTACTATTGCCACTCAGAATGGTTGTGTCTTTTTTGATTCAGTTCCAGACCAAAAGGCAAATACATTAGGTGTATTACTTCGCAAAACTGTTCCCTATGAATCTCCATTATTTTCTGATGAAGGGTATACTTGGTTATGGGGAATTTATAAAAAACATAGAACAGTAAATCATCAGGCTCATAGTAAAGATAAAAGGTATAAGTTCGCTAAAAATCGTTGGAGTAAATTTTCTATTCACAACCAAGTCGCTGAGGGTAATCAGAGATTATTAAAAAGTGCTTTTAGTTCTTATTGTTATATAAAACCAACTTACTCACAACTCTATCTAAATGAGCTGTCATTTATAAAGTCCATACAGGCTGTTGGGATGGATCGTTTAGTAACTGCTCAGAGAGAGGGAGTTGTGCCTAATGTTCCTAGGATATAACCCCTACCGCATTACTTCAAACAAGCGACCCAGTAAACTGTCTTGGGTTTGCATGGTTTTGGAATTGGCTTCATAAGCACGGTTTACTTCAATCATGTCCACCATCTCCGTCACAACAGAAACATTGGAGGCTTCCAAGTATCCTTGTAACACTTGTGGGGCAAGTCGTTCCGGAAAGGCTGTCGGTTCGCCGGATTCGGGTGTATCGGAATAAAAGGAATCCCCTTCTTTGTCGAGGTGACGTGGGTTTTCCACCGTTCGAATTTTTAATTTGTCGAGTAACACAGGTTCTTCGAAACGGTTTTCGCTAAAATTAGTTCCGTCTTTGGGTGCAGTGCCGAGTTTCGCATTGATATAAATTTCGCCATTTTCTTTCACAAGGAAATTCCCTTGGTTCACTTGGATGGGTCCTTTTTCTCCGAGCAGAGGAAACCCCTGCGGCGTCACGACAAACCCATTTTTATCTAAAATAAAACTTCCACTTCGCGTGAGTCGTTCACCCCGATTGGTGAGAACAGAAAAAAAGGCAGGTTTTTCCATTCCTGGTTGGTCTTGTACCATAAGATCAAAGATATTGTCTGTTTTTTTCACAGCACCTTGTTCAAAACGGGTGTACACTTCGTTTACTTCGGCACCAAACCCCAGTTTGCCGACCACAGGAGAGGTATCAAAGGAACCCATAGGAGTTTTGCCAATCCCATCCTCAGAATAACGATGGAGTAACATTTCGGGAAAGGTTTTGAAAACAGTGGTATCTTTTTTGAAGGCAGTTTTATCCACATTCGCCAAATTATTGGCAATCACGTCCATACGCACTTGTTGGGAAATCATCCCATTTGCACCTGTATACAATCCTCGTAACATAAGTCCCTACCTATGTTTCCAATCGACCAAAACCCCAATTTCCCCAAGAGAAAATGCGACATAGTCAAAAAAGAGTTGAAGTTTTGGAGAATTTTTCAGAAAAAAGAAGGACATGAAGTTATCTATCGGAAACCTCCCACAAACTCTTTCGGACGATGCCTTAGGGAAACTTCTTTCCGCTTACGGAAAGGTGACACACCTGCAAATCAAACGAGACAAACTCACAAAAGTTTCGCTTGGGTATGGGACCGCTGAAATGGCCGACGCAGATGCGGAAAAAGCCATTGCAGGTCTGAACGGAAAAGAACTGGAAGGCAAAAAGATTGTAGTGGTCAACCAAGAAGAATTGACCAAAGCGCAAAACGAAGCCCAAAAGAAAAAAGGAAGTCCTGCCGTGGCAAAACCAACCTTTGGAAGAAACCAAACGTCTGGTGGAGGCAATACAGGAGTCCAACGCCGAGGCGGTTCTCGCGGGTCATAAATGAAACAATTACATGGTAGTTATCTCTCCATAGGTGCAGGAGAGAACCAGATCCCCCTGATTCGAGCAGCAAAAGCCAGGGGTCTTAAAGTCATCGCCGTGGATACCAATCCCATGGCTCCAGGATTAAATGAGTGTGATATTAAAATATTAGAATCTACTCATGAATACCGAAAAATCTTACATGCCATGAGTAAGGTTCCTCTCCCCTATAAACTATTAGGTGTGGGATCCAGGTCTTATGGCAAAGCTGTGTTTACAGTCTCTTATTTAGCCGAAAAACTAAAACTTCGCGGAAATCCAAGAGAGAGCACCAATCTTTTTTTAGACAAAGAAAAGTGTAAACTCACGGTTTCCAAATTTGGAATTCCTGTTCCCACTCCGATAGTGATTAACTCTCCACCAAAAGCCAAAGACAAAAAATCAGAACTTAGTTTTCCGATCATCGCCAAACCCAAAGAAGGTTCTGGGAAAAAAGGAATTACGGTTTTAGAAACTGAAGCTGAATTTAAAAAATTCACAAAGGGCAAAACCAATGAAGCGTTTCTTTTAGAAACCTATACTCCTGGGGATGAGGTCACCGTCCTTGGTTTTGTGATCAACAAACGGTTTTATTTGATCTCCATTACAGACAAAATCACAACAGGGATTCCAGAATTCATTGAAATCGCCCACATTGCTCCTTCGATCCACCTCCGTATGGCGGGAGAACTCAAAATGATCTGCCAAAGCATAGTAACAGCCACCAAATTAAAAACAGGTCCTTTTGTTGCTGAATTCAAAATCACAAAGAACAAAGAATGTATTCTTATGGAAGCGGCACCTGAAGTGGGTGGAGAATATTTGGCAGACCAACTTTTGCCAAATCATTACGGATATGATTATTTCAAAGATTTACTTTCTGTCACCATCGGGGAAAAAACAAGACCTGATTTTTTGAAAACAGCCAAACAAGGCTTCACACATTCTGCAATTGTATATACACTTGCCCATTCCAAACAAAAGAAAATGGGAGAGATGGTTACTTTTTCACCAACTACAAACGAATCTGTTTTTTTCTCCAAACAATTGATTGAGACAGGTTCAAACTTAGACAAACGCGAAGGAAACCACAAACGTACATCGGTTTTCGGAATCAACACCAAACAAACGATTGGCGCCAAAGATTGGTTAGATTCGATATTCAATCGATTGGAATCATGAAAAACGTCTGGGACATCCATTATGAAAGACCTAAGTCGAAACTAAACTTTCCTGACGAAAATTTAGTACGTTTGCTTGCGAAAATTGAGGCACCAAATCAAAATGCTTTGGATTTTGGGTGTGGCTCTGGCAGACATTCTTATTTGCTTCAAAACGCTGGTTATACGGTAACAGCATGCGACAATGCCAAAACCACAATTGATGTTTTAGAAAAGGAAAATTCGAAGATCCGTTTTCTCCATACTCCTGATACAAAACTTCCCTTTTTACCCAATGAATTTGGTGTGATTGTGAGTTGGGGAGTATTCCATTACAATAAAAAAGAAGATGCCAATATCTTACTCCAATCACTATTTAATTCACTCACACCAAACGGATATTTACTTGGATCTATCCGTGCTGAAGGGGATACACATTTAGGTTTAAAACAAGGTACAATGAACCTGACTGACCTAAGTGGTGGTTATGCGGAAACGTATTCTCTTTCGGATCTAAAAATCTTCCTTTCTTCGTTTTCAGAAGTTTCCATTGGTTATACGGAGAGAACACCTCTCGGAAAACTAAATGAACGTATTTGCCACTGGTTTTTCCTTGCGAAAAAATAATGGAACAGTTTTCCTCCTTACGAAACGAATGTCCTTTGCAAAAGGATTGTGATTGGAAACCACTTTATACCACTACAGGAAACTACCCAGGTTTACAAGTAGCAGAATGCCAAACATGTAAGCTCCAAGCCTTATCTCCTCGTCCCGATCAAACAGAATTATATACCAAAGACTATTACCAAGGTAAGGCGGAATATTCATATATCGATGAGAGGACAGCCAAACCTTTTTTTCGTTACGTTTGGAAAGCACGTCTCCAAAACATCAAACGTTTTGTAAAGTCAGGGCATTTTTTAGATATCGGTTCTTCCTTTGGTGGGTTTTTGGAAGTGGCAAAAGAAGATGGGTTTCACATCCAAGGAGTGGAGATTTCCGAGTATGCAGCCAAGTATGCAAATGCCAATCAAATCCCTACGTTTCATGGGAACCTATTTGATGCGAAGTTTCCCACTTCTAGTTTTGATGTGATCACCCTTGTAGAAGTCATTGAACACATTGAAAATCCAAATTTATTTTTCCAAGAGTTAACTCGGATATTAAAACCAGGGGGACTACTTTTATTGCAAACAGCCAATTTTGAAGGTTGGCAGGCAAAAAACGAAGCATCCCACTACCATTATTATATGCCGGGCCATGTGTTTTATTACTCAGATACCCTCCTAAAAAAAATATTGACTGGGTTTGGTTTTGGAAGTTTCGTATCTTACTTCGGTGTGGATTTCCCATTGGTAGCGAAATTAAAAAAAGCCAGAGGTTCCTTCCAATCTTGGAAAGATTATAGGCACTGGTTTCGTATTTCATTTTACCATTTTCGTTCTCAATGGAAAACGAAAGGATATCCTCTCACCTCTAGTTACGTTTTGTACGCATTTAAGCAATAGGAAAGATTATGAGCGAAACGATCAAAACTCCACTTCTCGTTCGGTTAACCGCCATCCCGGAATCTCCAGGTTGGAAACGAAAACTCATCCTTGGGCTTCGTGTTTTACTCGTTTCTGTCCATCGGTTTATGAAGGATGATTGTCTCATCATTGGCTCAAGTCTTGCTTATACCACAATTGTCACTCTAATTCCCACTCTTACTGTGGCCTTGGCACTCATCACAGTGGCCTCAGGAATACACACAAACCAAGTGGAACTTGTAGATAAAATTAATTCTTATTTACTACAAAACAATATCCAATTTGATATCACCCCCTATTTAGAAACCTTGTCTGATATTATTTCGACAGCCACTCAAATTGGAGCTGTAGGTTTTGTAGTTTTTATCTTTTCCGCAACAGCCGTATTACGTTCATTAGAAAAAGCTTTCCATATTATTTGGCAAATTGATTTACACAGAAGTTTTATCAATAAATTCGTTTTCTATTTTTTCCTAATTTCCTTTGGTCCTCTTTTATTTGTGGTGGGTAAAAACATCACAGATACGATTTCGGATTCAGTAAGACCTCCTCATCTCAAATCAATCGTTGCCACACAACATGGTGAATTATGGGTAGCAGGAGAAAAAGGGAATATTGGAATGATGAAAGAGTTAAACCAATCCATTTCTTTTATCCCAGAATCCAGTATTGATTTTGAAAACATGTTATGCATCGATATGGAAACGGTGGAAACAGGAACTTGTAAAAGACCAAACATTCGTAAGGAAAACTTTTTTCGAATTCGTAGTGTTTCTAACGATTTATTTACCATTTCAGAAGAAGGAACTTTTTTATATTCCAATGACCTTGGGAAATCATGGAAGGTTCACTCATTAAAAGGAATCAATATCTCTGATTTTGGTGCCATCGATTATGATACATTATTCATTCTTACGAAAGACACGAGGACACTTCGTTACGATTTAGGCAAACCTTTCAAAGAAATCAAACGTTTCCACGATGAAGGGATCACTCCAATTCGTGTCCGTTTTTTCTCGGAAAAAGATGGATTTATTTTAGACCGGGAAGGACGACTTTGGAAAACAAGTGATGGTGGAACCAGTTTTTTCCCACAAGAAATTTCTAGAAAACCATTAAATGATATTTCCTTTCTCAACAGAAATATTGGATTTTTAGTCGGAGACAGTGGGGCCATCTACAAAACAACTGACGGTGGTTATACGTGGACGGACCTAAGCCATAGTAAGTATTCTTACGAACGTGTTTGGGTTTTTGTTTCCCCGAAAAAACAAGACTATGATATTTTTGTATTAACTTCCCTTGGAGACATTCTCCTCTCAGAAGACGAAGGGGAAAACTGGACCGTTGCTTACAAAGGCAAAGCAGGTATGATCTTAGATATGCTTCTTTTATCTAAGAAAAAATCGAATTCCCTATCGGACACAACAGAAAACAAAGACCAAATTGAATCAACCACACTTGGATCTCTCACAACACAGGAACCAATCGAAATTGAAAACCAAAACGAGGCAGAAAGTCCAAATGAAGGAATGATTGGAATTGTGGGTGTCGGAGAATTCAATAAAATTATCCGCGTAGAAGAAGATGCCAAAGGTCAAACCATTTGGAAAAAATACCAAGGTGGAAAACGATTTTTCTCTCTTTATTCAATGTTACAAATTTTCTTACCATTGATATCGTTATGGTTATTCTTTTTACTCATCTTTAATATCATCCCCAATACAAAAGTTCCCATCAAAGCATCTTCCATTGGAGCGGCTGTGACAGGACTCATTCTTATTTTATTCTTTTGGGGGTTTATCAATATCTACCTAACCTCCTTTACTGAAAAAACGATGTTAGTGTATAAGGCACTTGCTGCGATCCCTATTGCTTTACTTGCGATTTATTCCATCTCTCTCATCATTTTGTATGGAGCAGAAGTAACGGCGACTTTACAATTCCCTGACAGATATCTACTTCCCAAACACCCGTTTGATGATATTGATTCTACTCTGTCATATGAGTTTTATAAAATTTTGCAAGTATTAACTCTCACCTATACCTACCAAAAGAACCAGGGAGAGCTTATCAAACATTCGCAACTACGGAAATCCTTGTTATTACCTGAAAAAGAATTATCAGAAATTTTGGATAAGTTAACAGATGCGAAACTCATCCAAATCACAGAGGAGAAACGGATCGCTCCAGTTAAACTAAAAGAACAAGTGGATTTAGTTTCGGTGTATGAATCCACATCTAGTTTCAAATTGGGAGCACCAAAAGAAAGGACAAGTTTGTCACCCAAACTCAATGAAAGTCTTTCCAAGTTGGAAGAAAATTGGAAGGAAAACCTTCGCAAAACTTCCTTCTTGGATTGGATTTAAAGATACGGTTTTGATTTCACAGGCGGAAGAGATGCGGACATTTGTTTGTAAATCTCTTCTGCAAGACCCATCGATTCATTTTGAGAAATATTTTTAGCATATTCATCGTACAACATATCTTCAAAAATCTCTTCTGCATATCCACCATCGATGAGTTTTTCTTTATGGATGGTGTTTTTCATTTCCTTTAACATCATCTTCACAAAGACAGATTCAAATTCCACTGATGCATCATAAAGTTTTTTACGATAAGGATCGGCTGTGATCGCTTCCCGAATATTTTGTGGGACTTTCAATGAAGAAGAACTTACCTTCCCCATGAGTTCCTCATGGGTTTCTAGGAGGGTTTGGAATTCGGAGATTCCTTTTTTCGGAAGGTCTTTTGCATTCGGATCCGAAAGGGACTTCATCCGATTCAGGATGGTTTCGTCTTTGGATCGGCTAAGCCTTCCTGAGTAGTCTTGGATTGAATGAATGTCCATATTATGTCTACTAAATCTATCGGCAGATTTTCCAATTACTGAATCACAAGTTCTGCTTTTAAGGCCCCTTGTTTTTTTAAGGCTTCCAAAATCGAAATGATGTCCCGAGTGGAAGCACCCACCTTATTTAAGGCACCCACGACATCCGAAACCTGAGTCGTTTCTTTTAAAACAAACACAGATTCCCCTTTCCCATCGTCTTGGATGGGGAAAAAATAACGGGCTTTGTCACGGTTTGCGATTTGGATGGAAAGACCTTGTTGGGAGATGGCGACTTCGTCGATGGCAATATTGGCTCCCATCACAATGGTTCCCGTGCGTTCATTGATCACCACTCGAGCAATGGGGGAAGAATTGATGGTGAGGTTTTCCAATTTGGATAAAAATCCAAGATCGAGTTTCGGGGAACCCGTCGCCATTTCTCCATTCGGACCTGTTGTGGGTTGTGAAATGGGAAGTGGGACAAGCACTTCTGTGGGAGAAACCACTTCAGGAACCACAGACATTTCTTGTGTTATGGTATCTACGATGGCACCCATGGTAGTGTAGTCTTTTTCCAAAAGTGTGAGTTTTACGGATTTTGTGATGGGGGCATTTGGGATAGACTTTTCTAAAATCGCACCAAAGGGAACTAGGGCCGTGTTGGAACCAGATTTTTTATCGGCTCCCCGCTTTTTCTCTTTTCCACCAAACACGAGTACGCCGGAGGCAACTGCAATCGTTTCTCCATTGGCCGCTTTGAGTGGAGATTGGAGTAACACTCCCCCTTCCAAAGATCTTGCATCACCGAGAGAAGAAACAACCACATCGATCTTATCCCCTTCTTTTAAATTGACCGGGACATTGGCTGTGATGAGAACCGAAGCCGTATTTTTGGCATCTCGTAAATTCTTTTTGGTATTCACCCCAAGTCCCGCCAGGTAGTTTTGGAGTGCTTCTTCGGTAAGAGGATTTTTAGTATCCCCTGTTCCATTCAGTCCTACCACAAGTCCAAAACCAGTCAGTTGGTTTTCTCTGACCGCATCAATTCGCACGAGATCTTTCAGTCTTGTTTCCACCGCAAAGAGAGAACTGGTAAAACAGAACAAAGAGAATAGGTAAATGATTAGAAACAATCCTTTTGTTCGCCAAAATTTATGATTCGAAGGAGGAAAATTCGAAGTTTTAAAATCAAAGTCAATTTCTGTGAAAGTTTTTTTCCTATTGTTTTTCTGATTCATAAAAAATTACTCACTTTCACCTAAGAGTCGTTTGATGTTTTTTAAGATAATTTCTTGTTTTTCTTTTTCAGAAAGTTCCGCTTTTTCTGTGACTGTTCCATCGGGATTCGTAATCCGTTTCATTTGGATATTCGGATCATTTAGTTCTTTAGGATTGAGTGTTCCTTGGTATTCCACTCGTAAATTGGCAATCAGGTCACTTGCGATAAAACGATTTTTATCCAGATCTTCCGGTGAAATCGTTCCCGACAAACGAAGGTTAATCCTTTCTTCCGAAAGATTAAATACTCGGCTTCCCTCTAGTTCCAAATTGCCAGTACCTGGGTCAATTCCTGTCACAAGGACTGCCATCACTCCTACTACTTTTCCTTGGGATTTGGATTTTCCCACCTTGGAGCGCATATAAGTAGAGTTAGCAGTGTAATTCGGAAGGTCTGGGACTAATTTTTTATCAGGAACCGTTTTGATATCATTGTCAAAGGTTGCTTTGTATTCGGATTCATATTCCACTCGAAGTCCGTTTTTCAAAACTACTTTTACAACTGTACCCGGTTGGATGGTTTTGGGATAAGAATACGGGTCTTTGTCCTTCCATAAGGATTCGGCATGTAAACTAGGAGAAACGGTAAGGGTAGCAAATGTGACCGGGGAAACAAACTCACTAAAGTATGCAAATACCCAACAAAAAAAGACAATCACGCAACTTGTCAAAGGATGTTTCGCAAATCTTCGAAAGCTCAGATAAGAAAAAACCTCGTTGGAAACGCTTTTGGATTCTAGCGATTTAGAATTTGATGGCAACTGAGACTTGGATTTCAAAACAAACATCTTATCTCTCTTCCAAAAGGCAAATGCCTTCGTTTTGCACACGAGCTTTGATCGTCTTTTGAGATGCCAAATTTAAGAGGGGAATTTCTTCCCCCTTGTTTCCAGAAGCAAGGGCTCTTGTTTTGATTTTTAATAATAAATTTCCTATGGTGTATACAAGCTCCACTTCTTGCCCTCGTTCGATGGTATGGAGAGTGCGCACTTGTTTTTTTTCAATCGCAGTGTCTGGTAAAAATCCATTGAGAGCCGTTTTCCCTACAGGGTTTTCCTCTGTATATTCTCGTAAAGAATCAGCACTAAAGAAAAACCGAAGTTCCACATCTTCCTTGGTTAAAACCGTTTTTGCAGGAATTTCTTTTGTGGTGAAGTAAGCTTTTTTCTTTTCCTCGATGAGAAAGGGAACAGATTCCGAATGAACGAGTTTCCCTTCATAATAAAAATCTAAGGGAAACAAACGTTTTCCTGCATGTAAGGTGCGACCGAGACTACGCCAAACAGGTGAGGTACCTGTGATTACGGGAAAGGATTCTTTTTCCGATTGGATTCGAAAATTTTCACCCATCTCTCCTAAATCCTTTTGGTTCGCAGAGGTTAATCCCTTCCATAAAGATTCCTCTAATTCTTTTTTTGTGATCGTAGAGTTTTTTGGAAGGAGGATTCCTTCTTTTCCCATCACTTCAAACTCTGTGGATGTTCCAAATTCTTTCAGATACAAGGAAGAGATCATTTCCGTTAGAGAATCTGGATTCAAAACCACGGGGGATTTTAAATTGCGAAATAGAATTGGATTCCAATTTCCCTTCCAGTTGGTAAATTCAGACAACCGTATCTCACCAGCACCTACGATGGTTTTTGGTTTGAGATACAATCGTTTGTCTTCTCTGTTTGCCATCACTGACAAACAGAACACCAAACTAAAAAAGATGGAGATCCAAATTTTCATTAACGTTTTAGTCCAATCGCCGTAGAAAGCATGTTATCCGAGGTTTGGATGGTTTTGGAATTGGATTCGTATGCCCTTTGTGCCACAATCATATTCACCATTTCTTCCACGATTTTCACGTTACTCATTTCTAAGAAACCTTGTAACACACTTCCATACCCTTCTTGAGAAGGCATTCCAGGGATTTCTTGTCCAGAGGCAACGGTTTCTCTAAATAAGTTTTTACCGACAGCTTGGAGCCCTGCAGGGTTTACAAATCGGTAGAGTTCCAATTGGCCAATGGTTGTGGGGCGAATGTCGTTTCCGATTTTTACAGTCACTTCCCCTTCTTCGGAAACCATAAGAGTATTTAAAATTGCATTTTCAGGAAGGATGATCGGAGGTTCGAGTAAATACCCGTTTGATGTCACCACTTGTTGGTTCGAATCAATTTTAAAAGATCCGTCTCTCGAATAGGAGAAGGTTCCATCTGGCATTTGGATTTTAAAAAATGCCATCTCCCCAGTGAGAGCTAGATCAAGTTTATTCCCAGTTGCTTGGAAGGAACCAATTTCGAATAACTTCTGTGTGGCGGCGACTTTCACACCATGCCCCACGTTGACACCAGTTGGAATTTCGGAAACAGAGGTGGCTGGAGTTCCCGCAAGCACTTGGTGTTGGTATACTAAATCTTCGAAGTCCACTCGGTTCTTTTTGAAACCTGTGGTGTTCACGTTGGCAAGGTTATTGGCAACGGTATCAATGTGAAATTGTTGGGCAATCATCCCGGTAGCACCGGTCCAAAGGGATCGCATCATAAAAAGGCACCTCTACAGCTTGTATCGGAATCCTTTGAAAAAAGCTAAGTGTCTTTTTTTCTGATTATGTCTTATTTTCCTGTGCTCCCAAATCCACCGCTTCCGCGATCTGTTTCCTCAAGTTCCGTGACCACTTGGATCGGAAATTTCACCACTGCTTGGATCACCATTTGGGCCACCCGTGTTCCTGGCTCTAAATGATAATCGGTTCCACTCAGATTTAGAAGAGGAATCATGATTTCACCCCTGTAATCGGAGTCAATGGTGCCTGGGCTATTGGGCATGATGATCCTTTGTTTTGTGGAAAACCCACTGCGTGGTCGAATTTGCCCTTCATACCCATCAGGGATCGCCATGGCTAGACCTGTGGGAACGAGGACGACTTCCCCTTTGGGAAGGAGAAGGTTTTCTGTGAGACAAGCGGAAAGGTCCATGCCCGCAGAACCGGAAGTTTTGTATTCGGGGACAACTGCCCCTTCTCTTAGGATTTGGATTTGGATTTGTAAATGGTTAATTTGATTTTGCATCAAGTTCCTTTTATGAATCTAAACACCAAACTGTATTGGGATTTTGGCAAATTGGCTTTCTGTCATATCTCCCACACACGACAAATGCACTTTGTCTAAACCAAACATCTCTTTGGCAGCTAGATTGATTTCGTCTAACGTGACTGACTTAATTGCCTTCATTCGATCTTCCAAAGAATAATAGGTTCCGTAATAGATTTCCTGTAATCCAATATTATTCATTCGGTTTTCAGGCAGTTCATACCCGATGGCAATCGATCCCATTTGGTTGGATTTGGCATCGGCAAGTTCTGTTTTGGAAAAACCATGTTTGGTGATTGTCTCCAATTCCTTGAGAATGAGTTCCACACATCGTGCTGCTTTTTCTTTGGAAGTGGCAGAAGAGATGGAAAATAACCCAGTGGTTTTGTAATACGAGGGAAAACTGTAAATGCTATAACAAAGCCCTTCTTTTTCCCGAATGTTTTGGAAAAGTCGAGAAGCCATCCCTCCACCCAGGATGGTGGAAATAAGACCTGAAACAGTCACAGTTCGGTAGTCTCTTTTTTTTCCATTCACCCCGAGCATGATATGGAACTGCTCAATTTTACGACGTTCTAAATGTTTCGTATAATGTTTTTTAGGTGCTGGAATGATGAGTTCCGTCGGAGTTTTGCCCTTTGGATTTTCAAAGGAAAAGTATTTTTTCGTGAGATCAAGGACTTTCTCCCAAGTGAAATTTCCCGATACAGAGATCACCATATTCTTAGGGAAATAATGTTTTTTAAAAAACGTTCGAATGGATTTTTCTGTAACACCTGTTACTGATTTTTTGGTTCCAATGATATCACGCCCGTAAGGTGACTTACCAAAGATGTTCCGAAAGTAATAGTCATATACAAAATCATCAGGCGCATCTTCATAGGAGCGCATCTCTTCCATGATGACACCCTTCTCTGTTTGGATGTCTTCTTTTCTGAAAAGTGGTCGAAAGAGCATGTCTGATAAAATTTCAAACGCAAGTTCCGCTTGGTTTTTGATGGCAACTACATAGTATTGTGTGTATTCGCGCCCAGTGGACCCATTCAAAATCCCACCGACTCGTTCAATCGATTCAGCAATTTCTTTACTTGTGCGTGTTTCTGTATCTTTGAAGAGCATATGCTCTAAAAAGTGAAAGTAACCATGTTCGGAATTGGTTTCGGCAAGACTGCCTTGTTTTAAAAAAACACCCACCCCCATAGAGGATGCGTGTTTCATAGGTTGGAAAAGAACTGTAAGACCATTTGGCAATACAGTTCGTTTGCATTCAATGACGGGTGCCATTTGGTTCACTCCCCCCAAACAAATGTTTGGGGACTGTTGTTTAGTTGTCTAAAAGGACATCCTTTCTCGAAAGATCAATTTTTCCCATTTTATCAACGGAAATTACTTTCACTTTGATTTTTTCCCCTTCGGAAACAATGTCACGAACAGATTGAACTCGTTTCACATCTAGTTTAGAGATGTGGCAAAGCCCTTCTTTTCCTGGTAAAATTTCAACAAAGGCACCAAAGTCAGCGATTCGTTTGATGACCCCTTCGTAAATTTTTCCCACTTCAATTTCTTCAAAGATTCCATCGATCATGGCAATGGCTTTTTCTTTGGACTCTTCACTTGGAGAGGCAATGGTTACCTTTCCAGAATCATCCACAGAAATTTCCGAACCAGATTGTTCGATGATAGCACGGATCATTTTTCCACCTGGACCAATGAGTTCACCGATACGATCTTTTGGAATTTGTTTTTGGGTGATACGAGGAGCGTTTTCACTCAAGTTTCCTTTTACGGAAGAAATCGCTTTGTTCATCTCACCGAGGATATGGTCACGACCCACTTCTGCTTGTTCAATGGCCTTTTGTAACACTTCAAGGCCTAGACCATTTACTTTTAGGTCCATTTGGAAGGCAGTGATGCCTTTTTTGGTTCCTGCAAGTTTGAAGTCCATATCACCAAAGTGGTCTTCGATACCAGCAATGTCAGAAAGAACTGCAAATCGACCTTTTTCATCACTGAAAAGACCCATTGCAATCCCAGACACAGGACCAGAAATCGGAACTCCACCAGCCATTAGCGCAAGTGTTCCCGAACAAACGGATGCCATAGAAGAAGATCCATTGGATTCTAAAATTTCAGACACAAGCCGGATCACATACGGAAACTCAGTTTGCGTAGGAAGGACTTTTTTAATCGCACGTTCTGCTAAGTTCCCGTGACCAATTTCACGTCGGCCAGGGCCTGAGTTACGTCTCACTTCCCCTACAGAAAACGCAGGGAAATTATAGTGTAACATAAAGTTCTTTTCTTTTGAACCTTCGAGAGTTTCGTAACGTTGGTTGTCAGAAGTGGTTCCGAGTGTCATGACCCCAAGAGACTGAGTTTGTCCTCTTGTGAAAACAGCAGAACCATGTGGTCCAGGAAGGACATCAATCTCACAGGAGATTTGTCGGATTTCGTTTGTTTTACGACCGTCAAAACGAATTCCTTCTCCTAACACGAGTTCACGAACAACTTCGTATTCTAATTCATGAAGGTAATGTTTGATGTCTTTTGTTTTATCTTCTGGAGCCAGTAAGGTTTTAAAATGTTCAACCGTTTCTTTGTTAATGGCTTTGATGTCTTCGTTTCGTTTTGCTTTGTCTGCGTTTTTGTTTGCAGCAGTCAAACGGTCGAATGCGAACTCACGAATTTTCGCGTGGAGTTCTTTATCAGGAGTTTTTAAAACAACTTCTTTTTTAACAGTTCCGTTCTTCTTTGCCAATTCTTCTTGCATTGCCACAGCAATTTTTAGCTGTTCTTGTGCAAAACGAAGAGCATTCATCATGTCTTCTTTGGAGATTTCGTTTGCTTCCCCTTCGATCATGACGATGGCATCTTTGGTTCCAGCTACCACCAAATCCAAATCGGATTTTGTGATTTCTTCGTTGGTTGGGTTTAAAATAAACTCACCAGCAATCCTTCCGATACGAGCACCCGCAATCGGGCCTGCAAATGGAATGGAAGAAACAGAAAGTGCCGCCGAAGCTGCGTTAATCGCATGGCCTTGGACTGATACTTGTTTGTCTGCGGATAATACTTGTACGAGAAGTTGGACTTCCGAGAAGTAACCTTCTGGGAACATCGGACGAATGGGACGATCTAGAATTCTAGAAAGTAAAACTTCGTGTTCGGCAGGTTTTGATTCGCGTTTGAAGTAACCACCAGGGAATCGACCTACTGAGTAAGCTTTTTCCGTGTATTCGCATGTGAGAGGGAAAAAATCTTGTCCTTCTTTTGGTTCGTCCGCTGCACAAACAGTGGCAAGCAGGACCAAATTTCCGGTTTTGTATACAACCGACCCGTGAGCTTGTTTCGCCCACTTGCCGGTCTCTAGGGTAATGGAATCTCTACCCCAAACACCAGTGAACTCTGTAGCCATAGGAATTATTTCCTAAGGCCGAGTTTTTCAATCAGCTTTTTATAACTTTCTAAGTTGGAACGTTTTAGGTATTCCAACAAACTCTTTCTCTGGTTTACCATAGCAATGAGGCCACGGCGAGAGTGGAAGTCCTTCTTATTTGCTTTGAAGTGTTCCGTAAGGTCTTTAATACGAGAGTCGAGAAGAGCGATTTGTACTTCTGCAGAACCTGTGTCGTTTGGTTTGCTACCGAATGTAGCAATGATCTGCTGTTTTTGTTCTTTTGTGATCATACTAGTGTCCAGATTTTAAGAAGGACTCATTTAGAAAACATAATTTTTGCAGAAGGGTCAAAAAATACTTTTCGGTAGCGGTAGGGAATGTGTGCCGGTTTCTCTTCGTAAGAACACCAGGCAAGGATGGTAGACTCGTCCTCGTCCACAATGTAAAACCCAAGGGAATCGGCTTTCGGGAGTTTGTCCCAGATATAACCCCCATGAATCACGGCTTTTTTTTCGGTTTCGTCTACAATCCGTAATGGCAAAGGGAAAACTTCTTTCCAATCTTTTAGGTCACTTGCCGTGGTCTCCGCCAAGGATTTGGCAGAAGAAACATGATATTCCCCGATCGATTCTCGCACAAGCCTTCCGAGAGACAGTGGGATGCCCCATTTGTCGGAAAGATCGAGGACGAGTTTTCGAATGTAGGTACCGGAACTGACATGGATTCGGAACGAAAATCCGAACTCTGTCTTTTGGATGTCTTTTACCGAATGGATGGTGATGGCACGTTCCTTTTCTTCCACCACTGTTCCTTCTCGGAAGAGATCAGACTGGCGTTTGCCCCCGACTTTCAATGCCGAAATTTTAGGTGCTTTTTGGGTTGTGAGTTTTGTGAGGTTTTGTAGTTCTTCTTCCAATCGTTGTATGGAAAAGAGCGATTCAAATTCTTTGCGGGAAGATGTACGTTCGTCAACTTCCACAATTCCGTCTGGGTCACCGGAATCGGTGCGTAAGCCCACAATCACTTCTGCCAAATAGGTTTTGTCTTTTCCGAGGAATACTTGAGAAAAGGCAGTATAGTCCCCGCAAGGTAAAATGAGTAGGCCTTCGGCAAACCGGTCGAGAGTTCCCGTATGTCCCACGGATTTTTGATTTAACAAACGTTTGGTCTTTAAAACCAAATCAGAACTGGTAATCCCAGGTGGTTTATAAATAAATAAAAATCCAGATTGGTAAGGTTTTGCCATAAGTGGTCACCAAACAAATTTTAGGTGCGAAAAATTGATTTTCATCTGAGGGAAAATCCAAATGGGAATCAGTTGTTCGGGTTTCGAAAAGATTTACTCTGCCTCTTTGTCTATCCGGGAAGAGTCTTCTTCTTCCTCCGTATCCGTAGTATCTTCATCTGTGGCACCTGGTTGGAGTTCTTCAAATAAAGTCTTGGGAGCCGACTCATCAATGAGACGAATCACATCCAAACTTTTGATGTAGTTATTGTCCCAGACAAAACTAAACTTTGGGTTTGTATGTAAGTGGAGGTTTTTTCCGACAAGTGAGGATAAAAACCCGGCACAAGAAACCAGTCCTTGTGTGAGTTTTTTTCTTTCGTTGTTATTACAAAGTGCTGTGAAGTAAACTTTCGCATACCGTAAGTCTTCGCTGATTTCAATGCGATGGAAACTTGGTAAAAAGACCCGTGGGTCTTTTACCTTTCCTTCCAATATCGCAGAGGAGATGAGGCGAATGATCTCCGATTCGAGTTTTTTCATTCGAATGGGATTCATTTAGGCCGCCTTACAATTTACGAGCAATCTCGCGAATCTCGTATGCTTCGATTTCGTCACCCACCGAGAAGTCATTGAATCCATCGAGTAAGATACCACACTCAAATCCAGTGAGAACATCAGCCACATCATCTTTCATACGTTTGAGGTTCTTGATTTTCCCTTCCCAAGTGATCTCACCTGTTTCGCTGGAAATCACACGAACGTGTGCTTGTTTGGTCACCTTACCGGATTTCACCATACAACCTGCAATGTTCCCCACTTTGGAGATTTTGAAGACATCGCGAATTTCCACCTTACCAATGATGTTTTCCACTTTTTCAGGCTCGAGCATTCCTTCCATGGACGCTTTCACTTCATTGACCACATCGTAGATGATGCTATAGTATTTGATTTCTACTTTTTCTTTCTCAGCTAGAGAAACCGTTTTTGGATTCGCACGAGTATGGAAACCAATCACGATCGCATTCGATGCGGAAGCAAGGATGATATCAGAATCCACAATCGCACCTGTTCCTGCATGGATCACATTGAGGCGAACATCCACTGTCGAAAGTTTTTCGAGAGCTTCTTTTACCGCTTCTGTTGATCCGCGAACGTCAGCTTTGATGATGACTTTGAGTTCTTTCAGGGCACCTTGTTTGATGATCTCACTCATATTGTCGAGTGTCACACGAGTTGCCGCATTTTTCGATTGGCCAAGTCTTTCATAATCTTGACGGCTATGAGAGATGGTTCTTGCTTCTTTGTCGTCAATCACCACATCAAATGGCGCCCCTGCATCTGGAACTCCATCGAGTCCCGTTACGAGTGCTGGAAAGGATGGGCCCGCTTCTTTGATGGAGCGACCAAGGTCGTCATACATCGCACGAACACGTCCTGCATGTACACCTGCCACAAACGCATCACCGACACGCAGAGTTCCGTTTTGGATGAGAACGGTTGCAACAGCACCACGACCTGGATCGAGTTTTGCTTCTACAATAGTTCCTTTAGCTTTTCGTTTCGGATTGGCTTTGTGATCAAGAAGCTCAGCTTGGATGATGAGCATCTCAAGGAGTTTATCAATTCCAATATTACTTTTTGCTGATATATCACAGAAGATGGTAGTACCACCCCATTCTTCTGGTTGTAAGCCGTAATTTGAAAGTTCTTGTCTCACCTTTTCTGGGTTTGCTGTTGGAAGGTCAATTTTGTTGACCGCAACAATGATCGGAACTTCTGCTTCTTTGGCGTGGTTGATTGCTTCGATGGTTTGAGGCATGACCCCATCATCAGCGGCAACAACTAACACAACAATGTCGGTAACGGACGCACCACGTGCTCTCATGGAAGTGAACGCTTCGTGACCCGGTGTATCGAGGAAGGCAATTTTTCCGCGTTCCGTTTCGACTTGGTAGGCACCAATGTGCTGGGTGATTCCACCAGATTCCCCTTCTGCCACTCGGGAAGACCGAATGGTATCAAGGAGTTTTGTTTTACCATGGTCAACGTGACCCATGATAGTAACAACAGGTGGGCGAGTGATGTAATCTTCTGGTGCATCCTTTTCTTCTTCGATGACGGTTTCGTCATAAAGAGAAACGATCTTCACCTTACAGCCGTAATCGTCTGCGAGAATCGATGCAGTTTCGGCATCGATCACATTATTGATCGTTACCATCATTCCCATCTTCATGAGTTTACTAATCACTTCCCCTGGTTTCAGGTTTAGTTTTTTAGCAATCTCACCCACTTGGATGTTTTCTAAAATAGAGATTTCTTTTGGTACAGCGGCAAGAGCTGCCGCCTGAGCCTTTTGTTTGCGAAAGGATTGTTTGAAAAACTTAGTGTTTTCGTTTTCTTCCCTTCCACCTTTTTCTTTATCGAATACTTTCTTTTTGGCGCCGCCTGGGCCACCTACTCCTGGAAGTCCACCGGGAGGAGCACCAAACGGAGCATCCCCTGGAGGTCTACCACTACCGGGTCCACCTTGCCCAATCGGTCTTGCACCACGGTTTCCTTGGTATCCACCTGGACCACCTTGGCCGGGACCTCTGTTTCCTTGGTAACCGCCGCCCTGTCCTGGACCACGATTTCCTTGGTATCCACCACCAGGTCCACCTTGGCCGGGACCTCTATTTCCTTGGTAACCGCCACCCTGACCTGGGCCACGATTCCCTTGGTATCCACCACCTTGCCCTTCTGGTCTTTGCGGACGAGGAGTAGTTGGTCGGCTTACAATAGGATTACGATCTTCTTTTCTAAAATAACCTTGGTTGCCACCACCTTGACCACCACCAGAACGGTAGTTTGGCGAAGAGGTGTCACCAGAAAGGATGGATTCCGGTTTACGGTCCATGGGAGGTTTGTCTCTTTCTGGTTGTTGGATCGGCTCTGGTTTTCTATCAGGACGAGAAACAATCGGAGAGGCTTGAGAAGGAGCTTGCGGACCTGATCCGAGACCTTGTCGTTTAGCTTCTTCGCGAATGAGTTCGTTTAAATCCTTCTTTTTGTCCCCACCAGTGGAAGAAGGTTGTTTCACTTCTTGTGCGGCTTTAGGCTCTTGGCCCCCGGAACTGGATTCTTTTTTCTCATCAGAGGAGGCCGGCTTCTTTTTGATGACAAGTTTTTTCTTGGTTTTGTCACCGCTGGCTCCCTGCTGGAGGGTTTCTTTTATCGATTTTTGCTCTTCCATATTATGCCTTAAAACTTAACCCTCTTCTACCCATTCGATTGACTCACGTAACAGACGTAAAATTTGTTCTGCCGTCGTCTTTCCGATTCCGGAAATTTTCGAAAGTTCTTCCTGGCTGAACTCGAGAAGGGTTTCCACATTTTTGATCCCACCAGCTTCGAGAAGCCCTGCGATCCTTGGAGTGAGACCTGGGATTTCGGAAAGAGGTGTGTAACCAGATTCTTCTTCCTCTTCTTCGGATCCCGATTGGTTGTAAATGTCTTCCGATTCTTCCATCGCTTCTTGTTGTGCGTTGAAGAGTCGGTCCAGTTTTTCACGTGCTTCAGGCGACGCGAGCTCCTGGTTGTATTGTGATACAGTTTTGATGTCGATTTTGAATCCCGAAAGTTGGGAGACAAGTTTTACGTTAGATCCGTTGATCCCAATCGCAAGCGATAAAGATTCATCGGGGACAATCACAAGTGCATCCCCACGTTTTCTATCCACATGGACTTCTACTGGTTTTGCAGGAGAAATGGCATTGGCGATAAACACACTTGGTTCATCCGAATGAAGGACAATGTCGATCCTCTCGTTCCCTAGTTCACGAACGATGGCTTGGATACGAACCCCTTTCATTCCCACACAAGCACCCACTGGGTCTACATCGGACTTACTTGTGGTGACAACCACCTTTGTTCTGTAAGATGGAATGCGGGCAACATCTCTGATTTCGACAATTCCATCATACACTTCAGGAATTTCCATTTCAAAGAGTTTTTTCACAAAGTCACCGGAGGCACGAGACAGTGTGATCACTGGCATTGGTTCACGGGGGCGGAGTTCTACACGAGAAATGATTGCTTTCAGACGATCCCCTTGGCGGTATTTTTCCCCAGGGTTTTGGTCTTTTTTCAGCATAATGCCTTCTACCTTTCCGAGGTCGATGGACATGATGTCTTTTTTCCAACGTTGGAAGTACCCATGCGTGAGTTCCCCTTCTTTGGATTTGTATTCTTGGTAGAGTAATTCTTTTTCCATGTCGCGAAGGCGTTGGAAAACCATTTGTTTGGCTTGGCTTGAGAGGACTCGAGACAAGTCTTGTGGTTTTTCAAACACTCGGATTTGGCTTCCCACTTCGATTTTTGGATCAATTTTCTGTGCATCTTCCAAAGATACTTCGAGAGGGTTTGTTGTTTTATCTGCTACGACATCGCGTAACACAGAGATGATGATTTCGTTTTTGTTGTCGGAGCCAAATTCAACTTGGCAGCGGTCATCTGTCTCGGCCTCTAAACCAACCTTTTTGCGATAGGCGGCAAGGAGTGAGTCGCGGATGACTCCGAGTACGAGTTCTCTATCAAGAGATTTGTCCTGACAGAATTGTTGGATGGCTTCGAATAGCCCAGTTTCTTTCGTTGCTTGTTTTGTCGCCATAGTCTTAAATTTCTAAATACAAATTTCCCTTTCGTATTTCTGCGATGGGCATAGATACCGATTTTTGGTTCTTTTTGTGTCGAGTTTTACGATCGTAAAGCGTAAGCTCAACGGAATCCCCCGAAACCGGTCCCAAACGATACAATCGTTTGTCCCATTTCCCTGATTCCAGCGGCACTTCTAGTTTCACCAAAAGTCCTTGGAAACGAATTAAATCCTCCGGCAAACGTAAAACACGTTCTGCTCCCGCGGAGGAGACTTGGAGAGTGAAATCAAATTCCTCTCCCCATTGGTCCAGCTCCTCTTTGAGTCTCCTAGACACAGTCTCACAATCTTCCAAACTAGCAGAGCCAGTTCTGTCTGTGAGATGATCCAGTTCTATCTCAATGAGGGCGTGGTTTTTCCGATTCTGTACTTGGAGCGAAAAAAGCGCTAGAGGTGGAGCGAGAACTCGTAAAATCAGTTCTCTGATGTTTTCCTCGGTATATACCAAACCATATCCAAAGATTCCAATAGGAATCTGTATAAGAGACCAAAGCTCATGCTAAAATTTAGCACGTCTCTAGACAGGCTAGGAAAAGCGAGTTGTCCTGTAAATAAAAAATTAGGGAATGGATGTTGCACCATGAGAACCCTCTATTTCATCCTCCTTCTCTTTGTTTCTGTATCCTGTTTACGTTTCCGAGTGGAGAACCTAAAAGAAGAAATCCTCTTTCGTATCCCCCTTGGCTCAAGCAATGAAACCTTTGAAGGAGTGGTCGTAAACCAGGTATTGACCAATGTTCCCTTAACCATCCCGACTTCTTCGAATATCTCGGCACTGGCGGACAACAAACAGTCGGTGATCAAACTCTTCGACCGAAATGGAAGACTAGATGCGACCATTGGAAACCCTGATTTCAAATCCGTGGCAGGGATTCCCCACTACCCGTTCCGTTTTGGAGGGATTGGCATTGTGGCCATGAATGAAGATGGGGATTTGGTGGTCCAAAACCGAATCTCTTCCAAAGGAATGGAACTTCCTCCTGGCCAGGAAAACTTATACAAAACCTACAGCGGTGCTTTTTCCACCCAAGGGACAACGGTGCTTCCTTCCTTTCTTGTGCAAATCACACAAAAGGGAGTCGTGAAGTTTATGTTAGGGGCTTCGGGAAAAAACTCTGAACCCTTCCGTTACATTGAATCCATTCTTCCTGGGGAAGGTGATAAATTATTTGTTTACCACCGCATTGCAGAAGAAATGCGACTCTCCTACTTTGAAGAAGGAGAATTAAAAGGGAACTTAAAAGAATCTGCACTCGATGTGTTTAGTAGTAGCGATGCCAAAGAATATGATATCACATTAGATAAACTTCTGCCCCATCCAGAAGGAGACTATGTTCTCGGCTCTTTTAGTTATGATTCGAAAAAAGACAAACGTTTTAAGTTTCGTCGTATCTACCGATTCCAATTTGATTCCAAAGAATCGGAACTCCTAAAAGAAATCCAAGACCCTTCTGAAATTTTATTTTCCATTCGCAATAATGGTGAGTTTTACATTTGGGAAACTGAAGATGGAGGAAACTCAGTCCGTCTCCAAGTCCATGACAAAGAAGGAAATCATATCAATAACAAACGAATCCCTTTCTCGAGTCCTCGTGGGCAGTGGAGAGAAACCTATACGGATGCGTTTGACACCATTTATTCAGTTCGGATTCGCGCTGGCGCTTTAGAAGTGTATCGCTGGATTTAGATGAAACAACTTCCTCTTTTTACCAACAAGGAATCCAAATCCTTGGATTCCCTTACTATTTCCTCTCTTGGGTTTTCCGAACAAACTTTGATGGGAATGGCCGCCTTATCTGTGTTTCATGCCAATGAGGATCTTTGGAATACTGCCGAATCCATTTGGGTGGTTTGTGGGACAGGTGGAAATGGAGGAGACGGGTATGCCCTCGCCCACTTCCTCTTCCAAGAAGGATACGATGTTAAGGTTTTCCAAACAGCACCGAACAAAAACAATGCGGGCAAGTTCTACGAGTCTTTAGTAAAATCCACACTTGGTTTCATTGGCAACCTGGAGGATTTTCACAAAGAAGAAAACGAAGCAAAAGAAGATTCCGTTTTAGTAGTGGATGCTCTGCTTGGGACAGGATTTTCATCCCCCCTTTCCAACGAGTTCCAAGATCTCATCGATACGATCAATGATTCCGATGTGTTTTTTTACCGTTTGTCTCTCGATACCCCTAGTGGATGGAATCCTTATGCCTTAGGGCAAAAGGAAAGTGATCACCACCGATTTATCTTTTCCGATTCCGTTGAAGAACTTGGCACTCGCAAATGGGAAAATGTTGGGTTTATCTATGAAAAAGACAATTTGATTCCGAGGTATTATGAAGCAATTGGGTTTCCGATCCGAACTCATCTTTCCGAGTCTCTTTTTTCGAAACGGTATTACTACGAAAAAGATACAGAAAAAGCGATCCAAGTCCTCAAACGAAAACACAAAGCACATAAATACAGTGCTGGCTCCGCATTGTTTTACGGTGGTGGCAAAGGAATGGAAGGTGCTATTCTACTCTCTGAATCCGCATTTTCTAGGTTAGGTGGAGGTATCTCAAAAATATTCTCACCTTCCGAAGAGATCACCAATTTTGTTTTAAACGAAGATCTCTCTAAAATGGCAGTGACATCTGATTTCCAAACCATAGTGAATGATCCATTTTATGCGAAAACGAAGACCATTGTGGTAGGTCCAGGCCTTACCACGTATCCGGAAGGCCTCTCTTCTTGGAAGTTAGAAACAGGGAAAACATTAATTTTAGATGCAGGAGCCATTCCGAGTTTCGGAACCAAACTTCCGATAGGGGAACGAGTGATCCTGACTCCCCATGTTGGTGAGCTCAACCGACTCACAGGGAAAAACCACAACTCGGTACAAGAAACCTATGATACCTTAGTTCCATTTACAAAAGAAAACCAAGTCTATGTGTTATTAAAATCTTTTGTAAGCCTTCTTGTTTGTCCCGATGGAACCAGTTACGTTTGGGAATCACCGAATCCGAAACTGGCAACGATGGGTACAGGAGATTTACTTTCTGGAATCCTTGCCAGGTATTTTAGTTTGGAAATAGATCTATCCATTCCAGAAGCCGTATTACTAGCGTTATCGTTTCTCGACCATTCCAAACAGTTAGAAGAACCTTATCCTTCAGCACAACAAATCTTAACATCACTTGTGGAGTCATTGTAATGGGAAAAGGATACCACTCTCGTTCTCCAGAAGAGTTTCGTAATTATTTAAAACAAATAAACGACAAAAACAAAAAAACGAGATGGAGGCAAATTGTACTCCTCATTGATTTGGTTTTGGTGGTGTTAATATTTTATATTGGATTTAAAGCACTCAATCCCGGAAGTTTTCAAAATAGCACTAAATCCGACAAACAAGTAGTAGATGGATACCCAATGTATTTGAGTTTATCCAGAGAGGAAGACCCAACTTACCAAGGGTATTTTTTATTTATCGAAAACAATACGAAATCAGAAATCAAAGTTCCAAATCCAGAGTGGAAATCGGAGTTCCGGATCAAAACAAGAAATGGGATTTTGTGTTTTTCAGAACCAATCCCTTGGGAAGAAAGGAAAATTCCTTCCCAGGCAAATGGATTTTTGTATCACTCGGTTTCGAAAGAAAAATGGAGAACACTTGTTCCCGATTGCCGAAAAGAAATCTTTGATGAAGAAGCTTCGATCTTTCGATCCAAGTTTCGTTCTCTTGATTTAGGTTTTTATGCACAAGTTGTTGTACATTCTAGTGACAGAACCTATACGTTTCAAATCAAACAAAAACCTTACAAATAGTCGATCAATCTACAGGGACAGATGGATATATTTCTATATAACTCTCGCCATTTGCACCGTAGTATAAAACTTTCCTTTCGATTAAGTCCACATCATACCCCACAACTCCAGCGTTCCAAGCTCTCATTAAGAATTCTGGGAAGGTAGTTTTGCCTTCCTGGTTAGAACGAATTGCTTCGATTAGTTTTTCTTTTTGAAAGAGTGGGATTTCATGTAAACCAGTGACAATCGGTGTTCCCTGTTGTAAAACATTACCACCTTGCATCAAATAAACGGACTGACAGGATGGTAAGGTCCAACGGTTCACCTTCACTCCAGCTTGTCGTAATACTTCTGCTAAAACCGGAAATCCACCTACTTTTGGTCTTAAGGACATGGCACGTGATTGTTCCTTAGTTAGTTTTGTGATTAGATCAGACATTGGTTTTTCCTCATTCAATTGGATTGGTATGCAGTTTGTGTGCGTTTGTAAGTTTGATAAGAGTCTTACGAAGAAACTCTTTCTCCGATTGGTTGAGAATGGAAAAAAAGAAAGAATCGTTTTCGTCTGCAACTTTGGCAAGTTTTGGAACGAGTTTTTTTCCATCCTTCGTCAATTGGATTTCCTGGTAACGACGATCCACTGTCCCTTCGATTCGACTCACAAGGCCTTTCTGTAACAAGCGATCGATGAGTTTGGAAACAGCTCCTCGGCTAAGTTTTGTAAATATATTAAATTGGGAGTTTGAATTTTTTTCCTGCGAGAGGGATACGGCGGGCTTGGTCTGACCTTAGGTCAGACGGGAGCGAAAGCGCACCCCAGAGTAGCCCGGTCCCGCTTTTTCCAGGAGTTTTCCGTATCCTATAAAGGATATACGTTTCACATTTTTTTTTGCGGGAATCGCCAAGAAGAACTGGCGATCGTTTATTTCAGTTCTTCTTCCAGTCGTTTTGTGACGGCTTCTAAGACCATCACTCGCGCAAAGTATTTGTCATTGGCGGGAACCAAAAACCAAGGTGCTTTGGGAGAGTCTGTTTTCTGGAACATTTCGTTTGCGGCCTCTTCATACAAATGCCATTTGTCACGGTTACGCCAGTCTTCGTCTGTGAGTTTCCAACGTTTGAGTGGATCGTTTTTACGATCTTCAAAACGTTTCAGTTGTTCTTCAGAACTGATATGCAACCAAAACTTAACAATGATGGTGCCAAAACTTTGGAGTTGTTCTTCGAATAAAAAGATTTCTTCATAGGCGCGCGCCCACTCTGATTCTTTAGCAAACCCTTCCACACGTTCCACAAGCACACGACCATAATAAGAACGATCAAAGATTCCAATATGACCCACTTTAGGGATTCGATTCCAAAATCGCCAAAGATAATGGTGTTGGATTTCTTCTGTGTTTGGTGCAGAGATGTTATGCACTTCAAACAAACGTGGATCGATTTCCGATGTAAAACGACGAATGGCCCCACCCTTTCCAGCCGCATCCCAACCTTCAAACACAATCAAAATGGGTTTGTTTTTGGCTTTGGCTAAAAAAGTTAGATCCCGAATTTTGTTTTTGTATTCTTTCATTTGAACTTGGTAATCGTCATTCGGTAGTGACAAGGACAGATCCAATTGGTTTAAGTTTAAGATTCTTGATTTGGTAAGATTTTGTTTCATGGGATGAGTTCCATTCCGCGTTGGATCATTTGTAAATTGGACTTTGAATCATAATTTAACGTGCGTTCTAGTCTTTCTAAAATGGCTTCAAATACCAAGAGTTTGGTATCTTCTTTTTTTTCATTTGCGATCACAAGCCAAGGGGAATCAATTGTGCGGGAAGAACTCAAAATGGAGTCAAAGATTTCAAAGTAACGTTTGTAATGTTCCCATTGGTCTTTGTCGTAAGGAGAGAGTTCCCAATCCTTTTTCTTCTTTTTAGCATCCTCTAATCGTTTTTTTTGTTCTTTTTTAGAAAGATGTAAAAAGAACTTATGTACGATGATTCTGTCTTTTGATAAAATGCGTTCTGTGTTGAGGATGGATAATAGTCTGTGATCGTATTCAGCGTTACTGATTTTTTTCTGTGACCTGAGATAGGCCAAACGACTGTAATATGTATTTAAATAAAAGAGGAATTCACCATAACGAGGTAAAACCTTCCAAAAATTCCATAAAAAAGGATAGCCTCTATCTTCCGATTGGTCTACATAAGGCGAATACACTTTAAATTTTCTTGGATCCAAACGAATCGTTAAGGATTGTAAAATGGATCCTTTGCCTGTCGAAGCAAACCCTTCCAAAACAAAGATATGTGCAATTTTCTGTTTGGCACTTTCTCTTTGTAAGAGGAAAAAACGTTCTTGTAGGGTTTCGATTTCTTCAATCGAGGAACGTGGAATTTGGTTTGTGGGATGTCTTTCTAAAATCACAAACCAAAATCATAGGAAGTTTTTACAAACCTCCAAGTCTTTTTTACATGGGTTTTGGAAATCCTGGTCCCGTTGCTTTCGCAATATGATCGATGCCTGGTGTTTGGTCCTTGTATCTCGGGATGAGGTGGACATGCAAATGGGGCACTCTTTCGGCAATCGCCGTCATGTATATTTTTTCTGGATGGGAACTTTGAATGAGTTCAATTCCTTTGTGGAGGGCGCGACCATAGGATTCAAATTGTTCTAAACTAAGTTTTGTCCACGAGTCCATATGCCCCTTGATTTCTAAGTAGAGGTAAGCTTCTAGGTTTTGATTTGCTTTTCTTAAGATCCAAAATTCATTTTCAAACAGGATCTCCGCTGGATTTTTGTGGGCTTCACAGATGGGACAGTTCATCATTGTCCCCTAGTTTGCCGATACTTGTTATGATGAGAATCTCTTTTTTATTCACCCTAGTCTTTCTTATGACATGGGTATCCTCTCTTCTGGCAATCACCTCAAAAGAAGAGTCAGATCCCTTGACAGAACTTCTCATCACTGTCTCGGAAGTTGTTTTTTCTGATCCGTTCCAAAAAGAAGAAATCGAAATTCGAAAACGCCTTTTGGAAACGAACCAATCGGACATCAGACAACTTCGCATTCGTTTAAAACAGTCCTTGAAACAAAATCAAATCACAAAGGATCAACTTTCGCAATCCCAAGAAACAAAAGAGAAGTGGGAGAAGGAATTAGAACAAATGGGAACTTTAGGTGGTCTCCTTTGGAAAGACAATCGAGGCACGATCTACCAATGGGGAGATTGGTCCGATTTTTATGAAGATGGATTCAGCAAAGAAAAAATTCGTCTCGAAGGACAAATCCCTTCCTTTCCTTACGAAGGAGGAACTGTTTCCTATTTCCTTCGCAACCCACCTGGATCGTTTCCCATCCATTTTGATTTTGTTGGTTGGGAAGCTACGTTTTATGCTTTTGGAGATGAAGGATCATTACGTTATACCAATGACTTTCGATTGGATCCATCCGAACGATTGGGAGACTTTCGAAAGAACTTTGATGCCATCCGCCAAAAAATTCCTGGTTCCCAACTCTTCAAAGTAGGTGACCTAACTGTCTTTCTCGTTCCAGGAAAACCGAAACCTATCTACTATGTATTTTTATTCTTACGATTGGTACTCGTCGTTTGGACCATCTTACTCTTTTTATACATTGTACGAATGAGTTTTTCTTTTCCAAAAAATCATTTGCCCGAAGACAGCCTCCCCCTATCCTGACAATACATCCCGTCACCATGCCCTGGTAGTTCAACGGATAGAACATCGGTCTTCGGAACCGACAGTGGGGGTTCGATTCCCTCCTGGGGCACCAGTTTAAATCTTCACAATCAAGTTCATCTAACAAAACGAAGTCGGGAATCGAACAGTTTTGCGATCAGAAATGGGAACGACCCATAGGGAGTGAGCATTTCTGTCCCGTAGCCAGGATGGCGAAGGGTGAGCAAAACCGTGCCTCGGAGTGCAGACAACACAGGATGTGTTGGCAGCGGAGAGGGCGATTCCCTCCTGGGGCACCAGTTAGCTCATCACAGTCAAATTCATCTAACAAAACAAAGCTGGGAATCGAACAGTTTTGTGAGCCAAAACGTTGCTACCCATAGGGAGCAATGGTTTGGATAAGCCGACCCGGATGGGAGGCGACGAACAAAACCAGGTGTAGCCGTGCCTCGGAGCGAAAGACATCACAGGATGTGTTGGCAGCGGAGAGGGCGATTCCCCTCCCCTTTATCCTTTCTGTTAATTCACTCTAAACCGAAATTGTTCAACGAGAACCATTAAATGCTCTGATTGACGACTCATTTCATTAGCAGTGGCAGATAGTTCCTCCGAACTTGCGGCATTATTCTGTGTGCTTTCATTCACTTGGGTCATGGCATCGGTAATCTGTTGAACACCCATTGCCTGTTCTCTGGATGAATCTGAAATCTCTTGTACGAGACTCGCTGTTTTTGTAATGGAAGGAACAATTTCATCCAGAAGGACTCCCGCCTCTTTTGCGGTCATTAGACTTTTATTGGCAAGCTCACTAATCTCTTTGGCAGAGGCTTGGCTTCTTTCTGCTAATTTTCCGACTTCTGAAGCAACCACTGCAAATCCCATCCCTTGTTCCCCTGCTCTTGCTGCTTCTATGGCTGCATTCAAGGCAAGTAAATTGGTTTGACTTGTGATCTCGTTAATGATACTGATTTTTTCTGAAATTTTTGACATCGCAATGACAGTGGCATTCACAGAATCTCCACCTTTGACCGCATTCGAAGCAGATTGTTTCGCGATTTCGTCAGTAATACGAGCATTTTGATTGGTTTGTGAAATCGAAGCAGACATTTCTTCCACTGCTGCGGTTGTTTGTTCTATATTCGAAGCTTGTTCGGATGTTGCTTCCGCTAACGATTGTGAAGTGACAGAAATTTGACTCGAGGCTTGCGAAATCACAACAGCAGAACTACGCACTTCTGATAAAGCATTGGAAAGTTTTCGAAGAGCATCATTTAAAGAATTGGCCAAGGTTTCAAAATCACCTAAATAATGAGTCGAAACTCTTTGGGTTAAATCCCCTTCTGACATAGCCACAAGGACATGATTGACATCATCGATGATTTTGGAACTAGTCTCCGCGAGTAAATTGATGCTGGAACCAAGTTCCTTTGCAAATCCATGTTGATTGTCTAATACAACTCTTGTTTTTAAATTCCCTTTACCCGCTTGGTCGACCACATATTGCGTTTCGCGAATCATCAACTGAAGTCGTGACACCATACCTTGGATGGAATATAACATACTGATTTTGTCATTTGGTTTTGTTAGAATTTCAACGTTCAAATTGCCTTTTGTTACTTCAGAGACAATGCCATTGGCATAAGCAGGTTCCCCTCCCAAATACAAAAACAATAATCGAATTTGGAATCCAGCATAGGAAAGGATCACTAAAGTGAGGATCACCACAAAGATCACAATATAAATCCAAAAGTTTTGATTGAAAATAGCCTCATCGACTTTCTTTTGTGTTCGTTCATCTAAGAATTCAAAAAACTCAGAGACTGGCTTCATAATTTTTGCTTTATTTACATGATACTCATCATTATGCATCAATCGACGGGCTTCTTCTAAGTTTGGTGTCTTACGAATGGTAAAGTTTCCTTCCTTGTCGGGATAAAGCCCCTTCACCATATTCATGGCGATTGTTTCAGTTTTCACCAGGGCATCAGAAATGAATTTTGCTTCGTCAAGTTTTGCTAGTTCTCTTTCAGAAAAACCCTTTTCTTTCATTAAATCTAAAAGTGCAATTTGTTTCTCCCTTGGTCTTGGATTTAAATTTCCCGCAGCCACAAAGTCCCAGTATATATTTTCATAATGCTTTGGCCTTGGTCGTTTCCCATCTCGAATCGCCAGAATCTCAAAATATTGATTTTCCCATTTCGGATCCCCACCTGAAATTACATACGTTCTAGCCAAACGTGTTAAGTCATCCGAACTCTGCCTCATTTCATCAGCCAACAAATAGGATTCATAACGAGAGATGGTCGCTTCTGCTAAAGATTCAGAAGCACTCCTCAAACACAATGTTACAAAAATTAAGGCAGTGATGGAAACTGCTATACTGATAAAAACAAATATAAATACAGACCTCATATTTTCTTTCATGCTAAATTCCCTAATTTCTATATGGATTCAAATTCATCATCACTCAATGGAACGAAGTTACTAAACTATTAAAACACGTACACTTCGTATCATTTCTATGCAATGGATACCACCATAAATTTAAAATTGGGTAAGAAAAGGATTTACCTAAAAAAAACAATTGTTCTAAAAATAATAGGATTAACGTCTCTACAAAAAAACGAAGGATTTACCTAAAAATCAAAATTTTAGAATATTCTATTTAGTACTAATTCTAAATTTGAAGTTGTTTCACTGACCCAACAAAGGAAAGAACCTGATTGTCCTTACAATTAACCTCGATTAGTTGATTAAAACAGAGATTCCAAAGAAAATACGAGCCACAAGGGCATCAGGAAAACAAACCATCCTAAGTCAGATTCGTGAATTTCTATTCGCGATACCAATCCCATGGGAAATCGTATGGAATCGAGTCGAAGTCCTGAATTTTGGGACACTGGAGTTGAGTGAGTGCTCACTTTTTTTTGCTTAACAGAAATCTCTCGTCGTCCAGTTTCCTCCTCTTATGGGAATGATGCGTTTCAGTCAAATCGGGAAGGTCTTTGCAGGGTTCCTGCTACTACTGATTTTCTTGGGTCAAAAATCCCTACTTTCCCAAGAAGCAATCCCCGAACCGGGTTGTTTGAAAGACCCTCCCCCAAAAAACCTTCCCTTCCCAATGGACTCATCCAAACAACTTTGCAAAAAAGACATTGAGGACAAAAAGGATGGTTGGTATCTCACGGGCCTTCCTCTCATCAATTCCGATCCCAACGAAGGCATTGGGTATGGAGCCCGTGCTTATCTTTACAACAATGGGCCGAAAACTGATCCCCTTTTTTATTATACCCCATACCGCACACGGCTCTTTGCGCAATACTTCAATACAAATAAAAATGCACAATACCACCAAATCAGTTTGGATATGCCCTTTCTGAGAGATACAGAGTGGAGACTCAGGGCGGATGCATTCTTAAACATCACACCTACCACCCTTTACTTTGGAATTGGGGAATCGAGTATGAATTCCCTAACCTACTTAGAACGAAACCAACCAAACGAACGACTTGTTCGGAATGCGAGTTTTATCGATCAGGAAACCAATCTCAGTTATTACCGACCTGGAACTAGTTCTGATCCCTTTTATGTAGCAGGGAAAACCATTTCCGGAATCCCACAAACTCCAGGTTATGTGGTAACGGACAAAATGTACAATCGTTATACCATTGAGACACCAATGGCCACTCTCAGTGCAGAACGATCTTTTGTAGGTGGTACAGTTCGATTGGTTTCTGGAATCAAATTTTCGAATAATATCATCCGAACGTATGATGGAAGGATGGTGAGAGGATTAGATCCAAATTTTGATCATTTGACAGCAGATGTTCCAAATGGAAAGACTCGACTCACGGAAGACCACGAAGGAAAAAAGATTTTAGGTTACCAAGGTGGATTTGTAAATGCAGTGCGACTTGGCCTTGTCTATGATACAAGGGATTTTGAACCAGATCCCAATTCTGGAATTTTTGCAGAACTTACATATGAAAAACACGATAAAGTCTTTGGATCCGATTTCCAATTTCAAAAATACTTTGCACAATCTAAATTATTTTGGAGCCCCTTCCCCAAGTTAGTTGATAAACTAGTGGTTGCCAATCGATTTGGACTCGGAGTGACGGAAGGGGCAGCTCCTTTTTTTGAATACCGCAATTTATGGGGAACGGAAGGACTTGTCGGAGGACTTGGGGGACTTCGTACGTTACGCGGTTTCAAACAGGATCGTTTTGTTGGAAGAACCATGGGTTGGGGAAATTCAGAAATCCGATGGAAATTTGCAGAAGCAAAATTTGGCTCAGAATTTTTTGCCTTTAATTTAGTTCCCTTTTTTGACTACGGAAGAGTTTGGGATGATGAACACAAAATCAATTTAAAGAATTACTTTTATTCTCAAGGTCTTGGACTACGGATTGCTTGGAACCAAGCAACCATCATCATGATTGATTACGCAAGATCAAGAGAAGACGAACAACTCTTTGTGAACTTTAGTCATGTGTTCTAAATTTTGAAGTAATTTACGGTTTCTTTTAAATGCACTGCTTTTTCAGACAAAGCATTACATAATTTATCAATATCACTGACAAATTGGTTTAAGTATTCCGTTCCCTCTGTAATGGTGGCAATACTTTTAGCAAGTTCTTCAGAAGTGATCGCCTGTTCATTTGTATTTTGTTCAATTTCCAAAGCAGAATTGGTGAGGGTTTCAAAACTATCTTTCACTTGTTTCACCAACTCCAACTGGCTTTTGGTCATCTCAGTTGCTTGTTTGATGAATTGAATTGTTTTGTGAACTGACTTGTCAATTTGAGTGAATGTTTTTTCCGTATTGGAAACGGCAAGTCTACCTGATTTCGTGGAAGATGCGGCTTTTGATACAGCTTCTAAAATTCGTTTCGTATTGGATAAAGTTTGTTCTCCTAGTTTGGAAATCTCACTCGCCACCACAGCAAATCCTCGACCCGCATCCCCGGCTCGTGCTGCCTCAATGGATGCGTTGAGTGACAATAACCCAATTTTATCGGAAATCTCACCAATGACCTGGATCACATCTGATGTATGATCCACACTCAGTTCAATCTCTGCCATTGCCACGAGTGTCGCTTGAAGCGCCGTTTGGCCAACCTTAGTTTCTTCTTCCATTTCTTTGGTTTCAACTTCCGTTTGGTTCATCAAATCATGAATGCTAACAATGGAAGTCTCCATCCCCAAAACCATATTTTTGGCTTCTTTGGTGATATCATTTTGTTTTTTCGCACCAAAGGCAATAGAACGAATGCTAGCCGACATTTCTTCGACTCCTGCAGACATCTCTTCAGAAGACGAAGTTTGTTCCATCATCGATTCTGTTAAACCTTGGGTATGTTTGGCGATGACTTTTGCATCGGCACTCACACGTTCCGCATCGTCTATCACAAGAGAAGTAATTTTACGAATACTTTCAATAAACGCATTTAACGAAAGAGAACCGTGGCCTAACTCATCTGTGGAAATCATGGGCACTGAGTCACGTAAGTCTCCACTTGCCAATGATTTGTATCGATTTGCCATCTGAACGGTATTAAACTTCATTGCTTTGACAAAAAGGGAGGTAAGAACAAAAATGTTGATCGTGATAAAGGCTGCCATGAGGATAAGGGTGAGTTCTGCATTTTGTAACTGTACAAAACGAGTCACTTCCGCAATCAGAAGGTAACCAAGAGCCGTTAATGTCATACTAAATACAGCTGCCATCGTAAAAAAGATTCGGGAATAAATTCCAATCTTAGGGATAGTCTCTTCCACCAAAGGTAAATCTTTTAATTCCTTAGTGGAAAGAACTTCCGAAATCAAAAGTTCTGTTAGAAAAAAATGAGAAACACCTAATACGGGATAAATGAGAATAGGTAAAACAACATACGGAAGGTATTCCACAACTGTTGGTGAAAAAAATTGAAAGGTAACGAAAGCGGCAAATGGAATTCCATAAGTCCATTGGATCAAAAAATAAAGAGAATTTTTTTTCGGAAAACCTAATAACTGCAATTTTATGTTTTGTTTTTCAGAAAGGTTTAACGTGTGAAACTGATTTGGGATTGTTTTTCTTAATAATTTTTGTAATCGCAAAAACCGAACAGTGGGTACTACATAAGAAGAAAATAAGGCAATGGTTGCCCCCATTACAACTAACAACGACTTATCGAACGAATACATTCCGCCAATAATGATAAACAATACAGCGGTTGGCACGGCAAGAACTGCCGTTAATAATTCGAGCCCTATGGTCAATCGCCAACAAAGAGCTCTTATTTTCAATTCATCCATTCTACAAATCCTTTTCTGGACAATGTATAAAAGTGAAATTAGAGTATAGTATTATTTTGATGTACGCGTATAAACACCATTCCAGTCGACAGGTGGTGGGTTTTGGAACAAAGATTGGCAACGTTTGATCAGTAAGTGACTACTCACATCTTCTCGTTGTAGAATTTTAGAAACATTCTGAAAGTGTTCAATGGCTTTTTCCCAATTGCGACTGAGATACAATTCAAATCCCAATTCATATTCACGTTCTGCCAGTCTTGTGACATCGGTTACATCTTTTTGTAATGATTCTAAACTGTAAATTTTAACAGGTGTTTCTTTCCCCTTCACACGAATCCAATCTAAAAATCGAAAATGAAACTCATCTTTACAAGCCGATTCAATGCTTTCGGAGACTAAAATGGAAACCCCGTAGTCCTTTGCGGCTGCTTCTAACCGTGCTGCCAAATTCACCGTATCACCCATCATGGTGTACGATGCCAAACTATCTGTACCCATAAACCCCACTTTCGCATAACCACAGTTTAACCCAATACGAAAGACCATTGCACGAGCCAGAGGAGTGTAAACTCGTCTTTCATTCCATTTGGTTCGGAGAGATTCGAGTTCAGCCAACATCTCCAAAGCTGTTTTACACGCCAACTTGGGATGTTCTTTGTATTGGATGGGTGCACCAAAAATTCCAACAATGGCATCTCCAATGTATTTATCCAAAGTTCCCGAATTGGACTTTAATACATTTGTCATCGCGGAAAGGTATTCATTTAACAATTTAGCAAGGTCTGTTGCACTTAATTCTTCACTGATGGAAGAAAAGCCAGCTACATCCGAAAAAAAAGCAGTGATCTCCCACTCTCCCCCTTGTTTGAGAGATTCCATATTTTCGAGAGCCACACTGACAACCCCTGGGTCCACTAAGTTGCGTAAGATGTGATTGAATTTTCTTTTTTCTTTCCCTTCCGTATAAGTTAAGTAAGCAAAACCTAATAAATACGAAATGGGAAATCCTAATACAAAGGAATAAGTAGACAATACATAGTCCATACGGTATAAAAAGTAAAACAAACCGACAAACAACGATACGGCGAAAATGGGATAAAGATTTTTTAAAAGATGCCACTGGTTGATAAACAAAATGAGAACACCAATGAGTAAAATAAGAATGGTAAATCCAATTCCATAAGATTCAGGCAATTCTTTTAAAAGATGCCCCTCGGTTAAATTAGAAGCAAACACAGCTTGTGCAATCACACCTGGAAATAAACCATGAGGAGTGACCACATCATCATGAGTGGAAGCCGCCGAAGTGCCTATGAGAACAATTTTGTCTTCAAACAAAGTTGGTGGAACTAATAGAGAATTGGGATCTTCGATTTCTCCCGAATTTAATTTTTCCAAAGATTCAATCATCCCAGCAGCAGAATAACGAGGGATGTTTCGTAATTCTTCTTCAGTATAAAAATAAGCACGAACAAGTCCATCTTTCCCAATGGGAACTTCCCTTGTTTCATTTTCTTTTTTCAGAACTAAATTGGATTGAATAGTCTCGGTTTGGTAACTTTCCCCTAAAGCAAAGGCTTGTGTTGCAAGTGTGGGAAAATAAAATCCATTCCAACGAACAAAGGGAGAGAATCTTCTTAAAATTCCATCACTATCCGCGATCACATTCACAACATGAATCATAGGAGCTGTCTCTCCTACCCTTCCTATGGGAAAGGAAGCATTTTCATATTTGGGAAAAGGCAAATTCGTTGTGATCGGAACACTAAATTTTTCGCTGATTTCTTCGATACCTTTTCTGGGAAGCACAATTCCACCATTTCGGAAATTCGCTGCATGGGATATCTCCCCCAAACTCTCGTTTGCTGTGACTAAAGCATCATCATAATCTGATCGTTCGGTAAACATGATATCGATGATAGTAATTTTGGGAGGAGTTAGTAATTTGGTATAACCAATCAGAGTTGGATAGATATGCCGTTTCCATGGCCACTGACCAAGTTCGGGATGGTCTGCATATTTAGCAATACTCTGTTCATCAATATCAATGATCACAATGTCTTTGGAAAAAAAATGGTGAGAAGGAAGTAGATGAAAAAAAGCATCCGAAAGTTTTTGATCCAGTGTGGTGGAAAATCGAAAAAAGGAGATGATGGCTGTAAGAGAAGCTGGAATGACCACCATAAGTAAGATAGGGATTAAAATTTTATTAGTTTTCATTTACCGATTCTATTTTTAAATTCGCTCCATCGATCTACAACCAAAGTTGTTCCATCCGTCGAAACCGAAGCTTCAATATACACGAGTTTTGCGATCCGCATACTCGTTTCTGGATGAGTTTTTTTTAAGGTATCTGTTCCTTCTGCTCTTGACATCGTATTCAAATAACTAGACAAACCAATTGGAGAATACCCTATTTGCGAAACAAGTCCCACTGCCGCTTCATCAGCTTCTAGTTCGACTTTTGCATCTCGACCTGTTTCAAAAAATTGTTTTTCCATCTCACTAATTGCCGTTGCCATTGCCGTATTCACGACTTCACTTCCTGGTGGAGACAACAAACTAGAAAGTACATCCACAAAGAGATTGGATTGTTTGAATTCACCATTATGGAATAAAATCACATGACCCATTTCATGGGCAATGATCCCTGCAAGTTCTGCTTCGGTTTGGATTTTTTTCAAAGTTCCCGTTGTCAAAAAAAGATAACCACCAGGACAAGAGAAAGCATTGATTTCGTTCGATTCAATCACACCTACTCGAAATTCTAAGTCCTTTCGAGAAGAAACAGAACCAAGTTTTGTCGCAATGGAATTCAGATACCGAGTGAGTTCTAAATCCCGAACGATGTTGTAACGTTTTAATAGTCTAGCAGCAAGGGATCGACCCAGTTTTACCTCTGCTTTCGTTTCACCTAACACAGATAAACTCTGATTAGTTTCCATCTGAATAGAGGGAGTGACTTCCCCAGATTTTGTTTCATCAGATTTAGATAGATTGGGGTCAGTCGTCAATGGAACGGATTCAAGCCAACGTAAAGATTCAAAATCATACAAATCCCCTTCTCCTCTCACGCGCATTTTTTGTGTTTCGGAAAGACCTCTTGCCGCGGCAGTTTTCGTAAAATCAGATGCCCTTTGTCTTGCTACCACTGCTTCAGATGAATTTGATGTGATTCCCAATTTCATTTGGTTTCCAGGTGGGAGTGGTGACACAAATAATTTAGAAACCCAACCTGATTTCTCTTCAACTCTCACTTGAACAAACAGTCCTTGTTCTTGGATAGGAGTTAGTACATCTCCTATTTTTAAAAGGGAACCTTCTGCATTTAACTTAGGTTGGGAAAGTAATTTGGCTTTGGTGCTTTGCACATAGACATTCCCTTTTGCAATCAGTGAGATTCCGAAAAGAAGGAATCCTATGGATAAATAGTTCCATTTCATTTCCATTGAGAATGATGAAATCAACATCTTTGAAAACTCTTTTTTTCATTTCTAGTTTGGTATTGACAATTCTTATGGTTGGCTTGCTATGAATGGGCGATGAAACATTGTTTTCTAATCCTCTTACTACTTACCTCCGTTCTTGTAGGTTGTAAAAAAGAAAAAGATGAGAGTAATTCTCTCAGTGCCCTTCTCACAAGATTTTTCATTCGAAGTTTATTATCTTCTAGTATCAATTCTGAGTTACCTTCCAACTTAAGTGTTGCTGTTCCGCGTTCCATTCGGAAACCGTCAAGTGGACTCGGTACCAGTTTCCAATCCAAAAACAAATCTAAAAAAATGGCTTTTACGGCAAAAGGCATAGCTGAGGACACTTTGGACTATGGATTCACTGGCCAAAACTTTCTCACAGAAGGAACAGACATTGTCGCCGAAATCTTACGGGATGCCAAAAAGGACTTAGTTTTAATCAGTGGTTCCTATGCAATCGCAAAAGCAAGTCCTGGTGTTTGTATCCCTGGTGGCACGTCTACTGTGCGCATCACACAATCGATGGAAGATGAGTTTTTAGAAGGAATTGAGAGACTGGGCTTGAGTCCTGAAGAAGCAAGAGGCGAACTTGTCAGTTTGCAAAACGAAGGACTATTACCATTCATTGGACAAGCTGTTCCCACACCAGCGATGGTCTACCGCACTCTGAGTAATAATGAGTATGATAACGAAATCGATTATTCCTTTGCTGATTCTCTCGGAACACCACAACCTTGTCCTGCGAATAACAAATTCCAAAAAAGCATCAAATTTAAAAGCGACAAATCAAAAGTGTTTAGCTCCATCACTCGTTCTTTAAAGGTGTTTGGAATCTCACTCAGTGTTGATGCTTCCATCACTTACATCACCCAAGAAGGAAAAAAAGACAAAGCCATTCTCAATATCAAACAAGTGACCACTGGTTCAGGAATCACGGACAAATCAACCACCCGATTTACCTTTGAAGAATGTGCCACTGACACAAATGCCAACGAGAACAATTGTGTGACCTTAAGTTATAGCAATGTCTATGCAGATGTGGATGACAATAAAATCACAACGTCTGTCAAAGGAAGGACAAATGATTTCGGTGGTTATGTCCTAACAGAATACATTGATAATAAAGAGAATTTTGAATATTATTTAACAGAAACCTATGATAGCAATGGAGACATCACCTACTTCGCTGTTGATTATTATGATATTGATGTACCTGCAAATGACGAATACGAAGAACTGGGTGTCCTCGATACAGACTTATATGGAGAATTCATTGAAACTTCCTATACCTTTGAATGGGATGTCTATGTGGATTTTACCATCGCTCCTCCTGGTGTCGATATTGGTACTGGAACATATGATGCATATGATGCGTTTGTCATTATGCCCGCAGGAGTGGACCCAAATGTTTTCCCTGATGAATATATCGGATGGGGAGAATTTTATGAAAATGAATCCGATACCTCCGTATCCTATTATGTAGACTTTTACGGTTCAGCAAGCCAGGTAGCAACTGCAGTAGTGTATCGTTATGAGGTGGATGCGAATGGAAATGAAGTATATACTCCCGTTAGCGATGTAATTTACCAATTATAAATATCGTAAATCAAATTTAGAAAACAATTAAATCAGAAAAGAACCTAGAATCTTATGTTACACAAACCCTTCCAATACCCAAAAGGTTTCATGAAATCAAAAGCCATCTGTCAGTTTTTCATTCAATTGCCAATATTGTCTATTTTGATTTTTCTTTCCCTTCCCCTTTTTGCCTCCGAACCATTTCACAACTTACAAGGGTTTTATGGAGAAAGAGCTGCAGGGCTTGCAGGTGCATTTACCGCCATTGCCGACGATCCATCTGGTGCCTATTATAACCCAGCAGGGCTTGGGTTTACGCATAATGATGGAATCTCCATCTCTGCCAGTAATTTTAAAGATGTAAAACGAAGTTATATCAATATCGATACACCAGGACAAAGATACAACCAAACCCACCAAGGTTTTGATCCCAATTTCATTGGACTATTGAAAAATTTTGACAGGTGGAAGTTTGCCTTTTCGATTGTGAACACATATAATTATTCCTATAACCGAGTGGACCAAGTCAACTACCCTCTAGTTTCGCCATCCATCAACTCCACAAGAAACTATACAAAAGAACGTTATAACCAACTTCTCGTTGGACCAAGTCTTGCTTATCTCGTAAATGATAAACTCTCCCTCGGTGCCACACTCTATTATATGAGTGATACCAAAGAAGCATCCAGAACCCAATTCCAACAGTTTTCTGACCTAAGTTATGTGATGCGTTCCTATGTGGATAACAGAAGGACAACGGGACTTATGCCAGTGCTTGGAATCCAATACCAACCAAACCCCAAAGTTTCCCTTGGAATGAGTTATAGAAGGATCTTTGTTACGGGTGGTGACAGGCTTTATAACGAAGTGTATGCAGATTCCACAAGAAGACCAGGAACTTCTGCCATCGATTTTATTGAAGGAACAGGAGATGGTGCTTCTTCCATCGAACAAGGTGTACTCACTCAAAAACCAAAACTCGTGACGTCCATTCCGCAAACTTCCGAGATGCGATTCGGAGTCGCATTTTTTCCAACAGCAAGGTTTATGACATCGTTTGATATGATCCATACTTCAGGTTACAAAGTAAGGCGTAACCAAGATGAAATTAGTAGTTTTGGAAGAAGAGTGACTTATACAATCAATGACACAGAAGTGAGAGAGCTCACTCGTTATTCCACAACCAATTTTGCTGCAGGAATGGAATACTATTTAGCGGACACCTTTGCTATATTAGGTGGTATTTACACAAACGAACCAAATACAAAACCAATTTCTTGGACAGAGTCGGCAGTAGATTTATACCTCCAGAATACATTTGGAAACCAAGTTACCGCTAGCTCAGGAGATGCGAGTATCATTTACAAAGTGGCTCGGTCTGGAACCAATCCACGAAACGAATATTCCAGAAATCGGGGTTTGAGTTTGGGATTTTCTTGGGTGACATCCAAGTCTTCCGTGTCTGTTACATACATTCGCGAACTCGGTTACGGAAACTCAAGAATTGATCCCAATTCCTTGGCTCAATCCTTTGAATACAGCGCACATTCCGTTTACATCATGGTCAGTTCGAGGAACTAATTCATTTTTTGGATTTGGACTTTGTCTCAAAAAATTCTTTAGCATCTACGTATCCTTGAGTGACAAGGCGTTCTGCTTGCTCTTTTTTGAAATTCAAAATGCTTCCAAGACCTAACATTTGTTTTGGGGCAATCACGGAAATTTTTGTCTTTGTAAACTGGGTGCGAAGGTTTAAAAAAAAGTTTTCGATGGAAGTGAGTCCGTTCATCACAGATTTTCTGTATTCCAATCCTTGTTCCACACTGCGATACGATCCAAGTAAATAAAGTTCAAACAGCCTTTCTAATGCTTCATCTTTTGTGACTGGAGTTTCCATAATCGTAGAACTTCCCACGGGAGAAAGTAAAACCACTACGATTTCAGATGCTTCATGTGTTAACGCGGGTAAAATGGGAGTATTTGCCATCACACCACCATCCCAATAGGGTTCTCCATCTATCATTTGCCAAGGAAAGATCATGGGAATGGCCGAAGAGGCAAGGATATGTTCGATTTTCAAATTGGGATTTTCAAAAAACCGTAACTCAGAACTCAGAATATTGACAGCTGAAATGATGACTTTCGTTTGTGTTTGGTTTAACCTCGTAAAATCCAAATGTTCATATATGAATTTTCTTAAGGGATAGGTTTCTACCAAAGGGTAATATTTCCTTCGAAAAAAACCTTTTAACATATTCCAGATCGAATAACGCATGATATGTTTTTGATTGAGCTGCAACCAAAGTTCTGTTAGTTTTTGGCTGTCCATTCCTGAACCAATGGCACAGGCATTGATGGCTCCCACAGAGGTGCCAGAAATGATATCGGGTTTCCATCCAATTTCTTCTAAATATCGTAACACACCTGCTTGGTAAGCACCTCTTGCGCCACCACCTGATAGTACTAATGCTTTCTTTTTTGCCATATCAATTGCCGTTACTAAAAATATCTCGACCAGTCACATACCGTTCTTTCCACCATTTTTCTTGAAGGGATTGGATGACAACCCCACGACTGGTGGATGCATGGATAAAATTTCCATTCTCTAAAACAAGTCCTACATGTGTGATTTTTCTGGTATTGGGAGAAGCGGAAAAGAAAACTAAATTTCCAATTTGTTGTTTTTCACGAGAAACAAATTGTCCAATGGTCGCTTGGTCTCTTGCCGAACGAGGAATTCCTTTATCCTTCATTCCAATTTTTGGATCGGTTAAAATGGATTTGGTAAGACCAGAACAATCAATCCCTCGTTTGGAATAACCACCATAGAGATAAGGAGTCCCAATCCACTGCCTTCCCACTGGATCTACCAGTTTTCGTTTGGATTTGGATTCTGTAGGAGTTATGTTTACAGTCGTTTGTTCTTCAATAAAAATCAAATTCGGATCGAGTTTTGGTCTTTCTTTGGTAATCCATTCTCCTTCTGCATTCCACACAATCTCTGTTCGGCGATCTGATATTGAAAAATCCTGAATGGAATTTTTTCCAGAAAGAACAGACAATGTATCTTCTTTTACAAGATTCCAATTGGGATCGGTTCCAGAGACAAACGATTCTTTTTCCCAATCCAAAAAGAGTTTTTTTCTTTTTTCAGGACTTAGATTTGCGATTTGTTTAGGGATTCGTTTCTCCAATTGTTTGAATACCAAACTAGAGTTAGTTTCTTTTTTACGAAGAAATACAAATAACCGACCCGCAACAAATACACTCTCTCCACTCCAAAGATTTGATTTTGCTAGTTGGAAAAGGTTTAGTATCTCTTCCTCTGGCACTTTGGCAAGTACCATCTCTCTATAAAATTTACCCAAATAAGGAATCTCTTGTTTGTTTGGTTTTGTGGTGATGAAATAAGGAATGAGGTCTTCCACCTCTTCCCATGAATACCCATGGTCTTGTAAGATGACAAAACGTTCCACTTCCAAAGCAAATGCAGCGGGAGGCATGGATTCAAACACAGCCCAAACACGAAGAGATTCGATGATTGTTTGGATTTGTTTTTGGTTGGCCCTATCCCCTAATTTTTTTCGGATTTCATTGCGAATGAGTAAGGTCTCTTGTTTGTTGTATCCCGATTCTAATAAACTTTCTAAGTTTTGGGCAAACAATACATAGGGAAAAAAAAGGAAACATGTGAGGAACGTGGGGAAACGTAGCAAAACAAACATTACCAAAAGACTTACAAGAAACAAATTCTATTGTAAAGAAGGATTTCGAAATTTCTCTTGGTTCATTTTGATTTTCTCAACCGAAGAGATATAACCGAGTTCAATCAGACGTTCATAAGCAAACCAATCCAATAGTCCAAAATTGTTTGTTGGGATTTGTAAAAACAAATCTGAAATGGTTTCGGTTTTTCGGATCCTCTCGCGACTGGATGCTAAAATCGAACGGATGATGATATCGCCAATGGGTGGAAATTTTGGATTTAAGATGTCTTGAAAATTAATGAGATTTGTGACTTGGAAAATGGGATTTGTCATCACACCGGGTTTTGTGGGATCAAAATATTCACAAAGTTCTCGGTCTTGGTCCGGATAAATATCACCAAACACATCGACAGAAATCACCTTACCCACACCTTTTTCTTTTAAGGTGATACCAGGCACATTGTCAAGGACACCTCCGTCCACATACACAATCCCATCATCGATAAAGGGAGGAACCACACCAGGAATCGAAGTACTAGCTCTAATGGCTTTCCACAAACTTCCTACTTCATGCACTTCAATTTCGGAATGAGATAAATTGGTAGATATGGCAAAATATGGAATCCATAAATCTTCGATTTGGATTTCCCCAAAAAATTGGCGGATGGCTTCCGTATACTTCCTACCAGTTGTGAGAGATAAAATGGGAATGGTGTATTCGTTCAGTAAGTCTTTGGTGACCCAAAATTCTTTTGCTTTGATTTTACTTCCTTCACTTGTTTCTCCCATAGCAATGAGAGCCGCAAAAATAGAACCAGCACTGGTTCCGGAAACCATATCAATTGGAATTTGGTTTTCTTCTAAAGCCTTCAATACTCCTAAATGAGAAAAACCTTTGGCACCACCGCCACCTAACGCAAGACCAATGGACTTACCAAGTAAACCTCTCCCCAAACGTTCCCAAGTATCCATCCGATCCATATGCACGTGAAAATGGCGTTGGAATCTTCTTTTCTCCAAATGCCTAATGGTACCTGGGAAAACCTTTTCTGGGTCTGGTTGGATTAAAACTAATATGTGATTTCTATCGTTGTACTGTCGTTTATCGATCATTGATTCCAATCGAATACAACTGGGTTCTTCCGTTGCCTCTTTGATATAGACAAAACTATCCGATTGGCGAAGAGCCCTCTGGGCAAAGGAAGTGAATGTAGACTGATCTTTTATGATATAAAAAATATAATCGTATTCAGCTTCGATTTGAGTGAAAAATCGAATGATCCAAGGTTCTCTGTCACTTTCTTCAAGTTTTTCCAACTCCTTCATACGCTCATGAAACATCGATTCGTCGACCACGTAAAAAGATCCGTATCGTAAAAACACAAGACCTAGATAGTGGATGAGATCTAAAATTTGATGTTCTGGCATGGATGACAAAAGAGAAAATGTTTTTGCTTGCGGTACAAAGGTTTTTGTTTCAGTTTTCGCATGAGCCAAACGTTCTGCGATGATTTTGGTGATTTGTAATAAACTTTCGGGGTGTTTTAATAAAATAGAAAGTGCCACTTCTCTTGGGACACGAATGAGTTCTGAGTCACGCACCGCTTTTACAGTGGCCGAACGTTTTTCTCCAGTGAACAAACTGAGTTCCCCAATGATGTCCAAACGTTTGAACTCACCAATGTCTCGCAAACTTCCATCTGACCCTCGTTTTTCAAAACGAAGTTTCCCTGCCGCTAAGATGTACAAATCATTTCCAATCGAATTTTCCAAAAATAGGACTTCTCCCCCTTTTAAAAATTCGCGAACGGTATGATCCATCATTTCCCGTAATACAGAATGAGGAAGGTTTTTGAATAAATCCGCCAAGGTAAGATACTGGGCAAGGGCTGGATTTTTTGATTTGCGGATCCGTTTCACGACTACCGTTTTTAAGGAAGTTTTTAGAAAATACAAGCAACCTTTTCTATTTGTTTTTGTGATCTCCCTCTTTCCCTAAAAATCTTTAAAAAAGAAGAGTAGTCATAATTCTTCCTCCCTTACAATAGGAAAGAAGAAGTCCTCCATGATAGCAAGTTTACGCGGAAAATTACTCCAATTAGAAATTGATCGTTTGGTGATAGAAGTCTCTGGTGTGGGATATGAAGTGATGATTCCCTTTCCTCTCCACTTAGAATGTAAGGACAAATTAGGACAGGAAATATTTTTACATAGTTTCCATTCGATTTCGGATCGTGGGCAAAAACTATTTGGTTTTTCCACAAGAAAGGACAGAGAGTTATTTGAGCTGATCAAATCTTTACATGGAATCGGAGAACTCACTGCTTTAAAAATTTTATCATTTTTCCAAGCCGATGATTTGTATCAAATTGCGAAAGCAGATGATAAAAAGACCTTAGAAAAAATTCCCAAGGTAAAAGGGAAAACATCTGAAAAGATTTTATTTGAAATCAAACAGAACTTAAAAAAATTCGAACTCTTTCTCCAAGAGGGAGGAATCGAAACAGACACAGTCAATCGAGAAACGGATTTGGCAACTCTTGCTCTCATCCAACTGGGTTTTGATGAAAAAACAGCCACAAAACAAGTGTCCGATGCCAAAAAAAATCATCCGAATCTCACTGCTTCCGATATTGTGAAATTAGTCATTACAGGATCAAAATGATTTAAAACATTCGGTGCAAATACCAAGTATTTTGAATTTTGATAAAATTTGGATTGATGAGGTATCGTTCTAATTCTGGATCTTTGGGAAACCGAAACTTCATCTCCACTTCTTCGGAAGAACTCACATAAAGATCCACAAACACTGTACCTGCTTGTGAAAACACTTCCCGAACTGTTAGATTTCCCGAAGAACCTTTTTTTTCATTCAGTTTGGATGAATTAAAATAATACAAAGCAAAATACCCATTGGGATCACTTAGATCTGCTTTTACCTCATCCAAGGTCCAATAGCCTTTTGCATCCACAAACAATCCTGTTTCTTTATCTACGAAAGGGAGCAAATGATGGAAATGACCTTCACAAAGATCGAATAACAATTGTTTGATCTGAAAAAGAAGGATGGTTCGATCAAAATTGGTAATCCCTTTTCCGTATACCGTTCCGAGTGAAATAGGATAAGGACACTGGGTGATAGTCGTATTTGGTAAGGATCTTTCTTCTTTTGGTGGCAAGGTAGATTGGCAATGGATAAGGAGAAAAAAAACAAGGATTCCGAGGAAAATTCGACTATGGAAAAGAAAATTTTGTCTTCGCATTACATCGTTTTGTTGAGGAGGTCCTCAAACAAATCCCCTGAATACATTTCGAGTGCTCCATTACTTGCTGCGATGATTTTTTTACCGGCTTCTGTGACGTCAAAATTTCCAATCACATATCCTTTAGTAGCACCCAAATCTTCCATTTGGTTTGTCATCTCTCGTAAAAATACATCCGATACCTTGGCATCTTTCCATTTTCGTACGCGAAACAAAGCTCGTTTGTTCACATCTTCTTTGGAAGAGGCAAGTAAATTCACTCCATCTGCTTCCGGGTTTGCGATTTCTTTGGTTACGCGGTATCCAAGACTCATCACCATTCGAGTGGCTTGGTTTTTAAAATTGGTTCCAGGCAAACTTATGAATTTTTCAAATTTATCCAGACCTAACATATCCAATTTGGAGGTGAGTTTTTTTCCACTTTCATCCACCATACCTTTGATGTTAAAAGGTTTGGAAGAACGCATTCCACTTAACTCAAAATAACGAGAGTTTGGAAACAAATTCACAGAGAGTAAATTTAACTCACGAGTTAAGTCATATTCATGCGTTAATGATTCCACAGTCCCTGTTCCACGTTCCAGCCTGTATTTTAAATTCGCAAGGGCAATGACATCAGGATCATCCAATCGTTCCGCTTCCGCTTCGATTAAATATTCGGCTCCATCTTCATACCTGCCCATATAGGTGGTGATCATCGCATAATGAATGCTACATTCCGTGATTTCACTTTGCCATGCATTGAGTTTTGCCATCTCCAAACACAAACGACCATACTTCAAAGCTTCTGGAAAATTTTGCATGAGGATGGCTTCTGTCATCAGGAATTGAAATAAGGTGAATCGAACAAATTCGTCTTCGATCTGTTCGCTGATGGCAATGGCAGTTTTCACTGCATCTTTGTGTTTGTTCTCGCGAGAAAGAGATAACGCATATAAAAATCCAGAGACAGGAGTTTTTTCAATTTTATACGCCTTTTCAAAATACTCACGTTCCTTGCCACCACCTGTCACTCCTGAGATCACCCCTTTGGCGATGTAAAAGGAAGTGAGACCTATTTTTTCTTCCGGGATCCTTGCAAAAAAATGCTCCGCAATTTTGAATTCCTTTTGCCCAAGTGCCATAAATCCCAATCGGATGCAGGCAATGGGGTTAGAACGATCGTTTTGAAGGGTATCCAGGTAGTGGAAAAATGCTTCTTCAAAAAAATCTTTGTTATAATAAATCTCCGCAATGCGGTTGGAAACGGTTACGGGATCAATTTCCTTTGTGTAGCGATTGTTTTTTTTGATGATTTCGAGGTGTTTGGCTTCGTTGAGAGGGTCATTTTCCATGGCATAGATTTTTGCCATTACGTAGTGACCATGGGGGTTTTGGTGGTCTTCTTCTAGTTTTTCCCTAACGAGGGCCCTCGCATCTAGAAAATTCCCTAAAGTCGCGAGACTCAGAGCCTTGGCATAACTATCTCGCCTTTGTCCAATCACAAAGGTAAGGAGAAACCCAAGCATTATCACAGCGGCTCCTACAAAGATAAAAAATGCCAAATTCGAATCCTTCCTAAATTCCTATTTTGGTTGGTAAAAAAGAGTCTTACGTCAATTCTGTCCTGGAAGTGATACAACTCACCTACATTTCGTTTGCTCTTCGACTTCTCTTACGAGATCGTCTCTATTCCTTGGCCTATGGCCTTGCGGGAACCCTTATCTTTACTTTCCTGGTACTTGCAGTCAGGATCCACTTCCACTTGTATGCGGGAGTGTCTCTTACTAGTATCGTTTCCTTTGACAAGTCTCCGCAGATTCTTTTTTACGCCACTAGCTTTGCACTCATGACTTTATTTTTCTTCCATTGTTTGCATGCATTGGGTGATATCGGCGTGATGATGGCAGTGGGTGGAAACCGTATGGGATGTATTTTCCTCCATTCTTTGTCCCTATTTTTCCTATTTTTGCCTAGTTTCCTCCTTGGGATCGTGATCAATTTAGGATTGTTAACCCCTCCTCCTGATTTTGGGATTTTTGGGGAAGTGAAATCGATTTTCACTTGTTTGGTGCTTTTTCTCTTTTTAGGAATCCTTGTGTCTGTTCCCACCGTTGGAATCAGTACCTTTATGGATCCTTACAAATCCATTCGGAGACAAAAATAATGTTACTCCGTGTCCACAATTTGACCAAACGATTTGGAAAAGAAGAAGCGGTGAGTTCCGTCAGCTTCGATGTGAACCAAGGAGATTACGTAGCCATCATCGGGCCTTCTGGTTCCGGCAAAACCACTCTTCTTTCTATGTTAACAGGAATGTTGTCTCCTTCAGAAGGGGACATTTTGTACGACCAAATCAAACTTTCCCAAATTTCCAAACAGGAACTTGCAGAAATTAGAGCACGTGACCTAGGACTAGTTTTCCAATTTTCAGAACTTGTGGGAAACTTAACGATCAAAGAAAATATCCTTTTACCTGCTCTTTTTACAAAGAAGTTTTCGAATGATGATTATCTTCGCAAATGTGATTATTTAATTGAACACCTGAAACTAGGTGACATTCAAAACTCTTTGCCAAGAACTTTATCTGGTGGGCAAATCCAAAAGGCAGCAATCGCAAGGTCTCTCATCAATGACCCAGCAATTCTCTTTGCCGATGAACCTTCTGGAGATTTGGATCCTGAAAATAGTTATCTAGTGCAACTCTTACTGAATGAATACAACAAACGAAACCACTCCATTATCCTCGTCACACACGATATGAAACTAGCCTTCGATGCCCAAACCGTTTACGAAATGAAAAACGGAAGGTTTGAACAAGTGATTAAGGGAGAGTGATGTTTTGAAACAAGCAATAGGTGTTGATATTGGTGGTGGGAGTATCCGAGTTTCTTTATTTGATGAAGAAGGCAAAGAACTCAAATCCAATCATACAAAAACACCTGAGCATCTCGACAACCAGTCCTTTTTAGAAATCTTAAAAGAAAGCATTCGCCCCCTAACTCCTGGTGCCATTGGAATCGGAGTGGGTTCCCCTGGCCCCTTAAATAACGAAACGGGAGTTTTACTCACAAGTGCCAATATGGTAGGATTACAAAACGTCCCCATCAAACAGACGTTAGAGAGAGCATTTTCTTTACCTGTGTATTATGAAAATGATGCCAACTGTGCAGCGCTTGGAGAAGCTTATTTTGGTAGTTATAAAGAATACGAATCCCAACTCATCCTTACCTTAGGAACAGGTGTAGGTGGAGGATTTGTCAATCGAGGAGCGTTGTATACAGGTTACCTGGGAAATGGAATCGAGATAGGCCATACAACTTCTGTGATTGGTGGAGCCCTTTGCGGTTGTGGTGCCAAAGGTTGTGTTGAAAGTTACTTTTCCACTCGAGGATTTCTCAATCGTTATTTTGAAAAAACCCAAACCAAACTTCCAAACGCAGAAGCTTTTTTTGATCTTGTCCGAAAAGAAGATCCGATCTCTAAAGAAATTTTAGAATTTGGAACGTTGGCACTAGCCCATGCAGTGCGAGGTGCCATCCATCTTTTAAACCCCGAAGTGGTTGTGTTTGTGGGTGGGATTACTAATTCTTATGATTTATTTGGGAAACATCTAGAATCTGAAATTCGTTCCAATATTTTCTCCGTTTTAAATGAAAGATTGAAACTAGGAAAAGGAAGGAATCTTTCAGGAACACTAGGGGCTTGTTCGTTAGTATTTGCCAAAAAGAAGGTTTGATATGGAAAATTGTATCTTTTGTAAAATCATTCGAGGGGAAATTCCAGCAAAAAAAGAATACGAATCGGATTCCATTTTTGTATTCCATGACATCACCCCACAGGCGCCCATCCACCTACTCATCATACCCAAAACCCATATCACAAGTATGAATGAAATCGGAAACTTAGATCCTAAGGTAACCAATGAAATTTTCCAAGTGATACCAAAGTTAGCTGAAAAAAATGGAATCTTGGAAAAGGGTTACCGAGTTGTGAATAATTGTGGAAATTACGGAGGACAGACGGTTGGACATTTACACTTTCACTTGTTAGGTGGAAGGCATATGGTATGGCCACCGGGTTAATCAAATGAAAAAATTATTTTTTGGTATCATCGTTTCTGGCATTGCCATTTATTTTTTACAGAAAAATTTTGATTTAAGTGAATTCCAACGATTGGAAGGTAAAATCAATTGGTGGATTTTACCTTTACTCATTTTATCAAACTTATGGGCTTTTGTTCCCTTTTCTATCCGTTGGTTCCACCTGTTAGAAAAAAGAATTACTTTTACCCAATCCTTTTCCACAGCTATCATTGGAGTCGGCTTAAATATGGTGTTACCAGCTCGTGGGGGAGATTTGGTTCGCCTACTCATGAACAAACGGGATTCTGATTTACCACTTACCCATTTACTAAGTCGTATCTTTTTAGAAAAGGTGATGGACTTAGGTGCAGTCGTAGTCATTGGAGCAACTGCTCTTTTTTATATGGGACTTGGCCAATCGAAAAACTTAAGTTTACTTCTCATCTCGAGCCTTGTCATCATCGGAATGTTAGTTGGTCTCATACTCGTGAAGTATTTTTTGTCCGCATTACGATCCATTCTTCTCAAATGTTTTACCCTGATTGGTAAAAAATCTTTGTTTGAAACAAAACTGGATCACCACCTCATCGAGTTTTCCGAATTTTTACAAGGTGACAAATTGAAAATCCCACTAGCCTATTCCCTACCAACTTGGGTATTTGGTTATGCTCTTTCCTATTATTTAGCGGGTTTACTCATTGGGATGCCCATTCGATTTCCGGAAGCCCTGCTCTTTATGTTCCTCGGTGGGATGGGTGTTGCGATTCCTTCAGCTCCTTCTGGAATTGGTGTGTTTCATGCTGCCATCATTTCGGGTTTTATCATTTTGGGAAGAGATCCTGGAGAAGGACTTGTGTATGCAACAGTCGTTCATTTGACGCAATTTCTCATCACCACATTCCTAGCTTTATTTGCATATGGGTATTGGCGTTTGGCCCATCAGAAAAAAGAAATCATCACTTAATTTTTTTGATGCAAATCATTCCAAGTTCCTATCTAAGTTGTGATGGAAACTTGGATCAAACGAAACCAATTTGTTAGTATTTTTTATTACTATTTGTGGCTATGTTTCTGTTTTGGTTGTTCCACAAAATCAATTTCCATTAAGAAATCGAACGTATTATCAGACTGCCCTAATTGGCGGACCTGATCCCAATTTTTTGTGGGTATTCTCTAGAGAAAAAACGATTTCCCAATCAATAGTAAACGAATATATCCAATACGCAAAAACGATTGGTTATGACACCAATCGTTTGCAATCTTACTAAAAACTTAACCGAGAGCTTTGATCACATCCTCTGGCGCTTGCACAAGTTCCACTAAAACACCTTCACTGCAAAGAGGAAATTCTTCGTTCCCTTTAGGGTGAATGAAACAAACGTTATATCCTGCAGCCCCTTTTCGAATCCCACCCGGTGTGAAACGAACACCTTGTTTGGTTAAGTATTCCACACACTCTTCCAATTTATCAATCCACAAGCCAATATGATTGAGTTTAGGATCGTGTACTTTCGGGCTTTTGTTCGGATCGATGGGTTGCATCAAATCAATTTCCACTTTGTAGGGACCGTTGCCCATAGAAAGAATGTCTTCGTCGACATTTTCTTTTTCACTTTTATAATCGGAAACTTTCGTAAGACCCATGATTTCAACCCAAAACTTGGATAATTTTTCTTTGGACTCACCACCAATGGCAACTTGTTGGATTCCTAAAACTTTAAATGGACGTGACATGGTTTGGGCTCTCCTATCTTCTTTTTTCAAAAATCGAGTATTTCTTCTCCATCAATGTCTTTGATAGAAGCTCATCCGAATACTATTTTTTTACAAGAATGGAAGGATTTGCTTTCCGAACACAAACAAACTTGTTCTGAAACGACCTGCAAAACGAGATCAGTTCTCTATTTTAAATTGATAAGCAATGTCTTTCATATCGATGGCAGTTTGGTTTAGTTCTGCCGAACTATCAGCTGTTTGCATCGAGACTTCACTCATTTGGTTTGTCCCAGAACTAATTTCTCCCAATGCTAATGCATTTTGATTCATCGCTTCTGAAACCGAAATGATCGCATGGTGAACTTCACTGATACTTCCACTGATCTCTTTGGCTAATGTAAAGGTTCGTTTAGCAAGGGCATTGATTTCTTCCGATTGGATGCGGTATTCTTTTCCGGAAGCAACTACACCTTCGTAATCAGGAATGACTTTTCCTGTGATCATACCGAGAAGTTCCTTCACAGAATCCACCATCTCCAACATAGCTTTTTCTAATTTGTGATTGAGTTCCACAATTTTTTTCACTGTATCTTGGGATTTACCAGCCAAGTTGGAAACTTCCGTAGCCACTACAGCAAATCCTCTTCCATGTTCCCCTGCTCGTGCTGCTTCAATTGCGGCATTTAACGAAAGCAAGTTGGTCTGATCCCCTATCTCTGCAATCATACTTGCCAATTCTCGAATTTCTTTGATCGCTTCCGCATCTTTCACTGCATTTTGGATTTTAGTATTGATTGTTTCAAACAAGGCTTTTGCATCCAAAAGCGATTTCCCGACAAAGGATTCTAATTCACTTGCTTTCCCTTCAATTTTTTCCGCTCCTTTGGATACAAGTTCCATTTCACTTCCTAACAAATTCAATGTGTCAATCATGGAATTGGATTGCGAAGAGATCTCTTCTGCAGAAGCTGATACGTTCTCCGCACTGGCAGAAAGTTCTTGGACAGAAGAAGCGATTTCTTCAATGGTAGCCGAAGAATCGGAAGCTAACGAAGACAGGTGGGAACTCTTTCCCGTAATTGATTCGGAGAGTTTTTGAATTTTTTGGACGATCACAATCAAGTTTTGGCGCATTTTTTCCAAACTTTTTGCCATACCACCAATCTCATCCTTTCGTTCCAATTGGCCCCTTGGTACCTCAAATGATAATTCATTATGGGAAATGCGATTCATGAGCATCGATGCTTCGCGAATCGCATGAGTCACCTTCGTTAACACATAACCCATTCCCATCGATACAACCACTACCGAAAATAGGATGCTAAAGATGGTAAATAATGCAATGGAATCTAAGGATTTTGTCATATTCGAAACTGGTACTCTGTAAATCACACGCCAGGGAACCGAATGGAGTTTGTAACTTCCATATAAGCAATGTTTTCCATTTGAATCTAATCCGGAAAAAATCATCACTTCTTCACCTGTATCTTTTAATTTGACACTGACTTCTTCCGGAAATGCTTTTTTTATATTTTGGTCAAGAAGGTTACTATCTAAAGCCAATTGGATATTTCCTTGGTTGTCCACTAACCAACTCTCCCCACCAAATTGATCCACTTGCGTAAACTGTTTAGAAGCAACGGAGACATCAATTCCAATCGAACTGATTAACACTGGATTTCCATTTTCCATGGCAACCGCATTCACAAAAATAGCGTACGATTTGTATTCAGCAGTGTAATCCATATTGATTACCAAATCTTTTTTTGATTGGATGAGTTCGTAAAACCAACTATCATCTGGATCTTTGTCACTCAATGTATCAATTTTTTTAGCGGATTCGTTCCAATAGTTTTTGGTTAAAGGATTTATCAGTCCCATATAGGTGATATAACCTAACTTCGATTTGTAAGATGTAAGATTTCGGAACACAGTATCCGTTTCTCCTCCTTTTGGTTCAGAAGCTTTTGCCCAACGAATGGTATTGACGTCGGATGCAATGAGAACTGCGGTTTCCTTGGCGCGCTCTAAAATGGAATCAATGGTAGCCGACTTGGATTCTAGGATTTTTACGATATCAAAACTTTCTAATTTGGAAATGATCGTACTTCTCCCAACATAAAAACTTAGGAAACCTGTTAAACCACAAGCAAAGGTAACGGACAGAATGGTTAAACCGATGAGTTTCGTCCGAAGTGAATTGGGTTCCCATTTGAATTTCATAAATTTTGAATCCTTTCCTATGAAGACTTAGAATGTTTTCTTGCAAAATCTTTGCACTTTGCATAGGCTGTTCTAACATTTTTGCCTAGGTAGACACAAGGAAAATTTTAATGAAACACCTATTTCCCATCCTTTTCTTCTTTGTGTTACTCAGTAACGTAACTATCCTTTGGTCGGAACCTGAAAAGGAAGACAAACCGATTTCCAAAGAAGGGAACACTCTGTATCCTCCCAAAGGAATCTCTTCTCAATCCAATGAAACCAAACAAGTACAACCCAGTGAAATCCAATATAAAATCACAGGAATGCTCAAAACGGATTTTGCCTATGCCAACCAATCTCTTTTGTCTTTTGGATTTGATAATTTAGTGGGACCTACTGTTGCCAAACGACACGTACAAGCACGAGATGCGGAACCTCGTTCGGGGATTTACCCAACCAGTTCTTTACTTGGTGCAGAGATCAGTTACGGGAACAAAGCAAAAGCAATCTTTGAAGCTGATTTTGTGGATGTGACCAAAAGTTCTGTGGGTGCGGAAACAAAACCTCGTGTGAGACAAATCTATTTTAATTACACTCCCACTTCCAATCTGGAATTCTTTTTAGGAAGGACATGGGATCTTTTTGCAGGCATTTACCCACATTCCTATAATGCCAGTGCCTTTATGTCTGCTTCTGGAAACGTAGGTTGGCAAAGAGAACAAATCGGCATCTGGTACAAATTAGGTGATTTTAAACTGGGTTCGGCGATTGGTACTACTGGATTCCATAATGATCCAAATGTGAAAACCAATATTGAACGAAATACCATGCCAACCGTGGCCGCTCGATTGGATTGGATCCCAAGTAAAAATTTCCTTTTCACCACTTCCGCCATTGGAACCAAACTGAAAGTCAGTGATCCGAAAACAGATTCCGCAAGAGACGGACAAACCTTATATCCAGAGGAAACTTTAAATACCAACCAAACACCTTTGTCTGCCTTTCTCCAAAAAGAAAGACAAGAACGGGCAATCCTTAATTCAGGTGCAATCTCCATTGGATTTATTTGGAAACGAGGAAGTTTTGAATCTAGAGGCGAAGTCACTTATGGATCAAACCTAATATCGATTACAGCTTCTGGCATTGCGCCTTTTCAAACGACAACATACGGAGAACAATTCGCTGAGAGCCGTTTCGGATATCTATCTGGGGGGTATGCAACGGATGCTAAAGCAAGTACCAAATCAAAATTTGAATCTCCAAGAGAAGTCACTGGTTTTTTAAGTTTGAATTATGATGTTTCAAAACAAATTGGTTTGGGTCTTCATGGTGGTGCATCCAAAATCACGAATCCAGAAGTATTAGTGGGTGCTGATTATACTCTCCTCACTATTAGCCGACCCGATACCTTCCAGTGGACATCCAATCCAAGAGTGATGGGTTCCATTCGCGAAAATATAAATTACGGTTTTCGAATGAATTACGATCCAGAAGAAAGAGTTCGTTTTTTTATCCAAACCGATGTCTTCCGAACGTTTTACAAAGATATGGATCGGTATTCTGGACTTTCCGCACACATCAATAGTTATGATCCAATTGCACAATCAGGGGAATTACGAGATCCAGGAAATCCTTCCACTCGTTCCAGTGCAGTCTCTGAATCTTGGATGGTGCGTTTGGGTGGTTTATTTCGTTTTGATTCTTGAGTTTGATTCATCTAACCATTTCAAAAGAATTTGTTTGAGACTTTCTTTTTGAACGGGTTTACTTAGATAATCATTCATCCCAACAGCAAAACATTTTTCTTTTTCCCCGGCAATGATTCCTGCTGTCACTGCTACGATGGGAACATCTTTTCCTTCGGTCAAATTACGAATCGCTACAGTAGCATCATATCCATTTTTGACAGGCATCTGAATGTCCATGAGGATGAGATTGGGTTGTTCTTTTTGGAAAACAGTGATGGCCTCTTCTCCATTTTCCGCTTCTAGAATTTTTACATTCGTGACGATCCGTTTGATGAAATTTTTCATGAGTCCCATGTTTACCAAATTGTCTTCGACCACCAACACTTTCACGAGTGAGGTATCTGCCTCTTGGTTCCACCCAGGTTGGACCTCTTTGACAGATAAAGATGGATCTGAAGACAAACTCGCATCAAATTCTGGAATTCGAAAGGGAATGTCGAAGTAGAACTCACTTCCTTTCCCCAATTCACTTTCCAATTTTAAGTCTGATTTCATTAATTTCAATAATTGCCGGCAAATCGCAAGGCCAAGCCCTGTTCCACCAAACTTCCGTGTGGTGGAAAAATCCTCTTGGGTAAAGGAATCAAATATCTTTTTTTGGTTTTCTTTTGCGATTCCAATCCCAGAATCTTTTACCGAAATCCGAACCAAAACTTCCTTTTCATTGGGTGAGGCCAAACCTTCCAATTTACATTCAATAAAACCGACCTCTGTAAATTTAAGAGCGTTTCCAATCAAATTCAACATGACTTGCCGCAATCGATTTGCATCAAACATGAGAGTTAATGGAATTGTGTGATCCAAATCCAAACGGATATCCAATCCTTTGGTAATCGCTTGGATATCCATGATTCGAATGGATTCTAAAATGACCACTTTTAGATCATTGGGCTCTTCGGCTAACTGGAGTTTACCTGCTTCCGCTTTGGAAAAATCCAAAATATCATTCACGATATTTAAAAGTGTATGTGCAGATTGTTTGACAATTTGTGCGTATTCATTAAAAGCAGTATCCACTAAAGTTTCAGCAAGTAAATCAGAATAACCAATGATCCCATTTAACGGGGTACGAATTTCATGACTCATGTTCGCAAGAAATTCTGATTTGGCATTATATGATTTTTCAGCTACTTCTTTGGCATGTTTCAACTCTAACTTAGTTTCGTATGATTCTGTGATGTCCCTTGTGAACATCAATATCCCACCGACCCCACCTGATAACAAATTCCAAGGCCGAATTTCCCACTGGATCACTTGGTCTTTTTCCCAACCAGGAGGGCGCCAAATGTCTTCATCACATCTTAACACTTCCCCACTTAACCCTCGCGAGTGAATTGTTTTCCAATCATCCCCAATATTGGGAAAAATTTCATAATGGGATTTTCCAATGATTTCCTCTTTAGACAAAGTGATCTTATAGTCATCGATCCATCGTTGGCTAAGAGCAACATAACGCATATCCTGATCGAGCATCGCCACTGCAGCGGGAGCATGTTCCACAAACGACCATAAGATGGCTGTTTGGGAAGCAAGTGCCATCTCCCATTTTTTTCGATCGTTGATGTCTTGGATGATTCCATAAATTTTAACGATTTTTTGATTTTCATATTCTGCACGACCAATGGTTCGCACCCAAGTTTGGTTCCCTTTTGCAGTCACCATTTCTAATTCTAAATCATACTCAATTCCCTGTTCCAAAAGAGAATTGACAGCCTTCGCGATTTTGTTTCGACTTTCTTCCGAATGGTAAAACTGAAGGCCTGATTCTATACTGGGATTAAAATCATCTCCTACTTCATGAATGCGTTTGGTCACATTGGTCCAATTGGCTTTTCCTGTTCGTAAATCCAAATCCCAACCACCAATTTTTGCCAAGTTAGCCATTTGGTCGAGAAGCCTTGACACAGATTTGAATTCCATTTCCGATTGAATGATCGGAGTTTGGTTCCGATCTTTACTTTCGATGGCAGCATCTAACGCAAGGATACGATATGGTTTGCCTGCTTCCTTAAATACTTTGGAAAAAAACCGAAACGGAAAACCCGCACTTTCGCTTGGATCAAAACAGATTCTTCCAAAAAATGAATCATTGGGTTTATAGTCTGAGTCTAGTAAGTAACCTGAGTGATTCAGGATACAGGCAGCAGGAAAGGATTGGTGAGGAGAAAGTCCCATTGACCTTATCGCAATTTCACTTGGATACACCATTCCTAAATTGGTATCCCATATCAAAAATCCATACAATCCATGTTCAAGAACGAATTCACATAACTCAGGTTTGTTTTTGATGAAGGAAATGGGATGAATCATAGAATGGGATCGATTACTTTTTAAATGTGACGGAAAAAAGTCCTCTTAAATCTCCTATTTCGTAATCGATTGCTCTATCATTTGGAAAAAGTTTGGCTAATGTTTCCTTGGTATCTTTTGTGATTTCATTCGCTTTTCCATGGCAACCGACACATTGACCCGTAATTACGATTGGCACATAGACGGTCACAACTTCATCCGATCTGACGATTTGATTTGGATAAACTCCCTCTTTGGATTTTCCTTGTTTGACCAAAGAAAAGATCTTCAACTCATCCTCTGTCATCATATTCTTTGGGTTTCTTGGTTTGTCTGTAATTCGTCTCAAGGACACAGCTTTTTGATTTCCCAGGTTTTCAGTGAAACGTAGTGCATTCTCATGGCAAAAAGGAATCGCTTGTCTGGTTCCCCCTTCTTTCATTTGGGACATTAGTTTTTGTTGGAGGTTTGATTTTGCTTCTGTTGTGATGGCGATGGCCAATGTTTCATATTGTAAATTTTCCTTTTGGCATTGGAATAAAAGGAAAACGACTGGAACTAAATACCATATTTTCATCTTACATTTCTCCTAACTGATTGTTTCATTTCCATTTGTTTTTTCTGGCAAACAAACACGAAACATTGTTTTTCCTGGTTCGGAAGTGAAATCAATGGTTCCGCCTTGTTCTTTGACGATATTTTTACAGATATAAAGTCCAAGTCCAATCCCTTCCCCTTTTTCCTTGGTCGTAAAAAAAGCTTGGAAAATGGAATCTTGGATCGAATGAGGAATTCCAACTCCTTTGTCGATGAAATTCACTTCCAATTGTTCGTCTGCATTACGAAAGAGTTTCACTTGGATTTCCCCCGTTTTATGAGACGTAGCTTGGATGGCATTAAACAGTAAATGAGACCAAACCAATTTGATTGCGGGTTCATTCACCATGGCTTCTAATCGATCGTCAATATTTGTGACAAGGATTCGATTCATTTCTAAATATTGCGTATATAAAATCAAGATATCACGTATGCCATCCCCAATTCGTACGAGCTCTTTTTCTGTTTCTTGGAATGGTTTAGAGAATTGTTGGAATGTAGAAATGACTTTTTCAGTTCGATGGATTGAATTGGAAATTAGTAAATTTGCATTTTCCATCGTTTTATATTTTAACCAAGAAAACACAAATTCCCAATCTTTTTTATCTTCTTCTGCAATTCCGTCAAAACTTTTATAATCAATCCCTAAATCAATACAACGATCTGCTAAATAAAATAAATCGTGACGAGGTAGAAAAGGAAATAGTTGTAATATCAAATCCATCTCTTCTCGTTTTTCTTTTTTTGTACGATGTTTCCATAATATTTGTTTTTCTTTTTCGATCCAAAGAGGTTCCCGACTAGTCAGGAAACGTTTTTCTTCTGACAATAAAAAGTTCACCATGGACAGAATGCCCGCAAGTGGGTTTTTGATTTCATGGGCAACATTGGAAGAAAGCGATCCTAGTGTGACCAATCGATCACTTTGAATCAAACTGGTTTCTCTTTCGTTTAACTCGATGGCTAATTTTTGGTTATTGTTTTCCAGAATATCGAGTAAAAACGAAACCAACTTCACAATACAAATTGTTTTCGCAGCAAGTAAAATTACCTTTAATACCTCGAGAACAAAAACAACTCGATTGGGTCCTTGGGGAGTCAGCTGGTATCCAAAATCAATTTCGACTCCCAACTGGTGCGCAAAAAAAATACCACCTATATACCCAAGGCTTACAATGATTCCCATCACAATGGAAAACGTCCGATGTAAAAAAAAGGAAATGTAAAGTTGGAATAAAAAAAACAGGGAAAAGAAAATTGAGTTCTGAATGGGTAAGGCTTTTAACCCAACGGGATGGGCAAAAATCGCCATGTAATACCCAAAGAGTAAAACACTATAATCAATTCCCAAAAACAACATGATCCATTGGTTTGCAATGGGGTTCTTTTGTTTGTTCTTAAGGAAATGTTTCCCCAAATAGGAAGTACCAAAAAAATACAAAGTAAATGCGACAGCGATGTAAAAAGGTGGTTTTCCGAAATTTAAAATGGAAGCAAGGATTCCAAGCCAACCAAGAACCATCCGGATCGAAATCAAAATGAGTAATCCTTTTGATTTCATTTGGTTGGAAAACTGCAGAAGTAAACCCGAGGAAGTGACCATAAAGAAGTGCCATCATTCGATGAGATGATTTTGGAAAATCAAGCATTTTGCTTACAGACCCGTTTGACAACCTAGGACAATTCCAAATTCTTGACCTTGGTTCCGATTATGAAACAAACTAAACTCGCAATCATCGGCGCAGGTGGACTTACTGGCAAAGAACTCACCAGTTTACTTGCCCACCACCCTCATTTTAAACTCGTACATATCACATCTAACCAAGTGAATGGAAAACGCATTCGAGAAGTTTTCCCTGATTTAAACCATTTACCAGACTTGGTGTTCCAGAAACACGAAGTAACCGTACCAGATGACACACATATTGTACTGGCCACTCCGAATGAAGTCTCCCTAGAGAAGGCACCTGAATTTTTAAAACAAGGAAGGAAGGTCATTGATTTATCGGGGACCTTTCGTTTGCAGAACCAAACCAAATTCGAAGCTGCTTACCAATTCAAACATACCCAATGGGAATGGATGGAAAAAGTGGTATTTGGTATCCCCGAACTCTTTCGAGAAAAAATCAAACATGCTCAATTTGTTTCGAATCCTGGTTGTTATGCGACTTCTGCAATTTTACCAATTGCGATTCTTGGAAATCTACGAAATCAAATCCAAGGCCCTGTGATCGTGGATGCAAAATCAGGTGTGAGTGGAGCCGGTGGAAGAACCGAAGAAATCAAATTTGCATACACACATGTTTATGAAAACTTTAGAGCCTATAAGGTATTAAGCCACCAACACGAACCAGAGATGGAAGAGTATGCCTTTGTGGGTGCCGAACCAAAAGAAATTCTATTTACTCCCCACCTACTTCCTGTTTACCGAGGAATCCTCTCTACGATTTATATTCCTTTTTCTAAACCAGTGGATTCGAAAGAAATCGAAGAAAAACTCCTATCGGTTGCAGAAAAAGAACCTTTCATTCGTTTGTACAAAACACCAGAAGAGATTGAGTTAAAAAAAGTCCAAAACACAAACTTTTTAGATATCGGATTTAAGGTAAAAGGAAATACTCTTGTGATCGTGTCCGCCTTAGACAATTTACAAAAAGGGGCAGCAGGACAAGCGTTACAAAATTTAAATTTAATGTTTGGGTATCCGGAAACAGAAGGTCTTGATTCCGTTTAACAAAGAACACACGTTAGTCACCAGTGCTTTTGTAGGAGAAATCGATCTTTTGCAAAAGTCACTGAAATTTCCCCACGTATCACCGTTGGGAATCGGAAATTTAGAACAAGCGATCCAATGTTCTCGGTATCTTGTCCAAAATCAAGAGATCAAACAAATTGCATTTTTAGGGTCTTGTGGTGTCTATCCCTGGGCTCCCTTCCGAATCGGAGATATCGTCTCACCAAAAGAAGTGCATTCCGAGGAAATCTCATCCTTACTTGGATTCGGAAAACAACTTCCCATGAACTCACCGTTTCACAAACTCGAAGTGGATGCTAGTTTTCCTCAAGTGGTTTGTAATGCACCTACGACAATCACCTTATATCAATTAGACGAGACGAATCACCGAAATTGGAAAAACTTCCAAGTAGAAAACTTAGAACTATTTGGTTTGGCGAAGGTTGCAAACCAATTCCAAATCCCCATCACTGCCTACCTTGTGATCACAAATACGGTAGGACCAAAAGGTTCGGCTGATTGGCAAAAGAATTGGAGAGAGTTTTCGAACCAATTACAAAGAACATTCATCGAACACAAAACATAAGAATCCAGTTTTTAACTAGCATTTCCCACATAGATATTGGTAGGGTCTCCAAGTCGAAAAAGGCAATGAATCCAATTCTTTACATCCATTTACGATTTTAACACTTGTTTGACAGCTGGTTCCTCCATAACCCGAGTAATCCATTCTTCCACAGAATTGGGAACCTTAGAATCCATCATACCCACGTTTTCAATGAAAGGTGCATAGAGTATTTCTAAAATTCCAAATTGATTTCCAAACAAATACTGTTCCTTCGACAATATGGTTTCGAGAACATCAAAATGCCTTCCAATCCGTTTGGAAGAATCCTTCATTCGTTTGGGTTCCCAATTTTCTTCTGGAACAAATTTTTTTGCAAAATAAATCACACTCCCTGGAAAACAAAACTCGGATTCACATTGGTTTATCATTTGGTTTAAAATGGCTCTTTTTTGGAGATCCTCAGGAAATAGTGGATTGTCAAAACCATGTTTTTCTTCCAAGTAACGAATGATAGCCGAAGATTCCGATAAAACGAATTCATGATCTCTTAAAACGGGAACCTTCCCATAAGGATTGATGGCAAGGAATGGTTTTTTTCGATTTTCCAATTTATCGAGCGCCACGTGTATAGTTTCATATTCTAAATTCCGAAATTTCAGATAAATATGAACACGTTTGCTATACGTGGAATTGGGATGGGAATAGAGTTCGTACATCATTACCTCAAGCTTTAAAAACCATGATTTTATTTTTTAAAATGATTCAGCACTAAAATCTTAATAGGGAAACCAAAGGATTCCTTCTCGTTTTAATTTTTCAATGGCATACCGATCTGTCATTCCTGCTATGTAATCACAGATGATTCGCATCCGACCATCTTCTTCTTCTCGTTTGCGATAGGATTCTGGAATGGATTCAGGATGAGTTTCAAAATGTTTAAAGAGTAAAAAAATCGTTTCTTTTCCTCGTTCACTCATTCTCGAAACTTCTGGATGCCTATATAAGTTTTGAAACAAATATTGTTTTAACTCCAAAAATTCTTTTTGAAATGCATCAGAAAAATGAACCAACTTAATTTTATTTTGGTACGCTTCGGAAACAGATTCTCTTGAAATAATATTCTGTTTCGTTAAAGTAAGATCAATGGTATCCACTAAATCAGAAACCATCAAATTGAGCAACACTCGCCCAATGGAACGGGAAATGGTATGAGAAGGAGGATTTCCATTTTTTTCTGTGTTCGGTAAACTTTCTTCTAATCGTTTCCAAATCGATAGGAGTTTTACTTCTTCTAATTGCAATAAACCACTCTCAAGTCCATCTTCGATGTCATGTGCACTATAGGTAATTTCATCGGAGGCATCCACAATCAAGGCTTCGAGAGATGGACCTTTTTCTCTTCTCACCGCAAGTAAGTTAGATGATTCATACCCTCCTCCATGTTTCATGATCCCCAGTAGAGTTTCTTCACATAAATTCAAACCAGGAAAATCTGGGTATCTACGTTCTAATTTTTGCACCACACGGAGAGATTGTTTGTTATGTTCGAATCCACCCTTTTCTTTCATGAGTTCAGCGAGAGCTTCTTGACCAGCATGCCCAAAGGGAGAATGCCCCAAGTCATGCGCAAGAGCAATGGATTCACTTAAGTCTTCATTGAGGCCCAACACTTTGGAAATGGTTTTGGAAATCCCTGCCACTTCTAAAGTATGAGTCAATCGATTTCGAAAATGATCACCTTCCGAGTAAACAAACACTTGTGTTTTGTATTCCAATCGTTTGAATGCATGCGAATGGATGATGCGGTCTTTATCTCTTTGGAACGGCAACCGATAAGGATGTTCTGGTTCTGCATAGGCGCGACCGCCTGAATTTCGGCTTCCCACCGCATAGGGAGCAAGGATTTTTTCTTCTTCCTCTAGGAGTTCATTTCTCCCTTTCTTCATAAATCTCTTTCCTTTTTCGACGAAACCATAAAATCAGTATAAATCCCTCATGGACTTTCTACAAACCTTAGTTTCCATTTTTATGCAATACGGTTATTTTGCCGTTTTCGGAATTCTGATCCTTTGTGGTTTTGGACTTCCTGTTCCAGAAGACATCTCGCTCACCGCTGGTGGAGTGATTTCTGGGCTTGGCTATGCCAATGTTCATATCATGTTTTTCGTTGGAATGGCGGGTGTTCTCATTGGTGATACTTTTGTATTTTGGTTAGGAAGGCATTATGGAGAAAAAGCGTTAACTCTTCCTGTTTTACGCACCGTCCTCCACCCTGAGAGATTTGACAAGGTCCGGGAACAATTCAAAAAGTATGGCCGTTGGGTTGTATTTGTGGGTCGTTTTATGCCTGGGCTTCGGATGCCCATTTTCTTTACAGCGGGCACATCCAAACAAATTAGTTTACTTTTGTTTTTACTCACAGATGGATTTGCTGCTCTCATCTCTGTGCCCATTTGGGTGTATTTGGGGTATTATTTTGCCCATAATTTTGATGAGCTCATGAGCTGGGTGCGAAGTGGACAGACCATCATCCTCATCCTCGTGATTCTAGCTTTGGCCCTTCTGGGATTCTTCTTTTGGAGGAAAAAACGCCGCGAAGGAAAGGGAGAAACATGAAAAGACCAGTTTCCCTTGGAAATCTGGTATTTCCTAGTTTCCTAATCGCAGTTTTCCTCGTGTTTCTTGGAAATTGCACCAATTATTCCACAACTTCCTCCGTGCAGGCGCCTCCCACACTCATATCCATCACCAATAATGGAAATTCCAACTTTACCATCAAAGTCAGAGCGCAAAATCCCGAACTCATCTTCCAAGGTTACCGACTTTTTGAAGCTCCCACGGAAGCTCTTGCCCAAAATCCCACGGATTTGAACCAAGGGGCCCAGTGTCTTTTGGCACAGGCGAGTATTGTCCAACCCATTGAATACCTATTTGAGGTGGATCCATCCTCAAATCCCAATACGGCCGGGGTCTCTTGCCGGATTTTTGCCACAATCACACCTGGAAATTACATTTCTCTCCGAACTTTGGGCCTTGCCGTGAATTTGGCCAATAGCACAAGTTCCTATCGGGTTTCCCCACCTTCCAACACTCTTATTGTCCCATAAAATAAAACTTTCTTGCATTTAAGTCAAATGCGTGTATTTTTTTCCGGAATCATGGGATTTCTTTGTGCTTTTTTTAGAATTTCTCTAAAATTTTGCCCCAAAACTTCCTTTAGATGCTACAAATAGAAAGGGAGAAATCCCAAACATTTTTGGAGGATGATGAAAAAATGAACCAAACAAAAAATTGGTCAAAAATCGCACTCGCAACCCTAGTGCTCGTTTCTGTGGTTGCTTGTGGAAAATCTAGACAAGTGAAAATCTCTGCATCGGATGTAACTCGCTCGACTACTCCAGCGAAACTTCCAGCTGATATTGAAAAACTTTGGAAAAACAGACACAACGAACAAGACCTTCGTCAAGCGCTTGTTAGTTTAGAAAAATTTGCAATCGAAAACCCGCAATACACTGACGTGAAAGTGATGTTATGCCGTGGTAATTATTTGATGGGTGATGGCCACTTATGGCTAAAACTGACTGGCGATGCAGATGAAGATGCAAAAGTAAAAGATGAATCCATCGCATTTTATGATGCTGCAGTCAACTGGTGTGAAGCAGCTCTTGCCATGAATCCAAAATTCAGAGACAAAGTAGTTAAAGAAGGTTTAGAGGTTGAAAAGTCTCTTGATGTACTCGGACCAGAAGACATTGATGCACTCTACTGGAGATATGCATCTCTAGGAAAGTGGTCAAGATTGGTTGGTTTTACTACCCTTCTCAACAACCGATCTAAATTTACTGCAATGGTAAACCGAGTGAAAGAAATCGAAAAAGCTATGGGTAAAGAATACTTTTACTCTGCAACTCTTAGATATGATGCAGCAAGTAATGCACTTTCACCTACTGGTGATAAAAAATTAGCTGATAAATACTTTGAAGAAGCAATTGCAAAACACCCTAATTATTTTGCTGTTCGAGTTCTATATGCAGAAAGCCGCTTAAAAGGAAACGAAGACAAATTCAAAAAACAATTGGAATATGTGATCAAAGGAAAAGCAGCTTCTTTACCTGAAATCGAAGCAGACCAAATCGTTGAACAACGAAAAGCTAAAAAATTACTCGACGAACTATAAACCATCACTAGGAGAACTAGATGTTTTTAAAACAGTTAAAATATTTAGTTTGTGTAAGTATCACCCTCACGATCAGTGGGGGTCTTTTTGCTCAAACGACCGTTAAGTTAGCTACCGTAGCTCCAGAAGGATCTCCTTGGGCAAACGAGTTAGCTAAAATTAAAAAGAAAATTGAAAGTGAGTCCCAAGGACAAATTAAATTTAAAATTTATCCTGGTGGGCAAATGGGTGGAGAAAACGAAATCCTCCAACAAGTCATTCGTGGAAAACTGCAAGGTGCTGGTCTTACTGCAGGTGCTCTTGCGAACACGGTAAAAGAATTAAACGTATTAGAAATTCCTTACTTATTTAATTCTTATGCACAAGCTGACTGCGTGTTAGATGACCACTTGTTAGAAGACTTCAGAAAACTCTTCGAAGCCAAAGGTCTTATTTTTGTCACTTGGGCAGAAAATGGATATCGTTCGATCGGTACTAAATCGGCTCCTGTGAAAAAACCAGAAGACCTCAAAGGTGTCAAAATCAGAATCCAAGAATCTCCAGTTCACATTGCTTATTGGAAACAATTAGGTGTGAGCGGAATTCCCATTGCGATTCCAGAAGTTCTTCCATCTTTACAAACAGGTGTGGTAGAAGGGTTTGATAACACTCCTCTTTTCACGTTAGCTGCGGAATGGCAAACAGCGATCAAATATTTTACTTTGACTCGCCATATTTACCAACCAGCTGCTATCCTTTACTCGAAAAAGTATTGGGACACTTTAAATGACGATCAAAAGAAAACTCTAATGGGTGAAGGAAACAAACTTGCTCCAGGTGCAAGACAAGCCGTTCGTTCCATTGAGAAAAACATGATTGCCACTTTGAAAAAAGCAGATGTGCAAGTTTATGAGCCTAGTGCTTCCGACTTAGCAGGTTTCAAAGCAGCTGGTAATGCAGTAGCAGGCCAAGTAGTTGGAAAAATTGGTGGTCAGTCGAAACAGATTTACGACAAAATCCAAAAAGCCAAAGCTGCTTGTGGCGGTTAGAGTAAGGTAGGATATAGATAAATGAAATTCGTCGAACGAATTCTAAATACTTTGAGTTTCGGCGAGAAATGGGCAGGAGGAATTTGTTTCCTTCTGCTCACTCTTCTCATGATTGCTGACGTCTCCAAAAGGGAAGTCATCGATAAAGTTTTAAATTGGACATTAGAAATCTCAGAAGCCTATCCAAACACTGGAGTCGCAGGATTCATTGGTGATTGGAGTGTCTACATTGCAGAATCCATCCACGGTGGAACCTCTTCATTTTTAGAGTGGTTAGGACTTGGTGGGATTATCTGGGCACAAAAATTGTCCCTTTATTTTATGTTATGGGGTGGTTTATTTGGTTCCGCACTTGCCAGTGCAAAGGGTTCTCACCTCAGACCAGAGATTGCAGATAAAGTATTACCAAAAGCTATTTTACATTATGTAAAGATCATTGAACAGTGGGTGATTGCCGCTTTCTTTTTATTCTTAGCCTATCTATCTGTCATATATGTGTTAGAAAGTATTAGTTTAGATGAAGTGAATCCAGTAACTGAAATCCACTTATGGAAAGTCCAATTGATTTTCCCTTATATTTTTATTTCTATGGGGGTTCGCCATTTGTGTTATGGAATTTTTCCAGCACTCATCCCATCTGACATCAATGAGGCGACAGAAGCCTTGGAACTTGCGGAAAAAGAACTTTCCGAATCGAATTCAGGAGGGAATCGCTAATGGGTTCTTGGGGAATTCTTGTACTCTTACTCGCGTTAATTTTACTCAGACAACCTTTGATCGTGCTTATGGGTGCCATCACTGTGTATTGTTATTATTTTTTACCAGATCCACCTCTTGAATCGTTTCATGAACTCAATAGCATCGTGGGTGATTTATTTTTTGCTGGTGATAAGGAAATCCTACTTGCGATTCCTCTTTTCATCATCGCAGGAAATTTAATGACTCATGGTAGTATTGCAAGAAGACTCATTCGGATTGCTCAGGCAATGACGGCCCCCATTCCAGCGGGTCTTGCCATTGCAGGTGTGTTTTCCTGTGGAATCTTTGCAGCGATTTCTGGTTCGTCTCCCGTGACACTCATTGCCATTGGTGGACTCATGTATCCATCTCTCACAAAAGCAGGATATCCAACTCAGTTTTCCATGGGACTTCTCGCTTCTGGGGGAACTCTTGGAATCATCATTCCTCCTAGTATCCCGATGATTGTGTATGCCATCATGGTGGGTGTTTCTGTGACGGATCTTTTTATCGCAGGGATTGGTCCTGGAATTTTACTCATGAGTTTACTGATGCTATATTCCGTCTTACGTGCTGGGAATGTCGGTCGTGGAAAATGGGACTGGGCAGAAATTCGGGTTGCTTGGAAAGAAGGTGTACTTGCCCTTCTAATGCCAGTGGTCATCCTCGGGGGGATTTACTCTGGGTTTTTCACTGCCACAGAATCTGCGGCGATTGCTGTGTTTTATGCCATCCTCGTGGAAGTGTTTATCCACAAAGAATTAAGTTTTCCTAAAATTCCAAAGATCATGGCAGAAAGTGCGGAGATGCTTGGAATCTTATTTCTCATCCTCATCCTTGCGGTCAGTTTGAATAAGTTTATGATCGAAAACGAAATTCCACAAAACCTTGTGGCGACGATGTCGGAACTCATTTCAAGTCCAGTGACATTCCTCATAGGAGTTAATATCCTACTTCTCATCGTGGGAATGTTTATGGATATCATGAGTGCGATTCTCGTATTAGCACCACTGCTTGCGCCGATGGCTGTGAATTATGGAATCAACCCAGTTCATTTTGGAATTATCATGATTGTGAACTTAGAGATCGGTTACCTCACACCACCTGTGGGAGTGAACCTTTTTGTCGCATCAGGGATTTTCAAACAACCATTAGGAAAGGTAATCCAATCAGTAGCACCCATTGTAGGACTATTCCTCATTGGACTGGTACTCATCAGTTGGATTCCTGAGATTTCATTAGGACTATTGGGTGGCGAGGCCGCAGCTCCTAGCCCGTAAAATCTCATCCATTCGTAAAAACACAGTTTGATTGGCTTATCAAGAAGACTGTGTTCTTAACTTTGTTTTGCGAGACGAGACAAAGGGAAATGGTGTCAAAATTTCAAAAAGAGTCGGAAGTGTTCCGGCTCTTTTTTTTACCCTTTCGGCCACCAAACACGCAATCGTTCCAAAGAAGATTTTGCATCGCTCGCCCATAAACTTGTGGGATTGTCTTTGAGAATATTGGCATATACTTGCACTACAGGTTCTAATTCTTTTTGTAATTGAACGAGTTCCTGATTGGCAGTAGTGGAAAGTTCTATTGGATGAAGGCTCCGTTTTTCATAATAACGTAGGATGGCTTCGGTTTCCTTTTCTTTTGCCAATTTGTATTCTTGGAAAATCGGATCTTTGGATGGTTTGGTTTTCCGACGTTCGGTTTGATTTTCCCATGGTTCTTTCGATTCTGATGGGTTTTGGGAATCCCCTCTACTTTGAGGGCCCCTGTCCCCACTAGGGTCCCCAATCGAATCTTCTGGATGGATGAGAAGGAATTCTTTTAAGGATTCGTAATGTTTGTTTAACTCCACAAACATCACATCACTTGTATATTCTCCTGTATCAGGATGGTATTTTTTTGCTAATTTGTGATAGGAATCTCGTAATTCCGCTTCGGTAAATCCAGAACTTAAACCTAAAAATTGCAGGGAATCATTTAACAGTAGTTTTTTGTCCATGAAAGGCCAGAGGAAAATACCAAATGAGATTTGAGCCTACGTTTGATACTAAATTCCCAATACTCTTTTTTACTCTCATTCATTTCGAAGACAAGTAATTCTTGGACTTTTTGTTGTAGAGTTCGAGCTTCATCTAATTTGGAAAATACAGATTCCGAAAGCGCAATTTCCTCTTCGGTATGCACATCCATCTCTTGGTGTTCCAAAATCTGTATATCGAGTTCTTCCAGTTTTCGTACGAGTGATTCGTTTTTAAATTCAATTTTGACGGCGGTATCCGCATCTCGGTAGGAAAGTAATTCTTCTTCCCTCTTTAAATTTTGAATCAAACCATCCAGAAGTTGGATTTTCTTTTGTAATAACTGTTTGAAGGAAGTTTGTTTCATAAAATTAAAAATGAAATATTAACCTGTAATGGAGATTCCAGTGGTCCTTGGACCTGCACTTTGTGTGGGAGTTTGAGGTTCTTTTTTCTCTAACTCTTCCCATGAGTTTTTCAACTCACCTAAAATTTTGATACATTCTTCGATGATGGCCTTGTCTTTGCGCATATTGGCTTCGAGAAGTCTCTTTTTTAAGTAGATGTAGAGGGATAAAAGGTTGTTTGCGACTTCTTTCCCCTCTTCCATATTGAGAGACAAAAGCAGTTCGGTAATGATGTCTTGGGTTTTGATAATGTTGTTGTTTACCACATCATACTTTCTGGGAGTCATATTGTCTTTTGCGACACCTAGAAAACGAATGGCCCCATCAAATAACATCACAATCAATTTGATTTGGCTAACGGTAGAGATCTCGTTGGCTTTGTATTCATTGTAAGCAGAGGCACCGGTTTTTCTCGCAAGCGACATTTTTTTCTCCTGACTATTCCCATCGACCAAAAAGGATACTTGCTTAATGACCGATCCGAATATTCTTAGAATATCACATGGGAAAAACAAAACGTGTTGTTTTTTTGGCTTCTGGCAGAGGGTCGAATTTTTCGGCTTCTGTGGAATTCATTCGTAAAAAGAAGCTAAAACTAGACCTAGTTGCCCTAGTCACGGACAATCCTGAGGCAAAGGCCCTTAGTTTAGCTAAAAAGTTCGGGATTTCCACAAAAATCATCCCTTACACCCAATTTAGTTCCAAATTGGACTACCACCGCGATTTACTCGAGCAAGTGGAATCTTACAAACCCGATCTCATCGTGGCTTGTGGTTATATGAGAATCCTCAAACCGGATTTTGTACAAAGGTTTCCGAACCAAATCATCAATGTACACCCCAGTTTACTTCCTGCCTTCCCTGGACTCGACTCCCAAAAACAAGCTTTGGATTACGGTGTCAAAGTAGCAGGTTGTACGGTGCATTTTGTCTGGGAAGGTGTGGACACAGGGCCCATCATTTTACAAAAAGCGATTGCCATTCGACCAGAGTGGTCTGAAAAAGAATTATCCTTGGCAATCCTAAAGGAAGAACACAAAATCCTTCCCCTCGCTATACAACTGTTTTGTGAAGATAAACTAAAAATCAAAGAACGAAAGGTAGAAATCCTAAAATGATTCAAATCAAAAGAGCACTTGTTTCCGTTTCTGATAAAACGGGAATCACTGAAATCTGTTCCTTCCTAACCAAACATGGTGTGGAAATTTTATCCACTGGTGGAACCTATGATGCCCTTGCCAAAGCTGGGATCGCAGTGAAAAAAGTAGATGAGTTTACTGGTTTTCCAGAGATTTTACATGGTCGAGTGAAAACCCTCCATCCCAAAATCCATGGTGGTCTTCTCGGTGATACCACCAATCCCAACCATGTCAAACAAATGGAAGCAAACGGCATTGTTCCCATCACCCTTGTCATTGTGAATCTCTATCCCTTTGTCAAAACAGTGATGAAACCAGATGTCACACTCGAAGATGCAATTGAAAACATCGATATCGGTGGACCATCAATGCTTCGTTCAGCGGCAAAAAATCATAAAAACGTTGTGGTGTTAACAGATCCAAAAGATTACGAATCCTTCCAAAAAGAATTCACATCCAACCAAGGTAAAATTTCGAGAGAAACTGCTTTTGGTTATGCGGCAAAAGTATTTTCAGAAACAGCAGCATATGATTCTGCAATTTCTACCTATTTCAATAAACGTTTGGATATCAAATACCCTGACAAAATTACATTTGCATTCAACAAAAAACAAAAACTTCGTTATGGTGAGAACCCACACCAAGATGCTGCATTTTATGAACCTCAGTTTTTAAAATCACAGTTTGAAGCATTACAAGGGAAAGAACTCTCTTTTAATAATATGTTGGATTTTGATGCAGCCTTCCATGTGGCGAGTTTACTTCCTAAAAATGCAGTATCAATTGTGAAACACTTAAATCCATGTGGGATTGCTTTTGGTGATACTGTTTTAGAATCCTTTGAACTCGCGAGAAAAACGGATCCTATTTCAGCATTTGGTGGAATCATTGGAATTCATGGTCGCGTGGAAAAAGAAGCCGCAGAAGAGATCACAAAAAACTTTGTAGAAGGTGTGATCGCAGAAAGTTTTTCCGACGAAGCATTAGAAATTTTTTCAAAAAAACCAAACGTTCGTTTGATTCCGATTGCAAAGTTTGATGAAGCTCTTGATGAATTGGATTTACGTTCCCTTCACCATGGTCTTCTCATTCAAAATCGTGATTATGATCTCATCACCAAAGACAAATTAAAAATCGTTTCGAAAAAACAACCAACAGAAGATGATTTGGAAGGATTGATGTTTGCCTGGAATTGTGTGAAGTTCATTAAATCCAACGCAATTGTGTATACGGACCAAAACTCAACGCTTGGCATCGGGGCAGGTCAAATGTCACGTGTCGATTCAGTAGAGCTTGGTGCCATGAAAGCACAAAAAGTGGGACTCTCGGTTGTGGGATCGTATGTGGGAAGTGATGCATTTTTTCCTTTCCGAGATGGAATTGACGCAATTGCAAAAGTGGGTGCGAAAGCCATCATCCAACCGGGTGGATCCATCCGAGATGAAGAAGTGATCCAAGCAGCTGACGAACATGGACTGATCATGGTCTTCACTGGCATGAGGCATTTCCGTCACTAATGGAATTTTTCCTTTTCCTACTCTTTCTCTTCTTTTTTGGTTTTGCGGTGGCTACCATCACCTATTATACGAAAATTTTATTTTTTTCGGCAAAATCAAATTACCGAAGAGAGGAACTAACAGAGATTCGGGGAGATGTATTTCGCATCTTCCTGAATGTTTTAGAATCAAATGGAAACATTGTTTTTGGTAGTCTCACATTCGTAGGAAGCGCTTTTTTTGTATGGCTTTGGCCCTTACTCGGATCGGCACTGGGAGAAAAAGGACCTGGGATCTTTGAACATATTTTCCACCTACCCATATTCTTTTTAGCTTTGTTTTTTTCCTATCCTGTCATCAAAGAAGCCTACCAAGGAACTTCGATTTTAGGTCTCACCAAACCCACGTTATCAGGGTTTGCCTTAGGAAATTTATCGAGTGGAGCGGTTCATTACGGCCTCGACCGAGATTTGTATTTTTTATTTTACCTACTTCTATTCTTTTTACAGACACCCGTTTTGGTTTTCCTTTGGAATAACGAATCAATCTTTGGTGTCAGTTTTGAACCTACACCTACCTACGAATCCGGCGAGGATTGGTCTAGTTCCGATTATGGGGAAACCTCCTCCGATGAGGAACATACCTTTGGCCAGACAGACGACGAGGAAAACCCATTTGCCGAGGAAACGGAAACCTACGGGCTCGGAGATGACCCCTTCTCCGATGAATTTAAGTGAGAAACAAGTTCGCTTTTTTTAGAGATTGGCCGATACAAACAGTATGAAGAAATATCTGCTAATCCTCCTTTTTTGTTTTCCTGGTTATCTATTTTCGCAAACAGAAATACCAAATACCTTGGATGGATTTGCGGAAGCTTCTTGGGGGATGACGTTTGAATCCATCCGAGAGAAATTCCTTTCCATGGCAACAAACCCTGATTCCAAAGAAAAAATTGAGATCCTCAATGAAAAAAAGGATGTCAGTTTACTCATCCGCCGAAACGGAATTCTGTATTTGTATCGTTTTTATAAAACTCCAGAACTTTTAAAAGAAGTCCGTCCCAAAAGAGAAGGCCAACCAGAAACAGACCCAACGATCGATGGCCAAACTGAATTTCGAGAGAATGGAATTTTATTTTCGGTTGGTGTCACATTCAACTTAGTTCCATCTGAAAAAATCAAAGAGAAACTCGAAGCCAAATATGGAAAACCGAGAAAGGAATCCATTGGCGATGACAAAGTTTCTGGGGCAGCCATTTGGGAACTTGTGGAGCGAAGAGAGAATCCGCCGCGAGGTGGTTTTGCTGTCGTTTGGAGAGAAGGATATAAAAAACTCCCTTATACTCGCCGCATTGATTACTTTTCTGCCAATATCCGTGACATCATCGCAAAAGATTACGTGGATTTCTTCAGCGTACAAGAAACAAAAACCTTGCGGGATTTAATCCCGTAGTTAGCTTGTCTCGTGAGGCTTGGTTTCTAAAACCAAGCAGACGAGGCAAAATGAATTTATTTTTAGACACAGCCAATATTGACGAAATTAAAAAGGTCCATGAATTAGGCTTACTTGACGGTATCACCACAAACCCATCCATCATTGCAAAATCGGGTCGAAAATTCACAGAAGTCATCAAAGAGATCTGTAGTTTTGTGAAAGGACCTGTGAGTGCAGAAGTACTAGCAACGGATGCACCTACTATGATCAAAGAAGGTTTGGAATTATCCCAAATCGCAGAAAACGTTGTAGTGAAAGTGCCCTTGATTCCAGAAGGAATGAAAGCAGTGAAGGCGTTTGCTGAAAAAGGGATTCAAACAAACGTAACACTTTGTTTCACAGCAAACCAAGCCCTACTTGCGGCAAAAGCGGGTGCTACATTCATTTCTCCATTTGTGGGTCGTTTGGATGATGTAGGATATGACGGACTGGAACTCATTTCCGAAATCAGAGAGATTTACGACAACTACGGAATAGAAACACAAATCCTCGCGGCTTCAGTTCGCCATCCGATTCACTTCAAAGAAGTGGCTTTACGTGGAGCAGATTGTGTGACTTTACCATATTCTGTTTTTGAAATGTTATTCAAACACCCACTGACAGACAGTGGACTTGCTAAATTTGTAGAAGACGCAAAAAAACTAAACTGGTAATCTAAAACCAAGCCACCGGATACTTCCGGTGGTGCACTAGGTTATTCACAACCAGCGCATTCAAAAGAAGTAAAATCACTCCCACCATTACGGGAAAAAATATAAACTCCACACCCACTCCTCCAATCACACCAATGAGCGCAGTTGCTCCTCCTGGTGGATGTAAGGTATGCGTAAGATACATCACCAAAATAGACAATCCAACAGAAAATCCTAAGGTAAAAAAATTGGTCCCGATGGTCTGCACCAAAATCACAGCAATTGTGGCAGACAAAAGATGACCCCCAATTAAATTCCTTGGTTGAGACAGTGGTGCATCAGGCACTGCAAATAACAGAACTGCTGTGGCACCAAAAGAACCAATGAGTAAACTGTGACCCGACAAATTGGTGATGAGTAAAATCGACCAAATGGCAGTGGTGCTACTGATAAAACTCCAAATGGCAAAACGAAGAGAGAGTTTGTTTCGTTTTGCTCGAAGGGGAGCCTTGATTTTATAAGGGATGTTTTTGAATCTACTTTTCAGCGTAGTTTAACCAAATTTCTTTCATTTGATCTATAAAACAAAACGCCGATTGGTGAGAAGCGTCATTGAATAAATCACAAGTATTTGGAACATTCCAATTCAAAGTATATGCTCCGTATTCTTTTGCTTTGGAGGCAATGGGATCCCACCAAACTTCTTTTACATGGAACTTTTCATAATAAGAATAGTATTCAGGAAAAACCTTCGGCCAAATCACGAGTGTTTTGATTTTTTTCTCTTTGGTGATTTTTAAGATTTTTTCAACATAAGGTAGTTGTGATTTTCCGACTTCATAGGAACGCATATACAAATTTCCAATTCGGATCGTATCGTTTTTGATTTTTTCGATTGGATTGGATTGAACGCCATACATCAAATATTCACCCTTTGAATAATTGATGAGTTGGAATTCTTTATTATGAGAAGCTTTGTATTCTTTCAGTTTTCCTTGTTTTAAGCGGGACGTGAACAATGATAAATTGAATTCCACACTGCGAATCGCAAAGATATGATCCAAAACATAATACCATTTTTCTTTTAATGGAATATCATCCCAAACCATATCAATACATTCTTTATTACATCCCATTCGTAAAAAGGGAGACAAAATAAATCCTTTGGAATCATCAAAGGCTTCAGGACTTAACGATAAGATGACAAAATCAGGTGTGACACCTTGTTCCAAAATACTTTGGAATTGCATCAGGGAATTCATTGGAATTCCTTGGGGACTACTGAAATTATAGAGTGTCCATTGTTTTTGGTATGGTTCTGGGATTCCGATTTCAGCAAAAGGATAGGATCTAGAATCTCCCAATACAAGGGCTAATTTTTTTTCCTTTAGATTCGGATCCGAAACGAGGCGGTCTTGTAGCACCTTTCTTTGGTAATAAAAAACTGAATTGCCTGCTTGCAAAAATTCCTCATGGAAAACAGGTAATAAAAAGATTTTATCTACCAAAAAGATAAATAAAAAGAGAACCAAAGGATAAAATAAAAATGGTTTTGATTTCAAAAAAACAAATCCCCTAACCTCACCATTTTATGAATCGAGTGGATTCTTCAACCAAATTAAGGAACCTAATTGCCGAGAACTTGTTCTTCCGTGACCACTTTGTATTTTCCCTCTTCCAAGTGAAAATTTCGTAAATCCAGTTTGCCAATCCGAATCCGATACAAATCAAGAACCACCAAATCTTTTGTTTTACACATCCGACGGATCTGACGTTTTTTTCCTTCTTTTAGCACAATACTGAGATAACTTGTAAAACCGGCTTGCGTATTTTCTGGAACAACATTGGCTGGTTTGACTGCCAAGGCACGAAGGGTTTCTCCCCCTTCTCTTACACCTAACATGAATTCTTCGGCAATTTTTTTCCAATTCACTGGTTGTTTTAAACTGATAATGTATTCTTTATCGATTTTATGTTTGGGATGAGTGACCTTTTGGATGAAATTACCATCAATCGATAAGAGGATCAGCCCTCTAGAATCTAAATCCAATCGTCCTGCATAATTGTATTTCTGAAAGGATTCAGGTAATAAGGTGAATATGGTGTTCTCATGGTGTTTGTCTTCATGAGAGGTAAGAAATCCGGGAGGTTTATTGAAGGCAATGATCCTCGGACGAGAATCCCCGGCTTCGTTGACAACTGGTTTTCCATCAAAGAGGATGGTATCGTTTTCATCCACTTGGAAGGACAAATCCGTAATTGTACTACCATTGATTTTGACCCTTCCCGCGAGGACCAATTCTTCCACTTTTCGACGGGAACCTAAACCTAATTTGGCAAGAAATGCATTGATCCTCATGATTTTCCATTTTACAAAGTGGCCTCATTTCAAAAAGTCTAAAGAAGGTATGAATCCATTAAAAAAGAAACCTCGCTCCAAACATTTGAACCCCACCCAACCCCTGCCGGATTGGATGAAGGTGCGAGTGAGTTTTCCCAAGGATTCTGACTCCCTTTCTGTGGTTCGAGCCGATGTCGAATCCAAAGAACTTCATACCGTTTGTGAATCCGCCAGTTGCCCGAATTTAAACCATTGTTGGAATCGTAAAACTGCCACCTATATGCTCGCTGGTGATATTTGCACAAGACGTTGCCAGTACTGTGACGTCGCCTTTGGAAAACCAAAATCCCTCGACATGGAAGAACCCGAAAAGGTAGCAAGGTCTGTTGAACTACTTGGACTCCGACATGTGGTTCTCACAGCAGTCAACCGAGACGATTTAAAAGATGGGGGCGCAGCTCATTTCGCGGAAACGATCCAAAAGATCAAAACCTACTCTCCTCATTGCACCATTGAAGTGTTAATTCCTGATTTTAAGGCAAAAGAGGATTCTTTACAAATCCTCTATACCGCAAAACCCCATATCATCAATCACAATATCGAAACGGTGGAACGTCTCTTTCCGACCATCACACCTCAAAAAAACTATCGGCGTTCCCTCGAAGTATTATCTCATATCGCCAAACATGGATTTGTGACCAAAAGTGGACTGATTTTAGGTCTTGGGGAAACAGAGACCGATATCAAAACCTGTTTGGAAGACTTGTATGCAAATGGGGTTCGGATGTTGACGATTGGCCAATACTTACAACCAGGTCCAACTCACTACCCCGTGCAGTCCTTTGTGACACCGGAACAGTTTGAGATATGGAAACAAGTCGCCTACCAAATTGGATTTAAGACGGTAGCATCGGGTCCTCTCGTACGATCCTCTTACCACGCAGATGAATATTTTGAAATAGAAAAGGAAAATCTACCGAAAGAGTAGATATGACCGAATCCGAATTAGAGGAGTTTCAAAAAGGACTTACCAAAACCTTTTTTTTATCCATCTTAAAAGACCTGGGTGAAATTGATGATACTCTCTCTGATTATGAAGTAAAGGTTCTCATCCAAAAAGCACTCACCCACCATCCGGAATTACAAGTGGAATGGGGAGAGATGGAACGATTTGGTCAAAACACACTCCTCGTCAAATACCAAAACAATCTCCTCATGATCGAAGTGAGCCCTCTCATCAGCGCCATTCGCGTTCTTTGGAACGAATACAAAAACACGAGTACATAAAAAAAGCCCGAAGGGGAATCCCTCCAGGCTTCTTTTCTACGTAAGGGTGTGGTTGTTTTAGAATTTGGATTTTTGTTGAAGGTCGTAAATGACTTCTTCTACTTTATCCATATCAATTTTTTTGACACCATTTTCAGTGTGAACAATCAATTGTCCATTTTCTTGGTTGATGATTGCTCCAATGATCACTGTTTTACCATCAGTTAATACGATTTTTTCAATTCTTTCGTAGTAGTTGATGATGTCTTTTTTCGATTTGAATTCTTTTGGTTGGCTAGCTAAAGTGTCTTCGAATTTTTTCTTCTCTTCTTCTTGTCGCTTAGCAACGTCTTTTTCAATCGCTTGTTTCTTAGCATCGATTTCTTGTTTTTTCAACTCATCCAATTTCTCAGTTTGAGCTGATTCACTGAGTTTCACAATTTCTTGTGCTGTTTGTTTATCAACAGTTACGATGGTTTTGATTTCTTGTTCTTCGTTTTTAGTGAGTTTTGCATTTTCAACTACGAGTTTTTCTTTCTCTGCAGTTTTGAATGCTTTTGATAAATCCAAAGATTGAATGTCTGCTGACTTTGCAAGTTCTGCAGATTTTACAGATTGAGTAGAAGCTTGGTCTTTTTCTAAGATCACTTCTGCTTTTGCAATGGATTCTTGTAATTTTTTAAGATCAGCACTTTTAGAAATTTCTTCTTCTGAAAGTTTTTCAAGAGCTGGAACACGTGGAGCGAATGCAACCGCACCTTCCACAACTTTCACCTTCGCAGGTTTTCCATCAGCTGATTCTACGATGAAGGAAGTTCCACGCACACCCGCAATCGCGGTTGGTGTTACAACAGTGAAGTTGTCTTCTTTCTTCGCTTTGTTCACTTTCGCAAATACTTTTCCGGAAACTAGAGCAATTTGAGTGTCTGTTGTTCCAGCGTTGTCTTGGGAAAGTTTCGCAAAGTCAATCGCGGATTTTGGAGAGATACGAATGCTCGAGCCATCTGCAAATTGGATGTCTACTTTTCCATTGTCGCCTGTGACTACATTATCCCCTGTTTTCAAAAGAGCACCAAGTTGTGCTTTTTCTTCTGTTTGGTCTGCGTGTTGGATTTTGGAATCTCCTACCGCAAATACGACAACCGCAGATAAATCTGCAGGTTTTTTAGGTGCTTCCGTTACTTCTGCCTCTGGTTTCTTACAAACTGTAAGACCAGTGAAAAGAATCGCAAGACCTACGATGGTTAGTTTCGATGCTTTCATATCTTCCTGTCCCTTAGTGAAATACTAATTTCCTTACTCTCTAATCAACAAACCAGGAGATGGAAAATTCCCAGTTTTTTTCTATTTTTTTCTAGAATGAAAAAAATTTCATTAGTTCGGAAAAAAAATAATTTGGTGAGTGGATTTGTAAACGAATATTCAGGTATTTCGTAGGAAACCTACGATTTTCGGGTCTTTTTCGCAGTTTTTTCGGGAAAATCGCTTTGTCTAAGACAGAGGAAGAAAAAAACTCCCATTATGGCTGAAACCTCTACAATGAACCAAAGACCTGCCTCCTCCCTTTCTTTACTCGAAGAAATGGAAAGAACTTACAAAGACCTTCCCATGGAAGCGATTGTCAAACAAGACATTCTCAGGCAAGGCATTCATTTTTTTCCAGAGGCATTCCAAGTCAAAGATCCTTATAAATCCAAAGACTATTTTATTTTTTCTTTTGATCATATTCCCCTAGCTGACCTAAAAGATGGAGCCGATACCAAAGCACCTGAGGAAATTAAGATCAGCGGTGGCCATTTCGGTCTTTTAAAAACAGTGATCTCCACAAGGAACAATCCAAACTCTCCATACAAAATGAAACTGAGAGATGGAAAACCCACTCTCTTTTTAGAAGAAACGGAGATTGGAACAGCAGAGTATCCACCCATTCCTTCTTGGTACAGACACAAAACCAAATCCGGAAAACTTCCAGGGGAAGTGGCACCTGTCATTGAATGGGGATACCTCCTCTACCTCACAGTCTTTCGCAACTGCCAATATTTTGGAAAAGACGAAGAATGTGCATACTGTGACATCAATCATAACTACCGCCAACAAAAAGGGGCAGGACGTCCTTACACAGGTGTGAAGGATGTGGATGATATTTTAGAAGTATTATCTTGGGTAGATGCAGAAGACCAAATTGCAAAAGTGTATACGATCACTGGCGGATCTGTTCTCACCAATCTAAAGAAAAAATCAGAAGTGGATTTTTACCTCCAATACCCGGAAGCAATCGAAGCTCGTTTTCCCAAACGTTGGATGGGAAAACTGGTGGCTCAAGCCTTTGAAAAGGAAGACTGCCAAAAATTCAAAGACGCAGGAATTCAGATTTACCATCCCAATTATGAAGTTTGGGACAAAGATCTCTTTGAAAAAATTTGTCCAGGAAAAGCAAGTTGGATTGGGTATGAAAATTGGATCCGACGAGTGGTTGACTCGGCAGAAGTGTTTGGACCCGAAAATGTGATCCCGAACTTTGTGGGTGGTGTCGAACTTTCTGAACCTTGGGGATTTAAAACAGTAAAAGAAGCAATCACTTCCACAAAACAAGGGTTAGACTTTTTTATGTCCAAGGGAATTGTGCCAAGATTTACAGCATGGTGCCCTGAACCGTACACAACCCTTGGCCAACAAGCAGGCCCCCCTCTTGTGTATTTTTGTGAATTACTACGCGCATGGAAAGAAACCTTTGAATCCTATGGTTTGCCAACCCCTCCAGGATATGGAGAACCAGGCCCAGGGAAAGCTGTGTTTTCCGTTTCTGCGTTTATGGATGTGATAGGATATTCTGGACGAAATTAGTTCTTTTCGTTTTTCACATTCATCTAAACTAAAACCAATGCGAAAATTAATTCTCTTTGTGGTCCTCATCACCACCTGTGCTTTGTGTACGTTTCAATGCCAAAATCCAGACTTGGGGGATAGCCTTCGGTTCCGCCAAGGGATTTTGGATTTACGAGAGATCACTTTCAAAGAAAACACTGCCATTGACTTACAAGGGGAATGGGAGTTGTACTTTGATGAATTCCACTATCCTCCCTTTCATGGAAAAAAAGCTCTGACGGGTTATTTGGCCATTCCGAATTCCTGGCAAGGAGAAGAGTATAGTGGGATTGAATTACCTAGGACAGGAAAAGCCACCTTACGCGCGTTCATCCATATCAACAAACAAAGTGTAGGTCAAGAGCTACGAATTTACATTCCCGATGTAGCTTCCTCCTATCGATTTTTTGCCAATGGAGTTCTCATCGGTGGACAAGGAAAACCAGGGATTAACCAATTTGATGACACTCCTCGTATCAAATCCAAATATTACACACTGATTCCTGATGATGAAATTGTGGAGTTGGTTTTCCATATTGCCAATTATGAAAACAATTTTGGTGGGTTTTGGGGTCATCCCATTCTCGGAAACAAATATATCATGGATAGAGAAAGAATGTTTGCCAATGCACGTGAGTTATTTTTACTCGGTGCACTTTCTCTCATTGGTTTGTACCATTTTGGTTTGTATTTTTATAAACGAAAAGAAACATCCATATTCTATTTTGCGATCTTTTGTGTTTTGCTTGGAATTCGTTTAGCATTTACAGGAGAACGATATATCCTTGAATTATTCCCGAAGTTCCATTGGCCAACAGCATTTCGCATTGAATTCGCTTCTTATTATTTTGCGGTTCCCACGTTTTTACTTTTCATTCATTCATTGTTTCCAGAAGAATCGAAAATCAAACATGTAAGACGTGCCTTAGTTGCCAGTACGGTATTTGCCTTTACATTGTTTTTACCCATTTCGGTTTTTACGATTTTACTTTATGGATTTCAAATTCTTGCCTTCCTCATCATTGGGTACGTCATTCATATCAACTTAAAAGCAGTTTTGAATAGCAGACCCAATTCCAAATTGTTTTTGATTGGGTTACTCGTCTTAGCGTTTTCGGTTTCCTTTGATATTTTAAAACATAGTTTGAATAGCAGAGGGATTGGACTGACTCCCTATGCCCTTCTTTGTTTTATTTTTATCCAATCTTTAATTTTATCCAGTCGGATTGCCAATGCATTCGTAAGAGCAGAAGAACTTGCTGAAAGTTTAAAGATCAGTAATGAATCCTTACTTGCCGTAACAGAAAATTTGGAACAAATTGTTTCGGAAAGAACTTACCAATTAAACTCATCACTCGGTCGGATCAAAAAAGACCTACTACTTGCGAAGAAAATCCAACAAAAAATCCTTCCAGAAGATGGAATCAAATTTTCTCCACTCAAAATCCATCTCTACTTCCAACCCCAAGAACAAGTGGGAGGTGATTTTTATGATATCTTTGAACTCGATAATGGAATCGTTCGATTTTTTATCGCAGATGCCACGGGGCATGGAATCCAAGCAGCATTGTATACGATGGCGATCAAATCTGAATACGAAGCCATCAAACGATTTATCACAAAAACTGATGATTTGATGAACCATTTGAATCAAAAAATTCAAAACAAATTTTCAGGATTAAAAATTGTATTTTCTGGATTTTTATTAGACATTGATACCAGAACCAAAACCGTCTACTATTCGTCAGCTGGTCACCCAAACCAAATTTTCCAATCGAGTGGAACACAAATTATTTTGAATCGAACGGGTAATATCATTGGTCTCAAAAAAGACCAACCCTATACTCAGAAACAATTTCCCATTTTGGAAGGAGATCGTATCCTACTTTTTACCGATGGAATGTTGGAACAAAAAAATGAATCGCGAGAAGAGTTTGGTATGGACCGCATGCAAAAAATTGTTTCGGAATTTACACAGAAAGAATCCGAACGTGTGCTTGCCGAGCTTGTCATCCAATTGTTTTTGTTTCAGGGAAAAGAAGAACAAGAAGATGACCAAACTGTCATCTTCATCGAGTGGGAAAAAGAACACGAATCCACTTGAGGAGAAGATCGTGTTTTTTTTTCTAGAAACCACTCTAGGTTTTGTTTTGGATGTGATTGGTTTATTTTTTTAAGAACAAACGATCAACACCATTTTTTTCGAACTCGGCATCGTATTTCTCTGCTTCTTTTGCTACTTTTGTTTCGTATGCTTCAGGTGCCATTGCTTCTAATTCCTTTTCAGAAATAGAAAGTTCCAAATCTCTTTGTGCGAGTTCGGTTGTGAGTTCTGTCCAAAACACATCATCATTATAAGGTTCGATATAAGACTCAAATACTTCTTGGAAATATTCTTCTGCGACAGTGTACATTCCATTTTCAGAAGTGATGGGACTATTCTCCATTCCTGCGGAAAGTTTTTTGAGTAAGGATTGGAGAAAACCATCCACACTGGGATCCGATTCTTCGTGAGGAGAGTTACTCACCCATTCGAATACAGTGAGTGCATCCAAGAGTTGTTTTGTTTCTTGTGGTGTAAGATCTAAATTCATAATTACCTGCTTTCCTTCCATAGAAACACTCCATGCAAAGAGAAGCAAATCAAAGAATCACAGTAGATCGATTTTCCTTATAGTTTTGGTACATTTGTTCCACAAGCATTCGAAAACTGGGATCTTCCTTTAGAATTTCCAATTTTTCTTCCAAACTGAGGACGGAAAACTTAGGATGCAATGCTTTCGTGACTGCAGGCTTCATATTTAATAAGTAAACAGATAAGTAGTAAATGTCAAACAATTTTTACTACACGTATGTTACGTAATTATGTCACGATACACGGATTGGATCCTTCTCACCCCCTCCTCCATTTGCTCTTCAGGTAAAAAACTGAAATTCATTCGAAAAAATGCCCGTTCTGATTTTTCCAAACGAAATTCATTTCCAGGTATCATCACCACTTTGTTTTCCATAAGCTTAACCATCATTTTTTTCGCCGAAACATTTGGATACTCTACCCACAAAAACATTCCACCCAGAGGATTTTGAAATTTCACTTCTGGTAGGTATTGTTCTAACAAACGAACCAAATGATTCTTTTGGTTGGCATAAAAAGTTTGGATCTTTTGTAAATGTTTCCTAATATCCAAATCGCGAAGAAGTTGCACCAAAACAACTTGGGAAAACTGATTCGAATTTAGATCATATCCTTGTTTGATGGCAGTAAAAATTGTTTCATATGGTTTAGGTACACTTACCCATCCCAATCGAAAACCAGGAGAAATGATTTTTGAGAAACTTCCTAAAACAAAGGATAGGTCTTTGTTTTTACGTAACGATGTGATGGAAGGATAAACCGTTCCCGTAAAATCCAAATATCGATATGCCTCGTCTTCCAACAGGATGACACCATATGCATCTAAAAGGGAAGCCACCTTTTCGCGTTTGGCGATGGACCAAGTACATGTGGATGGATTTTGGTAACTCGGGTTTGCATAAAAACAATGGATTTTCTCGCGAACAAGAATGGTTTCGAGTGCTTCTATACTGGGACCATCCTCTTCCATAGGCAGTGAAACAAAATGAGGGCGATATGGTGAAAATGCCTGCAAAGCCCCCAAATACACGGGGTTTTCCAAAAGCACATTTGTGTTTTCATCCATAAACAGTTGTCCCAAAATCGCAAGACCTTGTTGGGAACCACTCGTAATGCATAAAGACTTGGAAAAGTCCTCTTTCTCATCGACAAAATATTCAAAAATCAATTCCTTTAAGGCTTCATAACCTGTGGAATCTCCATATTGAAAAGCGACATCCTTTTTCGTGCGAATGGTTGTTTCTGTCGCCTGAGTTAATCGTTCCGTAGGAAGTAAACTAGGATTCGGAAGCCCACCAGCAAAGGAAAGAAACTCTGAATCTTTGACTGTGATTTTTAAAATTTCACGAATGGCGGAAGAACGGATGTCATTTGTTCTTTTTGTCAAAAATAGATTTGCAAGATTTCTTTCCATGTCAATAAATTATCAAAGAAATAGAAATCTGTCCATATACAGATGGTCTGTTCTATAGGTATACAGATGGAAAAAACAAAATACGAACAACTTGCCTCCGACCTAAAAAAAGAAATTCAGATTGGTTATTATTCGGAAAACGAAAAAATCCCATCCCTTCGGGAAATTCAAACTTTAAAATCCTGTAGTTTGACAACTGCCAAGGAAGCGTATCGGATTTTGGAAGAGGAAGGGTATATCTACGTCTTAAACAAATCAGGATATTATGTACAAAAAAACATTAGTTCTGTGATTCTAGGTCCTCAAAACGAATTTTATGAATCGGTGGAAGCAGATGATCGGATCCAACAAATCATGAACACAGTCATGGATCCAAAACTCATCTCCTTTGGAGCAGCGATTCCAGCCCTTCGTTATTTACCAATTGCAGAATTACATTCCGCTTATAAAAAAGCACTTCTCTATAAGGATGGTTTTAGTTACGGAGACTTACAAGGAAATCCTCATCTCAGAGATTGGTTGGCCAAACGAACATCGATGAATGGGTATCGAGTGAGTTCAAAACAAATTCAAATCACAGCAGGATGTACAGAAGCAATCACCTATTCCTTGTTTTCTGTTACAGAACCTGGAGATACAGTGATCGTTCCTTCTCCCATTTACGTGGGTCTATTCCAAATTCTCGAAACCTTACGATTAAAGGTGGTGGAGATTCCTTATCGTGAGGCAGAAGGAATTAGTTCCACTGAATTTGAAAAACTCATCAAACGACACAAACCCAAAGTATTTTTATTTTCAGCTAATTTTAATAATCCCAATGGAATTTTATTTCGAGATGAAACCAAACAAATTTTGGCCGAACTTTGTGATCGATATGGAATCCACCTCATCGAAGATGATATCTATGGTGATTTGTTTTATACAGGGACAAGACCAAAACCTCTGGTGAGTTTTTTTTCGCAAAAACTGAATGGGCCCAAAACTTTTTTATGTTCCTCCTTTTCCAAAACACTTTCCCCCGGACTTAGAATGGGCTGGGTCGCCACTAAAACGGGGATCCAATCGGTATCCAAAATCGCAAGAGCCTTTAAAATTTCAGAAAACCACCCAACTCAACTTTCAGTTCTGGAATACTTAAAACGACAAACCTATGAAAGACATTTAAAAAGTTTACGAAAAGAATACCAAAATCTGAGCCATGAATACATAGAACTACTGACAAAAGAAAGTGATGGAAATCTTAAAATTACGAAACCAGACGGAGGATTTGTTATTTGGATTGAATCAAAGTTAGATGGAGACAAACTTCTTTTGGAAGCTAAAAAATTAGGTATGGCAATTGCACCAGGATCTCTATTTGGGTTATCCAAACATTGGAATCATTTTTTTCGTATGAATGTTTCTGTAGGCCGATCACCAAAAATCCGAGAGAAACTGATTCTCTTTGCAAAACGATTTCGGAAAAACGGAAAATCAAAATCAACTTTTTAGTTGCTACGAAAAGAAACCTGAATCACTTTAAGGATTATGTCAGACTCTACTCGCAAGTATTTGGAAACTTCCCAAATCATTCCTTCCAAAGGTATGTCTTATACCATGTATGAAATTGAAGGCCAAGATACAATTTTACGTATGCTTACCTTCATTCCCGATAATGATGAAATCCACATTTACCCAAAACCGCCGGTCAAAAAACTTTATAAACCTGAACTTTGTAAAAAAGTAGAAGAAAATGAATTTTTGGGACTTTGGACGATGGGAGAAGAAAGAAAGGTTGGAAAATAGGTAACCTTGGCCCCGGACAGAATCGAACTGCCGACACGAGGATTTTCAGTCCTCTGCTCTACCGACTGAGCTACAGGGCCTCGGTTACGACCAAAGTATTTTTTCATAGCCCTCTGTCAACGAACCTTTGCATTTTTTGTAAGGACAAAAATGAAATCAAATTTTAAATTCAGTACTTGCGTTTTCCTTCTGTTTGGCACACTTATTGGTTGTGCCTCAACTCTTCACAAAACAGGTATTAGCCTAGAAAGATACCGCTCCGATCTCGATACAAAATCGATTGTTGTTGAGGAAATAATTTGGAAGTACACAGAACGGCCTGGAAATGGAGAAACCCTTCTCGTCGTACATGGCTTTGGTGGTGATAAGGACCACTGGACACGATTTTCCAGACACCTTCCCAAAAACATTCGGGTCATTGCACCAGATCTCCCTGGTTTCGGGGAAACGAGTAAACCGGAAGGTATCTCTTATACCCAGGAAGCCCAAGCGATACGATTGCAAAAATTCACAGAAGCCATTGGACTTAAAGATTTCCACATTGCAGGAAACTCAATGGGTGGAGGGATTGCCGGGATTTTTGCTGCGAAATTTCCCAAACAAGTAAAGTCTCTCATATTATTTGACAATGCAGGAATCAAAAGTCCTACACCAAGCGAAATGCAAACCATCGAACTCTCAGGGAAAGAAAGTCCTCTGCTTGTGAAAGACAAAGAAGATTTTGATCGTTTATTGCGTTTTACCTTTGTGAAACCACCCTATCTTCCTTCGTTTTTAAAATCCTACTTTGCGGAAAAATCTGTCGCAAACCGCGAATGGAATGCACACATCTTAAAACAAATCCGAAAAGAAGGATACATCCTCGAAACTCAACTGGACAAAATCCAAGCACCTTGTCTCACCATTTGGGGCAAAGAAGACAAAGTGATCCACTATTCAGTTATGGAAGTCTTGGAAAAAAAACTAAAAACCAAATTAGAAACCGTACTTCTGGAAAATATGGGCCATGCCCCAATGATCGAAGATCCCAAATTGTCCGCCAAACTGGTACAAGACTGGATTTTCAACGGTACAACGAAGTAAAACAAAAAGAAAAAAACTTGAGTCATTTTTTTCTAAAATGAGATAAAAAAATACTTGTACTTTCACGGGTTTTTTATGTTATAAACCCGTGGCTCTCGCTTCTAACAAAACACTGATTGGCATCACTGGTTCGATTGGATCAGGAAAATCCACTGCCCTCTCCATCTTTGGAGAATTAGGTGCCGTGACGATTAGCTCCGATGCCATTGCGCGCAGTTTCACAGAACCAAATAGCCCAGTCAAAGCGGAATTGGTATCTATCTTTGGGCCAAACATTCTCACAAACGATGGAACCATCCTACGAACCAAAATTGCCGAACTCGCGTTTAGCGACGAAACCAAACTTAAGGCACTAAACGAACTTTTACACCCACTCGTAAGGAAGAACTTCCTTTCCTTTTTTGAAGCACAAAAACCTGGAAGTATCGTTGCCTGGGAAGTTCCTCTCCTATTTGAAACAGATGCTCATACCATTTGTAACTTCACTGTGACCATTTACCTCCCCAAAGAACAAAACTGGGAACGTGTTCGGGTTAGAGGTGGGATGGAAAAGGCCGATTTCGAAAGAAGAACCGCATCTCAGATGGACATTGAGAAAAAAAAGTTCCTCTCCGATTTTGTCGTAACGAACGATACTGATAGAGAAGGCTTAAAAGAACAAATCGTTATTATCTATAAGGAAATTCAAAATAGGATCAAGTCATGAAAGAAAGAGTATTTTACGTTATTAATTTAGACAAACAAAGGATTGGAGTTTTATCTCTCTTTCTATTTGCGTTATTCTTTTCCATTTTCTTTTTAGGAGTCTCTGTAGGAAAAGGAAAATCCGAAGAAACACAAAATCGTGGAATTCCATCCTCTAACCAAGTACAGATGGAAACTGCCGGAGCGAACCTTCCTTCAACAGATGGCACTCCAAAAAAATCAGAAGAGTCCATCACTGCGGATACCCAAGGGGCCCAAGTTGCCTCTTCCCTCGTCCAAGGAACAAAACCTAAGGAAACCATTTCTTCTCAAGAAATCCCAATGGCTGATATCGGAAACCATCCTTATTATATGGAAACTTCCACTGCGAAAGATGAGGAAGAAGAAAGAAAACAACAAGTGGTAGATTTGACAAAATCCAAAGAACAAAGATCTACTTATGTTCCAAAAGAAGAAAAGTTAAAAAACATTTCCCATGTTTCCAAACCAAAAGAGAAATCGAAACAATCCTCCCATGTTGTTCCGAAATCAATCTCAGGAAACGAAGGAAAACAATACACGATTCAACTTGCTGCTTTTACAAATCGAAAATCAGCGGAAACATTTTTATCCCAACTCCAAGCAGATAACCAAGGAAAACTCAAAGCAAAGTCTTTCATCATGGTAAAAAATGGATACTTCGTCGTTCAACTTGGGAAATCAAAAGATAAAGACTCTTTACAAAGAATTTTATCCAAAACAGTGATGCCAAAAGAAATCAAAGCAAAAGCAATGATCATCCAATACCAACCATTGTCATAAACAAAAAAATCGTCTTTCCTTGGCAACTGGGCTTTCCTGATTCATCGGGAGAGCCTTTTTCTTAGCAACTAGTTTTGTCTAGAATCCGTCTTTTTTCCTTTTTCAATAGAGATTGATTCGAAAAAAGAAATAGTTCGATCGAATTTCCAATTGAATTGCCTTTGGAGGAAACCTAAGTTTGTCTAAAGAGTGATGGAAGAACAGGTTATCCCCCACCATAGTCTCACCTACGGCACAAGCCGCCTCGCACCTGCGATCAGTTTAGTAGACAGAGCCAAAGAAATTCGGGCTTTAAAAGAAGAAGCAGAACTCATTTTACAACAGGCAGAAAAAGACATCGAGTTACACAAAGCCAAATGCCAATTTGAAAAGAAACCAGGTCAGATGATTTATCTTTACGCAAAAGAAAGTGGAGATTATTTTTCATTGTTGTCTCCCAATGAATGGGGGAACAAACCTCCTCATCCGTTTAAAGCTGCGTATATGATGAACCCAGATCGCAGTTTTACAGAAATTCCCTTGGAACCAAAGGACTAACCACTCACATTGGTTTCTTTTCTTAAACTGAAATTAAAATCCTTGTTCCGATGGTTACAAGATCTTCTAAGTGGTGATCTCTTTCGGTTTGGATTCAATCCAAAATTGGATCGCAAAACCAATTGGGATTATGAAGTTACCCTCACTCTTCCCATTTTGCCTTCTCCACTCAAAGATGGAAAATTACAAAACTTGCAAATTGCAATCTCCAGGATCAACGAACGGGTATTACATCCTGGTAAGATTTTTTCGTTTTGGCATCTAATTGGAAATCCAACTCAATCAAAAGGATACACAGAAGGACGAGTGATCCGAAAGGGTGTGGTATCCAGTGAGATTGCAGGTGGACTTTGCCAACTATCAGGCATCATCTACTATTTAAGTTTGGAACTTGGTTTGGATATTTTAGAACGGTATCCTCACACCCGTGACTTATATACAGAAGAAACTCGGTTTACTCCTCTCGGAACTGATGCATCCGTAGTGTATCCCAAAAAAGACTTACGGATTCGTAACCCATTTCCATTTCCTTTACAATTTTCATTTGAGTTAACAGAAGATACACTCACCATTCGCATTCGAAGTCCCAAAAAACTCCCTCGATATCAATTGCAATTCCAACAAATTCAAAAAAATGGATATTCGAATGTCTCTGTCTATCGAGAATCGGATGGGAATGGCGAACTCAAACTTTGTTCTTCCGATGACTACCAAATCTAAACAGATTCTCATTTTACTCGGTCTATTTGTTTTTATCTTTATCTTACAGTTTCTTGTACAAATGAGTTCTCCATTTGCCTTTGGTGCGGATGGGTATTATTATGCTGCCCAAGTCAATTCCTATGTGAGCAAAGGTAGATTTTTTAGTCCAGATTCCTCTCCTATTTTATATGGTCTTGTCGCTTTCTCCAAGTTCGGTTCTAATATCGTCATCACCAATAAAATTTTTGTATCGTTACTTGTATCAACGATTTTCCTTTCGGGAACTCGATTGGCCTATCTTTTGACCAATCAGTTTTTAGCTTCGATTTGTTTTGGAGTTTTTTTGATCTCCTCTTCTTATCTTCCCCATTTTAGTTTTAACTTCATCAAAAACCTGGGAGGAATTCTATTTTTCATTTTGTTTCTCTCGGAACTGTATCTTGTAGAGACTCTTGGTACTTCTCGAAGGTGGTATCACTTCCTGAGACTTTTGTTTCTATTTGCTTTGGTATTTTTCAGTCATAAAATTACGGCGGGGATTGCGGTTTGTTTTCTATTCGTTTGGCTTATCAAACAAATTCCTGTAAATCAAAAACTCAGTTTCTATTTTGCCATTGGATTGTTTTTGGCACTGATTGGATTGAGTATTTTTTTTCCCAATACTCTCCATTGGAATGATATCAAGATGGTTCTTTATGAATCATTTGAGTTTGAGTTTTTATCCCCCTTCTATCAATATGCAAAACTGTATCCTGAATTTTCCCTGGAACAAATCCTTTGGTTCCTTTCACCGATTCTCTATCTCTTCAATCGCAAGAGATTAGAACCCAATCAAAAGTCATTCTATGACAAATTGTTTGTTTTGTTTGTTTTCCTCTCGCTTCCGATATTTTCCTATACTGCCTTTAGTTTTCCCTTTCGTATGTTTCTTTTGATTTTTATCCCAGGAAGTATACTACTACTTCCTTCACTCGCAAAGAGCAAAGAAAAATGGGTTTTGACTTTGTTATTGTTACTTCTCATTCCCTACCAAACGTATGCAATGGTTCGTGGAAAAGAATGGAACAACCAAGACTACAAATTGTATTCGATTTTACTCCCCCTCTTCCAATTTCCTAAAAATACACTCATCATCGTTCACCAAGGATTTGATTATTTTATTTGTTACAATAAGGTAGGAGATGCCTTTCATTTTTTACCAGAAGAGAAACATAAAAACAGACCGATTTATCGGATTGTGTATGGAGTCTCCGCCTTGGAATACCAAAGGTATTTGCCGAAGGAAACGAAGATTCAATATTTACCGGGGTTTTATTCTGTTTTGGAAGAAAAGAACTGGCAGGATTTTTTAAGTCAACTTCCTGCCGATTTGAAACTAAGAATTCTGAATTGGAAAAATCCAAATACACACCGCACCCAAACGATGTTACGAAATGAAGCCTTTAAAGAGAAACCTCAGTAAGATTTGCTATACACATAACTGGCTTTACACGCTTCTTCTGTTTCCAATTTTGATTCTAATAATATGAGTTTTTCATTACAAACATAAAAGTATAAATCTTTTTTACCTTCAGCGGGATAAGTACTTAAGGAAACTAAGTGTTCGTCAGAGTTGGAATAACCATGATAAGCGTTGTAATATGCAGATCGTTCTTCATCTGTCTGAGGGTATTGTATGAATACAGAAGGACGAACCAGTCGTGATTGTGCATCGATTACCAAATGGTCAGCATACACTTCATAACTTCCTTCCGATTTTTCAGTAATGCCCGTGTATTGGTCATAACCACGGTAAACAAAACTTTCGCCTTCAAATTCAAATGTATTGGAACAGTCCATTCGATCAGGGAATGCACAATAAACAAAACTTCCCTGTAACGCAGTGATCATAGCATCACGGGATTCTACTTTATTTATGGATAGATAACCACCGAAAACCCAACCATTCACTGAAGAAGATTCAATGTGGTACCAAAAATTTGATTTACCATCGATCTCCATCTCTTTTTCAGAACGTTCTAATACTTTTACAATGTCACCGAGTTTGAGTTTCCCCACTTTTTCGCCATCTAAGGAAGGAGAATTACGCGCATTGAGAACAGTTGCAGAAATATATACATTCTGTCCTATTTCGATTTTGGGTGTTCTTTTACAGGAAAAAAATACAAGAGTAACAAGGATAATTAGAAACCACTTCTTCATGGAAGGAAGAATGGAAACCAAATCAATTTTTGGCAAGACAAAATAGAGGGAAATATTCGGGAAAATACCACCTAATTTTTCATAGGTGGTGCAAAGACTACAATGTTTTACTTAGTAAATAAGGAAGCAAGGGAGGAAAGTTGGGAAGTAATGTCTCCACCAGGTTCTTTTCCCTCTGGAGAAAGTTTATCGATCACAAGAGGTAATAAACTTCCAACGAGTCCTGCTGTTGCCTCTGTATCGAGTCCAACTTTACTTGCTAGATCTTTTACGGAATCTTTCCCCAATACCTTCATCACATCATCAGCACCGATACTGATATTATCTCCAGTGCCAACCCAAGAAGAAGCAGCCTCTGCGAAGCCTTTCTCTTTGAATTTCTCGATGATTCCGGAAACTCCACCATTTTCTTCGATGATCTTTTGGATCCCAGAAACCACTTGTGGATTGTTTTGGACTAGCTCTACTGCCTGAGCTGCGACGGCCTTTAAACTTTCAAAAAAACTCATTCGGAATATTTTGTTTGAGTCAAAAAGAAAAGGAAAGATATTTTTTTGATTTTTTTTCGAAATTTTGATTTCAAAATCCAATTATTCATTGCCTCTGCAAACTTGAAAACAAAACATCAATTCATTGTTAGTTGTATCACACCATGGTAAACCAGTTACTTCATCCATATTGCAAACGTTTTACCTTTGCCATTCTTGTCCTGTTATCCTTTTCCCAATGTTGGACCAATCCACTGACGCATCCTCCATTGGAATGCCTGATGAAATTATACAATTGGTTGTGTTCTGACAATAGTTTTCTCAAACGATATTCACCAGGGATTTATTTACTTTTTTTACAAGAATCTCGGGTTACGTTTACCAATGTTACCAATCATTCCATCATCGAAACTGGTTTTATCATTGGGTCAGCTCCGTCTGATGTTAGTTTTGTGAATGTAGGTATTGATTTAGATGCACCGATCCAAGTACCTGTTGTGAATGGAACCTGGCGTTATGCGTTACCTGCAAAAGCAGTAACAAATTCTTTTTGGACCTATGGAAGCCTTCACACGATCTATGCCCAAATTCCATTCGAAAAAGCAAATCAAATTCTTGTCCGAAAAGGAACCAATAAAGATACGGACGGAGATGGATACCCCGATTTAATTGTGACAGCAAGTCCTGGAGCAGGATCGCAAGGGTATGCGTATGTGTATCGAATGAATTCTGCCTCTAAACAATTAGCAACAACTCCCGAAACAACTCTTACCGATGGCCAGACCAGCGGAACATTTTTTGGAAGTAACATTAGTTCTGGTGATTTTAATGGAGATGGATATGCAGATGTGTTAGTTGGTTCCCAAGCTTACGCTGGCATTACTAGCTTCGGTGGAAGGGTTTTCTTATTTTATAGTAAAGGGACATCTGGCATCCTCTCTCAAAATTTAAACTTGGGAGGACAAGCTGATGCTATCCTTTCAGGGATTACCAATGGTGGTCGACTTGGGAGTATTGTCAAAAGCGCAGATATGAATTTTGATGGGTATGATGATGCCATTCTTGCTTCTCCATGGAATGACGATGTATTTATTTTTTATAGCCAAGGAACCGTTGGAATTCCATCACAAAACACAAGTTCGGCAAACATTTCTTATATACCTGCTGCTAATGATAATTTTGGAACCGATTTCAGTTTTGGAGACATCAATGGAGATGGATTCATTGATTTAGCAGTCGGTGCAGGCACTTATTCTAGTAACTTGGGAAGGATTTATATCTACATATCCAATTTCGGTATCCTTCCGAACCAACCCCAACAGTATTTAATTCCGAGTGTAGTTGAACCTTCACCTGGTTGTGCCAATCCTAGTGGATGTCGTTTTGGAACTAGCATTACGATGGGTTACTTTAATGTAGACCGTTGCATCGACCTCGCAGTTGGAGGATCTGGGTTTAATTCAAACCAAGGCATCGTTTTTGTTTACCATTCCACTTGTGATTCCACAAATCCTTACCCAAACCCACCAGTGGCAACTCTCGTCGGCCAACCTACTCCTTCATGTAGTGGGAGTGCATGTAATTTTGGGGGAAGTATAGCTTCAGGGGATGCAAATGGAGATGGACTCCCAGATTTACTAATAGGTGCCACAGGTGCAAGCTTAGGAATTGGAGATGTAAATTTATTCTTAAATGATCTGAATACAGGACTTCCTAATTTAAATTTGGCGAATGGCGATGTAGGCAATACCTTGTTTGCTGGTGAGAACTCAGGTAGCAACTTTTCTCTTAAGCTCGGTTTCCAAGACACAAATGCAGATGGTTTACAAGATATCATTATTACCGAACCAACGTCCACCAATCTAGTGTATACATTTCATAGCGTACGGGGATCTGTTCCCGCAAGTCAGAACCTAAATAATATAGGAGCGGCGGCTAGCCAAACACTCTCTCCACCAGTTGGAACTGGATTTGGTAATTCGATTGCACATTGGAAAAAAACAATGGATTCCTATCTTTTGGCATTTGCCATCGAAACCAAACGAATCTTAGGTTGGATCTAAAACATTTTTTCTCTTCCAGTCCAATTCCTATCGAAATCTTCTAATTTCCTTTCGAGAATCTCAACTTTTGGAAATTTCTTTTCATTCCTTCATTTCAACGTAAAGATTGGTAGATGGAATAACCAACTTTAGAACGACCACAAGTATCGTTGCCATTTTGATACGCAGTGATACAATATTGGTCACCAAAACTTTCGACTAAAGCTCTTTCGCTTCCGTTTGTTTTTGACTTGAGTGCAACAATCAAACTAATTTTATAATCCGTGCATCCCTTGTCCGCATTAGCCACTTCTTCATATTGGAAAGTACAATCTCCGCGATCCAAACGACTTTCAATCTGTTTGTTGTTTTGGAGAAACCAAGTTTTAAAAGCACCTTCCAAATTTTTGGTTTTTAGGATAGGCAGTTTACTAAATTTCTGTAAGTCTTTGATCAGTTTTTGGTAGGTTTCCGTTTCAAAAGCATCCAATCCCTCAGAAGGAACCCTTGTGCTGTAATGTTCAAATAAAGAGGTAAATCGTTTGAAATTGTATTCTGCGACTTCATTCAGTTCCGTTTGGTCGAGTAAAAATGGAGGTTCCTCCGAGAGTTGTGAAAGAAGGATGTAACCTGTGGTTTCGTATTCAATTTTCACCCATTCTTGTTGTTTCTATTTAGCTTTTCCTTTGTGAGAAACATAAGAAACAACCAAAGGATAATCTCCTAATTCTAAGGATCCAACTTCTTCTGCTTCTAAATCTGGTGTTTCCTTGATGACCACATCTTTTGCGGAGACGTACATTCGTTTTAGAGATTTTTCTTTTGTTGTTAATGGCAGGATCAGTAAGACAAATAAAGCGATAGTAGCCAATATCTTCATAGTGCAAACCTATCATGGGAAACTATAGTTTGGCGAATCATTTTTAAGAAAGATTGGTGAACGAGATTTTCGATGAATTTCCTATAAATATAATCTTCAGAAAACATCCAATGTTTCCTTTGGTTTTAGAAGTTTGCCGTACAAACATGTTTGTCGGAAATGATTGCTCCCTATGAGTCGCTGACTGGTTTGATTCATTTGAAATTTATGTGGAGTGATTGTTTGCAAGGATTGGTTTGTTTCGGATTAAGAGAATGATCTCTTTTTCATCAGGTCTTGCTTCGGGACTTGACCTCTCCGCTGCAAACACTTCGTGTGTTTGCTACGCTTCGAGGCACGGCTCCGCTCGACGTTTGCCTTCCTGGCAAACTTACAGAAACTATGACTCTCTATGGGTCGTCACAGTTTCTGGTCGTGTCACTGTTCAAGCCCCTCCGGGTTTGGTGATGGTTTGGAATGTTTGGAAAAAGATGAGAGTTGTGTTTTGCGGGCGGAGGGACTTGAACCCCCACGCCTCACGGCGCCAGAACCTAAATCTGGTGCGTCTGCCAATTTCGCCACGCCCGCATTGTGGTTGTATAAGCAGGTTTTTGTACTAGGGAATTCTGTCTAGTGAGATTTTATGATTCACTTGCCTTTGTTTTGGAATTTTATACGAATGTCAGATACCAATAGGATAAGTCCGATGAACATACTTGAATTTATGCAAAATATCTCGACGCAAGTGTATCTGCGAGGAGATGTGATTTTCAAAGAAGGTGATCCCCATGATGGCAGTATGTATTGTATCATGAGTGGAATGTTTGCTGTCACCAAACGTATGCCAGACGGAACCCAAGAAGTGATCAAAGGTTTAGGACCTGGTGAATTTTTCGGAGAACTTTCCCTTATCACAAGAAGACCAAGAGCTATGACCATTAGTGTCGTTTCTGCCAATGCTCGTGTGGGAATCTTACGCCATGATCAATTTGAAAAATTGGCAAAAATCAATACTCATTTTTTATTCCAACTCACAAAAAGCACTGTAGAAAAACTCCATCGAGCAGAAGCGAGACTTGCAGAACTGGATAAAATGGTAGAAGAAATCCAAAAGGACGAAACCAAATGAATGTAGACCATATCCGCAAATACATCACAGAAGTTCGGATCGACCATTTTGCCCAAGGAACCAAAGTGTTTTCAGAAGGCGAAGAGTGTAATGGAAAAATGTATTTTGTTTTTTCAGGGAACTTACAAGTATTCAAACGAAAAGCATCTGGAGAAGACCAGTATGTGCGAGATATCAAACCTGGAGAATTTTTTGGTGAAATGGCTTTGGTTTTCCCTTCCCCCAGAGCGGCAACCATTGTGGCGGCATCAGAAGATACAAAGGTAGGAATCATCACCAAAGATATCTTTTTAGGAATGGGGAAAGAAAGCCCTGGGTTTCTTTCCGTGATTTTGCATAGTATCATCAACCGCCTAACAGCCGTAGAAGACATGATCTCAGAAAAACAAAAACTATTGCATATACTAATCAACGAGATCCATGCAAAAGACGATGAAGTGGCAAACACTGAATCTGTCCCCAAATCTGAGGAGAACACACAAGAATCTCCCCAAGAGGAAACAGAACCGACGTGAATCCAGAGAACCAAGTTCTATTGTTTCCCGAAAAGAACTTTCAAAAATAAGTTGACTAAAGGTTAAAAAAGAAGTTTGATTTTCGGGTGACATTTCGGTTCTTCAACTACCCCATCCCTGTCTTAATTGTAACACTTGGTTTTTTTGCCGTTCCTTTTGTTGTCTTTTTTGCAATTGCTTCTTTGTATGATTTGGATTTCAACCATGTCGAAATGATCCTAACGAGGATCCAACCATGGCAGTATGTCTTTTCTTTTTTAAGTGCCATCATCGCGTATGGCCTCATCACCAAAAAGAAGTTTGGTTATTATCTCTTTTTATGTTTCACCTTCCTCATCCTCACTTATAATATTTGGATGGTATTATCCGTTTCTCTAGGGAAAAAATTTTTCCTAGCGGGCATTCGCATCAAAACCACTGACATCGTTTGGAATATGGCGATCACGACCGTTTTACTTGCCATAGCTTTTTATTTTTTAAGAAGAGAGATTGCAGCACCCTACCTCAGTTCCGCAAGACGAGGTTGGCGTTCTAAGTATAGGGAAACACATCCCATCCCTTTTCATTGGACCAATGCCGACGGAGAAAGAGAAGGAGATGGTCTTACGATCAATATCTCCAAAAATGGAGTGTTACTCCCTCTCACCAAACATCATTTTTTAAAACCCGGTGACCCGATCAATTTACTCCTCAAATTAGAAAAGGAAAACAGGGAACCTGCAGCCATCTCCGTACAAGGAAAAGTGGTGCGTATCGACGTCGAACCTGATGGAACCGAAATTGCTGGTGTACAATTATTATTCCTTCTGGCCCAGAAAGAAGAAAAACAGATTTATGAATCGTTTTTACACCGTGTTTTTGCTCCTCGTTATCCTGTTTCGAATCCAGTTCAGTTTTTGAAATCAGACAACCAAACCAACCAAGGCACACTGCTCAATGTATCCTTAGAAGGACTTTATATTGAATCAGAAACGGTTTTATCCTCTGGAGATCCTTGTCGTGTGAAAATCCAAACTCGATCGGGAGAGATTTCCGTAGCTGGTCTTGTTAGGTGGTCTAACCCACAAGGTAAATATGGAAAACCAAGAGGATTTGGAATCCAAATTGATTCGATCGAAAACAAAAACCTATTCCGTGTTTGGATTTGGAAACAAAGGTTCAAATTATTCCACGGTAGGTAAATCTAAGAATTCAGTCGAGGGTGTATACTGACTCGGCAAGAGCCAAGTCCCCTGGACTTGTCACTTTGATATTCTGAAAGTTAGTTTCCACAATTCCCACCCTTCTCTCACCCATCCATGTGCAGAGGTCTGTGGGATGAAGTTTGGGATTTACTGCAAGTGGGATTGCCAATAATTCTTTTAACATAAAACCAGCCACGGACTGTGGAGTTTTTACTGCGTAGACTTCTTCCCGTTTTAAAGGTTCGCTTGAATAGTTTTGGTGGAGTTTCACTCGCACAAGGCTTTCCGTAACGGGACAAACAAGAGAAGCTGCTCCAAAAATTTTGGTTTGTTCCACGAGTTGGTAGAGTTCGTTTTGTTTGAAATTGGGACGAGCCACATCATGGATGAAAAAAATATCCTTTTCATCATAAGGAACTGAACGAAGTCCCTCCAAGGTAGAGAGATGTCTTGTCTCCCCACCTTCCACAATGCGGTCGTTAGGTTCTAGTAAATCTTCCAGTTCCTTTTCTGTTTCTAAAATCCAATCGGGATGCGAGACAACAGTAATGGATTTGAGAAGTCCAAAACGACGAAAGCGTTTCACCGAATGCCGAAGGAGGGATTCCCCCCTTAGTTTTAAAAATTGTTTGGGGACATCCGTTCCCATTCGGCTTCCCGTTCCTCCAGCTAGGAGAATCGCAAACAGTTGGTTCATTCCACCACTAAGATTTCGTTCCGAAAGATCTCGAGGACTGGTTCCTTTTTACGAATGAGTTTTGCAGTTCCGTCTTTCCGAAGTAATACCTCTGCGGTTTCGGGAAAACTATTGTAGTTCTTTGTGGACATACTGGAACAATAGGCTCCCACCGCTTCCATCACCACGTAGTCACCGATTTCCGCTTCTCCCATAAGCCTTGTGATGGGTTCACCACCTTCTTTTTGGGTAAACACGTCTCCCGATTCACAACAGTGACCAACAACCACATACTCTTTGTTAGACTTTGGTAAAACACCATCTTTTTTCACAGTGACGAGAGGGTGACGGGCTCCGTAGAGGGAAGGCCTTGTGTTGGAATCCATCCCCGTGTCTAATTTGATAAATTCAAATCCATGTTTTCCCGTATCCACTTTGTCATCCACTGTAGTGAGAAGTGCACCGCAAAGAGCGATGAGGTAAGTTCCTGGTTCAATTTCTAAAATGAGATTTCTTCCGTGTTTTTCGGCAAATTCTTGGAATTGGATTTTGACAGGAGCACCTATCTTTTGTAAGTCGGTCGATTTTTCATCTTCCATACGACCTACTTTGTATCCACCACCAAGGCTCACAACAGTGACCGTTGGAAAACTTTCTGCATATTCTAAAGTGTATTTGGCCACAGCCTTCCATACTTCAGGGTCACTTCCCGATCCAATGTGTGTGTGGACTTTTTCAACAGTGAGGTTGTATTTGTTGACTATCGCTTTTACTTCCGGCAATTTTTCATGCCAGATCCCAAAAGAAGAAGTAACTCCACCCACATCGGTTTTTTTGGTATGGCCTGATCCGAGACCTGGGTTAAAGCGAATGGATACGGATTTTCCAGGGAAGGATTGGCCAAACAGTTCCAACTGACGAAGGGAACAAGCATTGAACTTCACTCCCTTTCCAATGAGTTCTGTAAATGCCCTTGGAAATTCTTGGGAAGTGAGCATGATGGATTCTGGTGCAAACCCAAAATGGAGGGCACGTTTCACTTCGTGTTCGGAAGAGGCATCGATGAGAATCCCCTTTTTCTTCATGATTTGTAAAATATTGGAATTGGGATTTGCCTTCATGGCATAACGGACTTGTAAACCAAAGGCATTGGGGAATGCCAAAGCTTCGTCACATTTTTGTTCAATTGCCGTCTCAGAATAGACAAAGAGTGGGGTGCCAAATTCGTTTGCCAAAGCTCGCACTTGGTCTTCTTTCAAAAACTTTAGTTTTTCGATTGATGTCATAGGATTTAAGATAAACCTTTCAATAGGTTCCAATCCATAAAGTCAAAAAAGTAGAAAATGGCAGGAAAGATCACACATATCGAAGCACTCTCCCAAGTGAAAAAACACTTGGAACACGGCAATGCCACTCAAAGGAAAATTGCCAATTTACTCGCAAGACCTGATGTGGCTCCCTATGCCAATTTAGGTGCCGTTGCCCCCGATATCTTTTATTTCTATCATGTCTTACAACCCAAACGAACCAAAAAAGCAGCGTTTTTTGGAGACCTTGCTCACCATCATCAAGTAGCCGAACTGATTTTGAGTTTTCTAAACCAAGTATATGATACCGAAATGGGTTTGTATAGAGACAGGTTTCTTGCCTTCACTTTGGGTTATATTTGTCACTGTGTGGTAGACATCCAAACCCATCCTTATATCTTTTATATCTCTGGTGATTACTATAACAACGATAAGAAGATCTCTTACCAAGCCCAAGTAAACCATATGAAAGTGGAGTTTGGTTTGGATACCCTTCTCATCAACCACCGTTGGGGAATGAGTGCAAGAGAGTATGACTTTCCACAATACATCGACATCCGACACAGAACCGTTGGGATCAAAAACAAAATGGACCCAGTTCTCTGGAACTTTTGGTTACAATCTTTAAAGGAAACCTTTCCTAAAGAATTCCAATCCAACTACATCGGCTCAGAAAAAAAAATCATCCCAGGGGACATCTTAAATGAATCCTATCTTGGGTTTTACCGTTTCACATCCACTCTAGATTCGAGAAGTGCTCTGATGCGAGGGCTTGTGAGTGTAGTGGATACACTTACCTTTCATCGTTATAATGCATCCGTTCTGATGTTACCAACTCTTGAGGCGATTAATCCCAAAATCATGAATGATGAAAAACGGGAATGGTTTTATCCAGCAGATCCCAATCGTAAATTCAATGATTCGTTTATCGAACTACTCAACCAAGCAAGCCAAGCTTGTAAGGAAATTTTAACGAGAGCTTATGAATATAGTTTTTCACCGGAGAGCCGTTCCAAGATTCTGGATTCACTTGGTGGTTATAATTTAGATACTGGCCTTCGTTACCACGGCATTGATCACATGAAGGAATTTTCCCCACTGGTTTAGTGGGAATTTGAAAAAGGGAAATATATGAAACAAGAACCCGTTGGGCTCTTCGAAAAGTATTTTATTATTTGGTTTCGCATTGTCACGGAACGCATTTGGACGGGAGATAAAAAATTTCGAAACACATCCATAGCCATCTTTTTGTTTGGAGTTTTGAACGTTTTTTTACTCACTGGTTCGGTCAAAGACTTCTTTCGTTTAGGGGAAGCTGCGGTTTATGATATCCCTTCCACCTTATACGGGCTAAATGACAAAGGCGAATACGAACCCATTGCCGAGTATTATAAATTCTCTCGGATTCCTGTCAAACTGGAAGAACTAAAAGCCGAAACCACAAACTACTCCACTGACAACCGTCACAAAGTGATCCAATGTTTTTTATCCACGGAAGATAATTCCTTTTATTCCCACAATGGGATAGATCTAAAAGGGATTGCTCGTGCTTTTGTGGTGAACATCATGGCGGGTCGCGTGAAAGAAGGTGCCTCCACCATCACACAACAAGTCGCAAGGCTTAAGTTTTTATCCATCGAACGATCCATCGCAAGAAAAGCACGGGAAGCTTGGCTTGCCGTTTTACTCGAACTTGTTTATCCCAAAGATAAAATCTTAGAAGTGTATTTAAACGAAATCCCTCTTGGACATGGAACTATCGGTGTGGGAGCAGCCTCTCGGTTTTACTTCCGAAAAGAAGTACAAGATGTAACTTGGGGAGAAGCTGCCATCCTTGCAAGCCTTACCACTAGACCTACACAATTTAGTCCCATCGTAAACCCTGTTTCGAGTATGAACAAGGTTAGGGTCGTCTTTCGTAAGTTAGTGGAAAATGGCAGAATGACTGTTGCCGATGCTGAAAAAGAATATGCGGCTTTAGAAGAATATTACACAAATCTAAATCGTTCTCCGAATGATTCTGCGTTTTCAGACAGGTTAAACCGTTTTCCCTATGTTACAGAATACATCCGTAAAAATCTAATCCGTTCCATTGGATCGAGCCGTTTGTACAATGGTGGTCTCAAAATTTATTCCACCATCCAAATCCGTCACCAAGAAGAAGCGGAAAAAGCCCTACTACCCGCACTACAAAAACAAACACTGGAATCCAACCAACGTGCGTTTCGAAATATTGATGCTTTTGATGATTTGTATGGAAGTGGGTATTCACTCATCGCTGATTTGTATGACTTACCTGAGTTTAAATTTAAAATTTCGCGAACAGAACGTACGTTTTCTTCTGCCTACCAAGAAGATATGCGAGATGAATTTTATGCTCTCAATTTACTGACAGGTGATGACTATCTCGGGGACACAATTGAGAAAAACTATAACTCACAAAATACAAAAGACCATCTTTTACCCGTTGAAGGTTCGCTCATCGCAATTAGACCCGAAACAGGTTACATCACAGCCCTTGTGGGTGGATCTGGATTTCGCTCCGACAACCAACAAATCCGGCCGTTCCAAGCCTTTCGCCAACCAGGATCTGCTTTTAAACCAATTTTATATGCAGCCGCAATGGACTATTCTGGCAAAAACCCAGACCCTGAGAAAAATGTAACACCTGCTACACTCTTTGCCGACTCTCCTTTACAATACCTGATGGAAGATGGAGATGAGTGGGCTCCTGAAAATTATAGTAGCGAATACTCAGGATTTATTTTATTACGAAAAGCTCTGGAACAATCGAAAAACTCAGTGGCAGTGCGAGTCCTTGAACAAGTAGGACTTTCCCATTTAATGGAAAGCCTTCGTGGTTTGTTACAATTACCAGGAAGAGACATTCCTTATAATTTCAGTGTTTCCCTTGGATCGTTTGAACTGACACCGTATGAACTCACTCGCGCCTATGCTGCCCTCGCTTCTGGGGGAAAAACAGTAAACCCGATCTCCGTATTATATGTAGAAGACAACTCTGGCAATGTCATTAAAGACTTTCGAAAAGACTACGAAGATGTGGAACGAAAACAAGTCATCTCCAAAGAGGCTGCTTTTCTCATCACTTCCATGATGAAGGATGTGGTGGAAGAAGGAACTGGACGTGGTGTACTTTCCTATGGGTTAAACAGAAAGGCCTATGGAAAAACGGGAACCACCAACAATTTTCGAGATGCTTGGTTTGTCGGATACACACCAGAACTTGTCACCTCTGTCTGGTTTGGTTATGATGTGGGAACGATTTCTCTTGGTCGTGGGATGACGGGAGGGAGACTTTCTGCCCCTGTTTGGGGTCGGTTTATGGCTCGTGCCCTCGAAAAAGAGCCAGCCAAAGAATTTCCATGGCTCTCTGAGGTCAAAGTCACAAAACGCACTGTCTGCCGTATGTCTGGAAAACTTCCTGGCGGCCAGTGCCATGACCTTCTCGAAGAATACTTCATCCCACAAACCGTTCCGAAAGACGTTTGTAACGACCACGGTTCGGCTTGGAATGTGGTGGAGTCAAAACCACAACCACAATCGACGCAAAATACGATCGAGAAGAAAAAACCAGACACGAAAGTAGAGAAAAAACCCATCCAAACGAAGCCACCGAAACGAAAAAAGTCGGTCTTTAGCGGAGATGAGGAAATTGATTACTAAAAAGGCTTGTCAGAAAGACCGAAAATTTTGATTCTCACAGAAGGGGAAAAGGAGCAGGAATGGCAATAGGTAAGGATTCCATCAACAGCGTTATCGGACCAGGGTCGATATTTGAAGGTAAATTTTATATCGCAGGTTCACTTAGAATCGATGGAAAATTCGAAGGTGATATCAAAACAGAAGACGCACTCGTCATCGGAGAGACTGGAAAGGTCAAAACCAATATCAGTGCAAGAGAAGTCATTGTCTCCGGAACCCTCATTGGTAACATCAAAGCTGAAAACGAAGTAAAACTAGAAGGAACAGGTCGTATGTTAGGTGACATCACTGCCCCTTACTTAGAACTTCAAAAAGGTGTCGTAGCAAAAGGAAACATCACAATCACAGGCGGACAGAAAAAAGACGTTCGCAAAATTGTAGAAGAATCTTTTGGCGGAATCAAATCTTTAGATTCAAAGGACTAACCTAAACTCCATTTAACACATGCTACTTCGTTCGCCTGAAAAGTCTACGATCGGCAAGCATGTGTTACGTTGGGGAAACATAAACGTAATCCAAGTTTCCCCAGGTAAGTATTTTTATAACCTCCAATCACAATCCAGTGTCCTCCACGGCACAATCGATCTCAATCGCAAACGGTATCGGATTTTACCCCTTCTCGGGTTTTCTTTTTTATTCGCGTTTTTACTTTCCATCATCGTAGACAAACAAACTTACGAAGAAACTCTAATGGAAAAAGAATTCCTCAGTATGTCCACTGAGGTAGAAGAAAACGATACCAAAGACAAAGAAGCAAAACTTGCCGATGCCAAATACTTACAAGAAACCGAAGATAAAAAAATGGCCATCCTACGTTCTGCGGAACTCGACAAACTCGCAGACAACAAAAACAAAAAACTAAAAGTCACTCAATACAAAGTGAAAAAAAATGAAACCTTATCGGACATTGCCCGTAGGTTTAAAGTATCCGTTGAATCTATCGCGGGTAGCTCTGGAATTAATCCAGAAGTGTCACTCATTGCAGGTCAAATCCTGAACATCCCCAACAAACAAGGTTTAATGTACAAACTGAAAAAAGGGGATACTTTAGCCAAGGTAGCTGACTACTACAAAGTCAAAATCGATGATATTTATGCAGAAAACCAATTAGAAGATTATGATTTATTTAAGTCAGGTCAAAAGGTATTTTTACCTGGGGCTGTAATTCCAGAAACAGGACCAGTTTGGAGAATCCCTGTGGCTTCGAGAGTCATCACATCTGGCTGGGGAACTCGTTCTTATCCTCAATACAAATTCCATATGGCCCTTGACCTACGTGCCAATTACGAATCCGTTTATGCAGCAAGGAAAGGGAAAGTCACCTTCTCTGGTTGGATGGGTGGATATGGAAACGCCATCATTTTATCTCACGATGATAACTACCAAACACTTTATGCACACAATTCCAAACTCTTTGTCAAAGAAGGAGATTACGTGAGTGCAGGCAAAGTGATCTCTCGTTCGGGATGTACTGGATATTGTTTTGGACCTCATTTACACTTTGAAGTCATCAAAGACGGAAAAAACATCAATCCCACAAAACTCATCAAAGGATTTTCATACAAATGAAACGAACAATTACTCACAAAAACCAGTTTTCAAAAAAAGATTCAAACTACATGCAAAACCGATTTCATTTTTTCCGTTCTCAAGTTTCCTTCCAAAACTTGAGTAAGAGATTCTCATTTTTCATCTTACTCTTGATTGTATTCCTAAACGGATTTGTTTCCTGTACTCCCAAAATTGGAGAACAAATCAACAAACGGATTCTCGATCCATTTGATGAAACAAAAAACTTAAATGTTCATTTTGTCACAACCCGCAGGGAAATGGGTGCCAAAGACAAATGTGAAGGAAACAGTTTTGGTTTTATCACCGATATCAATCCACATTACGGAATTTGTATCGTAAACGTGCCCGCAAAACATATCATAGGTGATATTTCACAAGACAATTCTCAAGACAAACATTCTTTTTTCCAATTCAAAGGCCGAGTGAATACCGAAGACAAAGAATTTTTATCAAAAATTAAATCTTCTGCAAGTGAAGAAGTTTTGGTATTTGTGCATGGGTTTAATGTCAACTTTGATGAGGCAGTTCTTCGAGCCGGACAAATCAAATATGATCTAAAATTCCCAGGGGAAGTGATTGTATATTCTTGGCCTGCTGGCGCGGATTCAGGACTCCTTGGCCAAGTGATGGTAAAATCTACTTATGATTTAAACTTTACAGAAGCAAAAATCAACAGAGAACCTTTTGCGAATTTTTTAAATGGGATCACCTCACTTGGAAAAAAGATTCACTTAGTCGTACACAGTATGGGTCACCAAGTTGTATTACCTTCCCTTGCTTCTCTCTCGAAATCAGGAAAATCAAAATTCCTACAAGAATTGATTTTGAATGCTCCTGATTTTGATAAAAACGAATTTGAACTCATCTTAAGTGACTTAAAAAAATCAGCCGATCGAATCACCTTGTATTGTTCCCCTGGAGACAATGCTCTCATCGCATCCCAAAAAGTAAATGGGGCACCAAGGGCAGGTATGTGTTTTAAGTATTCCGGTGTGGATGTCATCAATGTGAATGAAGTAGATGACCCAGTGCTTGGTGTTGGTGGCCTTGGCCATGGCTATTATTCTTCCAGACCAATCCTCACTGACATCTACCAAGTGATACTCGGTGTCAGCGTCGAAAAACGCCTTTTCATTCGTAAGTCAGGCCCAAAAAACGGGGAAAACTTTGTTTTAAGAAAGTAAAAAAAAACTGCAAAATCCCCTAGCTGACGTTAGGGGACGATGAGGTCTTCTCCAGACAAAATGGAACGGTTCTGTTTTTGACTCGGTTGGTATTCCTCGTCCTCTTCTTTCCCCTCTTCCCCTTCCTCTTTTAAAATCTTGAGTTTCATTTGCAGAGAATTCCTGTGAACCCAACTTTCCTTGGTCAGTTGGAAGAGACGATCCCCTCCTAAAATTTTAGGATGGTTGGGTGTGGGAAGCACCGCAAACACCAAATGCCTTGCATAGGTCACACCTGGTTTGGAACGCGGAGGTGCCAGTGGTTCCATTGGCATCCAACCATACCCATCTACCCAAACTTCTACATATTTATGATTCAAATGCATCGTATCAGAAGACTCGGTTGGCAAATAATTCCATACAAGTCTTGTTGGCATTCCTATCCCACGTAACAAAGACATGGTGACATAGGAATGTTCGGTACAACCTCCATTATTTTTTTCAATGACTTTCGGAGCAGCTTCAAATTTCCCTGACTTATAAGGAATGGAGGAAACATATTTGGATGTTTCCGTTAAAATCTCTTTCACTGAGGTTTTGTCTTGGAAAAGTTCAGTTCGTTTGGACACGACCATTGGATCGTCGATTTTTAAAAACCAACCATCTAACATTTCGTTTGGAAACTGCAACTCCGCTTTTTCCCTGTTAATGACAAGTTCTGGTGACAGTTTCCAATGGATTTTGTAACGAGTGAGATTTCCCTGATAAACAGTGAGTCGTTTTGTTTCTCCTTCTTTCATAGCGGGAATGGAAATCGTTAAGGTTCGATTTCCCGTTTCATCCAAACCAAACTGACTGGGAGAATAAAATGTTTCTTCTCGTAAGGTTTGGCCATAGGTATCTTTTTTCGGTAAAACAACATGGATATTTGTTTCTGGGATTGTTTCTTTCGCGAGAAGTTCTATTTGATAGGAAAGACGAGAACGGATGGGAGAAAATCGTACTGCCTTTGCATCACTAAGTGTTTCGATTCCATCGTTTACGGAGAAAAACTGATCATCAAAGAGAATCCATTCTCCATAAATCTTTGTGATTGGATCAAATACCAAAACGCGATCTGGTTCTAATACTGTGAATTTAAAAAGAGCTCGGTGATTGGTTGGAATTTTCCATTCCTTTAATTTTGTTTGGTTAGGTAAGGAATACAACTGGATGGTATTCCCAGAAAAAGAAGAGTAAAGAAGGATCTCACCTTCTTTTCGTTTGACGATCCTTTGCACAGATTTCATTGGTAAAGGTAAACTAGGTTTTGTTTCCAGTGAATCTAAATCCAAAACTTCCAATTGGTCTTTCTCCAATCGATAGAGTTGGTTTTCCGAACAAACGATGTCTCTCCAACTGGAAGATTTAGCGGGAATGGGAATTTCCTTTTGGACATTCCAAGTCCCTTTTTCTATCGCATATAACAACGTTTTGGTTTGGATGAAGATTTGGCCCTTACATTCGGTCCAACCCAAAACCTTTCCTTTGTCCCAAGGTTTTACATTCCACTTCCCTGTAAGCAGTTCGAATTCATAAATCGAAACTTGTTTGTCTTTGGATTTTGTTTGAAAGTACAAACTGTTTTCAATCTGCAATAAGGATTCAAATAATTCTACAGATTCAGATTCGGGAAATCCAATCGTGGATCCATTGGAAACAACTGAATACTTAGGTTGGACTTGATTCCATTCCGAAAGGAATTCTCCTTTCTCTTTGGCAAAAAGCAACCCACTACCAATACAAAATAGAAAAACCAAAATCCATTGTTTCATTCGATAATCCTTGCCAATTCCGAGTCTTTATGAAATGTTTATGAAAGATTTTTTTAGTATATGGATAAAAGTAGAAAGGGAAGTCTTTTTTATTTTGGAGAGCGGATTCTCCTTGGCACACAAGGCCTTGTGACCGAATCCCATTCCCATTATGCAGTCTCCATCCTCATATCCATGGATACTCCATTTCACTTGGTGACAAAAGAAAACACGTCCATCCAAACCGAGGGGATCATCATCCCTCCCAATTTTTTCCATCGTTTGGAAGCAGGCCATACCGAAATTCTTGTGATTCAATTGGATCCCAAATCCGCTGAATACCAAACTTTGGGAAGAAAGGATCCTTACCAAATCCTAAACTCATCCACCATCCAATTGATACGCTCCATCGCCGATCCACTCTTTACGAGTGCTCTCACATGTCACTCTGCACGTGCACTGTATGACCAAATTTTAGAAGTGTTGGGTTCAAACAAGTCAGACGTAAAAGCAGATCCGCGGATCGACATGGCCATCCAAATAATCAAAGCCACTCTGCCAAGTCCCATTCATTTAGCAGAACTATCGAAAGAAACAGGAATATCCAAAGATCGGTTTATGCATTTGTTTAAAGAAAATATGGGAATCCCACTCAGACAATACCTCTTGTGGCAACGATTACATATTGCAGCGAGGCTTTTGCAAAGTGGCGAGAACCTAACAACTGCTTCGCATGCTGCTGGTTTTAGTGACCAAGCCCATTTGTCTCGCACATTTAAAAAGATGTTTGGTGTAAAACCCTCCTTATTTCTCGGAGGGTCTCATTTACACCAGGTTTGTTTTTGTGATATCAATCCAGTTCCCTTACCGTGAGGGGAAACTGGTGTTTGTTAGGCAGGTTTGTGAACAGAAAAGTCTTTCCAAACTCCTTTTTGTTTTAACTCATCTTCTACTGCTTTTTTTAAATCGGAACGGTATCCTAATTCAAATACGACATCCGCGACAACAAATAGCGGAGCAGACACAAGAGCTTGGAACAAATTATCAAAGAGAGCTGGTCTACTTTTTTCAAAAACAAAATGTCCATAAAACTGAGATCCCCAACCAATCACTTGTCCTAATCCAAAAATGCTCCAAGCGGTTTGAGATGGTAATTGCACTGTGATCCATTCAGCAGTCAGAAATAATCCACCAAACAGTAATGTAGCGATAAATGCAAAAAACACATCCAAGGTATAATAATATCCTAAAACTCCTAAGGTAAACAGGAGAGATGCAGTGACAGAAAAACCATTGTATTCAAATAAGGAAAATCGACTGAGTACAACGAAAAGAGTAAACGAAATCATTGGTACTCCTAAAACGTGAATCCAAACATTTCGTTTTTCTTGATGGTAGGCAGAATAAAATGCCATTTCTTTTGCAAATCTCAAAGGGAACCTCCAAACTAGGGTTCTACTTTACCAAACAAAATGAGAATCCACTTGAACGATTCTGTCAAAATTTAAAAAAATTCTAATTTCTTCCGGAAGAATGAACGAGTTTGCGTAACGTAAAATTGCGTGTAAAGTCATCCGCAAAATCTTCGATGAGGATGGGAAATCGGTAGGTCCAATTGGAATGGTCAGGAGTGCCAGGCAAATTGATTCTGTGTTTTTCTGGATTCTGTAACACATCGGTAACGCCGAGGGCCAAATCCTGAAAGAGCTGGATGCTAAACAAACTTTTGGTTTGGAACACAAAATCGAGTAAACCTTCTAAGATTTGGTCTTCTGATTCAGGTCTTGGTTTACCCAAACGGTCAAAGAAAAATTGAACTTTGTGCTCTAAATCCCCTTCCCGATTCCACCAATCCATCACCAAACTTGTGTCATGTGTTGACAATACAGAAATTGCATTTTCGCGGTAGTGGTCTTCTTCGATGTAATCCCCCGTTGTAAAGGATTTGGTCCAACGTACCACATCGATTCCAATCATCTGACGCTCAAACAAGGATTCTCGGATAAATGTTGGAACGGAACCCAGATCCTCGGCACATGGTACCATAGAAGAAAAGGATTCAAAAATTTCTAAGATCTCTTCCCCTGCTTTTCTCCAATGTTTTTCTTCTGCGTTGATATGAAGTTCAGACAAGGGAAATAATTTAGCTTTGGTTTCCTCAGGGAGTGACTGGTAACTAACTTCTTTCCAAAAGTCCCAATAAAAAATATAATGATTGGGTTTGAATTCATGGATGAGTCCAATGGATTCAATGAATTTGGGATCAATTCCTACGTTTAAAAATTCACTAGTTTCAATTCCGAATTGAGGGTGAAACCATCCCTTTAATGCAGTTTCGTGTTCTTTGGGAATGGCCCAAATGCGATACATACCAATCACATGGTCAATGCGGTACAAATGGAAAAAATTTTCTAAATACAATAATCGTTCTTTCCACCAACTATAATGGCTTTTTTGTAAAACGTCCCAGTTGAGAACAGGAAAACCCCAGGTTTGTCCCGTTTGTGAAAAATGATCAGGTGGTGCACCTGCTTGTAAATCCAAGATAAAGTTTTCAGGGTGTTCCCAAACATCACAGGAATTACGAGCTGTTAGAATCGGCATATCACCCTTTAAAAAAATTTCATTGTCCTCTAAGTGAAGTTTGACGGCATTTAACTGATCAAAGGCGATTTTTTGTAAATAAACCCAAAATAATGCTTCTTCTCTTTGTTCTGTAAACACTTTGTCTTTTGCATTGTAAGGATCTTGAAATTCTTTTGGCCATTCCCACCAATTTTTACCTTCAAATGTTTCATACAATACCCGAAACGAAACATAGGAATAACACCAAGGTTGTTTTTCCAAAAAGTTAAGCGCATCTTTCATAGCTTCTTTTTGATGTTGGAGATAAAATTCTCTTAGGTATTTTATTTTTAAATTACGAACTCGAGTGGGATTGTTTTGTAAGGTTACAATTTGATTTTTACGGGATTTGTAAGGTAAACCTAGTTTGTATAAAGAAATGTATAATGGATCAATTGCGAAAGCAGAAATGGCACTATAAGGGGAATAACCATTTCCAGTATCATTGAGTGGTAATAATTGGATGATACTAAATCCAATGTCCTTTGCCCAGTCACAAAGTGGATATAAACTATAAATGTCTCCACATTCAAATGAATGCCTAGAAACAATAGAGGACAGAGATACAAGTACCCCTGCCCTTCTTTGTTTGATCGAAATCAAAGAACTCAATGCCTTACAACATTAAGCAACAGTGATTTCTTTAGAAAGATATACGTCTTGGATGGCGTGAAGTAGTGACACACCCTCTTTCATTGGTTTTTGGAACGCTTTTCTTCCAGAGATTAGTCCCATACCACCAGCACGTTTATTGATCACTGCTGTTTTTAAAGCTTCTTGTAAATCGTTTTCACCGGAAGCTCCACCAGAGTTGATGAGTCCCGCTCTTCCCATGTAACAATTTGCTACTTGGTAACGAGTGAGGTCAATTGGGTGTTCAGAAGTAAGATCAGAGTAAATACGTTTGTCTGTTTTACCGTAAGATGACTCTTGGTTTAAAACATTGTATCCACCGTTGTTCTCAGGTAACTTTTGTTTGATGATATCCGCTTGGATGGTTACTCCTAAATGGTTTGCTTGCCCGGTAAGGTCAGCAGACACATGGTAATCTTTGTCTTTTTTGAACGCATTGTTACGGATGTAACACCAAAGGATGGTTGCCATTCCCAGTTCATGTGCCATTTGGAACACTTTTGAAATCTCAACGATTTCACGACCTGCATCTGCCGATCCGAAGTAAATGGTTGCCCCAATCGCCACACAACCTTGGTCATGCGCTTGTTTTACAGTCGCAAACAAAATTTGTTCACTTTTGTTTGGGTAAGTGAGAAGTTCGTTGTGATTAATTTTTAAAATGAAAGGAATTTTGTGAGCATACTTACGAGCTACAGATCCAAGCACACCTAACGTTGTCGCAACACCGTTACAACCACCTTCCATTGCGAGTTTGATGATATTTTCGCCATCAAAGTAAATTGGGTTTTTGGCAAACGAAGCTCCTGCGGAGTGTTCGATTCCTTGGTCTACCGGAAGAATGGATACATATCCAGTTCCACCAAGTCGGCCATGGCCAAGTAAAGTTTGAATGCTTCTGAGAACAGGAATGGACCTGTCTGAAGGTGCAAAAATTCGGTCTACCCAGTCGCCACCAGGTACGTGAATGAGTTCTTTTGCTATTTTTGGTGATTTGAATCCAAGGAGGGATTCCGCGTCGTTTCCAAGATGTTTCGAGATTTCGTCGAAGTTCAAAGTTGTTCTCCTTAAAAATAAATTCTCGGGTTGGGCCAAGGTGACAACATCTTTTTTTGCTCGTCGTCTTTCCCCTCACCCTTATCTTGTTTTCAGAGGCCAAATTGAGAGGATCTGCACAATTTCGTATGTTTTTTTCCCTGGCATGGCTCTCCCTCACTCTGTCACTCGGAGTCTGGTGGTGGATTTTAGGGTTTCGCCAAGCAAAAACCATTTCGGAGATTTCGATTAGCGCCGAGAGACAATTGGAACTAAACCGAGTCAATCGGATGTTACAATTGGAAGGATCTTTTTTCCTTTCCATGTTAACACTGGGTGGCGTGACACTTGCTGTTTTATCCTACAGAGACCACAAACGTTCTAAACTCATAGCTGATTTTTTTTCCACCGTCACACATGAAATGAAAACTCCGATCGCCAGCTTACAGCTGCAAATCGAAGTATTACTGGAAGATACAGAAAATCAAGATCTCAAACGAAAACTCACAAAAATTTGGAAAGAAAACCAAAGGATAGAATCCCAAATGGGGAATGCTTTTTACCTTGCGAGTCTCATGCAAGGAGAAGCACTTTATTTAGAAACTCTCACCTTACAGGAATTACAGGAATCATATTCTCATCATGAACCTGATCTGATTTGGGAACTAAACTTACCCGTAACCAAAAAAGTTCACCTAGATAAAAAAGCATTTTTTGCTATGTTAAAAAATCTAACCGATAATGCGAGACGCCATGGAAAAGCAAACCTCATCAAACTTGTGATCTCACAAGAGGGGAATCGAATTTGTTTTTTACTGGAAGACAATGGTTCCGGTTTTTTTGGAAAAAAACAATTTCTCACACAACCTTTTCTTCGCCATTCTAAAACCAGTGGAAGTGGGATTGGCCTGTACATTGTAAAAAAATTAATCGAAAAGATGAAAGGCAAAATCGAATTTCCGGACAGCCCAAACGGATTCCAAGTAAAACTTTGTTTAAACGAGGTCGTATGAAACCAAGAATCTTACTGGTAGAAGATGATGAAGGCCTTGGCGAAACCTTAAAAGAACGATTAGAACAAGACAAATACCGTGTAAAATGGGCAAAAACAGTTTCGGAAACGGAAACCCTTTATGCACCAGGACAATTCGATTTGGTCGTTCTCGACTTACGACTGCCAGACGGAAATGGATTTGATTTGGCCGAGATGATGGTGAAAAAAGAAAAGGACCTTCCTTTTTTATTTTTAACAGCCCAAGCGGGTGCACAGGAACGCCTTCGAGGGTTTGAACTCGGAGCCGCAGAATTTATCCCTAAACCCTTCCATTTGAAAGAATTTCTCATTCGTTTGGAACGTGTGGTTTCTCTTAAAAGGCCCCATTTCGGCCAAAAATGGAAAATGGATACAAAAGAAATCCATTTGGATTCCTTCCTTGTGAAACGGGGAGATGGCACAAGCACACTTCTCTCCAAACGAGACTGCTCCCTTCTCGCCTTACTTCTCAGTGATCCCAACAAAGTGTTTAGCCGGTCTGAGATTTTGGATGTGATTGTCGGGGAAGACAGTTTTCCGACGGAACGAACGATCGACAATGCCATTGTCCGTTTGCGAGATGCCCTCGGAGAGGAGTCCATACGAAATGTGAGAGGTGTTGGTTACCAGTGGAAGGCCGAGGTGGAACCTCTGAAATAACCGACTTCCTTCTTATGGAAAAAAGAAAATCCACCGATATTCATCCTAATGAAACAAGGATTTTTTGTCACCATTTGCCTCCTATTGTCCTTGTTTTCCTTTTCCCTCGGTGCTTGGGAAACCGACATCGATTACAATTACGAATACGAGAAAAATGGCCCGTATACCAAATTTTCTGATTGGGTACCCTATAAATTACACAAATGGGAACCCAAATATCTGGAAGATTTTTATGAATTGTACAATTTAAAACAACATTATAACGATAACGAACTTCGTAAAAATATCTACTGGCTGAAAATCTCTCTTGGAAAACGATTTCGCCACCCCAAACACGCATTATGTGAGACTAAAACGGAACAAGAATACTATAAATATCGAAATTTGATGTTTATGCATATCAATATCCAAATCATGCGTTCCTATATGCGACTTGCTTCCAAATTTGACAAACGACATGTCTATTTTTACAACCTCGACTTTGCCCATGAGTTAAAAGAAAGTTTTGGAGTGGCAGAAAGTTTTTATAAAGAAGCAATCCCCTATTGGGAGAAAGCAAAAGACTATGCAGACAAAGCAAACGAAGTGCCAGTGGATTTGGATCTCGGAACCATTGAAACAGAACGTTACGAAATCGTCACAGGGAAACTAGACTTTGGCCATATCATTGAAACTCATTTGGATCGATTGGATGGGAAAAAGAAAATTGTTTCTGAGTATTTGGCAAAGTATCCCGAAGCAGATGCGAAAGCACTCGATCTAATCGATCGTTCGAATTAAAATTCCAAAAACAACACAGCGATATCATCGTGGATGATTCGTTCCTTTTCAACAAGGCAATTGGCAATCATCTTTTTAATTAGACTATTTGTGTCATCGGATACTGATATCATTTCCGTTAACTCTTGTAAAAAGACATCGAGACCGATATAACCACCCGTTTCCTCTTCCAATTCATAAATCCCATCAGAATACAATAATAACCGATCTCCCGGAATAAATGTTTTTGAGATGTTTTTTCCCTTCCAATCATCGAGAAGCAAAATGGGATACATTTCATCTTTTACAAATTTCATCACTCGATCGTTGTGGTTCCAAAACACGATTGGTGGATGGCCGGCAAAACTAAATTCGATCCTACGTTCTAAAGGAAAAATTCTAAGTACACACGCAGATACATGGTGTTTGAAGATAATGGATTTTAATTCCTCGTGCATGGCCTCCAAGATTTTTGCTGGTGAATCTTCTTGGTGGGAATGTTTTTTAAACGATACAGCGGCAATGCCTGACACTAAAGCAGATGAGATTCCATGCCCCGAGATATCTCCAAAAAAAATATCAATACAATCAGGTTTTGGTTTTTCATATAAAATCAAATCTCCCCCAATCTCATCGTAAGGTAAAAATCGAGATTCAATTTTTAAATTAGGGATGGTTCCAAAATCTTTTGCCACCCAAGCTTCTTGTGTGAGTTTTGCAAGCGCCAAATCCTCTTTGACATCCGAATAAAACCTTTGTAGGATTTTTTCTTTTTTCATCAGTTTGATTTCGTTTTTGGCACGAACCAAACCTTGCGAGACAAAACCCGCCACAAGACCCAACATTTGTTTTGTTTCATCGGTCCAATCACCTAAATTTTGATAGGTGGTGACTCCAATAATCCCAATTAGATTCCCTTCATCACGAAGTCCAATCACAAGTATGGATCTCACTTCTGCGGATTGGAACAGCTGTAAATGCCATGGTTCGTCACTTAGAGCTCTTGTATCGGGAATAAAAATAACACCATCACCTGCAAGAACACCCAATCGTTCTGGATTCATTTTTGCAATGGGGAGTTTTGTCCCGACACCAAACAAAGAAGGTACACCACTGAATAACCATTCGTGGCTTACGGACAAAAATTGTTTGTCTGAAGAAATTTCAGCAACAAACACGCGATCTGCTTTCGAATACTTACCTAGTTCCTCCAAAGAATATTGGATGGCATCCGAAACAAATTCTGCCTTCGTGTGAACGAACATCTTCGAAATTTCGGTGACAATTTGGGAAAACTGCAACAGGCCAGTGAGTTTTGATTCTGACTCTCGGATATTCGAGATTTCAGTTTGTTGGCCCCAAATCCGAATGAGGTGCCCATCCACAACTTGGCCATGGGAATTGATGAGAAACACTCTGGGAACAATTCCCGATTTTTGTGTGTATTCCAAATCTTCCAATTGGTAGGAATTTTGAATGAACAAACGAAGCAAATAAACACTTTCCAGAGTCACAATCTCTTTTAAGTATTTCCCACTCACTTCTTCAATATGATTGAATCCATAGAGTTTGACCATGGCCAAATTGCATTCTTTGACCACGGAATGGTTCCAGATATACTCCATTTGTTCTTCTTTCGATAGAGAAATGGGCATGGGAATGTCCAATTCATAACACCAAATGGCGTCCTTGGACAAATGGATGAAGCTCTCCAAGTGCTGGTAACGGCCAAAATCAGGTTTTCGAGAGCTCATCGTCTTCTACAGTTTCTGGGATCGGGATGATTGCCACAAAAAAAACATAAATGACAGTGAATTTAGAATTTTCCAAATTTTGTTAAAAAAAATCCGGATTCCATTGACCAAAGTGAAGCCTTTTTCTACCATACAAGGAATTGATGGCGGCTTAGATTGAGTGTTATTTGCCTATAATTAAGGCATTTATCCTTTTAAACCAGCATTTCGCGCAGGATCAAGGCACTGTTTTCGAAACAAATTGCTTAGAAACTCCACGAAACCCTTATATTTCGGTCGAAATGCCTTGGTATAAATCTTGCATTTAAAATGGTAACAGATTACAACAATCAGACCGACCTCTGAACGAAGGAGAATCAAATGCAGTTCGCAACCCCAAAATTTACTTCTGGAAAAGAAGTGGTTGAGTATGCCAAAAAAAATGGAGTCCTTTTCTACGACTTCCGATTTACGGATATCAAAGGAATGTGGCACCACGTATCGTATTATGTGAATTCCGTAGATGAAGATACATTCAAAGGAATTCCTTTTGATGGATCTTCGATTGCTCGTTGGCAGCCAATCAATGCTTCCGATATGCAATTACATCCCGAAATTTCAACGGCATTCTTAGATCCGTTCACTGCGGACAAAACACTTGTTATGTTCTGCGATGTATGGGACATTTACAAAAATCAATACTATGAAAAATGCCCAAGATCGATTGCAAAAAAAGCTCTCGAGTTCATGAATAAATCTGGAGTGGCAGACACTGCTTACTTCGGACCAGAAAATGAATTTTTCGTTTTTGATAGCTTAAGAGTACGTGATGAAATCAACTGCCAATACTACGAATTGGATTCAAACGAAGGAATCTGGAACACACACTCTGAAATTCCTGGAAGTCCAAATGCTGGAAAAATCAACTTCAACTCAGGACACCGCCCTGGAACCAAAGGTGGTTACTTCCCAGTGGCTCCAATTGACTCGCAAGTAGACCTTCGTGCCGAATTTGTAAAAACATTAGAAGCCATTGGAATGGAGACGTTTGTGGTTCACCACGAAGTTGCGCAAGCGCAAGGGGAAATTGGTGTAAAATTTGGAACACTCATTGAAGCTGCTGACAATGTTCAAAAACTAAAATACATCGTAAAGATGGTAGCTCATAAACACGGAAAAACTGCTACTTTTATGCCAAAACCACTTTTTGGTGATAATGGTAACGGTATGCACGTTCACATCTCTCTTTGGAAAGGTGGAAAAAACCTTTTTGCTGGAGACAAATACCAAGGATTGTCTGACTTCGCTTTCAACTTTGTTGGTGGAGTCTTAAAATATGCAAGAGCATGTGCTGCGTTTACAAATGCATCCACTAACTCTTACAAACGACTTATCCCAGGATTTGAAGCACCATCAATTTTAGCATACTCTGCACAAAACCGTTCTGCTTCTTGCCGTATTCCATTTGTAAGCGGTGAAAAAGCGAAACGTGTGGAATTCCGATTCCCAGATTCGACAGCTAACCCATATTTGGCGTTTGCTTCCTTACTTATGGCTGGTATGGCTGGTGTGTCTGAAAAGATTGATCCAGGTCCTGCACGTGAAGAAGATCTTTTTGAGCTTTCTTTGGATGAAATCCGTGAAAAAGGAATCCGCCAAATGCCTCACACACTTCGTGAAGCAATGGAAGAGATGCTTGCTCAAAGAGCAATTTTCAAACAAGGAGATGTTTTCACTGAAAACTTCTTACAAACTTACCAACACTATAAGTTTGAAACAGAAATTTGGCCATGGGAAGGTCGCCCTCACCCATACGAATTCCTCACAACTTACTCTTGCTAAGAGAAAAAGCCCCGCTAACCCCGGGGCTTTTTTTTGTTTACCATTCCCCATCCATTCAAAAAATGACAAAAGAACTAAAGATTTAGTTCAACCAAACGATCTAAGGTGATAGGGCGAGGTAGCTCAGATGGTTAGAGCACAGGATTCATAACCCTGAGGTCACGGGTTCGACTCCCGTCTTCGCTACCAAAGATCGAGAGGACAAGGTATGAAACATACAAACCGATTGTTTTCCATCCTGGTTCTGGTGTTATTCACTGGTTCCATTCAAGCAGCCGATTTTCCAAAGTGTAAAGAAGCTTGCGATAAGTTTTACAATTGCACGGTTCAAGTGAATCCAAATGCATCGGAAGAACAAAAGAACACATTACGCAAAGGTTGTGAGTTCAATTGCAATCGTCCTAAATACTACAACAAAATCTCTGGTTGTTTGACAAGCGGCGATTCTTGTAAGGCTTTCTCTACTTGCATTGTTCGTGAAATGCAAGGAAACAAATAATCTTTACGTAAACGAAACTTTACAATAGAGACCAAACACAAAAACCTAGGGGATCACTCTCCTAGGTTTTTTTTATCCCCAGACCTCAAGAGACAACCAGCGCGAAATGGTCCATTCGAATGTTCAATCAGAATGAACCTGTTTTTCTCTTCTCTGTATCTAATTCTCTGTTCCAGTTTTTTGCGAAATTTGTTTCGAGAAAGATTTTGCTTCATCGAGTCGTAACGAAAGGATCTTAGAGATCCCTGGTTCTTCGTTCGTCACCCCAAAAATCGCATTGGCTCTTGAGATCGTGGACTGTGCGTGAGACACAACGATGAATTGGGTTTTGTCTTTGAAACGGTCCAGGATTTGGCAAAAACGCAGTTTGTTTGCTTCATCCAGAGCGGCATCAATCTCATCCAAAAAGCAGAATGGACTTGGTTTCACCATATAAATCGCAAAGAGAAGTGCAATCGCTGTGAGTGACTTTTCTCCCCCAGATAATAAACGTAAGTTTTGAACATGTTTCCCAGGAGGTTCCGCCATAATTTCCACTCCAGAATTCAAAGAATCTTCTTTTTCTGTGAGTTCTAAGGTAGCACGACCTCCATTGAAGAGTGTGGAGAATGTTTCTTGGAAATTCTCTTTGATTCGTTCAAAGGTCAATTGGAAGAGTTTTTCCGATTCTTCATTGATTCGTTTTAATACTTCTTCAATGTCCTTTTTCGAACTTTCAATGTCTTGTTTTTGTTTTAGGTTGTGCTCGTAAATTTCTTTGATATTGCGATACTCTTCTATGGCAAGAGGGTTAATCGAACCAAGGAGTTGGATTTCGGATTTGGCAGAACGAAGACGTCTTTCTTCTGCTTTTTGGTCGAGCTCTAGTGCTCCCCTTTCTGTTTCTAGTTCCGAATCCGTTAAGGAATAATCATTGTACAACTCTTCCACTAGAGAATCAATTTGCACTTTTAGTGCGGAACTAGTTCTTTCTTTTTCGGATAATAGTGGTAAAAGATTTTGGAAGACTTCTTGGTTTTTGGAAATATTGGATTTGATTCCAGAGATTTCTTCCACTAAGCTTTGTAAGGTTTCTTTTTCGGATTCCAAAATACGACTCATGGAAAGAAATTCTTGGTAGGCATCTTCGATTTCTTTTTCTAAAAACTCTACTTCCTTCTCTAAACTTTCCTTTTTCTCGCGAATCACAGATTCTTGTTCTTTGGCACCAGAGATACGCAATTGGATCTCCCCAATCCGTTCTTCCAAAACAGAGATTTCCTTTTGTTGGTTTTCTAACCTTGAATTGGATTCGAGAAGTTTTTTCTCTAATTCAACAATTTGGGTTCTAGTTTCTTCCCATTGGTTTCTGAAAAGTATGATATTACTTTGGTTGTCTCGAATTCCACGTGTTAGGTTTTCGTTTTCTAAAATTAAGTCTTCGATTTCTTGGTCGATGGATTCTTTTTTGGATAAAATCCCATCTTTATCAAACAGAAGGTTTCTGAAATCATCTTCCTTTTTGAGGAATTCACTGAGTTTTTCCGAATACAGATCCAATCGAATGCCTTGCAATGATTCTTTTGCTTCTGCAAGTTTTGTTTCTTCTAATTGATTGAGTGCAAACTGTAATTTGTTTTGAAATTCGTTTGTAAGAGAAACGAGTTCTAATTTGTTTTGGTTTCGGATCTCTTCCCCTTCTTTGGATTCTCTTTTTTTATTTTCCAACTCTTGGATGAGTTCGAGGATGACTGTTTTTTGTTTTTCGCGGAGGATGATATGGCGTTTTTCATTTTCCCCGATGCGAGATTCCTTTTCTTCGATTGCCTTTTCTTCTTCTTTGATGGAAAGTTCCAAAGAAACACGTTTGGATTCTAATTCTGTAATTTCTTCTTGGAGAGTTGCTTGGATTTCCCTTTGGCGTTCGTTTTCAAGCTCAATTGCCTTTTTTTCCACTTCCAATTTGATGGTCGCTTGGTTTTCCAATTCTAAGGAAGATAGGATTTCACCAATGCGTAATTCATATTCTTGGATGAAGGTTTTGTTTTTGGCGATTTTTTCTTTTTGGATTTGGCTTTTGGAAAGATGATCGAATAATTTTTTATCAATCTCTGCAATCTCTCTTTCTTTTGCTTCTTTGATTGTTTCCTTTTCGGAAATCAAATTGGTTTCATTTTGGATGAGGGATAAAATCGATTTATTTTTTTCTCGGATCTCTTGCAATTCTTCATCCGATTTTTTCATCCTACGTTTGAAGTCTCTCAGTTTTAAGTAACGTAAGTTTTTATCAGATTCATCTAAATCGGATTTCAGTTTGAAGTATTGTTCTGCTTTTTCGGATTGTTTTTCTTTGACTTCCAAATCCTTTTGCATGGAATTCATGATGTCGTGGATGCGAAGTAGGTTTTGGTTTGTGTCTTCTAATTTTTTAGTCGCTTCTTTTCGGTCTAATTTAAAACGAGAAACCCCAGCAGCTTCTTCAAAGATAGCACGCCTTTCTTCTGGTTTGGAATTGAGGATTTGGTCCACTCGACCTTGTTCTAAAATACTATAACTGGATTTCCCAATCCCAGTATCGAGTAAGGTTTTTTCGATGTCCTTTCTTGTGGTGCGGATGTCATTTAAATAGTATTCGTTTTCGCCGTCAGGGTAAAGCCTACGTGTGATTTTGACAGATGGGTAATCGATATTAAAAAAACGGTCATCGTTGTCGAAAAGGATGGATACTTCGGAAAACCCAGCGGCTCGCCTACTCTCTGTTCCGTGAAAAATGACATCGTCCATTTTTTCGCCGCGTAAACCTTTGGCACTTTTTTCACCAAAAACCCATTTTACGGAATCGACAATATTTGATTTACCCGAACCATTAGGTCCGACGACTGCAGTAAACCCTGGATCAAAATTGATCTCGGTCTCATCTGCAAATGTTTTGAATCCAACAATGTTTAGGCTTTTTAAATGCATATCTGTTTTGCCGTTTGATTTCCTTGTTTCCCAGTTGACAGGTCTTGAGAGACATAAGAAAAAACCTTAGATAGTATTATGTCCCAAATGATCGATCCGATTTCCAGTGAAATTTTTGAAAGGAAGCCATACTTACAAAATTATTTCAAAAACTTTCAGTCCGATCACCAGTGGGAATTGCACAGAGCGAAGAAAGATGGGGAATATTATGTCTCATTAGATGGAAATCCACTCTCTTCTTCCTTCTCTCCCCTAACACAAGCAATCCGACTCATAGAAACTTACGCTTTAAAAGCAACAGATGTGGTGATTGTATTTGGTCTTGGAAATCCGCACCTCCTAACAAGTGTCAGTGATAAACTGAACCCAGGACAAATCTTAATCTTTGTAGGAGAAGACGAAACACTGGTTCCCATCCTATGGGATCCATTCTTAAAACCAATTTTACAAGTGCCAGGGAGGCATTTGTTTTCAGGAGAACTCTTTTTTCCTTTATTTTTCAATTACTTAGAATCTCTTCCCATTGAACGAGTGAGTGGTCTGAAGATCATTCGTAACCCCACAGATACAAACCGTAACCCAATCTTCAAAGAATTAGAAGACAAGACACAAACTGTTTTTTCAGCCAAGATGAGTGACCTACTCACTAAGTTTGAGTTTGAAAGGTTATGGATTAAAAACAGTGTGTTTAACCTAGTCCATGCGGAAAAAAGTCCTCCCGTCAAATTCCCAATCTCCCAACTTCGAGATCAATTCCAAGATCTTACCGCCGTACTAGTGTCAGCTGGTCCTAGTTTACGAAAAAACCTATCTTGGTTACAAGAAGTAAGAGACAAAGTATTTGTTTTGTCTTGTGATACCTCACTCAAAGTTCTCATCAAAGCAGGAATCCAAGCAGATGGAGTGGTCACACTCGATGCCCAAACCAATTCCTTTTTTCATTTTATGGGTGAGTCCCTGGGAGAGATTCCTCTTTTTGCCGACCTTGTGAGTTCCCCAACTCTACTCCGCGAACCAATGTTTACCTCTGTTGTCCATTCAGTAACTGCCAAATACCAAGTGGATGCGGAAGGTTCGCTTGTCAGGGAAGTCACAGCTGGTGGGGAACTTGCCGAACATGTATTCCAAGATGTGGGTGATATCCAATCAGGAGGGTCTGTGGCCACAACTGCCTTTGATTTGTTACGTTTTATGGGGTTTGGCAGTGTTTATTTTCTTGGCCAAGACCTTGCGTATTCAGGACGTGAAATCCATTCCACAGGCACCCACCATAATGAAAAATGGTTAACGCAAGTCAGTCGCAAAAATAGCCTCGAACGCATCAATGAAGTCATCATCCGGAAACGAGAAACCCGTTTTGTTCCCTCTTGTAATGGAGGGGAAGTGTTAACAGATTATGTTCTGGATTTATACCGTCACTGGTTTGAAGAGTCCGCCACAAGTGTAAAAGAAATGTCCCTTTGGAATGTGAACGAAGACGGGGCAAACATGGAAGGGATCCCCTCCCTTTCTCCTAAGGCAGCCAAAGAAAAGTTAAACTTGATTCCTAATCATCATTACCCTTGGCGAAAGTTTTCCATATGGTCGGGAAAAGAAACGAAAGAGAATGAGATGCCCGAAATAAGTAAAGATAAAGGAAACAAACCGAAAAATCAAAACTTTCAGGAAATGACTTCGCATGGAACCATTCCAAGCAGTGGGGAAGCTCTTTTCCAAAAGATACACACTGATTTATCTTTTATCGAATCCAAACTGAATGCATTTGCCGTAGATACGGAAAACACTTCCTTCCAAGATTCGGAAATATGGATTTGGATGCAAAGTGAATCCTATTTACGAAGACTCATCCGCAAAACAGAAATTTATTTATTACGTCACAAAGATTTGGATACAAAACGAAAAAACCAAATTCTCATTCAGTCCATCCGAAAAGAGATTCGGTTTTTAAAACGCAGTCTTTATCCGATGATGGATTCGTTTCCGGAAAAAGGATGAAAGACAGCATTGTCTTCAAACTCAGGGAAATAATCGAAAAATAATTTTTGAGAAACCACACGGTAAGCAAACGGGTTTTTCTCCGCATAACCATCAGTATGTGGCAGAGCTGGCAATTGGTGGAAATTGATACGCTCTTCAAAATTGATAAAATCACGCCGAGTGAGTTCCGGACGGAGTTCCAGAACTGTTTCTTTTAGTAAATTCCAATCCAGTTTAAAACTCATCCTTGCCCCACGAAAGGCAGGAGACCGTTCCAGTAAATTCACAATCCGTTTGACGGGGCAATCCATATGGTAGTATTTTGTGAGATACACTTTCACATACCTGGCGGCAAGCCCAACGGGTTCCCAAACGAATTCGGATTCTAGATTCTGTTCTTCTTCTTTTTTGATTTCACTGAGGACTAAGTGGAGTTCTGGAATCGAAAGTTTTCCCGTCATAAGGAGTGTGGATTCTTCCATTCCAAACTCTCCATAATACAACCATTTGTAGAAGTCTTGGATTTCCGCTTCTGGGTGGTCTTCTACAAACTTGGTGATGAGAAAGAGTTTCTCTTTCTGCGAAAGTGTGGATTCCCTTTCATTTTGCATCTTGGGAAGCTCTGAGTTCCTTTCCGGAAACGAGACGTTTGATATTTTCCCGATGGGAATACGTGATGAGAAAAAAAGTAGCCACTAACACAAAAAAGATGATCGGTTGGTAATCGGCACTAGGTAATACTTTGGAAGAACCAAAATACCAAAGTGGCATGGAAAGTGTTGCCAGGATAGACCCAAGGGAAACAAATCCAGAGATTTTATACACGATAAAAAAGATCAGAAGAGCACAGAGTGTTACAATGGGAACAAGGGTCATATACACCCCAAGGGCAGTTGCGACACCCTTCCCACCTCGAAAGTGAAGAAAAGGAGTGAAGGTGTGTCCCAGGATGGCGACAGACCCGAGTAGGATTTCCGTTGTTGTAAGAGAATAAGGGGAATCAATGTAAGAGGCAGAGATGACGGGGATGGCACCTTTCAGAGCATCAAGAAGCAGGGCTAAAAATCCATACTTCCAACCAATGACCCGGCCTACATTTGTGGCACCGATATTACGGCTACCGTGCTCACGGATATCAATCCCTCGCATTTGTTTGGCGAGGATAAACCCCACCGGGATGCCACCAAAAAGGTAACTGAATAGGATCGCGGCAAGAATCATTCCCTGCCCTCCTTTCCTTCGTTTCTGTTCCGGAGTTCGATCTCAACAGCAAGGCCGTCCAGTCCAAATTCCTTTACAATACTCTTTCGGTAGAAACTCAAAATATTTGAGGGAAAGAGTTTTGTGTCGTTCACGAAGAACAATATTTTAAAAGGGATCTGCGAGACCTGGGTGGCGTAATACACCTTCGGAGGTCGGTTCGATGCCTTCTGTACCTTATTTTTTCCCCCCCACTTGCTTAACCAGTCATTTAATTGGCGGGTTGTGAGCTTTTTTTGGGACTTTTCAAAGAGGGAAACCACTTCTTCTAAGAGTTTGTGGGTACGAAGTTTTTCTTTTGCCGACAGAGACAGGAGTGGGCGTTCCTTGAGAATCGAAAGTTTTCCTTCCATTCGGTCTTTGTAGTGTTTCCAGGAATTGGATTCTTTTTCAGGGACGAGGTCCCATTTGTTCACCGCAACGAGCATGGGTTTTCCGAGTTCTTGGATTTCCCCAAAGATCTTTTTGTCAAATTCACCAAGGCCTTTCATGGCATCGACAAGAAGGACAACTACATCTGCTTCCCCTAAACTATGTAAGGTTCGTTTGTACGAATAAAATTCCAAACTTTCTCCTGTTTTGGATTTCCTTCGGATCCCAGCAGTATCGATGATTTCCAATTTATGGTTTTGGAAGTAAAACTGATCGGATACAGAATCCCTTGTTGTGCCAGGAACATCACTCACAACTGCTCGTTTGTAACCAAGGAAAGTATTGAGGAGTGACGACTTACCTGAGTTTGGTTTTCCAATGATGGCAATTTTGCAATACGGGTCTTCTTGGGTTTTGATTTTGTCTGGGAGAAAAAAATTAATCTTTTGGTAGAGTAAATCAAAATTGCGGCGCCCAAGTGCGGAGATCGGAAGGAGTTCGTTTAACCCTAGTTTATAAAATGGTTCCAGATCATATTCATCTTGTTCTGTATCCACTTTGTTGATAAGCGTTAGTACATTTTTTTCTTTTAGTACTTCATCTTTTTTGAATAAGTCGATGAGTTTGTGATCATACTTCCGTAAGTCTTTGTGATCGATCACATGTAAGATGAGATCCGAATTGCGTAAGTGTTCAAAGGCAATCTCAATGATTTCTTTTGAGATTTCATCAATGTTTTCAATGTCAAGACCTGGTGTATCAGACAACGTAAATGGAATTTTAAACTCTGATCGTTCGACTGTTTTTTGCAATACATCGCGTGTGACACCAGCAGTGTTTTCTGTGATGGCACTCTGTGCTCGCAGAATGGCGTTAAATAATGTGGATTTTCCCACATTTTGTCTACCAACAATGGTGACGATGGGAAGTTTCTTCATTTGCGTAAGTGTTCCTTCATGGCTCTTTCCATATCGATTTTGGCTTCCTTCTTTTGAATATCGTCACGTTTGTCGTAAAGTTTTTTAGGTTTGGCTAAAGCGACGTCAATTTTCACCAAACGATTGTTCTTAAAGAAACAACGTGTGGCAACAAGCACAAGCCCCTTCTCTTTGATGGACCTGTCTATCTTTTCAATTTCTTTTGCTTTGAGAAGGAGTTTTCTTGGACGAATCTCGGGGTGGTTCGCATAACCTCCGTTCTTATACGGTGGAATTTGAAAGTTTTCCAAAAACACTTCTCCATTTCTGACTTTGGCAAAACAATCGGTGAGGTTCCCTTTTTTTTCCCTGAGGGATTTTACCTCAGATCCAGTGAGTACAACACCAGCTTCGAACGAATCTAAGAGTTCGAAATTGAACTTTGCCTTTTTGTTGATTAAAGGATCGGTTCCGCGTGGTTTATCGTCTTTTTTGGTTTTGCCCATATGGATTATTGTCTTAAAGAATGATGGATTTGTACAAGCCTTGCAATTTCTGCCCCAATGAGATTTGGCATCGAATAAAAATTGTCAGCCGTTATCTGGAGCGAATCGTGGAACACGTGTTCTGCAATGTAGCGAGAACCAAGTCCTACCCCTAAAAATACATAATTTTTCTCTTCGTTTTTCAGTACAGCTTCTTTCATTTTTCTCGTATCAAAAGAAGCGAGTTCGTCCTCAATGTAAGTCTTTGCCCGCTGGCCTCGGAAGTCAGAAAGGATCACAATGATTTTGGTTTGGGCATCGGGTGAAAAATAACGTTCACAGTTAGAAAGGACTTGGAATTCAGGGATGCTATCTCCTTGCCAATTTTTACAAAGGGCACTGAATACTTCTTCTTCTTTCTCGGGGGTGTAGTCTTCTTCTGCTGATTTCAGATTAAAAATATCCACAGTGTCTTTTGAGTTTTTGATATCACAGAAAGTATGCACACTGGTTTTGATATCATGTTCGTTTAGGATATGCAAACTCACTAGTAGGGCCGATAACATCGCTATCGAATACTCAAAGTTAAAGATCCTTCTGCATTTGGAAACAAGGAAGGTGACCTCGACCCCTTTGAGTTTTTCATCATTTTTTTCGATGGTGGTTTTATCGAAGATTTTGGTATCACCCCTTCCACTTTTGTAAGAGATGTATTTGCGTGCGTCCACTCTTGAACCTTCGTTTTTGTACATGCGGTGGATGTCAATTTCAGGATCAAAGAGTTGCTCTAGGTTGAGTTCGACTTCTTCGAGCTCTTTTCCAAACACCGATTTAAATTCTTCGAGACCCACCATGATGGAATAATCCCAAAGCAGACGGCGTTTTTTTAAGAATTGTTTATAGAGTTCTTCAGTGCGGTAACCCCAAGCGCCACCCCCACCTTGTGGTTCTCCTTGGCCTTGGTTTCCCTGTGTGTCCTGACCATACCATGCATCAGGTCCTTCTTTGGTTCCTCCACCTGTTTCGGGTGTATTGATCTCAATTCCCCGTTTGGTTTCTTCACCAGAGTTTAATTTTTTAGCAACACCTGTGAGAGGATCGCGTTTGTGAAGCTCAGGATCCCACCAATTTTTTCGATTTAGTCCTGATTCAACGGTAAATGTTTTTTTTTTCTCTTCGATTTCCTCGAAGAGTGTTGATACCTCTTCTACACCAGATAGATAGCCCTCTAACAGGCGCTCAAGTTCCTTTCGTTCCTTCGGATCCGCAATTTGGTTTGTGTAATAAATTTTTCCGCCCCGAATCGCAATGTCTTTTACATCGGTTTGGTTGTAACGGTAGATATGATTTTTCCATTTGAGAAGGTTCGCAATCCCAAATCGGTAAGGCATGAGGTTCGCCGAACCAATCGTACGTTTTTCCGAAAGTTCCTTTGCTTTGAGGTGAAATCGGGCAAGGGATCTAGGTAACACCCCTTCAGGTAAAAAGAATTCCAAAATATCTTCTAAGACTTTTACATCTTCCAGTTCTGGGAATAAAATTGGTGTAAAACGGTTACGGAAGGCACGAGAGATCGTTGTCACAGACTTAGAAGCACGAAAGGACTTCATTCCAAAAACCACAGAGGTTTCTGTCAGTTTGACGGGAAGGTATTCTCCAGACTCTGGTGGCAGAGTCAGAGACCTGGCATCATCCGTTAGCATATTCATTTTTTCAACAAGTTCTGCACCAGCCGATTCCAAACCTGAGATGAGGATGATATGACCTTTTCGGATAGCGCGCGTTAGAGGGCCGTCTACCCAAGTGACACTTTCGATGTTTCCTTCTTCTGTTGGTTTTAAAGCACCCACGACATCGGAGGTATGCATCCCTTTGGATAACATCACGGATTCAATTTGAATTCCGGTAAGTTCAGTAAACAAAGGTAAAAATTCTTGTGGGTCCTGGTCTTCTCTGTATTCGATAAGGATGTTTTCTTTTGCTTGGATGGCGGTAAACACTTGGTCCAGGAAATGCAGGATGGGTTCTGGTGTTGGGTATTTGGAAAGTAATGAGATCGTTTTTGTTTCGTCCCAAGTTTTGATTTCTTTGTCATTCCAGAAGATGGTAGATCCTTGTACATACCCTTTGGTAGGAACAAGTTTTACAGCACCACCAAACTCGGATTCAATGAGTTCCCTTTGTTTGTCACGGTCTTCTTTTTTGCGGAATGGTTCTTCAAAGAGATACAATGCTTCGCGTACGGAAACCGTTTTGTCTTTGGCGCCAAATAACACCAAACGGTTGCAATACTTTTGTAAGGTTCGTAAATTAAAATGGTATTTTTCTAAATCCCCTTTTCCAACTTCACCAGATTTAATTCGTTTTTCCGATTCGATACTGATGCGAATGATTTGTTTTAGAACCTCTTCCGATAACATGGGATAGAGTTTTTTTAAGATATAAAACATCTCATCTGGAGTATACGGATCCACATAGACAACTGCAAAATGTTTGGTGATATCAAACGGCAAGGGTTTACGACCTTCAAACCCTTCACTTGGGTTTTGGGTTCCAATGAACCAAAATCCCGTTTTGCCTTTCACTCGTTCTCCACTGCCTTCGAGTAAGTCGAGGTAATGGGATTCATAGACAGAGGAAAATCGTTTGATGATGTTTGGCGCACAGAGGTTCATCTCATCGGCCACAAAACTCAAACCCTCGGAAAGTGCATTCGTGAGTGGCCCATTGGACCAAGTAAAACCCTTCCCATCCAGAAGGATACGATACGAACCAATCAAATCTTCAGGGAGTGTGTCCTCGTTGAAACTGAACCGAAGTGTAGGTTGTTTTCTGAGGGAATTGATATAATAGATTAAAGCGTTTTTTCCAACCCCAGCATCTCCTACAAGGAGGACGGGCATTCCTTCGAGCATGGGGTAGAGGATTTTTTGTAAGGTTTGTTTCACCGAGTCAGTTTCAACAAGGCTAGAAGAGAAAACGGGAAATTTTTCGGAGTGCGGTAGAACCGGCACTTTCACATCGGCGATGGTTACAAATTCCATATCCTTCAGATTTCTACTCAATTCCAGGGTGTAAACCAAATTCTATTGACCCGTACCTCCCCCAAAAACCATGATGGTTCCATGGAATTTGCCAATAGAATGAATGGGATCGACTCCTCCCCCATCCGAAAAGCCTTCGAACTTGCAAGGAGCATCCAAAACCCGATCAATTTGAGTATCGGGCAACCTCACTTTCCTTGCCCACCTAACATCATTGAAGCGATGAACAAAGCTGCCATTGAAGGGAAAACTTCTTACACCCTCACAGCAGGGATTCCAGAATTAAAAACGGCGATGGCCGAAAAATATAGAACCCAAAACCATATGAAGTATGCACATGAGGACAGAATCCTTGTGACTTCGGGGATTTCTTCTGCCCTCTTTTTATTATTCAATGCCCTTGTGAACGAGGGAGATGAGTGCCTTGTGATCTCTCCTTATTTCTTAATGTATCCTGCCATGCTGAAGTTTTATGGAGGAAAGGTTGTCCCTCTTTCGGAAGACTTTACACCAAATGATGTAGAGGCACTCAAAAACCGAAAATTCAAACTCATCATATTTTCCAATCCATCGAACCCAACAGGAAAGGTTTTATCCAAAGAACAACTTCGTGCTCTTGCCAATTTAGCGGAAGCCACGGGAGCTTACCTCATCAGTGATGAGATTTATGAACTCTTCGATTATGATGGGAAGTTTTTTTCTATCGGAAGTGAGTATGAAAAAACCATCACTCTCACTGGATTTTCCAAAACGTATAATATGACTGGACTACGGCTTGCCACAATCCTTGCCGAAGACAAAGTCATCAAGGCACTTACCACTTTACAACAATATACCGTCGTTTGTGCCCCTTCCATCACACAGTGGGCAGGAATCGAAGCCTTAAAAACTGACATGACAACTTACATCCAAGATTACAAAGAAAAACGTGACTTTGTGTATGAATCCCTAAAAGACCACTACCCCATTCAAAAATCGGGGGGAGCTTTTTATTCCTTTTTCCAAGTGCCTTGCGAAGATGAAGAGTTTATCAAACGTGCTGTCAAAAAAGATTTAATCCTTGTACCTGGGTTTATCTTCTGTGATTCCAAAAACTTTGTTCGACTTTCTTTTGCCACCGAGTGGGAAACACTGAAACGCGGAATGAAGGCCTTACAAGAATTGGCAAAAGAAACGTAAGTCTTTTATAAAAGCTGGATGTGACTGTGGACGTTTTTGAAGATACAAATTGGTTATTTCTTTGGAACCTGTCAGCATATACTATCTTGTTTTTGTTTGGTGGTGCACTTGCCAGTTTTTATACTACACTCGCTGACAGAATTTTATATTACTGTTATGAGAAAGGAAGAAAAGAATTCCAAGGGAAAAAACGTTGGTTTGTCATTTTTACAAAACCAAGCCATTGTCCCGAATGTAAAACACCAATTTCCTCACTAGCACTCGTTCCCATACTAGGATGGTTTTTGGAAAAAGGAAAGTGTAAGAGTTGTTTGGTAGAGATTCCTAAACTCTATCCCTTATCTGAGTTTTTATTTGGTCTCGTCGCGATTTTTGTATATTTCGTTTCTGATTCACTTCTCGGAACCATTTGCCTTTTATTTTTATTTGGCCACCTACTCATTTCAATTTTCACCGATGCAAAAAAATTATCCCTGGATTATGAAAACCTTCCCTTCCTTTTGGGATTTGGATGTTTGACAAATTACTTTTTGTTTGAGGAGAGTTTGGGCCTCGAACAACTCTATGTGTATTTAGGTTTTTTGGTATTTTACGTTTCCATTTATCTTTTGTTTCGTGGGGGGACAGGTCTTGGGGATGTGCTCTATTCTCCCATGTTTGCTGCCATCACAGGAAATCCATTTTGGATGGTGTATTTGAATACCTCTTATGTTTTAGCAGTCGTTATGACTGTCTTGTTACGAAAAAAAGGAACACCATTAAAAGGAACCAAGGTTCCCATGGGTCTCTATTTTTCCCTTGGACTCTTTTTTACTTTTTTTTACAAACTCATCGTCCATTATTATGAATGGGAAGGATTTCAGATTTATGGAAACAATGAATGACCTAGCGCATATGCGCCAATCTTACAAACGTTCTGTCCTTTCAGAAACAACAGCAGGGACAGATCCCTTGGCACTCTTTTCCCTTTGGTTTTCCGAAGCAAAAGAAGAAGGAGAACCAGAACCAAACGCCATGAGCCTTGCCACGGTAAACAAAGAAGGCCAACCAAGCGTACGGATTGTACTTTTAAAAGGTCTCATTCGCAATGAATTTCAATTTTTCACCAATTACCATTCGGACAAAGGCAATGATATCGCTGAGAACAACCACGTGGCGCTCAATTTCTTTTGGCCAAAAATGGAAAGACAAATCCGCATTGAAGGGATTGCCGTAAAAATTCCCAGAGATGAATCAGAACGTTATTTTGCAATTCGCCCAAGAGAGTCTCAAATTGGAGCTCATACATCAAATCAAAGTTCGGTGGTGCCATCCAGAGAATTTTTAGAAGAGAAGTTCGCGACTCTCTCTAAAGAATGGGAAGGAAAAGAAATCCCGATGCCAGAGTTTTGGGGAGGGTATTCTGTAGCCCCTACCAAAATTGAATTTTGGCAAGGAAGAGTAGGAAGGTTACACGATCGGATTTTATTTGAAAAACTAAAAGACGAGTGGAAAAGAACAAGACTCTCCCCTTAAAGAAGAGAGTTTATCGATTCGGTTCTTAACCGTGCAGGTTCAGTAAATGGCCTAACTTTGTTTTTTTAGTTTGTAAGTAACGAGAGTTTTCTTCCACAGGATCAATTTCAATTGGTACTCTTTCAGTCACATGCAAATTGTATCCTTCAAGACCCACAATCTTACGAGGGTTATTCGTAATGAGTTTCATCTGTTTTACCCCAATGTCTCTTAGGATTTGAGCACCAATTCCGTATTCCCGAAGGTCAGGAGCAAAACCTAATTTTTCGTTGGCTTCTACAGTATCAAGACCACCCTCTTGCAAGGAATAGGCTTTCAATTTATTGATGATACCAATTCCACGACCTTCTTGTCTCATGTAAAGTAAGACCCCCGATCCTTCTTTTTCAATCATACGAAGGGCATTATGAAGTTGAGGTCCACAATCACAACGTTGTGAAGAAAAAATATCTCCCGTCAAACACTCGCTATGTACTCGCACGAGAACAGGTTTGTCTGGATTGATATCCCCTTTGACAAGTGCCATGTGGATTTTATCATCAATTTGAGTGGAATACGCTTTGATTTTGAAATCACCAAACTCAGTGGGTAGACTTGCTTCTACTTCTAAGTGGATGAGTTTTTCTTTATGTCTTCTGTAACGAATCAGGTCTTCTATGGTATAGATATTGAGTCCGTGAGTTTTTGCAAATTTTTCCAAGTCAGGAATTCTTGCCATGGAACCATCATCATTCATGATTTCACAAATCACACCACTTGGATAGAGACCCGCTAACTTAGATAGGTCTACCGCTGCTTCCGTATGTCCCGCTCTCCGGAGCACTCCACCAGTCACAGCCTGCAAAGGAAATAAATGTCCGGGACGCATCAAATCATCTGGTTTTGTTTTTGGATCGAGTAAAACTTCTACTGTTTTTGCTCTGTCGTGAGCGGATATTCCAGTGCTTGTGCCAAATTTTGCATCCACTGAAACGGTAAAAGCAGTTCCATGTTTATCTCCAAGAGATAAATCATCCACCATCTTCCCAAGACCCAGGCTTTGCAGTCGTTCCCGTTCCATCGGAACACAAATGAGTCCCCGACCATGAGTGGCCATAAAATTGATTTTGTCTTTGTCCGCAAATTCTGAGGCACAGACCAAATCTCCCTCGTTTTCTCTGTCTTCGGAATCGACGAGAATGATCATTTTGCCTTGGCGGATTTCTTCGATTGCTTCTTCGATCGGACGTATCATAGGGAAAGGCCTCTATATACTAAAACTCTGAAAGCCGTTCCGAATTAAAGAAGATTCCCAAAGAAATTCATTGATTTTTCCTATTTCTTTTGTCTAAATGTGTCGGATCGGAGGGATGTTTGGAACTAAAACTAAGCACAACGGGAAAGATCAAATCGATCGAAATTGCGGGAAAATTTGATATTGAGTCCACAGAAGAATTTGAGTCGATTTTCAATAACTTGATCGAATCGAGCCCAAACCTTGTTTCCATTGAAATGAGTCGCCTCGACTACATCGACTCTTCCGGAATTGGATCTCTCATCAAAAGTCTCAATTCCTTAAAAAACAAAAAAGGCAAACTTCTACTCGTAGGCATGAAACCCATGATCCAAAATGTTTTCAAATTGGCAAAACTGGATATGTTTTTTGAAATTTTGAGTAGTGCTGATTTCCAACAAAGATATTTGGATGGAAATTCTGATGATTCGGATATCGACGACTTACTCAAAAGAAATTAATTCGCTTCCCCTTCTCCTCTGGATGCCAAATAATTTTCAATGTATTTGGCAAGAACGTCTACTTCTACATTGAGGCGGCTGTCCACTTTCCAAGACCTAGCATTTGTTTTGTGCATCGTTTCTGGTATCAAGATGAGTTGGATTGCTCCCTCTTTGATATCTACTACGGTAAGGCTGATTCCATCTAAGGTCACAGATCCTTTTTTCACAAAAAAACGACGGAGTTCTTTCGGAATCTCTACCCAAAACTCTTCCACTTCGTTTTCGATTTGTTTTCGACTGAGGACCTTTGCCACTCCATCTACATGGCCTTGCACCATATGACCACCGAACCTTTGCCCTAGTGCCATAGCCCGTTCTAAGTTCACAAGAGTACCTTCCCCTAACCTAGATAAGTTGGTTAACTCTAAAGACTTAAACGAGGCGTAAAATTGAAATACATTCCCTAACTCAGAAAATTGAGTGACAGTCATACAAGCACCATTGATGGCAATGGAGTCACCAAGTTTGATGTCTGGATTTTCCCATTCGGTTTCAATGGTAAACTGGATTCCAGAGTCAATGGGTTCGATTTGGATTACCTTTCCAAGGGTTTCAACAAGTCCTGTAAACATGGTTTAAGTTCTCCTTTTTGGTTTTCGCAGGAAGAGGAAATGGGAACCAATTCGAAATTCAGACACAATAGGATCTTCAATGTAAGCAAATGGAATCCCATTGGGAATCGATTTTTTAGTATTCCGAATCTCCAAAATACAATCTTCTTCCGTCAGGTCATTTTCTAAAAATTTGGGAAAAAAACTTCCCGCTTCACATAACAAGGTATTGATTCCCAATTTTCCCAAGGTTTCTAAAAACAAACTGCCATCCGTTTTCTTTAGCGAAACAACAGAATATGAGGAGAGATTTTCTATATGGGTTTTGATCTCATTGGATAAATTCAATTCATCTGATTTCGAGGATTCATGAGTCGTAAGAAGAAAAAAAACACAAAGTTTTTTACCAAACCGTTTTGTGAGTTCCCTTTGTTTGTTCCAAAACGATTCCTTTGGCATTCGGTGTGGATCCAAAACAAAAACTCGGAACGGTTGGTATTTTTCCTCTTCTAACTGATGTACAACGACTGTTTCTTTGGCCCATCGAAAAAGAGAAGATAACAAATTGGTCGCAGCTTCAAAAAAAGGGACAAGATCTGTTATTTGTTTGGGATGACCTGCTGTTTCTATCATCGAATCGGTGATTCTATAATGTAACGAAGGTTCATCCGTATAAATGGTATTAGGTCCAACTGCCACCGCATCCATTTTCCCTCGTAACATTTGTAAAAATAAATCAGTGTCTTCGCCACTTACCCTTTCTTTCCTGTGATCCAAACTTGCATAATTTCCTTCTTTCGAAGTCGCAGATTTGATCCAAACCCAAGGGAGCTCAGTCTTCATTCGTTTGAGAAATCCCTGTAAAAACGGTAATGTTGTATTGGCAAGTACCGGTTCCAATCGAACGGAAATTGTTTTCTCTTGATACGATGACCAGTCTCCTGATGTGATGAGAGGATTTGGATCCTTCCAACCAATGAGGAGTTCTTTAGGATGGTAACTGAGCACCAAATCTCGGCAAGGTGGTGTTTTTCCGAAATGAGTACAAGGTTCTAGACTGACAGACAAAATGGAATCTGCAGGCAAAGGATTTGGTTTCTTTACCGTTTGCGTTTGATCCGTTAGGTTTGAGGGAGGTGAAGGATTCTCTTCGAATCTAGTTGGACTGAGAGAATGTTTTTTTTCGAATAAGGCGAAGAGTTCCCTTTCCGCATGGTTCCCTCCAAATTCTTTGGTATGTGCTTTTTCCAACACATTCCCCTGTCCATCAGTGAGAACCGCTGATACGGGAGGGTTTCCGCCAGTTTTACCCATGGCAAGAAACCCAAGTAAAGAATGTAGAGAATAAAGTTCCTTCTTTTTCCCTACATCCATCTAATTTGGTTTAAGCGAATTTTTTCTTCCTGAGCATGTCATAAATCTCAGAAATGGGAGCTGCAATGTAAATGGAAGAATAGGTTCCAACAATCACACCAAATAGTAAAATAAAGGCAAAGTCATATAACTCAGCCGCGCCACCCACAATGATTGCCACAACGGAAATCATTGTTGTAAAGGATGTGTTAATCGTTCTACCAAGAGTTTGCGTTATGGATACATTGATGATATTGGAAAGAGCCAAGTTATCTTTTCCATGCGCATTTTCACGAATCCGATCAAATACCACAATTTTATCATTAATGGAATACCCAAGTAGTGTTAAGAGTGCTGCAATGATCGGAACACTTGGTTTGATTTGTAAAAACCCAATTAAAGCCACTGTCATCAAGATGTCGTGCACCAGAGCGATCGCAGAAGCGAGAGCAAACTTAAACTGAGACCTGATACTCAAATACAATAAAATGATAGCAAGTGTTGTGAGAAGTAAGGTGATTCCTACTTCTGTTAATTCACCCCCAACAACAGCTCCCACTTGGTCTGCGGAAAGCACCTTTTCCTTAGGGAGATTGAACTCAAAACGAAGCAGTTGGACAAACCTGTCAATCGCCGAGGTGGAAGTTTCTCGTTTCTCTTCTGGAATCTCTTTGTATAAACTCTCAATTGTTGCAAGCGAACCTAGTCCGACGTCCAATTGGAAAATATTCTTTTCCTTCTCGAGTAAAATCACAACGGCTTCAATCTTTTTCGATTGGAAATAGGTTTCAATGTCCGTTCTTGTTTTGTCTTTGGGAAGTTCCACTACCGTACGAAGTCCCCCATTGAAATCGAGAGAGTGAGCAAACCCACCGTATTTCGAAAACGTCACGACAAACCCAAATACAATTGCTAAAAATGAAAAACTAAGAGTGAAGTATTTATACTTAGTGAAATTGATATTACGCATGTTTACCCTCTTTTTTTCCATAGAAAAAAGGTCTTAAGTTCAAATGATGGACTCCCATTCGGTTTACAGTCAGTTCCATAAACAATCGAGATAGAAATAAGGATGTGAAAAGAGTTGTTACGATACCCCAACAGAGTGTGATCGCAAAACCTTTGATTGGTCCATTTCCTAAACGGATCATTAAAATCCCGGCAATGAGAGTGGTTACGTTGGCATCCATAATCGTCCAGAATGCGTTTTCAAACCCTCTAGTCACCGCAACAGAAAGAGCCCTTCCTTCTTCGATTTCTTCTCGTATCCTCTCATAGATGATTACGTTTGCATCCACCGCCATACCAGCAGTTAAAATAATCCCCGCAATCCCAGGAAGGGTGAGTGTAAAATCCATTAGAGTTAAAAGAGCAGCAAGAATGATGATGTTCACAAGAAGGGAAAGGTCAGCAATAAACCCACCTAACCTATAATAGAAGATCATATACATCATAACTAAGAAAAATCCAATCGCTACGGCTTTTACACCGACTTCAATGGATTCTATCCCTAGAGTAGGTCCAATAAAACGCATTTCCAAAACGGAAAGTGGAATGGGAAGAGCACCTTCTGAAATCACGTTTGCCAAACGAATGGCTTCTTGTTCTGAGAAACTTCCTGAAATTTCTGCACGCCCCCCCGCAATGGGATCATTGATCACAGGATTGGAGATCACTTTATCACCCCAAACAATTGCTAGGTTGCGCCCACGGTTCTCAGAAGTTAAATCAAAAAATTTCTCCGCACCATTGGGAGTTAATGTAAAACTCACCATCCATCCATAAGAATTGGAGTTATACGATGGTTGGGCATTCGTCATATCATTCCCAGAAAGGGCAATTTTCCGTTCGAGAACAACAAAACTTCTAGGCAGTAAAGTAGACTTAGCAGAATTCCCACGCGCCCACATTGCATACACTTTGTAGTCTTTTGGGATATTGTATTTTTTTTCTAGGCCTGCCAAAAACTCATCCTGGGCTTTTTTCCCTGCTTTGTTTTTCACTAGTTCTTGGAAAAGAAAGATGTCAGTTTTTTCTCTTTGGCCAAGATCCATCATCCTTCTTTCACTATCACCAATGATGTTTTTATAAGTAAAAGGATTTGGTTCTTCTAGGCGGTATTCCACCGTTTCTGTATTTTGTAAAATTTCTAAGATCGCAGCAGAGTTGGAAACACCAGGAAGTGATACTTCAATCGCATCTTGTTCTTTCTGGATCCTCACCTGAGGCTCTGTTAGGTTTTGCGTTGTGAGACGATTGTCGATAATCATCTTTGCTTTTTCTAATTCAACAATCTTACGCATCGGAGAAAGGTCAAAACTCGATTCAATTTCAGAAAGTCGATTTTGTGCTTTTTCTTTTTCTTCCGGTTTGGTTGCCGGATTGTTGACAGTCAGATTTAGCTCTGCAATTTCTTTGGCATATAAATCACGTAGTTTAGTGGTATAATCTTCAAAATCACCTTTTAAAACCACTCGCATCCCACCTTGTAAGTCAAGGCCAAGTTTGATGGACAATGATTTTCCACCACGGATCATATTTTCAATCCAAGTTGGTTCCAATTTGTTTTTGGATTCGTTTACTAAGTTTTGGTTTTCTTGCGAGATTTGATTGATTTTTGCGGATGTGATAAAACGTCCATTCACGATATAAAACGGATTTTCTTTAGGAGGCAAAGTTCCATTTGGTTCAATAGTCCAACCAGAACTTTTCCCATAATCTTTTTCCCAACGATCAAAGAGTCCACTCACAAGCGCTTTTTGATCTGCTTCAGATAAGGAATATACGTCCTCTCTCACAACCAATTTTAAGGTTCGGTCGGCAAAGTTTGGATACAAAATGGTAAATGATACCACTAAAATGAAAAATGGTAGAAGTAAGAGTCGATACGATTGCAAGTTGGTTTGCTCCTAAAAATTTTATCTTCTATAAGAACGACTGCTAGAACCTGGACGTGCGGATCTAAGTCTATAAAAAGCAAAAAGGATGATAATTCCAAGGATCATCATAGCTTTTTTGTATTTCGCAAAAAAATCAGAAACATTAAAAAACGATTTCCCTGAATCTTTATTGATACTGGATTCCGAAGTCACTTTCCCTACTTCTGAATTTGTTATTTTTAATTCAGACGAAAATCCAGGAAGGCCAGTGGGTTCTACTGAAACCCCAGAGTCCATCCAAAAAGCATTGGATACAACTTCCTCTTCTTCCACAACCGCTGGTTGTTTTTCTATTGGGTTTAAGTTTTTTTCTGTAACAACAGGATTCACATTTTGGTTTGTCACCAAATTGTTGTTTTGTGGAAGACTCTCTGTTGTCAGTTGGTTTTGTTTTGACTTCTTTTTTGATTTTTTCTTTTTCCCTGTCGTCGTTCCAGTTTGCGTCACAACAGTAGATTGTTTTTTAGTTGTGGTTTGAACTGTGTCTTCTTTGGGTTTGGTGGTAGTTTTTGGTTTGTCGTTTACCTTATCCAAAAAGTCCAAACCCTCTTGTGAAAAGAGGGATGTAGAAAGACCTAGAAGTAATAAAAGGGAAAAGAAGGATTTCATCTTACGCTTTTTTCTTAAGGATTGCGCTAGTATCAAAGGTTACGTTTGTATTCGCAGAAACGTTTAATACAACCGTTTCGTTGTTATCTTTGAATTCTACGATTTTACCGTGAAGGCCACTGCTAGTCACAACAGTATCCCCTTTTTGTAAGTTACCAATCATTTCTTTTCTTTTTTTCTCTTCCTTTTTGTTGGGAAGGATCACAAGAAAGTACATTGCGACAAGCATAATCGGAATGATGATCAGGGACTGAAGAGAAGACTTAGCGCCTTCTTCTTGGGCAAGGATTAGGATTTGGGATGTGAAAAAATCTAAATTGAGCATAGCTATTTATCCAATGTTTACAGGCCTTATCTTAAATTCAATGTTTCACGAGCGAATCGGAGAACTTTTTTCGATAATAACGCATCTCTCGCAATTTGGTAACCAGAAGGAATGTCTTTTACTGCACCGAGTAAAAATAAGGAAACTCCGGCGTTCAGTGCGACCATGGCTGTTCCCCCTGTTGGCCCTTGTGGGTCAAGGACAGCACGAAAGAGTGATTCCGCCCCTTCTTTAGAAGAAGAGAACACTGTATTTCGATCCAGTTCACTCGCTTGCAACTGGAGTTCCTTCGGATCAAAACTGAGTTCTTTTGTGGTCTTTCCATCAAAATAAGCAAAATCAGTCGTTTCAAAAATGGAAAACTCATCCAGACCATCCTGGGAGTGGCAAACGAGGGCTCCTTTTGCCCCTAATTTCGCCAAAATTTCCACCATTGGCAAACACAAAGAACGGTCATACACTCCCACAATCTGGTGTGTGGGAGAAAAGGGATTGGAAAGTGGTCCAATCAAATTGAAAAATGTGCGAAAACCCAGTGCCGTCCTTACGGGACCCGCGTATTTCATGGCTGGGTGCCAGGAAGGCGCAAACAAAAACACAAACCCAGTCCGCAGAAACTCAGCTTCACATGTTTCGTGAGTTCGTTCCAAAGGATAACCTAAGCCAGAGAGGATATCAGAACTTCCCGAAAGCGAAGAAACCGAACGATTCCCATGTTTTGCCACTTTGTGACCAAGGCTTGCTAGAGTGAGAGCAGACAATGTGGAAACATTCAATGTTCCCTTGCCATCTCCTCCCGTCCCACAAGTGTCCAAAAAATCAAAACCAAAATTGGTTTTCGGTTGGATGGCGTGGTTACGCATAGCACGCACAAATCCGTACAATTCGTCCGTTGTTTCCCCTTTCATTTTCATGGCAGTGAGAAAGGACGCAAGAACAGGTTCTGTCACTTTGCCATCCATCACTTCATTTAAAAAGTACTCGGCATGGGTATCCACCAAATGATGCCCAGACACCACTTGGCCAAGGATTTCTTTAACTGTGAGAGCGGTCATAAAATATCCTTTTTAAATTCGAAAAGGTTAACAATTGATAGTTGGTAAAAATATAACGTAATCCAGAGATCACCGTGATTAGCGTGGTAAATAACATTCCAAAATAAGGAACAAAGGAAGCGATAGAATCAAATATATCTTTCCAACTTACAGTTTCAGAGGTTTTCACCATCGTATAAAACTCATTGGCATTTTGAGATGCCACTTCAAAGGTAGAATACCCAGCAAGTTTTCCCATGGCATAGGTTTCGTTGATCATCGCACGGCGTTTTCCGGAGATCAGCATAAACACCACAAGGATGATGAGGATCGCTCCCATTTGGAATGCTGTTTTGACCTTTCCCATCATGGTCGTGCGAAGGCTATTTCCAGAACGAACCGCAATGTAACGAAGAAAGGTGATGAGCATATCTCGCCCGACGATGAGAACCACCATCCATACTTCAATGGGTTCGTGGATAAACAAAAAGGTAACAAAACAGCCGATGACTAAAAATTTATCAGCAAGTGGATCGAGGAATTTTCCAAACTCTGTTTGTTGGTTCCATTTTCTTGCCAGATACCCATCCACTAAATCAGTAAGTGATGCGAGTGCAAATAGTACAAAGGCAAAAATTTGGTATTCCCATTCTTTTTGGAATAAGGCAAAGATAAAAAACGGTAATGCCAGTACACGGAGTACGGTGAGTAAATTAGGAATATTGGCTATGGTTTTCCAATCTTCCACTAAACCACCCAAGTCCCTGACATATCGAGTTCATAAAAAGAATCCACTCTTACCTTACCAAATTGGCCGACTTTTAGACCCACCTCTTCCACGTACACCACTTCATCAATCTCTGGTGCATCTTGGAGGCGACGAACAATCGCTCCTTCCTCTAACACTTCATCCACGACACATGGGTAGGTTTTCCCAATTCGGTTTTGGTGGATGGTCTTGAGAGTCCCAAGGTAAGCTTCCCGCACAAGGTTCACACGGCGGGCAATTTCTTTGTCTTTCAGTTGCCCTTCCATAGTTGCCCCTTTGGTTCCTTCTTGTGGGGAATAAGGAAAAAGGTTTACCTTTTCTGGTTTTACATCTTCCACAAAGCGAATGATCTCTTCCACGTCTTCCATGGTTTCCCCAGGAAACCCTAAAATAAACGAAGTGCGGATTTCTAAATCAGGACGGATGTCCCTTGCTTTTTGGAATAAGGATTTAAAGAATTCATAATCACCCGTGCGGTTCATGGATTTTAAAACGGATTTGGAAACATGTTGTAAGGGGCTTTCCAAATACGGGGCAATTTTAGAAATTTCTCTGTACAAATCTAGTAACTTTTCTGTTTTTTTATCAGGATACAGATAGAGGAGTCGTAAGATCTCAAGTCCTTCTACAGCTGCCACAGACCGAACCAAATCCATCAGTTTGTCTGTGTCTTTGCCATAAAACACTGTGTCTTGGGAAACTAAGCAGATCTCTTTGGAACCCGCTTTGACAGCAAGCCTCGTTTGTTCGAGGACATCTGTGATTTCTGTGTCTCTGTATTTCCCACGTAAATTGGGAATGATACAAAAATGGCAACCACGGTTACAACCGTCAGAAATTTTTACATAGGAATAAGGTTTCGAATAGTTTTCGATGCCTTTGGAGGTTTTCAGTCTTTCGAGAAGGTCTTCGTTGAATTCAGTTAGGTCTTTAAAATCGAGAGGGAAATGGGAACGTAAAATTTCACCAGCTTTGTCATACTTACCTGTTCCGAAATGTAAATCCACTTCAGGAAGGTCAGCGGAAATTTCCTTTCCAGCCCGTTCTGCAAAACAACCCACAACCACTAACTTTTGTTTGTTCTTTTTCTTCACATCGATGGAATCAAGGATGGTTTGGATGGTTTCCTTGGTAGCATCTTGGATAAACGTACAAGTATTTACCAAATGAAAATCACTGGCTTCTGGGTCTGCGGCAGGGAGTAGTCCTTCTTTGAGTAAGGACTGGTGCATCGCCATGGAGTCGACAGTGTTTTTTGGACAACCAAGAGTCGTAATAAAAAACGACTTTGGTGTCTCAATGGTTTTGTCTTTGGTCTTTGGCATTATTCGCCTAACTCTCCAATGATGGACTGTGTGGAGTCGTAAGGATTTGGTTTGCGGATAAAGATTTTTTTCACAAGTTTTCCTGGTTTTCCAAGAACCACTCTTTCTTTTCCGTTTTGTACCATCTCCACTGCACCACCATCCCCCACTTTGATCTCAAGTCTGTCACGAGCTTCTAAGTGTTTCACTTCGCCAGCAGAAACAAGACCCCGTTCACCCATTTGACCATCTAACACGAATTCAACGTAACTAGGTTTGGAGAAAAATAAGGTCACTTGGATCGGAACATCACCCACTGGAGATTTCACAGCGACCCCTTCTCGTTCCTCTTTTAAAGTCACAAGAACCTTTGCCGATTTTTCTGTGACTGCTTGCGTTACCACACGGATGTCACGGCGGAGAGACGAGAGTTCTTCAATTTTATAAGAAAGGATGGTTTCTTCCCCTTCTGCTGTTTGGAAAAAATACACATTCTTTTCAGGGAAAATATTAAATCCTAGGTTTGCTTTTCCATTGGAAACACCTTTGATGAACATCTTACACTGTTGGTTGTTCACACTAAAACTCACACCACGATCTTCTGTGAGGATAAAAGGTACACTTGCATTTTCAGGAACACTTTGGTTCACAAAGTTAATGCCAGAAGGAATATCGGAACTGTTGGAAGGCTCAACACTTTGGCTTACTTCTGTGTTGTCATCATCCATGGAAACAGAACCAGAATCTTCAAAACTGATATAGATGATATATGCCGAGATCACAAACAAAAAGAGAGAAACAAGGCTTATGATTTTATTACGATCTAAACTAAAGGGAGTGGTTGTAGGTCGAGTGAGTTCTTCGAGTGGTGCTTGTGATTCTTCAATTTGTTCCCCACGGTATAAATTGAGTAACATAGCAGTGTCTAATTTTAAGTAACTGGCATAGTTTTTTAAAAAACCAAGAGCAAAGGTTTCTGCTGGGAACTGAGAATAATCTTCTGTTTCTAATGCGATGATGTATTTGGCCGCAATATTTGTTTCTTTTGCGACATCTTTCACAGAAAGTTTTTTGTCTTCTCTTGCTTCTCTTAGGATCTGACCAACTCGTTTTGTATTCAAAATGAACTCCTCTTAGGTTTAGTTCTCAGAGACAAGTGGGTTGTTGACAATTTTAGCGTTCCCGCTCATATGAAAATTGAAAACACCATCTTGGATATCTTCCGAAAAATTAATGTTAGAAAATGAAATCGTTGTGACTTTACCACGACCATCTGTCGCGACTGCTTTTTTGATGAGGTACGATTCAGAATCCACAAATAGTTTCATCTTTTCGAACCCACCAATTTTTTCCCTTTGGTCTAAATCGAGAACAAAGTATTTGGTTGCATCACCCATAGAACGAGGTTGTTCAATGGTATCAAATTTATAATGGTATTTTCGAAAGAGTCGGTTTAACCCTTCCGGGCTATTGGTTGTAAAGATAGGACCTGAGGAATTTTTGCGATCGAGTGTGAGGTCTTGTTTTCCCACAGCACCTAACCGTTTGATAAAGATATGAAGTGTTTTTCCATCGGAAACAATTTCGTCCCCTTCTGGTTCCGCAAAATTATAACGAATTTTTCCAGGACGTTTGTAAAAACATTTCCCACGCATTTGTTTTTCTTTTTTGTTGTCTTCCGTTTTGATGAGAAAATCAGCGGAATACGAATTGATTTCGCTGAAGTTTTTTTTGATCTTTTTGACAACTTCAGAAGGGGAATGCCAATTGTGAGCCGGACTTGTTTGGGCCTCCAAAGAAACTCCCAAAACAAGTAACAAAAATCCGATCCATACTTTCATAGATTCCCAGTTTTTCAGACAAACTTCTCTTGTCGATGATTTACGCTGAACGTAAGATTTCCCGAGGTTTTGCCCCGACTTGCGGGGAAACATAACCCCTCATTTCCATAAGTTCCATAAGCCTTGCCGCTTTGTTGTATCCGATCCGCATCCTTCGCTGCAAGTAGCTTGCACTGGCCTTTTTTTCTGTGACAACAATGTTCCATGCTTCATCGAAGAGTTCTTCGTCCTCATCAGAGGCCATTTCGATATTCGTTTCATCGTCCCAGTTCATTTCCACGTAGGCAGGTGCCCCTTGTTTTTTGGCCTCTTCCACGATGGAATCAATTTCTTTCTCTTCAATGTAAGGAGCTTGGATTCGCATGAGGTCACTCGATGTAGGAGATCGGTACAAAAAGTCCCCTTTTCCGAGGAGAGTTTCCGCCCCACTCGTATCGAGAATGGTGCGTGAGTCCGTTTTTTGTGCGACTTGGAAAGCAACCCTTGCTGGGCAGTTTGCTTTGATGACCCCTGTGATCACATCCACTGACGGCCTTTGGGTTGCCATGACGAGGTGGATTCCCACTGCTCTTGCTTTTTGGGAAATACGTTGGATTTGTTCTTCTAAGTCTTTGCCCGAAACCATCATGAGGTCCGCAAGCTCATCAATGAAAATCACAATGTAAGGGAGTTTTTGGAATCCCTTCGCGTGGGCATACTCATCCACTTTTTCATTAAAACTTTTGAAGTCCCTACTTTTCAATTGGGAGATCATTTGGTAACGACTCTCCATTTCTTGGATCGCCCAGGAAAGTGCCTTCGTTGCTTTTTTTGGATCCGTGATCACTGGCATAAGAAGGTGTGGGATTCCTTCGTAGAGTGTCATCTCGACCATCTTTGGATCGATCATAATGAATCGAACTTCTTCAGGAGAACGAGTGCAGATAAGGCTCGTGATCATCGCATTGATACTCACTGACTTTCCGGATCCCGTTGTCCCTGCAACAAGTAAGTGAGGGAGTTTTGCGATATCAATCATCACCAGTTTTCCTGAAATATCCTTTCCAATACAAATGGATAAGTCTTTTGCTTTTTGTTGCAGGATCGTGTCTTTTAAAATCTCAGATAAAAACACATCTTCTCTCACACGATTCGGAACTTCGATTCCAATCGACGCCTTACCTGGGATAGGTGCTACAATCCGAATGTTTTTCACTTCAAGGTAAGCCCTGATCTCATCTGACAAGGACACAATTCGGTTCAGTTTGATCCCATTCGGAATGGTGATTTCGTAACGAGTGATGATCGGACCTCGTTCTTTGGTTATGACTTTAGATTCAATCCCGAAATGGCCTGTTGACTCTTCGATTTTTTTGGCGATCAGGTCGAGTTCCGAATCATTTTTTAAGATATTGGCGACAGGAACTTGGTGAGACGCAAGGAGTCTTGGAGAAATATAATATTTCCCTTTTTTCAATTTTGGTTTTGGCACCATGGAACCAAACATCAGTTCTTGTTCGGTTTTGGTTTCCTTCGGCGCTTGTTTTTTCTTACCAAAATTTCCCGCACTCAAATTGGAACGAACGAGTGGCGAAGATTCTTCCACGGCCAAAGTTTCCAAAGTCTCTTCTTCCAATTCTCCTTCGGAATCTGAATCGAATTCTCTATCGCCCTTTGTTTCCTCCCACTCTTCTGATTCCAAACCAGTTTCTTCCACAAGAGACAATCGAACCGATTCCGGGATAGGAATGGTAAGGGATCCAAGAGTTTTGCCATTGCCAGTGTGCTTTGTTTTCTGTTCTTCATCTAACAAGTCTGATTCGGTCCACTGGTCTCTAGCTTCTACTGATTCCGGAGATTCTACTTCCTCCCAATCCTCTTCGTTCGCGTTGTCATCAAAATCGGAAAACCCATTTCGATCCGAAAAAGAAGATTCGAATTCAGATGGAGCCGGTTCATTCCATCCGAATCCTCTGCCTTTGGCACGGGACAAACCATCTTCTAAACCTGGTCTCATTGGTTCTAATTTAGGAAGTTCCAAGTCGGCAAGGGATACTGGTTTCTCTAATTTTGGTTTCCATTTTGCTTCCGGAAACTGAAAGAGGATTTTGGATTCACGAACTGCATCTGCATTTTGGGAAAAGGAAGGATCCTCTTCCCCTCTTTCGTTTAACTCACGTTTATCGACAAGTTGTAATTTGGAATGAGATTGTATAGAACTGTTTGCCTCACTTCGTAAAGTGGTCCTCTGTTTTTGGAACCGAAAGACATTGCCTGACGCATCAAAAAATCCTTCAAACTGTTTGGCGTTTTGGAAAACGACTGCCTGTGGTTTCGATTTTTCTTTGGATTGGAATTCACGTGAATTAACGTTTCCGTTTTTTTCCTCTTCCAAAAATCGATTGGAGGAAGGAAATTCCATCTGAAAACGCGAATCGTTTCCCGTATCCTTTGCGACAACATTCCAAAAATGATGAGCTAACTCATCTTTTGATTCCTCGGATGTTTGGATCTGAAACCATTCTTTTTGTTTTACTTCCGCTTCGGGTGCACGGCGAGTTGACACCACTGATTCCATAAAGGAAGGAAGTTTGAAATGAGGGAATTCCTTTCGTCCTCCCATGAAGTGGTAGAGTTTTTCGGATACCGAGTGGATGGTGGAAAAGGTATAAGACCAAGCTCCGTCTTCGAGCCAAATCACAGCAAAGTACAAATACAAAAAAAAGACAACAAGCACACGACCCGTTTCCCCAAAGAGATACGAAAAGATCCATGAGAAAAATTGGCCAAAGATCCCACCACTATCTCCCACATGGCCCATCGGAGTTTCGAGAAGGTTCAAACTCACAGTTGTCGCAATGAGAAAAATAGGGAAAAATAAAGCCTTACTTAAGACATCAAAGTCTGGGTTCCGTAAGGAAAGGACACCTAAGAGTAATACAAACCCAGCCAGTAAAAAGGAAGTTTTTCCGAAGAGGTAAAAAAGGGTCAAAGCAATGTAATGCCCAAGCCTTCCAAACCAATTGAAAAGCGACCCATCCTCTCCTTCTTGGAAGGAAAAAAGGGATAACAGTAAAAAGATTCCAGAAAATACAAATAAATATGGGAGGAAATCCTTTCTAGGCAAGGTCCATCCCCATACGGATTTTTTAGGGTCCATACGGGAAATATCGGACGGTTTCGAGACATAGACAGAAAAAATTTGGAAGCCAGAAGCGCTTTCTTTTCTGTCAGGATTTACCCTTTGAAGTTCGTAAAATTGGCGTCAAAATTGAAATTGGCATTGCGGATGGCGGCCATCACTTCCTGCAAATCGTCCTTTTTTTTGCCCACCACACGCACCGAATCCCCTTGGATGGTCGCATGGACTTTTAATTTTTGGTCTTTGATGAGGGTTGTGATTTGTTTTGTTTGTTCTTTGTCCAAACCATTTTGGATTTTCACCTTCATCCGAACGGTTTGTCCTGTGGCAGATTCCACTTTAGAATCAAAATCGAAGGCTTTTAGACTGATGCCTCGTTTCGCCATTTTGGTCGTGAGGACATCAATCACCTGTTTCAATTTGATTTCGTTTTCGGAGGTCAATACCAATTGGTCGTCCGTGATTTTGATTTCGGAATTGGATCCTTTAAAATCAAAACGAGTTTGGATCTCGGTCATTGCCTGCGAGACCGCATTTTGCAATTCGGGACGATCGAGTTTTGATACAATGTCAAAGGAAGGGTCTTGAGCCATTTTGATTCTCCTATTCTAATTCCTAAAAATTGAAATTTACGATAATTTTGTTTTGGCAAGGGACAGAGCAAACTCTAAGGATTTGGCCACAAATTCTGGTTTTTTACCACCACCTTGTGCCATATCAGGTCGTCCCCCACCTTTTCCATCTAACATCACTAAGGTTTCTTTTAACATTTCACCACAGTGGATGCCTTTCTCATTCAAAACCTTATTACACATAAAGACAAGGGTACTGGATTCCCCTTCTGTGGTTCCAAACAAACAAAGGATCTCTGGTTCCTTTGCCTTGAGGGAATCTGCCAAATCTTTTAGAGCTTTTGCATCGACAGAAGGAAATACTTCTGTGACCACTTTGCCTTTGGCAAACTGATGTGCCTTTTGTAAGAGACCATCCACAAGTTCTGGGTTCATTTGGAACTTTTGTTGTTCCAATTTCTTTTTTGCCTTAAAGAGCGAAGATGATTTTTCTTCGAGTTCCGTTTCCAATGTTTCTCTGAGTTTACGAAGACTTGCCACGGCTGTTTTCCCATCCTTTAAAAAGATGGATTGTAAACCTTCTGGAGATGGAACTTCTTTTGTGATTCCAAATTCTTTCAAATCACCAAACGCCTCTTTGGCGAAAAGGTTATGTGTTTCGATTTTAGATGCTAAGGTCTGGAATTGGTGTAAAAAATAAGAGACAACTGATTCTCCGCAAATGGCTTCAATCCGTCTATTTCCAGCGCCAGGACTCCCTTCTTTTACGATCGCAAAAAATCCAATTTCTTTGGTGTTTGTTACATGGGTTCCCCCACAGAATTCCTTGGATTTTTCACCCATCGAAACTACACGCACAAGGCTTCCATACTTTTCATCAAACATGGAAAGAGCCCCTGATTCTTTGGCTTGGTTTAAGTCCAAAACTTCTGTTTTAACAGGAATATTGGCACTCACGGCTTCGTTTACATCTGATTCAATTTGAATGATCTCTTCCGGAGATAAGGCTTTGGGATGAGAAAAATCAAAACGAAGGTAATCTGCCGAAACAATGGAACCTTTTTGGGTGACATGCGTTCCTAAAATTCTTCGGAGTGCCCCGTTTAACAAGTGTGTACCGGAGTGGTGGTTGGCAAGGTTTTGCCTACGTTCGACTTCAATCTCCGCTTCGACCATATCCCCAACGGAGATACTTCCCTTTAACACCATCCCCATATGTAGGAAGGTATCATTTTCTTTTTGGGTGTCTTGGACTTGGAATTGGAAACCTTCTTTTTTGAAGTAACCAGTATCTCCAATTTGCCCACCACCTTCTGCATAAAAAGGTGTTTTGTCGAGAACGATGACAACCTCTTCCCCTTGTTTGGCGGAATTGACAGACTTTCCATCCACAAAAAGATACAAAATTTTACCCGTTGCTTTGGATTCCGTATACCCTAAAAATTCTGTTTTTAATTCGGGAGAAGCGGAAAGTCCAGTGAGGTATTGGATTTTTTTCCCTTTCCAACTCGCACGAGATAAATCGCGATCTTTTTCGAGTTCTCCTTCAAAACCTTTGTCATCAAAGCTAAACCCACGGTCTTCCACAAGTTCCTTTGTCATCTCGCGAGGGAAACCGTATGTGGAATACAATCGAAAACCTTCTTTTCCTGTCACAAGTGTTTGTTTGTTTGCCATTAGATGAGAAAGTAAAGATTCTAATTCTTCGAGTCCCACTTCTAACGTGTGAAGGAAAAGTTCTTCTTCTTTTTTTAATATGGATTCAATGTCTTTTGCTTTGTCTTTTAATTCTGGGTAACGAGCCACATACAAATCTTTTAAAGTGCCAACAAGTTTGTATAAAAAAGGTTCATGGATTCCAATTTTTCTCGCAAAAAGTGAGGCACGTCTAATCAAGCGGCGGATCACATAACCACGTCCTGTGCGGTCTGGGAAAATTCCATCTCCGAGAGAAAAAAAGACAGAACGCGAATGGTCCGTTATCACACGAAACGATTGTTTTGTGGACTCATTATATTGAAAACCCGATAGTGATTCTATTTTTTGGATGATGGTTTTTAATTCGTCCGTGTCATAAACTGAGTCTACTTCTTGTAATAACATGGCAACACGTTCGAGGCCAGATCCAGTATCAATTCCTGTTTGTTTGAGGGGAAGGAGTTCTCCCGAAACCGTTTGGTTAAACTGGTTAAATACTAAATTCCAATATTCTAAATAACGGTCACAGTCACAACCTGGTTTGCAATTGGGGTTGTTTCCACAAGTAGGTCCCCCTTTTTCAGGGCCTCTGTCCAAATACAATTCCGAACAAGGGCCACAAGCTCCACTGTCTCCAGCCGGTCCCCAAAAATTATCTTTTTTACCCAGGCGTACAATTCGTTCTTCCGGAATTCCCGCATCCATCCAGATTTTTTTGGCTTCATCATCATCTAGGTAAATGGTCACCCAAATTTTATCTTTGGGAATTTCTAACTGGTTTAAAGAAAAGTCTAACGCGTATTCGATGGCTTCTTTTTTAAAATAATCGCCGAAGGAAAAATTTCCTAACATTTCAAAAAACGTACAATGTCGTTCCGTTTTTCCCACCACTTCCAAATCGGTAGTGCGAACACATTTTTGAATCGAAGCGGCTCTCGTATAAGGAAGTTCCACCGCTCCTGTAAAGAGGGGTTTGAACTGCACCATACCTGCGGTTGTGAATAAAAGAGTGGGATCCCCTTTGGGAATGAGGCTAGAAGAAGGCACAATCGTGTGACCTTTCTTTTGAAAGTAATTCGTATACAACCTGGCGATTTCTTGGACCGTTTTGAACTTCATACACTTACACGGAAATCGGATTTGCCTTCTAGGGCAAGGAAATTCGAAATTAACTTTCGCGTAATTCTCGGTAACCTATAAAGGAATAGAGGGCAAAACCAAGAAACCCAAGTCCCAAACCAGTAAAGGTCCAAAAGCTTCCGAAGTGATCGTTTAGAATTGCTGCTAAAAATCCTGAGACTGCTGGGGTGAATTGGAAACAAACCGTATACAAAGAAAGAATCCTTCCTCGAAGTCCATCCTCGGCTCGTTTTTGTAAAATGGCAGGCATAAGACTCGAAAGCACACCTCCCGAAATTCCAAAACAAAACAAAAAAATCGAAGTGGCCTTTGCTTCGTAAAAAGGCACAAAACCCAAAAAGAAAAAAGAAGACAAACTAAACACAAGGAGTAATACAAAACCTTTTCGTTCTAAATGGTGGAACAAAATCGTAAGGATTCCACCGAGAAAAAGTCCAGGCCCAAGGAATACTAATACCGTTCCCCTTGCTAATTCCCCAAGCCCCAATTCTTGTTTTACATAGAGTGGAAGCACCACTTGGATGGGGCCAAGAGCGAGCATACTTAAAACCGCCATATACATCACTTGTCGCGATACGGGATCCGCTTGTAAAAACTGAATGACGACTCGTAAATTCTTTCGTAACGAAGGGATTTCTGTATTTGATTCACTTTGGTGATTGAACTTTTCCTTCGGTAACACCGAAGTCTCAGTTGACTTGGTCGTTAACAAGGTAAAGGCGAGAATCGATACCAGATGGAATCCTGCCAAAATGAAAAATAAATGGGAATAGGATTCAAATTCCCGGATCCAACCCACGGCCAAAGGACTCATTCCAAACGAAAAGATAAGAAGTAAATTCCCAGCAATTGTATGAAAGACAAGCCGGTGCGACTCCATCACTTCCCTGAGAAGTGCCATCCTTCCAGGCAAAACCGTTGTCATTCCAATTCCATTTAGGAAAGCTAACGGTAATAATAAAAGTGGATAGGTTTCAAAAACGAATGTAAAGGCCGCCAAAAGAAATGTGGCAAAAAATAAAAAGAACTGAAATGCGACAACTACCCATTTTTTGGAGTAATGGTCGAGAAGATACCCTGTGTACAAAAAGAAAAAGGGAAAGGGTAAAAACAAAAAGAAAAATACAATGCCAGAATACCCTTTTACAACCGTTAGGGTTTGGGTAAAAATCACAATCGAATATAAAAAACAACTACTCGCAAAAGTTCCAAATGCGAAGGCCAGGTAAAAGATGATTTGGTTCATAGGTTGTAACTCAGAAGGGTTCAGAGCGAAAAAAAAAGCCTCCCAAAGGAGGCCTTCTCTATCGGAAAAAAAAGAGGAATTTTCCGATTAACGTTTTGAGAACTGAGTTCCTCGACGTGCTTTGTGGAGACCGTATTTTTTACGTTCTACCATACGGCTATCTCGAGTGAGGAAACCTTCTTTTTTCAAAGTAGGTTTGAGTGATTCATTGAAAGCCACTAGAGCACGAGCCACAGCGTGACGAATTGCTCCTACTTGTCCAATCACTCCACCACCAGATACATTGAGTGCGATATCGTATTTATCACGAGCATCTAAAACAGTGAGAGGCTCAAGAGCACGGCGAACCAAATGATCTCCGTTTTTGATGTATTCTTTTACATCTTTATGGTTTACTGTGATTTTTCCTGTGCCAGATGCGATTTTTGCTCGTGCAACAGATGTTTTGCGTCGGCCAACTGCCCAAACTGCTTTTTGCGCCATATTATTTCAACTCCAGTTTTAGGGGCTTTTGTGCACCTAGGTTGTGGTCATTGCCTGCGAATACTCGGCAATTTTTTAACATTTGGTCACCTAATTTAGATTTAGGTAACATTCCTTTCACTGCTTCCATGATCACTCTTTCTGGGTTCTCTTGGATGAGTTTGTGGAAAGCGATCGCAGTCATACCACCTGGGTAACGGGAGTGGTGGTAGTAAATTTTTTGTTCTCTTTTGCGACCTGTGACAGCCACTTTAGAAGCATTAACGATGATGATGTTATCTCCACAATCTTGGTTCGGTGTGAAGGTAGATTTGTGTTTTCCGCGAAGTCGGGAAGCGACTTGACTTGCCAATCTTCCGAGAGTCTTATCAGTTGCGTCCACAACAAACCACTGTTTTTGTACGGCTTCTTTTGCAATAGAAGGGGTCTTGTGGGCTTTAGACAATAGTTCCATAAGTACGAGATTTTCCTCTTTTATGTCAGGATTTTCGGTTTTCACAGTGGGTCAAACAAATTTATTGGAAACGAAGCTTTGAAAGAATCAGAAATCATCCGCACCCTATTTGGAAAAACTCCTCCTCCAGAGGACGATTGTTATTTTTTGGCGCCAAACCGCCTTGTCACAACCGATTCCCTTTCAGAAGGAACTCACTTTCTGCATGAATGGTCTAGTCCCGAAGTCCTTGCAGGAAAACTAGTAGAAGTGAATGTTTCTGACATCACAGCTTCTGGTGGTGTTCCGAGAGAATGTTTTTTAAATCTGGGCCTATCCCCCACCTCGCAGAAACAAGATTGGGTCAAACGATTTGCCAAATCACTGAGACACTCTCTCCACCAGTATGGAATGAAACTCGCAGGTGGCGATACCTTTTCCTCACCCACAACTCAATTGGCACTCACAGTCGTTGGAACAGTCAAAACACCATGGCTTCGTTCCGGTGGAAAACCAGGGGATTATCTCTATGTCACAGGGGATTTAGGACAAAGCCTTCTCGGATACCAATCCTTAAAGAAAAACTGGAAGGAGAAAGGTTGTAAACAAGCCATAGAAAAACACCTATTGCCAAAATCGAAACAAATCCTGCAATCACCACTGTCCCAGTTTAAAATTCATGCCTGTATGGACATCACAGACGGGCTCATCCAAGACGCCGAGAGATTAGCCTTAAGCTCAAAAGGGAAACTCAATATCCAAGTGGAATCTGTCCCCTTACACCCGTTAGCGGTAGAAAAACTGGGAGTGGACTTCTGCCTTGGTTCCGGGGAAGAATTGGAACTTTTGTTTTTATCACCAGACATCCTTCCAAACCAAATCACCAACATACCTGTGACGATGATTGGTCGACTGGAAAAAGGAAAACCAGGAGTTCAGTTTTGGAAAGATGGGAAAACCTACCTTCCCAAAACCAAGGGTTTCCTTCACTTCGAAGAAGGAGAATGAGGAAGAGTGATTTTTTAAGATTTTACTTGGAGTGAATCATTCCATAACTCCCAAGTCATTGGACGAGAGTTATGGAATGAATCTACTTGCTATACGGAGAGGAATTTATGATTCCTCAGTATCTTGGTGTTCGTAAGACGGATTTCGGTTTTCGCCTGAGTCCCCTTTTTTGGATTCATTGGAAGGATTGGAGCCATTCTCTTGTTGGTTTCCATTCCCTCTACGATCTCTATGTTTCTTACGAGGTGGGCGTTTTTTATTGCCTTCTTTTTTACGGTTCTGTTGGCCAAACTGGTGGCTATCTGGTTTCGGTCTTTGGCGGAGCGAAATTTCCCAGAAAAATGCAGTTTGAACAGCAGCTTCGTTGTTTTCGGAGATGGCAACAATTTTGTACACCATAAACGCATCGTAAAAATAATCCTTCTTTTTGAAGAAAGAATTTTGCCTTTCTTTTTCATCATCAGTGACGTGAAAACGAGGTTGGCTAATGAATATTTTTACCAAGTTGTCTTGTTCCCGTTTCGGGATTCCCATTCTTTCAAAAACAGGTTGTAAACTTTCTTTGATGTTATGTGCTAGGTGACCACGATCGTTTTCATAAAGATCTTTTACGATATCGTAAAAAATTAAAGAATAAAAGATTGCTGGAGTCATCTCCTCTCGCGCAGAGAGAAGTTTGTCAGTCACAGCCAGACGTTTCCCAAGTGGTGTGTCCATAAAATGTTCACGCCATTCTGGATCGATTTTCTTTAATTTATCCGCTGGTTCTTTAAACAAAACATCGAGTAGGTGATTTTCTGCAAGTCCTTCAAAGATAATGGATGTTTTCCAAGTACGGAACATTTTGTTGTACTCTTCGAGAAGTCTTGCTGTGGATGATTTTTCGAGTTCCAAACGGTTCTTTTTGATTGCCAGTTTGGTTTTTTTCTCGATATCAAGACCAAGTAAAACGGAAAACTTCACTGCCCGTAACATACGAACAGGATCTTCTTTGAAAGAAATATCAGGATCACCGATGACCCGAACAATTTTCTTTTGGATGTCTTCAAATCCACCAACGTAATCCAAAATGGAATCGTTTTTAGGATCGTAAAACAAGGAGTTAATGGTAAAGTCGCGTCTTGCCGCGTCTTCCTTTGCTGTACCGAAGGAATTGTCCCGCTTGATGAGATAATCGTTTTCTGCTTTGTGTTTTTCCAAACGATGTTCCGGTAGTGATCGGAACGTAGAGACTTCAATGATTTTGCCTTTAAAAATGATGTGAACAATTTTAAATCGTTTACCGATGATCCGGCAGTTATTGAAGATCCTTTTGATTTGGTTTGGCGTCGCACTTGTGACGATATCAAAATCTTTTGGGCGTTTGCCCATCAGCAGATCTCTGACTCCTCCACCGACTAAGTAGGCCTTGTAACGAAACTTGTTCAATCGATTGATGATTTTGATGGCATCTTCATCGATATTGGCCCTGCGTATGGAGTGAGTTTCTCGATAGTATCTCTTTCCCTCGGGGTACATCAAAAAGGAATCGACAGAGTCGGCTTTCTTTCTGAAAAGAGAAGTGAGAAATTTAAACATATTGGATTCATCCACTTTCCCCTGAAAAATGGCATGGGCAAGGAAAAAATTGGCTGGATAACGAACATTGGCAGAAACTTACGTCACAACCGCCTACGAAAGGCTCCAAATTGCACATTTACGGTGGCGAAAACGCTTACAAAAGTGGATTTCCCGAAGCCGTGAGAAGGTGAGTTTTGTCCTCATCCCCAATGATGAAAAACCCCTCGCCCAGATTGAAATATCAGTCGGAATGCTTGGGTTCCTTTTTGGACTTTCAGTTTCCCTTGTCCTTTTATCCTTTGGTCTCCTCGTTTATTTTTCCTTTTTCTTTGAACGAAACCTCTCTTTAGAGAAAAAAACAGAAACTCAACTCGTATCCTTTTTATTTTACGACCTACTCTCCAAAGACTTACGGGAATCTGTGGAAGAACTGGAATCCATGACCGAGTCTCTCAACTTACTTGCCTGGGAAGAAATCCCAGAAAAAGAGATGATCACCCAAGACTATCTCTTAAAAGAAGAGTTTCGTAAAGATGCAAGCGAACTCGATTCCAACTTACTTCTTTTCCAACAAGTAGTGACCACCTACACTCAGTTTGGTGTAAGACTTGGAAACCTTGTCCCCAATTTTCAAAATGCGATCGATTATCTTTCCATGAGAGAAAGTATCTTTTATTCCATGCCAAGAGGTCGGCCTCTGAAACCAGGTGTGGGTGTGGTGACATCTACCTTTGGCTATCGCAGCGATCCCTTCGGCATTTTACCTGTGGGAGAATACCATTCGGGGATTGACTTTGCAGCAGGAGAAGGAACACCGATTTATGCAACAGGGCCTGGGATCATTGCCGTCGACACAGCAGTTGGTGGCCTTGGGAAATCAGTTCGCATCAACCATGAAAATGGATTTTTCACTTTGTATGGCCACTGCTCTCTCATTCTCGTGAATCCAGGGGATCGCGTGAAACGGGGTGATAAAATTGCCTTAGTCGGACAAACGGGAAAAGCAACGGGAGCTCACGTCCATTACGAAGTGCGCATTGGTCTCGATGCTCCCCTCGACCCAGAAGAATACATCAACTTAGATTGATTCCCGAAAACGAATTCCAGTGAAAGATTTGGAGGATTGATTCTCAAAGGTTAATTTTCCTATGGAAAGGAATGGGAAATTTATCTGAGGGAAAAGAATGGGAAAAAGAATTCGAACGTTTTTGAAACACCCCGTGAAGAAGTTTAGTGATTAAAACCAACTAACCTCGTTTAGAATCAGTTTTCCAAACAAAGATTAGTTGTATGTTTTTCTAGACAAATTGGGATTAGAACTTACCAATTAAATTAAAATCGATGGAATAAACACCAGCACCACCCACTACAAGAGCGATGAGAAGTCCCGCTGCCAAGATATGGAATTCATACCCTTCGCCTTTTTGATTTCCATTCCAATTGATGAAAAATCCGTTCTGTCTGTGAGCAAGGATGGCAGCCCCTACCATGATGATGGTAATGGACAACGCTGCAAATTTTGTAAAAAATCCCACAAGTAGAAGTACAGATCCAACAGACTCACCAAGAATAATGAGAACAGCAAGGATCCCTGGGAATTTCATGGTTCCTGTGAAAAATCCGTAAGTTCCTTTGAAACCGTATCCACCAAACCAACCGAGTAGTTTCTGTGCACCGTGAGGGAAAATCACAACAAAAGCTGTGATGCGTAAAATGAGTGGGATGATGTCCCCAGAAGTAGAAAATAGGAAGTCAAACATAGTGAAATCTCCTTAGATCGATATTTAATAGTTTAATATTGAACTATCTAGAGTCAAGGTAATTTTGCCTTCGTTTTCCCCTTTTTTCGAAATCAAATTCTCCTTTCCCCTGAAAGCCTTGAATTTACCCTTTCCCCTATGTTAGATCGAATTCCGATTCCCAATCCCTTTGGCTGGGAGGGTCTGTCCACTTTCAGCCTTCTTATGATGTTAGCCTTTCTTGTTGGTTCCTATCTTCTCCCGAAGGAACTGGAACGAAAAAAATTAGATCCAAACCACTCCGATTGGTTGATCTTTCTTGGGATTTTAGGCACCCTCATCGGTGCAAAAATTTTCTTTATCTTTGAAATCTGGGACCAAGTGTTCATCGATGTTCCTGGTTATGATGGCAAGTATTCTTATCCTCTCACCCACTGGAACGGATTCCCTGGTCACCCGGGATTATGGTCTTCTCTTTTTAGTGGTGGTGGTCTTGTCTTTTTTGGTGGTCTTCTTTTTGGCTGGCTCTTCATCACCTTATACTTCCGTTATTATAAACTGGATATCGGTGCATATTATGATGCAGTGATTCCTGCGATTAGCATGGGTTATGCGATTGGTAGGCTCGGTTGTTTTGTAAGTGGTGATGGTTGTTACGGATTTGCCACTGATACGAGAATTCCATTTTTTGTTTTTGAATTCCATGGGGCTCACCCGTCCGGTGTTCCTGTTTGGAATACACCTGTGATGGAATCCATTATGGCCTTCGGTTACTTCGCTTATTTTCAATTTTGGGCACGCTACCAAAATTTCCGTAAGTGGAGCATTGGTGCACAGTTTCTCATCATCCATGGGTTCGCAAGACTCATCATTGAATTTTTACGAGTGAATAAAGCGGTGATTCCATTTGTGGATCCACCTACCCTTGTGAACATTCCTGATGCTAATGGAAATCCAACCTTTCTCACTGGTTACTATTGGCATGGATTTTCCCAGTCTCAATACATTGCCATTGGCCTCATTCTCTTTGGTGTGTATCTCATGGTTTCCAAAAAACTTTGGTTAAAGGAAGAAACTAAGGCATGAATCCTTCTCCTTTTTTTACAATCGAACGAAAGAAAAACATCGCTATCCTTTGGTTGAATCGTCCTGAAAAACGAAATGCGATGAACTGGCCTTTTTGGCGTGACCTACCCGACATGATCGCAGAGATCGATGCGGACCCGAAAATTCATAGTTTTGTGATCGCTGGCAAAGGAAAATCTTTCTCTACAGGTCTTGATTTGGAAGAGTTTTTCCAAGAATTCAAACCAGTGGTCCAAGGGGAACTCGCCGACGGTAGGGAAAAACTCTACCAACTCATCCTCACGATGCAAAAAGGGATCAATGCAGTTTACAATTCAAAAAAACCATCGATTGCCCTAGTCCAAAAACATTGTATCGGTGGTGGTCTCGATTTAGTATCTGCATGTGACATTCGTTATGCGTCTGAAGATGCCGTATTTTCCTTACGAGAATCAAAAGTAGCCATCGTTGCTGATATGGGTTCCTTACAAAGGCTTCCCCATCTCATTGGCAATGCTCATACGAGAGAACTTGCCCTAACGGGAAAAGACATCACAGCGACAGAAGCTTTTCAAATGGGACTTGTGACCAAGGTGACTAAGGATTTTGACAGTTTGCTCGTGGAAGGATTAAAAACAGCCGATGAAATTGCGGAAAATCCAACAATCGTCATTCGCGGCGTCAAACAAGTGCTAAACCATGGAATAGGTAAAACCATCGAAGAAGGTTTGGATTATGTGGCTGTTTGGAATGCAAGTATGCTTGATTCCAAGGATTTCCGAAGTGCCATTGGTGGGTTTATGGAAAGAAAACGTCCAATTTTCAATCCAGAAACCCGTGTGGATTCACCTTAGAAAATTGATTTAGCAATAGATGTCGAGTAACCGTTCGCTTTTTGCCACTGGACCTACTTTTTCTTCTACGGCCAACTTCATGAGTTTCTCAGTCAGTTGGTTTTGTGCTTGGAAAATTTCCTTTGGCAAATTGACTATTGGGTTAATCGGTGTAGATGGAACCATAATTGGACCTCCTTTTACAATCTTTACTCCCTATTCTACCCATCGGCGAATCCGTGTTTTCCTGAAGTAAAAAAAAACGATGAATCCTTTTTTTTCTCTGATTCGGGAAGCAAAACATTTGGAAGAGGAAAAGGATTTCACACGTGCATTTAATTTATATGCAGAAAGTGAAACCTATACAAAGGACGAATCTGCACTCATCAAAATCAAAGCGAAAAAAGCATGGTGTTTGTATTCTGTAGGAAACCCAAAAGAAACAGAAACCGTTTTCCAAGACATCATACAAAACTACCCCTCTCACCCATTAAGTATTACCGTATACTCTCGTTATCTCATTAAATTAAAGAAATTTAAATCCGCAAAGGTATTACTTCAAAAAAGTATCCTTCAGTTTCCATCCTATTTAGAAAACTATCTCTTACTCGCTTCCTTGTTAAAAGATATGGAACGTTCCGAAGAAGCGATTGAAGTTTTAAAACAAGCTTTGTCCCAAGAACATTTGAGTAATGGCCGTGGAATTGATCGTAAAGACATTTGGGCAGAACTTGGCTCTTTGTATTTTTCAAGAGGTGATTTTAACTCTGCTCTCGCCTCTTTAAAAAAATCCCTAAAAATGGTGGAACCAGAAGAGTTTCTTTATTACGACTTACTGGCATTATGTTACTTGGATGCAGAAGATCCAGAAAATGCTCTCTCTTCCATACGCACCCATATCGAATATTGCAAAGAAATAGACCCTGAAACACTCATCATTTTAGCGCGAGCCCATTGCCGACTTGGAAAATTGGAAGAAGCTGCCAATAATCTCATCCAGGCGTATTCTATTGAAGATTCTTTATACTTAAAAGCAGCAGATTTTATCGATTTTGCACCACTCCTTCGGAATGGTTTTTTTACTACCTTGGAGAACATTGAATGGGAAGAGCCATAAAACAAACGTTTGGTTCATTAGAAGAAGAATTAAATTTCGTAGAACAAGTTTTAACGAAGGAACGTGAGGAAGAACGAAATCTATTTTTAGAAAAGGATTCAGAATCCCAAACAATCAAAGTAGCAACATTTGTTGATCTTCGATTTGTTGTCGGAAATACTTGGAGAGCAGAATTCCAAGTGAATCTTTCAAACAAAGCGAAACTTTGGATCAAACCTGGAGTTCCTGTCCTTTTACAAAACCAAACAGAATCCATTTATGGAAATATCTACCAATGGAATGAAACAAAACTCATCATCCAAGTCCGTGGTGATTATGAATGGGACGGAGAAGAATACAAAATCTCCAAATGGTTTCCTGAATCCACCTATGATTTATATAACGAAATCATACAAAAAGTAAAACAAACAAAGGAATCGGATTCGTATCAAAAACTCAAATGGATGCTCGGTTATAGTTTGGGAGATAAACCAACTCCTCCCAAAAAAACAATGGAGCTTTCCCCGATCGAAAGAATATTTTCTCTCCTTGATTATGGACTGATTTTTGGACCACCAGGTACGGGAAAAACTACCTTACTCATGCAAGCTGTCATTGAGATCCAAAAGAGAATGGAATCCGTTTTAACTCTTTGTCCAACGAATTTTGCCTGCGATTATATTGTAGAACTTGCCATCCAAAAGGGAATTCGTGTGATTCGTATGGGGAATTCAACAAAAATCAAAGAAAATGTTCTACCCTATCACCTGGACCATCTCATCCAAACCCATCCCGATCAAAAACAAATCCAAAATTGGCAAACAGAACTAAGAGTGCTCCAAAAGAAAATCAACTCTTGGAAACGAAATTTTGGAAAAGAAGAAAGAGAAGAACGTTACCAACAGAGAAAAGAAGCGAAGTTCTTATTAAAAACCATCCGTGATGCGGAAACCAATATTAGAACCAAGTTATTGGATACAAGTGAACTCATCGTTTCTACCTTCGCAGGTTTTGGAAACGAATTCAAAAAAGGAAGAAACTTTGATTACGTGTTTGTGGATGAAGCCACACAAAGTGTTGATCCTGGTTGTTATATGGCAATTTTCTCTGGGAAAAAAACCTTTTTCTTTGGAGATCCAAAACAACTTGGAGTCAACTATTCTCATAAAGAACATGAATCCATTCCTAGTTTTTTAGAAAAGGTGATCGAAAACGATACAGGTGAACGAACCATCTTTTTAGAAAAACAATTTCGGATGAAAAAAGAAATCTTAGGTTTCCCAAACCAAACCTATTATGAAAATAAAGTTTTCACCGAACCCGATCTAAACCATCAAACGATCAAAGCAATCTCTGAAATCTTTGGTTCTGACGTAAGTTTACTTTGGATTGATACAGCAGGAAGTGATAGCCAAGAAGAAACTGATGGAGAAGAACTCAGTTTTTATAATGATACAGAAATATCTCTTGTTGAAACTTTTGTGGAGAAAGGATTACCGAAAGAATTTACCACTGTCATTTCACCTTACAGAGGCCAGGTGGAAAAACTATCACAAAAAGCAGCAGGTCGATTTTACACACAAACGATCGACTCATTCCAAGGAAGGGAGTCTGAAATTGTCATCATAAGTCTTGTCAGATCCAATCCTGATGGGGAAATCGGATTTTTAATGAATCCAAAACGTTTGAATGTGGCTCTCACTCGTGCCAAGTCCCATTTGATTCTCATTGGAGATTCTGCGACTCTATGCCAACACAAAGAATTCCAAGACTTATACAATTACATCGAAACATATGGAGAAATTCGTTCCATTTATGAATTTATGGAATGAAAAATCGTTTCATTTTTTAGGTTTTGGCATTTCTGTTTAGAATTCAACTAACTCATGTAAGTTACAATACAACCCACTTTGGCTCATCTAATGTATACAGAAGTTTGAAGGCACCATCGGAACCAGGAGGAATTTCTTTGATCGGTTCAAAATCAAAGTCAGTTGTATCGTCTGCATTTTCTTTGACAGCACTGGTCACAAGGATCTCCCAAGCTTTGGCTGTATCTTCCCCCAGTTTGGAAGCGGCATTCACTTCTGCACCAAACACATCTGTATCCCCAATTTTTAAAATTTTACCGTAGCCAAGTCCCACACAGAGAAGAATCTGTTCTTCCAGAATCCTTCCTTCATTATAACGTTTGCAGGCTTTTTGCATTTGGATAGCACATTGGATGGCTTTATTTGTATTTCGAAATAAAACCATCAAACTATCTCCCTCGTCCTTCATCAGGATTCCATCAAACTCGTCTAAGACGGGGATGAGAATCCGTTGGGATTCATAAATCGTTTGTAAAAAATGGATGATTCCAAATTTGGCCACACCTCTCGAAAAACCCGAAAGGTCTGTAAACATCACACACCATGTCTCTCCAAATAAATCCCAGATCCGTTTATCGATGATATCATGATTGGAACCTTCAGTGAGTCGTTCTTCTAATAGTTTTTCCAAACGTTCTTCGGAAGCGGAAGTGGCAATGGTGCGTTTTTGTCCCATGTTGCTGAATCTATCGGATTTGAATCCTTTGTCAAGGAAAGGAAGTTTACCAAGGATTGGAAAACACAATGGTGGGGAGCTGTTTTACAAAGGAATCTTACTCTAGTTAGAGTTTATGGTAAGCCAGTCCGAAGTCAAAAATTTATTCTTTGCAAAATCATTTCCAATGCAAAAGGTTGATGGAATATCCATTTGGTTTCAACAAACATTTTTTTTTAGTGAAACTGATGTTCCCATCATGGTTACAATGTATTTTATAAATCAAAACTTCTGAGGACTCAATTGATGATACAAAATCTTTTCCATAAATACCAACCTCACACTGTATTTTTACTCGATGCCTTCGGTGCTTTTATATCCTTGTTTGTCTTATTTGGTGTGGTTCTACCTCTCCAACCCTATTTTGGAATGCCTACCGATGTGTTGTATCAACTCGGAATGCTTGCAGGTGTGATGTTTCTTTATTCCAGTATTTGTTTCATACAAAAACCAAAAAAATGGAAACCGTTCTTACTCGGAGTGATCCTTGGAAACCTTTCCTACTGTGGTGTTTCTATGTATTTTTTAATCGAAAATTGGAATGTAGTTCAAACACTCGGTGCTTTTTACTTTATTTGGGAGAAATTTGTCATTTTGGGAATTGTTTTGTATGAGGTGATTCTTCTTAGGAAATAAAAAAGACCCTTGGTTTCCCTTGGGTCTTTTTTTGAAGTCAGTGTAAATGGAAATTCCTCTTACAATGTTATCCTTCCATGCTGATTCACATTTTAATTTTGCTTCAACATGTTTTTGTTTACGTAAGTTTCTTCTTCTAAACCTTTTGTCAGTTCAGAAAGAGGGATTTTCTCTTTTGGAAGGTCCTTTAGGTTACTGTATTCCGTTCCACGTGGATAATGAGCTTTATCGCTTGGGTCGTAAAAAGGTTTTGATTCTGTTACGAGACCTTTGGAATATCTCCAAACACTATTTGCCGGATCTTGTCCTACGACAAAACATCTTGGGCTCATATAACCTTCGTTTTTTGCCGTTTGCACTTTGATAAAGTATTTTGGTGCCCATACGTTATGGTTACGTGCATCAAACACTTTTACCACAGTCCCTGCTGGAACAAACTCTACCACCTTGGAATTAGAATCTGGTTCCGAATATAGGGGAACTGTAAAATCCAAACTTGCTTTGTTTGTTTTGGAATCACAATTTTTATGCCAAGTCACTTCTGCGTTTTTGGAACAAGCGGTAACGCTCATTCCAACGATCAAGAATGCTACTAATTTCAGTTTCAAAACAATTCTCCTATTGGTGGTGGTGAAGGCACTCATCTAAGCGAGGGTCTCCAACCGGAACTAAACTATGTTTTTCGAACTTTTTGAAGACAAAGAAACCAAAAAGACCAATCACACCCACTGTTCCGCCAAAGGCTAAAACGAAGTGAAGGATTGAAAACTTTTCAAAGTTTGCTGGGAACACCAACCAGAAAAGTTCAAAGAACTGAACGGCAAGAATCCAAGTAGATAATTTCCAAAGGAAATCAATGTCTCGTTTGTTAGGACGATTGAGTAACAAAAGGAAAGGAATCACAAACTTCACAAAAGGAAGAAGAAGTGTCGTGTATCCCCAACCACCAGTCATACGCATTTCATAAAAGAATGTTTCTTCTGGGATGTTTGCATACCAAATGAGCATGAACTGAGAGAATCCCACATAAGCCCAGAAAGTTGTCATACCAAGTAAAAACTTTGATATGTCATGGTAGTGGTTTTCGTTCACGGCTTCCCCGAGGTATCCATTTTTCTTAAGAATCGCAATGACAATCAAATACGATGCAAGAGAAGTTTGGAACGCACCTGCGAAAGCATACACACCAAACATAGTGGAAAACCAATGCGGCGAAAGTGACATGAGAAGGTCAAACGACATGAGACACCAAGAGACTGCAAAGAAAAGGATAAATCCTCCGGAAACCTTTGCAAGAGTCTTTGTAGTATCCACAACTTTGTCCTTGTCTTGTCCTACTGACTTTCCATGGAAAATGTAAGCAAACACAGACCATACTCCAATGAAAAGTACACATCGGATGATGAAAGCGGTTGGATTTAAGTAACCAGATTTGTGGTGGATGAGGTGGTCGTTTTCACGAACCGTAGCATCTGCCCATTCATAAAGGTCATGCATTCCAAAAATCACACCCACAAGAAGGAGTCCAGCGACAGGTGCAAAGAGTCCGTAAGTTTCAAAAATCCTACGAACAGTTACTGACCACTGTGAGCCTGTTAGGTGTTGGATCGCTGTAAAGAAAATCCCTGTGATGGAAAGACCAATGACAAAATAAGCACCAATGAGTAGGATATGGTATCCTAAGTTTGTATGGTGAAAATGTCCTGCTTCGTCCATATGACGAGATGTTTCATGACCAAATCCGAAGAAAGCGATGAGAAAACTCACCACTCCCACTCCGATCATGGCAATGAGGGCATTACGAAGGGACACCGGCAGTTTGAACTGCAGTAATGTTTCGTCTAGTTTCGCTGCTTTTGTAGAGCTCATAATTTCCCCTAGTTCGCCTTTTTATTTTTCACTTCATATTCTTGAAGTTTTCGGATGTAAGCGATAAGCTTCCATCTGTCTTCTGGTTCGATTTGGTAAGCATAACTTCCCATGAGACCACGACCCATCGTGATGATGTGGTAAATTTGTCCATCGGACCAACCGCGGATTTTATCAGAGACAACTGATGGAGGTGGTTGTTGGAACTTTGGTGCAGGACCAACAACCGATCCATTCCCTAAACCTTGCACACCATGACAAGGAGTGCAATACGTTTGGTAACGTTTTTCTCCAATCATCAAATCCCCTAAACTCGCCTTTCCAATTGGATTTTTTAATCCTTTATCAGCACCTGGAAGGGTATCTGGAGTTGCTTCAGACGCATACGGATATGGGTAGTATCCAACTGGAATCGCACCTTTGGGTGGAATTCTAGAAGCCGAACCATTGGATGCAAACGAATCATCCTCTTGTGATTCTCTTGCAGGAGAATCATACATATTCGGAAAGTATTCATAAACGGGAGTTTTATAATCACAGTTTGCGACAAAAACTAACGCCACAAGTGCGAAAACTCGAAAGATGTTTTGTTTCATTTTTGATTCTCCGGTTTCACAACGGTTACTTCGGATCCACCAAGGCTTTTGACAAACGAAACCACATCGGATTCGTTATACCCTTTGGCAGACTTTGGAATCCAAAGACCGAATTTATGAGACGTCAAATCTGGGTGCAGAATTCGACGTGTCGCTTTGGGAATACCGCTTAAAAAACATAAAGCAGCTACTGTATAAATCCCTGCGGCAAATACAGTTAGTTCAAAGATGATTGGCACATAGGCAAACCATGCATTGAGAGATTTTCCCGAGATATTGAGAGGCCAGTCATGTGCATGAGTGAGGTATTGGAATAAAATTCCAATCGTGCATCCAAAAATCCCAGCAAAGAAAGTGACCCAAGGGAGTCCTGATCTAGGAGTTCCCATGGCTTCATCAATTCCGTGCACTGGATAAGGAAGGATACAATCAAAACCGATGTAATCCTTTGCCTTTGTTTTTTCCGCAGCATGCATAATGGCTTCTGGAGTATCGAAAATTCCGAGAACTCCTTCATCCATTTCTTTGTATTTATGAAACTGTTCTAATTTTGGAAGATACATACTAGTGGTGTGCTCCTTCTTTTTGTGGCATCACTGTTTTTACTTCTGCAATCGCAATCACTGGCATAATTCGGCACCAGAGAAGGAAGAGAGTAAAGAAGATACCGAACGTTCCGATTAACATCGCGTAGTCGAAAAGAGTCGGTGTATACATAGCCCAACTGGATGGTAAAAAGTCACGGTTTAGTGTCATCATGATCACAAAACGTTCGAACCACATACCCACGTTCACCACAAGGGAGGCAACAAACATCACTGGAATGTTGTAACGAAGTTTGCGGAACCAGAATACCTGTGGGGAAAGTACGTTACAGGAAATCATAATGAAGTAAGCCCAACCATATGGTCCGAAAGCTCTATTCCAGAATGCAAACACTTCGTATTCGTTACCCGAATACCAAGCGATGAAAAACTCTGTTCCATACGCGAGTCCCACGATAAGCCCTGTCACCATCATGATTTTGTTCATGTTGTCCAAGTGTTTCATCGTGATGTAGTTCTTTAAGTTAAACACTTCACGAGCAATGACCATAAGGGTTACCACCATCGCAAATCCGGAGAAAATCGCACCAGCAACGAAGTATGGAGGGAAGATGGTCGTGTGCCAACCAGGAAGGATGGAAACAGCGAAGTCGAAGGATACGATGGTGTGAACCGAAAGAACAAGTGGAGTGGAAAGAGCTGCAAGGATCATGGAAACAATTTCCAAATGAGACCAAGCTCTTGCCGATCCAACCCAACCAAAAGCAAGAACGTTGTATAAGTTCTTTCTCCAAGTTTCTGTGGCACGATCTCTAAGAGTCGCAAGGTCAGGAATGAGGCCCAAATACCAGAATACCATCGAAATGGAAAGGTAAGTCGATACCGCAAACGTGTCCCAAATCAGAGGGGAACGGAAGTTTACCCAAAGAGGTCCTCTTTCGTTTGGATAGGGAAAGAGCCAGAATCCGAGCCATGGACGACCTACGTGGAGGATGAGGTTCGATGCTGCAACGAGTACGGCAAAGATTGTCATCGCTTCTGCGGCACGGTTAATCCCTGTTCTCCAACCTTGACGGAAGAGGTATAATACCGCAGAAATCAATGTTCCTGCGTGACCAATACCAATCCAAAATACGAAGTTGACGACGAAAAATCCCCAACCTACCGGGTTGTTGATCCCGAGGAGGTAAAGACCTTCGTAAAACAAATAACCGATAATGGCTACGTCGATCAGGGTGATCGTCAAAACCAAAAGGAAGGTATTCCACCAAAGTTTGGTTGGGAAATCTTCGTTTGGTTTTGCGATATCAACGGTTACATCTTTAAGCGATTTCCCGCCTGTTACCAGGTCGGGGATATCTAATTTATCTCTAACTGCTTGTGTTAATGACATTCCCTTTGTGTTCTCCCTGTTAAACTTCGTTTCGAACTCGGGTCAAATAACTGACGGCAGGTCCGATGTTTAGGTATTCCAGAAGTTTGTAAGACCTAGGGTCTTTCAAGAGCTTCGCTACTTTTGATTCAGGATCATTTACGTTACCGAACACAATGGCACCGGATGCACATGTTTGTTCACAAGCGGCTTTCACTTCCCCATCTTTCAGAGTTCGTCCTTCGTTTTTCGCTGCGATTTTTTTCTCAGCAACACGAGACGCACAGAAGTTACATTTTTCCATGACCCCGCGAGAACGAACGGTTACATCTGGGTTAAGACCTAAGTTTCTTGGAGGACGAGCCTTAAAAGTAGGAGTCGCATCACCAAGTAAGCTGTGTTCATTCCAATGTTCTAACCAGTTAAAACGACGCACTTTGTAAGGGCAGTTGTTCGAGCAGTAACGAGTTCCTACACAACGGTTGTAAACCATATCGTTGGTTCCTTCCGAACTGTGAACGGTTGCAGCCACTGGACAAACTGTCTCACAAGGAGCGTTATCACAATGTTGGCACATAAGTGGTTGGTGTGCAATTTCGAGTGATTCTGGTTTTTCAGGATCACCGATGTAGTAACGGTCAATCCGAAGCCAATGCATCTCACGACCCATACGCACTTCGTCACGACCTACCATTGGCACGTTGTTTTCGATGTTACATGCAACCACACAAGCACCACAACCAGAACAAGAAGTTAAATCAACTGCCATACCCCATTTGTATCCTGGGTATGCAAACTGACTTCCTGGTTGGTCAGAAGGAGCGTTTGCTCCTTGTGCTCTTTGTAGTTTTCCATCGATTAAGATTTTTGGAATCTCAGGCTCAGGAATTCCGGCACTTGGATTTTTAGTATAGTCTTGTAGTTTTGCGGAAATGATAAGAGGTCTCTCTTTCCATTCCACACCCATCATCACACCAGGGCTCATCATATGGTGGTCCTGAGTGGTAGCGAGTTTGTATTTTTTACCTGTTGGAGAAAGTGTGATAGATAAACCAGAGTAAACATAAGATCCGTTTACTTCTGTTGCAAGGATACTTGCATTTTTACCAACACCGTTTCCGATCTCACCCACATTTGTTCTTCCGTATCCAAGAGCAATTCCCACTGCTTCTGGGTGAAGACCAGGTTGGACAAGAGCTGGAAGTTCAAAGGACTTTCCATTTACAGTCACAGTCACTACGTCATTGAGTTTGATTCCCGACGAACGAGAGTATTGTGGGCTGATAGCAACATAATTGTCCCAAGTCACTTTCGATACTGGATCTGGAAGTTCTTGGAGTTGGGAGTTGTTTGCTCTTTCTCCAGTTCCGATTCCTGTGTTTTCGTAAAGAGACACAGTTAAACCAGATTTAGAAGGTGTTAGAGGTGCGATGGTTCCTCGGAAAGAACGACCACCCTTATCTGCTTTTGGATTTCCAGAAACAAGAACACCTTTTCTGAGTAAGTCTTCCCAGTTGGTTTTTTTAGAATATTTTGATTTGAGGTATTCGTAAAGAGACTCGGATCCAAGTAACTTTCCACCTGCCCAACCAATGAGCATATCTTCAAATGCTTTGGATTGGAAAAGAGGTCGAATTGTTGGTTGTTGAACCGATACAATTCCTGCTACAGATTCGTTATCACCCCAAGACTCAAGGAAGTGTGATACAGGAGCAAGCCAGTTCGATGCAAGTGCTGTTTCATCCGCACGGTCAGAAACTTGAACCACTTGTGCTGCTTCATGAAGGAGTTTTTTCCACTCATCTCCATTTGGCGCTTCGTACACTGGGTTCACACCATAAAGAATGACCACACCAGCCTTTCTTTCTTTTAGGTCTTTTGCGAGGGATTTTAAGTTTTCAGCGTAGTTTGACTTTCCTTCTTTCAAAGGATTTCCAGCATCGATGGTTTTGCCATCGTTACCAAGCATGCTGTTTAACATGTTCACAGCGATTTGTAAATCCACTGCATCTTCTGTTAATGAGTTAGAACCACCAGCGATGACAAGGGACTCACCTTTTGCGGAAGCAAGTGCTTTTGCTGTGCGAACCACTACATCTTTGGAAATTCCTAACTCAGAAGCGGTAGTTTCTACATTGATTCCAGAAACACCTGTTGCCCCGCCTACTCCCAAATCAGAAAGTGCCTTTGCAATCACAAGAGCGAACTTTCTTTGGTCACCAGGTTTTAAAGGAACTCTTTGGTCCGCATTGGAACCTGTCATCGAAGGATGAGTTTCTGCAGCGATAAATGAATTGAATGACTTAGAATTTTTTTGTAAGTCTCTTCGTTTTGAAAAGTCATTGTGGTAGTTGACTTGGTTTAAGAAGTCACTATCAATGGAAAGGATCACTTTAGCTTTGTCAAAGTGGTAGTTTGGAAGAACTGCCTTTCCGTATGATTTTTCTTGAGCGATTGTGATGGCATCATCAGAAGAAGCAAACGCTACTTCTAAGTGTTTTCCACCACCAACAGAACGTAAAAACTCAGAAACAAATTCTTTTGTGGCAGGAGAAGTGAGTGGTTTTGTTACCACGACCGTCTTACCTTTGTTTGCTGCGAGTTTTTCTTTTACGTCTTTATCAAGAACAAACCAATCGCTCGCCTTAGCAACACCATTCACAATTTGTTGTGGTTCTTTTGCTCTGTCTGCATCATAAAGATCAAAAATAGAAGCTTGTCCAGAAGCACATAAAGCACCTTCTGAAATTGGATGGCTTGGGTTTCCTTCGAGTTTCAAAGGACGACCATCTTTTGCTTTTACGAGTACCCCACAACCAACGGAACAACCACCACAAACCGAAGCATAGTGGTAAGAGTGTCCATGTTTTACGAAGTCGTATTGTTCTACTTCGTTGTTGTCTGGATTTTTAATGGTAAGGTTCACATAAGGAACAATTTTTTCTGCCGGTTTTTGGATACAACCTACAGTTGTCATGACAACTGATGCACCCATAAACTTAAGGAATGTTTTTCTATCAAAGTCACCTTTTTTGATTTTAGCAATCAAAGGGTCTGGTGATTTGTAGAACTCTTGTTTTTGGAGTTCTTTTTCGCGAGAAGTACCGCGAAGTTCGTAAGACTGCCAAAGTGACTTTTTTTCTTTTTGGAAACTATCGTCTTTCATCATAAATTATTACTTGTCTCCCGATTATCTGTGGCACGTAGAACAATCGTTAGGAGCATTGTTCTCTCTATGGCAATCGACACAAAATCCCATATTGAGGGACTTGGACTGTCTAACCTTTACCATCTCTGCCATGTTGCCATGACATGTGGAACAATCAACGCCGCGTTGCACGTGTCTTGAGTGGTTGAAGTATACGAAGTCTGGTTGGTCATGGACCTTCACCCAGGAAACTGGAGTGTTGCTATCGTATTGTGCTTTGAGCCACTTAACATGTTCTTGGTTGCCCGCTACGTTACCTGCTCCATGGCAGTTCATACAAGTGGAACTTGGGGGAACTGTGGCATGGGCCGAGTTTTCAACGCCAGTATGGCAATACTTACAGTCGATTTTGTTATCGCCAGCATGTATCTTGTGGTTGAAGGGGATGGGCTGGTCGGGTGAATAGCCCACATAACGGCTAGGTGAAAAAATCAAATATGCTAACGCAGCTATCGCAACGATAGGCACAGAGATCTTGAGTATTTTTATATTCATTCGCAGATTTCCTGAATCCGTTTACACTGTCTTCTGACAAGGAAAGGTAAAATCCGAAAAAAAGCAAGTATGTAAGGGTTTTAGTTGTGAAAAAACATTAAAAGAGACATAAACTCAGATTTTTTCTGAACTTTCTTAGTTGAAACTAAGTCTCAATTAAATACTTCAAAATCATCTAACGGATGTTTGTTTTTTGGTTGATAGGTAGTTCTGAAGTTTCGTAAAACGGGGATCAAGTAGGAAATTCCTGAGAATTCAGGGACTAAGGGGCAAAAAAAAGGCCCTGACTTTGACATCGAAGGGCCCTAAAAACCAGACTTACACAATTTAGCCTAGTTATACTTTCGAGTTTTTTGAAGATTTCCCCTGTTTTTTTTTCACCCAAACCAAAGAAATTTTCTTTGTGACTAGGTTTCTTGTCTCTTTTTTCAAAAAAGAGATCGTGGGTGTGGCTACTTTATAAGAATCTTTCTCGAGGACGGGTATGATTTCATAATCAGGGCCAGCCATTTCTTGCAATTGGGTTAATTTTTCAGATGGCAAGATCATCAGTCGTTCTGGTTTTTCCATCCACAAACGATCTAATTTTTCTTTATCATAGATATTGCGAAAATTTCGTTCTGCATAGAATCCGTAGGATCGTTTCGAATTGGACATCCAATAGGTATACAATACAGGTTCCCCGGGTTCCAATTCCTTGATTTTGGAACCAAACTCACGGGAAGGTTGGTAACTCGTAAGCAGTGGGTAAAACTCCAAACTAATGGCACTAAAAAAGAGTGTTGCCCCAACAAGTGTGACAAGGATTTCCAGTGGAATGAGTTGGGCAGAAAGTAAAATGAATAAGATTCCAATAGCACCAAAAACATAATACAAAATTCCCACATCAGAAACAAATACAGGGAATAAAAAGTACCCAACCAAATAAACAAGACCAGCAATGAGAAAACTGGGGCGTAACCTCGCTACATTCGACTGGAACAAACTTTCTTCCATGATCTTTCCAAAATACAAAGCGGCCGCAGGTAATACCCAATAGGTGTATTGTGGGAGCGGGTATCTGGAAAAGGAAATGAGAAACAAAAAGAGAAAGACCCAAAAAGGAATTACAAAATCCACTTCTTTGTACTCATTCGCACGAATTTTGCGAAGGATTTCCTTCCAACCTAACGACTTGATGTATTGGTAAGAATGGAATGCTAAATAGATGACCATTGGCACAAGCCCACTAAAGAAGGCCCAGGAAAATGATTTATAAAAGTAAAAAGGATCAAACTTGATATCGTACATCTCGCGATAAAAACGACCAAAAGATTGGATCCACAAAAAGAAAACAGGTCCATAGGAATTGAAGTTTTGGTATAAAAAATAACACCAAAGTGCAGGAAGAGAGACTAAAACAAAAATCCCTGTGGGAAGCCTCATGGATAATAAGAGTTTCCAATCTCTACGAAATAGAATATCCCCTCCAATAGAGATGGCAGGAATAAACACAGAAATCGGACCCTTCGTGATAAATCCCATGGACATCATGAGATACATCATATAAAAATAATTCGGATTTTGTTTTCTCCCCAAATAATAAAAATGATATGTGAACACTAAATAAGCAGTGAGATACACATCAATTTTTGGATCCACAATCATCGCATACACGCCTGGTGCTAATAGATACGAAATGGATGCTAGGTAACCTTGCCTCTCCTTTCCACCCGATAAAATGGTAATGCGGTAAATCGAATAAACGGAGAGTAAACTTAAAAAAATCGCAGGAATTCGAAAGGCGATGTTACCAATACCAAAGAAAAAAAACGAAGTGGCGATTGTCCAAAACGTAAGAATGGGTTTGTCTAAATACCTTCTACCATTATCAATTAGAGTGAAAAAATCATTGGATAATACAAGTTCACGACCGATCCCTGCATACTGAGCACTGTCGATGTCAATCACATCTAGGGGCAAAGTGAAGAGAATTGGCAAGGATGCCATAAGAAGTAAAATTCGATAAAAAATCCGTTCGGAGGCTGACATTGAATCTTTCATTCAAAGGTACCAATTTGCACTAAACATTGTCCAAATCCTTTACATGAATTTGGTTCTTGGTCAAAACACTGTAAAATATCACTGTTATGAGTGGTACATCCATCCATACATTGGATTCGGCCTGTTCGTTTCACATCGGGTGCAAGAGTGAGTTTGAGTTCTTCTTCCGTACAAGAGACAAATTTTTCACATGCTAATTGGCATTTTTGTTCCACAATGTCTTGGCAATGGGAAACACTAAGAGCCAAAAACAAAATCAATATCCACTTATTTTGTTGTTTCACTTCGAATTCCTTTGAGAGCTAACATCCCGCAGGCGCCGTTGATGTCCCTTCCAGGACTGCGGCGATTGAGGATGGGAGCTGTTGTTTTAGCTTTGAGATGCATTACAAAATCTTTGACTTCCTCATCAGTTGGTCTACGCCATCCCGTAAAATCTGTGTTTAATGGAATCACATTGATTTTACATTTGTTCACAGACCTTGCAATTTTTGCGAGTCGTTCCGCGTTGTCCCGACCCATGTTCACATCCGGGATCATCACATATTCAAAGGTGATGGCTCGATCGAGTTCCTTTGTGAAACGTTTCGCTGTATCAATGAGTTTGTCCAAAGGGTGTTTGTCGTTCACATCCATCACAGAAGAACGTGCATTGGGATTTGGGTGATTGAGTGAGATGGCAAAATTAAAGGGTTCTTTGTTTTCGATAAAACGATTGATCCCAGTTGTGACACCTGCTGTGGAGATGGTGATCCGAAGAGCACCAAGCCCAAAGGCATCTTGATCTCTTAAGATATGAGCTGCCTTCATCACAGAAAAATAATTGTGCATGGGCTCCCCCATTCCCATAAACACGATGTTTGTGGCATGGTCTCCCACAAGGCGTTCCACTTGCAGTACTTGGTCTAGGATTTGCCAAGTGTGTAAATTCCCTTTGTATTCCAAAAGGCCCGTGGCACAAAATTTACAATTGAGGGTACAACCAATTTGGGAAGAGATACAAATGGTTTTCCGTCCACCGTCTCCTGAAGGAATCCAAACTGCTTCGATTTCTTTGTTTTCGCCTACGTAAAAGGTAAATTTACGAGTTCCATCCTCTTTCGAAACTAAATCACGGCCAATTTCAATTTCGGGATACAAGGTATGTTGTTTTAACTTTTCCCGTACTTCTTTGGAAAGTGTGGTAAATTGATCGATCGTCGTATAACGACTCTTATAAATTCCAGTATAAATTTGTGCCGCTCGGTATTTTTCAAGACCCAAGGAAACACATATCTCTTCTAGTTCTTTTTTGGTTTTCCCTTTGAGAACAGGTATTTCCTCTTTCATTTGATAGGTCCTTTCACCATTAGCCAATCTTTTCTTTGCCACCTTACGGGACAAGAAAATACACTCTTTCTAATTGTCTTACTCCAAAAAGCGCCATGGAACAAGTCTAAATTTCCAGAATCGTCACAATCTAAGCAGAATCTTGGGAAGAAATGGACATTGACTTAGTGGACGTGATTCAAAAGCCTAGTAGTTAGTGAGGAAAAAATACGCATGAATAGCGATGCCTTTATGGAATACGCCTTTATCGTCATGGTCGCACTGATCGGTATTGAAATTTTTGTCTCTTATATGAAGGGCAAACAATTTTACCGTTTGAATGTTCTCATTGCTGATGTAAGCACTGGTGTCATCTTTGCGCTAGTGGGAGTGGTCATCCTTCTTGGTGCCCTCTATGTTTATGATATTGTCGAAAAGAATTACTCTTTATCAACTCTTGGTTATCATTTCTTTCCCTTAGAAAGCCCTTTTCAATTTTCACCTAGTTTTGTTGTGAATTGGCAGGCTCTATTTGCTTGGACCTTTTCTGTTGTGTTCGCTGATTTTATCTATTACTGGTTCCACAGACATTGCCACGAAATCAACCTCTTCTGGGCAACTCATGTCACCCACCACTCCACACAAGAAATGAACCTATCGGTTGCCTTCCGTGGAAATGGTTTACAAAGAATCTTTGAATACATGTATTTTATGGCGATGGCATTTCTTGGAATTCCTTGGGCCATGTTTTTACTGAGTCACCGAATTTTAAAGGTATACCAATTTGTGGTTCACACTCGCTTCATTGGTAAGTTAGGATTTTTAGAAGAGTTTATGGTGACCCCTTCGAATCATAGAGTCCACCACGGAACACAAAGGAAATACCTCGATCGTAATCACGGTGGAATCTTTATCATTTGGGATCGGATGTTTGGATCTTTTGAATGGGAAACAGACGAACCTATTTATGGATTAACAAAACCAGTTAACTCCTTTAATCCGATCACTGTCAACTTACACGTGTTTAAGGATATGTTCCTTCAAATATTAAAGTGTAAATCTTTTGGAGATGTTTTCAATACGATTTTTGGACCTCCTGGTTGGAAACCTACTTATTTACAAACACCTGATGATGTGTTCAAAGAACCAGCTTATACGGAAAAGTATGATCCAAAACCACCGATGGGTGTTATGGTTTATGTGGCATTACAAGCGGCGGTGCTAATGGCGGTGGGTCTTGTGATTTGGAAGGTTGCAAAAATCAACTTAGAACAAGATATGACGACACTTGGAATTTTATCCATTGTGATCATTTTTAGTTTGTTTTCCATTGATCGTACAATGGAAATGAAACGTTGGTCAAGAAGGACGGAAGTAGTTCGCAATGTGCTTTTTATCATTGCATTTGTTCTGACCTTACTTTATTCCAAAATTCCTAATATTGAAATTTTTGCGATTCCTCTCATTGGTCTTTCGTTTGTATCCTTACTATGGATCATCCTCAAACGAAAAACCTTCTTTGATTTGAGTAATATTTCTAATACTTGGTATTAGATTTTATTTCTTGTAAGACGGATTCCGAAGGGAACAATTTGTTCGACTTCAGGAGTTCGTCTCCCAAGTTTAAATACGCCTTCGTTTTCTCCGCATGTTTTTGACAGAGTTTTAAATCTTGGTAACAAAGTCCAATGTCCACAAACGGTGGTTTGATGGTTTTTGTTTCCCCTTGTCCCCCCGATACCGATTGGTAATATAAAAAATCATCCTCAATCCATCCAAAGATATTTCCATACGCAAAATATGCCGAGGATCCTTTCACCTTTCTAAGGTCCCGACCCATCACACTGAAGTATACTTCCCTTTCCATAAAACCAAGAATGGTGGGGATAAGATCAAGTTGGGAGGTAATGTCATCTCGTATTTCTGGTTTGATTTTCCCTGGAGCATAAATGAGAAAGGGAACATTTCGGTCTTCGTAATAATTCAGAAATCGGTGGTGGCTATGGTCAGAGACAAAAAAGAAAATACTGTCTTTGAAATACGGTGCCTTTTTTGCTTTTTCCATAAATTCAAAAAGGGCAAAGTCCGCATAATGTAAGACATTCAGATACTCGCTGTCTTGTGTTTCCGTTCCAAACAATCTGTATTTTTCATCCGGCACTTTGTATGGGTAATGAGTGGTGCCTGTATGGATCACAGAAACAATCGGTTTTTCCGAGCTTACATTTAACAGACGTTTGTGCATTGCATCAAGGGATGCTTCGTCTAAATAACTCCAAGGCCCGGTTTTATATTCGGGATTTTTCTCTAGGTCTTGTTTCCCAATTAAAGTATCAAATCCCCAATGATACATGATACTTCCCTTGTTATTAAAACTTAAATCTGTGCCGGTGACAAATAGTGTTTCATAACCAATGGTTTTGGATATGTTTCCAAGTCCCGAAAACCTGTTGAGGATCTGAGGAGTTCGCACTGCCGTAAGTCCCGGTCTGTCAGGGATCCCACCCATAAGAGCCATAAGGCCATTTGTTGTCCGTCCCCCACTGGCAAAAAAGTTTTTAAAGAACATTCCTTGGCGGATGAGTTGGTTGAAATACGGAGTAACCACTTTCCCTTCCACTTTTCCTGTTCCAATGATATCAATGAACTTTCCCGTCCAACCTTCGAGTACAATGACAATAATATGTGGCAGAGGTTTCTTTGAAGTCACATTGGTTTTACGAAGCAGTGGATACTGTTCACTGATGAATTCTGATCCAGGATAAGACACTTCCTTTCTCACAAAAGAAGTTGCATCACTTAACTTCATATAATGGCGCTCGTCCACCTTGGTCATCTTGAGATCCGTAATAACCGTAAACCCAGGATTTAACACCAAATCATTTGTGATGGTTTCTTTTGTGATGATGGCATCACTTGTGCGAAGCGGACTTGTTTGGATACCACCTCGAATGCCAAGCACAAGTAAAGCCAATACAACAAGGAACTGAAGACCAGCCCATTTGTAATGTAAGTTCACATGAGAGTATGGAAATTTGGATTGGATTTTATAAATCCCAAACCCGATGCCAGCAATGACCGCAAGTCCGAGTATAAACAAAAATGGATTTTGGGAAAAAGCAGATCCCACAAGTGGCAACATCTCAAAACCCAAGTAAGCAAACGCTTCGTAACCCAAGTGTTTGTTTCCATTTTCATAATAAATTAAATCTGCAATGAGTAAAAAAAGAAGTAAGATAATAAAAACTACGGGAATGGTTCTCCAAACTGCCCTATACCAACGATTCCGATTGAAAAAATGGAGTGAGGAATATACCAAACTAAATCCAAGTAACACACATAAGACGGAAACATCAAATCGTGCCCCTTTGACAAATGCTTTCAGAATGATCCAAAAGGACTTATCATTCATCCGATAGGAATACATCAAAAAAAATGAAACACGGTAGATGGTTAAAAAAACAATTCCAAGCCCTGCTAGGAGCAGGTGGAACCGAATGTAAAAAGGAATATGGGAAAAGAATTTTTTCATATAGGGAGTAATGTTATGCCTTCAAAGGTTTGATTAGATTCTATTCTGTTTTGCCGATTCAAAGATTGATTTTGTGGATGCTTTCCATTTTACGGAACTGCTTTGACCAATTTGTAAATGGTTCCCGATTGGTAGTCGGCAACAAAAATTTCTCCATCGTGGTCTTGTCCAAAACTTGGGATGAGAAGATTCCATTTTCCAAGAGCAATGGTTTCTGTAATTTTGTTGTTTTCCCCTGGTTTGGGTAGGTCAATGGCCCATATTTTTCCTTGGATGAAATCACCAAACACATATTTGCCTTTTAGTTCTGGAATGGCCGTTCCGTTATACACATATCCACCGGTGATTGATTGTCCTTCGTCTCTACCATATTCATAAAACGGAGGTTGGTACAAAGAAGGATTACATCCATCTGTAAAACAATGGAAACCTTCTGTTTGGTTCCATCCATAGTTATTGCCACTTACGATGATATCCACTTCTTCATAAGCATCTTGACCTACGTCTGCGACAACCAAACGTCCATCAGGCGAAAAACTCATCTTCCAAGGGTTACGAATCCCATACGCATAAATTTCAGGTAAGTGGCCAGGTTTTCCTAAGAAGGGATTGTCTTTGGGAATGGAATATGGTTTTTTCCCGTCGGCTTCGGGCGTGGGAGAAATGCGTAAGATAGAACCAAGCAAAGTATTTGGATTTTGTCCGTTGTTTTTTGGATCAGCTCGCCATCCTCCATCACCAAGACCAATGTACAAATGACCATCGGGCCCAAAGGTAATTTGGCCTCCATTATGATTGGGATAAGGTTGCTCCACTTTGAGCAAAACTCGTTCGTTTTTTAAAACCATGTCGGCAAACGAATTTGGATTTTCTACTACCCATTCGGCAATCACGGTCATATCTTTATTGTTTGAGTTTACCACAGTATGTGTATAGAGTTTTGGAATTTTCGGATACTTAGGATGAAACGTAAGACCAAGTAGGCCCTCTTCGCTATCGGTAATGACAGAAAACTTATGTAACACTCGTTTGGTTTTCTTTTCTCTATCAAAAAGAATTAGGTCTCCTGCCTTTTCCAAAATAAACATTAACGGACTCTCATAAGGTGGAAACTGAATGTCCGTTGGTTCTTTGACCTTTACCACTTCCGTAAGTGAAATCGTAAGTTGTTTGCGGAGAGCATCAGGACCAATGAAAATTGGTTTGGATCCTAAAACCTTTCCATCGGTTTCATATGTTTTGCTAAATGTTTTTAAGATCTTACGACCTAAATCATCACAAGAAAGTGTGGAAAGGGAAACGGTAAAAAAGGACAAAAAAACAAGGATTTGGATTTTCATACGGTGGCTTCGCCTATTAGGATAATTCGCTTGGATTTGTATCCGCAATCAAAAAACTTTGGAAACTGTGATGAAACTTTTCTCCCTTATCTGCATTCCCATTTTCCTTTTGTTCGCCTATCTCCAATTGAATGATCCCGATCCCTATGTTTGGTTTCCTTTGTATGCCATTGTAGGAATTCTCGCTGGCGTTCGTTTTTTCCGACGGTTGCCCGAGTGGATTGGATATTTGCTAATCCCTACCTACATTCTCCTGTCAGTGTACTATGGAATGGAAGCACCTTATTTTGGAATGGAAGTCGAAGAAGTGAGAGAATGCCTAGGCCTACTCATCGCAAGCGCTAGCCTTTGGGTTCTAGTTTTTAAGAAGTAAATTCTGTGTTTTTCACGCGGAATTTAGGATTCCGCGATGACTTTTCCGTCTTCTAAGATCATACGGATGAGTTTTGTCATCTCCACCGAATATTCCACATCTAAGTGTTTGGTGACACCTTCACAAAATCCATTGATGATGAGTAGTTTCGCATCATCTTCACTCATCCCTCTGGATTGCAGGTAAAACAATTGGTCATCATCAATTTTAGAAACTGTGGCTTCGTAGTTGAGAGTTCCCTCTTCCCCTGAAACATCATTATAAGGATAAGCATGGGACTGAGAACGATTGTCCATCATGAGCCCATCACATTTGATGTGGCTATAAGATCCTTTACTGGATGGTTCAAACTTCACAAGTCCTCGGTAAGAATTGATCCCACCGTCAAGGGCTACCCCTTTTGCTAAGATATTAGAACGAGTGTTTTTTCCTACGTGGATGATCCGAGCTCCCGTATCTTGCACTTGGCCATTGCCAGCAAATGCTAAAGAAAGCACATCTCCCGTGGAATGATCCCCTTGTAAAATAATACCGGGGTATTTGATGGTATTAGCACCAATATTACAATCTGTCCAAGTGATGTGAGCTGCTTCTTCGCATAACCCACGTTTCACAGTCCAATTGTACATATTCTTTTTCCAGTTTTGGATGGTAGTATAAAAGATTTTAGAATTCTTTTTTGCAACCAGTTCCACAACCGCTGTGTGGAAATTCGTACCCTTGTCTTGGACGGAAGTACAACCTTCGCTGTATTCCAAATGAGCCCCTTCATCCGCGATGAGAAGAGTGCGTTCATATTGACCGGAACTAGCAGCTGTTACTTTAAAATATGCCTGAAGAGGCATAGGAGTTTTCACTCCTTTCGGAATGTAGGCAAATGACCCACCACTAAAAACACAAGAGTTGAGTGCTGAAAATTTATTATCACCGATGGTGACTACTGTTCCCAAATACTCACGCACGAGTTCTGGGTATTCCCGAATGGCGGTATCAATGTCACAAAAAATAATGCCTAAATCAGTGAGTTCCTTTTTAACGTTCGCATAAATGGTTTCGGAATCGTTCATCGTTTCGATGCCCGCTAAGTATTTACGTTCGTGTTCTGGGATTCCTAGTTTTTCAAAACTACGGAGGATTTCAGGATCCACTTCATCCCAAGATTTTTTCTTTTTTTGGTTGGATCCAACATAGTGCACATAGTCATCGATGTTGATTTGGAACTGAGGGATAAAACCCCAGGTTGGCATTGGTTTTTGTTCATACACCTCAAAGGCTCTCAGACGAAATTCGACAAGCCATGTCGGTTCCTTTTTGATATGGGAGATGGACTCTACAACCTTTCGAGTCAAACCCTTTGGAAAATTATCAGCTTGGTAAAATTCGACATTCGGTTTTTCTATGTTTGTTGTAGATTCCATTGGTTCTCCCATTTTCTCATTTAGAGAAATTGCAATTAATTGACAGAAGCGAAGTAAGCTTTTGATCCAGTAGGATCCGCTTTCATCGTTTTTTTCCCTTCATCCCAGTTTGCAGGACAAACTTCACCGTGTTTTTCCACAAATTGGAACGCTTTGATGAGTCTGAGTGCTTCTTCAATGTTACGTCCTACTGGAAGGTCGTTAACAGTTGCTTGGCGGATGATACCTTGTGGGTCGATGATGAAAGTTCCGCGAAGCGCAACTCCTGCATCAGGACCTGACTCAATGAGAACACCAAAAGACTTTGCGATTTCTTTTGTTTTGTCTGCAATGAGTGGGTATTTAATCTCTCCGATACCACCTTCTTTTTTAGGCGTTTTTTTCCAAGCTAAGTGTGAAAATTCGCTATCAACAGATACTCCCAAAACCTCAGCTCCGATCTTTTTAAAATCTTCGAGTTTTGCATCGTATTCAATGATCTCTGTTGGACATACAAATGTAAAATCAAGTGGATAGAAAAAGAGTACCACCCATTTTCCTTTGTAATCGGATAATTTGATTTCTTTGAAACTGTCCCCGATCACTGCGGTTGCTTTAAAATCAGGGGCATGTGATGTCACTTGTGGCATAATGTCACTCCTTAGAATTATTCTAAGTACAATGATTAGATTCTGTCTAGATGTTTTTGAACAAGCGACAAGTTTTCCAAACACCATTCTTCCTTGGCCAATGTTTCTACAAATCTCCGGTCGTGACTGACCACCACAAGGGCAGAACCAAGTTTGGCCAGAGAAGTTTCTAAAGCTTCCAAAGATTTGAGATCTAAATGGTTAGTGGGTTCGTCTAATAAAAGTACCTCTGGACTTTTTTCCAGATGCAGTGCGAGGTAAAGTTTTTTCCCTTCTCCTGGACTGAGAGATTCTGATTCAGAAAACCGTTTGGGATCACTCCCTAGTCGGTGAATTCCCGAAAGCACTTTGGCCTTTTTCTCATCCGGCAAATTTTGAAATTCCCAAAGTAAAATGTTTAATTCGTTTTTTGAAAATTCCTGAGGCAGATACAAATAAGAAATTCCTTTCTCTTGGAAAGTTTTCACTAAATATCTGAGAAGTGTGGACTTACCTGCACCATTGGAGCCTGTGATGGCAATTTTTGAATCAGGAAGGATTACCAAATGGGAGGCAAGTGACAAAGACAGAATATCCATAGAGAGCGATTCACCATCAAACATAAATAAGGTGCTTCGTTTGGAAGGAACACTATTCCATAGAATTCCTAAATTTTCTTTTTCTGGAAGTTTGTCCCAAATTTGTTTTTCTTTTAGTTTGGAATGTTCGGTTCTTCTTTCGATTTGATTTTTCAATCGGCCTGCTTGGCCATCTTTACCAGTCACTCGGGCTAAGTTCTTTTTTTGCCTGCCGTCATGGTCATGAAGATCAAGTCCCTTCTTGGATCTATGTTTATGAGAAAGACTTGCTTCTTCCCTTCTTCGTTTCAGTTCGGCATCCAGTTTTTTACGTTCCGTCCTTACGATTTCCCAATCATGAATTCGCTCTTCGGCTTCCCTTTCCATTTGCTTTTTGCCCTCAGAATAATTTCCAGGGCGCTTTGAAATAAAGTTTTTTTCCAAAAATACACAAGAGGTAGTCACCTCATCTAACAAAGACCTGTCGTGACTGATGAGGATTCCAATTCCTTGGTAATACAAAATGGCATTTCGAATGATTTGCTCAGTTTTGGAATCCAGATGATTTGTGGGTTCATCTAAAATCAATACATCCGAATTTTTTGACAAAGCCATTGCCAAAAGAATCCTTCGTTTTTCACCAAAACTGAGAAACTCATAGTCCTCTACCGATTGCATTTTGATTTCGAGTAAACTCTTCCAAAATCCGGACTCTTTGGAATCATCGTAAAGAAAATCAGTTAGTTCCTTCTCTGAAACTTCTGTTCCTTGCGAGATAGAACAAACAAATTCGTTTCCCAAAACGAACCCTTTGTCGGGAAGGATTTCTTTAGCAATGATTTTAGCTAAAGTGGATTTTCCACTTCCGTTTTTTCCGACAATCCCTGTCCAACCTTTCGAAAAATGAAGGTTTAGGTTTTGGAATAGTGGTTCAGACTGTGATTCGTATTGGTATGATACATTTTGAATGGTGATATGATGGGACATACGACAAGCTCCTGTTTTTCCAAATAGGGAATAGGTAAGCATGTCTCGTCCTAAAGAGATTAGGAGAAGTGTGGATTTAGTATTTTATTTTGCTTACCTATTTGATTTAAGCCGCAATCTCATGGGAGTATACCTCTACTACGTTTGTTAGACTGATAAAATATAATAAAGTTGTCAATAGTTAATTCCCTTTGGCCATTAAGAATTTTTCCATAAACTCAGTGATGTCCCGAATGTTACGGTTAATCATCTTACGAAGTTCGGGAGGAATATTTTGTGATTTGATGACTCGGTAATAGTTCAAAGCATTTTTTAACATCTTACGACGAGCAAACTCTTGAGCCTTCATTAACATTGGTTTGTATTTATAATAGGAGTATTCCATAATCGAATAATTCTTCGACAAACGGAATGCATGTGGGATCTTTCCAAAGTCATAAGTCAGCGTTAAAAAAGGTGCATCATCTGCTTCGGGAGGTTTTAGTTCCAAAACCCCGTGGATGATTTTTTCTGGTTCCTCTTCTGTGGCTTTTTCAGCCATTTCATCCAGAGGGATGGGAGATTCTTCCTCGGCGATCTCTCCCAAATCCCCGTCGACAATTTCGATGTCAGGGCCGTCTACATCATCAAAAGACGGACCTTCTGTTTCCCCTTCCTCTTCTTTTCGTTTGCGATCCCGAAATACTTCGTCTGCATCTGGTAAACCAATTTTGATATCGTCTGCAACGAGTGGCCTATTTGTCAGCTCCACCTGGATTGGCATATCTGTTTCAATGATGGTTTCCGACTTATGTTTGTTAGGATCAACCGCTTCTGGGAGATCCACTTTCGAAGAAATTAATTCATCAGTTTGTGGGTCAACGGGATCTGGGAGTTCAAGCTCTTTACGTAAAGAATCTGTAGTATCTTGGAACCAATTCGGTTCTTCTTCCGATGACTTTCGTTCGTCTGGATGAAGCAGTGGTTCTTTTTCATCCCGACGGAGGTCATTGGGATCTGGTAATCCAATGGGTTCTAAGTCCCAAGATTCTGGTAATTTTAAATTGGGTTGTTCCGGAAAATAGGGTTTCAGTAAATCATTGAGGGAAGCCTCTTCCCCTCTTTGTTCTAACTCTTTTGCTTTTTTTTCTAATTTTTGAAGTGCTTGGTTTTTTAAAAACTCTTCTCGTTCTTTAAACCGGTCTCTTTGCCTACGATCAACACCTGATCGTCTATCCTTTCTTCCCGCTAAATTAGATCTTCGGTCTGGACTTTTCCTTCGTTCCTCTCCTGACCTTCTGTCAACGAGAGGTAAGTCTTTAAACTGTTTCCAATCATTGGAAAAAAATGTATCTTCTGGTAAATCCAGTTCGGACACATCTTTTTTAGAAATTTGTTCCGCTAATTCTTGTAAGTCGAACGGTTTTCGTTCTTCTTCTGGTTTTTGTTTACTCTCTGGGGGAACAAAAAATGGACCAACAATTCCCGAACCTGCTGGTGGAACAGGAATTCCAGGAAGAGAAGGAGTGAGTCCTCCTGTCGTCAAACCTTGGTTTAATGATTGTAAGAGTTGGTCTTGGTTTTGGATGAGTTTCTGATCTACAATCGGTGCCTGTGGACTTGATTGTAAAAATTGGTATACAATAGGATGAACCAGTTGGTTTCCACCTTCCACTGATTGGTTGATTTGTGGACCACTCGGAGCTTGGGGTTCATTTTTCCCTTTGGGAAGCGGAGGTGGTGGAAACTCTCCCAAATTTTGACTTGGAGGAGGAGAAGTATCTCTTTGCAAATTTGGAAAGTTAGGTGGCGATGAATTCTGTGCAAACTGAATGGCACGAGCAATGGATTCCGCAAACAGTTCCGAAACTTCCTTTAACGCATGAACTAAATCACTTAGGTCTTTATCCGATTTTTCTAAATTCCCAGTAGGTTTACCCTTTGGTTTTTTCTCCTGATCTTTTCCTGGGCTTTTTGCGTCTTTCCCTGAATCACCGGCACTCGGAGGAGGATTGTCCTCTAAAAATTCTTCTAAGTCTTGGATGTTTTTTTTGATTTTTTCTTTGATGGCAGGATCGGGGATTCGATTGCCTGTCCTTTCAAAAATTTCAATGGCTTCTTCAACTTGTTCTGCTTCCACAAGTGCTTCTGCATTGAGAAGTGGTCTGCGGTGGAAAGAATACTTGGAGTTTTTAGAAATGATGTCATCAGCCGAAAAACTGATTTCAGGACTTTCCCTTCTTGGTCTTTCGGGAGATTGATCCATATCGGGACTTTCTTCCCCAAAATCACCTAATGGAAGTTCACTTAAAGATTTTGGCGGTTTCTGTTTATCCCTTTTTCGTTTGGAAGGTTTTTCTGGTTTTTCTCCACCTAAACTAGGTTCGTCGTCGTCTGCTTCTAGTTCCGGTAATTCAGATAATCTTTCCGATAAAGATTTTGGTTTTTGTTTGGATGATTTTGAATCGGTTTGAAAACCAAGTTCTTCCCCTCTTCCTTTTTTGGGACTCGGTTCTCGTGATGCCCTTCTTCCACCACTCGATTTCGGTTCAGGAGGATTGACATCATCACCTTGCTTCTGTTTGAGTCTTCGTTTTTGCCTCGGACTTAAATTTGAAGAAGGCCCACCACTCCCTTCACCACGACTGATCTCATCGAGATCGGCGCCAGCACCAGAGAGACCGAGTAACATCATTAGGGTGGTTAACATATAAGGGTTCTACTCTTTATTTTCGAGGTTTAGAGAGCCGTAACTTAAGAAAATACCAAAGAATATTGCATTTCCAAGTATTTTACGAGGCTTTTTAAGCCAAACTGACCGCAAGTTCTTTTTCTGCTTGACACAAGAGAATTTCTTGCGTTCCATGGTGGCATGAAATCCGTTGCGAAAAAAAATCTCAGCTTTGCCTCCTCACCGGACAATGCAGACGGGTTGCAGTTAAAAATCACTTTCGACGAAGACACAAAAACTGCCTTCGGTGATTACACCTGCCCCGAAAAATACCAGGGTTTACCAGATCAAATCCACCCAGGGATTATTTCTACCATCCTAGATGAGATCATGGTCAAGATCAACGAAGCGATGAATTTCGAAACCACAACAGGGGAACTCACCATTCGTTTCCTACAACCTGCAAAGGTGAATGAACCTCTCCACTTACGTGGCTGGTTTGTGAAAAAGAACAAAAAAATCATCGAAAACCGTGCTGAAATCGAAAATGAGATCGGCAAAATAGTGGCCCGCGGAAAAGGTAAATATATCGAAGCTGAAGACTGATTATGCCGATGTGGTGGAATTGGTAGACGCAGTGGATTCAAAATCCACCGATGGCAACATCATGCCGGTTCGATTCCGGCCATCGGTACCAAAAGTTATTTAGTTCGAAATCGTTCGCAAGCTTTTTGATAATAATCCTCTTCGATTTTATCAATCGCTTGTAAAACGAGAACCATTTCTTCTTTCTTCAATAAATCAAAAATCTTCCTTCCCTCTTTTAAAATCGAAATTCCAAGCGAAATCCCATTTTTATCATTCTCTGTATAAAGAGAACGTTTTGATTCCATCTTCACTAAGATATCTTCCATGATGAGGATGATCTTACGAACCAGTTCCTTATCTGAAAAAATAGAAAAAAGAGCACCTACATCGTTTCGGAATGCATCCGCTTTGGATTTTTCAACAGATGAAATCAATTTCTCCATCGCATCAGCTCTTTCCAAAAACTCTTTTGGATGTTCCTGACTATCCAGAGCCAAAACCAATTCTTCTTCAAAACTGTGAGCAGTCACATACGAATGTAAGGCCGACATCCCTGCTTTTAATGCCATTGGAAAATGTTTACCAAACCGAAAAATCGACATTGCCAAATTCCCAAGGATCCCCCAAATTTTTGAAGGATGGTTCACAAAACCAGATAACGCGTCAAAGGCGGCATCCAACTTTTTTCTTTTTTCGTAAGTAGGATATAGATATTCTAAAAAGAAATACATGAGTTCCTCTATTGTTTCTTTCGAAATCGATTGGAACTCAGGATAGTTTTTTAAGTTTTCCTTAGAGTAACGAGACACCAAAGACTTTTGATACAAATGGATAAACTCAGGGAATAATGGATGGTGTAATACTTTTGATGATTCTTTTTTTGGTTTCATACTGAGTAAGGATTATAATACATCTTCAAAATAAGTTTCATACCGTTCCCAGTTGACTTTTTTCCCTTTGGGATTGTAAGGAAGGTTTGGATTCTTTTTGACATCGAGACCAACAAACAAGGAGTAAATGCCAACAGCGAGGGAGATGGCAGTTTCTTTTTTGTTTTGAGTGAGGTATTTCATATCACGGCTACGATTCACATATCCTATTTCAATAAAAGCACAAAGAGCATTGGTGTAAGTGGGCAAACTATACGTAGAGATATACGGTTTTTGGATGGGACCAAGTTCAGGATAGGATGAATTTTTCTCTTTTAACTGGATGGGAAGACCATATTGGACAAAACGCATGAGTTCTTTTGTCACATAGTGATTATCACCTCCAAATCCTTCTTTTCCACCTTCCCTTCTCCACTCTTCTTTTTTTCCCATTTCACGTTCCCAAAAGCGACCGGACTCTAAGAACTCTTCATGTGATTTGGCATAAGGACCTTTTTTCCCAATGTTTTTTTCCCAATTCGCATCATCCGCATACTTCCAACTAATCATGTTTTGGCGGTAACCTTCAAATTTGGAAAGGTCTGTTTCTTTCCCATTTTTTTGGGACCAATACCCATGGAGGTAAATCCAAGTATCCGCTGTCGCGTTTTCTAATTTAGTCCATCCTGACTGGAAGATGAGCCAATCCGACCAAGGACCTTTCCAAAATACATTTGGTGATTTTTGTTTTTCCGAGATTTTTTTTAATTGGGAAAACGTTTTATAACCAGGTGTGAGAACCGCTGCCATCCCCCCCTTTTGTCCCTTACTGGCAGGATTGAGATGTAAGGATAAAACCAATTGAGGTTTTAATTCATTGATTTTGGATAACCTTCCTTTTTTTCTAATTCCAGTTTTGGGATCGGGAAAATCATATAGCCGGTAAGGGGCATTAGGATCATCAGATGGTACATCCTCATCAAAAGAGGTTTCTCTTGTTAGGTGACTCACTAACTTCACACGAGTGAATTCATTTTTTTTAGAAAACAATTTGAGATAACCTTCAAATTCTTTCCAACCCGCATCGGTTTCGGTTAACTTTAAAATTTTATGAACTTCTTTCGCTAAATCCAGAACCACTTTTCTTTCTGTAATCGACCCATGTTCTGTGCCTTGTTTGTAGGTTTCTAAATAAGTTTGTGTGACACTGTCGTATTTATCTCCATGAACGGCCTTTGGATCTTTGGCAACCCCACCGTGGCCTGGATCAATCACAATGCGAAAACTAGGTTCGGAGAATAAGGAAAGAGGATGACTGAGGATACAAAAAAGTAAGAAAAAGTATATGTTTTGGTGTGAGAAAAAAGGAATGAAAGACACAGTAGTGCCATTCTCCGCCCTATAGCGAGCGGAGAAAAGAAAAGTTTAAAAACGTTATTTTGTGTTTTGGCTAACGATTTGGTTTTTGTTGTCCACTAGATCTTTAGCATATTTGTCGGTGATCACCTTTTTGTCAGCGTCTTGTTCTTTGAAATCGGTTAGAATTTTGATTCCATAGTCTTTGGCAATACGGTAATGTACGATGGCATCGTAGTAACGGTCATCACGTGTCATATCTGTTGCAAGACCTAACTGGCCGTAAGCAATTCGTAATTTTTGTTGTGCTTCTGCAATTTCCCGATACGGAACTACTGGTTTCATACCTTCTGTGGATGTGTCTATGAGTTGTGCTTGTTCTTGTGATGTAATTGTGTCCGCACACTCAGCGAGTAAGTTTTGTGTTTTGGAGTCGTAATTTTTTGCAAATTTTCCAAGGAGTGCATTGATGTCTTTTTCTAAAGCAACCATCGCTTTTCCAGAGGCTATGTATGCTCTTCGGTAGTAGTATCGTAACACCACTTGGTAGTCTTTTTTGATTTTTTCTAATGCTGTTTTGGAATCGGAAACTTCTTCTCCAAAATTAGCTGTAACAATGGTTAACAATTTGATCGAATTGATCACACGATCTTTGTTGTTTTCGGAAATGTTTTTATATTGTTTGCGTTCTAAATTGGTACCTTGGTCCAATTTGTCTAATTCCTCATAGGATTCCTTTCCTTTTTCGGGAGCACCAGACTCTTGTGCACTCAAAGAAAAGCTAAAACAACAAATGGAAAGAATCAAAAAACTTTTTTTTAACACGAAACGTTTCTCCTTAAACCAAGGAGCAGAATACACGAAAAGAACTAGGTTTGACTACTATTTTTTCTACTTCCGAAAAAAGAGTAATCCATCACCCATGGGAAACAAGGTATATTCCGAAACTTGGGATTTCACCTCATTCCAAAGTTCCATCACCGCCATATCGGATGGTTTTTTCGGATCTGGTTGTAGAACTCGCCCATGCCAAAGTACATTATCATACACGATACAAGCCCCTGGTTTGATCTTTGGCCAAAGGGTGCGAAAGATGGTGGGATACGTAATTTTGTCGCAGTCCACAAAGAAAAAATCGATATCCTTCCACAAACGATCCTCTTCCAAATATTCCAAAACAGAACCTGTCACCCGAGTAACATCCATTTGGCTCTCCAGCTTCATTTTTTTGGCATATGATTCCAAAGCTTTTGCCTGTTCCTCGTGTCGGTCTACGGTAGTGATCTTCGAAGACTTCGATCCAAGAACCATCCAGAGTGTGGAGTAACCAAGTCCTGTCCCTAATTCCAAAATGGTTTTTGGTTTGAGAAATGAGACTAACTGCGAAAGCACAGCTCCTGTTGCCGCTGAGACAATGGGGATATTTTTTTCTTTGGCATAGGTTTCCATTTCAGAAAAAACAGAATTCGGTTTGTATACGAGCTCAGAATCAATGAAAGGTTCTAATCCTTCGATATAAATGCTTGGTCTTGGTTTCATGTTTTTGGTGGTAAAAACAAAGAGATACGATCTTTTAAACTGTTTGGCACTTTTTTACGGAGTAAATCGTTTAACTCACGATAACTGTAACGTTTGGAAGGATGAATGAGGACAATGGCCTCGTTTTCAAACGCAGAGGCATGTTCAACAATTTCATCAAAATGGGTATGACCCCATTCCCTTGCCCGGCTGACATCCCGTTTGTCACAATAATACGTGCATTCCATAAAGAGAATTTTACTCTTTCGTACATCTTCATTTTCTAATACATATTCAATTTTGGAATCCCCAGAAAAGGAAACCAAAGGAGATGATATTTCTTCTGTTGGATCGATGCCATTCTCTTTGGATTTTCGAATTTCATCGGAGGAAAGGGAAGAAAATTCTTTTTTCAACTTACGTTTGGTTTCGTAAACCGTATAACCTTGAGAAGGCACTCGATGGAAACTTGGTAAGGGTTTAAAAAAATACCCCGGTTTTAATTCCACTCGGTCTCCGTGTGATAACCCAATCAGTTCACATTCATAATCAAAGTCTTCAATTTCAGAATAGAGTTTTAAAATTTGGGAAAGTTTGGGTTCAAGAGCCTTGGGTACGTAAATTTTGGGAATAGGAAGTTTTCGAAGACTTCTTTGCGAAACGTAATAAGGAATCCCACAAGAATGATCCAGGTGTGCGTGCGACAAAAGGATTTTGCCAATGTGAATTTTGTCAGGATTGATAAATCCAAAATCAAACATAAAGTCAAGGGAAGGACAAATGATCGAAGTGCGGATCCCACCTTCGGAGATCCCTTCAAATTTGGTTCCCTTATATTCGAAACTTGCTGTTACCATCAATCTTCCGGTTGGACGAGAGATACAGAACCTTTCCAAAAACCCATCATTGATTTGGGACCTACAATCGTTGTGATCATTTTGTCAGATTGGAAATAAAGATTACCCACTCGTTTCAAATCAGCAAGGGTTACTTTTTCAATTTCTTTACGAAAGTTTTGTAAGTAACCTTCTGGCATTTTATGATCACGCCTTCTCACTTCACTGGCAAGTGTACGTTTATCATCTTCAAATTGGAAAACAAAGTTATTGATGATGGCATTTTTTGCTCGTATCAATTCATCTTCTTTTAATGAATCGATGAGTTTGGGTTGGATGAGTTCCTTCATCAGATCCAAAACTTCTTTGGCAGATTCAGACTTTGTCATGGCGAAAAAAGTGATCATACCATAGGTTTCTTGGAATTCTGTAAAACTTCCAGCTGAATATGCCAAACCTCTGTTATTCCGAATTTCCCTCATGTAATACGAGTTAAACCCTCCACCACCAATGATATAGTTTAACACCTGAATGGCATAAAAATCAGGATGGTTGTGTTCCGGTAATACCCCAGCTAAAGCAATGTAGGATTGTGAGACATCTTTTTCCACAAGTCGGATTCGTTTTCCTTCTTTGGATACATTGGCACTCAATGTCACTGGTGTGATCACTTCGATTGAATTAGGATTCGTTTTTTCTAAATTGGGAAAAAAAGATTCCCAAGATTTTAAATCATAATCCCCCGTAATGAGTAATCGCCTTTTGGGTGCAGAGAGGATTTCTTTTTGGAAACCCAAAAGTTCGTCCATTTGGATACGATCCAAATTGGATTTGGTCATGGAGGAACCAACAATCGTTCCTTGGAACATGGCTTCTCTTATTTTTCTTTTGGCAAGGGAAGTGGTATTGTCGTTACGACGATTGATTTCTTCGATCAGTTTTCCTTTCGTGATGGAAACAAGGCCTTCTTCTAAATTTGGTTTTTCAAAAAACGATTTGAGTAGAGGCAAAATGGTCGATTCGGTTTTCTTTAAATAAGCAATGGTAAAAATGGTTTTTTCATAGTCTACTGAGACTGAAAAACTTGCCCCATAAAATTCCAAAGTTTCTAAAAACTTTTCTTTAGGGTAACTTTTGGAACCAGAGAATTCCCAACTATCTTCCAATAACCTCGCAATTTCGATAGGACGTTTTCCTAAATTCTTTTTGCCATGGTAAATTAGGATATCTGCATATACAATGGGGAACTCTGCATTTTTTAATGAAAAGATCTCAACTCCACTCCCATTTGTAGTAGAAGAAATATTAGGAACTTCAAATTCCAAAGGTGCAAATTGGATGTCCTTTACAAATTCACCCATTTCTCGTGAAAATAATGGATTTAAGTATAAAAAGAGGATTAAAATTAAAAAGCGTTTCATGATTATTTTTTCCTTACGTCCTCGAGTACACCAATGACAACTAAATCCTTTGTGAGGTATTTAGGAATGAGAGACTGGATATCACTACTTGAAGTATTCATAATGGTTTGGTATTGGCTAAATAAACTCCCCCAATCACCGTATAACAATTGATAGTAACTTAATAAATCAGCAATGGCTCCATTTTGATCCAATGTTTTCATAAAATCGGAGACCATTTGGTTTTTCACCTTTTCCAATTCATCGTTTGCAATGCCTTGTTCTCCTATCCGATCGATCTCTTCCCAAATGATGGATTCAATTTTTTTTGGGTCCACACCTTCATTAGGACTGATAAAAAACACAAAATAATTTTTGTAACGTTCCCCAGGATAACCATTCCCAGATCCAATATTCAAAACCAATTTTTCCTCTAAAACCAATCGTTTGTAGAGACGTGATCCAGTACCCGAAGTCAAAACATTGGATAATACATCAAATGTAGAATTGTCTTTATGGGGATAAGGAGGTTTGATAAAACCCATCATCATCTGACTTGCTGATGGATGGAGGACCTTAAATCGTTTTTCCCCTGGGAAGGATTTTTCTTCAATTTTATAAGGTGGTCTTGGTTTTCCAGGTTTTAAATCAGAAAAATACTTACGAATGATGCCTTCCGTTTCTGCGAAATCAAATTGACCTACAACAGAGATCACCATTCGATTTGGTGTATAATGCCTTTCAAAAAAAGCTTTTGTTTCTTCAATTTTCAAATAGGGAATTTGGGCGGAATACCCAATGACAGGTTTTCGATAAGGATGGCTTTCAAAGGCTGTTGAAAAAAACTTTTCGCGTAACACAGCACCACCGACGTCATCAGTTCGCATCCTTCGTTCTTCAATGACCACATCTCTTTCTGTATAATACTCACGTAAAATGGGATTCTTCAAACGGTCGGATTCTATTTTTGCCCAAATTTCAATTCGATTGTTAGGAAGTTGGATTTGGTAATTGGTTACGTCTTGCGAAGTGTATGCATTAAATCCCATTTCCCCATTTTGTTCATACATATAAGAATCTTCGTTTTTAACGATAAACTCATCTTGTAATTGGATTAAGTTTTTCAAAAGACGATTTAAGGTTTCAATTTCTTCTTCCAAAGATTTGGGAACTGTTTCCCCTCTGGTTTGGTATTCTCTTCGTTTTAATTTCAAATCATCCAGTTCAGTTCCCCAAACTTCGATTTGTTTTTGGTATTTTTCTTCCTTATGGAAATCCGTTGTACCAACGGATTTGGTACCTTTGAATAACATATGTTCCAAAAGATGGGCTGTCCCCGCTTCCTCAGGAGTTTCGTCCACAGCTCCCACTAAAAATTTAATATAAAGTGCGACTGTGGGAGAAGTGCCACGTTTCATCATCACGACGGTCAGTCCATTTTCCAATTGGATGGTTTTGATTTTTTCGCGGAATTGGGACTCAGACGTTCCAAAAAAAGCGTCTTCTGAGAATAGGGGTAAAAATTGTAGCGTGAAACAAAGGAAAAAGATTCGTAATTTCGACATCATCTACTAGTCTTGAAGTTGGAAATGGTTCGTAAACTTCTAATTTTAACTCTCTTTTGTTCCTGCCGCCTATTCACCATCGCAGATCCCAATTATGTGGAACGCGCCTTACAAAATGAAACGGATGAAGGCTTTATCTCTCGTGAATTCTTTCAAATCAAAGTGGAAATTCCCATGACCTACCGCGAAATTCCGGGGAAGGAAAAAAGAGAGGATTGCAAACAGAGAGCCTTCAAGGAAAGAGAAACGATCTCTTTACCTTACCTTGTCAAAATCCAAAGACAAAAACATAGGTTTGGGGAAGGAATCAATTCTTATGCAAAGTCATTGGAAGGGAAAGATCGTCAAACACGTCTTGTCACCAATGCTCCGCAAGTGATGGGTGTGACGGGAACAGGAACAACCACCTCTTCCTCTACGACAACAACAAGTTCCAGTCCGCAAACCACACAAGGCCAAGATCCAAACTTACAAACAAGTGGACAAAATCAAAGTTCCACATCCCAACAGAACCTAGACAACGTTAGGGGGAATCCCCAAAAACAAATAGAGAACGATAGTGAAAATCTCCACAATTTTGCCTGGTTTTTCGACAGTTTATATTTGTATAAAGAAGATTACTCAGATAAAACAAAATGTGCTTTCCTATTCCGCAATATCCAACCTAAATTAATGGAACGTGTGGAGAATACACCGATCTCTGAACCTAGGAAACAATAGATGAACAAACACCTAACTACCGCCATATTATGCATTTTGCTCTCCTTCTCTTTTTATCATTGCAAGTCCAAAGAAATAAAAGAAATCAAAGAAACAACGGAAGTCAAAGAAACGGTGGAAACAAAACTAGAAGAGTCTCCACTTGTGATCGAATTTACAAAAGCAAAAGAAGGATTTTTAACTGATAGTTTATTCCAAGTGGCGATCTCAAGTGTCCTTCCGACTGAAAAGGAAAGAGAAGAAGAAGCCAAGTCAATTGCCGAACAAAAAGCACTCAACTTATTAAAAACCTACACCATTCCTATTCTTTCAGACAAAGGGAAAAAAGAACTGAGAGAGATTTCAAAAGAAGGGAAAATCGTGAACAAAAACGTTTCTGTTGGTGGTCGGTATTTTTTTCTTTACCAGATCCAAAGATCCAACTTAAAACGCCTTGTTACAAAAGATTTAGAGTGATTCGGTTATCCGAACTCTGAATCAAGAACCGATTCCATTCGAAAGAATTAAATTGGGAAGGTTTGGCTTACCTTTGCAGGAATACAAATATTCTTCACAAAGTTACAATAAAATAACTTTGCTTCCATCAAAAGTTTCCCTTTTCCTTCCACTTGGAAGGTTAAGGGTTTTACATACTCAAAGTATTCTGGTTTTTTCGGGTGAGTTGGCCCTGTAAGTTTTAAATCTGCACTCGTAACTTTTAATCCTTCTGTTCCAGACAAAAAAATACGATGAGGTGCTTCGATTTGGAATCCATAATCTTTTGGTAAATACAATTCCATCTCATACTTACCAAGAGATTTGTTTTTAATCGTCACTTCAATCGGATGAGAAGGTAAAGATTCTTCTGCTTGGATTTCTTTGGATTCATTACAACTGGAAAATCCAAATCCAAGGACCGAAGACAAAATGAACAATACTAAATATCGTGCCATATTCATTAGACTTAATTTACCTTACGAAGGACTACACAACGATTTGAATTTGTGCCTTTTTCATTATTGGAAACTTGCCAACAATTCGAAAGTTTTGTAAAACTTTGAGTGTGGACATAGGTTTTGTTCCAAACTAGACCAGTTCCTTCTGCCATACGAACTACATCTTCATCCAAATAAAGGATCGAATTTCCTTTTTTCACTTCCCCTACTTCCATCACCATATAAGCACCTTTTTTTAATACACGTGCTGATTCTTTCAGTGTTGAACGAATGAACTCATTCCAATCATTTAGATTACTAAAAATACTGAGTTTACGATCTTTTGATTTTTCAATATCTAAAAACCAGTGTCGTAACCAATTGTCTCCTTCGTAATCCACCTTGTCTAAAAATGGAGGTGAAGTCACAATCAAATCCACCGATTCAGATGCCACATTGGGAACCGAATTGGCAGAATTCAGTGAATACAAATTGTTTTTTGAAAACTCGTGATAAAACGGTGGGATTGGCATCGCCAAATCCCGTATCATTTTTTGCAAAATTCTTGGTTTGATGGGACGATACTCAGGGTTAATCCCTTTTTTGGCATTGTTTTTTGCCTGTGCTTCCGGTGGGATTGACAATTGTGGGAACGTATAAACAGAAAAAAATCCAGTGCTATGACCATGTAACCGAGACAAGGCGATTAGAGAAATAAACTTCATCTCCACCGAATCATCAATCGCCATATATTTTTTTAGGTTTTTAATTTCTTTTAAAGTCTTCGGGTGAAAAAAAGGAAGTAAGTTTTTATCAAAAGGATCCTCTTCTACTTCTTGTTCCAAATCCAAAGAATTTAACTTCTTTTCTAAATCAGAAAATTTAGGAACATATTGTCTTGCACTCGCCAAAAAAATAGAAAGAGGATGGATGTCATTGTGAATGGCAGCGTGACCTTCAATATTGGCTTGGATCGCAGTTGTGCCACGACCGCCAAACGGATCATACACGATCCTATTTTTCTTTTTTAGAAATTCCTTCATAAAAAAAGAGGGAAGTTCTGGTTTGAATGATGCTCTATAACTAACAGTATGATGGATTGGATGTCCCTGTCTTTGTTTTGCTGTCCAAAATTCACCAAATATAATTTTATCCGAATCCTTTAGTAATCTGCCTGCTCCTGCCATCCTTTGCAAAAGCCTCCTCTATCTTTCTAAAAAGATCGGAGGAATGTTGATTCTTACGGTGGATTTTTATTAAAATCTATGGGACATAGTTTTTCCAATTAGGGAAGTAAAGTTCCATTTCTGGAAACACATTGGTTTTAATGAATACGGTTTGATTGTTTCTTTCATCCATATAACGGATGCTATAGGCATGTAATAATTGTCTTTCAAATCCCAATTCTTCCTTTAAGGAATCAGTCATACCAAAATTGACAAAGTCTAAAAAGATCGTTTCCCTTTTTCCATACATCTTATCACCAACGATTGGAAATCCCAAATACAACAAACTAGCACGGATTTGGTGAATGCGGCCAGTGGTGGGCCGAACAAGGACTAAACTGATGTTTTCTACTTCGTTGTAATCAACTGGGATGAATAAAGTTTGGCAGGATTTTGATTCGGGAAATGAGTCATGTGAAAATACCATTTTTTTGCGAATGGCGGAATGGATGTCCTTTCCTATAAATCCGATCAAATTTTCTTCTTTTGAAAACCGACCATGAACCATGGCAAAGTATTCTTTGTAAACAAGCCTAGATTCAAATTTTTTTTGAAGCCACTTACGACTTTCTTCCGTCTTCGCAAAAATCACAATTCCTGAGGTTTCCCTATCGAGTCTATGCACAGGGATGATTTTCGGATATTGTTTCTCTAATAAGGTAAGAAGGGTTTTTGTGCGATAACGACCTGCGGGGTGCATCGGCAAATTCCCGGGTTTGTCTACAAATAGGAACTCGTCTGTTTCTTCCAAAATCGTAAAGGCTTCGTTTACTTCTGGTTCTTGGATTCTTCCAGGGATGGGTTCGTATTCTAAAACATTACCAAGAAACAATTGTTCATCGGCATTTACCAAATGGCCATCAACACGGATTCTACCCTCGGCAATCAAAAACTCCCACTCAATACTACTATGGTAAGGAAACTTTTCAGAAAGATAGGAGATCACCGTTTTTCCCAGATAGGGAGGACGAATGACCGACTGATATCCCGTCATCTACTTCGGTTCGTCTGGTGGGTCAGTAAAATTGTCACTTAGCGCGTCGGCAAATGGATCCACGAAGTTTGAGCTATCTAACGTTTCCTCTGAAGGAATGTTCTCTTCCGACTCGGAACTGGTTTGGACTTGTGCTCCCCCGTTCTCTTCGGCAACAGTTTCTTCCTGTCCTTCTTGCGATTCCATTCCTTCTGGCTTCGGAGTTTCTTCCTCTTCTTTGCCTACATCTAAAAATCCTTCTAAAATTTCCGTATCTTTTTCGGTTAGGTTGTAGAACTGACAACCCACTCGGAAGTTTGTTTCTTGGTTACGGATGTTTTTGATGATTCCACGGATGGTGACTTTTTTACTCGCATCCAAGTTCAAATCAAAGAGGATCGTTCCGTTTAACGTGACAGAACGGGAAAACGAACGGGATGGTGCATGAATGAAACTGATACCACCCATACTTAAATCCATCACCTGACAAACGTCACGTGATTCTTGGAAAACACCTGTGCTGATGATATCTCGGCTAACGGCACTAGCAAAGGTTTGAATTTGTTTATACACTTCAAAATCTAAAGTTTTTTCGGATAACACTTGTACGTATCCTAAATGTACATAACCCTTGTATTTGATTGGGACACAAATTTCTGAGATATAATTGTCAGGTATTTTTGAATTTTCAAAAATACGAAGGTATTCATCAAACGGGAAAAAGGTGGGAGAAGCAGTTGCTTTTTCTTTTCTGTCAACGATAAAGATATCCTTATCGTAGTGGTGCATCAAACGAAGGCGGTTATCCATCCTTCCTGCAAAAAAGATGGAAGATAAGGGAAATGCCTTTGCAAGTTTGGTTCGGTAAGCAAGTAAAATTGTGTCCACTTTTTTATCATCAAAACCAATTGCCTTGGATACATCATTCACGTTGATGATATTCGTCACCACCATCCCAGTTTGGATTTGGCTCGCTTCTACCCTCGTTCCTTGTCGGGATGCCGCTGTAATTTGAATTTTAACAGGTGTTAGGATTTCAATTCCGTTTCCATCTCCACCAGCCAAATTGAAGTGTGCTAAAAATTTGCTACCGTTGTGGACAACAGTTAGAACTCGGTCTCGATTGGGAAATTTGAGACTTGTATTGATGATGAGGGCTTTGTTTTTTAAGGCGATGATTTTGACAGGGAATTCTTTGTCGGTGTTTACGATATAAGCAGGTAACTTTCCAAATAAAGCGGTAATTACCTTCAAAATACCTTCAGGGTCTTTGATTTCTTTATCCATACTCAACCGTGTTGTTTATGAAGCAACATAGAACGCTTGATGTCTACTAAAGTTTTCGCTCCAGTCACACTCATGGACTGTTTTAGTTCTTCCGAATATTTTTGTAAAAGAAACCGGATCCCTGCGTCTTCTCCTCCCACAAGGGAAATCGCAACGGGTCTTCCCACAAGAACTGCATCAGCACCAAGGGCGATCATTTTGAACACATCCATTCCTGATCGAATTCCACCATCCACAAGGACTGGAATTTTTCCTTTGACAACTTCTGCAATTTTGGAAAGGACTCTTGCTGTTCCAGGCATTCCATCGAGTACCCGACCTCCATGGTTTGATACCACAATGGCAGAAAATCCTCCTTCCAATGCTAATTTCGCATCTTCTGGATTCATAATTCCTTTTAAGATAAAGGGGAGTTTTGTTTTTTCCCGAAGTTTTATGAGTTTCTCGAGAGGTCTTGTGACACTAGATAAATTCTTTTGCACCATGGTTTTGAAATTTACCGCATCAATGTCCATTCCAATCGCAAACACTCCGTCCGCTTCCGCTTGTAAAAATCGTTCTAGGAGTAAGGATTCATCTTCTCTAGGTTTGCAGATCAGGATTCCTTTTCCTGAAACTTTTTTCAAAGCTTCTAACATGATTTTGTATTTTTCTTGTGAGGCGCCATCTCCAAGCCATGCAAGACTTCCATTTTGCGAAAAGGAACGAAGTACCGTAAGCGCATAATCAGCATCGGTCATGACAAAATTCATATTGGTTCCCACACCAGTCATAGGTGCTGCCATGATGGGAGTTTTTAAATCATAACCCAAAAACTGGGTATGAATTTCAGGACTTACATGTTCCCTGATATAACCTGGTAGGATTTTAAATTCAGCAAGGGCTTCATGATTGTCTTGGAAGGTCTCCATTAGGCCAACCCCACCCATTCCAGGAATGCCAGACGCACAATTTTTTCCATCACATACTTTACAGACCCAACAGATATCTTTTCCAAATCGAATCCGAGCTTGGTCTCCAATTTCTTTTTCAGTGATCGAAAATTGTTCATCCACTTCAAATTGGATAGTTTCTTTCACTTTTTCAAAAACTTGTTCTGCATCCTGTAAAGTATTGGCAACGATGATGACATGACCCGACTTATCAATGTTATTTGTTGGTTCTTTAATGATATCACCAGGTTTGGACTGAAGGAAAACTTCCGATACACCTTCAATTTTTTTGATCTCTTCTACACCGCGAATGGAGATCAGTTTTCCAGGTTTGGATAATAAGGATCTTTCTATCGAGACTCGATTGACTACAGGTTCCAAATTGTCAGGAGTTTCACCAAGAGAGATGAGAAGTGCAGCACGATTTAGATTCACACCCGTGGACAATGGATAAGTGAATGCTGACATAAACCCACCTGAAAGTCTTGCCGCAATCTCACCTATTTTCACTCCGTCTTTTGTGACTTTGATATCCCCTTTCCCTGCACCTAAATGGATCCCGAGGGCACGCATCCCACCTGCCATCACTCGTTCCACTTCATCCAAAACATCTTTTGGCATCGCCGAAGGCATGTTATGCCCTACTTCAATAAAATAAGGTTCTCTTTCAATGATCCGGTCCGCAATTCCCGTCATTCGGATTTGCCCTTGGAATGCTAAGGCATCCACGGAGAGTTCTGGGCCTTCCATATATTCTTCTAAAATCAATTCGCCTGTGGGACAAAATCGTTTGGCATGACGAAACGCCACTTGTAAATCATCACGGTTTGTGACTTTGATGACACCTCGTGCCCCCATATTATCAGCAGGTTTCATCACAAGAGGAAAGGTTAACTCATCCAAAGCATCTTTTGCATCTTGCATGGACCAAACAGGTGCAAAACGAGGAATCGGTAATCCAAATTCTTTTAGGCGTTTTCGCATCTTTACTTTATTGGAAGCAGCTTCTGCATCCACAAAGCGAATCCCGGGTAGTTGTAACGCAGAGGCAACGGCAGCCACCGTCATACTCGCATCGGTTCCAGCTGTGATTACACCATGGATGGTTGTTTTTTGAGAAAACTTCTTTGCCTCGCGCACCATCCCTTCCACGTCCTTTGTCGACATGATGATGGTTTCATCTGCGATTTGAAAACCAATCGAAGTGGGATTCATATCGGCCACGACGGTATGAAGGCGCATCGTTTTTGCCGTTTGGATGATGGGAACTTGTAACAACCCTCCTCCAATGATGAGGATTGTTTTTCCTTCGACAGATTTCAAATGGGAACACTCTCCCTGGAAACTTCTACGTTTGATTTGATTTTACGTGTGATGGATCCTTTTTGGATGATTCCACCTGCAAACAAATAATCTCCGTTTGTTGAGTAAAAAGTTGCGGACTGGCCTGGTGTGACACTTTTCACATCTTCCAAAAATTCGACTTTCCAAGTATCACCAAGAGACGTCACCTTACAAAGCACAGGCGCACTTCTGTAGCGAATTTGAACTCGCATTTCTAAAGATTGTCCTTTTGGCAATGGTGCTAATGCTTGGTAAGTAATCTCTTCTAATACAAAAGATTCCGATACGGTTTCTTCTTCTTCGCCGAGAACAACAGTTCCATCATCTTCAATGGAAAGAACATAGAGTGGATTTTTCCAAGCGATCCCAAGTCCTTTCCTTTGGCCTATCGTAAATCCTTCTTTTCCTTGATGTTTGCCAATGATTTGGCCGGATGCTAATTTAAAAAATCCTGGGGTAAATTCCATTCCCTTTTTTTTAAGGAAGGACCTATAATCATTTTCAGGGATAAAACAAATTTCTTGTGACTCGGGTTTTTCAGCGACAGGAAGTCCCATACGTTTGGCGATTTCTCGCACTTGGGATTTGTCCATTTCTCCCAAAGGGAAAACTGTATTTTTAATATTCTCTTGCGACAAACCGTACAAATAGTACGCCTGATTTTTTTTCATATCTACGGCATTACGGATCGCATAACGACCGTCTACCTCGATGACTCGTGCATAATGGCCAGTGGCAATTTTATCAATGCCTAATTTTTTGGCTTGTTCGAAGAGAGCACCAAACTTCACAAAGGTGTTACACTCTACGCAAGGGTTTGGAGTTCGTCCATCTTTGTAGTCGCTGATAAAACGATCGATCACTCGTTCCCCAAATACCTTTTCCATCTTAATTACGTAAAATGGAATGTTTAAAGAAAGACCTACATCGCGGGCATCCCGGATATCTTCTGGGGAACAACAGGATTTTTTAGTGGTATCACAGGCGGGAGCTTCATATTCCCAAGTCCTAAGGTTCACACCGATGACATCGTAACCTGCTTCCATGAGAAGTCCTGCCGCCACTGCACTGTCGACTCCACCACTCATCGCCACTATGATTTTTTCTTTTTCTTTCACCTTAGTTCTCTTGGTGGATGATCCCGATGCGTTTCTTTGAAAAATCCCAAAACAGAGGACGAGTCCGAAGAACACCAAGGCCGATCACCCAAACCTCTTCCTTATCCTTGTCCCCCGATAAATCGAAATTCTCAAGTGAAATTCCTGTAAGAAATTGAACCTTCTGGTATTCTTCTCGAAATCCAGATTTGGCAAAGAGAGTGAGTGGTTCTCTACTTTGCCAGTGGTCGAGGGAAAGAATCCGATTGCCGGGCCGAAATACTCTTTTTTCCCCCAGGAATTCATCTCTTTCTCCTTTTGGCAGAAGACTCAGGGATGCTCCCGTATCCAAATGGGCATAGGACAAAAAGGATTTGGGGTATTCAAACTGAACATAGGAATGTTCGCCTTTTTGTTTGGTAGAAAGGATTTTTAATCCAGTGCCAAGGTAGGCATCGGGGTGGTCACAAAACGGGGAATCTCCCGAAAACCAATACAAGAGATTTCCATCCCAAAACACACAAGAACTGCGAAAAGCATCGAGTCCAAGTAAACCTTGGATGCCATCCGGTAAAATTCCTTCCCCCCGTCGAATGGTGAGTTTTTTTTCACCAATTTGAAATTCCTTCGCGTATAAGGAATCACTCCCTTCATAAAAACTAATGTCAGAACCTGTGTCCCATAAAAAAGAAAAGGTTTCTCCCCCGGACTGAAATCCAAGTAACAATAAAGAAATTCCAGTATCTAACACTTGTATTTTGGTGTGAGGAGGAAGGGATCTCGGAAAAATAAATTCTCGTTGGGACGGTTGAGAAGAATGGGAAGGAGGCGAAACCCTCGGCGATGGATCTTTTAGAGCATCGTTACGTGTTGGGTTTGGCAGACACATCCCAACACTGATGGATAGGATTACTAAACCAATTTTTTGATACAACGAGAGTGTGGGCATCTAGAATAATCTACCGTACAATCTCTGTATTCAATTCCAGTATTGGCATCTTTGGATTTGTATTCAATGAAACAAGAGTAAGGTTGGAAATTAAACGAAGACAAACCCAGAGCTCGGTTTCGAATGGATTCATATACATCCGAGGGAACGGAAGGTGAAAGGTCTTTGAGTAGGTATGCAGGTTCTGCCATACTCTACCCATCGGCAAATTTCCTAATCTTTATAACAAATTGTGCGGTTTCGACCAGAATGTTTGGCTTGGTAAAGAGCCTTATCTGCCCGTTCGATGAGATCCTTGTTATTGCGGTCAGTGGATCGAAAGCTCGAAACCCCCACGGACAATGTCACTTTTAAGTCAGTATCATCATTCGGATTTTTCACAACCATCGCTTCTACTGCTTTCCGAATTTCTTCGCCTTTGGCAATGGCTTCTTCTTCTGTGGCACCTGGCATCACAAGACAAAACTCTTCCCCACCATAACGCGCAGGGATATGATGGCGCTGCGCTTTCCCAATGAGTTGTTTTGCAACTTCAATGAGTACGACGTCCCCTGCTTGGTGGCCATAGGTATCATTGAATGTTTTGAATTTGTCCACGTCGGTAAAAAGAAGGGATAATTTTGTGCCTTTTTTACGACAACGTTCCATCTCTTCTTTCAGTTTGGTTTGGAAGTAGTGATGGATTTTTAGACCCGTCATCATATCCACAGTGGCAAGTTCATAGAGTCTTGCATTGTCCACAGCAATCCCTGCGAGGTTGGCAAGGGTTGTCATAAATTCTTTTTCATCTTCCAAAAATTCTTCGGAAGTCATTTTGTCCCCAAGGACAAGTAATCCATTGACCTTACCCTTTGCATTCAGAGGGACTAGGATTTCTGCTCCCATTTTACGTAGGTAAACAATATCAGGGATTTTGTTTAACATTTCCATCTGCAGGATTTGGTCCATGGTGATGGCTTTTGGTTTTTCTTCAAAATAATGGATGAGAGGACTATCGATTTTGATTTCGTAGTTTTGTTCGTCTGGGCTTAACTCAAATCCTTTGATGGATTGAGGTTCCAATTTGAAAATCCCTAAGTCAATTTCAGGTTCCAAATACATGGCAGCATGAAGAGTTTGTAACTGCGCCAAACAGATGTTAAGAATTGCATCAATTAAATACTTATAGTCTAACGTGGAGTTTAATGCACGGGAGATTTCCAGTAGTTGTTTTTGGTCGTAGATTTTTTTTTCGTAATGCTCAAAAACGATATCAGTGTTTTCTTTAAAAGACAAAACGCACCGCCAGAATTCTATATAAGATAGGAATCATTCGCTATATTTGACGCCTGTAAAGTAAGATTTTGGCGGAAATCGATAAATTTCAGGAAAGGGAAAGATTTGAAAGTTTCTTCTTTCATTGTGTTGACAATAATCGAATCTTAAAAACAATGGTCGTATACCGCGCGGTGGAGCAGCTGGTAGCTCGTTGGGCTCATAACCCAAAGGCCACAGGTTCGAATCCTGTCCGCGCAACCGTTATCATCCCTTTCCCAATTCCTTACTTCTCTCTGTTGCCCGTCGAACGGCATCACGCACTGCGGTGGAAAAGCCACCTCTCTCCAATGCATCAAGCCCGTGGATCGTTGTTCCTCCTGGCGAAGTCACCCAGTTTCTCACTTCCATAGGATGAAGAGCTTTGTCTTTGGCTTTCAGTTCCCGAAAATAAACAAGGGTTCCTTCGATGGTTTCCATCGCAAGACCGAGTGCTTCTTCATAACTGAGACCCTCTTGTAACCCAGCTTCTGCCATCGCTTGCAAAAAGGTAAGCACATACGCAGGTCCCGAACCAGAAAGCCCAGTGACGGCATCCATCAGGGATTCTTTTCCGATGCGAACCGACTCCCCCATTCCAAATAACAGTCGTTCTACGTGAGTAACGGCTTGGTCTTCACAATAATATCCCAACGCTCCCCGATTGGAAACAAGGGGCAAATTGGGCATCACTCGGACACAAGTGGAAGTATTGGGACTAGACTGAACGAGTTGCGAATACGATATCCCTGCCGCAATGGAGACAAAAATAGCTGGTTTTTGAAACTCACCTAAGACTGGTTCAACAAGTCCTGGCTTCACCGCAATGACAAAAAGAGTCGCCTCTTTTTCTAAAGCATCAATCGTAGAAACAAGTGTGACTCCCTCTATAGGAGAAACTTTTAGATTGGGATCAAAAGCATAAACCTTTGTTCCTTGGGAAGTGAGAGCTTTTGCCATCGCTCCCCCCATCTTTCCAAGTCCAACCATTCCAACAGATTTAAACGGAGTGTGTGCCATAATCTCTTTCTCCAAATATTTTTGATCCTATCCGAACATAATCTGATCCAAGTGTGACGGCTAAAGTATAATCCCCACTCATACCCATCGAGAGTTTTTGGTTTGGGAAATATTCGTCACGAAACTGAGAGAGTTTTGTAAACACTTCCTTAGTTTCTAAAAGATCTCCCGAAGAAGGTCCCATTCCCATAAATCCTTCCCAAAAACAGAACTCATTTTGGTAACTTGGTAACATTTCTTTTTTTTCCCGTAAGGTTTCTAAACTAAAACCATGTTTGGTTTGTTCAGCTGTGAGATTTGTTTGTAAAAAATAACGAATTGTCTTTTTTTCTTTTTCCGCTCGTTTTAATAATTCCGCGAGACTAGAAAAGGAACCTACTCCATGAGTATATGAAAAAACACCAAATAACTTGCGTAAGGTTCCTGATTGCACGGGACCAATATGATGCACATGCACACTGGATTCCGATTCTGGAAATTCTTCTCGTAACCGAGTGAACTTATCAATCGCTTCGGGAATGTAGTTTTCGCCAAACTCACGGATTCCCTGTAAGTATGCTTCTCGAATCACTTCATATGGTTTCGTTTTGGAAACAGCGATGAGTGTGGGAGGATTTTCCTCCCGACCAGATTTGATTTCGTTTTGGATGGACTGGTAAGTCGTGATGTAATCAGCCACGATTACTTAGCTAAAGCTTTTTCTAAAGAATCAATTCTACGTTCGATTTCCAAAAATCGTTTTTCATTTCGATCGTTTTGGGTATTCAACTTTTGTTCCACTTCTTTCATGCGAACTTCGAGTTGTGAATTTTGACCACTGGATGAGGAAGTTGTTTTTTTGCTAACGCTCGTAACTCTCGGTTCTGTTCTTTGAGTTTTTCGTTTGGAACTGAGGGATGATTTTTTTGATTTTGTTTTGGAACTGACAACGGTAGAATCTTTTTCTCGGTTTTCTTTTTTGGATTTAGAAACCGTTTTTTTAGGTTCCGCAAATGAATCAGTCTCTTCTATGATGGTATCTTTTTTAGAAGTGACAGATTGTTTATTGTCTGTGTCATTTGTTTTTGTTTTAGAGGAAGTTTTCTCTTTGTCTTGGGGAGAGATTTGTTCTTCGACTTTTTCTATTTTCTCTTGGAGTCTTTGCCCACTATCTTTTGGTTCTTTGGTTTTGGCACCAGACACAGAAACAGACCTTGGTCGTTCCGAATCCGGTTCCATATCCTCTAAACTTGGCAATTCCGGAAGGCTAGAGCGGTCTTCCAAAGAATTCCGACCTTCCCCTTCCCGGAGAGAATCTTTTGGAGGAGGGATTGTTTCCGGAGATTTTGCAATTTCTCGGTCCATCATCTCCACATCTTTGTTTTTTCCGATGGTTTGGAGCTTTTGGTAAATTTCGTTTCTATAGATAAATGCGAAAATGAACGATGAAAGAAGTAGGACCACTAGAATGGCAGTTGTGAGTATTTTCAAATTGTCGCGGCGGCCCATGACGTGCGGATTCCTTTCCTTTGATACGGATAGAGTACACGTTTTTGCGCTTTCGAAAAGTGAGAAATCATGTTACAGATAAAAAAAATTACAATCTACCTCGGTTTCTCCCTCAGTTTTGCCAGTCTTTTGTCTCTTCCGAGGCCTTACGACCCGGATGAGCTAGGTCGAGTGCAGATTTTGAAGTCCGCCTTGGCCATGGACAGTCACTACTTACTCTATTTAGTGGAAGACTTTGAAGGCGAAAGACCCTGGGATTTTTACCGTGTGGACTCCTTTCTCGCCGTCACCCAATTCGCAGCCTCCATTGCAAAATCAGAAGCCTTCCAAGAAGAAACGAAACTTCTGAAAGAAACAGTTTATCCCAACTTACAAAACCAAACCAGTTTCCTATTACAAAGTTATGTGGAAAACCCAAGACTTGACCACTGGGAAATCCGCCCCAAAGAACCCATCCAACTTCCACTCGGTATGCCCATCCAAGGAATCCTTTGGGTTTATTCGGAAGGTCACCACATCAATTTGAGTATGGGGCTCTCTCAAAAAAAATCGAAGGATTTATATTTTGATTTGGGAACTTTAAACTTTGTAGGTTGGCGAAGGTTGGAATTCAAAATCAACTTACCAAAAGAAAATACGAGACTCATCCAATCTATGTCCTTTCCCATTTCCTTTGCATCATTCCGTTTGAAAAGTCTCGCTTCCCAGAAAAAAGGAGAGTTTCATTTGTATTTTGATAATTTAAGTTTTGTGATTGATAAACGTACTTTTAGTTATCCAGGTTCGGAAGTCAATGACACTTGGGGTAACAAACGCTAAATGGTATATTTCCTTTATAATATCCTTATTTTTTTGGTTTGGGGTCTATTAAAGATCGCCTCTCTCTTTTCGAAAAAAATCCGAGACGAAATCTCCAAACGAATCCAGTCACTAAGACAACTATACAAAACTCTTCCCAAAGACAAAGTTGTGATTTGGTTTCACTCTGCCAGTGTAGGGGAACTGGACCAAGCAAGGGCACTTGCCGAAACCATTCGTCGTCATAGACCCAATCTTTTTATTTTACAATCCGTGTTTTCTTCTTCGGTAAAAGAATCTGCATTTTCTGATCCATTGGCAGATGCTTATTTTTATTTACCCTTTGATTTACCATTCGCTTACAAAAACATCTTCCGTCTCTTTCGACCCAAATATTTGTTTGTGATGGCTTGGGATACTTGGCCCAATCTTTTAAAAGAATCAAACAATTGGGGAACTAAATCCTATCTTTGTTGTGCGAGTTTATCTTCTAAATCCTCAAGGAAAAATCCCTTCGTAAGAAAACTGACAAAATCTTCGTTCCGTTATCTTTCCGGAATTTATCCAAGCCACGCTTTGATGGCAAAAGAATTTTTAGGACTTGTTTCGCAAAGCACTGACTTTACAGTCCTTGGTGATACAAGGTTTGAATCGGTTCTCGGCAAATTAGAAAGGAAGTCACCTAACCCAGTTTTTACGGATTTTATCAAACGAGAGAACAACTTTCTTTTGAAGCACAAACCCGTAATCCTTGGTTCCACCTACCCCATTTGTGAATCTCATTTTTTGGCTTATTTAAAAGAGAATTTGGACCAGGAATTTTATTGGATTTTCCCACACAAATGGGAACCAAAACGAATGATGGAATTCCAAACCAGATTGGCATCGTTTGGAACTGTCGCTGTGTTTTCAGAACAGAAGGAAAACACTCCCCTTCCTAAATTTTTATTATTTGATCTCTTGGGAATTCTCGCTTTTGCCTATCAATACGGAAGTTTTGCCTATGTGGGAGGGGCCTTTCACAACCGGATACACAATACGATTGAACCTGCGGCCTTGGGTTTACCCATCATCACAGGGCCAAGGATCCAAAATGCGCCTGAAGCAATCGTTATGCAAGAATTAGGTGGTCTCTTTAAAACAGAAACGGAATCAGATTTTATCCTTCATTTCCAAAAACTTGTCCAAAACAAGGATATCAGAGAAAAGATGGGAAATATAAATCGAAACTTTGTTGTAGAAAACGGAGGTGCGTCGGAAAAGATTTATAACAGAGTTTTTCCGTATGACAAAATCTAAAATTGCCGCTGTTTCCTTAAATACCACTCCTCTCGACTTTACTGGCAATTTTGAATCCATTCGTTCGGCCATTCTGGCAAAAGAATCTTTGGATTCTGAGTTAATTTTATTTCCGGAACTATCCATTTCTGGATATGGATGTGAAGATGCGTTTTATCGTCCCCAAGTTTGGGAAAAATCAATCCAGGTTTTAAACCAATTAAAATCCATCTCACCCAACCAAGTGATTGTCGTGGGTTTACCTGTATTTGTGGATTCCTTTTTATACAATTGTATGGCGGTTTTGTATCAGGACAAAATCCAAGCCCTTGTTCCTAAACTCAATTTGGCAAACACTGGTGTACATTATGAACGCCGATGGTTCCATGCACCAAAAGAATTTCAAAACAAAATCATTTCCTTAGGCGAGGAACAAATTCCGTTTGGAAATTTTGTTTTTACATTCCCCCAATGGAGTTTTGCCATCGAGATCTGTGAAGACAGTTGGTCTTCCTTCAAACCCTCACAATGGTATAATTTATTGGGAGCAGATGTCATTCTCTCTCCAGGCGCTTCCCACTTTGCGATGGGAAAACAAACAATCCGAAAACAAATTTTCAAAGAAACAAGTCGTAACCAAAACAATTTACAAGTGTTTACGAACCTTTGTGGCAATGAATCAGGTAGGATTATCTTTGAAGGGGGTGCCTTTTTTGCCTCATTAGGAAACATCATGAAAGAAGGCCCACGTCTGCATTTCACTCCGTTTGCTGTGACCACACACTGCTTCCATCCGAGTGAGATCCGTGCAGCAAAAGCACGTCAATTTCGGGAACCACATCCCCACTTGACTCCAAACGAAATTCCAGACATTCCATTACGAACTCGTTCCCAAGCGGAGAGAAAAGAATCCTCTCGATTCTTAGTCACAGACAAAAGGGAGGAAAACAAAGAGCATTCAACCGCAAACACGGAATCTCTCAGTGTATTTGAGGAATTCACAAAAGCTGTAAGCCTTGGCCTCTATGACTACATGCGTAAGTCAAAAACGAAAGGTTATACTCTTTCCCTGTCCGGTGGAGCCGACAGTGCAACCTGTGCCCTTCTTGTATCTGCTATGGTATCAATGAGTAAACAGGAAAATGGAGAAGACATCTTTCCAAAACTAGGAATCTCTGAAACACAACTACTTGTCACATTGTACCAAAAAACAAAAAACAATTCTCCCATCACAGAAGAAATCGCAAGAACCTTAAGCGAAGAGTTAGGTTGTGAATACCATTCCATCTCTATTGATGAAATGGTATCCCAATCTGTGGGGATCATTGAATCGGTGAAAGGAACCAAACTCAATTGGAAAGAACATGACCTCGCCTTACAAAATATCCAAGCAAGAGTCAGGTCTCCCCTCATTTGGTTACTCGCAAATCTAAACGGACATTTACTTTTATCCACAGGGAATCGAAGTGAAGCGGCTGTTGGGTATACTACGATGGATGGAGATTCTTCTGGTTCCATTGCGCCCCTTGCAGGAGTGAGTAAAGAATTTTTACTCGATTGGCTCGATGATATCCAAAAAGGAAATAACCGTTTCATCTCACCCAAACATTCTGTCCAAATGTTGCGTACAACAAAACCAACAGCGGAACTAAAACCTCTCACCGAACACCAAGAAGACGAAAAGGATTTAATGCCTTATCCGATCCTCAATTCCATTGAACGAAAATTAGTGTATTTGGCTATGTCGGAAGTCGACTCATTAGAAGAATTAAAAACTGAATTTCCTTGGGAGACCAAGGAACAATTGTTTGGTTACATTCAGAAGTTTAAAAAATTATTTGGGATCTCCCAATGGAAACGAGAGAGGCTTCCCCCCTCTTTCCATTTGGATGAATACGGCCTCGATCCCAAATCGAGTTACCGTTTTCCTATTTTATCAAACGAAACTTAAGGAGGGGGTTGAAGCCCAGCCTTTGCAAACGCATTTGCAGCTTCTTTTTCGATTTGTTCGTTTTGGAATTGGATGTTTTTTAGAATCTCTTGGAATTTTTTATCCATCTCAGGATCATCTCCCCCTTGGGATTCAATGAGGTAATTGATGATTTCCATCCGATCCTTTCCTTGTTTCCGAACATGACCATAATAAGTAGTTAAGTCGGTAGCATTTGGACTTCCACCAAACACAGAGTTTGTGGCTCTTGTGAGTTTCTGATTGAATTCCGTTTGTTTCTTTTTGTCTTCGGCGGTCATCCGTTTGGGAATGAGATCGTTATCTGGGAATTGTTCCCGAAGTTCTTCAAAAGCCTGCATGGCTTCTGGTGGATACGGTTTCCCTGTTTGTGGATTGATGGGAATTTCACCTGTTTCCCCAGGAGCTAGATTCGGATCGTCTTCATACCGCATCCCACCAGCATTGTAATAGTCTGAATCGAAGATGGAACCGGCTTCTTCCCCGCGTACTCCGAGTCGGTTGGTACCCTTAGGGTTCGTTGGCCCTCCTCCTAAGAAGGAAAGAGCAACAGAACCTTTTTCTTTTTTGCGACGGATTTCCTCTTCGTCCTCACCACTGAGCAGAAGCAAGAGGAGAAAAAAAAGTCCAATCAGCGAAATGGAGACAAATAGTAATTTTTTTTGGATTCCCATAGATTGAATTCCTGAAAACTTGGAAGGGAAACGAGAAAAAGAATGCGTTTTCCTTCATTCCATCCAATTTATTACGTCTGCATATCTTTTCTCTCCTTTTTTCAATGTGGAGTGAACACAGACACGCCCGTAGCACCGTTTGTGTTTTTAGTGCCACCCAGTGTGCCACAGATCCTTTCCGTTGTGGCAATGAATAGCAATCTCACAGATGACTTCCAACTCGGTTTGAATCAGACTCTCACTCCAAGACCAGAATATGTTTTACGATATTTTGTCACAAACAGAGAACCACAGTTTGTTGGTTACAATCTCTATGTGACCACTGCCTTTCCTGGAATCATCCAAACCATCCAAGGGGAATGGTTAGAAGATGGAGTACAACCTAGTTTTCCTCATTTGCCGTATGAAGCGTCTACCTCTTCTAGCCGAATCATCACCAAACGAATTCGATTTGCTGTTCCACCTCCCGGGACAGAGTTTTTCCAAAAATGCCAAATTTATAATTTTACCTTACGTTCCATGCTCACGGGGGGACTCATCTCAAACCCATCGAGTGCTGTGAGCACATGTGCCATTCCCAATAAGGTAAACGACATCCAAACCGAATGTGCGGTAGGCGCTGGTTGTAATACAACATTTTGTTCCAATCCTGCCTGCGGCACACCTACTTCATGTGCTCTGGGAACCGCTTGTAACCCTTGCACCAAAGGAAATAACGACCTAGCCTGTACTTGTCCTGCGGGACAAACCCCTCCTGGATGCCAATACATTGGCCCATAAACGAGAACCAGGCAGTTTGTATGTAGTGGCCACTCCCATTGGCAATTTGGGGGACATTACATTACGTGCTTTGGAAGTATTCAAAGAGGTGGATCTGGTTTTATGTGAATCCTCGAAAGAAACCAAATCCCTCTTTCACAAATTAGGAATCACCACCTCGGTTCTTGCTCTTTACAAAGACCACTCAGAAACTCCGTATGCGAATGTCCTCGACCAGTTGAAACAAGGAAAGTCCATGGCTCTGGTTTCGGATGCGGGAACTCCAGGAGTCTCTGACCCTGGAAGCCAAATGGTTCGCATTGCCCGGGAAAATGGAATTCCCATTGTCCCGGTCCCAGGAGCCTCTGCCCTAACAGCGCTCTTATCCGTTTCTGGATTCCAGGTTAATCCCACACTTTTTTTAGGTTTTCTCTCTGAAAAACCGAGTAAAAAACGCCGAGAATTAGAGAAAGCAAGGGAAACTGAAGGACTCATTGTCTTTTACGAATCCGTTCACAAACTCCCTAGGTTGTATCCCTTACTCGAGGAATTGTATCCAGACACTGAGGTTCTTGTGGGAAGGGAGTTGACAAAGTCCTTTGAAGAGGTAGTTTACTATGCAAATCCTAGGGAATTGGCGGAAAAACCGCCCAATGCGAAGGGAGAATTTGTATTTCTCTTAAATCATCGAAAAAAATCACTTAAGGGAAATTCAGATTCCTCCGATATGTGATGTAGGAAGAGGACTAAATATATGAACATCGATAAAGTAGGTCGAGTTGGTGGTTACGGTTATGAACCAAAAAAACCACAAGGACCAAAAGAAACGGAATCACAAGCACCAGTAGATACAATTTCGATCTCTGATGCCGCTAAAAAAATTGCTTCGGAAGCAAAACTTCAGGCGGAAGTAAAACAAATTGCAAAACAAATTGTACAAGCTCCTCCAGAAGAGGATCGCACTGAAAAAATCAAAGCGATCAAAGAACGTTTGAAAAACGGAGACTATGACACTCTTTCACCAGAGATGTTAGATAAAATTTCCGATCAAATCGCAACGTCTTTCCTCGGACAACAGTAATAAGGACAGGTGGTGAGGGATCCTTTGTTATTGTCCTCTCCGAGGATTTCTCACGCTTCGTACATTCATAGTTAGGGGATCATATGCCAGTTCTCCCCGAATGGATCAATTTTCAATTTCCACCTAAAATACATTTCGAGATCGATTGTGGATACAAACTCGGATCTTTTGTTAAAAACATTGGATCTAGAGTGGTTCTCATCACCACACAAAAAGAATTAGAAAACTCAGAAGAACTTTCGATTATAAAAACCAGTTTGGAAAAACACGCAGAAGGTGTAATCATTTATGATGACATCGTGGATCGTGTTCATTTCAAAGACTTGGATACTTGTGCTCATTTTTTACGAATCTCCAATGCAGATTGTGTAGTCGCATATGGTTCCTTTGAATCGATGAACGCTGGTAAAGCGGCATCCCTTCTTGCCACCAATGATTTGTTTGCGGAAGAACTTCTTGTAGGAAGAAAACAACCGAAAAAGAAAGGACTTCCTCTTGTCGTTGTTCCCACAAAACCCCTACTCGGCAATGAGTGTTCTCCCTTTTTTTCCATCGTAGATGACAAAGACAAAAACAGAAAGTACTTCGCTCATGAATGGGCGTTTCCAGAACTCATAGTCTCTGATCCAAAAATTGGTGCTGGTATGTCGAGCTCTGAAACGGCAAAAACAGGAATTTCCATTTTATCAGCAGCAGTGGATAGCATTCTCTCTAAATACGCAAACGAAATCACTTCCTCTACTGCATTACGTTCCATTGAACTCATTTCCAAAAACATTGTCCCTGCCATTCGGGAACCAAGAAACTTAGGACCGAAAAACTCCATTTATGCGGCAAGTTTACTAGCAGGAATTGCCCAATCCACAAGTAGTCTTGGTTTGTGTTATGCCCTATCCTTAGCCGTAACAACGGTTACGAATTTAGATATCTTTCAAAGTATGTCGATCCTACTCCCACACGTTATGGAATACAACCTGACATCCTCTGCGGGTAAGTATGTGATGATTGCAAGAGCCCTCGACGAAGATGTGACGAATATCTCCGTGATTGAAGCTGCGATCAAAGCGGTGGAAGGGATCCGAAAAATTTATCTGGAGTTACGCATCCCACAACGTCTCTCTGAGTATGAAGTGAAAAAAATCGACTTACCTGGGATTGCAACACTTGCGGCCACGTATTCATTTCTTGATTGTCTTCCAAGAGAACTTCCAAAAAATGAAATCGAAACCATCCTCGTGGCTGCGTTTTAGGAAGATTTTGATCCAACTCACTGAATTTGAACAAAGACTCTTAGAAACATTTACCTTAAGTGACAGGGATGCAAGACGTTTGCAAAGGGTGATCCAGGACCTATCGATTGTTGTAGGTATGGAACACGAAGAGATCTTTGACTTTATGCGATTTGGTGTAGACCAGGAATTAGAAATTTTAAAAAAAGACTATAACTGGGAACACTTTCGCATTCGCATCCAAAAGAAATTAAAAAAATCTCCACCTGTTTGATTTACCACCAAGGTCACAATTACCATTTTTTTATCGCTGATTTAGATTCTGTTGCTCGTTTTGTAGCAACTCCCCATCCCTTTTACCCAGTTCCCATTCACAAAATTCCGACACTCCCATCCGTATCCACCGATCCTATTGTATTCCCACGTTTTTTATATGATCTGTCGTACAACCGCCAAACCTTCGAAAGAATACCTGTTCATACTCCTCCCTATTACAAAAGCCCAGACCAAAAATCGGATTATTTCCAAAAACCAAAACCAGGATTTTTACCCGCCAAACGCACGATTGGTGGATGCAAACAAACCAAAACAGAATTATTTCGTAGCAAACGGGATAAGTTCAACCAAACAAAGTATCTTTCTCTCCGTGACATCGTAAATCCAGAGTTTGATGAATCTATGGTATTACAGGAAATTGATTCCTTGTACATGGACAAAAAAAGTAAACTCTACCTCAATCGATTGGTCGCCATTCTTTATTCGGGAACCAAAGAAGAGGAAATGAAAATTGTATCAAACCTCTTTCGATTTGAAACAGAGTTTGCATTTTTTTTAAGCAAACAAATGTTCACGGTGGAGCTTATCCCCCTCATCCACGGATCTTTTTTACAAGAGATACTCCGCACACACGATGAACGGTATTTTCATTTTATTTTATCCATACTTTCACCACCAGTCTTAGAAGTGATTCGTAGATCCATTTCCAAAAACAAAATGAAACACATTGAGACTGCACCCAAGGTCAAACCACCAGAAGGGGAAGATTTGATTTCCATCATCGAATCAGAACTGTACAAACGTTTTGCACGAAATTTGTATTATGAAGAAGGTACCATCTTCACTTACCGCGAAGAAGGAGAAGAGAATGGAAAAGAAACCATTCCCTTTGAGGATTCCGAACGATTTGATTTTACTGGGAATGGTGAGTTTTTAGAATTTTATGGGAAAACAAAAACCAAACTATTTTTCAAAACCAAAGAATGGATGGAATCCATCCGATTCGATTTTTTTCTCACACGAAAAGAAATCGAAACAAAAGAATTCCATCGTTTGCCAAAAGACCTGATCCTAGAGATCCCCTATTATGAAACAGGTTTATTCCTTGTGGGTGCAGGGATCACCAAACCAAAACAATGTTTTGAATTTTCACTGTTATGGTTTGATTACTAACTAGTTTCCTGTTTTTACCCTAGCGATTGCAGAATTCCATTTATCAATTTCTTCCTTTCGTTCTGCCTCTTTCATTTTGGGTGTGAACTGAGTGGTTTTGGTTTCTTCTTTGCGAAGATGTGCTACTGATTTATAAAACCCACGTTCAAGACCTGCAAGATATGCCGCCCCAAGCACCGTTGTATCCACGTTTTGTGGTCGGATCACTTTTGTTCCCAAGATGTCTGCTTGGAATTGCATAAGCCAAGCATTGGAAGTTGCTCCTCCATCCACACGTAAAAACTTCAGTGGTTTCCCAGTTTCTTTTTCCATGGCATTGGCCAGTTCATAGGATTGCAATGCAATGGCTTTGAGAGCAGCCCTTGTGATCTGAGCAGGTGTAGTGTCACGAGAGAGTCCAAAGATCGCACCACGTGCCTCTTGATCCCAATGCGGGGCACCAAGACCGGCAAAGGCGGGAACAAAGACCACATCATCTTTCGTTTTGATGGACTTCACGAGTTTTTCGGAGTCTTTTGAGTATTTAAAAAATTCCAAATTATCTCGTAAGAACTGAACGACTGCTCCCCCGATAAATACGGAACCTTCTAAACAATACACGGTTTTTCCTTCAGGACCAAGCGCCAGTGTGGTGATGAGACCTTGGTTGGAAATCCGGAATTCATCCCCCACATTGAAGAGTAAAAAACATCCTGTTCCATATGTGTTTTTTGCTTCCCCAGGTTCTGAGCAGAGCTGCCCAAATAGGGCTCCTTGTTGGTCACCGACTAGAGAAGAGATCGGAATTCCATCGGGGATGGATTTCACATTGGAGGTAAAACCAAATAGATTTTTGGAATTGTATGCCTTGGGTAACATCGACATCGGAACTTTTAAGATCTTACAAAGTTCTTCATCCCATTCCTTGGTTTGGATATTGAAGAGTAAAGTACGGGAAGCATTCGTATGATCGGTTTTGTGTTCTTTATGACCTGTGAGTTTGTACAATAACCAAGTATCGATGGTTCCGAAAAGTAGGTCTCCTTTTTCAGCTCTTTCCCTTGCCCCTTTGACATTATCAAGGATCCATTGGATTTTGGTTCCAGAAAAATAAGCATCGAGAACTAGTCCTGTTTTGTTACGGAAGTTGGAATCTAAGCTTTGTTTTTTTAAATCCTTACAGATATCAGACGTTCGGCGGCATTGCCATACGATGGCGTTGTAAACAGGTTTTCCTGTTTTTTTATCCCAAACCACTGATGTTTCTCTTTGGTTGGTGATTCCAATGGCAATGGCATCTTTGGGATTTAGTTTTCCGTTTTTGATGGCAAGGGCGATGAGTTTTTGTGTTTTTTGCCAGATCTCTTCTGGATCATGTTCTACCCAACCTGGTTTTGGATAGTATTGTTTGAATTCTTGGTAAGCAGAGGAAATCACTTTCCCTTTGTCATTAAAACAAAACGTACGAATCCCTGTTGTTCCTGCATCGATTCCAATGATGTAATTTTTTTTTGCCATTTTATACCTCTATTTCCAAACCTTCATAAGCCATAATGATTTCTAATTTCCCATGTGGATCAAACATCTCTTTGTACTTTAACGCACGTAAGTATACCAAATCCAACTTTTCATCATCATAAGAAGGGTCATGATGAAACATCACAAGTTTTTTTACTTTTGCCCGAAGGGCAATGTCTGTGGCAATGGATGCCGAACTATGACCCCAATCAATTTTTTGTAATGACTCTTCGAATGTATACTGTGTATCAAATACCAAAACATCCGCATCTCGAAAGTAATCGATATACGTATCGATGTTTTCCATCTCTTCTAAGTTAAACTCTGCATCGGATGCAAAGATAATCGACTTTCCCTCTTCCGTAAACCGGTAAGAAAAACTTCCACCGGGGTGACGCACTGCCTTGCTAAAGGCTTGGATACTTGGACCAAGGGAGATCACTTCCCCTTCTTCTATGAATTGAAAAGTTTTTTTCGCAGCATAGTGATCAAAGGAAACAGGGAAATGGGTGAATACAAATTGGTGTTCTAATCTTTTTTCTGCGTCACTCATCGATGAGATAAATTCAAAGTGGTTCCCAGGCAAAAACAAAGGAATGAAAAAAGGAATGCCTTGGATATGATCCCAATGGGTGTGAGTTAATATCCAATACGCATGCCCCACTCCCTTTCCAAATTCTGTTGCCATCATTTGGTTTCCCAGTTCCCGTAATCCGGTCCCACCATCGATGATGATCAGATTTCCTTCTTTGTCGCGGATTTCGACACAGGTCGTATTACCACCGTAAGTTGATGAAGAAGAAAAACTGAGGGAATTTAAAAAACTATGAATACTTTGTTCGTTTTGGATGTCTGTGGGACTTGCCAAAGTGAGGATTTTTTCGATTTTATGTTTTACGTTTTCTGGCCGAATGGGTGAACCAATGGATCCTCGTACACCCCAAAACTTAATTTTCATTGCTCTTGTTCTAGAGTCCTTTTTGGAAAAATCAAACGTTTTTTGATTGTATTTCCTCTTTCAGATGTTGTCTTAACTATAGTTATGTTTCAGTATGAAATCAAACGAGAAAATGAAAAAGCCATCATTCATTTGAATGGTTCCATGTCTCTACGGGACACTCCCAAGTTAAAAACAGAGATCAAGGAACTCATTGATTCCGATTCCGTCAAAGAACTTGTTTTAGATTTCAAACATTTGACCTATTTGGATTCTTCTGGAATCGGTATCCTACTCCATACCTATAGTTGGACCAAAGAAAAACAAAAAAAAGTAAAAATGGTCCATCTCTCAAACGAAATCAGAACCATCTTTGGCGTCGCAAACCTACTCGAAATTTTTGAAACCGATTGATTACACTCGGTAGTCTTGGATGGTTTGGATGAGAAAGGAAACAATCCCCGAAAACACATAAAATCCAACCGCACCATACATCACGTAAGGCCAACGGTAAAAACCAATGGCAAATAAAATAAGCCCTAAACCCAGTAAACTGATGCCTAATTTTTTCCAAGAAAAGAGACCACGCATTGCCACTTGTGGTTTGCTATAACGCAAAGTGGATACCATAAGAAGTGCCGTAATCACAAAAAAGGTAACGGCCATCCACAACGGAACTTGTGAAACAGAAAATACAAGGGGAAAAATTCCAATCACAACACCTGCCACAGGTGATGGAAGACCATTAAACGACTTTGGATCATGTGCCACATTGAACCTTGCTAATCGGTAAGCCGCACAAATCGGATACAAAGCAGCGATGAACATTCCCAAAGGAAAATAATCAGGTTTGTCAAAGATATCAAGTTTGATATCAAAAAAGAACATTTTATACGCCAAAAATCCTGGCGCAATCCCAAAGGTGGTGAGGTCAGCAAGACTATCTAAATCGGCTCCGAGTTCACTTGTGCAATTGAGAGCTCTTGCCGCCATACCATCAAAACCATCGAATAACGCAGCTAAGATGATAAAAACTCCTGCAAGGGAATACAATTCGTGCGAATTTGGTTGGCTCGGATTTGTCTCAGAGACAAGCAACATGGAAACAAAACCTAAGGTTAAGTTTCCAAGAGTTAGGGTATTTGGGATCCAGGTTAATTTTAGTTTCATAGTATTTGTTCGAAGTTTCGTTTGGGGCTCACTTTAAAATCGAGGCCCACATATTTTTTTTCTTTCCAAAGATGGTATCCAAGACATGCCACCATCGCTCCGTTATCCGTGCAGTAAATTTTTTTTTGGGGGTAATGAAGTTGAAAAGAACGTTTCAAGGATTCCTCTTCCAGTAAGGAACGAAGTGTTTCGTTGGCAAGAACCCCCCCTGCAGCCACAACGGTTTTGATCTTTGTTGTTTCAATGGCTTTTGTGATATTCCGCACCACGAGTTCAAAAGCAGTTTTCTGAAAGTAATAGGAGATTTTTTCAATGGGAAAGGGTTCTGTAAGGGACTTTAGATAATACAATACAGCTGTTTTTAAGCCACTGTAAGAGAAACGAATGGAGTCCGGACCATCTTCTTTTAGTAGTTTTGGAAAGGGACTTAATTCACCTTTTGGTCTCACATATGCCTGTGCCTTTTTTTCAATGGTAGGTCCACCGGGATAGGGAAGTTTAAGGATCGCACTGACTTTATCAAACGCTTCCCCTAAAGAATCATCTAAAGTGTCTGCCAGTAATTCTAAATCACCAAAACCTTTGTAGAAGTAGATGGAAGAATTTCCTCCCGAAAGAAGAACGCCTAACCAAGGGAATGCGGGAAGATCTTTTTCCAAACCGATAACAGCCAAGTGAGCTTCCAAATGATTCACGAGTACTATGGGAATGGAATGCACAAGGGAAATACATCTGGCAAGTTGAGCACCAATCATGAGAGATCCCACAAGGCCTGGGTATCCAGTCACAGCAATATAAGACAAATCAGCATAGGAAAGTTGAGACTCCTCCATACACACAGCTAAAAGGGAATTGATTTTTTCCAAATGGGCACGAGAAGCAATCTCCGGAACCACTCCCCGATACGGAGAATGGGTTTCGATTTGGCTATAAACTTTTAAGGAAATCAAATCCTTACCATCTTTTACGATGGCAATAGAAGTTTCATCACAACTGGATTCGATTCCTAATCCGTAGACCATTTATTTGAGTAAGTCGATTGCTTCCGATAATTGAATGTCTAAGTCCAACCTAGGTTTTGTTTGGGCACTTCCCATTCTCATTTCATTAAACAAAAAGATTTTGATCACGGAATCGGAAATCTTTAGATTTTCTTTTTTAAGTAATTCTTTAAAATCAGAAACTGCCGCCTCATTGTATTCTCCATGAGATTCTAAAAAAGGACGGATCAAATTCTTTTTGAATAATTTTTCCAAAACATACTTCTCATCTTCACTGGCAGAAACAGGATTAATCACATGGTCTGGTGTAATCCCTTTTCCATGAATGGATACTCCTGAAGGTGTGTAATATTTTTGAATGGTTATGGCAACTTTGGCTCCAAAAGAAAGAGGAATGATTGACTGAACACTTCCTTTTCCAAAACTTTGGGTTCCTACGATTAACGCTCGTTTGTGGTCTTTTAATGCACCAGCTAAAATTTCTGATGCACTGGCAGATCCACCATTCACTAAAATCGCAAGTGGAATATCCAAATACTTTTGGTCTCTCGCTTCTGATTTAAAACTTTTGATGAGTTCTCCACCACGTCCCTTCACTGAAACGATTTCTAAATTGGCAGGTAAAAATAGATCTGCAATTTCAATGGCCAAATCCAAAAGCCCACCTGGGTTCATTCGTAAATCAATGACTAGTTTTTTAGCTCCTGCTTCCCGAAGGTTTTTCACAGCAAGCGCAAGTTCTTTTCCAGTCGTGTCCTTACCCATAAACTGGACAAGTTTGATGTAACCTGTTTCCTTTTCGGGAAGGTAAAAGGACCTGAGGAAACGAATTTTGATAAGTTCTCTGACCAAATTGACTAAAAATGGATCTTTAGTTCCCTTTCTTTCAATTTTCATGGAAAGAGAAGTTCCCACATCCCCTCGCATCATCGCAAAGGCTTCTGCTTGCGAAAGGGATTTCACTTTTTTCCCATTGATTTCCACAATCTTATCTTGTGGTAATAGGCCAGCTCTCCATGCAGGGGTTCCTTCTATTGGAGCAATGATCACAAAAGAATTTTCTTGGTAATTCAGCTCAACACCAATGCCACCAAAACTTCCTTTGGTTTCATTTTCTAATTCTTTGGCTTCTTCTACATCAATGAATCGAGAATACGGATCCCCTAAACTTTGTAAGGCTCCTTGGATGGCTCCAATGTAGATTTTTTTTTCTTCTTGGGGTTCTACAAAATCGTTTTCAATATAGGAAACAACTTCATGTAAAATTTGTAAGTATTTTTCCCCGTCCGTGGAAATCGCTTTTACTTTTTCGATACTTAAAAGAAAAACCAAACCTAATAAAGATAAGGTGACACCTAACCAAAGAAATCTTTCTGAAAATTTGATTTTATTCATTTCCATAAATTGACTCGTATAATGCCTTGTTGTCTTTTTTTAACATTTCTTTTGCTTCTGGAATCGAGAGACGATACACATCACAAGCTTCTTCGAAGAGTTGGATATCAGAAGGAGTTGGTCGTTTGGTATCAGCCATGAGCCCCGTTTGGATTCGATTTTGAGCAAATCGTTCCAAAACACGTTTCAAATCATATGCATTGATTTCTTGTTTTTTGGGAGCACAGCTAGTGAGAATTAAGGAAAATCCAAGGATGAGGGAAAAGAAGAGATGTTTCGACATCCCTTCTAGGTTCATAGAAAACCTACTCTTGGTCAATCAGTAAATGCGATAGAGACCGATGAGTTTTCCGATTATCGTCGCTTTCTTCGTACGGATCGGTTTGAGTTTGGAATTTCTGGGTTCCAAACGGATCATATCAGGTTCTTTATAAAAGACTTTGAGTGTGGCTTCGTTTTCAATCATGGCGACCACAATTTCACCGTTCCTGGCCGTATCTTTTTTCTGGATGATGGCAATGTCCCCATCACTGATTCCAGCTTCTACCATCGAATCTCCCTTTACCTTTAAGGCAAAGGTGCCAGGTTTTGTGGCCAAATCATCTGGAACGGCGATGTATTCTTCGATGTTCTCTTCGGCAAGGATGGGAGATCCTGCCGCCACTTGGCCCAAAAGTGGAATCCCTGAGGCTCGCACCAACAAGGCCTCGTCTGCGTTTCCTTTCAAAAGTTCGATGGCGCGGCTTTGGTTTTTGGAAGTGCGGATGTAACCTTTCTTCTCAATTGCCTTTAGGTGGTCGTATGCCCCTTTGGCAGTGATTCCAAATTGGTCGCCAATCTCACGGATGGTGGGTGGAAATCCCTTTTCGCGAACAGTGTCCGAAATGTATTGCAAAACAAATTCTTGTTTTTCCGTGAGATCTTTCATACTAAACAGATAAATAGGAAATAGGCGTTATGTCAACAAAAAACTAGTTGTTAGAGTTTTAAATATTCACTTTTTAAAACAAAACTTCCTTCTTCTACAATGGCTTCTCCTGATTCCACTCCATTCGTTACTTCAACCCAATTGTCGTACAACTTCCCGATCCCAATTTTTTTAGCAGAGAAAGAACCATCAGTATTTCGAACAAAGATAAAATTTTCTCCTTCAATCTTATGAATACAATTGGATGGGATCACTCTTGCTTTGTTTACCGAAGACGCAACCATAGCACCAACAACAGTGGCAGTGACACTTTGGCCTGGACGAACTTTTCCTTTCGAGGTGCGAACTTCCAAACGGATCTCTGCTGTTTTTTTAATGGGATCTATTACATCCCCTACATGAGAAACTACAGCTTTGATGGATTCTTCTTTGGATCCAATCGGAATCACTCTTGCTTCATTACCCATACGAATCGAAGCCAAATCTTTTTCATATACCTCTAAATTGATCCATAACACCGATAAGTCGGCAACAGTGAATAAATTATCTCTAGCATTCACCGCTTGACCAATGATCGCTTCCCTTTCCGTCACTGTCCCAGAAATTGGAGTACGGATGTATAGGTTTTTCGAATTATATTTACCAGCTTCTAAGTTTGCAATTTCTGTTTCGTTGAGACCTAAGTTTTCCAAGGCATTCCGAGATGTTTCCATTTCGGCTTTCACCGATTTATAATCCATAAGGGACATCTCATATTCTTTTGCCGAAGTCACTTTTCGTTCATATAAATCTTTTGCACGATCAGCTTGCACTTTTAATGCTTCGAGTCTTGCCCTTGCTTTCAAATAATTGGCTTCTGTTGTTCCAAGATCTACTGACTGGATGGAAGCAAGTGCAGTGCCTTTTTTGACAAACTCACCTTCTTTTACAAATACTTGGACAATCCTTCCATTGACCCGAGATCCCACTTTCGCCACATTATTCATGTCATACGAGACAGTTCCAGGCAATTGAAGTTCTTCCTCGAGAGCTTTTTCTTGTAAGTAAACGATTGAAAATGGATGATTCTTTTGGATTTCCTGACTGATGATGAACTTTGATTTATCTTCCGTGAGAGCTTCTGTTTTTTTACCAGCTCCAAAAAACTTGGAATAACCGAAATACAACAAACTTCCCACTAAGGCAAGAATAGCGAGATTTCTTATTTTTTTTAAATTCAATTCTTTTTGCATATAGGTTTAATACTCCGAAGAATCCATTTTTCCTATGGATGCTTTATAACTTTCCAAAGCGTTGTAATAGAGATAAATGATTTCATAATAACTCCGAAGGACACTAAGATAGTTTTTTTCTGCTTCTAAAAAGGTAACCAAATTGGAAGCTCCGCGAATGTAGGCAAGCCTTGACTTCTCTTGCACTTCTTTGTTTTTTTCGAGTAATCCCATTTTTTGGTAATCGAGTAACTGAGATTCTCTGGCTTGTAATTCTTTGATTGCGGCTGAAATTTCAGAAAGGATTTCATTTCGTTTGGCATCCACATCAAATCCTAATTTCTTATAAGACTCTTCTGATTTTAGAATTTCCCCTTGTTTCCGATCAAAGATAGGAAGAGGAGTTGCCGCATAAATCCCTGCTACGTTTTCATTTCCTTTGTTTAAAAACTCAACCCCAAGAGTGAGAGGTGGAATGATTTCTCGTTTTTTCAATTCGATATTCATTCTCTCTCGTTGTTGTCTGATTTTTAACGCAACAAGGTCAGGCCTTTCTTCAATATCAAAATCGTTCAAATCAATCCCAAATTCTTTTGTGGAAATAAACTCAAGCCTTCCTTTCACACTGAGAGGAGAATTGATATCCGATATCCCAATTAACACACGTAAGTTTTTTACAACCTGAGCCCTTAGAATCCTAGCATTTCGATATTCCCTTTCGATTTGCACACGTTCCAAAGCCAAACGATCGTATTCCAAAAATGAAATGTCACCTTTTTCGGCACGTAACTTGGTTAAGTCGAGAAGGTCTTGGTAATTCTCCAAAAACTCTTTTTGGTAATTAATTTGTTCCGTTACATACAAATATGTCCAAAAATTTTGGCGAAGTCGTAATCGAAACATCCGATCAAAATCACGAAAACTGGCAATGGTTGCTAAAAACTCTTGTTTGGCGACTTTTTCTCTTTGCGGAATGACACCACTCATATCAAACGGTTGGTTATAAATGAAAGATGTTTCTGGAAGACCTGTCCCTGAATTCTTAGATGCTCCGATAAACTGCTGTTGCATATTGACAATGGGATTGTAATACAAACTGGCAGTAATGATATCACCTCTTGCCATCCCAATGTTTTGTTTTTCACGCAAATACAAAGGGTTACTGGTAACAGCAAAATCTTCTAGTTCATCCAAGTTCCATTTTTCTTTGGCATCTTGAGCTCTAGAATCTTCCCCTAAAAAAAATAACTCATCTTTGGAATGTAACTCATAAACAGCCTTTTCTTTAGAAAAAAGACCGGATGGTAAAATTCCAAAAATAATAATCAGGAGTAATCTATTTACATACTTCATACAGTTACAAATTTTTTGATATAATCCTCTATACCATATTGAATGACTTTGATTGCTTCCGCTCGATCATACACTTCTGTAATTTCGACTGTTCCTGTGGAAGGAGAGTTCGGATCTAATTTATATGTGAGAAAATAATGGTGAAGTTTATTGATGAGAGCTTTTGGCACTTCCGAAATTTCTTTGATTTGCCCAAATACCTCATCTCCTTTCAAAACCGCGACAATTTTGTCATCAGCTTCCCCTTTATCAATCATCCGTAGTCCCCCTATCGGAATCACGGTGAGTATCATGTTTCCATGTGTGATTGGATTCACACTTAACACACATATGTCGATTGGATCTCCATCACCTTGGATATCAGGTCTACCTACCACATCCGAACAATGTTTGCCCGAAGCTTCTCCTGAAAAAGTTCGAGGGATAAATCCATATAAAGTTGGGGAACGGTTACTATATTTTTGTGGACGATCCACACGAATAAAACCAGAGGCTTTATCAATTTCATATTTTACCGTGTCTTGTGGTGTGAGTTCGATAAAAACATCTAACTCATCTGGAGCTTTTGGTCCAAGCTCTAATCCATGCCATGGGTGTGCTACGTAATAATTCGGTTTCATTTATTTCCTCTTTCGTTTTGGTTTTTGATTTTCTTTGGATGGTTTCCCATCTTCTTCTATCATACTTGTTTTGTCTTCCATCTCGTCCGCATGACTAAGTCCATGGGAAGAAGAATGGACTAAATCAGATGATTTGTATTTTTTCATTTCTTCGACAAAGTAATCATTCATCTTTCTTTCTCGTTCCATTTGTCTTAACTCTTGTCTTTGAGCCAGTTTCACTAAAAACTCAAATGCAATTGGTAATAAAAATCGAGACAAGATAGTGGCGACTAGAACTCCACCCATTACCACAGTGGCAAGAGGCCTTTGGACTTCGGCACCAGCACTAGAGGCAATCGCCATCGGTAAAAAACCAATGATGGCCACAAGTTCTGTAGTGGCTACGGCCCTTAGTGTATACACCGCTGCATCCACTACTGCCACCGAAGGATCTCTTGTGACTTTTAATTGGTCTTTTAAGGCAGATGCATACACTACCCCGTTTAAGACCGAAATACCGGCAGCAGCAATGAATCCAACACCAGCCGGAATCGAAAACGGAAGTCCTCTCATCACAAGAGATAAAATTCCACCCGATAACGATAATGGTACGAGGATAAACACACCTAACGCATAATATACACTACCAAAAGCAATGAATAACATACCAAAGATGATGGCACCCGCAATCGGAATCACTATCGCCAACCGGTTTTTGGCACGTGTGAAGTTTTCAAACTGCCCACCCCAATCCACATAATACCCTTGGGGTAAATTTGTTTCAATGGATTCAGTTGCCGCTTGGACATCATTCACAAATCCAATCATATCGCGACCACGAACGTTTACTTCTACGAGAATCCTACGTTTGAGTCCTTCATGATACAAAGCAGCAGGTCCTTCCGTCATCACAATGTCCGTTACTTGTCCGAGAGGAACTGTTCCCCCGAGTTCAGTCATAACGGGAACATTGGAAATGACACCTAAATCGGTCACATCGGCATCGAGGCGAACAATCAAATCGAATCTTTTGTATCCTTCATACACCTTACCGGCATTAAATCCCACTCGCAAAGTTTCAATGGTGGTGAGGACTTCTTCCGCTCTCACTCCATAACGCGCCATATTCCCACGGTTCATTTTGATTTCCAAAAGAGGAAGACCGAGAATTTTTTGAACACGTAAGTCAGCGGCACCTTGGATCTTTTTGATTTTGGATGCGTAATTGTCTGCTATGGCTTTTAGAGATTTTAAATCATCTCCATAAATTTTGATCACGATGTCTGCTTTCGATCCAGATAACAAGGCATTGACGCGGTTTTCGATCGGTTGCGACAAACTAATGTAAGATGATGGTACATTTTCATTGATCGAGTTTTTCATTTTTTCCATCAGTTCTTCTCGATCTTTTGCGGTGACCCATTCTTTTTTGGGTCTTAACTTCACCATCATCTCCCCTTCTTCCGAACCAATGGGTTCTGCGGCAGATTCTCCACGACCTTGTCTCGAAACAACACTCACTGCTTCTGGAAATTTTAAGATGACTTTTTCCATCTCCAAATTGAGATCCCTAGAGTGGTTGATGGCCGTTGAGGGAAGGCGTTTGATATCAACTGCAATTTCTCCTTCATCAATCCTTGGTAAAAATTCCGAACCCAAGGTGGATGCGAGCATAAAAGAAAGTACGACAACACCTATTCCCGCATAGGTAAATTGGCGTTTGAATTTCATTCCATACGTGAGGACCTCAGCATATTTGTTTTGGAACTTATCCCAAAACGCTGACTCATGTAAAATTGGTTTTTTGTAAATGTACGACATGAGTGCAGGAAAGGTTGTAATGGAATACAAAAGTGCTGCACCTAACGCAAAAGCAACGGTAATTGCCATTGGTCGGAACATCCGTCCTTCCACACCTTCTAGTGTCATCAGTGGTAAATATACGAGTAAAATAATCCCCACACTAAAGGCGGAAGCCCTTACCACTTTGATACAGGATTCCATAATCACATCTTCGATTCCATCTTCCATGTCTTGGGCCGACGTTTTCGAGAGGAGAAAACTCTTTCGAATGAGAAACCCATGAAGTGTGGACTCTAACATCACAATGGAACCATCCACTAGAAGTCCAAAGTCGAGAGCTCCAAGAGACATCAAGTTTCCGACAATTCCAAAAGCATTCATGAGAATTGTGGCAATCATCATGGACACAGGAATCGCCAAAGCAACAGCAAACGCGCCTTTGACGGTGCCAAGAGTCAAAATTAAACATACCAAAACGATGATGGCAGCTTCGACTAAATTGGTAAAAACAGTGGAAAGTGTACGACCAATGAATTCAGAACGGTCATAATACACTTGAATCTTCATCCCTTGCGGGAGTCTCGATTCAATCTCTTTCATCTTTTCTTTCACACGACCAACCACTTGTAGGGAGTTACTTCCCAGTAACATCATGGCAGTTCCCCCTACCACTTCCCGTTTTCCATTCATGGTGCTGAGACCAAACCGAAGAGCAGGTCCAGTTTCCACGCGTGCAATTTGACCGAGAGTGAGCGGAATTCCATCTCTCGAAGTGCGGACAGAAAGCCTTGCAATGTCATCAATGGATTTGAATTGGCTTTCTCCCCGAATGACAAACTGTTCTTCCCCTTTTTGGATGTAACCACCACCTAGGTTTACGTTCGCTCCTTCCAGAGCTTCTGTAATATGGGAAAGTGTTAAATTATGAGATAACAGCCGTTTGGGGTCGATTTTAATCTGAAACTGTTTGGCATCCCCCCCCACAACGTTTACATCGATGATCCCTTTTACGGAACGAAGTTGTCTTGCCACTTCCCACTCCATGACGGTGCGGAGTTCTTCCGGAGTGTGACTTTCGGAAACCAAGGCAAATTCATAAATATCCCCAAGACCAGTCGCTATCGGCGACAACTCTGGATTCCCGTAGGATTTGGGGATAAAATTCTCTGCTTGTTTCAAACGTTCGTTCACAAGTTGCCTTGCAAAATAAATATCCGTGCCATCTTCAAAGATGACGGTCACAGAACTCACACCTGTTCGTGAGATGGAACGAATTTCTGTTACCTTTGGCATCCCGTTAAACTCGAGTTCAATGGGATAAGTGATAAACTGCTCCACTTCCAGTGGTGATAATCCAGGAACCGAGGTAACAGCAGAAACTTGTACGTTTGTCACATCGGGAATCGCATCGATGGATAAATTGAGTGCGTTATAAAAACCCACAATGGTAAGGGCTGCTGTGATTACGAGAACCGTAGCCCTTTTGTGAATGGAAAACTGAATGATTTTTTCTAACATAATACCTATTTCAAATATGATTTCACCCTACAATTTGGTTTTGGTAGGGAATGGACGTAAATTACATGCAACGTTTACGCCAAAGTAGGCGGAGGGAGGTAAAGAAAGAAAAATAAGATCGATATTTCAGTAAAAAATTCCGTTTCTGTGGTCAAAATGGAGAAACGATTGAGGCAAATCTTGACTAGGGAGTGTTCTCGTTTGTTTGGAACGAGTTTGAGAACCTGATTGGATTCCTTGGAGGAAGAGAGCACACGAGTCGTTTCCTCTAACTCGTAGGTTTGGTATTGGAAGTCCAAATCTTCGAGAGGTGAAACAAACCGGTCGTCAACCAGGTTTAGATTGATGAAAACCGCTAGAAGTAGGATGAACCCAGACTTCCAGAAGCGCCTAATTTTCACTGCTGTTTCCTATTCTTGAGACCCAGTTTCAGAGATGGAACCGAAGCGACAAGAGAATTCCCTTCAAAATATGAACTTTTTTCCATTTATAACAAAATGGTAAGAACGATAGAGTTGCCAAAACTCTACTAGAGAGGAACACTATCCCTACTGATGAAAGACGAATCGATAGACACCATTATTAGCGACGACATCACGTTTCGCGGAACCCTTTCCTTCAACCAAACTTTAAAAATCAAAGGCCAATTCAAAGGCACCATCACTTCTCATGGCAAACTCATCATTGATGAAACAGGTGATGTAGAAGCAGATGTGGAAGTAGGAAGTTTAGTTGTCCTTGGCAATTTGAAAGGCAATGTAGATGCGAAAGAGAAAGTGGAACTCAAAAAAAATGGAAAGGTTGTAGGTGATATCAAAACTCCTGGTCTTGAAGTGGAATTTGGTTCCAAAATCATTGGCAATTGCATCATGTAACAAAGGTTCACTTCGGACCACTTTTATCCGAAGTTCGAACCAAAGTTGATTCCAAAAGACCCATCCTTCGTTATCTAGTAGATAAAAGGGAGGGTCTAAAAAACACCCACCCTAAAGAACTACTTGTTTCTGATTTTTCCTGTTTCCATTCACCCTTCTCTCTTCCCGATATCACAGAAGCTGTAAACTTACTTCTTACTTATGCAAAAACCAATCGAAAGATTTTACTGTATGGAGACCGCGACTCTGATGGAGTGAGTTCTACTTGTTTACTTGCTTTCTTTTTGCGTTCGCACCCTGAGTTTCAATCTGCGCATCTAGAAGTGATGGTATCTTCCGAAAGTGATCCGTACGGCCTTTGCAAAGAAGCAGTCACTAAAATTAAAAAAGCAAAACCAGATCTCCTCGTCACACTAGATTTTGGTTCGAGCCAAGCTGATGAAATTGAGTCCTTAACAGAACTTGGAATCCAAGTGATCGTTCTCGACCACCATGAAGTGCCTGTTCGTATTCCCAAACACTGTGCCTTGGTAAACCCAAGACGAACTGACTCAGACTACCCTGAAAAAAAAATCTGTACCGCAGCTCTTTCCTTTAAACTAGTATCAGCGATTTTATTTCGCGAAAGTTCAGAATGGAACAAACTGTATGCAAAAACCATCACAAACGAAGATGGATCTACGGAGATAGTTTATTTCCAAAATGGAATCAAAGTACAAAAAGGTTCATCCACTTCCTCGACTTCTTCGGATATGGCAGGACAAGAGAGTTCCAAATCTGATAACCAAATCGAATCCAATTTTGACTTTTCAAAAAAAGAAGTTCATCCTTACCCTGAAGACTTCACCACCAATGTTCCGTTAGATGACGAACGAAAACTCTTCTTTTACCAATGCCAAAAAATCCCTCAGTTTTTTGAACAATTAGAAGAAGAAACGGATCTTGCAGGCATTGGTACCATCACAGATATGATGCCCCTTGTAGGAGAAAACAGACATTTTGTGAAACTTGCCTTGGAATCACTCACCAAACTTTACATAGGTGATAAAAAAAGAAAAGGTTTAAAAGAACTATTAAAAGAACTGAAACTCAATCCAAATGGAATCACAACAAAAGATTTGGGTTGGTCCATTGGCCCTGTGGTCAATGCAGCTGGTCGGATGGGAAAAACAGAAGAAGCAGTTTCTCTCCTTTTATCCGAATCAGAAGCAGATGCTAAAACAAAGGCCAAAAATCTTCTTTCGATCAATGAAGAAAGAAAAGAACGCACGAAACGGAATATGGACCGGGTAGAACGGTATTTTGCAAGAAAACCAGAGCGCACTGGACACGAAGTGGTGTATTGTTACGAACCCGATATGGAACCAGGTGTAAGTGGAATTGTAGCCACAAGAATGGTGGATACGTATAAAAAACCTGCTATCTTTGTAGCACCTGATAATGGTGATGCGAGAGGTAGCATTCGGTCCTATGGACCAGAAAATGTATTGGAACTCTTAGAGTCCCTATCCCATCATTTTTTGCATTTTGGAGGCCATCCAGAAGCAGGTGGATTTTCCATTACGATCGATCAGCTTCCTAAGTTCGAATCCGAATTGTATGAAAAAGCAAAACTTTGGTTAAGCGAAGATAAAGACCGTCCCAAAGAACACCTGATCGAAACGGACTTTACCGTTTTACCAGAAGAAATGAATGAAAAACTTCGTAAGGAATGGATGGACTTAGAACCCTTTGGTCAAGGGAATCCCGATATCAAATTAGGAATCAAAAATGCAAAGGCAATTCATCTAACTCCCCTTAGCGGAGGAAAACATGTTCGATTTCATATTGTAGGCAGTGGTTCCTTAAAGTTTATGATTTGGAACAAAGGGGAAGAATTCCAAAACTTTATGTCAAAACATGGAAGTTTTGATTTGGTGGGAAGTTTGGAAGAAAACTTTTACCAAGGGAGATCCAGTTTACAATTCATCGTAGAGTGGTTTGGGAAATCGGAAACCAAGTGAACTCAATCAATTAATAAATTAAAAATATAGAAAACAAATTCCAAAACAAACTTCTCTCTATGATACAAGAGCGTAATTGATTTGAAACTCTGTGAAACCCACTCAAAGAACCCAAAAGTTGGTTCAGGAGAATGGGTTTTTCAGTAACTTTAAAACGGGCTTTTTAAATCTGTTAGGCGTTGATGAGCACTTTTGACTCATCTACATACACAGGAGTCCAACCAGAGTTGTCTTTAAAATAGCGAACCGCTTTGATTCGAAGATTTTTGTCCAAAGTGAACCAGTGATTGGTATTGGCAGGGATCGAAATAAAATCACCTTTTCCTACATGCACTTCAAAACGTTCCCCATCGATGATGAACCCAAAAATTCCACTTCCATCAATGATATAACGAACTTCTTCATCCGTGTGGATGTGCAGTTTGTCAAACTTTGCTAACATATCGCTTATGCCAGGCACCTCATCATGTAAAACCACGAGGTCGTTTGCTTTGTAACCATGCTCTTTTTTCAATTGGTCAAAACGGTATTCCAAACCAGAAAGGACTTCTTCTTTTTCCGCATCGGATAAACCTTTTTGGCCAAGGATGAGATCCAAGGATTCAGGAGTTTTGTAAGACTCGTATACAAGACCTTTTTTGGTGAGAAAAGCCTTCACTTGGTCTTTGTCCTGGATCGTTTCTTGTTTTCTTGCTATCGTTGCCATTCGCATTTACCACCTTTCCACTAGCCTTTTCCCCTTCCTCTGGGAAGCAACTCGTTTTTCGCTATCCTGGATGTAATTCTGTTATAACAGATTTAGAGTAAGGCACCTGGTTGGAAGAAAATCCATCCTGCCGTGAAAAACACACAGAGTAAAAAGACCAAAAATCCAAGAGTAGGCATGGATGGGAGTTCCCGAACTCCTGCCACAGCTCCTGTTTCTTGTTTCATATAGGACTGGATCGTGATTTTCATGTAGTAGTAAAACGCGACACAAGAGTTTGCCACCGCACCAAAAAGAAGGATTCGATTGAATAGGAGATCCGACTCTGCGATTTTTTGTAAGAGGAAAAGTTTTGTCCAAAAACCAATGAGGGGAGGAAATCCAGCAAAGGACAAAAAGATCACACTGAGGGCAAGAGCCGTTAACGGATGTTCGCCGCTTAAGTGAGAAATTCCATTCACAGTCACTTCCCTATTGCCTTGTTCCAAATAGGAAATGATGGCAAAAGCAGCAAGGTTCAGTAAAGAATAGGAAAATAGATAATACAAAGCCTCAAGACCTGCGCCGCAACAAATCCCAGCAACAATGTATCCGGCATGAGAGATGGATGAGTAAGCTAACATCCGTTTCAGGTTTTCTTGTTTGAGAGCCACAATATTTCCCCAAGTCATGGAGATAAGGGCAATTGTTCCCATTAACACTTTCCAAACACTTCCAATTTCACCCATAGGAATATGATTGAAGAGAATTATGACAAGCCCAAGAGCAGATGCCTTTCCCGCACTTGCCATAAAACCAGTGATAGGCGTTTGTGCTCCTTCATACACATCAGGTGTCCAAGAATGGAAAGGAACCAGTGCTGCTTTAAAGGAAACTCCCACTAAAAATAATCCCAGTCCCAGTTTGGAGAAGTTTGCTTCATAACCTTTTAAAAACAATCCACGTAAGGCACCATCTAAGTTGGTTGTTCCAGAACCACCGTATAAAAAGGCAATTCCAAGTAACATAAAACCAGAACTAAAGGTTCCGAGTAAAAAATACTTCATTGCACTTTCCAATGAGGAAACAGATGTCCTTGCCATTCCGATCATCACATACAAAGCAAGAGAAAGAATTTCCAAACCAACAAAAATCACAATGAGATCATACCCTGAAGTGAGAAACATCATCCCAGACAAACAAAAAAGCAGTAAGGGAAAGAACTCAGGGAATAACGTTTTATGTTGTGATAAAAATGGAGGCGCAATGAGAAGTGTGATGAGACCAGCCAATAGATAAATCGCACTGAGCCAAACGGTAAGTGGACTGATCGAAACTTGTGAACCAAAAAACTTTCCATACCCTGGAGAAGTTGTAATGTGATACAGCGCATACATTGCCGCAAGGATTCCCAACAGAGATAAAACCCAAAGGGGTTTCCCCTCTTCTTCTTTGGGAATCAAAAACTGGACAACTAGGGAAAGTAAAGCAACTCCGCAGAGGATGAGCATGGGAGAAATTGCGATCAAATCATTGGAAGAAGGAGTATACGACATGTTAGTTTCCTTGTTTCTCGTTTGGGGTTGGTTCCAAATCAAAATCAGACTCAATGGAGTTTTCTATATTCTCTAAATTGTCTTCTGGTTTTGGAATTGGATTCTGAATGGAAACAAAACTTGGTAAAGCAAATGGAGACTTAAACGCCCCTAACCTTTCTTCGTAAGACTTCGGTTCCCTTCCTAAACTTAAGTAATCAGGATACAAACGGTCTAAGCCTGCACCTAAAAAATCTTTTTGGATCGTTTTGCGTTCCGTGATTGATTCTGTAGAAGAAGCATTCAGAAAGACATTCGAAGAAGAATGTAAAATGTCTAAAAATGGTTTTGGATAAAGTCCAATCCAAAAAATAAATACAACGAGCGGTGTTAAAATTCCAATTTCTCTAAATGTGAGATCTTTGTATGGTTTGGCTTGTATGGTTTTACTCACACCAAAGAGGAATCGTTTCACAAACCATAACAAGTATAAGGCACCAAGCACAACTCCCGTTGCCGCAATCCCACCAAGCCATACATTGGATTTCAGCGCTCCCATGAGGATGAGAAACTCACCGACAAACCCGTTTGTTCCTGGAAGGCCAATCGAAGAAAGCACTGCAATGAGAAAAAATGTTGAAAAGATTGGCATCTGTCCCGCAAGACCACCAAACTCGGATATGTTTCTTGTATGAGCTCTTTCATAGATCATACCAATCATAAGAAAGATCATCCCTGTGGAAATTCCATGGGATACCATTTGTAACATCCCACCAACCACACCTTCTGTCGTAAAAGAAAAGATCCCTAAGATACAAAACCCAAGGTGAGACAAGGAACTATAAGCAATGATTCGTTTGATGTCGGTTTGGACCAGGGCCGCCATCGATCCGTACACAATTCCAATCACAGCTATGGTTTGCACCCCTGTTTGAGAAAAAAGACTTTGTTCTGGAAAAAAGGGAATACAAAAGCGTATGAAACCATAGGCCCCAATCTTTAACAATACACCAGCAAGGTCCACCGAACCAACGGTAGGTGCTTGGGTATGCACATCAGGCATCCAAGTATGGAAAGGGAAAAGTGGGATTTTGATCGCAAAAGCGAGAAAAAAACTAAAAAACAAAAACCATTGGAGTGGCTCCGAATACATCGCAAGGCTTGCCGTTGATAATGATTCAATGGATGTTTTTCCTGTTTTAAAATAAAGTGTTAAAATCCCACCTAACATAAACAAGGAACCGGCCATGGAAAATAGAAAGTATTTGAGTGCGGCTTTGGTTCGTTCTTCCCCACCCCAAATTCCAATCATCAGCACCATTGGAAGCACCATAAGCTCCCAAAACACATAAAACAAAACTAAGTTCCCTGCGGCAAAAACCCCAAGCACTGCTGTTTCCAATACAAGTAAACAGATATGGAATTCTTTGATCTTTTTGGGAATATTGGACCAAGAGGCAATGCTCGACAAAAAGAACATAAAGGCAGTGAGAGCAAATAAAAGAAGGGACACTCCATCAAGACCCACATGGTAATCCACACTGAGTTTGCCAGAAAGGATCCAATCCGGAATCCAATGTACAAATTGTAATCCAGACTTAGAAGCATCATAAAAGAAAAAGAGACCCACCGAAAGAATCGTTGTAAACGCAGAGGATAAAGCAGAGATGACTACCACTGCCCCCACACGTTTTTGCACTACAATCAGTAAAGAGGAAACGATTGGTAAAAAGATAATGATGGATAAAATTTGCTCCGGCACCTTACACCCCCCTTGTTAATAAATACACCAAGATACAAAATGTACCAAGAACCACATACAATGCATAATCACCTATGAATCCAGATTGGAGCCTACGTAACCCATTCGCGATCACTCCAAAACTCCCACCAATCCCGAGAAAAAAACGATCTAGGATTTTGACATCAAAGGTATAAGCAATGGCTTTTGATAAAAACACATAAGGTTTCACAAAGAGCACATCATAGATTTCATCGATGTAGTATTTATGAAAGAGGATCTTACGAAAACCAGTATGTTCTTCGAGGATTGGACTTTGTTTTCTTTGGTAAATGAGATATGCTAAAATAAGACCTAAACTTGCTATCCCAACAGAAAATGCCGCAAGGGAGATCTCAACTCCATGAGTGAGTTCCGCATGTTTGGTAAACGTTCCCGTTTGGTTTGCAAGCACAGTTCCTCGTTCCAAAACAGGAGCAAAGTATCGTTCGAGTGTATCGATGTGCAAAAAGAAATGAGGAGTGAGAAAAAAACCACTGAAGACTGCTCCGACCGCTAGAACCACAAGAGGAAGTGTCATCGTCCATGGGGACTCATGTACTTTGTGGTGAGAGTCTGTATTGTCCTTTCCAAAGAAAACCACAAACACAAGTCGGAACATATAAAACGAAGTGAAAAAAGCAGCCACAACACCCACAGTCCAAAGGATGGAACCAAACGCACCGTAGGTGTAGGTTTTTTCTAAAATCAAATCTTTTGAGAAAAATCCAGAAAACGGGAAAAAACCTGCAATTGCTAAGGTTCCGAGTAAGAAGGTTAAGGATGTGATTTTGATTTTTCCAAAGAGCTGCCCCATATGTTTAATGTTCTGTTCATGGTGGAGTGCATGGATGACAGAACCTGCACCAAGGAATAACAATGCTTTGAAAAATGCATGGGTCATTAAATGGAAAAGTCCCGCCACATAACTCATGCTACCCATGGCAAGGAACATAAAACCAAGTTGGGATACGGTGGAGTATGCGAGGATTTTTTTGATATCGTTTTGCAAAAGCCCGATGGTTGCCGCAAATAAAGCAGTGAGTGCTCCAATACAGGCAATGAAAAAGGAAGTATCAGGTGCTAGGAAAAATACAAAGTTGAGTCTTACGATGAGAAACACTCCCGCAGTCACCATCGTGGCCGCATGGATGAGAGCCGATACAGGTGTTGGACCTGCCATCGCATCTGGTAACCAAACATAGAGAGGGATCTGTGCCGACTTACCCATCGCTGCAATGAAAAAGAAGAGGGCAATGAGATTGGCATAAGAAGCAAACTCGGACAGTTCACTCAAATTGGTTTGTAAGGTAAGGTATTGCAAACTCCCACCTAACCAAAAAAGAAACCCTGTCCCTAAGATAAAACCAACATCCCCAATTCGGTTTAAAATAAATGCCTTCATCCCTGCTTCTGCGGCAGAGGCTTTATCAAAATCAAAACCGATGAGTAAGTAAGAAGCAAGACCAACACCTTCCCAACCGAGGAAGGTTAAAACCAAATTGTCACTGAGGACAAGGTTTAACATACAAAAGATAAATAGATTGAGGTAAGAAAAAAACCGGTTGTATCCTTTATTGCCCTTCATATAGCCCATCGAATACAAATGGATGAGGGATCCAATGCCTGTGATGATGAGAGTCATATACAAAGAGAGTTGGTCGATTTGGTAACCAAAGGAGGTTTTGAAATCTCCAATCACAATCCAATCGAACACTGGCACAAGATGTGGTGCAGTTCGTTCCATCGGATTAAATTCGTTAAACGCACCTAAGGTGATAAGGAATGGGATAAAAACCGCAAGGGTTCCAATGGCTCCTGCAAATCGGTGTGGAATTCGATCTTTTAAGAGTCCATTATGCAAAAAACCAAGCAGAGGAAGAAGAACAACAATTGGAAATAAATCTAACATAGGATTACCATCTCATCGATTGGAGTTCATCCACGTTTGTGGATTTTTTGTGACGGAAGATCGCGATCACAAGAGCAAGGCCCACAGCTGCTTCCGCTGCAGCGATTGCCATCACAAAGAATACAATGGTTTCCCCATTGATATGAGATAAAGCTTTAGAGAAGGTAACAAACACTAAATTCACCGAGTTTAGGATGAGCTCCACAGACATAAAGATGATCACAATGTTACGTCTGATGAGGACTCCAAGAACCCCAATGGAAAAAAGGATTCCCGCAAGGCCAAGGAGATAGTGAACGGGGATTCCGCTGATGACTGGATTCATAAAACCGTATCCTTTGTTTGGTCGATTTCTGTGAGTTTCTTTTTGGCTAATATCACAGCCCCAAGCACTGCTACAAGTAACAGAATCGAAATCATTTCAAATGGCAAAAGGTAATCCAAATAGGTGGATGCACCCACAGTGGCAACATTCCCTTTGGCATTCACAGTGGCCGTTCCTTGGATGGGGAAGGAATACTCTGCATTCTCATACCCTTTTCCCATTTGTTCCGAATGAGGGACACCGGTAGTGAGTGCGGAATACAATAGGAAAAAAAATCCGATTACAAAGATCGATAACAAAACCAAACGAATGGGGTGTTTGCGATAACGAGAGAGTGTTTCTGCCCTTTGGGAAAGTAACATGAGAACAAACACAACAAGCACCATAATGGCGCCCGCATACACTAACACCTGCATGGTGGCAATGAACAAAGCTCCCATAATTCCATAAATCCCTGCGAGGGAAAAAAAGGTAAAAACTAGGGATACAGCGGAAACCACTGGATTTTTTTGGAAAATCACACTTAACGCTGTGATCACAGTCACTGTTCCAAAAAACACAAAAAGCAAAAGAGATGGTGAAGTTTCTAGGTTCATATAAATAATTTCATCCAACCTTCTTTCCAATACACAGTGTAGATGGAGGCAAACATGACAACAAATAGCCCCCAAGGGATCATCTTTTTCCAACCGAGTTTCATGAGTTGGTCATACCGAAACCGAGGAAGTGTCCAACGCACCCAAATGAACAAAAAGGCAAAAAACAATACTTTTAAGACAAAAAAACCAAGTCCAATGAAGGCTTGGTATGGGGAACCCGCACCCAATTGGAATGGCACATTATAACCACCAAAGAACAGTAAGGTGGTAAGACAAGACATGGTGATCATATTCATGTATTCGGCCAAAAAGAATAAAGCAAACTTAAATGCACCATACTCCGTATGAAAACCTACCACAAGTTCCGACTCAGCTTCTGCTAGGTCAAAAGGCAATCGGTTTGTTTCCGCAAACATGGCTGTCACATAGATAAAAAACGCAACTAATCCCGGAGGGGAGAGGATATTCCACATGTCTTTTTGAGAGTCACTGATGTCAGTGAGTTTGAGTGATCCCGTCATGATCACAATGGAAACAATGGATAGTCCCATGGGAAGTTCGTAACTGATCATCTGAGCAGTCGACCGAACACCACCAAGTAACGAGTATTTGTTGTTACTGGACCAACCGGCAATCATAATTCCGTAAACAGACAATGAGGAAATCGCAAGCAAATACAAAACGCCAGAGTCTGGGTTTGCAATTTGTAAGTCGATGGTTGTTACACCCGTAAGCGTGGTTAACCACTCTGGTGCAGGAAGTGTCCCACCAAAGGGAATCACTGCCCAAGCCATAATCGCACAAGTCATAGAAATTGTGGGAGCCAGGAGATACATTCCCTTCGATACATTTTTGGGGAATATTTCTTCTTTGGCAATGAACTTAATCCCATCCGCCAAAGGTTGGAAAATTCCAAAAGGACCCGCACGATTAGGTCCTGGTCTGTCCTGGATAAATCCAGCAAACTTTCGTTCGGCGAGGGTATAATACGCCACACCAGTTAAGATTACAAAAAATAAAGAGAGGATTTTAATCCCCCAAGCAAGTATTAAAGCCCAGTCCATCGTATTTGGTGACCTTTAGTGAGAAACACTCACTTCCTTTTTCAATCGAAGAGAAAACTCTTCCTTAAATTTCGTCATCGTAGGTCGAACTGCCATCACACATGCATCCGCTAACGGACAAATGGTGGTGCCACCTTCCATATTTCGAGAAAGAGAAAATATGAGTTCTACATCTTTTTCGGTCCCTTCTCCCACTTTGATTTTATGCAGAAGGTCTTTGACCCAATGTGTACCTTCCCGACATGGTGTACACTGCCCACACGATTCATGAGAATAAAATTCTGCCAATCGGTAAGTGGTTTCCACGAGATCTGTTTCTTCCGATAAAATGATCACTGCCCCGGAACCTAACATGGATTTGAGGGAAGCAATGGATTCATAGTCCATAGTGGCCGTCATTGCTTCTTCTGCCGTTAATATCGGAGAAGAACTTCCACCAGGGATTACGGCTTTTAACGATTTGTCGTTTTTAATCCCACCGCAGATGTCGTAGATGAGTTCCTTCATGGGAGTTCCCATTTCCACTTCATAAATCCCTGGTTTTTTCACATGCCCACTGACTGCAAAAAGTCTAGTTCCAGGTGATTTTTCTGTCCCAATTTTTTTGTATTCTTCCCCCGTCATACGGATGATATGTGGGACATTACAAAAGGTTTCCACATTGTTCACAACGGTTGGACAGGCATACAAACCCGATACCGCAGGGAAAGGGGGTTTGAGGCGTGGATGGCCTCTCCGACCTTCAAGAGAATTGATGAGAGCTGACTCTTCTCCGCAGATATAAGCACCTGCACCAGAATACACAGCCAAATCAAAATCATACCCAAGGCCTAAGATATTTTTTCCAAGAAGTCCTGCTTTGTAAGCCTCTTCCACAGCGGTTTCCACAATCCGAATCCCTTTGTGAAATTCACCACGGATGTAGATGTAACCTTGGTGAGAGTCGATTGCTTTTGCGGCAATGATCATCCCTTCAATGAGCATATGAGGGAAACGTTCGATGAGCATCCGGTCTTTGAAAGTACCCGGTTCCCCTTCGTCCCCATTACAAATTAAGTATTTTGGTTTGTCGGTTTTAGGGATGAATCCCCATTTGTTTCCTGTTGGAAACCCAGCCCCGCCACGACCACGAAGCCCAGAATTTTTGACATCATTTACGATTTGTTCGGCGGTCATTTCCGAAATTGCTTTTTTTAAACTTTCATACCCACCCACCGATTGGTAGTGTTTTAATGTATGAGAATCAGAAGCACCAATATGTGTTGTGAGTAAGGTTTTAAGTCCCATGTTATCCTTCTTTTTCCAATTCAGAAAGAATCTTTTCGATGGATTCTGGAGTTAAATTTTCATAGTATTTGTCATTGATCTGAGCGACAGGTCCAAACCCACAAGCGCCAAGGCACTGCACTTCATCCACAGTGTATCTTTTGTCTTTTGTGGTTTCCCCTTTTCCAATTCCCAATTTGGAACAAACATGTTCGGTGATGGAATCAGAACCTGCCAGATAACAAGAGATATTGGCACAAATTTGGATGTGGAATTTTCCAACAGGTTTTTTATTGTACATGGTGTAGAAGGTAGCCACACCGTGCACATGTGCGAGGGATACTGGTTCGCCAATTCGATCGGCGATGTATTGCATCCCTTCTGTGTCCACAAAACCTTTGTCAGCTTGTAATAAAAAGAGACATGGCAATATGAGAGAACGTTTGCTTGGAAATTGTGGGATGAGTCTTTGGAATCGTTTTTCCGATTCTTGTGAAAATTGATACGCCATTAACAATCAAGCTCCCCTGCAATGACATTGAGTGAGGACATCGTCGCAATGGTATCTGCCAAAAGTCCACCTTTCACCATTTCTGGGAAGGCTTGGTAGTACCAAAAACAAGGACGTCTTACGTGCACCCGCCATGGAGATTTTTCCCCTTCGGAGACTACATAAAATCCAAGTTCCCCATTGGCAGCTTCTGTGGCATGGTAGTATTCCCCTGGTGGAACTTTCACTCCGTGCATGATGATTTTAAAATGGTAAATGAGTTCTTCCATATTGTGATACACACGGTCTTTTGGAGGAAGAAACGCATGCGGAACATCAGCATGATAAGGTCCTTCAGGGATCCCATCAATCAGCTGTTCGATGATACGCATGGACTGGCGCATCTCTTCCATACGAACTAGAGTCCTGTCAAGTGCCGATCCGTCTTCACCCACAGGAATGTCAAAATCTACCTTATCATAAAACATATAAGGGTCATCTTTACGAACGTCCCAAGCGACTCCAGCCGCACGTAAGTTTGGTCCCGAAAAACCATAAGCAATGGCACGTTCTGCAGAAATCCCACCAATGCCTTTGGTTCTCTCGTTGAAGATTTTGTTACGGATGAGGAGCTCTTCAAATTCGTCTAACGCTGGTTTAAGTCCTTTTAAAATGAGTTTGATTTCGGATTGGAACTCAGGGTAAATATCTCGCTCCATTCCTCCCACTCGGCAGAAGGTGGTGGTGAGACGTGCTCCCGTGAGTTTCTCTAAAATTTGGTAAATGTTTTCGCGGTGGTGGAAAAGGTGTAATAAGCCAGAGAAGGCTCCGAGGTCCACACCCATAATCCCATTACAAATGATATGGTCCATGATCCTGGAAAGTTCGGAGATGATCATACGAACGTATGTCACACGATCCGGGACTTGGATTTGCATCATCTTTTCCACGGTGAGGATCCAACCGATGTTGTTCAGGGGAGTGGATACATAGTTCATCCGATCGGTACAAACCAAAAACTGGTTGTAGTCGTAACGTTCCCCTAATTTTTCAAAACAACGGTGCACATACCCAATCACAGATTCAGTATCAACAACTCGTTCTCCATCAATTTGGATTACGTTTTGCAAAATTCCATGGGTAGCAGGATGGCTTGGTCCTAAGTTCACGAGTAAATGACCTTCTGGTAGGTCTTTGAATTTTTGGCCGAAGTGTTCGGCTGTTTTTTCGTACATTACCATAATGATTGTTTACCGCCTAACCGGTAATATCCTCTTCTACGTGAATGGTCAGTAAATCTTCGATGAGGTAATCTTGGCCTGGACCTTCGAGTGGGTAATCTTTCCTGAGTGGGTGGCCCACAAAGTTATCAGGCATAATGAGTCGTTCCATTCTTGGGTGGTTCGAAAACGAAATCCCCATCAGATCAAATACTTCTCGTTCTGGCCAATTGGCAGCAGGGAAAATTCCCGCAATGCTTGGTATAGATTCCCCTTCTCCCACAGGAACACGAAGTTGGAAACGAAAGTGGTTGTTACTCGGAGAACGAAGGAGGTACACCACTTCAAATCTCGGTTCTCGTTTTCCTAACCAATCGATAGAAGTGAGGTCATTTAAAAAAGTAAACGCAAACTCTGGATGGTCCTTTAACGTCTGTACGACGTTTGGTAGACTTTCCTTTTGGATGCTAAAGTAGAGGAGATTGGTGTTTATGTCCCTTTGTGGGAGTAAACTATCTTTGAATTGAGTTTGGATAAATTCGGTAAGTTTTTCTTTCATGCCACTACGAGGGGTTTGTTACGTTCGTTGATCTCTTGGATCTTTTTCATGACTTCTTGGCGTCTCGCTTCTAGTCCTTGGCTTTGGACTTTTTTCTGTAATTTCACAAGGGCATCAAGTAATGCTTCTGGTCTGGGAGGACAACCCGGAACATACACATCCACTGGAAGGATGCGGTCAACACCTTGTAACACACCGTAGGTGTGAAACATCCCACCGGAAGAAGCACAAGCTCCCACAGAAATCACAAATTTAGGTTCTGCCAACTGGTCGTATATCTGGCGTAATACGGGAGCCATTTTATAGGTGATGGTTCCGAGGACTAAAATCATATCCGCTTGGCGTGGAGAAAAGGAAGGTCGTTCGGCACCAAAACGAGCGATGTCATAGTCGGCACAGGAAGTACTCATGTATTCGATTCCACAACAAGCAGTCGCAAAAGGATAAGGCCACAAAGAAAAACTTTGCCCCCACTGTACCACATTGTCAAGTGTGGCAACTTGGAACATGTCACCAAACATCTCACCTGGTTTGGATAGTGTTTCTGTTAATCCCATTCCAGTGCTCCTTTTTTCCATATATAGTATAGACCCACCACAAGGATGAGTAAAAAGAAAAACATTTCGAAAAGAAAAAACGTTCCGAGACCTGCTTCTTTGAATCCTATGAGATTCACAGCCCAAGGGTATAAAAACACAGCTTCAATATCAAAGAGAATAAAGAGGACTGCTACCAAGTAAAACTTGATATTAAAAAGTCCTCTGGCATCCCCATAATACGTGACACCACATTCAAAGGTATCTTGTGGTTTTGATTTTTTCTTTGGGTTTAAAAGAAAGGCAAGTGATAAGATCAGAGCGGAGAAACCGACTCCGAGCAAAAGTTGTAAGAGGATTGGTGCAAAACTATCCGGTGCGGATCCCATGTATGAAAATGCTCTCACGAAAGGGGTTAGTTGTCAAGATGAGAAAGAATTTCCCCTTTGTTTTCGTGTATTTTTCGAGATTCGAGGGAAAATCTCTAATTTTTGAGATAAACTCTCAATACCGGTCTCCCCATAACCTTTCCAATTGTTCTTTCAGATTTTTCTCCATGCCTTGGTTGGAAGGTGAATAAAAGCTTGGAGGGTTCGGATAAAAGGACTCAGGGAAATATCGTTCTTTCAGGAAATGTCCTGGGAAATCATGTGGGTATTTGTAACCAAGACCTGCTCCTTCGTTTTTATGAGTCGCTGTAGGTGCGTTTCTTAAATGGTTTGGGATTTGAAAGGACTGATTCCTTGCTTTCACAAAGGCCAATGCCTCATTGATTGCCACATAACTCGCATTAGATTTTGGTGCGGAAGCAAGGAAAGTGGTGCACTGCCCAAGAGGGATCCTTCCTTCTGGCATTCCCACTCGTTCCACTGCTTGCCAAGTGGCAATCGCTAAGGGCAGAGCGTGTACACTTGCATTTCCCACATCTTCACTCGCAAAAATCACAAGCCTTCTGGCAATAAAGAGAGGGTCTTCCCCACCTTCCAGCATCAGCGCCAGATAAAATAAGGCAGCATCCGGATCACTGCCCCGAAGGGATTTGATAAAAGCAGAAATGATATCATAATGGCTTTCACTATTTTTATCATAGGTGACAAGGGTATCGCCAAGGATGACGGACAACCTTTCTTCTGTGACCTCTTCCCCTTCGTTTGTGGCACTTAAAATCCGCTCCAGGTATCCAAGGAGTTTACGGGCATCCCCCGCACTCCTTCGAAAGAGTTCCTGTTTCACCACTTCTGGAATCGTTCGGTTTGTGTTTTGTTTAGTGAGGCATGCGGAAAAAATTTGGTCCTCTTCTTCTTCGGTAAGAGTGGTGAGGCGGTATACTAACATCCGAGAAAGTAAGGCTTTGTTCACACGAAAACTTGGGTTTTCTGTGGTAGCAGCGATGAGGATGATTTCCCCTTCTTCCACTGCGGATAATAATGCATCTTGTTGGGAAGATGAAAATCGGTGGATCTCATCCAAAAAAAGGACAATGGTTCCGAGGCGTTTCCCTTCTTCTAAAACTTCTCTCACTTCTTTGACACCACTTGTCACACAGCTTAAGTATCGTTTTTCCAATTTCCAAGATTCTGCAAGTAGGTGAGCCAGTGTGGTTTTTCCAGTCCCGGGAGGACCATAGAATAAAATGGATGTGGGTTTGGTAATGGATCGTAGAGCAGAAACCACTTTGGTTTGGCCCACAAATTCGGACCATGTTTTTGGCCGCACCAAGTGGGCAAGAGGCACTTGTTTGGAATTCGAAAAAAGGGAATCCAATTTAGTTTAAATCCAATTCCTTTTTCACTGCCATATAACAGTTGTAAATGGTTTCATTACACACATCACAACCGGAATGGCAACAAATCAGCGCTCGTTCCGAAACCTTTCCATCGATTAGGTTTTTGACAAAGGCAGCAGTCCGATCTGGCAAAAAGAAAAACCTGACTTTTTCTAAAATCACTTCGTCGACTGACTTAGGAAATAGTCGTTCTTCAGTCATCTTAACCTCCCGTGATCCATCCGATATACATTGCATAAAAATAAACAGAAATACGAACAAACCGAAAAAGAGATCCGAGAAAAAACAATCGGTATGGCATCTTAAACGTACCTACTGTATAAGCCATCCAAGAATACGGAATGGGAGTGAGGGCACTAAGAACCACGGCACCAAATCCAAATTTTCGAATGTAAGGGAGAAGTTTGTCTTCATAATGCAAAACCATTTGGCGGCCCAAATGGAATCTGGGGATGAGATAAAGTCCAATGTAATACGCGATCGTTCCACCAATGATACTCCCCACTGACATCGATAAGATGGTCTTCAGTGGGTCCATCTCACCTGTAATGGCTAACATCAAAAAGGCATCGGGGGGAACAAAAGCAGGAAGGCTATCCGAGAGGATCATGCCAAAAAATAAACCGACAAAACCAAAAATGCGGACAAAATGTTCGCTAAACCCAAGTAGTTCCTTTCGGAAAAAATACGCAAGACCAAACACAATGGCGAGAACAATCACAATGGAGAGAATGGTTTGTAAAAATAAGGTTCGTAAATTGATGCTAGTTTCTTGTTCTTTTGACATTGGTTATGCCTTGGTTTCTTTTAAGAGAAGGTTGCGATTCGTTCGAATCCAATCTTCGATTTTGGAAACAGAATCTTTGATGAGTGCCTGTAACTGTGTTTTTTCCTCTGCATGGAAGTTTTGCAAAACAAAGTCAGCCACTTCCATCCCCCCTTTTTCGGGTTTACCCACACCAAACCGCAAACGATGGAAATCTTGGGATCCAAGTTTTGCCACGATGTCTTTTAGACCATTATGGCCTGCAGTTCCCCCACCGATTTTGTTTTTGATTTTGCCAAAAGGCAAATCGACTTCGTCTTGGACCACGAGGATTTGGGAAGGTGGGATTTTATACAAATTGGCAAGGGTTTGAGTTGCTTTACCAGAAAGGTTCATAAACTCCAAGGGCTTCAGTAAATGGATTTTATCCCCTTCCCAGATATGAGTGCTTTCAGCATATTTTTTGGTGTCCTTAAAGGAGACACTCCATTCAGACGCCAAAACATCTAAGATCATAAACCCAATATTATGGCGGGTGTTTTTGTATTTATCTCCCGGATTTCCAAGGCCAACAATTAAAAAATGGTTCATACATTCCCAAGGATAATATGTAACATTCGTTCGGTGGCCTTGACGGCAGCAACCTGTTGGTCCGAGTCAATTCCGATGGTGCGGATGGGGTGATTGTCTCCCTCTTTTTTCCAAGTGATGACCGTTTCCACAAGGGCATTTGTATTCCCACCGGGAGGGATTCTCACTTCATAATCAAAGAGTTTGGGAATTTGGATTTTCAAGGTTTTTAAGATGGTTCCTAGGGCATTCATAAAGGCATCGTAACCCCCATCCCCTTCCCCTTTTCCTTCATAGAATTTGCCTTGGTACTTCACTTTCACCTCAGCTTTTGGTTTCACTCCAATGCCACTGGTGACAGTGCATGTTTCGATCCGAAAACTGGATTCTAAATTTTCGCCTGTGATGTCTGAGATGATGTATGGTAAATCTTCTTTGGTGACTGTTTTGTTTTGGTCCCCTAGCTCAATCACACGTGCGAGAACCTTTTTTTCGATCTCAGGGGAGAGAACCATTCCCAATTGTTTTAAGTTTTCTGTGATACTAGCTTTCCCAGCTAACTTGCCGAGTGCGTAGACACGACTCCTTCCAAAACGTTCTGGGAGGATGGGATTGGCATATAAATTCCCCTTTTTGTCTCCATCGGCATGGACACCTGCCGTTTGTGTGAATACATCTTCGCCCACAATGGGTCTGTTATCCGAGATTCGTTTTCCAGAAAATACTTCTACAAGCCTAGAGGAACTAGTGATTTCTTTTTCAACGACAGAAGTTCTAAATTTGGTTTTGTCATGAAGAGCGGTGACAACAGCTTCCAAAGGAGAATTCCCTGCACGTTCCCCAAGACCGTTCACAGCAACATGGAGTCCTCGAACCCCTGCTTTCACTGCTTCCAAACAATTTGCAACCGCTAAGTCATAATCATTATGCCCATGAAACTCAAACCATAAATTGGGAAATAGACTAACAAGATCTGTCACAGCGGTTCGGACTTCTTCTGGTGATAAAACACCTAAGGTATCCGCTAAATAAAAACGTTTGATGGGAAACTGGGAAACGGTTTGTAAATACTGAATGACATAGTCTCTGGAATGTAAATATCCATTGGACCAATCTTCTAAATAGACATTGACTGTGATTCCTGCCTTGGTCGCAAAATCTATAGTTTGTTTGATATCGGAAAAATGTTCTTCGGGAGTTTTTCGAAGTTGGTTTGTTAGGTGGTTAAGGGAACCCTTTGTCAGAAGGTTTAAGACCTTTACACCTGTTCCTTTCATCCACTCCACAGTTTTGTCTGAGTCAACAAATCCTAAAATTTCGATTCTTTCTTGGAGGCCTTCTGCTTTTGCCCACTCTATGATTTTCCTTACAGCTTCAAATTCACCAGGGGAAACTCGAGCACTGGCAATTTCCACACGGTCTGTTTTTAAATCCTTTAAAAGGTGTTTGGTGATGTTTAGCTTTTGTTGCCAAGAAAACGAAACCCCATTGGTTTGTTCCCCATCACGCAAGGTTACGTCTAAAATTTCTATTTTGGAATTTGGATCTGTCATGCTTTCAATCGATTGATGTATTCTTTGGAAGGAGCAAGGATTTCCACAAGGGTGCTCCCTGGGTTCTGTCGAAACATAGGGTCGGATTCCACTAATTTCAAAAACCCTGAGGTGGTCACGTAGTCAATCGCCATTCGACGTAAAACTCCTTCCCCAATCCCATGTAGGATTTCTACATAGGTTTCCCCGTCCATAAAGGCTTCATGGAGTTCCCTTTCGAGTTTGGTCCGAGCTTCTTCGAATCGGAGTTTGCGGATGTAAATCGTACGCACCGTAAGTCCAGAAAATTGGACTTAGGTCAAATTGCAACAGAAACGAACTGCATCCAAAAGTTCCTTGGTGTTCCAAGGTTTGGAAAAAATCGCGTAGGTTTTGGCTTCCTCTTTCACTCGATTGATCGCATCCCTGTCTGCATGCCCTGAAATGAGGATGGATTTAATATGAGGGTATTTTTGGTGGACTTTGATGAGAAATTCGTCTCCCCGCATCCCAGGCATAAGCCAGTCCGAAAGAATGAGAATCACTTCCACACCCGATTGGCAGAGGTCATCGATCACTTCCATCGCTTCCTCCGGGTTTTGGGCCGTTTCATATGTGTAACTGCCACCAATCTCCCTTTTGAGTTCTTGTACGAGAGAGAGGAGAAGAATGGGTTCGTCATCTACACATAGAATGGCATTTTTCTCATTTTTGATTTGTGATAAATTCAAACTGTTTCCCCTTCCAAAACTTTTGGTATGTATACCCGGAATTCCGTTCCCGTAGGATCAGAAATAAAATCGATTTTTCCATTCATTTTCTCCACGATTTGTTTACAAATGTCAAGCCCAAGCCCAATCCCCTCTCCATGTTTTTTTGTCGTAAAGAAGGGCAAAAAGATCTTGTCTTGGATCTCAGGTTCAATGCCTTTCCCACTATCTTTAATGGATGTTAGGATAAATTCGGACTCACTCGTGACAGAAATTTTAATTTTGCCCTTATAGTCCATAGCTTGTAAAGCATTATTGATTAAATTGATCCAAACTTGGTTGAGTTTATCTCGATCCGCCAAACAAGAATCAGATGTGAAATAGTTCTTAATGATTTCGACATCTTTTTTGATTTTGGCTTGGTAAAGTGTTAAAATCGAATCCAATTCGGAAGGAATATTCACCTGTTGTGAGTTAGTGTCGCTGACTGATTGATCCGTGTACAAATAATGTTTGAGTGCATTGACTACATGGGCGGCTTTATCTGTAGCTGATTGAACCACATATACCAATCGGTATAAACTCCCCAAGGTAACTACATTTTGTAAAAGGAGACTCGACCCTGGTTTTTGGATGATCGAAAATATCCTAGAATCCCAATGGGTGACTCCAATCGATGTTAGATGGTCAAGGACATCTTCTGGATTTTGAATGTTTTTTTCTCGTAAGAGTGCCAATCTTTCTTTTTTTTCGGCACGACTCATTAGGCCAGAGCTTCGATCACCAAAATTCATGCTTAACAATAGGAGAGTTTTGAAATCTTCCAAAGCTTCGTGATCTAAAGATTCTAAAAATTCAGGAAGTTTGATCACATCTTTTTTTAGAATTTCGGACATGGCACGCACACTCGAAGAGATCGCACCTAGTGGTGTATTCAACTCATGGGTGATCCCTGCTGCAAACTGACCAAGTGCCGCCAATTTTTCACTGAGTAATAATTGGTTTTGTGTGTTATGGAGATCGAGTAAGATCCGTTCTTTGGTTTCCACAGTATCGAGTAAATTTCGATTGCTTTCCATGAGAGCAACCGTTCGTTCATTCACAATTTTTTCTAAATTGGTATTGGTCTCCATCACCATACGCTGGCTCGCACTGACACGTTCAAAACTAGATTTCAGCTCTCTCGACATAAACCGAAACGATTCCGAAAGCCCACGGAGTTCTGCGATCATACTTTCCCCAACGGGAAAATCCCAATCCCCTTTTGCCAATGATTTGCTAGCACTGGAAAAACGAAGGATGGGTCTTGTGACAAGTTCCGCTAAGATGACTGCCAAAATCAAACTGAGTAAAATGGCCCAGGCAAATACCATTGCCGATTCACTATTTCCCGAATACACCCCACTTAAATAAAAGGAATTAGGAAACAAAGTCACAAGAAACATTGTGGATCCTGCTTTGGATACTTCGTAACGAGAAACATTGGCATTCCAAGTTTCCCGAGACAAAGGTTTTTTCGTCACAACAGGAAAACGTAAGTTTGTTTCGGGATAACGAATGTCCGTGATTTGTTTATTGAGTTCCACACGTAAGGTTTCCAGGAGTAAGGATGTTTTTGGTTCATTGGATACACTCGCGACCAAAGACAAATCCGAATCGAGTAAATACACTCGCCCTTGGGTATTGACAACGGAAACATCTAATAATTTTTGTAAGGCAATTTTGTCAGAAAAAAGATTCCCATCTCTTGATTCTAATTCGGTTAATTGTAACCGTATGTTTTTTGACCATTGTTTGTGTAAGATTTCCACCATATGGTAAGCGGAGTCTTCGGCATTTTTTAAGGTTACATAGGATGTGATTCCCACAAGAACCAATACCAAACAAACAAAGGGAGCAACGATAAACAGTTGTAAGGAAATCCCAGTGCGGTCTTCTTCTACTTGGTCAGAGAATTTCCATTCCTCAGAAGTGGATGTCCAAACTAACCTTGGTTCGGTGATACTCACTTCTTTTACTTGAAAGGGAATTTCCGCCCAAAAATATCCCATTTTTTTGACAAAGGGATAAAGGAATAAAGTCGCAAAGGGAGCTAGGATCCAAGTGAGACCTGTTGTGAAAATTAATGCGGAACTAATCGTACGGTAGGAAATTTCAGATCCAAATTGTTTGGAACAGAGAAATCCCCATAAAAACGGTTCTAATACTAAAAATAAAACGACAAAGATCGAATAATAAATCCAAACTCTCACATTACGAAAGTTTGGTGATTTTCCAATCATTTGGTAGGAAATCCAAAACAAAGTTGGATTGATGAAATAACCAGGTAACCAGTCCCATAAAAAATCAGGTGGAACTCCCTCAATCAAATCAGAAAGTCCATAGGCAAAAGGAACCGCAAGTAAAGCAGGATATCCAAAAAAATTCAAACAAAGAAAAACAGATAAATCTTTGAGGCTTTCTAAGGTTTGGGCACCAGGAATGAGAACCACAGAACTACCGAGGTAACCAGTTACAAATATCAATACAAAGGTGATGAGAAAAAAATAAAAACTCTTAAGGTTCCATGTCCAAACTTCCCTGGAGATGCGGAACTGTTTTCCATTCCGAAACGTAAATCCCGTATTCGCGAAAATAGCGACAAGGGAACCGAGTAAAAACGCAAATCGACCCCAAACTTCTAAGATTGGCAGAGGAATTTTGGAAATGATGAACTCAAGCCATACAAGGATCTCTGCCATGACCCAAATATCGTAAGGAGAATTTAAGATTAGTAAAGCAAAATCTTTTTTACTTTCTTCGCAAGAGAAGATGGGAACTCAGATTCCAATTGTTCGAATCCTACCCACTTCCATTCCACACCCAAAGAATCTAGTTTTGTCTCTAATTCTTTGGAGTCAGCGACTGGGAGAAAAAGAACAGAATATTCTAATTTATGATGGGTAATGGTGTGTTTGATGGTTCCAAGTGAAGGAAGAGTTTTCCATTGGGATCGCAAAAACAAAACAAAGTCGGAAGGAGAATAAAGTTCATTTGGTACCTCTCCTATAAATCCAGAAGGAAGGTGAAACATCCCTTTTAAAAATCGATTTTCTTTTTCTTTGATCAGTAAAATCAAATCATCCTTTTGGAAAACCCAAATCTCTCCTTGTAAGAAGATTTGTTTTTTTTGTTTTTCCCGAATGGGAATCTCACTTGTTTTCCCATGGATTCGGGCAAAACAACCATCCAAGAGTGGACAAAGTAAACACTTGGGAGATTCAGGAAGGCAAATGGTCGCACCGAGTTCCATCATGGCTTGGTTATGGTCACCTGGACTCGATTGGTTCAAAAATTCATCTGCTTTTGTTTGCAAATGAAGGTCAGCCTTGGGACCCAAAATATTTTCCGTATAACCAAAGTAACGTGATAACACTCGTTTGACATTTCCATCAAGAACGGCATGGGGAAGGTCATACGCAATGGACAAAACGGCTCTTGCTGTGTAATTGCCAATGCCAGGGAGTTTCAAAACCAAATCCAAATCTTTGGGAAAGGATCCGTTGTATTGGTTTACAAGTTGGATGGCAGCTTTTCTGAGATTTCTTGCACGGCTGTAATAACCAAGTCCCTTCCAATAGGAAAGGACTTCTTCTTCAGTCGCGCTTGCAAGTGTTTCTGGATTCGGAAAACGTTTCAGAAAATTTTCAAACAATGGAAGCATCGCAGCCACCCTCGTTTGTTGTAACATCACTTCAGAGATCCAAATGGGATAAGCCTGTTTTTTTTTACGAAAGGGCAGATCCCGTTTGTTGAAAAGATACCAGTCGTGGAGTTTTTTCTGTGGGTTCAAATGTCCGAATCTTGGATGCTATAACGAAGGTAGGTATTACAACTACCCTCTTCGGTATAACGGACTAAATCATAGTCCAAGCGAGTCGAACGGAAGAATTTAGAATGAGCCAATCGTTCGCGGATTTCTTGGCGGATATGGTCCCGAGCTTCCTGTCTTTTGTCATAATAAGCAGGTGATAAAATTTCACTTTTATAGGACAAATTACCCTCACGGTAAATTGCCACAGTCACCTGTACTCGGTATTTGCGTTGTAATCCTTGTTTAACTTCCGTGTTCATTGGTTTCAAAAGCTCAGGTTGTATCCTAAATAGATTTTCGGTTTGGGAGGGAGGGAAATTGAAAGTCACAGATTTTTTTCATACTGCTTGCCCAAAATTTCGAATTTAATTTTCTAGATAATGAGAACATAAGATTCAAATGAGCACCAAATATAACGAATCGCCCTTTTTCTACAGAAGACGTCCAACACGAGAAGTGAAGGTAGGAGACGTTGGAATTGGAGGAAAAAATCCAATCCGCGTCCAATCCATGATTACATCTAACACAAGAGATACGGACGCAAGCATCCAACAAATTTCTGATTTAGAAAGAGCAGGTTCTGAAATTGTTCGCCTAACAGTTCCTAGCCAAGCAGATGCAGATAATTTACCGAATATCCGAAAACGAATGAAGGAACTCGGACTCAAAGTTCCTCTTGTGGCAGACATTCACTTCACCCCACAAGTTGCCTTAAAATGTGTGGAATGGGTGGAAAAGGTGCGAATCAACCCAGGCAATTTTGCAGACAAAAAGAAATTTGAAATCATTGAATACACAGACAAAGACTATAACGAAGAACTAGAGCGAATCGAAGAAGTTTTCACTCCCCTTGTTTTACGTGCCAAGGAACTTGGGGTTGCCATGAGGATTGGGACAAACCATGGAAGTTTGTCAGATCGCATTATGAATCGATTTGGTGACACTCCTCTTGGGATGGTGGAGTCCGCTTTAGAATTCATACGCATTGCCGAAAAAAATTCTTACAAAGATATCGTGGTTTCCATGAAAGCTTCTAATCCACAAGTGATGATCCAAGCCTATCGAATGTTAGTGGCAAGATTCTATGACTTAGGAATGGATTATCCCCTTCATTTGGGTGTGACCGAAGCTGGAGATGGAAAAGACGGTAGGATCAAATCCGCAATTGGAATTGGAAGTTTACTGGAAGATGGACTTGGGGATACGATCCGAGTTTCTCTTACAGAAGATGCCATTCACGAAATTCCCGTTGCCAAAGAACTGGTTCGTAAATACAACGAACTCTTTTTGGATTCATTCACAAAAAAAGAAAACGTCCTCAATAAAGAAAGAGAAACCATTTATACGGAATTTCGAGACCCGTACCAATATTCACGTTTTTATTCCAGGGAACTCACAATTGGTGAAACCAAAATTGGTGATTCCCATCCAGTCAAAATCGAATCTTGTTTTCCATTTTTTGGAGAAGGCACAGCAGAAGAAGTCCTCCACCTCATCCAAAGAGGAACAAAATCAGGTCGAGTGCCTGAGCTCTTACACTTTCACATTGATTCGGAAATGGATTTACTCTCTCTTGGAACAATGGTAAGGCGAGGATCCTTTCCTTTACCTGTTTCTATCTCCCTTTCAGATGATTTGCTTTACCAATATGATGCGCTCGCAGAAGAACTATACAAATTCCAAAAATGGGTGATCTCCCCTTCTCTCTTTTTGAAAGAATCAGAAGAATCATGGGATGACCTTTTACAATTTGTCTCTCGTTTTGCAAAAGACAAACGTTCGGTGGAATGGTCCATGGATGTTTCCCAAATCGAACAAACGAAAACCGTTTTAAAAGAATGTAAAAAAAGAAAAATCGAAAATATCCTTTTTTCAGTGAAAGACGGTGACCTTCTTTCTGTCAGAAGGCTTGCTTGTCTATTGCAAGAATCAGATTATCCGATTGTCCTATCTGTTTCTGGGAACAACAAAGAGCAATTGATGTATGATGCATCCATTCAAGCTGGTGGAAATTTACTGGATGGAATTGGAGATGTGATTCGACTTTCTTATGGTGATGGCGAAGCAGAAGAATGTTTGCATTTGAGTTTTGATATCTTACAGGCAACTCGCTTACGTTTGACAAAAACAGAATACATTTCCTGCCCATCTTGTGGCCGCACAATGTTTGATTTACAATCCACCACTGCCAAAATCAAAGAGAAAACAGGCCACCTCAAAGGTGTGAAAATCGCGGTGATGGGTTGCATCGTGAATGGACCGGGAGAGATGGCCGATGCCGATTTTGGTTATGTGGGGGCTGGTGTCGGTAAGGTTCACCTCTACAAAGGAAAGGAAATTGTCAAAAAAGGAGTTTCCGAAGTCGAAGCCGCGGACCTTCTCATTGAACTCATTCGAGAAAATGGGATGTGGAACGACCCAGAATAAAAATTAGTTTCCCTTCGATTCTTCCCTAGTAAATTCATCCAGGTGGAAGAAAAAGAAAGAAAAGAAATTTTATCCAAAATCCAATCGATGGAGAGGGAACTTTTTTTCTTAAAAGAGAAAGTGCTCTCTCTTTCTGATCCGAAAACCTCTCCGAAGCAAACTAACACCGATTTGCCAAAAGAAAGTCCTCTCCTTGTGACACCAGTCTCTGTATCTCTAGAAGAAGGACCCAATTGGTTCATCCAATGGATTGGCCAAAACTTATTTGTGAAACTAGGTGTGTTTTCTCTCATCCTCGCTTCGATTTGGTTTTTTTATATGGCCATTGAAGAGTATTGGATCAATGAATCAGTTCGGATTTGGATTGGGATTCTCTCTTCCTTACCGATCCTATGGTATGGATACAAAACACGAAAGACAAGGCCTTATCTTTCTCCCAGTTTATTTGGTCTTGGTATTGCCGTTTTATTTTCTGCGTATTACTCGGGTTATGTTTGGTACGATTTGTACGGCACAGAGACTTGTTTTGTAGGGCTCATTTTACTTAGTTTAACTGCCGTTGGAATCTCTTATGCAGAAAAAAGTGAAGTTTTGTTTGGGTTTGCCAGTTTGGGAGTTTTTCTTTCACCCATTTTAGTCTCCACCGGTCAAAACTCTTATCCTTTTCTCTTCACGTATTTACTCATTTGGAATGCCCTTTTCTTTTGGATTCGAAAGAATATGAATTGGAAGGTGATTCCACTTTTGATTTTATTTGCAAACCATTTAATCTTTGCTACATGGGCCGAATCCAAACTGGAAGAAGCGAAAGTATTTTTCCCTTTGGTTTTTCAATTGGGAGTTTATTTATTCTTTTTAATCAGAGAATTCCAAGTTTTAAAAACAATCAAAGAAGAAAACCCAATCCTGACCTTAGTCACCATTGGTTTTACATTAGGACTTGGGTTCCTTCAATCCTTTTGGATTTTTGGAATTTTTTATCCCACATTCAAACCATTTTTACTTACATTGGTTCTCATCAGTTTTTATGCTGTATACCAAAAGTCATTAAAAGAAGTAAGTTTGACAATCGATACGAAAAAACTCTATGATATTGTGGGTCTCTTTGGATTACCACTCATCATCAGTGTGATTGTGATGGGGATGACAGGAAAGGCTTTGGCATTCAGTCTCATTACATTTGCTTTCGTAGTCACAATGGCCGCCACCTATTCCAAACAATTGTACATGTACTTAGCAACTTTTCCGGTTTGGTTCTTTGCTTTGTTTTATGTCTTTGCTTTCACTTACCGTTCGTTCAATGAAATCCCATTTCTCAACGGAAGATTTTTGATTTTTGTTACGGGCAGTTTATATTTGGCACTGTCTTATTTTTATAGCAGAAAGTTTTCTGGATTTTCCAAACTCTTTCTGTATGCGGCGTATCCATACTTTTTACTTGGAAACTTTGTCGAAATTCATTTGGGTTTTCCAGAAGAAAAACGACTGTTCCTCTATTCCATTAGTTTGATCTTTTATGGACTGATCACTTTAGTGATTGGTTTCCAAAAACAGTTTCAATCTTTAAAAGTAGTCGGATTTGTCTCACTGGCACTTGTCGTCGCCAAATTCTATTTATACGATTTTTGGAATCTATCTTTAGGTTACCGTATTCTCGCTGGATTATTTTTAGGAATCACCCTCATTGTTACGGGAACATTTTATAATCGAATCAAAAAGGAAACTACATGAAATCACGATATCAAATTTGTTTACTCACATCCTTACTCTTCACAGGTTCAATCCTTGCAAGACCTTTGCCTGTTGAAAATTTTAAATACAAAAAAGAAATCACCATCAATACAAAAAACTCATCAAATCAAATCGTAAAAGTTTTACTCGATGATGAATTTTATAAACATTCCTTTTATGGAGATCTTCGGATCACAAAAAACGGCGAAATTGTTCCTTATCGCATTCAAAATGCCGAAGAAATCAGTAAATACACAGAAAAACTCAAACCAGAACTTCTTTTTACCAAAAAAGATGATATTGAAATCTATGTATTAGAACTTCCGAAACTCCCAGAAGGAATGAGTTATTCGAAACTAACTGTTTCCAGTGCTTATGATTATGAAACGTCCATCACACTCAAATTAGGTGAGAATCCAGAAAAATTCATCGAAACCAAAAACGTATTTTTGTATAAATATGGTTCTCAAACCTCTGGAGAAATTGATTTAGGAAACACAAAATATCGATACGTTCGTTTAGAAGTAGAAAACGGATCCAATCTTAAATTTCCATCCGTCACCCGAATCAAAGAAAACAAAAATCTTTTTTTTGAAAAAAGCCAAACGATACCAAACCCGATTTTGGAAGAGAATTCTGTTTTATTTTCCTTTCCCAATGAAAACCAAAGTAGTTTCCAAACCATCAAACTTAGTTTTGAAGAAAAAAATTGGGAACGATACATCACCGTTCGCGGCAAAATCAATAAAAAGGAATGGGATACTGTTTTCCAAGGAAATATCAATCATAAAGAAAACGATGGAACCTATACGGAAATTCCTATTTCTTCCCCAGTGAGTTCTGAGTTCACCATCCAAATTGAAGATGGTGAAAATGATACCTTACATTTAAAAGAAGTGATCACCGTGCAACCTTTAGAAGAGATATTGTTTTTTAGAGATACAAATGAAGAATCCCAAAACTATGTTTTGTATTATGGAAATCCTTACCAATGGTCTGCTAATTTTGATCCCTATACCTATCCTTCTTCGGAAAATACAAAAGAAACATCTCCCGTAGAAGGAAAACTTGGAAATGAAATGGAAAATCCTGAGTTTGGATTCAACTTACTGTATCCACCTATCTCTGGTTATATCACGTCCATTCTCTTTTATTTAGGAATTTTCACTTTGCTTGGATTTATCTTTTCCATCTTAAAGTCAAAACGCCTGGCCATCAAAGAAACGGCGTAGAAGGAAGCAATTGGTTTTCGATCCCAAAGAAAACCTCGAATGCAGTGGGAATGTTTGAATGATTGATTTTCAAAAGTGATCCATTTCCCATTTTTTAAAAAATTTTGGCTCCGATTGCTACAGGAATCGGGGTCAAAGATAGAGTAAAGAGTCAGAAGATATGAGACAATACCAAACCACCACTGCCATTGCAGGATTTTTTAGCATCCTGTTTTTCATCCAATGTACGGGCACAAGACCAGACAATTTAGGAATCCGTTCCGGAAAACTAAACGACTGTCCCAAAACTCCCAATTGTATCAGTAGTTTTGCAGACACAAACGACAAAGAACATTATCGAAACGCAGAACCATATAAAAAACCAACCGCGGATGCCTTATCTGTTTTGAAACAAAGGATTTTGGAAACCCCTCGCACAAAGATCATCAAAGAAGAAAACAATTACCTCTATGTAGAATTTACATCGCTACTCATGCGGTATGTGGATGACGTAGAATTTTATTTTGATGAAAAAACAAAACTATTACATTTTCGATCTGCGTCACGGTTGGGCAAATCCGATTTGGGTGTGAACCGAAAACGAATTGAGACCTTACTGAAAGACATCCAAATTTAAACTTCAAACCAAACGTAGCCAAACCAAGGGATTCTGAACTAAGAACCCTTGGTCCCGCGCATAGAAACGAATTTGTTTTGTTTCCATTCGTTTCCGATTTTGCTTTTACTTCTTTTTGTGAATCTCTTGCAAAGAATTCACAGAATAACCTTTGTCTTTCATCTCCACCAAACCATGAATGAGTGCCTTGGCAGCTTGTGATGTTGTGAGGCAAGGAACTTTGTATTTGATGGCCGCTTGCCGAATCGTAAATGCATTTTCGCGAGTCACTCTTGAGAGTGGAGTGTTGATGATCAGATGGATTTTTTTCTCTTTGATGTAATCAATCACATTTGGGAAATAACCATCATAAATTTTATTGATTTTACTAGATAAGATCCCGTTGTCCGATAAAAACTTATGTGTTCCTTCGGTAGCAATGATATTATACCCCAAATTGGATAATGACCTCACCGATTCCAATAATTCCTTTTTGGTTTTATCGTTGATTGTTACAAAAACAGTTCCGTGTTTTGGAGGTTCTTCCCCTGCCATAATTTGAGCTTTGACAAAGGCTTCCCCCTTCGTGGCAGCAACTCCCATCACTTCTCCAGTGGATCTCATTTCTGGACCAAGGATTGTATCCACACCAGGAAATTTACTAAATGGTAACACCGCTTCTTTCACAGTGATCATTGGTGCAGAAAAACGTTTCCCTAGTTTAAAAGAAGAGAGGCTTTCACCTAACATAAGTCTAACTGCAATTTTCACAACAGGGATTCCAATGGATTTGGCTACAAAAGGAACTGTTCTGGAAGCTCTCGGGTTTACTTCTAATACATAGAGGGTTTCGTCTTTAATCGCATATTGCACATTGATGAGTCCCTTCACATCTAGCTCTAAGGCTAAGCGGTGAGTGGCTTCCTCAATCTCTTGGATCATTTTTTGGGAAATACTTTGTGGAGGTAACACACAAGCTGAATCCCCTGAGTGAATTCCGGCCTCTTCAATGTGTTCCATTATACCCGCAATAAACACATCTTTTCCATCACAAAGGGCATCCACATCCACTTCTGTTGCATCTTGTAAAAAGGAATCCACAAGAAGTGGTCTATCTTCCGACACTTCTTCTGCTTCTTCCATATATTTATCTAATTCAATTTCTTCATTAACAATGAGCATCGCACGGCCACCTAACACATAAGATGGTCTAACAAGAACTGGGTAACCAATTTTTCTTGCGATTTCTCTCGCTTTGTCTTTAGAAGAGGCAATTCCGTTTTCAGGGGACTTAAGATTTAATTTTTCTAATACTTCAGCAAAACGTTTTCTGTCTTCCGCACGGTCGATAGAATCGGGACTTGTTCCAAGGATTGGAACACCTCTTTTTTCCAATGCTTTGGCGAGTTTTAAAGGTGTTTGACCACCTAACTGTACAATCACTCCGTCTGGCCTTTCTTTTTTGAAAATCGCCATCACATCTTCTAAACTAAGAGGCTCAAAATACAATCTGTCCGAAGTATCGTAATCAGTAGAAACCGTTTCAGGATTCGAATTGACCATAATGGATTCAACTCCTGCTTCCTGTAAGGAAAAGGAGGCATGGCAACAGCAGTAGTCAAATTCGATCCCTTGACCAATTCGGTTTGGACCTCCCCCAAGGATCATTACCTTTTTCTTGGAAGTGACATCCGATTCATCTTCTTCATCATAAGAAGAATACATGTAAGGTGTAAAGGCTTCGAATTCACCAGCACAAGTATCAATTCGTTTGTATACGGGTTGGATATTCTTTTCTTCTAAGTAAGATTCAATTTTTTCTTCTTCTTCTCTTAAGGTTTTATCCACTTTTGCTTTTGTGATATCAATGGCTGCACCACTTCTCACTTGCGCTAAAATTTGTTCTTCTTTGGTAAGGAAAGCAAGTTGTCTGTTGGAAAAACCTGCTTGTTTCATTTCCACAATGATGGCATTTCCTTCTTTGCGGTATTTGTTTTCTAATTGGAAAAGTTCTTCAAATTGATACAAAAACCAAGGATCAATTTTACAAATTTCATGGATCTCTTCCACACTCATTCCAAAATCAAATGCCATTTTCACATAAAAAATACGTTTGTCAGTCGGACGTTTTACTTTCGCAGTGAGCCAAGTTTTACGTTCTTCTTTAGGAACCGCTTCCCATTCCATGAGTTCTTTTAAATACCCATCACTTCCAAAACCGAATCGGTCTGTTTCTAATGACCTCAGTGCTTTTTGAAAACTCTCTTTGAAGTTACGACCAATGGCCATTGCTTCCCCTACTGCTTTCATCTGAACCCCTAAAGTGGTATCAGAACCAGGGAATTTTTCAAAGGCAAATCTTGGGATTTTTGTGACAACATAATCGATGGACGGTTCAAAACTAGCAGGTGTTACACGAGTGATATCATTTCGAATTTCATCTAAAGTGTATCCGATTGATAATAAAGCGGCAATTTTTGCAATTGGGAATCCAGTTGCTTTCGATGCAAGGGCAGAGGAACGAGAAACCCTTGGATTCATTTCGATCACAATCACATCTCCATTCTCTGGATTTACAGCAAATTGGATATTCGATCCACCTGTTTCCACACCAATCTCTCGGATGATGTCAATAGACATATCTCGAAGTCTTTGGTATTCTTTGTCACTTAACGTTTGTTGTGGGGCAACTGTAATGGAATCTCCTGTATGAACACCCATTGGGTCTAAGTTTTCGATGGAACAAATGATGACTACGTTGTCATTGAGATCACGCATCACTTCCAACTCAAATTCCTTCCAACCCATAACCGATTCTTCCACGAGGATTTGAGAAATCGGAGATGCTGATAAACCTTTTTGAGCAATGTCTTCAAACTCAGATTCATCATAACAAGTTCCACCACCGGTTCCACCTAAGGTGAAAGCGGGGCGGATGATGATCGGAAAACCAATTTCGTCTTTTGCCTTCCTTGCGGCTTCCATATCGGAAACCATAAAGGACTTCGCCACTCGGATTCCGAGTTTTTCCATGGCGAGTTTAAATAGTTCTCTGTCTTCGGCTTTGCGAATGGCATCTACTTTAGCACCAATCAGCTCCACATTGTATTTTTCCAAAATTCCTTCTCTATGAAGGGCAAGAGCTAAGTTGAGAGCAGTTTGTCCACCTACTGTTGGTAAGATGGCATCTGGTTTTTCTTTTTTGATGATTTTTTCTAAAACGGGAACAGTAAGAGGTTCGATGTAAGTGGCATCCGCAAGATCGGGATCCGTCATGATGGTGGCTGGATTCGAATTCACCAAGATGACTCGAATTCCTTTTTCCCGTAGAGCTTTTGTCGCCTGGGTTCCCGAGTAGTCAAACTCACATGCCTGCCCGATGACGATTGGTCCGGATCCAATGATCAAAATTGATTTTAAGTCGTTACGTTGCGGCATAGTTTCCTCTTTTTTTCTTATAAGTTTTCATTGATGTCAGATAAAGAACTTGGTATTAAATATTCTCCGGCAAGAGAAGCACTCTCCCACTTCACCACCGTTTTGTATAAAACTTCCTTCATTTTGGAAGCCATGGGATGATTGGGATACAGATTCGCTTGATTTAAGGGATCCTTTTTTCGATCATATAACTCAAACTTTACACCTTCCCTTGTAGGAATGTAAATGAGTTTGTATTGCGAGTTTTGAATGCTTCTGTGTTTGGAAAAGGCAATGGTCTCTCGATAAATCGGATCCGTGATCATAATTTGGTAATCTTCTTCGGGAACCACTTGGTGTAGGGATAAAATATTGGGGTAAGGGATTCTTTGTTTTTGGAAAAAATGATTTCCTACATCGGAAAACCAAATCCCCGTTTCCGCATACACAAAACGATCCTCTTTCCAATCCTTTTCGCCAAGAACGGCTAACAACGATTTGCCTGGATATTCCGATGTTTCTGTAATTTCAAAATAATCCAAAAGAGTGGGCATTAAATCCACACTGGATGTGATTCCCGTAAACTCTCTTTCATTTTTTGGGATTTCTTGAAACTTGGAAGACTTGGGAAATTTGATCATGAAAGGAACATGAGTTACAGATTCTCCCCGTAAATGTTCCCCGTGCCCTTGGCCGTGGATGTCTTCATACAAAGCTTCTCCATGGTCGGCGGTGAGGATGATGATGGCATCTTCGTAAATTCCCTTTTCTTTTAGATAACCTACCATATCTCCAAACTCTAGGTCAAAGGCATATACAGCGCTATCAAATAAGTTACGAATTTGAGAGATTTCATCGGTATTCGGAAGGTTAGAATCTGTTGGATCTACAAACTTTAGATACTTGTATTTACCGTAATAATTTGGATTCGTATAACGTTTATAATGCGGATATGAAGGTGTATATGGAAAGTGGATCACACTGGAAAAATAGGTAATGGAGTAAGGAGATTGATTGCGTTCTTTCACAAGTTGACGAAAGCGGCTTGTAAGCCTTTCTCCATCTCCCCAAGTGGAAAGTCCATTCAGCTCTTCCAAATACATCCCACCCGAAAACCAAGAACCAACGAGAAACGGTAAAAGAAAAATTTGTGTTTCGGCAGTCCTTTGGACTGTCATGATCCTTGCATTGAAGTTGGGAGCATACACGGCATCAAAACCAAAGTTTGCCCTTGGAAAAATGTCCGCTGCAAAACTGCCGATGGCAAAGTGATCATATCCAATTTTTTTTAGGATCTGTTGGATGGTAGGATATGAAGAAGTGCCGATCCGTTGTTTTTCCTCTGGGGAAGGGAACATATCTCGAATTTTATGATCCATCGCATATTTGCCAGTGAGTGTATCTGTCCAACTGGGAAAAGTGCGTGGAATCGTTGTATGGTGGTCATGGAATTGAAACGCGTCTTTTTGAAACAAATCAATGTTTGGTGTGATGGACTCACCATTGACTTTGAATCCAATTTTATCATAACGCAAAGAATCAGCAGATAAGATAAAAATCGGAGGTTTCCCTTTTACTTGGGAATACCGCAAAGACGAAATTCCAATCCAAAAACTTGGAAGAAGATACAACATCAAAATCAAAACAAGAAGAATTCCATACGTTTTGATATGTACATTTTGGTAACGATTTCCCTGCCAAAATATAAAGGCAAAATAAACAAGGCCGAGCCAATACAAACCATGGATATGAAACAAACCTAAAACTAGAACATGTAGGACGGCAAAAAAACTTTCCTTTGTTTTATGTTGAAGGAGTTTCGTAAAAACAGTTCCAAGGACAAAACATAAAAATAGGAACAAACCCAAGGAAGGTAAAATCGGAGAAATATGATCCGTTAAAAAATATAAAATGGGCGCAAAACTGGGATACCGGAAGAAAAAAAATTCTCCATAGATTTGGGGGAATTGGATCATGGATTGGATAAGGGCCAACACTTCGATGAGAAACACAATCCCCACTAACACATACCATCGGGGATTCAATTTTTTCCAAAAAGAAACAACCAAATTCACAAGGGTGAATAAACAGGCATGAAGAAAAAGGGAAACCGAAAAAACCTTAAACGTCGTCGATAGATAAACCCCAAAAAAAGCACCTAAGTACTGTTTGAGGAAGTCACCAACATCAACTCCCATAATGGTAAAACTAGTATTAAAGATTAGGAAAAATAGATAAAAAAAAACTGAATAATAGAGGGAAATTTTAAAAACGCGGATTGGGAAAAGAGGGGCTTGGTTCGGACCCATTAGAGTCATCATTCCAAACCCTCTTTATCCGTAAACTTTTCCTAGTCCTTATTTTCCGAAATCCTGACGATTTCGTTCGGCCATTCCGCGTGGGTTTCCGGTGAATACATAGCCTCTACCCGTGTGGATGGCATCACAAAGTTCCCCACATGGTTCAAACGATAACTGTGTTCGATCACGTGTTTTCCTTTTGGCAAATACTCAAAATAGGCTCGGTAGAGGGATAAGGTTTTTTCCTCAAAACTGAGATAATAGGATGTATCGAGAGGCCGGTCTTGTCCAATTTGGGATTCGCGCCCAAACCCACGTCCGAGAGGTAAGGAACCTGGCGGAATCGGGTCTTCCACAACCACCCAAGTTTTATCCGAGTCAGCATCGATTTCGAGTTTCACTTTGATGGTATCGCCTTTCGAGAAAACTCCTTGTTTTGCTACTTGGAGTGGTTCCCAAGTCCGTTTGATGCGATAACCACTGGAGATTGGTTCCTTCAAAGGCAAAATACTTTGCACAGACCATTCCAACCAGGGTTTTCCTTTGCCCTCATAACTCACGGTAACCGATTCTGGGTTCATCCCCAGGGTTTGTGTGACAGTTTGTTTTCCATTTGGTTCCAATGAAAAACTTTCTTTGTCCGTTTGGATTTTCACTTTGCCACCTGCTACCTTTTCTCCTTCGATGAGTTTACTCACTCGATCAAAAACAAGAACAGAATAGGCATTCCCAAGTGTACTATCATACTTACCTTGTTTTTGCATTTTGACAAAGGCTTTGATGATTCGAGGCATATCTTTTTTATAACTAGGTTCGGACATCGACCATAATAAAAATTTGGCCATGGTATAATCCCTACTTCCGAGAATCCACCAAGGATTTGTAAATCCTGAATCGGCAACGATGAGTTCCGTACCTTGTAAATTGAGTTTTGATCGCAAAACACTAAATAAACGATTTTTAATCTTTGGATCGGCTCCATTCACTCGGTTATAAATTTCCGATAAATCGATTAGAGAAGCCGTTGGTAAAAATTCCATACCTTCAAAGATCGGCCGAACTTGTTCCCACTCATAAGTTTGGTAACGAGTCAGTGCTTCCCAAACAATGATTTTCCGTACAACGAGGTCTGCCCCAAACCGGTATCTCTCCCCGCTGACTCTTCCATCTAAAAATCCTTGGAGACCATTTGTCATTTTGACCAAAGTTTCTTCTGGAATTGTTTTGTTAGAGAGTTTAGCGGATGTTAACACATAAGCAGTGAGAATTTCACTTCCATGTTCCATACGGGCAAAATATTTCACAAGGCCATCATAGTCTAAAAAGGAATTTAAGTCACCGAGGACATCACTCCACAATGCATCGGATCGTAAACCAATGGCTTTGGAAACCCTTTGTTCCATACAAGAATAGGGATAGGTTTGGAAGAATTTTTGGATTCCACCAATACTTGTGAGAATGGTAGGAGATGCCTTCCAAACCATTTTGCCCGTATTCGGTTTGGAACCAGGTGGTGTCACAACATTGTCTTTCCAAGGAGCCTCATACAAAAAAAGTCCCGCTTGGTAAACACGTTCCGTAAAGGCAGGAATCACAGTCTGTTCCACCGAAAGAGAATCCATCACCGTTCCATTCGGAGAGGAAACTTCGAGAGAAAACTTCCGTTTGGTGGTATCTTCGGGAACGGTTAAATCCCAAGTGATGAGTTTTGTTTCTCCAGGTGCCAACATCGCAGACTTGGTTTCCAAATCTGATTTGACTTCTAATCCATTTTTTAAATCCACCACACTCAGTCGAACACGGAGTTGTTCTTTTGTATCCCCAGCGTTCCTTAAATTGACTTCATGTTGCAATGTATCACCTAATCGAACAACAGGTGGGATACCCGAAAACGATTGGATTTTTTGCGAAGTTTGGATTTTGGCCATACCCGTTCCAAACTCTTTGGCTCCCGAAGTGGCAATGGCAACAATACGAAATGTAGTTAGGGAATCGTTTAATGGAAAACTGAATTTAAATTTTCCATCTTTTCCGACAATGGCTTTTCCTTTCCAATACAGTAAGGTTTCAAATAAGGAACGTGTGGATTGTTTTCCACCCCCTCCTCCTTCTGGTTTTGCTTTCAAACCAAAATGTCGTTTTCCAATGATTTGGGACTGGGCCGTGGAGGTCACAACTTGGTGTGGTCTGGAACCCATCATGGCATCTAACAAATTCCAGGTGGGATTCGGTGATAGTTCGAGTAAGGCTTCATCCACCACAGCCAATGCCACTTCCGTACCTTCTGTAGGTATCTTTCCATCCGCTGTTTTGATTTCCAGTTCTACGTCCGCAGTTTCCCTGACTTGGTATTGTTTTTTACTTGGGTTTACTGAAACGGACAAACTGTACGGTTTGTAACCCACCTTTAACATTGATAATCCCAATCGGTAACTTGGTTTGGCTAAATCCACAAGGCCTGTGGGTTTTGGATCTCCCATACGGCCCCTCACGAGAAAAACAGAGACATATACATTGGGTGCGTATTCTTTTTTGATCGGAATATTGACAAAGGGATCTTTTCCGCTAACAGGGGTGACAAAATAATCAATGACACCTTCTCGTTCCAAAGTCACAAGAGCAGTTCCTTCTCGAAAAGGAGAGCGAACTTGTACTTTAATGGTTTCACCGACATCGACAGAACGTTTTTCAGGAAGGATGTCCATTCGGTTATGATCACTCACATCAAACCATACTTCTTCCTTAGCACTGACCCATACGTTATAACTCGAGTTTGTGATCCTCCCGTTTTTATCTTTGGTTTCTGCAATGAATACGATATCACCAGTGGCAGGAGATTTTCCCTCGCAAATCAATATCCCTTTGGAATCGGTTTTTCCTTCACAGAAATCACCCAAACGACTGACTTCTTCATAATGTTCATAGGCATAAAACCCGCCGACCAAACGTTTCCTGTTGGAATAAAATTCCTTTTTAAAAGCATTCACTTTAATTTTTTGGGAAACTACAGGTTTGTCTTTGGAGTCTAGAACAACTAACTGGAGTTTGACTTTGTCTTCTGTAAAATACCAACCATCCGGTAATATTCCCAAATGGAGTTCCGAAGGTGATACGGGAAAACTACGAGAGATGGTATGGATCTCTCCTGTGGGATCTGCATATTCCATTTCCACTTGGAAGTTACCATAACCTGGAATGGATTTTAAATCAGTAAAGGTATGAGATAAAAATCCTTTTTCATCCGTTTTGGAACTAGTCGAAAGAACTTTTGGTTTGGTTTCCTCCACTTCTTCCTCTTCATAGCCACTGACTTTCCATTTCCCTTCTTTTAAGGAATCGGGTGAAAAACTAAATGCGGAATACTCTTCTTTCGGTGAATAAAAACTAGGAACAACTTGGGAACGAATTTTCACAGGAACAAGAGAGGCACCACCTCCCGAAAGGTATTCCAATCCAAACAAAACTTTTGCTTCTTTCGGCGAGACCAGGTTTTGTGAATCTCCTGCGAGTTGGATATTTCCTTTCAGGACAGGAAGACGAAATTCTTCCACTCGAAACTGTGTGATGGTACGTCCGTAACTTGTGTCTTCTTGGTTATAAGGATAGGTGACTAAATAAACACCATGTTTGGCATTTTTAGGAATTTTGAATTCGGATTCCGCATGCCCAGGAAAAGACCAAACCAGGGGAGACGTATAACTTTCTCCTGAACCTTCGTGTTTGATCACAACTGCTATGGGATAATCTTTTGGTTCTGCAGGTAATAAACCTTTATTTCCAAAACTACGACGAACATGTTTTAGGTGAACCGTCTCTCCTTTTTTAAAAAGAGTTCTATCCAGGATGATGGATTCTAAATAATTCGCATATCCAGTGTTTGCCTGTGGCAATTGGTAACGCCAACTTTCAATTCCTTTCTCCCATGTACTGGAAGTAAAACTGATATCATCATTTTTTTGCGCAAAAATAGTAAGTCCAGAACCTAACTCATGATAACCGCAATAGGGAACTTCTTGGAAATTGATATTTCCAAATAACATGGTTCCATCTTTTCCTGTGATCCCTGCCCCTCTAAGATTTCCATTACAATCTAAAATTTTGATTTGGACACCTGACTCTGGTAATCCACTCTCTAAGTTTGTGACCCAAACGAGACTTGTATCTTTCCCCCATTTGAAATGAGGAGATAAATTCGTCACAAGGGCAGAACTGGATACATACATCTTTTTTCCTTCGCCTTCGGCAAAAAGATGATTGGCAAGCACTTCGCTTGCGATCTCCACCACATAAAAACCAGGGGAATCAAAAGGAATTCCCACAACTTCCATCGGTTTTTTCCCGTTCGGTTTTGGCAATTGGAAGGAAGTAACTTTTGCATTGGAAACCGGTGTTTGGAAAACCGATTGGTTACGTTCGACTCGAGACAGAGCTTGGAACCATTTTTGGATTTCCAAAATGTCCATTGTCTTTTGGCTTTTACCTCCCATCCCAAGAGAAGTAGATTTCGCGGGCAAACTAACTTCTAAGTTCCGTAAGGTGACAGGTAATGCTGGATTTGCTTTCGCTTCTAAAATACCAAACCTACCACTAAATTTGGCAAGGGGAGGAAATTCATCAGTTTTAAACTTTAAAGGAAAGGATGCGCTATTCGCCAAACTTCTGTTTGCATCATCAACAAGATCAGGAATTTTGATTTCAAATTCTGTATTTTCTGGAAATGGTCCAGGAAAACTCACCCAATCTGAAAATTCATTCCCTTTTCCACCTGACTTTTGTTTGGGGTATTCCTGTCCATCCTTACCCACTAACTTAATTTTTTCGAGAAGTGTTTGGGAGACAGGGGAATTAAATGATAAACTAACAGGGAGTATGGGAATACAATTGGCATCCGCTGTGGTTCGTTCACAACTAAACCTAGCCGAAAACACAGGTCTTACTGTAAACGATTTCACTTCATCTTCAGGAATCTCTCCTCCCCAAATGGATTTGATTCCTTTGCCGAGTACGAGTTGAATTTGCCGATCAGGTAAAAAGGTTTGTTTGGCTTTTAGAACAACGGTTTCTTCTTTGTCTTTTTTACCCAGGGATTGTAAAAATGTTTTTCGTTCTGAACCTGTGATGAGAACGACTGGGATTCGATTTCCTAACTCTTCTGATCGAAAGTATGCAAACTTTTGAAAACTACTTAGATCTGGAATTCCATCTAAGTGTAACAAAAACACTTGGTCTTCGGAAATGGAACTGCCGTTATATGGAGATGAATATTTAATGGAAGGTCCACCTGTATGAAACTGAAACGAAGTTTCCCCTTGGATTTTTTCCCCGCTGAAGGATTTGGTTCCCTCTTTTAGTTCAAACTGACAAACCACTCCTCCAGGCACTGGTTTTTCAAACTCATATACCCAAGTGGTCGAATCTATGAATCGACTGGTTCCTGGAAATGGACATTTGATTTGGAAAATTTCTGTGACTGGCCGAATGTCCCCGAGAGCCACCATCGGTTTTGTAAACCGAACGGTGACTTGTTTCGGAGTTTTGACAAATCCATTTGGTGTAAAAAATTCAATGGAAGGGGGAAGGCTTTGGGAGAAATCAACCTGCACCAAAACAAGGGATAGAAAAACCAAAAAGACAACTCGGAGCCTTGAGAACATGGAGAGAAATTAGAAAAGCGAATGGGTTTGGAAAGAAAAAAAAGAAAATCAGGGATATTGGCCCCTCCCTGCGGGTCTCATAAGGAGAAACATCTATGAACGATTTTTAGACCCATGGAAAATGATTTCGGTTTTCAAAATCTTTTCAGATCCAGACAATTCTTAAAAAAAATAACTAACGAGACCCAAACCAATTTGTCGGAAAATACACGACAACTCCCCAGAGAAGCAAAAGCAAAATCCAAAAGAGAAAAGAATACATCCCTTTCGTTTCCATTTCCCGATCCAAACGATCTTTCCAGATGAAAAAGACTGCCTCCTCTGGAAACGTTTGGTTTTCCGATTCCCAGAGGGATTCTCGTAATAAAATCCCTCCTGAATAGAGACTTGAGATTTGGCAGTGCCCGGAATCTTTCGAATAACAAATGGCATACAAAGGAATCTTCGTTTCCTTTCCTGAGACAGGGCGAATCCGTTTGTATTGAAATGTGATGATCGGTCCGTAAACAGAACCACCAGAACGCCGTCTAACAAGAAGTGGCGAACGAAAACTTCCGCTCTCTTTTTCGTCTAAATAAAATTCCTTTAGATATAAATAACGATACCCTAAATGAGAAGAGATGTTTTCTGGTAAAACATCAAATTGAGAGGTGAGGCCTAATTTGTAACCGATCACATCTCCCAAAAACAAAAGTACATTTCCTCCGGAAACCAACGAGATCACAACAGCAATCAACAATGTATATCCATAGGTTCTTGTGAGATGGATTCCTAAAAATACAAGGGGTAAAAAGAAAAAAAGTAAAACCCAAATCGAATTCGAAAGTGGCCAGTATACACCAAAGGGAAGTAAGGTGAGTGTAAACAAAAAGATCAAAAGAAGTCCAATCCAAAAAACAACAAACGGGGAAGGAGAATTTCCATTGGGTTCTGGTTTTTTAGAAGATCTGTTTTCCACAAAGGAGGAAATCATATTCGGTCTTCCTTTAGTCCTTCACGGTAAAACTAGAGCGAATGGTATTCCAATACGTAACGGCAATTTCCTTTTCCCGTTTTGGATAGGATAAAGATAAAAAATACCCTCTTGGTGCATTGTATACATAGTATTCCATCATCTCCATAGGGATAGGATTTCCTATCTCATCCACTTCCACCCATTCACTCAAATATCCTCCATTTTGTTCGGTTCGTTTGAATTGAATCATCCTCATTTGGCTTTTGGATAAAGAACGAACCGAATCCCAAAACACAAAATAATTTTTTGAGTTCCGAAGTGGTCTCAGTTTATCAAAACTAGAACCGATGGACAATATGATTTTGGGTAAGGTTTTTTTATTTTTTCCAGAGGTTTGCAGTTTTAAAGCTTCGTCCCATTCTGTTTGCCCTTCAGGAAGATAATTGGACAAAAATTTCACGAATCGGACGATCCGATAGATGCTATCTCGGTTTTCTCCATACATTCCTAAACGAGTTCCATAGAGACCTTCATATCGTAAGGAAGACGGGATTTTCAATCGGTATCGAAACGACTCCGATTCCAAATACAAATAGTCCATGGGAGAGATTTCATCCACATAACAGCCATAAGGATCACTCACTAAATCCAATGGAATGGTTTGGTCCGACCATTCATTGGCAGCTCGGTTTGTGATTTCATTGGAACGAATGAGCCATTCGGGAAAAAAACCCGGGTCTTTTTCTTTTTTTAAGCGGTAACAAAGATGAATTCCTTTTCCGAGGAATACAACATCCTTTTCCTTACGCACTTCATACAGAACTTCCACTTCTTTGGCGGCGATATCTGCTTCCATTTGCGCGGGAAATTCTTTGTAGTATTCATCATCGATCAAAAATCGAATTTTGCCTGAAGGGGAAACTAAGTAGTTACGACCAAAACGATCTTTTTTTTTCACGGAAGATTGTTTGTTTTTGAATTCAGATAAAAAGCGGTGGTAACTTCGAATCTCTTCTTCTTCTGCATCGGGAATCCAGGGTTTTTGGAGTAAGGGATCCACGATGATTTCTGTTTTGGGTTGGGAATGGAGAGAAAAACTGACAACCGCTAATAGAAATAGGTAACGAACAAAGATGATCTTTGGTATGGATCGAATTTTGAGAGATGAGTTCTCTCCTTCCATCATTTATACCTGGAATTTGGATTGGATGAAATTGAGAGCCATGGTGAAGATTTTCGAAAATTCCTTTTTATGAGTTTCTTCATTCACCCGTGATAAGATGCCACGAAGTAAGGTTTGCACCTGCGCATAATTGGGAACTTCGTAAAAAGACTTTTGGATATGGGGCCAAGCCATCTTCACAATCTGCATAAATTCAGGACTTCCTTTTTTGAATTCCTGAATCATTCGATCTAACGTCAGTTTGACGATCTGATAGTTTTTGATTTTTTTGACGATCCCTTTTAGAACTTCTGGTTTGAGTTCCGATTTGGAACTCATCATTTGGAAAAGGGAATTCCAATCCACTACTTCATTTTTTTGTTCTTTTAAAACTTGTGTGCGTAACGAAACCACTGCTTTGTCAAATTCGGATAATGTACGCAACCAATTTTGGTAACCTACTTGGTCACCTTTGGTTTGGTAGGTGGTAATGGTTTGCACCAAATCCATAAATTCTTTGACGGAATAATTGCCAAGGCGCACCAAATTGAGATCAGGCGGTGGTGGAGGTGGAGTTACTTCTTCTTCGTATTCAATTCCTAAGTCATTTGAAAAATCATCCTCTTCGTCAGAGTTGGATGAGGAAGACTCACTTCCCCCGGAAGAATCATCAAATTCTAAATCTTCAATTTCATATTCTTCTTTCGGATTGGCAGATGCGGAGTTAGAACTACTTTCTGAATGAGGAGTGTCGGTAACTTCAGGTCCGATTTTGATTTCTAAACGTTCTCCAGTGAGAGTATCACCAAAGGTTTCTACAATTTCTAGTAGGATGGATTTGTCCTTTTCGGGAATTAAGGATTGTTTTTTGACAACAGGCGTAGGAGGAGCATTGGCAACGGCAAGAGCTTCTGTTAAGGATACAGGTTCTTTTTCGGAATCAGTTCCTGCTGGCATGGCAAGGGCTGCTTTCGCGGAAGCAGCCATGAGGCCTTGTGGTTCGATGATCTCTCCCGTGAGTGGATTTTCGAGAACCATCAAAATGCCTTTTTGTGCGAACACAAAGTCCTTGGGATGAGTGACTTGTAAACGTTCTACGATTTCTTCTGTGATGGAAGTATAACTTGGTGCAGGTGCATTTTCCAATTTATCCAATTCTTGGCTTTTGAGTTTCTCTTGGACCTTGGATAAAACTTCGATAAAATTGGAATTGAGGTAAGCGGAAACTTCTTCTTTTGGCACACCTAAGATTGTGGCAAATTGGGGCAGATGTTCAAAGAACTGATCTGTTTTTTTGATATTCCCCGTCATGTAGGACTTAATTTGTTTTGCCACCTCGTCCACTTTGGCCGGGTCCATTTTTTTGGCTTTGAGCAGGCGTTTGAAAATATCGATATGAGCATGGAAATAGGACAAAAATTCCCCATACGCGGTGAATTCATATTCGCCCTGTCCTTTTTTCTCTAACACTTTTTTAGAATTTTCTGCCATAACCGAATCTCATCCAATGCATAGGAAAAGTCACAAGGGTCAAGATTTTTACGAACCGATTGACGAAATGGTAGTAGAGAAGAGTCTTAGTGTTATGAAACGTTTTTTTTTACTGATTGTGCTTAGTTTTGTCGTGTTCTTCTCTACATCTTGTAGCGAACGAAAAGACACAACCTTACAGAGAAACCTTTTTACCTTCCTGGTTTCCTGCACGGGAGGAAGTTTAGACGCTTGTAATTCCGGTTGTGCTGCTCAGTACCCAGACATCACAGGACCCAATTACACAGCTGCGTCTACTTGTTTTAGCAATTGTACTACCAATTGCAATTTATCCGGAACTCTTTTGTTACTAACCAACAAATAAATTCAAACGGTTCCATAGACCAAAAAACTCGCGGCGACTATGCCGCAAGTTTCCGTTCGGAGCACCCCACCAGGTAAGGTGACACGAACGATTTTGTTTTCTTCCATCCATTTTTCTTCATCCACATGATACCCACCTTCTGGCCCAATCACAGGAATTCTGTTTTGTAAGGAAATCATCTGAAACGGCTTTTTTCCAAAGGGATGGAATACCACCAAACTTTCTTTATGTGCTTCCATCCAATCTTTTGCAGATTCAATCGAAAGTTTTAAGATCTCTGTTTGTTTGGATTGGGCGGCCGCTTCTTTTACAATTTTTTCTGCTCGATCCAAATTGAATTCTTTGCGAATGGAATGGCGAAAGACTAAAAATACCACTTGATCCAAACCAATCTCTGTCACTTTCTGTAGGAAAAAATCCAAACGATTTCCTTTTGGAAGTGCGATGGCTATTTTTTTCGGATTTGTTTTTTTTGGTACAAATTCTTCCGACTGAAAGGAGATGTCTTTGGAATTGGGTGTGTATACATAATTAAAGAGACCACCTTCTCCATCACGAATCTGAATGATGGTAGATTCGTTTTGCAAACGAAGAGCCCGAAGGTGATTTAACTCTTCTTTGGAAAGTTGTATAAATTCTTTTTTTAGAAAGGGTGTCCGAAAGAGGATGAGACCTGGCTCTACCAAAATGATTGTTACCGGCTCAAGTTATCCACATTAAAAAGGGAAGCATCGGGATTTACCGTTTTGTCCACTTCTTGGATTTCCCACACAGTGATACTACCTGTATTTAAGTCTAACATCTCCAATCGAGAGGCTTTTTGGATTTCTTCCACTTTGCCTCCATTGTCTTTGATTTTAACAGGACCATATTTTAAGTTCAAAGTTTTGAATAAAATTCCATCCCGGTCATGAAAATCGACGCGGTATGGTTTTAGGTCTTTTTTACCAACAAGTAAGACTAACTTCTTATAAAAATAAGGCAAAATGGGTTTGAGGGAAACACGGTAATACACTTCCCCACCAATTTCCAAATCCCCATTCACAAGAGGATTGTAATTGGCCTGATAGGAATAACCTGACATGTCCACATAAAAGAATCCTGTACCCATCAGGGATTCGTATTTTTCATCATCCGTTTTACGAAAGAGTTTCGCACTGAGAACATTGAAGAAAAATACATTCTCCCCTTCATCTTTTGTGAGTAATTTAGATTCTAAACCTCTCCCTTTGCGATCAAACAAAAGCAGAGCATCTTCCCCATTAAAAAATCTGTTAATTTTCCATGTTTCAGATGTTCCATTTCTACGAATGAGCACGTAAGTTCCTTTCACGAGACCTTTTCCGAAATCCATTTCTCGGTCGAGCCTCGCTAAAAGTTCCTGCGCCGACAAACTTGTATCAGGCGCTTGTGCCTCCAGAGAGGCAAAACACAAAAGGAAAGATAAAATCAAAATTTTTCGCATGTGATTTCTTTATTCAGCTCTCATTGATGGTTTTGTATAAGAATACAATCCATGAACACTTCCTTGGGCCTGTGCTGATTCCGTTCTACGTTCAAAACGAAGTTTTCCTTCTCGAAGTGCCTTATGGAGATCAGTGATATTGCGGTATCCCATATCTTGGAAACTTTGACGAAGACCTTGCACCAGGTAGGGAATGAGATTAAGAACCGAACCTTTGTCCACAACATAACCAGAGACACCTTGTGCTACTTTGATCTTTTGGGATTCAGAGAAATATCGTTTGTCCCCACCCTTACTCATCGCTTCCAAACTCGCCATTCCTCTGTATTTTTTTAGACGAATTCCATTCTCATAAAAATACTCACCGGGTGCTTCTTTTGTTCCCGCAAACATGGAACCCATCATACACATGGATGCTCCAATCGCAAGTGCATTGGCAATATCACCAATGTTTGAGATTCCACCGTCAGCAATCACGGGAACTCCATGTGCTTGTGCATACTCGGCAGTTTTGAAAACTGCAGTCGCTTGTGCACGGCCAACTGCCATGGTATCTTGTGTGATACAAATGGAACCAGGTCCCATTCCGATCCTAAGACCATCAGCCCCAGCAGCAATTAAATTGGCAGCTTGTGCTTTGGTCACCACGTTCCCACCAATCACATCAATGTTTGGGAAATTGGATTTAATCCATTGGATCATCTCAATTTGGTAACTAGAATTTCCTTGGGCGGAATCAATGATGATAGCATCCACACCCACAGCTGCAAGAGCTGCCATCCGATCGCGTGACTCTGGTAAGGTGGAAAGTGCTGCTCCCACACGAAGTCGTTTTTGGTCATCTTTCGAGGATTGAGGAAACTCTTTGTTTTTTTTCAGGTCACTACGGCAAATGAGTGCAACCAGTTTTCCTTGTTTGTCAACGATAGGGAGTTTTCCTTTTTTACTCGTGCGAAGGATGTCGTTTGCTTCTCGTAAGCTGATACCTACGTTTGCAGTAATGAGTTCAGTTGTCATCACCTTACCGAGTTTAATGTCACGATCTCTTTCAAAATCCACATCTCGGTTGGTCACAATGCCCACTAACTTGGTGCTTGCGGTTCCATCTTCTGTGATGGGGATTCCACTGAAACCATACTTTTCTTTTACGGCATCTAAATCAGCAAGGGTATGTTCCGGAGAAAGTAAAATCGGATCTTTGATAAATCCATTTTCAAATCGTTTGACCTTACGGACCAAATCAACTTGTTCCTCTATCGTATTATTATAATGTATGATTCCAATTCCACCCATCAATGCCTGGGCAATCGCCATCTCAGACTCTGTGACTGTGTCCATCGGAGAACTCATAAGTGGTCTTTTGAGAGATATATTTTTAGAAAGTTTTGTTTCGAGATCCACATCGCTTGGATTGAAGTCTATATATCCGGGTAGTACTAAAAAATCTCGATACGTGAGTCCCATGTTGACCGAGAAGAGCTCTTGTCCACTGACTCCATCGAAAAGCTCAGATCCTGGTAGGGGGTGATTTGACATAATTATCCTTCCTTTTTCTACTTTAGGTAAGAAAACTCTGCGTGCAAGAGAATTTCAGGTGAAAATGGGCCGATAATAGTAAGTAACACGACCTTTTATGGAAACAGTAGAAAGAAATAAACGTTCCTTGGATGTTTTTTCCGACACGGAAAAAAAACTGCATGTTTTAACGAAATTTTTGTTAAACCAAGAGTTGAATCTAAAAGATGACGTGCATTCCGGCGAAATTTGTTATCTGAAAAAAGTTTCCCAAGATGGAAACAAAATCCTCGTGGGTGTGCGCCCCACCATCACCCTATCTGTAGGCCAAAAAATCACTCTCTACAAAATTCTTGGGCGTTACCTCCACTTAGAATGTACGGTGGAACAAGACAAGGGTGAGTCACAATACATCCTTCAATTGAATAAAATTGCCATCGCCAAAAAAGACAGAGAAAGTTCGAGAATCCCAGTGCCTCCTGGGTCCGCCTGGATCACCAATGTGGTTTCTAGCAAAGCCAAAATCGAAACCGATATGTTCCATGTGCCAACTGCTGTGAAGGTGAACTTCCAGGATTACGAAACAAAACTCAAAAACAGCGTGGATTTTATTAAAATATCTACCTTCAATTCAAGGGAAGATAGCGAAGTCATCAAACTGATCAAAAAATCGAAAAAAGGTCTACTGCTGGAAGACGTAAATAATAGGGAATGTTACGAAACTTCACCTAACGAGGACTTTATCGTTTTTGCTGATGAAATAGACGAAGACATCAACAAAGAAATCAACAACCGTCGAAATTTAAAAATCAAATCCGAACTCATCCTTCCTGTTTTGTATTTGAATGATGAAGATGAATCCATCCCCATCGGTTACATTCATATGCAAAGCAAAACAGAAAATTTTGACCTCTTAAAAGCCATGGAGATGAAAACTCTTTGTTTTGAGATGGTTGACCGAATCCGCCATTCCAACATGATCAAATCAGATGGAAAATTTCCTGTTATCGATATCTCGGAAGGTGGACTGAAAGTCATCGTTGACCATCCCGATCTCATCCAAAGTTTACCAAAACTTTCGGGTTTCCAATTTGATATCTTTTTTAAGATGCAATCCCCTCTCACTGCTTTTGGACAAATCAAAACCATTACCAAAAATGAAGAAGGCCACCTCACCGTGGGACTTGCGATTGCAGGCCACTCTTCCCGAGCTGGTGAGAAAAAACGATTTTTAGAAAACGTAGAATTCTTTCGCAAACAACTCCAAAAGAATTAAATGGAAACAATCGGAATCGAATCGATTCTGACCTGGAGCGTATAACGCAAGTTTGGTTACAATTCCCCATACCCTAACACTTCGTGGCACCATCTTTCTTCCAAGCTTCTTGCCGAAAACGTAATCGTTTCTGGGTCCATTGCCTCTTTTAAAAATTGCCAATCCTTGGGAGTGACCGTCTCCCCGTTCACAAGATAAAAATAAGAATCTTCTGGATCCAATTGGGAAATCTCTTCGGGGGGGATCCTCTCATAAACTAAAAAGGATTCCGTTCCTTCTAAGTCGTTACGCCAATTTCGTAAATTCTCCTTCCCTTCTGGGAGAACAAAAACCAAACGGTGTTGTAAGTTTTCGCCTCGGTAAGCCAATGTTTTGGCTAAGTAAGAATTACGATTGGAGTTTAGAACTTTCTCCATTGCAGATATTTCATTTGGTTTGGGAACTTGTGGTAACGTGATTACAAAATCAATCGTGCAAAACGGTTCTTTTACGATTTTCCATTGGATGATTGATAGAATCTCACGAAGCGATTCACCCAAAGAATTTGGATGAAACCAAACACTTTGGTGGCGCGTCCCTCGTTCCATAGATTGTATCTCGTTTTGTTTTCCTTCCCTTACATGATTCGGATACCAATCAAATCGATCTCTAAGCTTAGGATCTCGTTCACATAAAAAAGGACGAGGAAATTCGTCTAACCTTCGTTCCAATAAGTCTTCTGCAAAATACACAGAATCTCGTAAGGATTCCGGGCTAAAATTGGGTGTTTGGATGATTCGATAAGGTGGAGTTGGCATATAAATGAGGCCTTCTTTTTCGGCATCTTTACGCATACTTGTTCCTGGCAAAACAGAAAGAGGAAAGGCCTGAACCCACTCACCTAATCCATGTTCTAAGAAAAAATGAATTCCTCGTTCCACATCCTCCGGTGTATCACCAGGAAGACCAATGATGAGATCAAGCAGTAAGTCAATCCCTTCCCCCGCGAGCATCTTTGCCACTTCCGCCACTTTATGAGGGCTCCCGAAACGTTTCACTCGTTTGAGAGTTTCTTCATTCACTGACTGTAGTCCAAGTTCAATCCGATTAAATCCAGCTTTTCTAAGTTTGGTGGCAAGTTTGGGAGTGACTCCTTCCGAACGAAGTTCCGCAAACATCGTCATCTGTCCATCTTGGTTTACTTCGGCGATGGCATCTAAAAAATTTTCAAAACCTGGCCTATGATTGAAAGTGGGATCTAAAAATACAAGTTCCCTTGCTCCCTTCTCTTTTAAGTTGGAAATCAATTGTATCGTTTCTTTGATATCAAGGGTTCGTAAGTTTTGTGAAGACTTCGGATAAAAACAATACGTACACTGAGACTTACAACCCCTCACTGTTTCTAAATACGTCGAACGTTTGGGATTCACTGCAAGGTGGCCCGTTGTGTAAGGACTTGGAAAATCCGTCAAAGGGAAGTTTGCTGGTGCCGATTTCCCAAAGGCACTTAAGGTTCCGTCTTTTCTTCGATAGGCTACGTTTTCCAAATCTTCCAAAGAATCTTTTTTCAAAAGAGACTGCATCAGAGTTCGGAAATTGTGTTCCGCTTCGCCTGAAACGGCGATATCAAAGCCAGATTCACCGAGTACAAATGGGTTGTCTTCGTTTACCTCTGGCCCACCAATTAGGATTTGGATATTTGGATTTCGTTTTTTGACTTCCTTTGCGATATACAGACTGCGTTCTGTATTCCAAAGATACAAAGATAAACCTAAAAAGTCGGGACCTTCTTTACAAATTCGATCAATTAAATCGAGGTCACCTAGGGAATCTGTATCTTCAGGTGGGATGACGGAAGGGGTGATGCCATGGATGGGATTTTCTTTTGCTTCTAAGCAACTAGCTAAACTAGCAGCTGCTAGGGGAACATTACCCGTGGCCGCAAAATAACTTGGTGGAGGAACGGGTAATTGCAAAAACTGGATTTTTGCCATATCTCTTACCAGAATTCCTTATCCAATCCATTTACGCAAAACCTTTCAGCTACGTGAGACGACTACATCGATAAATAAAATCAAATTTTCAGAAAGGTTCCGAGCAAAAGTCCGTAACATCATTCGCTCAGAGATATCATGATACATATGGGAAAGGGTCCAGGCATCACGACTTGTTTTGGATTTGTGAAGGTGTTCAAAAAAATAGGGCCGAAAGGACCAGTTTTTTCCAAGAAAGGAATAATCAGGTTTCATTTCGCCAAAATCAGCTCGTGCATAATTGGGAGAAACTTGGAATCCCATATGGTTTGTGATGTACATGCGAAAAAAATCCCCATCTCCAAACACAGTTGTATTAAAATCTTCCTGCCATTCCCAAATCCCATCTTCTTCTCTAAATCCCATCACGATCTCAGATAATTTACTTTTCCAAATCGTTTCCCATTCAATTTGGTGATTCATTTCTTTTTGTTTCCTTGCATGGAAGTATTCCAAAGAAGATTGCATTTCGGATCGATATTGAAATCTTCCCGAAAATGGAATTTCTGGTTTTGCAAAGTAATAACCTTGGATGTAACGCGCACCATAGTTTAGGGCGTTGTACAATTCATCTTCGGACTCAATTCCTTCAAATAACAAACTACTCCCCAAAGACTCACCTAATTTGGATAAGTTGAGAAGGATTTCTTTGAAATTTCTAGAGAATGTGGACCTTCGTAACATTTGTAAATCCACTTTGATGATCTCGGGATGGAATAAACCAATTCGATCCAAATTACTTGCTTCCGATCCAGCATCATCTACAGCAATGGAAAAACCTTCCTTCCTGTACAAATTCAAAACTGGTTTTAGCAATTCTAAATTATGGGGAAATCTTTCTTCCGTAATTTCAATTACGATCCTTGTGGGATCAAGCCCCACTTCCCGCACCATCCGAATGGTTTGAGGCAAACTTGTCTCCAAGTGAAGAAGAGCATGGTATAAAATATTTGGTGAGATATTTAAGAATAATTTTGTTTCCGGTGGAGCATCGCTTGCAAACTTTTGTAATGCTGCGAATCGAATCTTCTCATCTACTTGTTTTTTTAAGAAAAATAACTCATCGTAACCTAAGGTGTGAGTGAGAAAAAATTCCCCTAAACTGAAAAAGCCTTGGGGTGTAGACAATCGCCCAAGAAGTTCATATCCGTAAATCCCTGTGGACTCTGAGGATAAAATGGGTTGGAACACAGGGGTCAATTCCCCAGAAGCAAGCCACTCTTTCCACTCCCGAACTAGTTTGTGACTTTCGCTTTCCATTGGCATAGTAAGATACATACAAACACGCTGCAAGATCGGTGCCATTGATCATTGTAGTGAAGTTTACTGCATCATGCTGAAACTTTCAGCAAAACTGAACATTTGGAGATTTTTTAAGGAATTTTTGTAGATTAATTTAGCAAAATGGTAAAAAAAAAGCCACCCAAGTCTCCTTGAGTGGCTTCTGAACTCCAAACACCAATTACTTGATGTCTCTTGCTCTTGTTTTGAATGATTCATCCAATTTTGGCTTCTTAGAAGGTTTTGGTTCTTCTACCACTGGCTGAGTAGGTTGTTTTACTTCCTCAGAGGCACAGTTGATCATAAATACAGCCAATAAAGCAATGATTAGCATAGACGAAATTTTTTTCATGTATTTGCTCCTTAGACTAAACTGTCGAAATTCGTAAATAAGTCGAGGAAAAAACGATGATTCTGAAAATGGAAGAGATATGCCTGTAAAGTCTCAATTTTTTGTCTTCGAAGGAATCGACGGTTCCGGGAAAACCACAGTTTCTAAAAGAGTTTCTGAAATTCTAAACACAAAATCCATCCCAAATCTATGGCATAGAGAACCAACCGACAGTGAGTTTGGTAAAAAAATTAGAGAATTCCTCCAAGAGAAAATCAAACTGAACCCAGAAGAACAACTCAAACTCTTTTTATCCGACAGAGAAGTATCCGTAAACGAGACCATCTTACCATCGCTAAAGAACGGACAATCCGTTGTCCAAGATCGTTATTATTTTTCCACCGCAGCTTACCAAGGAAGAGACGAAGAACATGCAGCGGACATTTTGTACATGAATGAGGACAAAGGGTTTCCAGAACCTAATCGAGTTTACTTTTTAGATCTTTCTCCCGAAGAAGCTTTGGAACGAAGGGCCACTCGAGGTGGGAATAAAGAAGTGTTTGATGAACAACTAGAACAAACCCGAATTTACCAAAACTATTTGGCCATCTTACCTGAATCCACGATCTTCGTGGATGCAACTGCAGATTTGGATGAGGTAGTCAATTTTTGTGTGGAAGATATCTTAAATTCGTTTTCGTAAACTACGAATCGTTTCGAACGGAAAAGACCATCATATCACCCATTTGGAACCATTTCACAAATCGGTCCATAAATGCCTTCCGCATTCGAAAAAAAACACTCGCATCTTTGCGACTGGTCATCCCACTCCCATAAGTAAACGCTTTGGGTGAGTGGTAACCAAGAGATAATAATAGTTTTTTTAAACCAGAGAAAGAATAATAATACAAATGTTCTGGTACGTTTAAATACCGCCAGTTGAGTCCATTCCATTTCGCAAGGAAACCATATCGACAAGTAGATAAAATTAAAATCCCACCAGGTAACAGATGTTTTTTGATCTTTTCTAAAGTTTCTTTTGGTTGGTGTAAGTGTTCAATGGTTGCCCATAGTGTGATCACATCAAACTTGTTTTGAAAGCCTTTGTCCCATTCTAAAAAATTGTCTTGGAAAATCGAAAGGCCAAGAGTTTCCCGTGCAAAACGAACGGGTCCATCAGCTATTTCAATACCTTTGGCTTCATAACCTCGTTCTTTCAGGTAGGCCACAAAATAACCAGCGGCACAACCGATATCGAGTGAAGAGAGTGGTTTTTTAGAAGTTTGATTTTGTAATTTCCGTTCCCCTTCCCAAGTGAAAAAATTCAAATCATGTAAATTCATTTGGAAAACACGAGAGATTTCCTTCCGAAGTTCACTCGAATAATAATTATCATACCCACGTTCTGTCCTTTGGGTGAAATAAGAATCATGGTAGTATTTTTTAACCGCTTCTAAACTGGGCTGAGGGTTCACCTGAACAAGCCCACATGTTTCACAACGAACAATGGTAAATGTTTCTCCCAAAGGACTATTTTTAGTATGGAGGAATCGAAAAGAAGATTGGCCGCAGGTATTACAAGGAATGGTTTCCACAGTGAACCTATCGGCTGGTTTTCGTAAAAAAGGAAGTGATAAGAGCCCGAACCAAGTGGATTAAAAACGCAAAAAAACAAAGCACCAGGATGATACTCGAAGAAGTGGGAAAATACACCATCTCCCCATTTCGTTCTAGTCCGATGAGGGAGACCATAAACCCAATACAAGTAGATAAAATGGAAAACAAAACACAAACGATGGTTAAAATTTTGAGCGAACGAATGATAGGAAGTAAGGCAAACACAGGAAGCAACAAATGGGCAATGCTATAAAAGGTTCCCAGTAAATTCACAGCGACCGTGAGAGATGCGGCAAGGATGATATAAAAAAGGTAATCAAAAGGAAGTGGATTTCCCACTTGGATTTTGTATTCGTCTCGATCAAAACTGATAAAAAGAAACCTTCTAAAAAAACTAAGGTAGAGGAAAAAAAAGAAAACTGCCACATAAATTCCAATGGAATCGGCTCTCACTTGGGAGGTTAATATATCTCCAAAAAAAGCCGCCATCAAATGGTTTTGCACATTGCCACCGAGAGCGAGCATGAACTGAGAAGCAGCAGAAAAAAAGACAAATAAAATTCCGAGGATGACCTCTTCCTTCATTCCAGGAAGTTTCCGCACATACAAAAGAGGAAACACCAAAATACAAGAAAACAAAATAGGAAAAATTTCGCCTGGCCATTCCATAAATAAGGAAAAGGCAACGGAAAAGGTAACCGCCTGGGAAAGAGTTACTCCAAAAAAAGTCATTCCTCGTAATACGATGAGAATTCCTAAAACTGAGAGTAAAGCACCCACAAGGCTACCAACTAAAATTTGTGGTAAAAATAAATTCCAACTCGAGAGGATACTAGTCATGGTGGTGGCAGTTAGGTGGCCTTTCTCCATTGGTGATATTATATAATTTACCTTCATCTATCTCAAACACTTCATCAAAACCCAATGCCCAATCATGTTCCAAACTATGAGTGATGAAAAATAGGGATTTGTTTTTTGTTTTTAAATATTCCGATAAAATGGTTTGGAAAAGTTCTCTTGCATTGTGATCCAAACTATCCATCGGTTCATCTAAAAATATCAAATTAGCATTTGTCAAAAGAGACCTCAGGATGAGGACTTTTTGTAACTGTCCCCCACTACATAAGGAAATTTGTTTTTTTAAAAAAGAACTGACACCCGTCCTTTCAATGAGATTCCAATCGTCGTTTGTGAATTTGGATTTCGGTAAAAAGCTGAAACCAATGTTTTTTGGCATCAAAAGTACATCTTCCACACGTAAGGGAAAATCAAGTGCCATCTTTTTGGCTTGGGGCACATAGGAAGTGGTGATCTCTTTGGAAAATGCAATGGTTCCAGAAAGTGGAGGAAGTAAATCCGTGAGTGTGCGAAAAACTGTGGTTTTACCAGCTCCATTTCCACCAACAAGGGCATAGGTTTTTCCCGATTCGATGTGAAGGTGGATGTCCGAAACAACAGGAAACTCCTTACGATATCCAACTGACAAATGTTCTGTATGGATAAACCGAATCGGAGTTGTAAGATTATTTGGTTTTGTCGCTGGCATCACGTATTTTTTGTAAACTAAGTCTTAAGGCATCTTCGTAACTTGTGGTATCCATTGCTCCAACTGAAACAGGCAATGTGACAACCATAGAACCAGGAACCTTGGACGAGACATACTCAGCATATTTTGGATTGTGATAAGGACCAATCAAGATAATTTTTATCTTTTCTGCAATCATATAACTGATGACTTGGTCCATATAACGAACTGAAGGTGGGACACCTGGCCTTTCTTCGATGGTAAGATTTGCATTAAACTTAAATCGAGACGCCAAATACACAAATTGGTCATGAAAAACAGCCACTTTGAGTCCAAAATAGGGTTCCATTTTTTTCATTTCTTCTTTGGTGATTTGGATGATTCGTTTTTTAAAAGTTGTAAAATTCCCTTCGTAGTATTCACGATTGAGTGGGTCTACGCGAGTTAGGGCATTTTTCACATTTTCAGCCATTTGGATGGCATTGATGGGATCATTCCAATAATGAGGGTTTCCATAGATATGCATATCTCCCATGGAACGGTCCATCATCACCGTTGGTTCCCCTAAAATTTTTACACCAAAGGAAGTATCACAATACCCAGGTTGCCCTTTTTGGATCTTCATATTACGTGATTGTTGTTGCAGGTAGGGAATCCAACCTACTTCTAAATCAAGTCCCACCACACATAACACATCTGCTTCACTCAGTTTGACTAAAAAGTCGGGACGAGTCATCACAAAGTGAGGATCATCCACACCACGTATCATTCCATAGACATCTGCTCTTTCACCTGCGATTTGTTCGGCGATATATTTGATATCGGAGATACTTGCCACAAGAGAAACTCTTGCAGAAATCGGAGAGGAAATCAGAAAAAGAAATATGAGAAAAACAAATACAAATGAGGTCGTAATGAAAGATCGTTTTTGATTTGAAACACTATGATCACATAAAGTATCCATATTTTACCTCTTAATAACTATGAGCTGGGTGGGATCCCAAAATCGCAACTGCCTGCACATAAAAACGCCATTCCCTTTGTTCCTGGAATTCCGTTTTCGAAAAATCCTGGATATAACGCCTTTCCACCGATCCTCGGATACGACCAAACTCAGAACTATGAAATGTAATCTGCATGGAATGAGCTTCTATAGCATTGTCTGCATGTTTTCCATTTTTGTCGACTAGGGATTTATCGGTAAAATAATCATAACGATACCCCAATGACCACAATTGGTGGAATTTATAATCGACAAAGAAATAATACCCCCATTGGTCCCTGGAAGGTGCCTTTGATCTTTGGAAGGTAGACACATCCAGTTGTTCTGGGAAAATTTCTTGTTGGTACCACCCTTCCGACATGATCATAAGTTCCCGGAGATTGGAACGGTTCCAACGTAAGACCGCATCCATCCCATACAAATACCTTTGGTTACGCCTGTCGGTAGTGGGTTCAAAACGTACGCCAGAGAATCCAAATTGGGTTCCCCAGTTGTTTCCAAAATAATAAAAATGTTTGAGGTGGACATACCCCATTGGGTTATTTTTTTGTTGGCCTTCTGAATGGGAATGCCCCCATTTTTTACCGTTGGTAGCACCTAACACCAATTCCTGGGTGATCCATTTCCAAGGGAGAAGGATACTAAATTCAGCACCAGTGTCCATCGCTGATTCGAATCCGATGAATTTTTCATGGACAATGGGATTCATCGTAAACGGCCTGTCATGTAAATGGATACGATTTAACCTACCGATATCAATGAACATCTGCCCTACTTTGAGAGAGGTATTTAATGGTAAAAAAGGAAAAATCACATTGGCTTCATGGACTTCAAAATAATACTTTCCATTTTCCCCATGTGCCGCCCCGAGGAAGTTTGCCCTCATCCATTGGTCAACAGCCGCAGTAAATCCAAATTCGGCAGAACGAACATCGAGTTTGTTATCAATTCTTTCGCCCGTTCCCCTGGGTTTGTTTCTATCCCAAGCACCAACGATATCTATGGCCGCCGAAACATCCATCATTAGGTTTTGCGCAGATCGATTGATTTGATTTGATTGTTGCACATTGGAAGTCACACCTCGACTTCCTGCGGTACTTTTACTTCTGGATTCTTGTTCCTTTAAATCTTTGTCGAGTTCGGATTCCCAATCGTTTGTCTCTTGAGCTTTGCCACTCGTTTTTTCTTTGGAAGTTTGTTTGGCAGGTTCAGGGTCTTCCAACTCCTTTTCCCAATCGTTCGTATCAGCGTACAAAAAGAACGCAAAAAAGACTGGTAACATGGTTGTTACCAGTCGAGCGAAGGAAAAATATTTACGAATTCCGAGTTTCACTTTTGTAGTTCAGTTTCTATTTTGTAAAATGATCCAAGATCCAGTCTCGATGTCATTCCTTTAACGGAAAGAGCCTACTGCACCGATATTGGTGAAGAATAAATTGTAACTGATTTGACAACCGCATTACTAATTCTAAGGCCAATTCGATCCCCTGAAAAATGAGTGATCGTTGCGTCTTTTTCTTCGAATTCATAATTGTTTCGATCCACCTGATTGCATGGTAATGACCAACCAAAAATATGTGCATCTCCACTCTCTTTGTGGACTTCCAGGCAAACAGTTTTTTCAACGGACACGCTAGATGCCCATGGGGAACCAGTTTTATCTCCAAATGCATTTGCAACAGAAGCATTTAACCATTGTGCAGAAGTGGGACTTAAACGCACACCGGGGCCTGCGAGACTGCTTGTGGTTTGCAACATTGCATCAATGGAAGAGCCACTTTGGCTCATCACATAAACAATTTCCATTCCTGCTTTCGATTCATTACCTGTTTCTGATAAACTAGATGCATTGGTTACAATTGTAGATGAATTACTAGTGCCTTGAATTCCGCCATTGAAACTAACTCCACTCACAGTGAACCCAAATCCACTTAATACGACGTTCGCATCTCCATTGCATCCAGCAAAATTATATTTTGTGCCATTTCCAGCAGCTCCAGAAACTGCGGTAGGACCACAACCAGGTCCCGCAAACAACGCTGCTAAAATTAAATCTTCATTGCTATCTTTTTCTTTGGAAGAAAAGAGTTCGGCACAATTGCCCAGAGCTAATAAAACGAGAAACAATACGATTGGTTTTAAAAATTTCATCACTACCTCTGTTCGCCCATCATTTGCAACGCTGTTGCAAATGCAACCACGTTTCATTTGAAAAATCGGTTTTTTGCGTTTTGGTAGAGAATTTTTTGTTTGGCCAAATCACTGATGGGCAAATCCAAAAGTTTCGAAATGGGATGGTTTAAGTGATAAGGGATATTCGGAAAGTCAGAACCAAAGTAAATTTGGTTTTGGTACGTTTCTAACAAGGGAATGGCGGCATCTACCTCTGTTTCCTTCCCCGTGGCAAGAAAATCCACAAAGACCATCGTGGTATCTAGAGCCAAATTCGGAAACCTACCCAGTAACGACGCATAGGCGGAGATTTCATGTGCACCCATATGAGCAACAATCACATTTAACTTTGGATAAGTTTCCATAAAGGGCAAAAAGAATTGGATCCCTGTAAACTCACCAGGTAATGGTGCCGTACCTGTATGGATGAGAATCGGAATCTCTTTTTGTTCTAAATAACGAAATGTATCACTGAGTTCAGGATCATTCAAATTGAGTTTTGAAACTTCACAATGGAGTTTGAATCCACGAAAGCCGTATGTTTCCACGGCTTTTTTCACATAGGCCAACACACTTTCTTCTGGGTAAAATGTCCCAAAGGGAATGGCCCCTTCCCAGTTTTGGTAATTGGCATAAGTCCAATCATTTAGCGAACTTGCCATTTCTTTTTTGTGTGCGTAATTGAGTGTGGTAAAATGTTTGATTCCATTATGGTGTAAACGTTTGACTCTTTCTAACTCAGGCAAACGGTAACCGATGGCCCAGTTCACATTGTCAAACCAACGCCAAATTAACTTCATGATGGTTTCGGGGAAAAAATGAGTATGAATATCAAAGATAGTGGGAATTCCTAATTCCCGAATTCGTTCTAAATGATTAGGTGTTTCTGAATCGAGGATGGGAGGGAAAGAATCTCCTCTCCAAGAAAATGGAGAAGAGAGCCTAGTGTCTGTTAAGTTAGCACTCTTCACTTCTCCTGTTTGTTCCGCAAAACAAGCGTAACAGGGAAGTAAAGAGGAAAAACCGTTAGGTTTAGGCAGTGACTGGAGTTTTTTTCTTTCCACGAATCTTGGTAAGGTTCGATGCAAGAATGGCCGTACTGTCTAAAATGTAACTTTCAGTTAGATTTTTTCGATGGGTCCTTCTTTCGACCTTAGAGCGACCAATACTTCTTTCGAGTAACAAACTGTTATGGAATCTCGCAGCTGATTCAACCACTTCAAACGCCAACTCTTCTCGGAGTGGAGTGGAGTCAATTTCAGCATACTCAGCCACAACCGTTTCAAATTGTTTGAAGAGTTCATTTAACTCAGAGGAAGAAACAAAACTAGCCATTTCCGATTTTAAATACTCTCGGTAAATCCCAGTTTCTGTCATACCAGAGACAATCCCACCAATACAAGCTACGGTTTGGAGTTGTGTGGTTCCTTCGTAGATATTGGTGATCCTTACATCACGGTATAATCTTGCTACATCATAATCTTCCGTATAACCAGAACCACCATGGATTTGGAGTGCATCGTATGCGACTACGTTTGCCATTTCCGTGATGTAGTATTTCGAAAGTGGTGTAAAAAGAGAGGCAAGTCTTTCCCATTTTTTGAACGATTCATCTTTTTTGATGTCCTTTTCAGAAAGGCCTTTCATCTTTCCTCGTTCTTCTTTCCAACGATACTGATCCACTGCAAAACTTGCTTCATATAAAATGCAACGCATCGCAGCCACTTCTCGTTCCATACGTTCCAACATTTTTTTCACAGCAGTGATGTTGTTAATGGTTTTACCAAACTGAACTCGTTCTTCTGCATACTTTTTACCTTCGAAGTAAGCGGCAGTAGCTATTCCCATTGCTTGGGCAGCAATGTTCAATCGTGCTTGGTTCATCATCGCCATCGAATATTTGACAAGGCCTTTGCCTTCTTCTCCGATGAGAATCCCTGGAGAATTTTCAAAGACCACTTCACAAGTAGGGGAACAATGAAGACCCATTTTCTTTTCAATGGAAGCAACAAAAACATCTTTAGAATGAACGAGGAAAAAGGAAAGTCCACGTGCCCCACTCGTTGTAGAACCTGTCCTTGCTAATGTTAAAATGATCGAAGGTGCATTTCCAAAACCACAAGCATGAGTAATAAAACGTTTGGTTCCCGTGATTTTCCAAACACCATCTTCCCCTTTCACAGCTTTTGTTTGTAAGTTAGGAAGGTCCGATCCGTAATTGGGTTCAGTGAGTGCCATAGCACCACAAAGTTCACCTGCTGCCATCTTTGGAACAAACTCGTGAATCATTTCATCTGTTCCAAATCGTTCAACAGTTTCGGCAAGGTTCATACATCCAAGTGTGATCGCAAGCGACCCATCACCACGAGATACACATTCAGATAACATCGATTGCACGACAGAAGGAAGTCCGAGTCCACCGTAATGTCTATGGATTCCGTAAGGTAATAAACCAGCAGATTTGATTTTCTCAACGACGTCTAACATTGGTTTAGGGAAACCAACTTGTCCGTCTTTGTATTTGAGACCCTCTTCATCCATTTGTTTAGCGATTTGAGAGATGTCATTTCCAGCGATGTCTCCCCCTGCTTCCAAGGTAGAACGATAAAACTCAATCGCATCTTCGTAATTGCCAGGAGCGAAGGTTAATTCCTCTTTTCCTGATTTTTGAAATTCTGCAAAATCTTCAAACCCTTGTTCATATTGGTCGATGACCGCATTCCAAGGTGTGAGGGAATCAAAATGATCAATTAGGTCATCATTATCATTAAAATAGTTATTAGATATCATACAATCGTTGTCTCCTAACGAGGACTTTCACTCAAAGTTGATTTGTAGCAAAAGAATTACAAATAATTTTCCCCTCGTCTATCCTGAACGAAATTCACTAGCGTTAAGTTAATGGTGTTAAACAAGGAGAGGTTTTAACGAATCCGATTGGCGAGGACTTGGATATCCTCAATGTGTTCCGCAAGCACCCTGGTATTCTCTGCGACTACTTGCACAGCATCTTCTATGTTTTGTGCTGCACGCATCACTTCTTGGTTACCAATCGATTGTTCTTTGGCAATGGTTTCTAATTGGGAAGAAATGTCTTTTAGTTGTTTTTGAGATTCCACGACTCGAGCGTTTAACTTCTGCATATCGATAATTTTTTCATTGAAGTTGATTACTTTGGTTTGGATGTTCAACATTTCCTTTTCTTGGTTGGAAGCCATGGAGGTAGCTTCTTTTGCAGATAGGTTTCCTTTGATGAGATCCGATTTTGATTTTAAAATCGTTTTGGAAATGATACTGGCATTGGAAGCTGAGTTTTCGGCAAGTTTTGCTACTTCTTGTGCCACAACGGCAAATCCTCGGCCATGTTCCCCAGCCCTAGCCGCTTCAATTGAGGCATTTAATGCCAGCAAGTTGGTTTGATCAGCGATTTCTTTCATGATTTGGTTTACATCTTCTACCTTTTGAAAACTCGAACTAACTTCAGAAAGTACATTGTTTAAGTTTTCCATGGAAAGGGTTACCAAATTACTAAATTTGGAAGATTCCTTGATTTGATAGGCAATCCCTTCAATTTCACTGCGAACAGAAGCAACAATCCCTTCCAAAGTTTGGCTTTCTTCATTTAAGGATTCAATTCGTGCATATTGGTCTTTTACAAATTGAAAAGAGTTTTCCGTAGACTGAGCAATTTCTGTTAAAGAAGCAGATATCTCTTCGATGGAAGCTGCTTGGTTTTGGACAAGTCCATTCAAATCATCGGTAAACACCTTTAAGGCGGCAACAGATTGGTTGAGGTTTTCTGCTGTTTCCACCATTGCTTCTTTTTGTTCGGAGACAATTTTGGAATGGCCATCAGCTTCCTTTTTTCCTGCCACTGCTTCTTCACGGATAGCGATGAGTAAACCAACCATTTTACTCATAAAAAAAGTAGCCAAAAGCAAAAAGACAATCTTTACTATTTCAATCGGAAAGGAAACAGAATGGGCAAGTGTATGAACATCATTTCGGTCAACAAAACTAACCCCTTGTTGAAAGGATAACACGAGGGAACCAATATGAACGATGATGAGTAAAAAACCTATGATAATGGTCTTTTTGCTAGAAATCAAAAATCCGGAATATAAAATCACAAAAAAACAAATCGTGTAATTGATCCCAGACTTAAGAGCTGCTGCGGCCAAATCCAAATTGATGACGGATTGACCCCAAGTAGAAACTCCTGTCAGAATCACATCTCCCACCACAAACCAAAATGGATAAGGATTCAAATTTCTTCGAAACAAATACATCTGCAAAAAAGCAAGTACACCATATAACACAGTAGAGGTGGACATCACAATCAATTGGTCTGTTCGAATGGAACCTAAACTTCCAAGAATTCCCAGGACATAAATCCCAAATAAAATCAATCGGATGGTGTTGATGGTTTTTGCTGATTTTAATGTATATTCGTCCATGGTGTTCCCTTGTTTTCTTATTTTATGGAAAGGATAGTTTACTCATCCAGTGGAGATTTCCTATCCTAACCCAATTTTTTTTGAGACAATAAACGATTTCGTAAGGCTAAAAATGGTTTTTCAGTTAATAGATAATAGAAATATGCATACCCTAATATCATTACTCCAATAGGGATTGTCCAAAGGAAAATTTCATAATAATAAATCTTATGATATCCGATGAATTTTCTAGAAAGGGCACCAAGCGCTAATAAGTGGATGATGTAAGCACAATAGGAAAGTTTTGCAACGGGGGAAAAAACAGGAACGGACAATACTTTACTCGTCCAACTATTTTCATCAAAAGTTTTGATTAAAATCACTGACCAGGCAATCGATGCGACTAAAAAACGAAATACACAAGTAAACAATTCCGGTTTGTCTTCTGTTGTTAAAAACATAATCGCAAACAAACTCGTTACAGAGAGGATTACAGCGTGAAAAGAAAATTTGTTTTTCAGAAACTTAGAAATCCAATCTGGATAATAAATTTGGACTGCTGCTATTAAAACTCCTAAAAATAAACCATCCATTCTCGAGTGAAACGGGTAATAGAAAGCGCCTGTATAAGTTCCGAAATTTAAATTTTCAGGACTGATCAAAGAAAAATGAATCGAACGAGTGATCGTTGGAATGATTACCAATGTTCCCAGGGACAACAAAATTTGTTTTGGTCGTTTTAATTTTAATATGAAAAACAATAAAATAGGTAACAAAATATAAAACTTTTCTTCCACACTGAGTGACCAACCGTGAATCATGATCCCTGCAAAATAATCACTCATGTAAGTATAATCCCAAATCACACGTTTTACCAATTGTGCAGATTCAGTTCTGACTAGTTCGTCCGTGGCAATTTTTGATAGGTTATAAATAAAAATAAATTGAAAGGTTAAAAATAGATAATAAGGAGGGAAAATCCTTAACACACGTTTTGTGAGAAAATTACCATAATTGATGGCATTCGTTTTGATTTTTTCTTTGAGGAGTTGGCCACCAATCAAATACCCACTCAAAACAAAAAAAGCATCCATACAAAGGGAACCATTATTTAAAAAATTTTCGATCCAAACATTGGGTTCGTAAAATCCAAAATATTTGTATGGTCGAAACATATGCGTGTAAATCACCATAAAAAATGCGATCCCACGGATTCCATTGAGTCCCTTCAACTCAAGAGGGTTGGTTTTAAAAACTGAAAAAAAATAATCTTTCATGCACTAATCTTTGAGTCATAAGCAAACCAAAAGTGTTTCTTACGGTCACTTTATTTTTTCATCGAATGTAAATTTTACTCCTCGAAATGTTTTGAGAAAGGACATTCCGTTCCGTTTGCTTAAAAAATGCAATATTTTTTGCAACAATGTTGCATTTACTATTGACAAGAATCCATCCACATTCCCAAATGCAACTGAATTGCGTATTTTGGAGGATCATATGGACAAAAAAATTCCCGTTACGGTACTATCTGGTTTTTTAGGCGCTGGGAAAACTACTCTTCTCAACCACGTGCTTTCCAATCGCAAGGGTTTGCGTGTAGCCGTCATCGTCAATGATATGAGCGAAGTGAATATCGATGCGAAACTGGTTGCCAACGGAGCCAACCTAAGCCGAACCAATGAATCTTTAGTCGAAATGTCCAATGGTTGTATTTGTTGCACGTTAAGAGAAGATTTACTCATTGAAATCACTAAATTAGCCAAAGAAAACCGTTTTGACTACATTCTCATTGAATCCAAAAAAAATAGATTACTCACAATTTTACGTTCGTTAAACGCAGAAGCAGAAATCATAACAACTGACTATGGTAAAGTTCCTTTAGAAAAGGTATTTCATACCGGTAAGTTTAATTTCGATCGAGCAAGTAACTCCCCTCTTTGGTTAAAAGAACTCAAAGGGGAACATGTTCCGGAAACAGAGGAATACGGGATTAAAAGCTTTGTATATGGAAACAGAAGACCAATGCACCCTAATCGATTTTACGAATGGTTAGATTCTGAGAAACCTGGCCTTGTTCGAGCGAAAGGGTTTGTATGGCTTGCATCCAAAATGGATTGGGTATTACTCTATTCCCAAGCAGGAAATCTTTCTTCTTATAAACAAGAAGGTTATTGGTGGGCCAGTATTCCCGAAGAAGAGATTCCGGATGATCCAGAAATTTTTGAGAATTTAAAAAAATATTGGTTAGAGCCTTGGGGTGATAGGAGACAAGAAATTGTTCTTATCGGACGAGATATGGACGAAAAAAAGATAAGAGTGTTTCTCGACAAATGCCTGCTTACCGATGAAGAATACAAACAAGGCCCAGAGCATTGGAAAACCTTAGAAGATCCATTTCCCAATTGGGATGAGATGATCTCTTCGTCCGAAGAAGAAGAAGAAGTGAAAACAGAAACTGATGCGAAGATGGTGCCACAATGAAAGTTTTTTTAGGAGAGATACCCATCGAACTCTATGGTAAAAAACCAAAATTCGGAGAACCTTTCCGTGGAAAATTTCAATTCACTCCAGCGTTAAACACTCGTTCCCGTTTTCCGAATTTGCAGAATACAAAAGGACTTGTTTTTGTTTCAACTTTACCCAATGTAAAATCATTTGCATGTTCTACACAAGTTTTGGAACTTGAAGAAGAAATCAAGGCACGCAAATTACAAGCGAAGATCATTCATCTTGCTTCTTGCGGACAAAATTCTTGGATGGAAATAAAAAAACTCCACTCTCATCTAAAGGCAAAAGGATACTCTTTAGGAAAAAGAAATTCAATGGAAGTGCAAACGATGAAACAAATTTTGGGAGTGGGAGTTATCAATTCTAACCGCTTGGCACATGGGTTATTTGTCCTATTGGATGGAAAATTTATAGCAAGTTACATACCAAAACAACAATACGGTGTCCCAAATATCAAACGGTTTTTAAACAAAATCGAAAGGCGATTTGAAACCAGAGGATCTAAATAATAGATACATTCAGAAATCGCCAGAATTCAAATTGAATCCTCGAATATCTTTCAGGATAAACTCAATTTGAATTGAATCTAAGGATTTGCCTTCACCCAAACATTCCATTCTTTAGCGGTACGGAATTTTTGACCAGTAATTGCCGTTAAGGCATAGTAACTTAACTTACGTTTTTCAGCATCATCTCCATTTGCAAATTCCATTAAAACAGAAATTGATTTTGGATCTTTACGTTTGGCAACCTCTTCCATTGCGGGGCGATATACTTCTGCATTATTTGATTTTGTCGCTTCCTCTAACAACAACCTTGCCTCTTCTGTTTGGATGAGAGCAACTGTGGATAAAATCTGTGGTGCCATCTTGGGACGATTGGAGAGAAGTGATTTTAATTTTGGTAAACTTGTGGGATCTGCAATGGAACCAAGTGCTTCCAACGCATAACCCATAAGCTTTGCATCTCCTTTGTCCAAAGCAGTGAGTAAATCTGGAACCGCTTCTTTTGCTCCCATCACACCGAGTGCCCAAGCCGAACCATAGGGCCCTTCTTTGTCTCCCGATAATAATACCTTTCGTAGAAGAGGAATCGAACTAGAGTCTCCAATCCAACCGAGGGCTTCTGCAAACGTATCTCTTTCCGGTGTATTTGATTTTGCGAGTAATTCTTCTAATCGATTTTTACCTTCTTTGTACTTTTGACGGCCAATGATTTTTGCCGCATAACTCCAGTTTTTAGTATCACTGGAATTGAGCAAATCGAATGCGAGTTTTGCAGCTTCTTTTGAAGGGATGGAACAAAGCACATCTGTTGCATATAACTTTGATTCACTGTTATCTCCTTTCAAAACAGAAAAAACCTTTGGAACGACAGAGGGACTAGCAATTTCGATGAGTGCTAAGGAAGCATTTTCTTTTCCTTTGTCAAAGGGTAAGGTTAGAGCAGTCACTAAAACATCATTAGCATTTTTGGCCTTGATCCTACCTAACGCTAAATAAGATGCAGCCAGTGTAGGAGATTCATCTTGGATTTTAGTTAAGCTAAGTAAGTATGTTTCAGCTGAAGAAATTTTTAATTTTCCAAGTGCCATGGCAAAGGTTTTATCTTTTTCTCTGTCTTTGTTTTTTAAAGCGAGAGTCAAAATTTGGGAACCCACCGAACTTACACCAATTTGCACTAAAGAATCCACGGTTTGCAATCGAAGGGTTGGATTCTCATCATTTAACAATGGATATATGCGACTGACAACAGATCCATCTTTCATGCGAGTGAGGGCATCCAAATACACATCCTTTGGATTTTCATGATCAGACCACATCAAATTTGCGATCATGTTGGAAGATGTTTTATCTTTTAAATCACCGAGTGCTATGGCGGCTCCTGCCCGCAAACCAGGATCTTTGTCTTTTAATAAGGTTCGGAGAATGGGAATTGCTTTTGTGACACCCCGATTTCCCAATTGGATGGAAGCTTGTCCTTTATCGAAGGTAGAGCCCGATTGCAAAGTGCGTAATAAAACTTCTGATGTGACTTCTTCTTCCACAGGAATCACCTCGAGGTTTTCTGGTTCACTCGGCCCACCAAAACAATTGATGTGAAATGAAAAAAATACAATTAGGAAAAAAACTATTGGGATTCGTTGCATAAAGATAAAAATGAACATGGGATAAAGAATGTAAAACCAAAAGCATCTGCTTTGCAAGAAGCCTTTGGTTTTCAGTTGTTGGTGATTAAGAGTTAGGGACTTGGTTTCTTACATCTTTTAGAGTTGCGAGTTCTTTTCTCCAAAGTTGTAAATCCTTTTCCGCTGAACCTTTCACTTCGCCACTTGGTTTTTTATTTTCAAGCCAATACTCAACCATTTGGATGCGAGATTCTAACTCATTGATTTTGAAATCAAAATAAGCTTTTTGCACTTTCGGAGAAGGTCGTTCTCCTGCATTTGGTTCTTCGGCACTTGGTTTGTCTGACCATTTTTCTTTCGAAACACTTGCTGAAAAACTTGCATCCAAGGCCGTGAAGGAATCCAACATTTCCAGTTGTTCCTTCTCTTGGTTTTCGGTAAGAGGCCGACGAATTTCTCTCGGAATGTAGAAATTGTTTGGATATTTAGCCGCAAAATCTCTCCATTCCTCCTTAATCTCTTCTTTACGATTTGGTTTTTTCTCAAGAGCAAACGGCCATAGGACTTCCGCTTGTGCCAATTCCAATTCTTCTGGATTGGGAGCATCCGCAAATTCTGGATCATCAAAGATGGAATTTGCGTGTTTTTCTGAACTACCAAAATCGGAGTCTGACACAACTTGGTTTTCTTTCGATTCTGTCTTTGTCATCTTCCAGAGGGTGATGCTAAACAAAACGAGGAAAAAACCACAAACAGAAAGTATACCTATTAACCGTTTATTCATCTTCTTATCCTCTTACGTAAAGATAGAAACAACCCAAGAAATTGCCTGTCCGAAAATATTCTCTGTTAAGAATTTTTTCAAATCAACAGGATTTCTATTGAGTGAATCATAATACCAAGCAGTGTATTCACTTACTTGAGGGACTGAGAATCCATAACGAGTGTTAATTGCTTTAATTAATTCGTTAGCAAATAGTGAGTGACCATACATGTTCGGGTGAACACCATCTAATCCAAATACACCAGGTTGGTTTGGAAGTGGCCAGTTTGCTCTTGCATTTCCTGGAGACCATCCTGAAGCACTACGAATCGGTCTTCCGTTTTCTTTTAAGTCATCAAAGATCACTCGTAAGTCTGCCACTGCGAAACGCATAGTAGCACCTTGTGCTTTGATTTCATTGTTTAACATACTCAAAAAGTTGGAAATGGTTGCCACTTCGTTTGCATCTAATACTTGGTTCGGGTCAGAAACAGAATTTCTAAAAAATGCTTTTAAACCAGAATAGTTAGCTCTTCCATTTGGATCACGATAGTTTTCGAGAAAAGCAATCGCAGTTACATTCGGAACAGTGAACAACACTCCCCCTTTTAAACTTCCCATCGCAGCCATTCTGCGGAAAAATTCGCGAATGTCTCTTTTGAAACGTGTTTCATCCAAACAATCTGTTGATGTATGAAGTGCTGTACAGAGAACATGGTTGGCACCAGCAGATCCAAAGAGGAAAGTTGGTTTTACTTTCTCCATCACTTGGGCTTGTGTTCCTGCATCTCGTAATCCAAATCGATGGAATTTGTCTGGTTCTTGGCAATCAGCTACAGTCACCCAACGGTAAGTATACCAATACCATTTTGCCCAATACCATTCTTTCACTTGTTTGGTGGCGTTGATATCTTCACATTTACCAGAAGTTCGCAGTACTGTCGTGTATTCCGCACCTGTGATCCCAGCATGTGTTGGTAAAGAAACAGTCGATGCGTTTCCACCAATGATACTTTCAGCGATACAAAAAATACCGCAGTCCCATTTCAAAACGTCCTCTAAATTGACGAAAGGCCCTTTCAAAACATTGTAAGATACAGACGCACCAGCTTGTTTTGACACGAGAACCGGGTAAGCCCAGTCTTGTGTTTTCTTTTCTACGGTTACACCAAAGAACCCTTGGCTTAGGGAATCCCCGATGACTCCTACTTTTTGGAACATTTCACTTTGTGTTTGGGCTGACAATGAGCCAGCAAACATCAAAACGAGCACCAATCCGAATGCTTTTTTTGTGTTCATATTTCCTCCCAACCGGAACATTTTCAACATACTTTAAACAATTACGACATTTTGGTGTCTTTTTGAACGAGTGTCAAATAATTTATTTCCGAACCACTGCAATTTTTTGAACTTAGTTCAATTTTATACCAAGAGAGTGGACATTTGCGACAAAAACGTAGTGAAAACGGTGATGACTGGGGGGCGGTTTAAGGGCGATGGAAACAAAGGAAAGAGAGAAAAATAAGAGAGATAGTGACTTATCTATGAAAAGGAAATCAAAGACGAAACGTAAAATACGAAATTACTGCTTAAAAATACTTCCCTTCCTTTTCAAAATTTCCTAAGGCAGAAAGAACCGTGGATTCTTCCCAACTATCTAGGATGACCCCGTTCCCTTTCAAATACACAAGCACATCATACCGATCCAGCGCATGAACCTTCACGAGTTCCTTGAGAACCAAAGACAATCGATGGGAATCTCTTTGGTTTGGTTTGAGTGTTTTCTCTTGGTTTAAATCATACCTATCTTTTAAGTCTTGGCAAAATGTTTCCCAAACATGGATGGAACTTAAAATAGATTCTAATCGTTTCCGATTTTCTTTTTCTTTGTCGGTAATGTCTTCGATTGTCTGTTTGCCCGAAACCATCATCATTCGTAAGTAATAATATAACGTGTGGCTATTGAGTAAGATTTTCCGAATTTCGTTTTCCCGTAAGTTTGCAAAAATTCCAAGAAGAGTCTGCATAGTCATATTTTTCTCTTCCAAAAGATCAAAATATGCTTCCCATGTTTGCGGATCGAGATTGGAGAGAAGGTGAATTTTTAAGGTAGGGTCCCTATCCATCTCCTCTCCCAAGGAAAGGATACGTAAACTTTGATTGGATCCAAAGAGTTGCCTGATTTGCAAAAAGTAAGAATTCGAATCAAACTGATCTAATAAAAACTGTTTTCCATAACCAAAGTAGATAAACTTCATCAGAAGTTCTGGTTTGATATTTTCATCGTTGAGAAATTTTTGAGTCGCTTCTTCGGAGCGGAGTAACCAGAGATATTCGAAGACTAAATCACAGAACTCATCATCATCTAACATGTGATCGGCGAGCGACCTGAGATCCTCACCTTTTTCGATGGATAAAAAAAACGACAAAAGTTCGTTAGGAGATGCGTTTTTCCAAAACTGAGAAGCCTTCCATCGCATCCTCAATCTGTAACGGGATAAAGAGATCGTGTCAATGTTAATTTAAAAATGCTCAATTTACGATGCAAAATATCAAAAAAATTACAAATTCCTACTCCATTGGATTCGTATATTCTTTAGTAACTATTCCAATAACTACTCTGTAATAAAGCATTACAGATTTTCCCATTGGCTCCAGGATTGATCACCAAAACATCATCTTCTGTATGAGGGATCGTATAAATTTTTCCGTTAGGTGCTAAAACTCCGTCTCCCCATTTGTTAAAGGTTGGATAACCTGCATTATATACAGATGTTAATAATGTATCAGGGTCAATGGATACGATGTTTTCATTATCAGCTGGAAGTGTATGAATTTTACCATCAGCTGCTAAAATGCCTCCTCTCCATTTACCAGTAAGCGTAACACCGACTGCTGGCACGGGAAGTAAAGTCACAGAATCATTATTTGGATCTAATATTAAAAAATTAGCAGAGTCAGCTGCCATTGCAAAAATTTTGCCTTTCGGTGCCAGGACCCCATGTCTCCATTGATTTGCACCAGAGGGAGATGGGATCACATAACTTTTTTCTGAATAGGGATCTAAAGCTAAGATAAAATTTACATTATAAGGAAAGGCATAAATTTTTCCATTGGGAGCCAAAATTCCTCCCTCCCACATATTTGCTGCCACCAGTGGAGACGATATGGTGCGCACTGCATCGGTTTTGGGATCGATCACAAGGATTTTACTGGATGCCATGGGAATTCCATAAATCAAACCATTGGGGGCAAGGATCCCTCCTCTCCATTTACCACTTCCCGTTTCCGGAGAATCAATTGTATAAACTTCGTTAGTTTCTAGTTTAACAACTAGGATTTTGTCCGAGTTTCTGGGAATGCCATATACTTTGCCATTGGGGGCAAGGACGGCTCCTTCCCATTTGCCAGTCCCGCTAAAACCAGATGCGAGAGTCGATGTATCATTTGCATTGGGATCAATGACGAGTAGATCTGACCGGTCATATGGCATCGAAACAATTTTACCATTGGGAGCTAAAACACCACCAAGCCATTTCGCCATACCTGTAATTGGTGTGGAGATACTCGAAACGCTCATCGCCGTTCCACCCAGGTTTGCTTGTTTTCTTAGTTCTTCTTGTACATATTTCCAACGTCTTGGTTGGATGACGGACAAAATGTCCATTTCACAAATGGATTTGGTCGGGGCAACCGAGCCGCAATACTCGCGGTCATCATCATTGAGAATCCGAGCCAAATAAAATGTTTGGTAGGATTCCGAACTTGGGTCACAACCATTTTCTAATTTCGGTAAACCACAGGTAATGAAAAAGAATTGGGAAAAGAAAACAAACCAAACTGTGAATGTTTTAAAATTTCGCATCAGCGTGAGAGCACTCTACAAAAAGAGAATTTTTTTCCTCAAAAAACTGTCAAACGAAAGAAATTTCCTATGGAAATCCATAAGGATAAACACGTATGTTTGCAAGCATTTGAATTTTCTAAATAATAATTTTTTGACAAACTGATATTCAAAAAGTCCGGAAAGGAAAATAGCAGTTGTCAGAGGAATCCGATTTGTATTACTCTCTGTTAGTGTGCCCCATGATGCGATTCTTGCAGATTTCATTTTTCCTTTCACTGACTTCGATTTTTCTTTTTTGCAAACCCCCAAAACTATCCAATGCCTGTGATCCCGAATCTGATGCCTATTTACAAAGCACCATCCTACGGTTTTTGCTAAACGACTCCTCCCCTTCTTGTTTGCCTGGATTTTCCAAACTCCCTAATCAAATCTGGGGAGCATATAGCGATATCCCAGCCAATGTGGATGTCCGAGCCTTAGCCGTTTACGACAACAAACTTTATTTAGGTGGCTCGTTCCAATTTTTAGGACCGAATACGGGAGGTGCTGCTATTCTCAACACCACGGATGGATCCATTTTGGATGAAATGGTTTGTCCCTATTTAGAAGTGTATGCGTTTAGCAATGTTGCCATCTCTGATGAAAATGGTGGTTTTTATTTGGCCGGGAGTTTCACCCATGTACAAGGCAAACCAAAACGAAGTCTTGTCCATATCAAATCCAATTGCCAGCTTGATCCCAATTTTGACGTGGGAACTGGCAGTGCAGGGTTTACCATCAATGACATCCAATTGGTTGGGGATAAAATTTATATCGGCGGAAGTTTCACAGTTTGGAATGGAGTGGCTAGATCTAACCTAGCAGCCGTCAATCGGTATACAGGAGAGTTGGACAATACTTGGGTTCCGAATGCTCAAGGAGCTGTTGCGGCACTTGCCCCTGACAACGATGGAATTTTTGTGGGAGGCGCCTTTACAGATTTGAATGGAGATACAGCCTACGCACGTTTAGGAAAGATTAATTATAATACAGGGACCTTAATCTCCAGTTTCATAGGGCCCAATGTTACGGACGGTTCGATCCAAGCCCTTATACTCGGACAAGATTCATCGAATAACAAAGTACTTTATGCTGGCGGTAACTTTGAAGTTGTTTCACCAACGAATGCAAGATCATTTTTTATGGATGGGAATACCACTGCATGGAATCCGTCTCCCAATGGTCCCGTGACTGACATTGCTGTTCTAGGTTCCAAAGTGTATTTATCAGGAACCTTTAATACGGTGGCTGGATCGACCAGGAATTATTTTGCAGCGGTGGATAATAATCTGGGCACTCTTGGAGGGGAGAATTTATCCCTCATTGCCAGTGATAGCATTGCTTCGATTGCAGAGTTTGGTGGCAAGTTGTATGTCCTCGGAACCTTTACTTCCGTTCTTGGTAATTCCCGTCGGTTTGCATTATCTGTCGATCCAACCAATGGTCAGATCTCGTCATGGAATCCCAAATTTTCCACAGGTTTCCAAGCTAGTACCGGTAAACTTGCTTTTTCTTCTGATGGAACCAAAGTATTGGTTCCTGGAAGTTTTTATAGTGTGAACGTAGTGGAACGAAATGGTTTTGGTTCGATTGATTTGATCACAGGAAAACCAACGAGTTTCAATCCACAATTGGTAGGTTCCATCAACTCACTCCATATCAAAGACAAAATTCTGTATGCTGGTGGATCGTTTAGCTCTGTATTAAGCACATCACGAAGTAATTTTTTTGCCTTAAATTTAGAAACATTAAGTCTAGAAGGAACAGCTCCGACTTTCGATGCGAGCATCAATGTCATCCAATCTGATGATAACTATCTGTATTTAGGTGGATCCTTTACAAACGTAGCAAGCTCCACAAGAAACAATCTTGCACGTTTGGTACTTCCTAGCGGAAACGTGGACTCTTGGAATCCAAATCCCGATGGAGCGGTGAACTCTCTGCATACTCACAATCAAAGAGTCTTTGTGGGTGGTGCCTTTGCATCGATAGCAGGTTCGGGAACACCTAATCTTACGGAAGTTAACCGAATTTCTGTTTCCAATTTATTATTTCCTTCGAATGTGAATTTTCCCAATAGCAATGTCAACGCAATCACTACCTATCAAAATCAATATTACATCGGTGGTGCATTTAATTCCATTGGAGCACAAGCCTCACCATTTTTTGCCAAATTTGATGGCCAATCGGGAACATATACATACAACCTCATCACCGCCGACAGTGAATTATCGAGCATCTCTGTGGGTGAAAATGGAAAAGGAATCCTCGGCGGGAGTTTTACAACTATCAATGGATCTCCTAGGGCCGGATTTGTATTTTATGATTTTATCAACAATAAAGTGTTAGATGGGAATATACCATCCACTGGAAATGTAGTTCAAGCCCTTTCCATACAAAATCGTCATTTTATCAGTGGTAAAATCACCCAGGCAAATAACCTTCCAAAGGGTGGATATGTGATTTGGGATTTGTAAGGAAATTCAATTGTTTGTGCTAGTATAGTATTCACCTGACAGTTTCGTAAAGAAGCAGTGGTCACACATCCTCAATTTAAAAAAATGATTTTTACCACAAAGTCATTTCCTTGGAGGAAAATGCATGACCACCACCAATACCAACGTAAGCACCAAAGCAGCGAGAAGAAAGCTAAATTTATTAGAATTGGCAAACGAATTAAGCAATGTCAGTAAAGCCTGCAAAATCATGGGATACTCCAGACAGCAATTCTATGAGATCAGAAGAAACTACCAAACGTTTGGTTCAGAAGGTTTGATCGACAGAGTATCTGGAGCGACCAACCCTCATCCAAACCGATTGTCGGAAGAACTCGAAAAAGTGATTTTGGATTATAGCCTCATCAATCCAACTCATGGTTCCATTCGTGTTGCTCAACAATTGAATTTAAAAGGTCACAGTGTAAGTTCAGGCGGAGTCCGAGGAGTCTGGACAAGAACTAAGCTTCTTACAAAACACCAACGACTTCTAAGACTCGAT